>NZ_JBMSDS010000002.1:0-1090980 GCF_049445735.1 Phenylobacterium sp. VNQ135 | reverse complement strand
GCAGCTCACCCGGCGGCGACGCGCTGCGCTAGCTGATGGCTACGCGCCTCGCCGCCAGCCCAGGACAACCAACAGAGGGGTCAATTTTGGACGCCGATAGGGGGTCAATTTTCAACGCCGTTTGACAGTCAATTTTGAAGAACATCGGTCGACGACGGATTGACCGGCGGTTCCGACACAGGCTGACGTCGGCCCATGGTCGCGGACGTCGCCCATCACGCACCTTCGCGGGAGCCCGAGAGGGCGCCTTCCCTGGAGCGGCCCGATGCACAGAGGGCGACCATCAGTCTCTTCGTCGAAGCGATGGCGCTGGGTCGACCGCTGGGCGACCCGCTCGATCGGATGATCCTCGCCGTCATCCTGCAGGCCAACAACGCGCCGATCGCGGCGCAGGCCGACCTGCAGTTGCGCTACGCCACTCTCGCCGAACCCGCGCCCGACGCCTTGCGGCGGCCGATCACGATCCACGCCGTGGCCGTTTCGCTCGGTCTTTCCTTCGAGAGCGTGCGACGGCGGGTGCACGGCCTCGTGGAGCGGGGCGCTTGCGTCCTGAGCCCGGCCGGCCTCACCGTTCCCGCCGAGGTGGTCGCCTCTCCGCCGTTCCAGGCCGCCGCGGGGGAAGCCTACACGCGCCTGCAGGCCTGCTATGCGGCCCTGAAGCGGCTAGGCGTGCTCGACGACCTTCCTGCGTCGACCGCATGGATCGAGGACGACGTCGCGCCCGTGCGGGCGGCCCTGCGGATCGGGTTGGCCTATCTTCTGCGGGTGTCCGACGCCGCGCGGGCGGGCTTCGGCGACGTCGTGACCTGCCTGATCCTGTTCGAAATCGTCCGTTGGAACACCGAACACCTGGACGCCGAGGAAGGCGTCGGGCTGGAGCCCGGCATGTTGAGCGACAGCCACCGCAGGCCGGTGACGATTGCCGGGCTGGCCCGACGGCTGGGCTTCGCCGCCGAGACGACACGCCGCCACGTCCTGGCCCTCACCGAGGCCGGGGTGCTGCAGCGGGTCAGGGGCGGCCTCATCGTCCCGGCGCATCAGTTGGCGTCGCCGGCCGTAGCGCGCTTTTGCCTGGACAACCTCCGCGACGCCCGTCGGATGTTCGCCGCGCTGTCGACGCTGGGCGTGCTCGACGTCTGGCGAAGAGCCGGGGTCGGCGCCTAGCCGCAGGCGATCGGCCCGCCGCCTGCTGTTTACGATTCATTGCATTCCGTTCGGTCGCCGTTCTCTCGCCACGTGGCGCAGAACAACCCAGGATCGTGAAAGACAAGAACAAGGGGACGGCCGCGGCCGGATAGGCGGGAGCGTTGACGGATGGCGTGTTCATGATGGGCCCCGAGGGCCGGCGGCCGGCCGATGCAGCGCGGCCCCGACCTCCAGCGCGCGAACGGCCCTTGACCGCCGTGCAGTGCACCACAGCTTTACAGCTGATGCTTATCCGCTCGGGATCCGCGCCCAAACTGCGAGCATGATTCTCCTGCGAGCGACGCGGCGTGGACCGAATGGGTCGATCCCCTTCGCCGGCCCTGCCCGCGATCGGCGACCTACCCGCCCTTCAACCCCGGCGCCTTGCGGCGGCCCAGTCCTGGAAGCGAGTTCGGATGCGAGTGGCCGTACTGGAGGATGAGGGCGCGCAGGCCGACCTGGTGGTCCGCACGCTGACTCTCGCCGGGCACAACTGCGTCCCGTTCACCACCGGACCGGCGATCATGGCGAAGCTCCGTCAGGAGACCTTCGACCTGCTGATCCTGGACTGGAACGTGCCGGGCGGACTCTCCGGCCTGGACGTGGCGACGTGGGCGCGCGCCCATCTCTCCCCGCCGCCGCCGATCCTGATGGTCACGGCCCGGTCCGACGCCGAGGACATCGTGGCCGGCCTCAACGCCGGCGCCGACGACTTCCTCGTCAAGCCGATCGATCCTTCGGTGCTGCTGGCGCGGGTGCATGCCGTGCTGCGGCGGGCCTATCCGCCCGAGCTGGAGAGCCGGCCGGAAGCGTTTGGCGGCGTCGTTTTCGATCCGCTGAGCCGTGTCGTCTCGGTGGACGGCGAGGAGGTGCAGCTGACCGCCAAGGAGTTCGACCTGGCGCTCGTCCTGTTCCGCAACATGCACCGGGCGCTCGGCCGCTCTTATCTCCTGGAGACGGTCTGGGGCCGCAACCCCGACCTGGCCACCCGCACCCTCGACGCCCACGTCTCGAAGATCCGCGCCAAGCTTGGCCTGCGGCCCGACCGCGGCTTCAAGCTGGCCCCCGTCTACAGCTACGGTTACCGTCTCGAGCGGGTGAGCGACGAGTCGGGCGGGTCTGAGACGGTATGAAATGGGTCCTTGCGGCAGGCGTCCTGATCCTTTCGGCGGGCGCCGCGGCCGCAACCGAACCGGCGAAGCCGACCGAACCGCCTGAACGCTACCAGATCCA
The DNA here is from genome assembly GCF_049445735.1 of Phenylobacterium sp. VNQ135. NCBI lineage: Bacteria > Pseudomonadati > Pseudomonadota > Alphaproteobacteria > Caulobacterales > Caulobacteraceae > Phenylobacterium > Phenylobacterium sp. VNQ135. The sequence goes on along the minus strand of NZ_JBMSDS010000002.1, from coordinate 1,088,562 downwards.
GCGCGGCGACACGCTCTACGACCTGGCCGGGAAATATCTGAACCGCCTCGGCGACTATCGACGGGTCCAGCGCGCCAACCGGGTCGCCAATCCCCGCCGTCTCCCGCTCGGCGGCGAGCTCCAGATCGCCCCAGAGCTCCTGCGCACGGAGCCGATCGCCGCGCAGCTGGTGGCTTTCCGAGGGGCGATCACCGTTTCGCAGGGCGCCGCGGAGCTGCCCGTGGCGCGCGGCATGCCGATCCGCGAGGGCCACGCCCTGGCCACCGGGCCCAACGCCTTCCTGACAGTGGAGCTGCCCGACGGATCGAGGGTCACCCTGCCGTCCAACAGCAGGCTGCGGGTGCAGCGGCTTCGGCGGGTCGTGATGACGGGCGCCTTGCAACGTGACTTCGCGATCGACGCCGGACGGAGCAATGCCGTCGTGACCCCGGCGCGCAACCCGCGCGACCGCTTCCTCCTCCAGACGCCCCTGACGGTGTCGGCCGTTCGCGGCACCGAGTTCCGCACCAACTTCGATCCCGAGCGGGGCCAGGCCACCCTCGAAGTGATCGAGGGAACGGTGACCAATGTGCGGTCCGCCGATGCCTCCGAGCAGCCCGTCACGGCCGGCTTCGGCGTGCAGACCACGCCACAGGGGGCCGGCGCGCCCGCCCCGCTGCTGCCCGAGCCAAAGCCCGTGCGGGGCGCGCTGCTGCAGGACGAGCCCGAGCTGAGCTTCCGTCTCGAGCCGCTGGACGGCGCCGGCCGCTACCGGGCGCAGATCGCCATGGATGCGGGCTTCGTCGACATCGTCGCCGAAACCGAAGCTCCGTCGCCGCAGCTGCGTTTCGCCAGCATCCCGAACGGCACCTATTTCGCCCGCTTCACGGCGCTCGCGGCCGACGGTCTGGAAGGCCGGCCTTCCACCTTCGCCTTCGAACGGCGGCTCAACAGCTTGAGCCTGGAGGAGCCCAGGGCCCTCGCCGGCGCCAAGCGGCGCTACCTGTTCAAGTGGACCACCGCCGGGGAAGGCACGGCCAGCTACCGCTTCGTGCTGACGCCCAGCCGCGCCGGCGCCGCCCCGGTGATCGACCAGTCGGGCCTGACGTCCGGCGAGTTCGTCGTCACCGACCTGCCGCCCGGCGCCTACGAGTGGCGCGTCCTCGTCGTGCGTTTCGAAGACGGCAAGGCGGCGGAGAAGTGGTCCGCCCCACAAAGGTTCGAGGTGGCGCGATAGCCCGGGGTGGTCCGGTCCGCCGCTTCTTCCGCGCCTGGCGCCGGCGGCCGCGCCAGATGCGGCAGATGCTCGTCGAGTGGATCGCCGTCTTCGTGCTCGGCGCCGCTCTCGCCGTGGGCCTGGTGATCACCGACGCCACAGTCCGGCTCGACAATGTCCTCTACGACGCCTTCGTGCGCCGCCTTGAGCGGCCCGCCGCGGACGACATCCTGATCGTCGCCATCGACGACGCCAGCCTCCAAGCCCTCGGGCCCTGGCCGTGGCCGCGGGCGGTGCACGCCCGCCTGCTCGACCGCCTGGCCGACAGTGGCGTGAAGGCGGTCGGCTACGATGTGCTGTTCCTGGAGCCGGCGCCCGACCCCGCGGACGACGCCGCGCTCGCCCGGTCGCTGGCGCGTACCGGCCGCGTCTGCCTTCCGGTGATGTTCGATCTGCCGGGGCCGAACGGCCAGGCCTTCGCCACGCGGGCGCCGCCTCCCGAGCTGCGGCGTCACGCGCGGCTGGGCCACGTCGATATGGTGTTCGACGCCGACGGCCTTTCGCGTCGGGCGGTGCTCTACGAGGGCGACGGGGTCCGGCGTCTGCCGCACCTCGTCGAATGCCTGCGTCTGGCGGGGACCGGCGCGCCCCCCGGCCGCTCGCCGCTCCCCGACGGTGCGACGGCGGCGGCGTTCGTACGGGAAGGAACGATGCTGATCCCCTTCGCTGCCGCCGGTGGATTCCGCACGGTCTCCGCGGCCAGCGTCATCGCGGGCGAAGTGCCGGACGGCTTCCTGCGGGGCAAGCTCGTGCTGGTCGGCGCGACCGCCGCAGGGCTCGATGACAGGCATTCCACCCCGCTCAGCACCCGCGGCCACTCCCTGCCGGGCGTCGAGATCGAGGCCAATCTCCTCAATGCGCGCCTCTCGGGCGACGTCGTCGACGCGGCGGGTCAGCCGCTGCGGCTGGCGTTCACCTTGGCAGGCGTGGCGTTGATGATGCTGGCCCTGGCGGTGCTGCCGCCCCGCCGAGCGCTGCCGCTCGGGTTCGGCGTGATCGTGGCCGCGGTGGCGACAAGCGGGCTGACGCTGATCGTCGGGCAGGTCTGGCTGCCGCCGTTCGCCTTGATCCTCACCGTGCTGGTGCTGTTCCCGGTCTGGGGATGGCGTCGCCTCGAGGCCGCCACCGGCTACATGGTCGCCGAGCTGCAGCGCTTCGCGGCCGAGCCGGACCTGCTGAGACTGCGGCGCTACAAGCCCGCCGGCGGAGACGCCGTGGCCCAGCAGATCCAGCTGATGCACCAGACGATCGCCCGCGTGCGCGATCTACGCCGGTTCGCGGCCGACACCTTGAGGAGCCTGCCGGACCCGACCGTGGTGCTGAACCGAGACGGCGAGATCCTGTTCGGCAATCGGGCCGCGCGGCGCCTGGCGCGGAGCGCCGGCTTCTCGCGACGTCGACGGCGGCTGGCGGACCTCGCCCAGGGCTGGACAGACCTTGAGGGCGCCCCTCTTCGACTTCCGATCGGTTCTGCGGCCTCAGGCGCGGCCGGCTGGGCGCAGGAGGTCCTCTCCCCGGAGGGGCAGCCCTACCTCGCCGCCCTCGCGCCCCACGGCGACGCAGCCTTTGCCGAGGCCTGGATCCTGCGGCTCACCGACATCGGCGAGCTGAAGGCCGCGGCCGCGCAGCGCGAACAGATCATCCAGTTGCTCAGTCATGACATGCGCGCGCCGCAGAGCTCCATCCTGGCGCTGCTGGAGACCGCTCCGCCCGAAGCCGTGCCGCCGGACCTGAAGCAGCGGCTGGCCGGCTACGCGCGGCGCACCCTCGCGCTCGCCGGGAACTTCGTGCAACTCGCGCGCGCCAGGTCTAGCGCCCTCGCCTTCGAACTCGTCGACCTGGGCGACATCCTCGTGGAAGCGGCCGACGAGCTGTGGCCGCTCGCACGCCAGGCCGGCGTGCGGATCGACGTGCTAAGCGAAGGCGAACATCTGATCGCGGGCGAGCGCGATCTGCTGACCCGGGCCTTCATCAACCTCCTCGACAATGCGATCAAATACAGCGCGGCTGGAACGGTCGTGACCTGTCGTCTCGCCGAGAGCCGGAACGGCGCCTTCCTCGTCACCATCGTCGATCAGGGCGTGGGGATGAGCGCCGAGCAGCTCGGGCGGCTCTTCACACCCTTCCAGAGGTTCGCGTCCGGTTCGGCATCGGATGGCACGGGTCTCGGCCTCTCCCTGGTGGCGCAGGTGATGGCCCGACATGGAGCCACGATCGAGTGCCGCAGCGCGCCGGGCGAAGGCGCCACCTTCACCCTCGCCTTCCCTCCCGCGTCGGCCGTCAGTCAGGCGCGCTGAGGCTCGCCGCCGCGCTGCCGGCCAGGCGGCGCAGCGCCTCCGGATCCGATCCCCGCCAGTAGTCCAGCGTCGCCGTCGTCCGTCGGAGCTCGCGGCCTGTGGCGGCGTCGAGGACCACGAGGCTGAGCGCGCGCCGCCCCCGCTTGAAGACGTTCCAGGGGCGAGGCGGTATGCGTTCCGCCATCCACTGCGGGTCGCCGCCGTCGGGGCCTGGCACGAAGGCGCCCACACGCGCCGGCCGGTCGCCGTAGCTGGCGACGACGAGGTACTCGGCCGGGGCCCCTGCCGCGGCCGGGCGCCAGCCCTGGGTCGCCAGGGCCGCGCTCACGGCTTCGCCCAGGCTGTCCGGCGCCTCGGGCCGACCCGCGACCCGGAAGGTGGCAGGCGCCGGCGCGCCTGCGCCGGCGGTGGCCACCACGTGCGGGACCGGTGCATGGAGGCACCCGGCCAGCAACAGCGCGGCGCAGAAGGTCGAGGCGAGTCGCATGGACGGGATCATCCCGCCCATGCCCCTTGGTGTACAGCGGCGACCGCCGCCATCAGAACTTGCCGATCACGTTCAGGAAGAAGCCGCGATCGTCGTAGCTGAGGTCGGACAGGTCGTCGGAGAAGTCGGTGAAGTTGAATCCGGCGCCGATCTTCACGTGGTCTCCGAGGTGGCGATAGACCGCGACCAGGCCGCCGGTGCGGACATCGTCCGACTCCTTGACGCTCAGGCGGCGGGCCTCGACCACCACGTCCCATTCCTTGACCACCCGATAGTCGGCCCGGGCGGCCAGGAACAGCGCCTGGCTGTCGAACCAGGGCGCCGAGCTGTCGCGCGAGGGCCGCAGCTCGCCGAGGCGGTAGGCCACCTTGGCGCCCAGCTCCAGGCGCGGCGTGACCTGATAGGTCCCGTCCACAGCCACGATGGTGCTGCGCTGGGCGAAGTCGAGGTTCAGGCCAAGGGCGTCGACCTGCGCCGGCGACGGCAGGTCGTGCAGGTAGGTGACCTTGGCGAGCAGGTTCAGCCTGTCGTTCGTGACCGGACGGTACGCGCCGGCCAGGGCCAGCTCGTAGAAGTCGGCGTCCAGCACCTGCGTCGGGTCGTCCGCCTCGGAGATCGAGACGTTCCCCTTGGCATAGACGCGGAACGACGGATCCACCTTCCAGCTGATGGAATTGCGCGTCAGCCAGCTGCGGCGTTCGGCCTGGCCATCGGCCTGCTCGCGCCGGTGCTCGAGCGAGGAGCTCCAGCGCAGGCGCTCGTCGCCGTAGTCGACGCTGCCGGCGATCACCTCGCGATCGATCCCGCCGCCCAGGGCGTTCTTCAGGTCGCCGGTTTCGAACTTCAGCCCGAAGGTCCAGGATTGGATGGGATTGAAGTCGACGCCGTACGACTGGGTAAGGCCCGTCGGGCCGTCGCCGTGCTCGTATCGCTCCTCGCCGAAGACCGACACGCGGTCGGTGACGCGGTAACGGGCCCCGGCGCCCAGGCGGCCCTGGCGTCCATTGTAGAGCGCATCCGGGTTCTCGCCGGCCAGCGCATAGCTGAGATAAAGCGAGCCGCGGTTGTCGAGCACGAGGTCGGTCCGCAGGTCGGCGCCGAACCCGAGGTCGCCTTCCGAGACCGTTCCCTTCAGGGTCAGACGATCATTGATCTGCGCCTCGCCGCCCACCCCGAAGCGGTCGTTCTCCAGGCGGCCGCCATCGCGATCCAGCGTCTTCTGGCCGAAGACGTAGGCCGCCCATGGCCGGTCGCGATCCTGCGACGGGACATCCGCCTTGGCGGAATGCCGGAAGCCGAGCTGCACGGCCGCATCGGTGCGGCCGCCGAGCGCGTCGCCCGTGGCGTACACGGGAGAATAGGGCGTCGCCTGCCCCTTCTGGTCCTCGGCGCGGACGCCGACGGATCCGAACCAGCCATGGACCGTCTCCTTCCGGACGCCGGCCTCGATGGCGCTGCGCTCGGTGAAGCCGCCGTGGGTGACGTCCGCCTTGGCGCTCAAGGTCACGCCCTCGGCGAGGCGCACGTCGAGCTTGCCGCCGTACTGCTCCAGGCTTTCGCCGAAGGTCAGCTCGCCCGGCGCCGAGAAGCCGGCTTCCCGGTTGCGGTAGTAGGCCCGGATCCGGCCTTGCAGGGCCGTGTTCAGGTCCGAAAGGTCGGACTCCCCTTCCAGCAGATAGGCCATCGCATTGTCGGCGCGGGTCTGCAGGTGGGTGAAGTCGTAGCCGCCGTACGAGGACACGAGGCTCTCGCCTGCCGCACCGTCCGAACGGGCGACCTCGGCCCGCAGGAAGGTGCCCGGACGGTAGCGCAGCAGCAGGTCCGCGCCCTGCAGCTCCTGGCGGCCGTCGTCCTCGCCCTGTCGGAAGGCGCTGGCGCCCACGCGGACGCCGTCGGTCAGCCAGTGCTGGACGCGGCCGCCGGCCGTCATGGCGTCGGGACGCGCGAAACCCGGCACGTATTCGTAGGTGGCGACCAGCCAGACCGGATTGCCGCCGAGACCGCCCTGCTGGACGAACTCGTCGGCGTCCGCGGTCATCGGCAGCGCCTGCCGCAGCAGGACGCGGCCCTGGATGTAGTTCACCTCGTAGTCGCGGAAGGGCACGAGTTCGGTCCGCTGCAGCACCAGGCCGCTGTCGCGGTCCCGCACTTCGACGAACAGGCGCTCCGAGCCCTGGGACACGTCCTGGTGGCGCAGGTAGTAGGCCGAGCCGCCGGTCGAGGCGAAGTCTTCGCGGCTCCCGATGGCGCCGGGATCGGCCGCGAAGACGGTCGCTTCCGTCCGGCGCTCACCCTGAGCCGTGGTCGCGAGACCCCGCCACTCCGCCTGGCCGCCGTAGAGCCCGCGCTGATAGCGCAGCAGCTCGGTGTCGCCCATTTCCGTGTGGAAGTTGCCCCACATGAGGCGCGTGGTGTCGCTTTCCGCCCGCACGTAGAAGCGGCCGGAGGTGGGCGCGTCCTCCACGGTGATGGAGTCGTCGCCGTATACCGGATAGTGCCGATCGGGGTCGAGGCGCCGCAGGAGCGCCCGCGGGTCCTTTTCATCGAACTGATCGAAGAGATCGGCCAGGCGCTGCTCGCCGGTGTCGGCCGAAGCCGTAACGCGCCAGTCGTCCGTGACCTGGCCCTTGTAGTAGAACGCCAGGCGGCCATCGACGAAGTCGCGGCGGGAGTCCGCGTCGTCGGCCAGCATCTCGCTGTCGCCGCCGCGCTTCAGGCGATGCCCCGCCGTGAGATCGACGATGCCGACGAAGAAGCGGTCGTGCTTCGGACGATCGATCTTGCGGCGGATCTCCTCCGGCGGCCTGCCGGGTTCGGCCACGCGCACCACCACCTCGTCCGCATCCGGCGGCAGGATCTGCTGCAGGACGAAACGGCCCTGGCGATCGAGCGGGGCGACCTCGCCGAGACCCTCCACCTTGGCGCCGGGCGCGGCCGCGCCGCTCACCGTCACCTGCGGACCCTTGACCGGGATGTTGGCGATGCGGCGCTGGTTCTCGAACAACGGTCCCTGTCGAGGGCCGCCCTTGCCGTCGACCAAGCCCTTGAGCGCGGAAGGATCGGTGCTCGGGCGATCGAGCAGGTTGAGCGTCTGGGGCTCGGTCTCGTCGAACCGGCCGTCCTTGTCGTAGACGCGCAGGACGTAGCGCAGGCTGCGCGCGGGCCCGGTCGGCGGGGTCCAACGGATCGGCTGCCCGAGCTGCACGGAGGCCACCGTGGCCGGCTGGCCGTCGATCAGGTCGTCGGCCTCGAACACGCGCAATTCCGCCCGGTCGATCCAGGCGGCGTAGTTGATGAACGGGAAGAAGACCGCCGTCTCGCCTGCGCTGACCACGGGCTTGGCCGGAACGACGCTGAGCACCGGCGTGGCGTCCGGCGCCGAGACCTGCACCCGCACGTCGTGAGCGTCGAGCGCCAGGTCGGCCTTCCGCTGCGCGTCGGCCTTGGGAGCGACGTACTTGTCGATGAAGTCGGCGCGCAGGCGCGAGCTCTCGCTGACCGGCTCGCCATCGACGCTGACGCGGAAGCCGTCCTCGGCGATCGGCGCATCACGCTCGAGGTTGGGAGCGACGCGCCGGACTTCCACCACGCCGTTGTCCGCTAGCGGGCCGCAGGGCCGGACTTCGTCGCCGCAGTAGTCCTGCGGTTCGCGGACGGGCTCGGCCGCCGCGGCGGCGGCCGTGTCGACCGCAGCGAGCCCGACGCTGAACGCCCGCGGAGCGGTCGCCGCCGTGAAGCCGTAGCCTGCATCGAGCGCGTTGGATGCGTAGATCCGCGGAGCCGTGGCGATCGGACCGTCGTCGGGAGCCGCTCGCGTATCGCCTGTCTCAGCCCGAGCCGCGCCCGCGTTGAGGGCGATCGCCGAGGCGCTGATCAGGAGCGCGATCAGGGTGTGACGCGGCTGGGTCATTGGACGCCCCCCACGGCGGTCTCCAGTTCGATGACAAGTCGGTATCGGTCTCGATCGCGCCTCCACTCCCGTTCGATCGCCTCGCGCAGGTTGGCCACGCGGCGCTTCACGAGGTCCGCGTCCTCGTCCTGGGCGTGATAGGCCACGCGCAGGACCGCCGGCCGCTCGGCGAGGGTCTGCACCAGCGCCCCGACCTTGGGCCGGAAGGCGTCGGCGACCTGCTCGCCCTCGAAGGCGATCGAGGCGACATCCAGGCGGACCACGCGGTGCAGGCTCGCGCCGAAGTTCAGCTTGGCGAACTTGCCGCGGGTCAGCCGCACGGTCTCGGGGTTGCCGGTGACCATCCGGTAGCCAGTGGGCAGCGTCCGCTCGTCGAGCTTCAGGATGAAGTTCGAGCCGCGGGCCTCGTTCGGCACCATCGGGCAGGTGATGTGGTACCGCCCTTCCGCATCGGTGGTGACCAGCAGGCCGTCAGTGGTGGCCAGTCGCACCCCGCCGAGACCCGGCTCGCCCTCGTCCTGCACGCCGTTGGCGTTGCGGTCGTCGAAGACCTTGCCCAGCACGTCGGTGCAGTCGAAGTCGGGATCGGCCCCGAGCCGGACGGTGGCGTCCGCCAGGTTCGAGATCACCGTGCCGGTGGCGCCGCTGGTGGCGAACGCCTGGTTCACGTGCTCGCCGCTGCCGACGCCCGCACCGACGGTGAGGATCAGATCGATCTTCTTCTCTTCGTTCGGCGCGAAGTTCAGGCCCGACCAGCTCAGCAGACGACCCTGCTCCACCGGCTCGGCGGCGACGCCGTCGATCCGCGCGCTGTCCTTGCGGTAGCGGAAGCCGGCGGGCGTGCGGTCGTTGAGCGTGACCCCCGTCATCGCGCCCGCCGTCGCGTTGCGGACGGTGATCGTATAGGGGACCAGCCCGCCGCGGGTGACGTTCACCATCGGCGTCGTCTTGGTGACCACCAGGCCGTCGGCCGACAGCGGATCGATCGGCAGGTTGTTGTTCAGCACGTCGGCCGAGACGCCCACCGTCAGCACGAAGCTGAGGAAGTAGGCGGTGCTTCCCGCCCCCGTGGCGCAGGTCTGCACTGCGCTGGTGGGAGGCGCGCCCGTGATGGTCGAGACGAGCATCGGGCTCGGCGTGGCGCCGACCGTCAGCGCGCCCGGGCACGGCGGGATCAGCGCCGAAGGCGTCACCGGATTATAGCCGGCCGGCGGCGTCACCTGCAGGCTGTAGGTCCCGGCCGGCGCGCCCTGCAGCAGCAGGAACTGATAGATGCCGTCCGCGCCCGTCGTCTGGCTGACGTTGGCCGCGCCGCCCAGCAGATGCTGCGCGGGATCGAACCCGGCCGGCCCGGTGAACTTCACCACCGCGCCCGGCACCGGCGTGCGGCGGACGGCGTCGTAGACCACGCCGGCCGGATCGAGCGGCAGGGACTGCTCGGTCACGTTGGCGCCGGGCGCCAGCTTGATGTCGACCAGCTCGCCGTCCTCGAAGCGCGCCCCGCCGGGGTTCTCGGGACCGACTTGGCCCGCAGGCGGCGTCTGGCCGTCCTCGTTCGGCCGCGCTCCGCCCCAGCGGTGCCCTTCCGGGCTGATGAACCGGAGGCGATAGCCGGAGCCCGGCGCCAGGTCGACGAACTGGTAGTCGCCGTTGGCGTTCGTCTTGGCCGTGCCGATCAGGGCGTCGCCCAGCCGCAGCTCGACGGTCCAGTCCGCCTTCGGCGGCTCGTTCGGATCCCGGGCGCGGTCGTGGTCGAGGTCGAGCCACACCGAGCCGGAGAGCTGGGCGCGGGCGCCGCGCTCGCCGAACAGGTAGCCGGTAGCGTCCTGCGCCGGGCCGAGCACGATGCCGCCGATGGCGTCAGGCGGCGACAGCGCGCCCCCGACCGACCCCACCGTCTCGGCGCCGTCCGTATAGTCGGCCGGCTGGGTCTCGGTGACGGTGTAGGTTCCGCCCACGACGCCGACGAACCGATAGCTGCCGTCGGCCGCCGTGGTGGTGGTCTGGGTCACCGCCCGGCCGCGCGCGTCCGTGCCCGTGAGGGTGACGGTGACGCCGCCGATGGCCGGTTCGGACGGGCCCCGCTGGCCGTTGCCGTCCTGGTCGACGTAGACGGCGCCCGAGATCGAGCCCGCCTTTTCTCCGTAGTTCGTCACCGGCGTCGCGGTCGCGGTGACGGTGACCGGCACGCGCGGGTTCGGGTTCTCGCGGCCGTCGCCGTAGCCGGCGGGCTGCACCTCCTCGATCGTGTAGGTCCCCGGCGCCACGCCCGGGAAGTTGAAGCTGCCCGAAGCGCCGGTCGTCGTCGTGCGGATGACCGCGCCGGCCTGGTCCAGCAGGCGGACGGTGACGCCGTCGATGCCGGGCTCGTCGGCGTCGCGCGCGCCGTTGTCGTTGAGGTCGAGATAGACGGAGCCCTGCAGGCCCGTGCCGTTCTCGCCGAACAGGTAGCCGGTCGCGTCCGAGCCCACGGGCAGGACGATGCCGCTGATGCGGTCGTTCTCCACCGTGCCGCCGGCGGTGCCGGCGGTTTCGCCGCGGTCGTCGAAGCCGGCCGGCTGCGTCTCGGTCAGGATGTAGTTTCCGCCGAGCACCTCGGTGAAGCGATAGGCGCCGTCCGGGCCGGTCGTCGCCGTGAGGCTCACCGGTGCGCCGCCCTCGGCGGTCCCGGTCAGTCGCAGTTCCACACCCGCGATGCCGGCTTCGTCGGCCTGGCGGACGTTGTCGTTGTTGGCGTCCACATAGACCGCGCCCGACAGGGTGCTGACGGTTTCGCCGAAGCGGACGAAGGCAGGGGTCCCGGTGGTCACGACCACTGCGACACTGTTGGGCGTCGAAGAGCCGTAGCCGGCGGGCTGCAGTTCCTCGACGGTGTAGGCCCCCGGCCCCACGCCGGGGAAGCTGAAGCCGCCGTCGGCGTCGGTGGTGACCACCTGGACCACCGAGCCGTTCTGCAGCAGCCGCACGATGACGCCGCTGATGCCCCGCTCGTTGTCGTCCACGCCGTCACGTTGCGGGTCGAGGAAGACCCGGCCGGTCAGGGAGGTGTCGACCGGCTGCGTCGGCGGGCTGCGCTCGCCGAAGAGATAGCCCGTCACCTCGGCGCCCGCCGCCAGGGCGATGCCGGTGATGCGGTTCGCGGCCGGCGTGGCGTCGAAGATGGCGTTGTTCACCGCGCCGCCCGAGGCGCCGGCGGTCTCCCGACCGTCGACATACGCATTCGGATGGGTCTCCACGAGATCGTAGGTCCCGGCCGGCAGGTCGCCGAAGCTGTAGCTGCCGTCCGCAGGGGTGGTGACGACGCAGCTCAGCGGCGTCGGCAGCGCGGCGCGCTGAGTGCAGATGTCCGCCCCAAGCGCCGTCGTGCCCGAGAGGGTGACGAGCACGCTGGCGATGCCGACCTCGCCGGCGTCGCGGACGCCGTTGTCGTTGTCGTCTCGGTAGACGGAGCCCGCGAGAGCCGCCGGACGTTCGCCGAAGCGATAGTCGACGCCGAGCTGACCCGTCCCAACCTGGATGCTGGAGATCACGTCGTTGCCGGCCGTGCCGATGGTGACGCCGCCGACCGTGCCGGCCGCGTCGAGCCCGTCGCCGTATTGCGAGAGCGGCGCGGACGCCTGGGACTGTTCGGTGAGGGTGTAGCCGGCCCCGTTCGCGGTCGGGAGGTTCAGGAACGTGAAGGCGCCGGTCGCATCGGTCGTCCGCACGCAGCTGACAAGCAGGGTGCAGACATTGTCGCCGTTCGCCGTCGTTCCCGAGAGCGTGACGTTGACGCCCGCGATGCCGATCTCGCCGCCGTCGCGGACGCCGTTGTTGTTGCGGTCCACGTAGACGTAGCCGGTCAGCGCCTCGCCGCTTTCGGCGAAGTTGTAGTTCACGGCGGTTGAGCCCGGATTCAGCACGATGTTGCTGATCGCCAGGTTGGCGGCACCCACCGACGGCGTGTTGGCGCCTGAAGCCGCGCCCGACTGGCCGCCAAGCGAGCCCACGTAGGCGCCCACATGGTCGAGGCCGGCGGGCGGCGTCACCGTCACCGTGTAGGTTCCGGCCCGCAGCAGCTGGCAGGCGGGAGACGGGTCGCTGGCGTTCGGGAAGCTGTAAGCGCCCGAGCCGCTGGAGCTGACGGTGCAGTTCACCGCAGCGCCAAGGTCGTCGACGCCGGTGAGCGTCAGGGTGGCGCCCGCGACACCGGCCGTGTCGGCCGGATCGCGCACGGCGTTCTGGTTGATGTCGAAGAAGACGAACCCGCTGAGAGTCGCGCTCGGCAGTTCGCCAAAGTTGCGCTCCGTCAGGGCCTGGCCGGGGGCGACGTCGCCCACGACGAGGTTTTCGGGAGCCGGCCGGTTGTCGGAGTTGGCGACCACCGCACCGACGCCGTTCGTCTCGAGGCCATCGGCGGCCGCCGTCGGCTGGACGAGCTCCGTCACGGTGTAGCCCGCCGCGTCGGAGGGCGGCAGGTCGGCGAAGCTGTACTGGCCGTTGTTGTCGACCAGCGCGGTCAGGTTGACCGCCGCGCCGGAGTAGTCGTTGCCCGTCAGCCGCACATGCGGGGCGCTGGCGAACGCGGCCGGAGCGTAGCCCGCCTCGCCGCCGTCGCGGGTGCCGTCCTTGTCGAGGTCGCGGTAGATGTAGCCCGAGAGGCTCGCTTCCCGCACTTCGCGGAAGATGTAGCCCGTGGCGGCCGTGTTCGGCGCCAGGGCGATGGCGCTGATCGTGTTGTTGGCCGCCGCGCTCGTGAACGCGGCGTTGTTGACCGTCCCGGCGGACGTGCCGGCGGTCTCGGTCCAGTCGAAGTAGTCGGCCGGCTGGGTCTCGACGGCGGAGTAGGTCCCGCCGGGCAGCTTGTCGAAGCTGTAGGCGCCCGAAGCATTGGTCGTGGCCGTGCGCACCGGCAGGGTATTGCCGTAATCGTCGACGCCGTTGAGCTGGACGGTCACACCCGACAGCGCCTCGCCCGCGTCCATCACATTGTCGCGGTCGATGTCGTTGTAGACGACGCCCGCGAGGCTCGACTCCTGCAGCTGCACGGTCTCGGTCTTGCTGTTGTTGCTCGAGACGGTGTCGCGGCTGATCGGATTGCCCGTGCCGTCCTGGCCAGGCGCGATCGCGGCGGTGTTCTGATGCGGCGTCGCGATCGACTGGGTGAACGGATAGACCGCACGCACGGTGAAGCGGACCGTCGCCGTGCTGCCGTCGCCGGGGAACGCGCCGTCGAGTACGCAGACGACCGTCGTCGTGCCGGTGCAGCTGATCGTTCCGACCGTGAGGCCGCCCGTCACGCCCGTGACCACCGGAGCCGGCGTCATCACCTGGAAGCCGGACGGCAGGGTGTCGGTCAGGCGGACCTGTGTCGTGTCGGACGGGCCGTTGTTGCGGATGACGACGTCATACTGCAGGGGCTGGTTCACGTTCGCCGGCTCGGCCGTCACGAGCGTCTTCGAGACCACCTCGAGGTCGGTGCGCGGCAGGACCGTGGTCGTCTGGGTGGCGACGTTGTTCGCGAGGTTGGCGTCAGCCTGCGGCGTGCCTGTGGTCGGCTGCTCGGCGGCGGTGACGTTGGCGTTGTTGGTGAAGGTCAGCGTCGTCGAGGGCGCGGAGCCTCCGGTGTTGAACTTCAGCTGGAAGATCACCTGCCGGCCGGGATCGAGGTAGTTCAGGCTCGCATCCGACCCATGGAGCCGGCACTCGACGTTCGACCCGACGACCGCACAGTTAGGAGCTGGCGGGGTGTAGAGGGTGAAGCCGCCGTTCGCCGCCACCGGGTTCACGGTGAAGCTGTCGAACACCATCGTGTAGCCGCCCGCCGGCGGCGACGGCAGGTCGGTGACGACCACATTGGTGGCGCGCGAGGGCGACACGTTCGAGACGCGGATGTTGTAGACGAGCTGGCCGCCGAACTCGATCGGGTCGAACGCCGGGCCCGGCTCGGCCTTGGTGATCTGCAGATCGTACTGCGGCGCGTTCACGTCGTGCGTGACGTTGTTGCTGTCGGTCTGGTGGCCGGCCACCTGGGTGGTCGTCGTCGTCACCGAGGCGGTGTTCGTATGGCCGATCGGGAAGCCGGAAGTCGCCCCGCCGAACGGATAGCGCGGCCGGATCTGCTGCACGACCTGGAAGACGTCGCCGCGATTGAAGGCGCCCAGCGTGCAGGTCACCTCCCCCGTGCCGTCGTTCTTGGAGCACGAGGCGCTGGGCTTGGTCGTGGTGGGGTTGCCCACCAGCTCGAACCGCGTCGGGTCGATGGTGTCGCTCAGCTGCACGCCGGCCGCAGGATTGGGGCCGTTGTTGCGCACGCTGATCGTGTAGTTGCCGAGCACGCCGACGCGCGCCGGGTTCGGCGTGACCGTCTTGCTGTTGACGGTGATGTCCGCGAGGGGATCGACGGTGTAGCTCGCCGAGGCGTTGTTGTTGGCCGTGTTGGACTCGGTGGTGTCCGGCGAGGTGACGGTGGCGGTGTTCGTGTACGCGCCCGACCCCATCGGCCGGTTGACGCGGATCACCGCCGTCTCGCTGTCCCCCGGCGCCATGTTCGGGATGGTCCAGGAGATCTGGCCGTTGCTGTTGTAGCTGAGCGTTCCCTTGGTGACGCTGTCGGTCGCGAAGGTGGTCAGCGCGGCGGGGATCCCCGATCCGGCGGCCAGGTTCAGCGCGTTCGGAACGTCGTCGGTGACGATCACGGTGTCGGCGATCTCGCCGCCGACCGCGTTCGCCGCCCGCAGGCGGATGAAGAAGTGATCGTCGGTCTCGTCGACGACGAGGCCGGATGTCACCCACCCGGCCGCGTCCAGGCTCACGTCCTTGAGGACCGACAGGTCCGTTGTGTCCGGCGTGGCGAACACGCCGGCGCCTTGGCAGTCGTTCGACGCGTTCTCGTCGAGCGGCGTGGCGAGCGACCCGGCCGTTCCGCCCGTGCACGCGGTGTTGGAGACCGTCCCGTCGATGCCGGTGCCGGCGACGGTGACGAGGGAAAGGTCGATGTGCGCCCCGACCGCAAGCGTGCCCGTGCCCGTGGTGCTGCACGTGATGACGTTCGCCGCCTGGCTGCAGGCCAGCCCGCGCCGGCGGAGACGTAGTTCTCCTTCGACGCGTCGACGGTGTCGGTGACCCGGATCGGCGTCGAGGGCGTGTAGCTCAGCGTCGCCGGGCCGAGGTTGGTCACCCGGATGGCGCTGGTCATCTGCTGACCCTCGTCGACCGGGTTCGGCCCCTTGGTCTTGGTGACGCGCAGGTCGGCGCTCGGGGCGGCGATCTGGAAGTTGGCGCTGGCCTGGTTGTTGGCCGGGTTCGGGTCCGTGAACCCGCCGGGCGCCGCCGCCACCGCCTGGTTCAGGAAGCTGCCGCTGGTCGCGGTCGTCCCGGTCACGGGGATCACGAAGGTCGCCGTTGCGCCGTCCGCCAGCGCGCCGGCCGTGCAGGTGACGGTCTGGCCGACGGCCGAGCACCCGGCGGGCAGCGTGCCCAGCGTGAAGTTGGCGTGGAACGTATCCACGATCGTCGCGCCGGCGCTGACCGCGAACGGCCCGTCGTTGACAATGCGCAGGGTCACGTTGGCCGTGGAGCCCTCAAGAATCGTGGCCGGCATCGACTTCTGCGCCAGCAGGTCGGCGCCGGGTTCGACGTTGGTCACCACGGGCGGGCTGACGGTGTTGTTGTTGGGGTTCGGGTCGGCGACGAGCGGGTCGGTCAGCGAGGCCGCGGCATTGTTGGTGATGGTGCCGGCGATGGCCTTCACCACCGTGCCCACGATGTTCACCGAGGGATAGGCGCCGGTCCGCGCCGTGCCGCCGAAATTGCAGGTGACCACGCCGCTGGCGTGGTTGCAGGTCCAGTTCGTGCCGCTCGCCGAGGCGAACTGGAAGTCCGAACTCGCGGGAAGGCTGTCGGTGATCCGCACAGCCGCCGTCGCGTCGGGTCCGTTGTTCGTGACGGTCAGCGTGTAGGTCAGGGTCTCGCCGCCGGCCACGGCGTGGTCCGGCTGATTGTCCGTCTTGGTGATCGTCAGGTCCGCGCCGGACACCACATTGGGGGTCAGCGGCAGGCTGTCGTTGGCGGCGTTGGTGTCGGTCACGCCGACCGGAGTTGCGATGGTGGCCGTAGTCTGGGCCGCGCCGAGCTGCCGGGCGGTCGCCGAATAGGTCAGATTCAGGTCGCCGTTGGGGAAGTTGGCGATGTTGCAGGTGATCGTCTGCGATCCGACCGCGCCCGCGACCGAGCAGCCCGCCGGAACTTGGCCGGCGGTCACTTCGAAGCCGGGGCTCACCTGAATGGTCAGGGTGGCGTTGGTGACCGCCGATTCATTGTTGGTCAGGCGGATGCTGAAGTCGGTGACGCCACCGTTGGCCACCGGGTCAGGGTCTTGGGTGTACTCGGAGACCTGCAGGTCCGCCGCCATCGCGCCCGTGGCGACGAACAGAGACATCAGGAAAGCGACGACGCCGAACGGCCGACGAGCCGACGCGATCTTGCGCGCGGCAAGAGTCCCGAAGAAACGCATGAGCAGTGCCCCAACCCCTAGGGCGCGGCACGAGGGCCGCGCGTAGCGAGGCCGGCTTTGGCACAATTCCGAAGCGGCGCCAGTAGGACAACCGGTCGCCTTTACGACATTTTACAATTGGGCCGGGGCGGACAGTCGCGCCGATTGAATACTGCTGACTGTAGTTACTCGCCTCATGAGTGAAAAAGTTGGGCTGATGCTCATGTGCCCGGAACATGATCTTCCAGCGACGCCGAGCGTCTGACTTCGCCTGCGCGCGGAGGTGACGCCATCGTCGGGCGAACAGCAAGAGCGCGCGCTCTCACGCTCCAGGGCCGCTCAACTTAGAGATGAAGATTGTAAAGTGATTTTCGCAATTCATCTGCGGCCCTTACACGGCCCTCTGGATACCGACGGTATTCAATCGCCGTAGAGGTTTGTGCGTCATCATGGTGCTTCAACATCGCCAAAGACCGTGATGTAGTCTGCACGGAGAGGGGCGTACCGTGCGCATCGTGCTTATCGGGCTTCGACCCAAGGTAGCGGACATCCTGCGGAGCTGGTTCGAGCCTGCGGGCATCGCGATCGAGGACCGCCATGCGCCGGCCGAATTGATCGCCTCACGCTGCCAGGTCGCGATCGTCGATTGCAGCCAAGCTGGGATGGCGGGGCGTCTGGCTCGCGATGCCTGGACGCCGTCGAACGCCGTCGCGGTTCTCGCCCTGGTCCACGATCCGTCCGCGGGCGTGGCCGCGTTGCAGAGCGGAGCCCACGATTTCATCGTCTGGCCTGTCGAGGCGGCGCAGGCGATCGCACGTGTCCGCCGCCTCGCGGCTGTGCAGGCCGGGCTTCCGCGTCAGCGACGGCTTGAGCTGGAAGGGTTCGTCTTCGACGGCGCCGCGCAGACCGTCGTCGTGGGGGATCAACACCTGCGCCTCACCACCAAGACCTATGCCCTCGCCATCCTGTTCCTGCGCAACATCGGGCGGCGGCTCAGCCGCGCCGAAATTCTCAAGGCCGTATGGGGCGTCCGGCCCGACCTGAACTCACGCACGCTCGACGCCCACGTCTCCCAGGTCCGGCGGGTCTTGGCGCTCTCGACGGCCCATCGACTGACCCTGCGTTCGGTGTATGGCCACGGGTACGAACTCGTACGTGACACCAGCGTCGGACCGGCTGAGGGACAAGGGCGTCCTGCGCCGCAATCGCTAGGCCGACCGGTCGGCTCCGGCGAGCGTCAGCGCCCCGGGGGCTCCGGCAGCGCCAGGACCTCGATGTTGCGGAACTCCACGGGATGGCCTTCGCCCTGTAGCGAGACGTAGCCGCGCTCCAGCGGGACGGCTTGGCTCGGGCCAGCGGCGTGGAGGCCGGCGTACTCGGCAGGCGCGAAGCGAACGTCCGTGTACGTCATCACGGTCTCGCCGTTGACGATATGGCGGATGACGCGCCCGCCGCGGACCTCGGCCTCGAAGCGGACCCACTCGCCTTCGGGGTAGGTCTTGGCCCTGGAACTCAGGCAATGCTCAGTCCGGCGGACGCCGTCGACGACGATGGTGACGCCCGGCGTGCAGACAGCCCCCGTGGGCCGGGTCTCGCCCGGCCCGCCGCCGAGGAACTGGGCCTCCACCGAGATCGGGAAGCTCTGGTCCAGCGCCATGGTTTCTGGCGCCTGGCCGTGCAGCATGACGCCGCTGTTGCGCACCGCCCACGCGGGCGCGCCCGGGGTCTGGGGGCCTATGAAGCGGTACTCGAGCCGGAGCCGGTAGTTGGCGAGCGGCGTGCGGTAGATCAGATGCGCGAACTCGTCCTTGAAGACGTCGTACTTGTCGTAGGAGACCTTCAGCACGCCGTCCGCGACGCGGAACGTGTCGCGCCAGTTCTCGCCCAGCGGATGATGGTTGACCTTCGGGACCCAGCCCGAGAGGTCGCGACCGTTGAAGATCGGCCGCCAGCTTTCGGCGGCGGCGGGCGCGGCGAGCGCCGCGAGCGCCAGGCCGAGCCGCCATCCGCGCATCAGGTGGCCCATGCCCGGCCGATCTCCTTCAGCGGCACGCAGCCGCGATAGTCGCCGGGCACGGGATCGTAGCGCAGCGCCTTGGTCGCTCCGGCCTCGGAGGTGAAGTAGCCGACGGTTGCGAGCTCGCGCAGCGCCAGGAACCAGTGCGGCTGCGGCGGCTGGCCGTTCGCAAACCGCGAGCCCTCGGCTTGGACGGCGGTCAGAAGGGCGTCCTGGGCCTCTGTCGGCAGCGCAGCGAACGGCGATTTGAACTGGGCTTTCGCCTGGGCGTCCAGGGCGGCGAGGCCGGCGCGGAGGCGCTGGGCTTCGTCCGGCTCGGCCCAGCCGGCCATGGCCCGGTCGACGAACTGCGGCACGCCCACGGCGCCTGCGCCCGGCGTGTCGGTCGCCGGTACGATGCGTTCGCAGGCGGCCGCGAGAATGCGGGCCTCGTCCAGGGTGAGCGCCTTGGGCGTCCAGGCGGGCACGGCCTGCGCGGCCTGGGCGTGGGCGATCGCCGGGACCACCCACAGGCTGGCCAGAGCGCCGGCGAAGGCTTCGCGGCGGGAGAGCGAGATGGGCGCCATCAGAGGTCTCCCTTCCGGCCGGCCTCGGCCGCGAAGGCCGCCGCCCTGGCGGTGAGCGCCATGTAGGTGAGCGAGGGGTTCACGCAGGCGGCCGAGGTCATCGCCGCGCCGTCGGTCACGAAGACGTTCTTGCACTCGTGCAGCTGGTTGTTGGCGTTGAGCACCGAGGTCTTCGGGTCGCGGCCCATGCGCGCCGTGCCCATCTCGTGGATGCCGAGGCCCAGCGCATAGTCGCCGTCGTAGGGCTGCACGTTCTTGAAGCCGGCGGCCTGCAGCATCTCGACGGCGGCGGCGGCCATGTCCTTGCGCATCGCGCGCTCGTTGTCCCGGATCGTGGCGTCGAACGTCAGCGTCGGCAGGCCGTGCTTGTCCTTCACGGCGGTGTTCAGCGTCATGCGGTTGTCGGCGTAGGGCAGGATCTCGCCGAAGCCGCCCAGCCGGACCAACCATGGGCCGGGCTGGGTCAGCGCCTGTTTCCGCGCCGCGCCGAAGCCTTCCATCGGCCGGTCCCAGCCCTGGCGGCCGGCACCGCCCTGGTAGCCGAAGCCGCGGATGTAGTCGGTGCGCCGGCTGGCCGCATCGCCTAGGTTGCGGAAGCGCGGCACATAGAGGCCGTTCGGGCGGCGGCCCGAATAGTACATGTCCTCAAAGCCCTCGACCTCTGCGCCGGCGCCGACGCCCAGGTGGTGGTCCATGAGGTTGCGGCCGACCTGGTCCGAGCCGTTGCCGAAGCCGTTCGGGAACCGGCTGCTGGCCGAGTTCAGCAGGATCCAGGCCGTCGCGATGGCCGAGGCGCAGAGGAAGACGACGTTCGCATAGAACTCCTCCTCCTGGCCCGTCTCCGCGTCGAGGATGCGCACGCCCGACGCGCGGCCCTTCGCCTCGTCGTAGATCAGGGTGGTGACGATGGCGTTCGGGCGGACCTGCAGGTTGCCGGTGCGCTCGGCCGCCACCAGCGTCGCCGCGTTGGAGCTGAAGTAGGCGCCGAACGGACAGCCGCGGATGCACAGGTTGCGGTGCTGGCACTTGCCGCGGCCCAGCGCCAGCTGCTCCTCGGTGGGCGCGGTCAGGTGCGCGGCGCGGCCGATGGTGATGCGGCGGTCCGGGAAGCGCGCCTCGGACTTCTGTTTGAAGGCCTTCTCGACGCAGTTCATCTCCATCGGCGGCTGGAAGACGCCGTCGGGCAGCTGCGGCAGGCCCTCGGCCTGGCCGGAGACGCCGATGAAGCGCTCGACGTGGTCGTACCAGGGGGCGAGGTCGGCGTAGCGGATCGGCCAGTCGACGGCGATCCCGTCGCGGGCGTTGGCCTCGAAGTCCAGGTCGGACCAGCGATAGCTCTGGCGGCCCCAGATCAGGGAGCGGCCGCCCACGTGGTAGCCGCGGATCCAGTCGAAGCGCTTGGTCTCGGCGTAGGGGTTCTCGTCGTCGCGGACGAAGAAGTGCTGGGTGAGTTCGGTCAGCGCATAGCCGGTGCGCTGCTGCACCGGGTACTTGGCGCGCATCTCGGCCGCCGGCAGCCGCCCGCGCGGGTACTTCGTCTGCCAGGGATCGGTGTTGGCGGTCGGGTAGTCGAGGATGTGGCGCACCGGCCCGCCGCGCTCCAGCACCAGGGTCTTCAGGCCCCGTTCGGTCAGCTCCTTGGCCGCCCAGCCGCCGGCGATGCCGCTGCCCACGACGATGGCGTCGTAGGTCCGCTCCGCACGGGCGCGGTTGTTGAGGTTGGCCATGCTTACTTATCCCCCCGAAGCATCACTCAAAGGCCCAACAGGCGGCGATTGGCGGCGGCGTCGACGCCGGAACTGGCGAAGTCATCGAACGCCCGTTCCGTGACACGAATGATGTGGTCGCGGATGAAGGGCGCGCCTTCGCGGGCGCCGTCCTCGGGGTGCTTCAGCGCGCATTCCCACTCCAGCACCGCCCAGCCCGGATAGTCGTAGGCGGCGAGCTTGGAGAAGATGGCGCCGAAGTCGACCTGCCCGTCGCCCAGCGAGCGGAAGCGGCCCGGCCGATCGACCCAGTCCTGGTAGCCGCCATAGACGCCCGAGCGGCCGGTCGGCCGGAATTCGGCGTCCTTCACGTGGAAGGCGCGGATCCGCTCGTGATAGCGGTCGATGTAGTCGAGATAGTCGAGCTGCTGCAGCACGAAGTGGCTGGGATCGAACAGCAGGCAGGCCCGCGGGTGGCCGCCTACCTCGTCCAGGAAGCGCTCGTAGGTGGCGCCGTCGTGCAGGTCCTCGCCCGGATGAATCTCGTAGCAGGCGTCGACGCCGCAGTCGTCGAAGACGTCGAGGATCGGCTTCCAGCGGCGACCGAGCTCGGCGAAGGCCTCCTCGATCAGGCCGACGGGCCGCTGGGGCCAGGGATAGACATAGGGCCAGGCGAGCGCCCCGGAGAAGGTGGCGTGCGCCGTGAGGCCGAGGCGCTGGCTGGCCTTCGCGGCGGCCTTCACCTGGCCGACGGCCCAGGCCTGACGCTCGGCCGGGCGCCCCCGGACCTCCGGAGGCGCGAACCCGTCGAACAGCGCGTCATAGGCTGGATGGACGGCGACGAGCTGGCCCTGGAGATGGGTCGAGAGCTCCGTGATGGCCAAGCCCTTGTCCGCCAGCATGCCCTTGACGTCGTCGCAGTAGGCCTGGCTCTCGGCGCCCTTCGCGACGTCGAACAGGCCTCCGACGCCGGTGGGGATCTGAAGGCCGACGTAACCGAGACCCGCAGCCCAGTCGGCGAGGGTCTCCAGCCTGTCGAACGGCGGCTCCGACCCCTGGAACTGGGCGAGGAAGATGCCGGGCCCCTTGAGCGTCTTCATGGCAGGGCTCCTTCGAGCGTGACCCAGCCCTGGCCGTCGCGGCTGGCGGCGACCGCGGTCTCGACGAAGGCCATGCTGCGGACGCCCTCTCCGATGCCGGGGACGAGCCCGGCGTCGGGGCGGCCCTCGGCGATGGCGGCGGCGAAGTCGCGGTAGAGGTTGGCGAAGGCCTCGATGAAGCCTTCGGGATGTCCCGTCGGAATGCGCGAGGCCGCCTGGGCCGGACCGCTCAGATAGCCGGAGGCGGCGTGCAGCACGTGGGTCGGGCCGTCCAACCAGTCGAGCGTGAGTTCGGATGGCCGCTCGTGCGACCAGGTGAGGCCGCCTGTCTCGCCATAGACCTGGAGCTTCAGGCCGTTGCGGGCGCCGGCCGAGATCTGCGAGGCGATCAGCACGCCCCGGGCGCCGTTCTCGAACCGCAGCAGGACATTGCAGTCGTCGTCCAGCGGGCGGCCGGGCACCACGGTGGAGACGTCGGCGCAGAGGCGCTCGACGCGGACGCCGCCCACGAACTCGGCGAGGTTGAAGGCATGGACGCCGATGTCGCCGATGCAGCCGGCGCCCGCCAGCGCCGGATCGAGCCGCCACTCGGCCTGCTTGGCGCCTTCGCGCTCGATCGCGCGGGAGAGCCATCCCTGCGGGTATTCAACGACGATCTTGCGGACCTGGCCGAGGTCGCCGCGGCGGACGATCTCGCGCGCCTCGCGGATCATCGGATAGCCCGTATAGGTGTAGGTGAGGCCGTAGAGCCGGCCCGACTTTTCCACCACGCCCGCCAGCTCGCGCGCCTCGGCAAGGTTCAGGGTGGCGGGCTTGTCGCTCATCACGTGCAGGCCGGCTTCGAGCGCAGCGCGACACACGGGGAAGTGCAGGTGGTTGGGCGTCACGACCGCCACGGCCTGGGCGCCGTCGGGACGCGCCGCCTCGACCGCCAGCATCTCGCGCCAGTCCGCATAGCCGCGCGCACCCCAGGCCTCGGCGGCCGCGGCGCTCTTGTCCGGATCGCGGCTGAAGGCACCGGCCACCAGGCGGATGCGGCCGTCCAGTTCGGCGGCCATCCGATGCACCGGGCCGATGAAGGCGCCCGGGCCGCCGCCCACCATGGCGAGCCGGATGGGCGTCATGCCTGCAGGGCCGCGAGGTAGTCGTGGCAGATGCGGGCGGCTTCGATCCGGGGCCGTTCGAACGGCGGCTCCTGCTCGACGTAGAAGCCGCGGACGCCCGCGGCATGCGCGGCGGGCAGCAGGCGCTTCCAGTCGAGGCGGCCGGAACCCACCTCGGTCGGATCCATCCGCAGCTCGAAGTTCGGCTTGGTGGAGGCCTTCACGTCCTTCACATGCATCAGCGTGAAGCGGCCCTTATGCTTCTGGATGAAGCTCGCCGGATCGACGCCGGCGGCGGCCATCCAGCCTACGTCGGCCTCGAAGGTGACCAGCGCCGGGTCGGTTTCGGCCAGGAGGATGTCGAGGCCGGTGGTCTTGCCTTGCGGGGCGAACTCGAAGTTGTGGTTGTGATAGCCGACGGCGATGCCGGCCTTCTTCAGCGCCGCGCCCTTCTTGTTGAGGAAGTCGGCGTTCATCTTCCAGTCGTCGGCAGTGAGCGCGCCCATCATCTTCCGGTAGCTGTCGGCCCCGCTGGCTCCGGCGGCGGCCTTCAGTGCGTGATCCGGCACATAGGGGCTCGGCATGACGGCGTGCTTGACCCCGATCGCGTTGAGGTCGGCGGCGAGCTTGCCGAGGTCGCCGTCGAAGCCGCCGCGCGCCTGGATGTGGGCGCTGGGACAGGACAGGCCCGCACGGTCCAGCGACGCCTTCAGCTCGGCGGCCGAACGGCCCATGAAGCCGGGGACCTCGACCGTGCGGTAGCCGATCTTCCGGAGCATCGCGAGCGAGGCGTCGAGGTCCTTCATGCCCTCGGGCCCGAGGGAATAAAGCTGGATGCCGATCGGCAGCTTCGTGCGGGCGAAGAAGCCCGCCGCCGCGGCCTCCCCGGCCACGCTTAGCCCCAGGGCGGCGGCACCGGCCGCCAGGACGCCACGCCGGCTGAGATCTCTAGTGGGCATCGTGCGTCTCCCGGGAGGATCACGGCGCAACCGGGCCGGACGGGCCCTTCTCGGGCGGGCGGAAGAAGAGGGCGAGCAGGATCACGGCGACGACCGCCATGCCGGTCGGGGCCAGGAACAGCGCCTGCCAGTCGACGGCCGGCGCGCCGTCCGGACCAGGGCTCGACAGGCGGCCCATCAGGTTTGGGAAGAGGAAGCTCGCCACCACGCTGCCGATCCCGAGGATCAGCAGGTTGAACAGGCCTTGGGCGCTGGAGCGCACGTCCTTCGGGAAGGCCGCGTCGACGAAGATGTAAACCGTGGCGAAGAAGAAGGCGTAGGCGATCCCGTGCAGGAGCTGCACGGCGATGATCGCGGGCACGCTGTCGGGCAGGAAGGCGAAGACCAGGAAGCGCGCCGCGTGACCCAGGACGCCGACGATCATGGTCGCCTTCCAGCCGAGGCGGATCAGCACGCCGCCCAGCACGAACATGGTGACGATCTCGGCGAGCTGGCCCAGGGAGAGCACGACCATCGAGAGGTTGCCGGCGATGCCGACGCGCTGGGTCAGGAAGGCGTCGGCCATCACGAAGTAGCCGTTGTGGATGACGCTATCGATGAAGGTCACGACGAAGAGCACGGCGACGAACGGCACGCGCAGCAGCTTGAAGGCCTCGCGCCAGGCCAGCGGATCGGCCGCCTCGGCGCCGCGCTTGGGCGGCGTGTGTGGCAGGGTCAGGCTGTAGGCGGCGAGCGCGAAGGAGACGACCGCGGCGACGATGAAGATCGAGCGCACCTGGGCGGGCTCGGCCTGGGCGCCCAGCAGGAAGACGAAGGGCCAGCTCACCAGCATCCAGCCCACCGTTCCGCCCATGCGGACGGCGCCGAAGTCCTTCGCCGGGTCCTTCAGGCTGGCGAAGGCGATGGAGTTGGAGACCGACAGCGTCGGCACATAGAGCAGGCTGTAGACCAGATAGCCGCCAAAGAACGGCCAGAACTCGGTCTGGAAGGCGGTGAACAGCAGGGCGCCGCCGCTCAAGAGGTGGCTCGCGGCCATGAACCGTTCGGCGGCGAAGTTCCGGTCGGCGAACTGGTTTGAGAAGAAGATCCCGAGCAGCGAGGCGACGCCCCACGAGGAGCCCACCAGGGCCTGCTGCCACGGCATAAACCCCAGCATGCCCATGTAGGGGAACAGCTTCGGCGCCCAGGCGCCCCAGACCGCGAGCTGGAGCACCATCATCAGGAACAGACGCGCCTTGACGCCCATGACTTCCGCCTCCCCCGTCGGCGACGGCTCTTGCGGCCGCGCCGGCGCGATGTAATCGATTACACGATCAAAGGGCGGGTGCAAGACGGTGGCCACGATCCAGGACGTCGCGCGGGATGCGGGGGTGTCGACCGCCACCGTCTCCCGCGTCCTGAGCGCGCCCGAGCGGGTGTCGGAGGCGACCCGCGCGCGGGTGCTGACCTCCGTGGAGCGGCTGGGCTACGCGCCGAACGTGGCGGCCAAGAGCCTGCGCACCTTGAGGACCGGCAAGATCCTGGTGACGGTCCCCGACATCTCGAACCCATTCTTCGCCCAGGTGATCCGCGGCGTGGAGGAGGCGGCGACGGCGGCCGGCTACGCGGTGCTGCTGGGCGACACCCGGCACGAGGAGGAGCGCGAGGATCAATACGCCCTGCTGCTGCGCCGGCGCGAGGCGGACGGGATCATCTTCCTGGGCCACCGACTGCCGCCGGCGTTGGCCGAACTGGTGGCGGCGCAGGGCGCCAAGGCGCCGGTCGTCAATGGCTGCGAGTTCACGCCGGAGCTCGGCGTGCCCAGCGCCCACATCGACAATGCCCGGGCCGCCGCCGAGGCGATGGAGCACCTCTATGCCTTAGGACACCGGCGGGTGGGCGTGATCACCGGCCCGCTGGCCAGCCCGCTCAGCCGCGACCGGCTGACCGGCGTGCAGGCGGCGGCGGCCCGCCGCGGCGCCTGGGGCCTCAACGTGGCCCAGGGCGACTTCTCGATCGAGTCGGGGCTGACCCAGGCGCTGGCGCTGCTGGACGCCGACCCGAGGCCGAGCGCGATCTTCTGCTTCTCGGACGAGATGGCGATGGGCGCGCTGGAGGCGCTGCGCCGCCGCGGGCTGGCCTGCCCCGCCGACGTGTCGCTCGTCGGCTTCGACGACATCCGCTATGCGCGCCACCTGGACCCGCCGCTGACGACCGTCAGCCAGCCCAAGGAGGCCATCGGCCACGAGGTGGTCCGGCTGCTGCTGGACGTGCTGTCGGGACGGGCCGACACGGTGCGCCACGTCACCCTCGCCCACTGCCTGGTGGTGCGCGCGAGCACCGGCGCGCCGCCGAAATGAGCTGTTCAAGCGACGGCGTGTCGCACAGGTCGCAGCCGTCGCGCGCGGCAGGCCGTCGCAGAGCGCCTGCGACACGCCGCCTCGGCGAAGCTTGTCCCATAGCCAGCTAGACCTTCGCAGGGGGACCTGACCAGGGCGCGCCGTGGGGCCGGCGCGCGCCGCGATTTCCGAGGGAAGATGCCTGGATTGCCGTCGATCGGCCCTGCGCGACGGGCTGCGACTCCTGCGGCGGAAATGACCGGTCAAGCCGTGCGGGGGTGCGACACGCGGCGCCACGCGGAAGGGCGTCGAACCGGTCACCTTTGTCTCGTCGCGGGACGGACGGGTGTCGCGGTGGACAGCAAGGCGGCTTGGGGGCCGCCTGCATCTTCGGACGGGAAGAACTGATGTCTTATCGGAAGTACGACGGCTCGGCCGCCGTTCAGACCACTGCGCCTGTTTCGGACAAGTTCGGCACGGACCTTGTCGAGACCCTGACGGGCACGAGCGCGCATGAATCGCTGTGGCTGGGCGAGCGCGACACCGGCGTCGGCGGCGCGGGCGACGACACCTATTACCTGCAGGGCCACAACACGACGCTCGTGGAGGCCGCGGGCGCGGGCGTCGACAAGATCGTCGCCTGGTCGAACGTCGACCTGTCGAAGTATTCCAACATCGAGAACGTCTCGGTCGGCAACGACGGGACCTATGCGGCGGGCAACGCCTTCGACAACGTCGTGGAAGGCCAGGCCGGCGCCCAGCAGCTGTACGGCGGCAAGGGCCAGGACGTGCTGGTCGGCGGCGCCGGCCGCGACGTGTTCGTCGTGGTGAAGGGCGAAGACAACGACGTCATCCAGGACT
This sequence comes from Phenylobacterium sp. VNQ135, assembly GCF_049445735.1. Taxonomy (NCBI): domain Bacteria; kingdom Pseudomonadati; phylum Pseudomonadota; class Alphaproteobacteria; order Caulobacterales; family Caulobacteraceae; genus Phenylobacterium; species Phenylobacterium sp. VNQ135. The sequence continues at coordinate 1,061,510 of NZ_JBMSDS010000002.1, read as the reverse complement.
TCAGCGTCGCCGACGACAAGCTGCGCCTGAAGGCCGGCCTCACCTCATTCGACCAGGTCAAGGCGCGCATGACCCAGGACGGCGCCGACGTGAAGCTCGACCTCGGCGACGGCGACGGCCTGATCTTCCGCAACATCACCATCGACCAGTTCCAGGCCTCGAACTTCCAGCTCGAGCTCAACCACGCCACCCTCGGCGCCCAGACCTTCGGCGACGACTTCTCAGGCCCGCTGTCGCTGTGGGACGCCCAGTCCAACCCCACCGGCACGTGGCGGCCGGACTTCGGCTACCAGGGCGAGCAGGGCACGGGCTCCTACACCCTGATGAGCAACAACGAGAAGCAGATCTACACCTCGCCCTACTTCCGCGGGCACAACGGCGACTTCTCGGAGAGCCCCTTCGTCACCAACCCCGACGGCACGCTGTCCATCGTCGCCAGGCCCAGCGCCAACGGCGAGATCTTCGGCTACGGCTACACCTCGGGGATGATCACCACCAAGGAGAGCTTCAGCCAGACCTACGGCTACTTCGAGATGCGCGCCGACATCCCCGACGCGGTCGGCGCCTGGCCCGCCTTCTGGCTGATCCCCGCCGACGGCTCCTGGCCGCCGGAACTCGACATCATGGAGACCCTCACCTACGACCCCAACGCGCTCTGGACCACCGAGCACTCGGGCCTGGGCGAAGGCGGCCACTCCTCCAACGGCCAGCTCTCCTACGTCCCCGACACCGCCGACGGCATGCACACCTACGGCGCCCTGTGGTCGGCCACCGAGATCGTCTGGTACGTCGACAACGTCGAGGTCTTCCGCACCGCCACCCCCGCCGACATGAACAAGCCCATGTTCATGATCGCCAACCTCGCCCTCGGCGGCTGGGGCGGCGCCATCGACGGCGCAGACCTGCCGGCCGAATTCAAGATCGACTACATCCGCGCCTACTCCCTCGGCGGTGGGACGGGTCAGCCGCTCGTCACGCCCGGTCCGGTCGCGGCGCCCGTTCCCGCGCCGGTCGGCACGGCGAACCCGGTCCCGGTCGGCGGCGTGTCGCAGACCGCGGGCGACGGGGGCCAGGCCCTGGAGGGAACCGTTGGCGGCGATACCCTGATGGGCGGAGCCGGCGGCGACAGCATGAACGGCGGCGCAGGTCAGGACTTCATGCGCGGCGGCGGCGGCAATGACGTGATGTCGGGCGGCGACGCCTTCGACGACATGCACGGCAACCTGGGCGACGACGTCATGGCCGGCAACGACGGCGGCGACTGGGTGGTCGGCGGCCAGGGCTCGGATCGCCTCTACGGCGACGAGGGCGACGACGTGGTCCTGGGCAACCTGGGCGACGACGTCGTTGACGGCGGCGCCGGGGCCGACGTGGTCCGCGGCGGTCAGGGCGACGATCAGCTCTTTGGCTGGGGCGGCGACGACTGGCTGTCCGGCGACCGCGGCAGCGACACCATTTCCGGCGGATCGGGCGCGGACACGTTCCACAGCTTCTCGGAAGCGGGCGTCGATGTCGTGACCGACTTCAATTTCGCCGAGGGCGATCGGGTGAGCCTGCTCGCCGGCACGCAGTACAGCTACGCCCAGGTCGGCGCCGACGTGGTGATCGACATGGGTGCGGGCGCGAGCCTGACGCTGCAGAACGTCCAACTGTCCGGCCTTGGGGAGGGCTGGATCGTCGGCTAGTCGCCGCGGCCGGTCCGTCCATCGGCCGCGCGCGACACGCGCGCCCGGAACCCCGTCCGGCTCCGGGCGCGCTCTATCGCCCGGGCTACTTCAGCGGACGGATCTTGATGTTGCGATACCAGACGTGGTCGCCGTGGTTCTGGATGGCGATGTGGCCCGTCGGCGAGGCGGCGAACTGCGGCCAGGCCTTGAACTTGGTCGCCGCCACCTTGGCCCTGAACTCGGGCGAGTTGAGGTCGTAGGCGGCGACCTTCACCCCGTTCAGCCAGTGCTCGCCCTTGCCGCCCTTCAGCACCAGGCGGCTGTGGTTGAACTCACCCACGGGCTTCGTCGCGTCCGCCTCGGGCGCGTAGAGGCCGTAGAGTGCGCCGGCCCGCTCGTTCAGCGGCTCGCCCCGGGCGTTGTCCACCACCTGGTACTCCGGCCCGCTCTGATAGGTCTGCTCGCCGGTCTCGGTGACGTGGAACATGACGCCGGAGTTGCCCTTCGGCGTGATCTTCCAGTCGAAGACCAGCTCGAAGTCGCCGAAGGTCTCCTTGGTCATGATGTCCTTCGACGTCTTCGGGTCGGGACCGAGCGTCCCGTCCTCGACGGTCCAGCCGGCGTCCGGCGCGGGCGTCTTGAAGCCGCGCCAGCCGTCCGTGGACTTGCCGTCGAACAGCAGCTTCCAGCCCGCAGCCTTCTCGGCTGCGGTCAGGGTGTTGTCGGCGGCCAAGGCGGAGCCGCCGATCGCGGCCGCCCCCATCGCGAGCGCCGCGGCGACAGCAAGCATCGCAGACTTCATTGCCTTCTCACTCCTTAGAGACCCAGGGCCTTCAGCCGCTCTTCGATCACCGCCTTGACCTCGGCCGAGGGACCGGGGTCGGCGGCGCGCGGCTCGTTGCCGATGTAGCCGATGTCCTTGAAGCCGGCTTCGGTCGTGTAATAGGCGCCGATGGTCAGCGCCCGGAAGCGCTGGAAGAAGGCGCGCGTCTCCGCATCCGTCGACCTCGGCAACGCGTCGAGCGCCGCCTTCCGCCGGGCCGCGTCGCCGCGCACCACGTTCGGGATCAGCGCCTTCAACCCGTCGCGGATCACGGGGCGATCCTCGATCTGATCGGGATAGGGCGCGCTGACCCACTCGTCGATGAAGTCCGGCACGCCAAGCGTGCTGGCGGCCGGCGCCGCGGCGCTGGCGGGCAGGATGAAATCGGCCAGCACGGCGGCCGCCTGCAGTTCGTCGTCGGAGAGCAGGCGTGGCCAGGGCGCCTTGACCGGCGGGTTGAGCTTCGGGTCCGTGCCGTAGCCTTCCGCCGCCGCGTGCGGAAAGATGGCGTCGCGGTAGAGCACGACGCCTGCGCCGCCAGCCGCGGCCGCGCCGACCGCCCCCACCCAGATCAGGGCGGTCCGGCGGTCGATCTTGGGCTGGTAGGGCCTGGTCTCGTCGCTCACAGCTCACCCCGCTTGGCCAGTTGCGCCAGGTGGTCGCTGGAGCGCCAGGCGAGCGCCAGGATCGACAGCGTCGGATTCTTGTCCGGACTGGAGACCAGCACGGCGCCGTCGGTGACGAACAGGTTCGGGACCGCCCAGGCCTGGCCGTACTGGTTCACCACCGAATCCGTCTCGGACGCGCCCATGCGGACGGTGCCGACCTCGTGGATCATCTCGCCGCCCTTCGAGATCGCCTTGCGGCCGTCGCGCTCGATCTTGCCGAGGGGCTTGCCCCCCAGGCGGTCGATCACCTCCAGGAAGGTCGTCACCATGTGCGAGGCCTGGCGCGTCTCCGACTCGCCCCACTTCCAGTGGAAGCGCAGGACGGGAATGCCCCACTTGTCCTTCACCTTGGGATCCAGCTCGCAGTAGCAGTCGTCGTTCGGGATCATCTCGCCCCGGCCGTTGAAGCTGATGACGCTGCCGTAGCGGCGGCGCAGGGTCTCGCGCAGGTCCTCACCGACGCTCGTCTCGTCCTCGCCCACGAGCCGGGCCAGGCTCAGGGCCGGCATCTGGCGGCCGCCGCCGATCTCGATGTGGTAGCCGCGCGGGAACCCCAGCTCGGCGTGCTTGTCGTAGCCCCACCAGGGCACATAGGTGTGGGAGACGCTCATGCCGTCGTCGTTGGTCGGCGGCAGGCCTTCCAGCGCCGGGAACTGGCCGGTGACGTTGAGGCCGGTGCTGTCCATCAGATAGCGGCCGACCATGCCGTGGCCGTTGCAGAGACCGTCGGGGAACTTGGCGCTCTTGGAGTTGAGGAGGATGCGGGCCGTCTCGCCCGAACCCGCCGCCAGCACCACGGCCCGGGCTGTGACCGAGTGGTGCTCGCCGGTGACGCGGTCGACGAAGGTGACGCCCTCGGCCTTGCCGGCGGCATCGAGGTCGACCTGATAGACCAGGGCGTTGGTGCGGATGGTCAGGTTCTTGGTCGCCAGCGCGGGCGGGATCAGCACCGTCGTCGACTGGAAGTTCGCGCCGATGGCGCAGCCCCGGCCGCAGGGCGTGGCGAAGACGCAGGTGTTGCGGCCGTTCATCTCCTCGACGGAGCCGGTCAGCACCGCCCCGTGCATCGGCACGACCGGGATGCCCATGGCCTCGAAGGCGCGGGCGTAGAAGATCTCGAACGCGCGCGGCGGCGGGCTCTCCAGCAGGCAGCCGGGCGGCGAGTCCGGCGTGTTGAGGAGGTTGCGGGGCGCCGCCGCGCCGGTGACGCCGATCAGCCGCTCCGTGCGGTCGTACCAGGGCGCGAGATCGTCGTAGGTGATCGGCCAGTCGTAGCCCAGGCCGTCGCGGCTCCGGGGCTTGAAGTCGAGCGGGCCGAAGCGGAGCGAGATGCGCCCCCAGTGGTTGGTCCGTCCGCCCAGCATGCGGGGCCGCCACCAGATGAACGGCTCGGAGCCCTCGGCGACCGTGTAGGGCTCGTTCGGCACCTCCCAGCCGCCGTCGACGGTGGCGTCGTAGAAGCCGAAGGGCTTGTCCGGCGTCGAGGCCCCGCGCAGGGGCGCCTCGGCGTTGGTGTTGTACATCGGGGTCTCGGCGACGGGATCGTAGTCCCGGCCGGCCTCCAGCATCAGCACCTTCAGGCCCGACCTCGTCAGGTGGTAGGCGCTCATCCCGCCGCCGGCTCCGGAGCCGACCACGATCACGTCATAAGGCTCCGCCGCGGCCACGTCTGCGCTCCCCCGAACCGAGACTTCCCGGCGGGAGGTTGGCCTAGACCGCGGCTGCGGCCAAGGGCCCCTTTAGGCGGCCTCTTCCTGCAGAGTGGGCAGCAAGGCTTCGACGGCGGCGAGTTCACGCGCCAGCTCCTCGCGGCGGCTGAGCAGCTTGCGGAGCGCGACCTGCGAGCCGGCGCCCGAGCGTTGCTCGGCGTCCAGCACCTGCCGGATGTCGCGCAACGGCAGGCTGACCGAGCGCAGCCGGGAGATCCAGGCCAGCTTCTGGCGGGTCCAGCCGTCGTAGAATCGATGGTTGAGGCGATCGCGGCGGGCCTCGATCAGCCCCTTCTCCTCATAGAAGCGGAGCGCCCGGGGCGTCATGCCGAACAGGCGGCAGGCGTCGGCGAAGCCCAGCCGCGGCAGGTGGTGCAGGTTGTCGGAGCGACGGCCGAGCATATCCATCCTCTTCCTGTGCTTTTGCGAAACTGAGGGTCACGTTCGGTGAGGGAGCAAGCGCCCTTTTGCTTTGGTTTTCAAACGAGAACGTGCGAAGACTTGGCGCCTCGCGGGACCAGTTTTGTGAACTTGTGAAATGCCGGCCGCCAAGCTCTTCGTCGGACCCCAGGTGCGCCACCTGCGCCAGGAGCAGGGGCTGAAGCTGCAGGCCTGCGCCGCGCGGCTGGGCATTTCGGTCAGCTACCTTTCGCAGATCGAGGCCAACCAGCGGCCCGTCACCTCGCGGGTGCTGGTGTCCATCGCCGAGGCGTTCGGCGTGCCCCCCGAGGTGTTCGAGGCCCGTGAGGACGAGCGGCTGATCGCCGACCTCAAGGAGGCGGTGGCCGAGAGCGCCCATCCGGGGGCGCCGGTGGCGCTGTCGGAGATCCGGCGGGTGGCGCTGCAGGCGCCGGGGTTCGCCAGGCGCTTCCTGGACCTGCACCGGGCGAACCAGCGGCTGGCCGAGCGGCTGAACCTGACCGAGGAGGCTGTGGCCCTGGACGAGGCGACGGCGGCCAGTTCGCTGCTGCCCTACGAGGAGGTCCGCGAGTTCTTCCACGACATCGACAACTACGTGGACGCGCTGGACCGCGCCTCCGAGGCGCTGTCGGACGCCATCGGACTGGAGAACGGCGAGCCGCCGGACGCGAAGATCATCGGCTGGCTGAAGGCGCGGCAGGGCGTGAGCGTCGTGCGGGCCGCCGACGGCGAGCTGATGCGGCGCTATGATCCCGAGACCAGGACCCTGTGGGTCAATCCCCGTCAGCCCGCCGAGACCCAGACCTTCCAGCTCGCCTACCACCTGGCCGCCGCGGAGCTGTCGGAGGTGATCGAGGCCGAACTCGCCCAGGCGCGGTTCCGCACGCCCGAGGCGGTGGACGTCTGCCGTGTCGGCCTCGGCAACTATGCGGCCGGCGCGCTGCTGATGCCCTATCGGCGCTTCCAGGCCACGGCGCAGGCGCTTCGCCACGATATCGAGGCGCTGAGCCTCACCTTCCACACGAGCCTGGAGCAGGTGTGCCACCGGCTGTCGAACCTGCAGCGGCCGGGGCTGCGCGGCGCGCCGATCTTCTTCGTGCGGATGGACTACGCGGGCAACATCACCAAGCGCCACTCCGCGACCCGCCTGCGGTTCGCGAGGTTCGGCGGCGCCTGTCCGCTTTGGAACGTGCATCAGGCTGTGGGCGCCCCAGACCGGTTCCTGGTGCAGGTGGCGGAAATGCCGGACGGGGCGCGCTACCTGTCGGTGGCCCGCAGCGTCGCCAAGCCGTCAGGACGCTACCTCGAACCGGACCGGCACTTCGTGCTGGGCTTCGGCTGCGAGATCGGCCACGCGCACCAGTTCGTCTATTCCGAAGGGATAGACCTTTCCGGCCCCGCCGCGCGGATCGGGGTGAGCTGCCGGATCTGCGAGCGCAACGACTGCCCACAGCGGGCCTTCCCGCCGGTGGACCGGCCCCTGCGCGTGCCGCCGCACGAACGCCGCGCGGTGCCGTTCCGCCTCGACTAGCCGCCTGCGCCGACGGCGACGCCCCGCGTGCGGGCGGCGGGGCTGAGCCCGCCGCCTCGCCGAGGCTTCTGCCTAGAACGACTGGCCGAAGCGCAGGCCGATGATCCGTGGGCGGATCGGCGTCACCCACACCCGGGTGCAGACCACGCATGCGACGCCTCGGTCCACCTGCCCGTCCTCGTCGAAGAGGTTCTTGGCGAAGGCTTCGACGCGCCAGGAGCCGTTGGTCAGGCCGGCGGTGAGGTCGAAGGTGGTATAGGCCGGCGTCTTGCCGATCAGCGCACGATCGGCCGAGCGCAGGTCGGGATAGGCCGACCCGTTGTGGACCACCGCGCCCTGCACGTGGGCGTCCATGCCGGCCATCATCTCCCACTCGTACCGGACGTACATGCTGCCCTTGAATTTGGGCGTCACCGGCAGGGATTGGCCCTTGGGCGCGAGCACCGGCCCCGTGGGGCTGGAGCGGTAGTCCTGGGCGAGTTCGGCGTCGATGTAGCTGGCGGCGCCGTTCAGCGTCAGGCCTTCGGCGAGAACCCACGTGAGGTCGGTCTCGACGCCCTTCATCTTGGCCTTGCCGCCGTTGGCGATGATCGTCAGGCCGTTCTGTCCGAGGAACGAGAACTGATAGTCGTTCCACTTCTCGCGGAAGAGGGCGCCGTTCCACCGGAGGCGATTGTCCATCCAGGTGGTCTTCCAGCCGAACTCCAGGTTCTTCAGGTAGTCCGGGTCGTAGGGATCGCCGCCGCGCCGATTGACGCCGCCCGGCCGGTAGCCGGTCGAATAGGTGGCGTAGACCATGCGGTCGGCGTCGAACTTGAACTGGGCGTTGATCCGGTAGGTCTTGCCCTTGTCCGAGGTGACTCGGTCTAGGTTCGTACATGGGCTCCCGTCGACGATCGGCGGGCCGAAGCAGACCGCCTCGCCGGTCCTGGAGCTGTAGCCCGGCCCATAGCCGAAGAAGCCCTCCAGGCCGTTCTTCGCCTTGAAGAAGCGGATGCCGCCGTTGATCGTGAGCTGGTCGGTGACGTCGAAGCTGGCGTCGGCGAAGGCCGCGTAGTCGCGGTCGACGCGCAGTTGCTTGGTCAGCCAGATGGTGTCGGGCCAGCCCGTCACCGAGATCGACGAGGCGAGGTCGTCGATCATGTAGCGCTGCTGAATGTTGTGGGTCTGCTTCTGGTAGAACAGACCGGCCGTCACCCGGAAGCGATAGTCCGCCGGCGTCGCCACGCGAAGCTCGTGGGACTGCTTGGTGAAGACGTCCTTGGCCTTGATGTACTGGCTGATATCGATGTTGTCGCCGGCGTCGTCGTACCAGTAGGCGCCGTAGCCGTAGAGCGTGTCGTAGAAGTAGGCGTAGTCGGAGTAGTCGGACTCGCCCTCCAGCCAGCGCTTCATGTAGGCGCCGGCGTAGACCACATCGAGGTTCGACACCGCGCCCTCGACCGTCATCGCCGCCTGGTACCACTTGTCGTCGCCGCGATCCGGGCGGAAGCGGGCGGTCTTCAGCCGGCCGCGACCCGGATCGAACCTGTAATCCCCGTCGCTCTCGGTGCGTTGGGCGTTCAGGGTCGGCGTGACGGACCAGGTGTCGTCGAGGTCGATCTTCAGCGCGGCGCGCGCGCCGTAGGTGTCGCTCTCGTTGAAGTCGTCGTCGGCCAGGGCGGCGTTGTTGATGGTCACCGGACCCGTTGGATAGGTCTGGGTGGCCTCTTCGTTGTCGATGTAGCCCGCGTCGTGCAGCGCCCAGCCGACTAGGCGGACCGCGGCGCGGTCGCTTAGCGGCTGGTTCACGAAGCCTTCGACGCCATAGCCGATGCCGCCGTGGCTGACGCGGTTGAGCTCGAGGTCGTAGCCGGCCTCAAAGCCCGAGGTGCTCGGCTTGTTGGTGATGATCCGGATCGTGCCGGCCTGGGCGCTGGCGCCGTACAGCGTCCCCTGGGGACCGGCGAGGACTTCGACCCGCTCGATGTCGTAGACGTGGATGTCCAGCGGGCCGGTGATCGTCGTGACGGGCTGCTCGTCGAGGTAGACGGCGACGCTCGGCAGCGGGCCGGAGTGGTTGCTGTTCTCGCCCGAGGCGACGCCGCGCATGTAGATGGTGTTATAGCCGGGCGCGCTGGCCTGGACGGTGACGTTCGGCAGGAACTTCACGTAGTCGGCCATGTCGGAGACCTGGAGCTGGTCCAGCCGCTCGGTGCCCAGCGCCTGCACGCTGACCGGCACGTCCTGCAGGTTTTCCGACCGCTTTTGGGCGGTGATCACCACCTCCTCCAGCGTCGCGCCGCCGGCCTGTTGCGCGGCGGCGGGCGCGGCCACGGCCGTCAGCATGGTCGAGGCCATGAGGCCCACGGACCACTTCGACTTGTTTCGACTCGCCTTCATGCATCCCCCCAATTGAGAGCCGAGACGGACCTAATACGCAGGCGCCTCCGGGTACGCGTCCAGAACAGGGCCCAGCGCCGCCTTGAGCGGGCCGAGCCAGATATCGTAGTTACGCCAGTGGTCCGCGGCGTCGGTAAAGATTGGCTTACGGACCTGTTCGGAGCTCGCGGTCCGCACGGCCCGATCGTTTTCGTAGAACCTCAGGCAGGCGTCTTCGAAGGGAAGGCCGCAGTATTCGAGCAGGCGACGGACTTCCGCCTCCGGATCGGTCACCATCTGCTCATAGATCACGCGATGGACGCGGCCTGGCAGCACCTGATCGAAGTGCGCCATGAGCTCCACGTAGTCGGCGTAATAGCGGCCGATGTCGGTGAGATCGTAGGTGAATCCCTGACCGCGGGCGAAGTGCTGCTTGAAGCCGGAGAAGCCGCAGCCCAGCGGGTGGCGACGCGCGTCGATCACCTTGGCGTTCGGCAGGATCAGGTGGATGAAGCCGAGGTGCGCCCAGTTGTTCGGCATCTTGTCGATGAAGAACGGCCGCCCGAGCTTGCGATGGACCTCGGCCCGCGAGAGGTACTCCTCGCCGAGCGCGTAGAGCTGCTGCGGCGACAGCTCGGCGAGAATATCGGGATAGCGGCCGGCGGACGACTTCTTGGCGAGGCCGCCAAGCCTGCGGGCCATGGCGATGATGTCGGGCAGCTCCTGGGTGCCCTCCACCTGGCTGTGGCTGGAGAGAATCTGCTCCACCAGCGTCGAGCCCGCACGCGGCAGGCCTACGATGAAGATCGGGTCGGGGGCGGATGAGCCCTGCCCCGCCCGGGCCTTCAGGAACTCGGCCGTGAACAGCACCTTCGAGCGGCGGACGTGGATGCTGGTCTCCTCCGGATCGTACGACAGCTCGTACTTCCGGAGCGTGTTGCCCTGGGCATAGTGGCGGAACGAGTCGGCATACGCCTGCCGGTCCTCGTAGGCCTTGCCGAGGGCGAAGTGCAGGTGGAAGCGGTCGTCTTCGACGAGCTCCTCCTTCCGCAGCTGGGCCTCCATGGCCGCCACGTCCTCGTCGGTGAACCTCACCGTCTTGAGATTGGCCAGGCTCCACCAGGCCTCCCCGAGGTTCGGCGCCAGCGCCAGGCTGCGGCGGTAGGCCTCGACGGCGTCCGCCTGGCGGCCCACGGTCTTCAGCGCGTGGCCGTAGCTCATCCAGGTCTTCGGGTGCTTGGGGTGGCTGCCCAGCACCTTGGCGTAGTGGACGATCGCCTCCTCGTACTCGCCGATCCGACCCAGCGCCGCGGCCTTCAGGTTCAGGTAGGCGGGGTTCTCGGCGTCGCCCGCCAGCAGGACGTCGAGCTGGGCGATCGCCTCCACCGGCTTGTTATGGCGGTACAGGACGGTGGCGTAGTTGTGCCGCGCAGGGGTGAAGCTCGGAGCGAGCTCCACGCAGCGGGCGAGCAGGTTCTCGGCGTCCTCGTAGCGACCGAGCCGCATGCCGGTTTCGGCGAGCATGCGGATGGCGGCGACGTCGGTGGGCTGCGCCTTCAGGCGTTCGCGCAGGAGCTGTTCGGCGTAGGCCAGCCGGTTCTCCACCAGCGCGTTGGCCGCCGCGATCATCTGCGGGTCCTTCACCGAGCCTTTGACGGAGCGGAGATAGGCGTCCTCGGCGGCTTCGGTTTCGCCCTGGCGGCGCAGGGCCGCGCCCAGCAGGCGCAAGGCGTGGGGATGCTCGGGCGAGACGGCCAGGATCTCCCGGGCCTGACGTTCGGCCAGCATCGGATCGCGGGCCAGGAGGTGGGCGGCATGGGCCAGCGCCACCTCGATCGTTCCCGTCGGCTGTGCCGCCGCCCCTGTCACCCGAACTCCCCGAACGTCGTGAGCGGATGAAGCGGCCGATGCGCTGACGCTGTCAACTCAACCGAGGTGCTCGGGATCGCCCCAGAACCCCGGCTGTGGCGGATGGAGCACGCCGCGTTCGAAGCGGCAGCCGCCCGGCCGGTCCCTGGACAGCCACCACGGCCCGTCCAGGTCGACGAAGTCGGCCTCGCCCGCCAGGACGAACGCGGGGGCGATGGCAAGCGAGCTCGCCACCATGCAGCCCACCATGAGGGACAGACCCTCCGCGCGCGCGGCCTGCGCCAGGGCGACCGCTTCGGTGAGGCCGCCGGCCTTGTCCAGCTTCACGTTCACGGCCTGATAGCGGCGCGCGACGACGGGAAGATCCACGCGGGTGTGCAGGCTCTCGTCGGCGCAGATCGGGGCCGGATAGCTCAGGCCCTCGAGCGCGGCGTCTTCACCGGCGGGCAGCGGCTGCTCCACCAGCACCACCTTGCAGCGGGCGATGGGTTCGGCCATCGCCTGCAGGATCGCGAGCGTCCAGCCTTCGTTCGGATCGACGATCAACCGGGCGGAGGGTGCGGCCTCGGCGACGGCCAGCAGGCGCTCGGCCGGGCGATCGGCGGAGAGCTTCACCTTCAGGAGCGGAGCGTCACGGGCCAGCGCCGCGGCCTCGGCCATCCCCGCCGGGGCGTCCAGGCTGATGGTGACCGCCGATGGCACGGCCTCGGGCGGCATCCGGCCCAGCATGTCGAACACGGCCTCGCCGTCGCGTTTGGCGAGCAGGTCCCAGAACGCGCAGTCCAGGGCATTGCGCGCCGCCCCGGCCGGCAGACTGTCCAGCAGCCGCTCGGGATCGCCGCGCAGCGCGGCCATCACCTTGCCGGCGGTTTCGTCGTAGCGGGCGTACGGCACGCATTCGCCGCGACCGGTGCGCACCCCGTCGGAGAGCTCGACCACCACCACCTCGGCGTGGGTCTTCACCCCCCGTGAGATGCGGAACGGGGCGCGGAGCGGCAGGCGCTCGAAGCGGACGCTCAAGGACAGGGCCATCGCCGCCCGTTCTTGCCGATTGCGGCCGCGGCGTCGACCTCAGGATGCCGCGAAGATGGCGAACACCAGGAGCCCGCCCAGCAAGGCCAGGAGGCCATGCGCCGCCTGCCGCCAGCGGGGACCCAGGCGAGGGCTCACGGCGGCGGATGCGGATCGTCGTACAGCGGCCCGTCCTCGCGATCCGATCCGGCGAAGGGCCGGGCCAGGTCCTCGGCGGCGTCGTTCACGGTGCGCGGCGCGGGCTGGGCTGGATGGTCGTGGCCTTCAGGCTCGGCCAGCCGCAAGGCACGCCGGGCGGCTTCGCCTTCCTGCCCGAACAGGCTGCGGAGCCGCACCTCCATCTGGGGGAACGGAATCTCGATCCCGGCGCGATCCAGAGCCTCGGCGATGGCCCAGGTGTAGGCGGCCTGCACCGCGCCGGGACGCTTGACGGCGTCGAGCGACGGCCAGACCACCAGCTCGAACTTGAGGGCCGAGTCCCCGAAGCCGGTCAGCCAGACCTGGCTCTTCTGGGCGTCGGTTTCGGGCAGGGTGAAGGGCACGCTTCGCGCCGCCTCCAGCACCACTTCGCGGACCTTCTCCCTGTCGCAGCCGTAGCCGACCGTGAAGGGTATGTGGATGCGGCGCGTGTGGCCGCGCAGCGTCCAGTTCACCACCGGGCCTTCGATGAACTTCGAGTTCGGGATGACCAGATCGATATTGTCGTTCGTGCGGATCCGCACCGCGCGGGGGCCAACCTCCTGGACCACGCCCCGCTTGCCGTCCTCCAGTTCGACGAAGTCGCCGACGCTGAGGGAGCGGTCGAAGATCAGGACCAGGCCCGAGACGAACTCCTTCACGACGCCCTGCAGCCCGAGGCCGAGGCCCACGCCGACGGCGCCCGCGAACACGGCCAGCGACGACAGGTTCAGGCCGATCGTCGACAGACCGGCGACGAGCGCGATCAGCACCACCCCGTAGGTGACCAGCTTCTCCACGATGTAGAGCGCCGCGGCGCCATGACGGGCGCGGCCGCGCAGGCGGCGCAGGCCGGCGCCGGCGAGCCGCGCGATCAGCATCCCGACCGCGATCACGGCGACGCCTGCCACGACGCCGCCCACCGTCACCGGCGTACGGCCGATGGCGAAGAGCACGAAGCCGGGAAGACGGTCGAGGTCCATGGCTGGGCGAACGCGGCCCCCGCGGCCGGCGTTCCGGTCCGGTTCGACAGCTCTACCTTGGCGTGTTTAGCTGAGCCGGGGAATCGAAGGGAGCCAGCCAAATGACCGCCGCCTCCGTAGAGACGGGCAAGATCGATATCGGCCGCGTGATCGGCGACACCTTCAAGGTGCTGGGCCGCAATTTCGTGACGTTCTTCGTCCTGTCGCTGGTGCTGACGGGCCTGCCGACGGGCGTGTTCACCGCCCTGCAAGGCGCACTCTACCAGCCCGCCGAAGGGGTGACCTTCGATCCGGACATGATCCTGTGGAGCATGCTGGGCGGCCTGGTCACGCTGGCGACCACCGGCATCCTGCAGGGCTCGCTGATCTACGCCACCGTGCAGGATATGAACGGGGCAAAGCCGTCGATCGGCGAAAGTCTGGCCACAGGCCTGCGGAACTTCCTGCCGCTGATCGTCGTGAGCATCCTTGCCGCTCTCGGCATGGTCCTCGGCTTCATGCTGCTGATCGTGCCAGGCGTCATGCTGCTCGTGGCGTGGTCGGTCGTGCTTCCGGCCCTGATCGCCGACCGCACCGGGATCTTCGGTGCCTTCGGTCGCAGCGCCGAGCTGACCCGCGGCAACCGCTGGCGGATCTTCGGCCTGCTGCTCATCACCTGGATCGCCGCCATGCTGTTCGGCCTGATCTTCGGGGCCATAGCGGGCGTGAACCTGCTGACGGCGGGGACCGACGCCGACGCCATCCAGCGCGCCGCCTTCAGCCCGCTCAACATCGCCATCAACGTGCTGAGCCAGACCCTGACCTACATGGTCACATCGACCGGCATCGCGGTGCTGTACGTCGAGCTCCGCAAGGCGCGCGACGGCCTGGGTCCGCAGTGGCTTTCGGAGATCTTCAGCTAGGCCGACCTAGCCGCCGGGGCGGTCGTGCTTGTCCCGGCGGCGCTTGCCGAACAGGAGGCCGCTTTCCAGGCGGCCCCGAAGGCCGGCGTAGTAGGCGTTGAGGAAGGTCCGGTCGGGCAGGTCCGTCGGGCCCTCCCAACCGATCTTGGCGCGGATGCGGTCGGCGACCTCGGCCTGGGCGCGGCGGTTGCCGGCGCGGAGCACCTGCTCCAGCACGTGCAGCTCCTTCTCCCCGTAGGCGTCGAGTTGGGCGGGGGTGAACGTCAGGCCGGAACCCAGCGCGAAGCGGTCGTCCGAAAGGTCGGCCTCCAACACCTTCTTGGGCGCCTTCACCACCAGCGTGCCCGCCGCCAGGTCCCCGAGCCGCCGGCGGTCGCGGTTGAACAGCGGGAAGACCACGAACACGCCGCTCCAGATCGCACCAAGTCCCACGAGCGCGGCGTCCACGCCGATCTGTCCCTGGGCGGCGAAGAACGTCAGCGGCAGGAACACCTCCAGCTCCCGCATGGCGCTGCGGGCGAAGACGGCGTCGGCGGTGAGCCGGCCGCCATCGGCGGCGATAACGCGCAGTCCCATCACCCGCTTGCCCGGCGTGGACGCACGCGCCCGTCCCTCGAACCACATGAAGTAGAAGTTCCGGAGCGCGAACGAGCCCAGCAGCCAGACCACGACCAGGGCTTCCATCAGCCACCGGAGCTTGGTGACCCAGGCGACCAAGATCACCATCAGGGTGAAGCCGATCAGCGTCCCGAGCAGGATCAGCATGTCGACGGCGAAGGCGGCGAACCGCTCGGCGTATGAGCCGACCTTCAGGCGCAGGTCGACTCCCTCGGGCGTGACGAACTCGCGCCAGCCCTCATCGAACGCCACCTGGGCGCGGGCCTTGCGGGCGATCTCGCGGACGGCGGTCACCCGGGCCTCCGTCGAGGCCAGTAGAAGTAGGCGAGCCAGGCGACGCCCGATCCGGCCGCGACGCCGTAGCGAGCGAGGTCGGCCTGGATAAGCTGCCGGCCGAACCCTTCCAGGAGGCCCGCCACACACAGCATCACGACGACCCCCGCCATGGCTGTGGCGGCCCGGCGGCCAGCCTCTCCCGCCGCGTCGACCCGCGAGCGGGCGCCGGGGAAGGCGACGGCCCAGCCGATGGAGAATCCGGCCGCGCCGGCCAGGGTCACGGCGAAGAGCTCGGTCACCCCATGGATCATCAGCCAGCCGCCGGCCCCGAACAGCAGACCGCGGGAGGCGAAGAGCGCCAGGAACGCGCCCAGCATGCACCCGTTGAAGACCATCAGGCCCGCCGTCGGCAGGCACAACGCGAAGCCGAGCGCGAAGGCGAACAGCGCCACCTGTGCGTTGTGCGTGAAGAGGAAGGCGGCGAAGGCCCCAAGCCCCTCGCTGCGCGGCCCCGCGGAATAGAGTGTCCCGCGCAGCGCCTCGGTGGAGGCCGTCGGGTCGCGACCCTGGCCCACCTCGCCCGGCACGAAACCGTGGAACCAGCTCGGATCGGCCTGGACCAGCAGGAAGGCGACGATGGTCCCCATCAGCATCAGCCCGCCGGCGACCAGGGTCTCACGCCAGAGCGCCTGCACCGCCAGGGGCCAGTCGCGCAGGAAGAAGGCGGCGATCCGTTCGGGCAGGGTGGCGCGCGCGCCATAGACGAAGAAGTAGGCGCGCGTGCAGAGGCTCTCGAGATAGTCGACGAGGCTCCGGTCCAGGGAGATCGAGCGGGCGACCGAGAGCGACGACAGCGCCTGGCGGTAGAGCAGCGGGATCTCCAGCAGCTCGTCGCGGCGGAGCTTGGCCGCGCCGCCCTTCTCGGCCTTGTCCAGCAGGCGCTCCAGCTTGCGCCAGTCGGCCTCGCGCTCGGCCCGGAAGCGGTGGCTCTTGAGCCTCAGTTCGGCCATCAGACGAGCCCCCGGCGCTTCACGTCGAGATAGGCGTTGAGCAGGGCCGGCCCCAGGCCCTCGGCGGGCGCGTCCACGATCTGCGCGCCCAGCCGGCGCAGCCGCGTGACCACCGCCTCGCGCTGCCGGAGCAGGCCATCGGCGATGACGGCGCGGGACATGTCCTCCACCACGTTGGGCTCGGCCTCCGCCAGCCGCTCCAGCTCCTCGTCGCGGAACACCACGAACAGCACCAGGTGCGTGCGCATCAGGCGGCTGAGGTTCTCGATCATGAGTTCGGCGCTGGTGGAGTCCACGAAGTCGGTGAAGACGACGACCATGGCGCGGCGATCGAGGCCGCCGGAGAGCGCGGTGAGCCCCAGCGTGAAGTTGGTCTCCTCGGTCGTGTAGTCGAGACCGGCGGCCAGTTTCTGCAGCAGCGGGAAGGCCTGCGGCCCCGAGGCCATGCCGCTGGCCAGCCGCGGTCGGGAATCGAAGGCGAAGAGGCCCGCCCGGTCACCCATCTTCAGGCTGACGAAGGCCAGCAGCAGGGCGGCGTTGATCGCCCGGTCGAGGCGCGGCAGGCCGGCGGCGGGAGACGACATCAGCCGGCCGGTGTCGATGGCGAGGACGACATGGTGGTTGCGCTCGGTCCGGTACTCGCGGCCGACCAGCTTCTGGCGACGCGCGCTCGACTTCCAGTCGACGTCGCCGAGGTCCATGCCCGTCTGGAATTCCTTCAACGCATGGAAGTCCGAGCCTTCGCCGCTCTCGCGCAGCACCTTGGAGCCGATCGGCGCATTGCGGGCGAAGAGCTGCAGGGCCTGCTGCTTGACGCCCTCGACGTCCGGCGTGACGGCGATCGCCTGTTCGGGCGTCTCGTGACGCTGCAGCCAGACCAGCCCCAGGGGCCCCCGCCAGCGCGCCCACAGGCCCTCGAGGCGGCCACGACCGCGGCGTCTCGGCGACAGGGTGAGCTCGGCTTCGGCCCGTCCGGCGGAGAGCGTCACGTCCTGGCGCCGCGGCGAGACTGCGAGGCGCTCGTCCTCGCCGACGGCCAGCTCGACCCGGCGGGGCGCCGCGCCTTCGAAGGCCAGCCGGACGCGGGCTGAGCCGCTACGGCCTGCGCCCATCGTAGCAGGCAGGTCCGCCCTCAGGGCGAGCCGCCGCGGCGGCGGCGCCAGCACGACGTCGGCGACCATGAGCCCGACGGTGAGCACGATCCACGCCGCCGCGGCGATCCACAGGCCAGGCGCGGCCACCGCCACGGCCAGGGCCAGCGGGGCGCCCAGCGCCATCAGCACGACGGCGCGACGGGTGGGATAGACGTTCAAGCCGCGCTACCGGGGCGCCGCGGCGCGTTCGACGAGGTCGGCGATCACCTGCTCGGCCCGGCGGCCGTCGATCTCGGCGGCGGGGGAGAGGATCACCCGGTGCTGCAGCGCCGGCAGCGCCAGGGCCTTCACGTCGTCGGGGATCGCGTAGTCGCGGCCGTCGAGGGCGGCGCGGGCGCGGGCGGCGAGCGCGAGCTGGGCGGCGCTGCGCGGCGAGGCGCCGCTCTGAAGATCGGCGGTTTCGCGGGTCGAGCGCACGAGCTCCAGCACATAGTCCACGATCTCGTCCGCCAGACGAACCTCGGCGACCGCGGCGACGGCGGCGGCGAGCATCTCGGCGGTGACCACGCGCTGAACGCCGAGGGCCGCGGGCTCGGCCTGTCCGCTCTGGGCGCCGTACGCCTGGACGATGCGGCGCTCCTCCTCGCGGCTGGGGTAGGCCAGCACCTGCTTGAACAGGAAGCGGTCGAGCTGCGCCTCCGGCAGCGGATAGGTGCCCTGCTGCTCCAGCGGGTTCTGCGTGGCCACGACCATGAACCGGTCGCTGAGCGGGCGGGCCTGGCCGTCGATGGTGACGCGGCGCTCCTGCATGGCCTCCAGCAGCGCGGCCTGGGTCTTGGGCGGCGTGCGGTTGATCTCGTCGGCCAGCAGCAGCTCGCAGAAGATCGGCCCCTCGTTCAGCGAGAAGCTGCTGGTCTGGAAATTGAAGACATTGGTCCCGATGATGTCGGCCGGCATCAGGTCGGGCGTGAACTGGATGCGGCCGAAATCCAGCGCGAGGGTGGTGGCGAAGCACTGGGCCAAGAAGGTCTTGGCGACGCCGGGCGGCCCTTCCAGCAGCACGTGGCCGCGGGCGAACAGCGCCACCAGCATCAGGTCGATCGTCTCGGCCTGGCCGACGATGGCCTTGCCCACCTCGGCGCGGACCTTGTCGGCCAGCGCCTTCACTTCAGCCACGTCCACGCGTCATCTCCTTGCGCCATTGATACAGTCTGCGCGCCGCCTCCAGCGCGGCGTGCGGCGTGGCCGCCGCCTCGGCTTCGGCCGAGAGCTGCCCCGGCGAAGCGGCGCCGCGACGCCGCGCCAGCTCCTCCAGGGCCATGTCGTCGGGCACGCCGTGGCCGGCGGCGGCATGGGCCACGCGCGAACGGGACATGGCGGCGTAGGCGGAGGCGAGCTCGGCCTCCTTCTTCGCCATGCGCACGAGGCCTGCGGTGTTGTCCACGAGCGCCGTGGAGCCCAGCGCGATCGCGCGCGCCTTCCGCTCGGGGGCGCCGAAGCGCGCAAGCGCATGCAGGCCCATCAGCACCGCTGCGGCCACCGCGCAGAGCGTGGCCGCGAGCCACGGCGGGGTCAGCGCGAGGCGACCGAGGCCCGGCGTGTGCTCGAAACCATTCAGCGTGACGTCGAAGACCACCGCACGGTCCGTTCCGCGGGCCGCCTGCAGCATGGCCACGGCGGCGCGGGCGGTCGGCAGATGTGCGAGACCCTGGTTGTTCAGCAGGTCGGGATCGGCCAGCACCCAGACGCCCGGGCTCTTCCGCGAACGAACGAGGACGGCCTGCCCCCGCTCGTCGGTCAGCAGCGGCTCCCATCCATCGCCGGAGAGGGTCTGGAGCTGGTCGATGGGGCCAAGCGGCAGGACCTCGCCGCCCAGGAAGCCGTTCGCGCCGCGCAGCGTGGGCCGCGATACGCCCTGGCGGCGGGCGGCGACCGTCTTTGCGGCGTACGAGGCGAGCTGCGGATGGTAGGCCTCGCCGCCGGTGACCAGTCCGCCCTTGCGCACGAGACCTCGGCGTAGCGGGTCCGGCGCAGGCGCCCATTTGGGCAGCACGATCAGCGTGAGCGCGCCCTTGGGATAGGCGCGGATGTCGGCGGGCTTCTCGTCGAAGTCGGGCGTCAGGACCGTCACGGCTTCCGTCGGCCGCGGGGGCCGCACTCGGCTGACGGTGACCGGCACGTCCAGTTCGCGGAGCAGGATGACGGCGCCGGCGTAACCCACGGCGGAACGGGAGAGCGCATGCGCCTGGCCGTCTTCGCCCCCGCGGAGCTCGGGCGCATAGGCCGACAGGACGCCGAGGCCCGCGAAGGCCACGATGCCGACCACCACGAGGATCAGCACGGCCCGCGGCGAGAACGGCTGGACGGCGGGCGCAGCGGCGTCGCTCACCGCCAGCCCTCGGTGAAGGCGAAGGCCTCGTAGTCGCCGCGCGCGCGGGCAAAGTCGTCGGCGTCGGCCGGGCGGCCGCCGAAGACCGTGCGCTCCACCGCCTGGGCCAGGCGGGTGAAGGCGCCGCGGGGCGCCTCCGGCAGGGCGTCCAGGGCGGCGATGTCACGGCTGGTCAGCGCCGGCCTCACGAGGCCTGGACGACGGCCGGCGAGGTCGTCGATGCTGCGGAAGAGCAGGAGCCGGATCGCTTCGGCGTGACGACCCTCCGCGGCCAGCCGGTCGGCGTGCTCCAGCAGCACGCGGGCCTTCTCCGGTTCCGGCCGCCAGTCGGTGAGCGGGACCTCGGTCCGGGGACCTCGGCGGACCGCCGCCAGCTCCTGGACGACGAACCAGACGATGACGAGCGCGCCTACGATCACCCCGCCCCAGAAGACGTAGGGCAGCGCCCGCGCGACCGCTTGCAGGAATTCGACCAGGGCCTTCGCCCAGCCTGGCGGCTTCGGCGCGACCACGGGCTGGAAGTCGAACTGGATGTCGCGCGACGCGCGCAGCGTCCTGTGCGCGGCCTCGACCTTCGCCTCCCAAGTCTGCGACCCTGACGCCACCGCGCTCCCCCGTCGCGCGACCCTAGTGCGCAACGCCCCGGCGTGGGAAGGCCCGACCGGCCGCAGCCCTTGACCCCGCGGGGGAAGCGAGGATGCTTCCGCCATGAGCACCCTCGCCGACTTCATCCGCGGCCTGCCCAAGGCCGAGCTCCACCTGCACATCGAGGGCAGCCTCGAGCCCGAGCAGATGTTCGAGTTCGCGAAGCGCAACCGCGTGGACCTGCCCTTCAAGACGGTGGAGGAGGTGCGCGCCGCCTACGCCTTCTCCAATCTGCAGGACTTCCTCGACATCTATTATCAGGGCGCGGGCGTGCTGCAGACCGAGGAAGACTTCCGCGACTTGGCGCTGGCCTACTTCCGGCGCGTCGCCGCCGACGGGGCCCGCCACGTCGAGCTGTTCTTCGATCCGCAGACCCACACCGACCGCGGCCTGCCCTTCCGGGTCGCGGCGGACGGACTTCTGGCTGGCATGGCGGAGGCCGAGAAGACGCTGGGCGTCAGCTCCAGCCTGATCCTCTGCTTCCTGCGCCACCTGGACGAGGACGCGGCGTTCGCGACCCTGGACGCGGCCGAGCCATACCTCGACCGGATTGTCGGGGTCGGCCTGGATTCCTCCGAGGTGGGCCATCCGCCGTCGAAGTTCGCCGGCGTGTTCAAGGCGGCGCGTGAGCGGGGGCTGAAGCTGGTGGCCCACGCGGGCGAGGAAGGCCCGCCCGACTACGTCTGGGAGGCGCTGGACGTGCTGGCCGTCGACCGCATCGACCACGGCAACCGCGCCCTCGAGGACGAGGCGCTGGTGCGCCGGCTGGTCGCCGAGGGCATGACGCTGACTGTCTGCCCGCTTTCGAATCTCAAGCTCTGTGTGGTCGACGACCTCAAGCAGCATCCGCTGAAGCGCATGCTGGCCCTGGGCCTGAAGGCCACCATCAACTCGGATGATCCCGCCTACTTCGGCGGGTACCTGGCGCAGAACTGGACCGAGACCGCCGACGCCTTGGGCCTGACGCGCGATGAGCTGGTGACCCTGGCGAAGAACAGCTTCACCGGCGCCTTCCTCGGCCCCGAGGCGGTGGCGCGGCACGTCGCCGAGATCGACGCCTACGTCGCGAAGAGCGCAGCGCCGGCCTGAGGGCTTGCATCGGCTTGCCGAACGTCGTCACTTCCAAAGTTGAACGGCGCGTCATGACGCCGGCAAGACGGAGGGAGCTGACATGATCCGGCTGATGACCGCTGCGGCGGCGGTTGCGCTTTTGGCGGGGACAGCCCACGCCAAGACCATCCAGGTGGCGGCCGGGGCCGACGCCCAGGAGCGCCTGCAGACCGCTCTCCTCGACGCCAAGCCTGGCGACGTGGTGGAGCTGGGCGCCGGCCGGTTCGAACTGACCGACGGCCTGTCGCTCGACGTGGACCACGTGACCGTGAAGGGCGCGGGCCCGGACGCCACGGTGCTCTCCTTCAAAGGCCAGAAGGGCGCCGGCGAAGGCCTGCTGATCACGTCGGACAAGGTCACCGTGCGCGACTTCGGCGTCGAGGACACCCGCGGCGACGGCATCAAGGCCAAGGGCGCCGACGAGATCAGCTTCGTCAACGTTCGCGTCGAATGGACCGGCGGACCCGACGAGAAGAACGGCGCCTACGGCGTCTATCCCGTCAGCTCGACCAACGTGCTGATCGACCGGGTGGTGGTGAAGGGAGCATCCGACGCCGGCATCTACGTCGGCCAGTCGAAGAACATCGTGGTCAAGCGCAGCCGGGCCGAATTCAACGTCGCCGGCATCGAGATCGAGAACTCCTACAACGCCGATGTCTTCGACAACGTCGCCACGCGCAACGCCGGCGGCATCCTGGTCTTCGACCTGCCGAACCTGCCGCAGATGGGCGGTCATTCCACCCGCGTGTTCCGCAACAAGGTCGTGCAGAACGACACCAAGAACTTCGCGCCCAAGGGCAACATCGTCGCCAGCGTGCCCACCGGCACCGGCGTGATGGTGATGGCCAACCGGAACGTCCATGTCTTTGAGAACGAGATCGACGCCAACCAGTCGGCGGCGGTGATGCTGGTGTCCTACGTCCAGAAGTTCGACGACAAGACCTATAACCCGCTGCCGCGGGACGTCGTCGTCCGGGACAACAAGATCGGCAAGAACGGCTGGGAGCCGGCGTTCGACGGCGGCAAGCTTCTGGCGCTGGTCGGCGGCGGCTCGATCCCCCCGGTGCTCTGGGACGGCGTGGTCACCTACAACGGCGGCGAGGCGGCGCGCGTGCGCCTCGTCGACGGTCCGGTGATGAACCTGAACCTTCCGGCGCCGGGCGAACTCGAGAAGGCCAAGCCCAAGGTGCTGCCGACGGTCGGCGACGCGGCCCTGCCCGAGCCCGCCGCCGTGGTCCTGCCGAAGCGCCAGGCGCAACTGGGCGACTGACGATGATCCGGCGTCTGGCGGCGAGTGCGGCCGCGTTCCTGTGCCTGGGGGCCGCGCCGGCGCCGGCGGGGCCGGACTTCGACCTGCTGAAGGCCGAGGCGCCGGCCCCGAAGCTTTCGGACTACCGACTGCCGCTGGACGACGCCGGCCGCGCCGCGGGTTCCGGCCTGACGCCCTATGCCCTGAACACGCCTCTCTTCAGCGACTACGCCGAGAAATACCGGTTCGTGGCCCTGCCGCCCGGGACAAAGGCCGGCTACCGGCCGGAGGGCGCCCTGGACTTCCCCGTCGGCACGGTGCTGGTGAAGACCTTCGCCTATCCTGCGGACCTGCGCCGGCCGAACGAGAAGGTGCGCTCGCTGGAGACGCGGCTGTTGATCCGCAAGCCCGCCGGCTGGACCGCCCAGGCCTATGTCTGGAACGCTGATCAGTCTGATGCGGTGCTCAAGCGGGCCGGCGCGCGCATTCCCTTGGAAGTGGTCGACGCCGGCGGCAAGCCGCTGCGCATCGACTACGCCGTGCCGAACCAGAACCAGTGCAAGGAGTGCCACCAGCTCGACAAGGCGATCAGCCCGCTGGGGCCGAAAGCGCGCAACCTCAACGGGGACTTCGCCTTTGCCTCGGGGCGCGAGAACCAGCTCGCCCACTGGACGAGGGTCGGGCTGCTCTCGGGCGGGCCGGCGCCGGCCAAGGCGCCCCGCACCGCACGCTGGGACGATCCGACCGAGCCGCTGGCGGCCCGGGCCCGCGCCTATCTCGACGCCAACTGCGCCCACTGCCACCACCCGAACGCCATCGCCTCCAACAGCGGCCTCTTCCTGCAGTGGGAGCAGGCGGAGGGACCGGCGCTGGGCATCGGCAAGCGGCCGGTGGCGGCGGGCCGCGGCTCGGGCGGCCTGGAGGTGGCGATCGCGCCGGGCCATCCCGAGGCCTCGATCCTGGTGCACCGCATGGCCTCGGACGAACCGGGCGTGATGATGCCCGAGCTCGGCCGGTCGGTGACGCACCACGAGGGCCTGGCGCTGGTGCGCCAGTGGATTGCGCAGATGCGCTGAGCCCGCCAGCAGGGTGCGCGGCTGAAAGCCCCGACAGATTCCCTGGCTTGCGCGGACCCCGCGTCAGGGGGCTAGGTGCGGGCGACCTCACGGAGACTGACCTTGGCCGAGAAGAGCCTGTTCGACCCGCTGCCGCTCAAGCACGGCAAGCCGCTGAAAAACCGCTTCATGCTGGCTCCCCTGACCAATTCCCAGAGCCACGCCGATGGGACGCTCTCGGACGACGAGTTCCATTGGCTGACCATGCGCGCCCAAGGCGGCTTCGGCCTGACCATGACCTGCGCGGCCCACGTCCAGCGGCAGGGCCAGGGCTTCCCCGGGCAGCTCGGGGTGTTCGGCGACGAACACCTGGAGGGCCTGACGCGCCTGGCGACCGCCATCAACGCCACGGGCAGCCGGTCGGCGGTGCAGCTGCACCACGCCGGCAACCGCTCGCCCAAGGATCTCGTGCCGCAACCGGTCAGCGCTTCGGACGATCCCGAGACGGGCGCCCGGGGCCTCACGACGGCGGAAGTCGAGCAGCTCGTCGAGGATTTCGTGGCCGCCGCCGTCCGGGCCGAGAAGGCCGGCTTCGACGGCGTCGAGCTGCACGGCGCCCACGGCTACATCCTGGCCCAGTTCCTCTCGCCCGAGATCAACCGCCGCGACGACCGCTACGGCGGCAGCCTGGAGAACCGCTCGCGCATCCTCTTCGAACTGATCGACGGCGTGCGGCGGGCGACCGGTCCGGACTTCCAACTGGGCCTGCGCCTGTCGCCCGAGCGGTTCGGCCTGCGCCTCTCCGAGATCGTCGAGGTGGCCCAGCAG
The DNA here is from genome assembly GCF_049445735.1 of Phenylobacterium sp. VNQ135. NCBI lineage: Bacteria > Pseudomonadati > Pseudomonadota > Alphaproteobacteria > Caulobacterales > Caulobacteraceae > Phenylobacterium > Phenylobacterium sp. VNQ135. Next base: position 1,037,094 of record NZ_JBMSDS010000002.1, on the reverse strand, counting down.
ATCCTCCGCGACGGCCGTATCGACTACCTCGACATGTCGCTGTGGGACGTCTTCAAGGAGCCGACCGAGGAAGCCCATAAGGGCCGCTCGCTGATGAGCTTCTTCACGGAGCTGGATCGTGGCGAGGTGAAGCTGGGCGTGGCGGGCAAGATCACCACGGCGGCGATCGCCCAGGAGATGTTGGACCGGGGCGCCGACTACGTCCTGATCGGCCGCGCCGCCATCGTGCACCACGACTTCCCGGAGAAGGCGCGCGATCCAGCCTTCACCCAGATTCCGACGCCGGTCAGCGCCGAATACCTGGCCAAGGAAGGCGTCAGCCCGACCTTCGTCGAGTACCTGCGCAACACCTTCAAGATGGTGGCCTAGGCGCCCGCTCAGGGCTCCTCGTAGCCCTCCGCGGAGACGCGGAGGGTGAAGGCCGCGGGATCGCGCTCGAAGACGAGGCCGCCGCGGGCCTCGCCGCCGCCCGGAACATAGGCGAACACCGCCCGGCGCTCCTCGACCGGCCGTCCAGCCTGTTCCAGCACGCCGCGGACCTCCACCTCGGCGGCTGTCGCGTGGCTGTCGTTGCGGACGATCAGCGGCACGACGTGACCGCCGGCCACCGCCTCTGCGGGCTTCGTCTCGATCTGCAGCACCGGCGGCCCGCGATCGCCCGAAACGACCTCCCAGATCGAGTAGCCGATGACGCCGATCGTGAGCACGGCGCCCAAGGCGGCCGCCGTCCACTCGGCGAGCGGGGTGCGATCCTTGAGCGCGGGACGGACCGGCGTCTTGGCGGCAGGCTTGCGAGCGGCCATCAGACGACGAGCCTCGCGGCCGCGGCGCCGAGGGCCGCCGGGAAGCTCAGCACCACGACCGAGCGGACGGCGTCGCTGAGCGGCGCGTCCAGGCGGCCGAACGTCCAGAGGATGTAGAGGCTCACCAGCACGGCGATCCCGTATCCGGCGAGCGTGAAATGGAAGAAGGCGAGCGCCTGGCGCTCGTGCGCCTCCTGGCCCGCGAAGCCGACCGCGAACACAAGGGCGTGCAAGGCCACCAGCGAGACCGCCACCATGAGGAGAGCGTGCCAGGGCGTCATCTTGAAGCCGATCAGGATCATCTCCTCCGTGGGCGCGACGTTGAAGGCGAAGAACAGCGCGCCGGCCGCCATGAGGAACAGCTGACCGAGGTAGCCGGCGCGGTCCTCCTTCTCCTGGCCCTCGGTCCCGCCCTGGAGCTGGCGGTTCGCGAGGATCGCCCCGAAGCTGGCGGGCGCGGCCTGAACCGAAATCATGCCCACCGCTTCGCGCAGGCCCGTGGCGGTGGTGAGCAGGCCGAAGAGCGCGAGCATGGCGGCCGAGACGACGAAACCCACGGCCATGGCGGCCAGCGCGTCCAGCAGGTCGTCGGCGAAGTCGGTGTCGTCGCGGAAGCCCGCGAAGCGCGCGAGACCGAAAACGGTGAGGGCCACCACGGCCAGGAACAGCGCCAGCTTCAGGCGATCCATGTGGAAGCCGAACTGCCACATCTCCATCGTCATCATCAGCGGCAGGCCGAAGATGACGGCTCCCGCCGCCGCGCGCGCCAACGCTCGGGCGTAGCTCTCCTCCTGGGCGATCTGCACGGCCATCCCGGACGAAACGCTCGAAAGGCAAAGCTTGTTCAACGGGCTCCGCAGCGTGCGCTCGCGGCAACGTGAGCGAAGGGCCGGAACCTGCGGGCCGGCAGGCCCATTGTGCGGCGTCGTCAGAACTCGGAGCGACGAATGCGCAGCTTCCGCAAGACCACGCGGCGGCCGATCCGGCGGGTCAGCCGGAAGGACCGCCCCCTCAACCAACGCCTCTACCGTGACGTCCGGCTTCCGGACCTCAGCGGCCTGATCCTGTACGGCCAGCTCTAGTCGGGCTGCACCGCCGCCGCGCGCGGCCGGAACGGCGCGTCGGGCGTCATGGCCGCAGGCCGGGGTCCGCCCGTCGCCCAGTCGAGCAGCTCGACCGGATGGACGACAGGCATGTCCAGGACCGGCGCCAGCTGGGCCATGCAGCCGACGTTGCCGGCGGCCAGCACGTCGGCGCCCGTGCGCCCGATGTTCGCCGCCTTCCGGTCGCGCAACCGGCCGGCGAGCTCTGGCTGAAGGATGTTGTAGGTCCCCGCCGAGCCGCAACAGAGGTGGCCCTCGGCGATCGGCCGTACGTCGAAGCCGGCCTCGGCGAGCAGCGCCGGCGGTGCGGCCTTGATCTGCTGACCGTGCTGCAGCGAGCAGGCGGCATGATAGGCGACCTTGAGGCCTGGCGCCTTGGCCGCTGGCGGCAGGCCGACCTCGGCGAGGAACTCCAGGATGTCCCGCGCCCGACCGGCCACGGGTTCGCCCTTCGCGCCCAGGGTTTCGCCATAGGCCTTCAGCATGGTCCCGCAGCCGGCGGCCGTGGTGACGATGGCGGTGAGTTCGCCCGCCCGGCTCCAGGCCTCCACGTTGGCGCGAGCCAGCGCGCGGGCCTCCTCGACGCGGCCCATGTGCTGCGAGAGCGCCCCACAGCAGCCCTCCCCTTCGGCGAACACCACCTCAAAGCCCGCGCGTGTCAGCAGGCGGACGGCGGCCTCGCGGGTTCGCGGCGCGAGGGCGGGCTCGACGCAGCCTTGCAGCAGGACGACGCGGCCGCGCGTCTGGCCTTGCGCCGGAACGACGCCCGGCTTCGCCCGTCGGCCGGCCTTCGCGGGCGCGAGGCGGCGCATGGCCTTGAGCTCGGTCGGCAGGAAGCGCTCCAGCGGCGCGGCCATGCGGCCCAGCAGAAGCGCCAGGGAGAGCCGACGAGGCTTGGTCAGCACCGCGGGGATCGCCGCCCGCAGCAGCCGCTCGGGCCAGGGGCGGCGGTAGGTCGCCTCCACATGGGCCCGGGCATGGTCGATCAGCTTGCCGTAATCGACGCCCGAGGGGCAGGTCGAGACGCAGGACAGGCACGAGAGGCAGCGGTCGATGTGGGTGACCGTGGCCTTCGTCGGAGGCTCGTCGCTGGCCAGCATGGCCTTGATCAGTTCGATGCGGCCCCGCGGGCTGTCGCGCTCGTCGCCGAGAAGCACGTAGGTCGGACAGGTCGCGGTGCAGAAGCCGCAGTGGACGCAGCGGCGGATCTCGGCGGCGGCTTCGGGAGGGGTGACCGCGTTCATGGCGCCATCCGTCCGGGGTTGAGCACTTCGAGCGGGTCGAAGGCGGCTTTCACCCGCGCGTTCAGGGTCGCGAGCCCGCTCGAAAGCGGCGCAAAGGCCGGTCCGGACCCACGCAGCCGGAGCGCATGGCCGCCGGCCCGCTCCGCGGCGGCATGGACCGCCGGCCCCTCAGCCTCGGTCAGCAGCCAGACGAGCCCGCCCGCCCAGTCGTAGAGCGCATCGCCCTCCAGGGCGGCGACGACCTGGCAGCCGGCGGACGGCGCGACCGAGAGACGCCACAGCGGGCGCGGGTCGCGGGCGAAGGCCTTCACCTCCCGGACTTCGGCCCAGAACTCGCGGGTGTGGTCGGTATCCAGGGTCTGGACGTGGCCGAACGAGCGCAGGGCTGTGGCCAGCTTTTCGGCGCGGGCGGCGACCGAAGCCTCGAAGCCCTCCAGACGGAGCGCCGTCACCGACATCTCGGCGCCGGCCGCGACGGGCGGCAGGTGGGCGGCGGCCGAGACCTCGAACGGCCCGTTCAGCGCCTGACTCATGGCCTGGACGGCGCGGGCGTCCGGCAGGCCGAACAGCAGGAGCGTCGTGGCCGTGCGCGGCGCGGGCAGGACCTTGATCGTCACTTCGGTGAGCACCGCCAGCGTGCCCCAGGAGCCGGCCATCAGCTTCATCAGGTCGTAGCCGGTGACGTTCTTCACCACCTTGCCGCCGGCCTTGAACACCTCGCCACGGCCCGACACCGCCGAGAAGCCCAAGAAGTGGTCGCGGGCGGCGCCGGCGCGGATGCGGCGCGGCCCCGAGAGGTTGGCGGCCAGCGCCCCGCCGATGGTCGGCTCGCCGGCGCTGCGAAGCAGATCCGTCCAGCGCGGCGGCTCGAACGCCAGCATTTGGCCTTCCGACGCGACCAGCCGTTCCAGGTCCGCGAGGCGCGCGCCGGCCTGGGCGGTCAGCACCAGCTCGTCGGGAGCATAGTCGATCACCCTGTCGAGGCCCGCCAGCGACAGGGTCACGTCGGCGGTCACCGGGGCGACGGCGCGCTTGGTGCCGCCGCCGATCACCTCGATGCGGCGGCCGTGAGCGGCGGTCTCGGCGACAAGCGCCTGGACTTCCTCGACGCTGGCCGGAAGCCGGGCGGGGATGGCGGCGGCCAGCATCAGAACCTCGGCAGATCGGGAAAGGCGACCTTGCCCTTGTGCACGTGCATGCGGCCGAGCTCGGCGCAGCGGTGCAGGGTCGGGAACACCTTGCCGGGGTTGAGCAGCAGGCCGGGATCGAAGGCGCACTTCACCCGCTGCTGGCAGGCGAGATCGGTAGGATCGAACATCACGCCCATAAGATCGCGCTTCTCGACGCCCACGCCGTGTTCGCCGGTAAGCACGCCGCCGACGGCGACGCACAGCTTCAGGATCTCGGCGCCGAAGGCCTCGGCCTTCTCGAGCTGGCCCGGCTGGTCGGCGTCGTAGAGGATCAACGGGTGCAGGTTGCCGTCCCCGGCGTGGAAGACGTTGGCGACCCCCAGGCCGAAGCTCTGCGCCATCTGGTGGATCGCGGTCAGCACCTTGGGGAGTTGGCGGCGCGGGATGGTGCCGTCCATGCAGAAGTAGTCGGGCGCGATGCGGCCCACCGCCGGGAAGGCCGCCTTGCGCCCCGCCCAGAAGGCCAGCCGCTCGGCTTCGGAGCGCGAGATGCGGACGAAGTCGGCGCCGCGCGCGGTGGCGAGCGCCCTCACATGGCCGACGAGCTCGGCGCACTCGGCCTCGGGGCCGTCCAGCTCGCAGATCAGCAGGGCCGCGGCCTCAACCGGGTAGCCGGCGTGGACGAACGCCTCCGCGGCGCGGATCGCCGGATTGTCCATCATCTCCAGACCCGCCGGGATGACGCCGGCGGCGATGATATCGCCGACCGTGGCCGCAGCGGCCTCTACGGACGGGAAGCCCAGCAACAGGGCCGCAGCGGTCTCGGGCCTCGGCAGGATCCGGACGGTCACCTCGGTGACGATCCCCAGCAGGCCTTCCGAGCCGGTGACCACGCCCAGCAGGTCGTAACCCGCCGCGTCGAAGCCCTTGCCGCCGAGGCGCACCACCTCGCCGTTCATGAGCACGAGCTCGCAGCCCAGCAGGTTGTTGGTCGTCAGGCCGTACTTCAGGCAGTGCACCCCGCCCGAGTTCTCGGCCACGTTGCCGCCGATGGTGCAGGCGATCTGGCTGGAGGGGTCGGGCGCATAATAGAAGCCGTCCGCCTCGACCGCCTGGGTGACGGCCAGGTTGGTGACGCCCGGCTGGACGACGGCGCAGCGGTTCTCGTAGTCCACTTCGAGGATGCGGTTGAACTTCGACAGGCCCACGACCACGCCGTCCGCCAATGGCAGCGCGCCGCCGGACAGCGAGGTGCCCGCGCCTCTCGGCACCACCTTCACACCCTCCGCCGAGCACCACTTGAGGATCTCGGAGACCTGAGCCGTGGTCGCGGGAAGGACGACGGCGAGCGGCGTCTGGCGATAGGCCGAGAGGCCGTCGGATTCGAACGGCGTAAGGGCTTCCGGCTCGGAGACGACGCCCTCGCCCGGCACGATGCGCTTCAAAGCGCGGACGATCTCGGCCTTGCGGGCGAGAAGCGCAGGCTCCGGCGCGGGCATCCTCATGCGCCGACGGTACGCGGAGACTCAGGGCGAACGCCAGGGGCCGCCTTCTTTTCGCCACCCGGCGAACGGCGTCATCCCGCCGGGAGAGCTTCACCGTTGGCGCACGCGTTCGTGGTTCCGAGCGGCCGCACCTTGGCCATTGCGCTGTCGGCCGCCGCGCACGCGGGCCTCTTTCTGCTGTTCGCCTGGCGGCTGGGCGAGACGCCCGAGCGCCCCGAGCCGCCGGTGATGATCGTGGAGCTCACGCCGTTGCCGAAGCGGGCGCCTCAGGCTGCGCGCACGGCGCCGCGCCGGGAGGAGCCTGCCGAGCGCGACCGGCGCCAGGTCACGGCCCGCCCCAGCCTGCCGCCGCCGACCGGGATCGCGCCGCCCACGCCGGCGCCCTTCGAGACGCGCGACGACCCGGGCGGTCAGGTCCTGCGCGGGCTAATGGACTGCCGGCCGGCCAACCTGGACCGCCTGTCGCCCGAGGCCCGCGAACGCTGTGAACGGCGCCTGGCCGGCGATCCGGCGCTGAAAAGCGCGTCGGGCCCAGGGCTCAACCTCGACCCGTCCGGCCGCTACGTGCAGGAGGAGCAGCCCTATCTGGCGCGCCGCCCGAAGAAGGGCTGCAAGGCGCGCGCCGGCGCGACCCGAGACCCGATGGGCAAACAGGGCCCGGCGACGGGGATCGCCTGTGCGATGCCGTTCTAGCGGCCTTCGAAGTTCGGACTGCGCTTCTCGTTGAAGGCCGCGACACCCTCGCGCCGATCCTGGCTGGTAAACAGCTTGTTGTAGATCTCGAGCTCGAAGTTCATCGCCTGCGGCAGGTCCAGGTCCTGGCCCTTGTGGACGATCTGCTTGGCGCCGCGCACCGACAGCGGGGCGCGGGCGGCGATGGTCCTGGCCACCTCCAGCACGCGCGGCAGCAGCTCCGGTCCGGCGACCACGCCGTTGACGATGCCCCACTCGGCCGCCTGTTCGGCGCTGAACGGCTGGGCGGTGGTGATCAGCTCCAGCGCGCGGCGGGGCCCGACCGCGCGGACCAGCAGCGGCCCGCCGCCCAGGCCGGGCAGGATGCCGAGATTGGCCTCGGGCAGGCCGAAGCGCGCGCCCTCCGCGGCATAGGCGAAGTCGCAGGCCAGCGTCATCTCGCAGCCGCCCCCCATGGCCGCACCATGCACCGCGGCGATCACCGGAACAGGACAGGCGAGCTGGGCGCGGATCATGGCTTCGAACAGCCGGTGCTGCTCGGCCCAGGCCTCGTCCGTCATGCCGTTGCGTTCCTTGAGATCGGCGCCGGCCTGGAAGTGCTTGCCCTCGCCCCGGAGGATCACGCAGCGCAGCGAGGCGTCGTTGGCCAGGCCGCTCCAGGCGTCCAGCAGCTCGCGGCCCATCTGGCTGGAGAGCGCATTGGCGACCTCGGGGCGGTTGAAGGCGATGACTCGGACGCCCGGCGCAGCCTCTTCGACCTTGATCGTTTCGTAAGCCATCAGAAGCTCTTCGGTTGGCCCAGCACGTGGGTCGCCACGTGGCTGAGGATGAGGTTCGTGGAGATCGGCGCCACCTGATACAGACGCGTTTCGCGGAACTTCCGCTCGATGTCGTACTCCTCGGCGAAGCCGAAGCCGCCGTGGGTCTGCAGGCACATGTCGGCGGCGTACCAGGAGGCCTCGGAGGCGACCAGCTTGGCCATGTTGGCCTCCGTGCCGCACGGCTGCCCCGCCTCGAAGAGGCTTGCGGCATGGTCGACCATCAGGCTGGCCTGGGTCATCTGGACATAGGCGCGGGCCAGCGGGAACTGCACGCCCTGGTTCTCGCCGATGGGGCGGCCGAAGACCGTCCGCTCCTTGGCGTAGTGGCTGGCCCGGTCGATGAAGAAGCGCGCGTCGCCCAGGCATTCCGATGCGATCAGGATGCGCTCGGCGTTCATGCCGTCCAGGATGTAGCGGAAGCCCTGCCCTTCCTGGCCGATCAGGTTCTCCGCGGGCACCTCCAGGTCCTCGAAGAAGAGCTCGGTGGTGGCGTGGTTCAGCATGGTTCGCACAGGCCGGATGGTCAGGCCATTCCCCACCGCCTGGCGCAGGTCGACCAGCAGCACGCTCATGCCGTCGGACGGCTTCTTCGCCTCGTCCCTGGGCGTCGTCCGGCAGAGCAGGACCATCAGGTCCGAGTGCTCGGCGCGGCTGATCCAGATCTTCCGGCCATTCACGACGTACTTGTCGCCGACCTTCCTGGCGAAGGTGGTGATGCGGGTGGTGTCCGTGCCGGCGTCCGGCTCGGTGACGCCGAAGGCCTGCAGACGCAGCTCGCCCGACGCGATGCCCGGCAGGTAGGCCTGCTTCTGAGCCTCGCTGCCGTGCTTCAGCACCGTGCCCATGGTGTACATCTGCGCGTGGCAGGCCGCGCCGTTGCACCCCGAGCGATGGACTTCCTCCAGGATGGCGACGGCCGCCTTCAGCCCCAGGCCCGAGCCGCCGTATTCCTCAGGGATCAGCACCGACAGGAAGCCGGCCTCAGTGAGCGCGCCGACGAACTCGGTCGGATAGGCCCGGTCGCGGTCCAGTTCGCGCCAGTAGCTGCCGGGGAAACGGGCGCACAGCTTGCGCACCGCCTCGCGGATCTCGGGGAAGGTTTCCTCAGTCACGGCGCTTCTCTGCCACGCAAACCCTGCGTCAGCCTAGCGGCCGTGGTCGAGGGGCCAGGACGACAACAACATTGCGCCCTCGAGCTTGAACCTTGGAACGATCCTGCCGGCGTTCGCAGCTTCGCCGAAAGAGTTCGCCGCAAGCGACGCCGTGCTTGCAGAACTTCGCCCGGCGCCCGACAACACGAGCCAAGCAAGAGGGACCACAAGACCTCCGCATGAGGAAGCTTTCCACCGCCGTCGATCCGGCGTCCGAGGCGTTCGCCGCCAACGCCCGGGTGAACCAGGGCCTCGTCGAGGACCTGCGCGAGCGGTCCGCCAAGGCTGCGCTGGGCGGCCCGGAGGACAGCCGCAAGCGCCACGTCAGCCGCGGCAAGCTGCTGCCCCGAGACCGGGTGATGCGGCTGCTGGACCCCGGCTCGCCGTTCCTGGAAGTGGGCGGGCTCGCCGCGGGCGGCATGTACGGGGACGAGGCGCCGGCGGCCGGCGTCATCACCGGCATTGGCCGCGTCTCGGGCCGCGAGGTGATGATCGTGGCCAACGACGCCACGGTGAAGGGCGGCGCCTACTTCCCCATCACGGTGAAGAAGCACCTGCGCGCGCAGGAGATCGCCCTCCAGAACCGCCTGCCCTGCGTCTATCTGGTGGATAGCGGCGGCGCGAACCTGCCGCACCAGGCCGAGGTCTTCCCGGACCGGGACCACTTCGGCCGCATCTTCTTCAATCAGGCCCGCATGAGCGCCGAGGGCATCGCCCAGATCGCCTGCGTCATGGGTTCGTGCACCGCCGGCGGCGCCTACGTCCCGGCGATGAGCGACGAGACCGTCATCGTCCGCAACCAGGGCACCATCTTCCTAGGCGGCCCGCCGCTGGTGAAGGCCGCCACCGGCGAGGTGATCACGGCCGAGGAGCTGGGCGGCGCCGACACCCACGGCCGCCGCTCGGGCGTGGTCGACCACGTCGCCCAGGACGATGAGCATGCGCTCTCCATCGTCCGCAACATCGTGGCCAACCTGAACACCACGAAGACGGTCGACGCGACCCTCGCCGACCCCGAGCCGCCGGCCTACGACCCGGAGGAGCTGTACGGGATCATCCCGCCCGACGTGCGTGCGCCCTACGACGTGCGCGAGGTGATCGCCCGCATCGTCGACGGCTCGAAGTTCGACGAGTTCAAGGCCCTCTACGGCACGACGCTGGTCTGCGGCTTCGCCCGCATCTGGGGCTTCCCGGTCGCGATCCTGGCCAACAACGGCGTGCTGTTCTCGGAGAGCGCGCTGAAGGGCGCCCACTTCATCGAGCTGGCGGCGAAGCGGAAGATCCCGCTCGTCTTCCTGCAGAACATCTCGGGCTTCATGGTCGGCGGCCGCTACGAGGCCGGCGGCATCGCCAAGGACGGCGCCAAGCTGGTGACCGCCGTCGCCTCCGTCGAGGTCCCGAAGTTCACCGTCCTGATCGGCGGCTCGTTCGGGGCCGGCAACTACGGCATGTGCGGCCGGGCCTATTCCCCGCGCTTCCTGTGGACCTGGCCCAACAGCCGCATCTCGGTGATGGGCGGCGAACAGGCCGCCAGCGTGCTGGCCACCGTCCACCGCGACGCCGACAAGTGGAGCCCGGACGAGGAAGAGGCCTTCAAGGCCCCGATCCGCCAGAAGTACGAGGACGAGGGCAATCCCTACTTCGCCACCGCCCGGCTGTGGGACGACGGCGTCATCGACCCGGCCCAGACCCGCGACGTGCTGGGCCTGTCGATCTCGGCGGCGCTGAACGCCCCGATCCCCGAAACCCGCTTCGGCGTCTTCCGGATGTAATGATGGCCAAGCGGAAAGAGATCAGATCCATCCTGGTGGCCAACCGCGGCGAGATCGCCCGGCGGGTCTTCGGCACGGCCCGGCAGATGGGCATCGAGACCGTCGCCGTCTTCTCGGACGCCGACGCCGACGCGGCCCACGTCCACGACGCCGACCTTGCCGTCCACATCGGCCCCGCCGCCGCGCGCGAGAGCTATCTCGTGCCGGACAAGATCATCCGCGCGGCCAAGGAGGCCGGCGCCGACGCCATCCACCCGGGCTACGGCTTCCTGTCCGAGAACGCCGAGTTCGCCGAGGCGGTGGCCAAGGCGGGCCTGACCTGGATTGGCCCGCCGCCGTCCGCGATCCGCGCCATGGGCCTGAAGGACGCCGCCAAGGCGCTGATGGCCAAGGCCGGCGTACCGGTGACGCCGGGCTACCTGGGCGAGGACCAGTCGGAAGCGACCCTGAAGGCCGAAGCCGACCGCATCGGTTATCCCGTGCTGATTAAGGCCGTGGCCGGCGGCGGCGGCAAGGGCATGCGCAAGGTCGAGCGGGCCGAGGATTTCGCCGCGGCGCTCGGCGCGGCCAAGCGCGAGGCCGCCGCCAGCTTCGGCGACGACCGGGTGCTGCTGGAGACCTACGTCACCCGGCCGCGCCACATCGAGGTGCAGGTGTTTGGCGACAGCCACGGCAACGTCGTCCACCTCTACGAGCGCGACTGCTCGCTGCAGCGCCGCCATCAGAAGGTGATCGAGGAGGCCCCGGCCCCCGGCATGTCGGACGAGGCCCGCGCCGCCGTGACCGCCGCCGCCGTGCGCGCCGCCCAGGCGGTGGGCTATGTCGGCGCCGGCACCGTGGAGTTCATCGCAGACGCGTCGGAAGGCCTGAGACCCGACCGCATCTGGTTCATGGAGATGAACACCCGCCTGCAGGTGGAGCACCCCGTAACCGAGATGGTCACCGGTCTCGACCTCGTGGAATGGCAGATCCGCGTCGCCCAGGGCGAGCCGCTGCCGCTGAAGCAGGACGAGATTACCCTCACCGGCCATGCCGTCGAGGCCCGCCTTTACGCCGAGAACCCGGCCTCGGGCTTCCTTCCGTCGACGGGACGGCTGGACCATTTCCGCCTGCCCGAGAGCGTGCGCGTCGACGCGGGTGTCGAGGACGGCGGCGAGGTGACGCCCTTCTACGATCCGATGGTCGCCAAGCTGATCGCCCACGCCGACACCCGCGAGCAGGCGATCGCCGACTTGGCCGACGCCTGCGACGGCGTGGAGGTCTGGCCGGTGAAGACCAACGCCGGCTTCCTGGTGCGCTGCCTGGAGGAGCCGGACTTCATCGCCGGCGACGTGGATACGGGCTTCATCGAGCGCCGGCTGGACGAGCTCACCAGGCCCGGCGAGCCTTCGCCCGCCGCCCGCTCGGCGGCGGCCGACGCCGCCACCCTGACGCTGGAAGAGGGCGAGGCGGACGACCCATGGAAGGGCCTGTTCGGCTTCCGGCTGAACCGCGCGCCGGAGGCCGGCGTGCGCCTGTTCGCGAACGGCAAGGCTGTGGTCTGCGAGAGCCGGCCCGACGCGCCGGACCGCTCGGTGCTGGTCACCGACGACGGCGACATCGTCGTCTTCGAATGCGGCGAGGCTTACGTCTTCAAGGATCATCCGCCCACGGCGGATGCCGAGGACGGCGGCGGCGACGGCGCGATCCGCGCGCCGATGCCCGGCAAGGTCACCCAGGTTTCGGTGAAGGCCGGCGATCAGGTCGCCAAGGGGCAGCCCCTCGTGGTCCTCGAAGCGATGAAGATGGAGCACGCCCTGCAGGCGCCTTTCGACGGCAAGGTCGAGGAGGTGGCGGCGAGCGTCGGCGGTCAGGTGACCGAAGGCACGGTGCTGGTGAAGCTCTCGGCGGCCTAGCCGTTGCGCAGCAGGGCCATCGTGCCCTGGCCCCCGTCCGCGCAGATCGACACCAACGCCCAAGTCCCCGCCGGCATGGCGGCGAGCTCCTTCACCGCCTGGGACAGGATCCGCGCGCCGGTGGCGCCGAAGGGATGGCCGAGCGCCGTCGAGCCGCCGTTGGGGTTCATCCGCTCGACCGGGAAGCGGCCGAAGGCCTCGGTCACCCGAGCCTTCTCCCGCAGGAACGTCTCGTCCTGGAGCGCCTTGATGTGGGTGGCCACCTGGGCGGTGAAGGCCTCGTGGATCTCCCACAGACCGATGTCCTCATAGGTCAGGCCGTGGCGAGCCAGCAGCCGCGGGATGCCGTAGGCCGGCGCCATCAGCAGGTACTCGTTGTGCAGGTCGACGGCGTTGATCTCGTAATCGACGAGGCGCACCCGCGGCAGTTCGGACGGCAGTCGCGATAGGCCTTTCTCCGTGGCGACCCAGAGCCCGGCCGCGCCGTCGGTCAGCGGGCTGGAGTTGCCGGCGGTCAGCGTGCCCTGGCCGCTGGTGCGGTCGAAGGACGGCGCGAGCTTGCCAAGCTTCTCCAGGCTGGTGTCGCCCCGCACCGTCGTGTCCCGTCCGGTCTCCGGCAGGCGCAGGACGAGGTCGTCGAAGAAGCCGCGCTTCCACGCCGCGTCGGCGCGATGGTGGCTGGCGAGCGCCAGCTCGTCCTGCTCGGCGCGGGTGATCTGCCAGCCCTTGGCCATCTCCTCGGTGTGTTCGCCCATGCTCTTGCCGGTCACGCGATTGGCGACGCGCGGGATGTGCAGGCGCACGTCCTTGGGCTTCGTGGCCCCGATGGCGGCGAGACGTTCCTTCCAGCTCCTGGCCGCCATGATCGCCCGCAGGTCGTCGGAAAGGCCGGGGGTGAGGCCCACCTGCACCCGGCTCATGCTCTCGGCGCCGCCGACGAGCGCCAGGTCGCGGCCGCGCCCGTCCAGCATGCCGGCCGCCTGGAAGGCCGCGGCCATGCTGGTGGAGCACGCCATCACGGTGGAGAAGGCCGGGATCGACGGGTCGGCCCCGGCGTCCAGCAGCACTTCGCGGGCGATGTTGCTCCACATCAGGCTGGGGATCACCGCGCCCCAGATGGCGAGGTCGGGCGTGGCCTGGGCGCTCATCGCCTTCACCACCGGCACGGAGAGTTCCAGAGCGTCGTAGCGCGCCAGCGCGCCGTTCACCCGGGCGAAGGGCGTCCGCTGGCCGGCCGCCAGCCAGATGCCCTGGGTCTCCGCCGCCTGTTTCGTCGCCGCCCGCGCCATGCTCGAGAACCCTCGCCTATTTGAGGGCCTAGAGATGGGGCTTTCCGGCGAAGCTTGCTAGGCGACCACGCCCGCGTCGTGCAGGCGGGCGATCTCGGACGAGGAGAGTTTGAGCACCTCCGCCAGCACCTCGTCGGTGTGTTGCCCCAGCCTGGGCGCCGGTGTGACCGGCAGGCGCTGGTCCTGCGGGATGGTCGCCGGCGCGCCGGGGACGGGATAGGTCAGCCCGCTGGGCTGCGCGACGTCCTCGAACAGCGGGTTGCCTTTGAAGAGGCGCGGATCGTCCAGCGCCGCCTCCAGCGGCTGGTAGGTCCCCCAGGTGACGCCGCCGGCGTCGAACGCCGGGGCGAGCTCGGCCAGGGTCTTGCGCGCGAAGGCCTGCTCGAACAGCGGATACAGCCGGGCGCGATGGGTGAAGCGCAGGCCCTCATCCGTCGCGAACGAGACCCCCAGCTCGGCTTCGAGCGCCGCCACGTCGCCCTTCAGGCCCAGGACATCCAAAGCCTTCGACCACTGCTTCGGCGTGATGGCCAGCAGCATCAGGGTCTTGCCGTCGGCCGTGCGGAAGTCGCGGCCGAAGGCGCCGAAGATATCGTTGCCCATGCGGGGCCGCTGATGGCCCTGCAGCTTCGTCTCGGCCGTGAAGCCGAGGTTGGCCATGGTGGCGGCGGCAATGTCGGAGAGCGGCGCGCGGATCTCGCGTCCCTGGCCCGTGCGGTGGCGGGCGAGCAGGGCCGAGACCAGGCTGAAGGCGCAGTAGGCGCCGGTGAGCAGGTCCCAGGCGGCCAGCACATGGTTCACGGGCCGTGGGTCGTCGGCCGGCCCCGTCATCTGCGGCAGGCCCAGCGCCGCATTGATCGTGTAGTCCATGCCCTGGGAGCCGTCGCCCCAGCCCATGACCCGGACGCAGATCAGGTCGGCGCGCAGCTTGGCCAGCGTCTCGTACGAGAGGAAGCCATCGACGGGGAAGTTGGTGACGAAAAGGCCGCCGTCCTCACCCGGAGCCGCCGCCAGCCGTTGGGCGATCTCACGGCCTTCCGGTCGGGCGAGGTCGATGGCGATCGACTTCTTCCCCTTGTTCAGGCCTTCCCAGTAGAGGCTCGCGCCATTGTCGGCGAGCGGCCAGCGGCGGAAGTCCGGCCCGCCGCCGATGTTGTCGAAGCGGATCACCTCGGCCCCGAACTGGGCGAGATAGAGGGCGCAGGTGGGCGCGGCGACGAAGGCCGCCCCTTCCACCACGCGCAGGCCCTTGAGCAGGTCGTACATGGGTCAGGAAACCAGTTTGCTGACTTCGGCGGCCTCGTCAGGGCCGAGCGCCCAGTCGGCCGCCGCGGCGTTGGCGGCGATCTGTTCGGCCTGCGTGGCGCCGGCGATGACGGAGGAGACGGCCGGCTGCGCCAGCAGCCAGGCGAAAGCGAGGTCCAGGATCGTCCTGCCCCGCGCCTCGGCCCAGGCCGTCAACGCCTCGACTTTGTCGAAGTTTTCGTCGGTCAGCGCCCGCTGGCCACGTTCTCCCCAGGCGGCCAGGCGGGTGTCCTGCGGCGGCGCCTCACCGCGCCGGTACTTGCCCGAGAGCAGGCCCGAGGCCAGTGGGAAGTAGGGCAGGAAGCCGAGGCCGAAGCGCTCGCAGGCCGGCAGCACCTCGAAAAGCGACCTGCGGTTCAGCAGCGACAGTTCGTTCTGGGCCGAGACGAAGCGGTTCAGGTGTCCCGTGCGGCTGATCCAGTCGGCGTCGGCGATCTGCCAGCCGGCGAAGTTGGAATTGCCGAGGTAGCGGACCTTGCCCTGACGCACGAGGTCGTCCAACGCCCTGAGCGTCTCCTCCACGGGCGTGTCCGCATCCGGCGTGTGGAACTGGTAGAGGTCGATGTAGTCGGTGCCTAGCCGGGTGAGGCTGTCTTCCACCGCCTGCATGATCCAGCGCCGCGAGCCGCCGCTCTTCGCCGGGTCGCCCTTCACGGCCATGCCGAACTTGGTGGCCACCACCACGTCCTTGCGGCGCTTGCCCAGCGCCTTGCCGAGGAACACCTCGGACTGCGCGCCGCCGTAGATGTCCGCCGTGTCGAAGAAGTTGATGCCGGCGCCGATCGCGGCGTCTACGACCGCCTGGGTCTGCGCTTCGTCGATGCGCATGCCGAAGTTGTTGCAGCCCAGGCCCACCGCGCTGACCTTCAGGCCCGAATTCCCCAGCCGTCGCAGTTGCATCGATCGTCCTCCAGGTCGCGGCGGACCGTAGCCGCCTCCCCTTGGGTCGGGCTAGCGACGTTGTTCAAAATGCTTAGCGGGCGTTCACCGCGTTTGTTGGCGATATCGCAAGTCCGCCGCCGTTAACCTCACGAACCGAAAGAAGAAATTTTCGAGAGTCGTGAGCGGAAGCGGATGCGCGTCGTCACCATCGTGAGCCTTGCGGCTTCGGCCGTGCTCGGCCTGGGCGCCCTGGTGGTCGCCAAGACCGTGCTGCCGGGCCAGGGCGCGGCGCAGAGCGCCGTGTCCCCCGTCCAGGAGGGCGTGCCGATCGTCGTGGCCTCCCGCGAGATCAAGTACGGAGACAAGCTGCAGCCGGGCATGCTGACCATCGTCAAGGCGCCGGCCAACGCCGCGCCGGAGGGCGCGTTCACGACCGTCGAGCAGGTGCTGGCCGCCGACAAGGGCGGCGCGCCCGTGGCGCTGTTCCCCATGGCCGCCCGCGAACCGATCCTGCCCAGCAAGATTTCGGGCCCCGGCGCGCGGCCGACGGTGGCCGCCGAAATCGCCGAAGGCATGCGCGCCTACACGCTGAAGGTCAGCGACTCCACCGGCGTCGGCGGCCACGCCCTGCCTGGCGACCGGGTGGACGTGGTGCTGCTGCGCGACCTCACGCCATCGGGCCCCGACCGCAACTACATCTCCTACATCGTCGTCCAGAACGTGCGCGTGCTGGGCATCGACCTGAACGCCGACATCACGTCCGAAAAGCCCGCCAACCCGACGACCGCCACCATCGAAGTGTCGGTGGAAGAGGCCCAGAAGCTTTCCATCGCCTCGACGCTTGGCACCCTGTCGCTGGCGCTCCGCCGCTCGGGCGAGGCCGAGGTGGCCGACGCCGGGCCCCTGCGGACGAGCGACTTCCTGCTGGGCGGCGGCGTCCGCAGCCCCGGTCCCGCCGTCGCGCCGCGACGGTCGAGCGGCCGACCGGCCTCCTACGGCATCATGGTCGTCGAGGGCGAGGCCGTGAAGCGCGATCGCAGTCCGCGCAAGATCCAATCCGCCGGCCAGCCGGCGGTCACGGCCGCGGCCGCCGGCCCGGCCGCGAGCTGAGCCCTGAGTAACCCCATGCTTATGACCCGAACCCTCCTCAGCGCCGTGGCCTGCGCCTTCGCCCTCGCCGCGGCGGCGGCGCCCAGCCCGGCGCCCGCCCAGGAGCTGCGCAGCGAGCAGGCGCTGCGGCGCTCGATCCACGTTCCGCGCGACAAGTCGCTGTCGTTCCGCCTGACCGACCCGGCGTCGCGGATCGTCGTCGCCCAGCCCGAGATCGCCAAGGTGACGGCGACCGGCGATCGCAGCTTCTACGTCCAGGGCATGGAGTTCGGCTCGACCAACATGCTGGTCTACGGCCCCGGCGGCCGACTGCAGGAGGTGCTGGACATCCGCGTCGGCTACGACGCCGAAGGCCTCCAGCAGGACCTCGCCGCCGCCTTCCCCAACGAGCCGCTCCGCGTCCGCAACCTTGGCGAGACCCTGATGCTGACCGGCGAGGTCTCGGACACCGGCGTGCAGTACAAGGCCGAGGCCATCGCCCAGCGCTATGCGCCGGACGGCCTGATCTCGCGGATCAGCGTCCGCGCCTCACAGCAGGTCGTGCTGGAGGTCCGCGTTCTCGAGGCCAGCCGCTCCGCGCTGCAGGACGCAGGCATCGCCGGCACGATCCAGAACAACTCCTTCAGCTTCATGTGGGGGACGGGCCTGATCGGCGGCAGCACGCCCAATGGCCTGCTGCGGCTGAGCGGCGGCTCGGGCGACACGTCCATCGACATCGACATCGCCGCGCTCGAGGAGAAGGGCGTGGTCCGCACCCTCGCGCGTCCGAACCTCGTGGCCATTCCGGGGCAGAAGGCGACGTTCCACGCCGGCGGCGAGTTCCCGTATCCGGTCCCGCAGGACCGGGACACCCTCAGCCTCGAGTTCCGCAAATACGGCGTCGAACTCGCCTTCACGCCCGTCGTACAAGACAACGGCCTGATCCGGCTGGAGGTCGAGCCGAAGGTCAGCCAGCTCGACTTCACCAACTCGCTGCGCATCCTGGGCCTGACCGTGCCGGGTCTCATCATCCGCGAGACCAAGACCACCGTCGAGCTGAAGGGCGGCGAGTCGCTGGCCATCGGCGGCCTGCTGCAGAGCGAGTACACCAACGCCCTGCGCCAGATCCCCGGCGTCGGCAACGTGCCGGTGCTGGGCGCGCTGTTCCGCTCCACCCGCTGGAAGAAGGCCGAGACCGAGCTCGTCGTGATCGTCACGCCGCGGTTCGCCACCCGCGAGGACCTGAAGGTGGCGGCCGCCACCCAGGCGCCCCCCGGCGCCGAGCCGAGCGCGGGCCGGTTGCTCTTCAACGGCGAGATCACGGGCAAGCCGTCCGCCGACGAGGGGGGCCGCTGATGGCCGGCGCTTCGCTGCACGGCCGCCGCATCCTGGCCCTCGGCCAGAGCCTCGCCCCGCACGCCAAGGGCCCTCTGGCCGGCGCCGACATGGAGCTGGGCGGCATCGGCGAACTTGCCGAACTGGGCGTCCGCCCCCGCGACCTCGTGATCATCGACGCCGACGCCTGGCAGGCGCCCGAGCTGGCCGCCGCCGTGAAGACGCTGTCGGCGTTGAAGGCCTGCCCGCCCGTGCTTCTGGTCGGCGAGAGCCTCCCGACCGGCCTCGTGCGCAACCTGCTGCGCCTCGAGAATTCAGACGTGCTGGAGGCGCCGTTCACGGCCGACCAGCTCACGGGCGCTGTGCAGGGCCTGCTGGCCGCCGCAGGGCCAGCCGCCGCTGCGCCCCAGGCTTCCGGCGAGACCCGCTGCTGGGCCGTCACCGGCGCCGTGGGCGGCGCGGGCGCCACAACGCTGGCCATCGAGATCGCAACCGCGCTCGGCGCGCACGTCCGGGGCGAACGCAGCGTCTGCCTCGTGGACCTGAACCTCGCCGACGGCGCGGCCGCCGCCTATCTCGGCGCCCAGGCGGCCATGCGCCTCGCCGATTTCGGCCAGGCGGCCGAACGGCTGGACGCGGCCATGCTGCAGGCCTTCATCACGCCGGTCTCCAAGCACCTCGACCTGCTGGCCGGCGTCCGCGATCCGGGCGCCTTCGACGCCGTCTCGCGCGAGGCGGTGCTGCGCATGCTGGAGGTGGCCTGCGAGTGCTACGACTGGGTGATCCTCGACGTGCCGCGCCACCGCCGGCCCTGGACCCTGGAGGCGCTGGCCGGGTGTGACGAGGTGCTGGTCATCTCCGAGCTGACCGTGCCGGCCCTGCTGGCCGCGCGCGCCTACTCCGACGAGATCGAGCACGCCCTCGGCACGGGGCTGAAGCCGCGCATCGTGCTGAACCGACTGGCCAGCCGGATGTTTGGGCCTGCGCCGTCGATGGCCGAGGCCGAACGCGCCCTGCAGCGCAAGGCCGAGGCCGGCGTCAGTTCCGACTGGGAGGCCGCCGCGGCGTCCGCCAACCTCGGCGGACCGATCGCCCAGCACCGGCCGAAGTCGAAGATCGTCAAGGACGTCCAGCTGCTGGTCGAACGCCTGGCCGGCGCCGCGCCGGCGCGCAAGTCGAAGGCCGCCTGATGGCCCGCTTCAGCCTCGCCCGCGCGCCCGTCGCCCCCGCGCCTGAACCGGCCCCCGCTGCGGCCCCCGCCGCCAGCGCCGCGCCGCCGCCGACGGAGGCGCCGAAGGAGCCGCCCCGGCCCGCCCCGCCGGCCGCCGACGCCAAGCGGCTGGACCTGCGCCTGCGGCTGCACTCCAGGCTGATCGACGAACTGGACCTCGCCAAGCTGGACAAGCTCGACGAGGGCGAGCTGCGCCGTCAGGTCATGGGCCAGGTGGTCGAATTCGCCCGCGCCGAACGCATGGCGCTGAACACCGCCGAGCTCGAGGAGCTGGGCGCCTCGATCTACGACGAGATGGTGGGGCTGGGTCCCATCGAGCCGCTGCTGAAGGACGAGTCGATCAACGACATCCTGATCAACGGCCCCTACCAGGTCTATGTGGAGCGGCGCGGCGAGCTGGAGCTGACCCCCGTCCACTTCCGCGACAACGACCACCTGCTGCGCATCGTCCAGCGGATCGTCGCCGGCGTCGGCCGCCGCATCGACGAGAGCCAGCCGATGGTGGACGCCCGCCTGCCGGACGGCAGCCGGGTGAACGCCGCCATCCCTCCGATCGCCATCGACGGCGCCTCGGTCTCGATCCGGAAGTTCTCCAAGAAGCCGCTGACGCTGGAGAAGCTGGTCGAATTCAACGCCATGC
Organism: Phenylobacterium sp. VNQ135; assembly: GCF_049445735.1. Lineage (NCBI taxonomy): Bacteria > Pseudomonadati > Pseudomonadota > Alphaproteobacteria > Caulobacterales > Caulobacteraceae > Phenylobacterium > Phenylobacterium sp. VNQ135. The sequence goes on along the minus strand of NZ_JBMSDS010000002.1, from coordinate 1,017,206 downwards.
CGCAGGCCGTCGCCGACTTCCTGTACGGCGCGGTCCGCGCGCGGGTCTCGACGGTGATCTCGGGCGGCACGGGTTCGGGCAAGACGACGCTGCTCAACGCCCTGTCGGCGGCGATCAGCCACGGCGAGCGCCTGATCACCATCGAGGACGCCGCCGAGTTGCAGCTCCAGCAGCCTCATGTGGTGCGCATGGAGACCCGGCCGCCGAACATCGAAGGCAAGGGCGAAATCCGTCAGCGGGAGCTGGTCAAGAACGCCCTGCGGATGCGTCCCGACCGCGTGATCCTGGGGGAAGTGCGTTCGGAAGAGGCCTTCGACATGCTGCAGGCCATGAACACGGGCCACGAGGGCTCGATGGCCACCATCCACTCCAACAACCCGCGCGAGGCGATCGGCCGCCTCGAGCAGATGGTCGCCATGGGGGGCATCAACATCAGCCCCGAGGCGATGCGGGCCCAGATCGCTTCGGCCGTGGGCATGGTGGTGCAGGTCATGCGCCTGGCCGACGGCAAGCGGAAGGTGACCCACGTCACCGAGATCGTCGGCATGGAAGGCAACGTCGTCCAGATGCAGGACATCTTCACCTTCAACCGCACGCACACGGCGGCCGACGGGACCGTGCATGGCGAGTTCCGGGCGAGCGGCCTGCGCCCGCGCTGCCTCGACGAGATGCTGCGGCGGGGCATCCCGTACGACACCGCCAACTTCGACCCCTCCAAGCCGCTCGCCTGACGCCATGACGATCGACGTCCGCACCATCTTCCTGGTGATGGTCTTCGCCGCCGTGTTCGCCGGCGCGCAGGCCCTGATCGGCATCTTCTCGAACGCCGCCCAGAAGCGCGTCGTGAACCGCCGGCTGAAGGTGGCCGAGAAGGTCGACGGCGGCATCCAGGGGCTGGTGGTCGAGCTGCGCAAGCAGCGGGGCCTGACCGCCGCCGGCAAGCGCAAGGGCGGCATGCTCCGCAAGCTGTCGGACCTCATCGTCGCCTCGGGCCTGCCCTACGATCAGCGCAAGTGGCTGAGCTATGTGGCGCTGGCCGCCCTCGTCGGCGGCGCGGGCCTGGCGTTCATGAGCCGCAACCTGCTGTTGGCGCCGGTGGGTGCGCTGGTCACCGGAGTCGGGCTGCCGATCCTGGTGCTGAAATTCATCGCCGGGCGACGTTCCAATGCGCTGGGCTTTCAGCTGCCCCAGGCGCTGGAGATCATCGTCCGCAGCCTGGAGGCCGGCCACCCGGTGCCGACCGCCATCGCCCTGGTGGGCCGCGAGATGGCGGATCCCGTCGGCACCGAGTTCGGCATGGCGGCGGACGAGATCTCCTTCGGCGCCACGCTGGAACAGGCGATCGAGCGCATGTCCGAACGCTGCCAGCATCCCGACGTGGACCTCTTCGCCGCGACGGTCCGGCTCCAGGAGCGGACAGGCGGCAACCTCACGGGTCTCCTGAAGCTGAACGCCTCGACGATCCGCGAGCGGCACAAGATGCGGCTGAAGATCAAGGCCGCCTCGTCCGAGGGACGCGCCTCCGCGGCGATCCTGACGGCCGCGCCGTTCGTCGCGGTCGGCATGATCATGCTGATCTCGCCGAAGTTCTATGGCGACGTCATCAACGAGCCGATGGTGAAGTACACCATGATCGGCCTCGTCTGCTGGATCGGCATCGGCAACCTCGTCATGCGCCGCATGATCAACATGAGGCTGTAGAGGCATGACCCTCGAGACCATCATCTACGGCATCGGCCTGCTGCTGGTGGGCGGCGCGGTCGCCGGCCTGGCCTTCTTCGGTGTCGCCGAACTGCGTGTGCGCGCGCTCCGGCGCAACCGGCTCGCCGGCGCGCTGGCCGGCGGCGTTCGCAACACGACGGTCGAAAGACCCACGGGCGTGCTGCCCGATCAACTGCTCTCGACGGTGCGACGGCTGGGCCAGCAGAGCGCGGTGCGCGACCCGGCCAAGGTCTCGCTGCTGCGCTCGCGGCTGATGCAGGCGGGATTCTACAGCCGCGAGGCGCCGGTCATCTTCCTGGGCGTCAAGGCGGCCTTGATGGTGGCGGCCACGATAGGCGTGCTGATGACCCTGCCGATGATGATGGGCGCCAAGGGCGGCAACCTGGGAGGCTTGTCCACGGCGGTGGTGCTGTCGCTGGCCGCGCTCTATGGGCCCGACCAGGTGCTCAAGAGCCGCAAGAGCCGGCGCGAGCGGGAATACCTCGACGGCTTCCCCGACCTGCTGGACCTGCTGGTCGCCTCGGTGGAAGCCGGCCTGTCCCTGGACGCCGCGGTCAGCCGCGTCACCGAAGAACTGGAGCGGCGCTATCCGCACCTGACCGTCCACCTGCGCTTCCTCGTCCTGGAGCTGCGCGCCGGCCGCGCGCGGAAGGACGCCTGGGCCGCCTTCGCCGACCGCCTTGGCATCGAGGACGCCCGCGCGCTGGCCACCATGCTGCGTCAGGCCGAGGAGATGGGCACGAGCCTCGGCGAGACGCTCGCCGTCTTCTCCCAGGACATGCGCCAGAAGCGGATGCTGCGGGCCGAGGAGAAGGCGCTGGCGCTGTCGGCGAAGCTGACCGTGCCGCTGATCCTCTTCATCTTCCCGACGCTGCTCGTGGCGCTGATGCTTCCGGCGGCGGCGCGGGTGATGCGTGTGCTGGGCTAGGGTCTACAGGCCATACGGCTTGTAGGGCCCGAGGATCAGCTGCTCGAACACGCCGACGCCCTGTCGTTCGGGTTCGCCGGGGGCGCTCAGCACGGCCTTTGAGATCGCCTGGATGTGCAGGTTCTCCATAGCCGCCATGTCGGCCGCGCCCACGTCGATGTCCTCGCGCGCCACCCGCAGCTCGCCCTGCAGCGCGCCGTGCCGCCACTCGCCGCCATAACCGATGCCGCGCATCAGGAAGGTGGCGAGGGGTTCGAAGCTGACGGTGGCCTCGCCCGAAGCCAGCGGAATCCTCAGCGTTCCCCTCTCGGCGTGGCGCAGCCCCTGGCGAAGGGTGACATCCATGGCCGCACCTTCGGCGTGCTCGCCGCCCTCCGGGCCGGCCCCGTCCGGCAGCACCACCGCGCGCGTGTTCCAGGGCTTGCCGTTCGGGTCGGCGTTGACGTGGAAGAAGACCGAGCGGTCGTCGAAGTTCACCGGCGTCCACTGCCAGAAGAAGCCGGGAATCTGGCCGCCCGGCGTCGGCTGCGGATCGGGCGCGCCCACCGGCCGGATACCCCAGGAACGGTCGCGGGTGCCGAGCCAGCCCGAGGCGTCCCAGCGTTCGCCGTCCACCTCGACCCACCCTGAGACGAAGCAGTTCTGGGTCAGGCGCGTGTAGTCCATGAACAGGCGCGGGCCGTTGCGCTTGACGAAGCGCGGTTCCTCGATGGGGAAGGCGCGGCCCTCGAAGACGAGTTCGCACGCGATGCCCTCGGCCTTCTCCACCGTCACCTTCAGGCGCTGCAGCGGCTCCAGCACCTCGATGCGGATCGGCCCCACGCTCAGATCCATGCGCTCAAGGTTGAGGATGCGCGAGGCATGCAGGCAGCGCTGGACCTCGCCCTCCAGCACAGAGACGTGGGCGTCGGCGACGTTCAGGGCCGGATAGACCCCGAAGGCCACCGCCACGAACCGCGCGCCGTCCGGGGAATAGGCGTTGAAGAAGTAGCGGTCGTAGAAATTCCGGTCGGAGCCTGCGTAGGCGATCGGCTCCGGCGTCTGGTGGATCGGATAGTCGTCGCCGCGCGTCAGCATGCCCGTCCCTCCCGTCCCGCGGTTGACGCGCCGTCAGTCTTGCCGGTCGCCACACACGGGTATCAACTGCGGCCAAGATAAGAACAATTGGGAGGCGTCGTCTGCGCTGACCTCGCGTCAGCCGGGGACGGATATCGCGATGAGCGTCATGACGCGCGAAGACCACCGCATCCCGGCGCAGTACGCCGACACCCTGGTGCAGCCCTGGGCCTACGCGAATGGCCAGATCCACGAGACCTACCGCTGGCTGCGCCGGAACCAGCCGTTCGGCCAGGCGGTGATCGACGGCTTCGATCCCTTCTGGGTCGCGACGAAGCACGCCGACATTCTTGAGATCAGCCGCCAGAACGACCTGTTCCACAACGGCGACCGCAATCCCGTCCTGACCACCAAGGCGATCGACGAGCAGGTCCGGGCGATGATGGGCGGCAGCCCGCACCTCCTGCGCACGCTGATCCACATGGATGCGCCCGACCACCTGAAGTACCGGACGCTCACCCAGGCCTGGTTCATGCCGCCGAACCTCCGCAAGATGGAGGACCGGATCCGGGTGATCGCCAGGGCCACGGTCGAGAAGATGGCGGCCACCGGAGGCGAGTGCGATTTCGTCAAGCAGGTCGCCCTGCACTACCCGCTGCACGTGATCATGAGCATCCTGGGCGTGCCCGAAGAGGACGAGCCGCGGATGCTGCAGCTCACCCAGGAGATCTTCGGCGCGGCCGACCCCGAGCTGTCGCGGCACAAGGACACCGACATGTCCGCCGCCGCCGCGCCGCAGAAGATCGACATCAGCGTCATCACCGACTTCTTCGAGTATTTCCGGGCCCTCTCGGAGCGGAAGCGCGCGAACCCATCCGACGACCTGGGCTCGGTGATCGCCAACAGCATGATCGACGGCCAGCCGATCTCCGACTTCGAGGCGCTGAGCTATTACATCATAGTCGCCACGGCGGGGCACGACACCACATCGTCCTCGACGGGTGGAGCGCTGTGGGCGCTGGCGGAGCATCCCGGCGAACTCGCCAAGCTGCACGCCGACCCGTCGCTGATCCCGGGGCTCGTCGACGAGTCGATCCGCTGGACCACGCCGGTGAAGACCTTCATGCGCACCGTGACCGAAGACACCGAGTTCGCCGGTCGCCAGCTCAAGAAGGACGACTGGCTGATGCTCTGCTACGCCTCGGGCAACCGGGACGAGGAGGTCTTCGACGATCCCTTCGCCTTCCGAGTCGACCGCAAGCCCAACAGGCACCTGGCCTTCGGATACGGCGCCCACCTGTGCCTGGGCCAGCACCTGGCGAAGATGGAGATGCGGATCCTGTGGGAAGAGATGATCCCGCGCCTGAAGTCGGTGGAACTGGCCGGTGAGCCCGCCCTGAGCGAGGCGGTGTTCGTCAACGGGCCCAAGCGCCTGCCGATCCGGTTCGAGATGGCCTAAGCAGACAGCCCGTGTCGCATCCGCTGGAAGAACGCCTCGCGGCCTATATCGCGCGGAAGATGCCGGACGCGCGCGGCCTCGCCGTGTCGGGGCTTGAGCGCATCTCGGGCGGCGCGAGCCGCGAGACCTACCGTTTCCGGCTGAGCTGGGACGGCGGCGAGCGTCCGCTAATCCTCCGGCGCGATCCGCCGGCCAGTCTGATCGAGACCGAACGGCGCGTGGAGTTCGAGGCCTATCGCGCCTTCCACGGATCGGCCGTGCCGGTTCCCGAGATGCTGTGGCTGGAGGAGGAAGACGACGCCCTCGACCACCCGTTCTTCGTCGCCGAGGAACTCTGCGGCCACCAGGCGTCGCCGCAGGTGCTGCTGTCGGGCGCGTATGACCGGGTCATACCCAGATTGGCGGAGCGCAAGTGGATGATCCTCGGCGAGATCGCCAAGGCCGACCCTGCAGCGCTCGGGTTGACCGCCGTCATGCCGGCTCCGCCGCTGGACGCCTGCTGGCGCCGCGAGCTCGACCACTGGGAGGCGCTGATCGACCGCGACGCCGTCGAGCCCCTGCCGATCACCCGGGCGGCCATCCGCTGGCTGCGCGCCAATCCGCCGCCCCCGGCCCAGAAGCTGTCGGTCGTGCACGGCGACTATCGCACCGGCAACTACCTGTTCGACGAGGCCGGCGAGATCCACGGCGTGCTGGACTGGGAGATGGCGCACCTGGGCGATCCGCTGGAGGACCTGGGATGGAGCCTTCAGCCCGTGTGGAGCTTCGGCCGCGAGGGCCTGGCCGGGGGCTTGGTCCCGCAGGATGAGGCGATCGCCGCTTGGGAGCGCGCCAGCGGCATGAAGGCCGACCCGGCGGCCTTGACGTGGTGGATCCTGTTCAACTGCGTGAAGGGCCAGGGCATCTGGGTGGGCAGCGCCAAGGCCTTCACCTCGGGCGGCAACAGGTCGCCGATCATGGTCTACCCGGCGTGGTGGCTGATCAACGCCCAGGACCGCGCCATGCTGAAGGTGATGGAGCGGCTATGACGCCAGAAGTTCCCGCCGTCCTGGCCGAGCTCGCGGGCCTGCTCCTGAAGAATGCCGACCCGGCCGCACCGCCGGCCGAGCGCGCCAGCGACCTCACGCTGTCGGCCATGCTGCTGGGCCTTGCGGCTGAGGCCTGGGACGGCGCCGCCCACAATCTGGTGGAGGAGAATCGCGCGGTGCGAGCCCTACTGGGCGAGACCGGCGAGGACTGCGATCTGCGCCTCACCGCCCTCTCCGCCGAGAACCGCCGCCTGCGTGCGGCGCTGATCGAGCGTCACGCCGCCGCCGAGGCCGCGGGCGATGTCGCCACCTGTGAAGCGATCTGGGCCGAACTCGTGCGCTCCACCGAACGCCGGCGGATCTCCACGGCGCCGGTCTAGAGCCGCGCCACCGTCAGGGGATCCTCGACGCCGTCGAAGTATCTCGCCAGCGCGCCCCGGAAGACCGGGTTGTCCGAGGCGTGGGCGAAGAGGGTCATGGACGAGCGGAACTTCATATCGTCCGGACTGCCGAAGATCTCGCGCGCGCTCCGTCCCTGCACCGCGTGCGCCGCCGCGGCGCACTCGATCAATCGCGGCCCGAGCACCGGATGGGCGAGGTAAGCCTGGGCCTCGGGCAGGCCGGAGATCGCATAGGCCCGCGCCGTCGGGCTGGAGCCCAGGCCTGCGATCTGCGGGAAGACGAACCACATCCAGTGGCTGCGCTTGGCGCCGGCGCGGATCTCCGCCAGCGCGCGGTCATAGACCGGCGCCTGTGCGTCGACGAACCGCCGCAGGTCGAAGGGGTCGGACATGCCCCACCCTAGCAGGTGTGGCCCGCCTGCATCGCAGTCGAACTGACATATGGCCGTCGCCGAACCGATAAGGAGCGGCGCTATGGGCGGACCCTCAAATCGAGAGGGGGTCCTTCCATGAAAGCCATGCTCTTCGCCGCCGCCGCGGCTTCCGCGCTCGCGTTCGCCGCGCCCGCCCTGGCCGACGACGCCGCGCCCACCGACGTCGAGGAGCTGGTCGTTACCGGTCGCGCGGGCTCGGAGGCCCAGCGCAAGGTCGAGGCGAGCTACGCCATCACCACGGTGTCCGAGGAGAAGCTGCGTCTCCAGGCCTCGCCCAGCGTCGCCGAGGTGCTGAAGAACGTGCCGGGCCTGTGGGTCGAGGCCTCGGGCGGCGTCGGCGGGGCCAACATCCGCGCCCGCGGCATCCCGATCGAGGGCTTCGCGGCCATCGCCCTGCAGGAAGACGGCCTGCCGGTGCAGAGCGACGGCGGCCTGGGGTTCCTCAACACCGACTTCTCGTTCCGCATGGACGAGACGGTGGACCGCGTCGAAGTGGTGCGCGGCGGCCCGTCGTCGATCTTCGCCTCCTATGCGCCGGGCGGCACGATCAACTTCCTGACCCGCAAGCCGACGGAGGCCTTCGAAGGCTTGGCCAAGGCCGAGGTGGGCGACTGGGGCTACTGGCGCGGCGACGCCTGGATGGGCGGCACGGTCGGCGGCTTCCGCCTGGGCCTGGGCGGGTTCTATCGGCAGGACGACGGCGTCCGCGATCCGGGCTTCGACGCCAACAAGGGCGGCCAGGTCCGCTTCCAGGTCGGCCGCGACTTCGAGGGCGGCTCGATCGACTTCAACGTCAAGCACATCGACGACAATACGATCTTCTACCTGCCGGTCCCGCTGACCTTCGACCAGGACGGCGACACGGCCGAGATCCCGGGCTTCGACGCCAACTACGGCACGCTGGCGGGTCCGGAGACCGGCAAGCTGGTGCTGCGCACCAGCAACGGCCCCTACGCCTTCGATCAGACCAAGGGCGCCGACCTCAAGCTCACCCAGTACACCCTGCAGGGTACGTTCGAGGTCGCCGGTTGGACCCTCAAGGAAGGCTTCCGCTACCGGACCAGCGACCTGCTCCGCCAGGGCCTCTTCCCCAACACGCCGGAAGCGGCGGCCGCCCGGATCGCCCGCGGCGCGCCGGCCGGCACGACCCCGCGCCTGACCTACGTGAACGGCGGCCAGGCCTTCGACCTCGCCGGCCAGAACGGCACAGGCCTGGTCATGGACGCCTTCGTCCGCGCCCAGGACATCACCCTGGACGAGACCATCAACGACCTGCGCATCACCCGCGCCTTCGACGTCGGCGGCCAGATCCACGACCTGGCGCTGGGCGTCTATTACGCCAAGGCCGAGGAGACCTTCCTGCAGCAGGGCGCGGCCGTGCTGATCGACGTGCGCGAGAACGCCCGGCTGCTGAACATCGACTACGTCAACGCCGCCGGCGTCGTGGTCGCGCGCGGCACGGACAACGGCGTCTCCCGCTATGGCAGCCAGTTCGACAACGCCGAGGGCGAGAGCGAGACCTGGGCGATCTACGCCGCCGACGAATGGAGCATCACCGACAAGCTGCGGCTCGATTTCGGGGCCCGGTGGGAGCGGATCGAACTCACCGGCCGCAACGAGCGCCGGGCGACGATCAACCTGAACCAGCTCGCCAACAACACCGCCGACGATCAGGCGATCAGCGGCACGGGCGTGTTCGATCCGCTGGACCGCAGCTTCGACGACTGGGGCGCGACCATCGGCGTGAACTACCAGGTCGACCCGAACCTGGGCGTCTTCGCCCGCTACACCAAGGGCTTCCGCCTGCCGTCGCTCGGCGACTTCATCACCAACCCGACGCGGACCGATCCGCGGGCCCAGGGCATCAACCTGGCCGAGGCCGGCGTGAAGATCGACCGCGAGTTCTTCACCGCCTACGCCACCGCCTTCTACACCCACTTCGACAGCCAGAGCCTGACCGAGACCCGCTACGACGCCACCACCAACAGCTACATCAGCCAGACCGAGTTCGCCTCGACGACCTCCTGGGGCGTCGAGCTGGAAGGCACGGTGCGTCCGACGGAATGGTTCGACATGAGCGGGACCGTGACCCTGCAGGAGCCGACCTACGGCGACTTCATCTTCAACGAGCGCGTGGCCAAGGTCGGCGGCGCGTGCCCGCTGCCGTCCGACACGCCGACCGCCGGGGCGGACTGCCTGCGGGCCCGCGACTTCACCGACAACCGGATCATTCGGTCGCCCAAGGTGTCCGCCCGCTTCACGCCGGGGGTGAACCTGCTGGACGGCCGCCTGCGCGCCGAGGTGGACTTCCAGTTCTACGGCAAGCGCTACTCCGACATCGCCAACACCCTGACGATCCCGGCCTACGAGATCATCAACGCCTCGGTGCGCTGGAACGTGACCGACCAGGTCAGCCTCTACGCCTACGGCACGAACCTGACGAACGAGATCGGTCTGACCGAGGGCAATCCGCGAGCCGGCCAGTTCATCTCCGGCGAGGCGGGGGCCCGGTACTACCTGGCCCGACCCGAGCTCGGCCGGACGTTCAAGGCGGCCGTGCTATACCGCTTCTGATGCGCGGTATGGCCAAGCTATTCCAATGGAGCGCGGCGGCGATGGTCGCCGCGCTTCTCCTTGCTCCGGCGGCTCAGGCCCAGGACGTGACGCTCACCGGCGTCATGACCCACGCCGATCTGACGACCTATCGTGAGGTCCCGTTCAAGGTCCCGGCGGGGGTCACCGCCGTGACCGTGGAGTTCGCCTACCAGGGCAAGGAAGAGCGCTCGGTCATCGACCTGGGCGTCCGGGATCCCCTGCGCTTTCGCGGTTGGAGCGGCGGCAACAAGAGCCGCTTCGTGGTGGCCGAAACCTACGCCACGCCCTCGTACCTGCCGGGCCCCATCCCGTCCGGAGAGTGGAAGCTGATCCTGGGCGTGCCGGCGATCCGCAAGACGTCGAAAGCGCCCTACGCCGCCAGGATCTGGTTCGAGCGGAAGCCGGCCGACTTCCAGGGCTTTGCGCCGCGGCCGCTGAACGATGCGCCGGGCTGGTACCGGGGCGACCTCCACCTGCACACCGCCCATTCCGATGGGAGCTGCGCGGCCCAGAGCGGGGCGCGTGTCCCCTGCCCGCTGTTCAAGACGACCGAGGCCGCCGCGGCCCGGGGCTTGGACTTCATCGCGGTCACCGATCACAACACCAGCGCCCACTTCGGCGCCCTCGCCGAGATGCAGCCCTACTACGACCGGATGCTGCTGATCCCCGGCCGCGAGATCACGACCTTCCAGGGCCACGCCAATGTCTTCGGGACCACCGCCCCGCTGGACTTCCAGCTCGGCGGCCCGCGCGCGCCCAAGCTCGGGACCATACTCGACCAGCTCGAGAAGGCCGGCGGGATCATCTCGGTGAACCATCCCGGCCTGCCGTCGGGCGAGGCCTGCATGGGCTGCGGCTGGACCGCCGAGACCGACTGGCGCCGCGTGGCGGCCATCGAGGCGATCAACGGCGGCGGCTTGAAGTTCGGAGCCGAAGGCCCCGGCGCGGGCATCCCCTTCTGGGAGGCGCGGCTCGACGAGGGCTTCCGCCTCACCGGCGTCGGCGGCTCGGACAACCACGACGGCGCAACGCCGCTCACCGCCACCCAGTCCGTAGGCTCGCCGACGACCGTCGTCTATGCCGAGAACCTGTCCCAGCCGGCGCTGCTCGCCGGCATCCGTTCCGGCCGCGTCTTCATCGACGTCGAGGGCACGCGCGACCGACTGCTGGACGTGACCGCGACCCTCGGCGGTCAGACCGCGCACATGGGGGACGTGCTGAAGCTGAAGGCCGGCGATATCGCTCGCATCGAGGTGAAGACCGCGGGCCTCGCCGGCGGCCATATGACCTTCGCGGGTCCCGGCAAGGGTCTGATGCGCACCGACAACCCGCCTTTCAAGGACGGCGAGACGCGGGTGCTGGAGCTGCGCGCCGACGGCGCCAAGGGCTGGCTGCGGGTCGACGTGCGCGGGCCAGACGGCAAGCTGTGGATCCTCGGCAATCCGATCTACCTGGAGCCGGCGGCCCCGTAAGCGCGTTGGCTCACCTGCCATGGGTGACAACGAAATCCTCGACTGCGTGGTGATCGGCGCAGGCCCCGCGGGCCTGACCGCCGCCATCTACCTCGCCCGTTTCAAACGCCGCTTCGTCGTCATCGAATCCGGCGGCAGCCGCGCCGCCTGGATCCCGCGCAGCCGCAACCATCCGGGTTTTCCGGACGGCGTGAACGGCAAGGTGCTGCTGTCGCGGATGCGGAGGCAGGCCGAGACCTATGGGGCCGAGATCCGCGCCGGCCGTGTCGAGACCCTGACGCCGCTCAAGTCGGGCTTCCGCATCGAGACCGAGGGCGAGACCCTGCGTGCGAAGACGGTCATCCTGGCCACCGGCGTGATCGACAACGCCCCCGACATCCCGGGCCTGGAGCGCGGCGTGGAGAAGGGCCTCGTGCGCATCTGCCCGATCTGCGACGGCTACGAGGTGCAGGACTGCAGCGTCGGCGTCATCGGCCGTGAAGACCACTGCGCCCGCGAGGCGATCTTCATCCGCACGTGGTCGGACGACGTGACCTTCATCCACGTGGGCGCCGAGCCGCTGCCGAAGAGCCTCACCACCGACCTGACGAAGGCCGGCGTCGGAATCGTCGAGAGCGCGGTCCAGGCGGTGGAGATCAAGCGCCGGAAGATCACCGCCTTCGACTTCGGCGAGGACAAGAAGCGTAGCTTCGACGTGGTCTATTCGGCTCTGGGCGTCACGCCGCGGGCGCAGCTCGCCGTCCAGGCCGGCGCGATGCTGGACGACAGCGGGCGGCTGGTGGTCGGCGACCATCAGGAGACCTCGGTTCCAGGCCTCTACGCCGCCGGCGACGTGGTGCGCGGCCTGAACCAGATTTCGACGGCCGAGGGCGAAGGCGCCGTGGCCGCCACCGACGTCCACAACCGGCTCACCCGGAACTTCGCCTAGCGGTCGAACTTGGTCGACAGCACCAGCGAGGTGTTGGTCCGCTCGACGCCCTTCACGGCGCCGATCTCGTCGATGATGGCGTCCATCTCGGCGACGCCCGCCGCCTCGGCCGTGGCGATCATGTCGAACGGCCCGCTCACCGACTGCAGGCGTGTGACGCCGGGCATCCGCTTCAGCGCGGACGTCACGGCGGCGGCTTGCTTCGGCTCCACGGTCAGCATGATGAAGGCGTGCACCCGCCCTGCGGCATAGGTCGGCGCGAGCTTGACCGAGTAGCCGGCGACGACGCCGCTGCGCTCCAGGCGCGCCAGCCGGCTCTGCACGGTCGTCCGCGACAGGCCGAGCGCCCGGGCGAGTTCGGCGACCGGCGCTCGGGCGTTCTCGCGCAGTCGGGCCAGCAGATGCTCGTCGAGATCGTCCATTCGTCGCTATGTCCATCAGGGTCGGCGATACGCCCAGAATAGCCGCACGATTCGCCGGGGCGCCAATTGTAAATGGCTGGGCCGTGGCCGAGCCTGACTTCCGACCAGTCAGGGAGGCAGTCACATGCGCAAGGTCGCCGTCATCGGTGCAGGCAAGATCGGATCGACGGTCGTCGACCTGCTCACCGGCTCGGGAAGCTATGAGGTCCTGGTCCTCGACCAGTCGGCGTCGGCGCTGAAGGCCCTGGAGGGCCGCCACCGCGTCGAGACCCTGGCCATGGCTATCGACAATCCGGAAGCGGTCGCCGAGCGCATCAAGGGCTGCTTCGCGGTCGTGAACTGCGCCCCCTATCACCTGACGACCGCGGTGGCCCGCGCCGCCAAGGCCGCCGAAGCCCACTACCTCGACCTGACCGAGGACGTGGCGTCCAGCCGCGTCGTTCGCGAGCTGGCCAAGGACTCCAAGACCGCCTTCATCCCGCAGTGCGGCCTCGCGCCCGGCTTCATCACCATCGCCGCCTGGGACCTCGCCAAGCACTTCGACGAACTGCACGACGTGCGGCTGCGGGTGGGCGCCCTGCCCCGTTATCCGTCGAACGCCCTGAACTACAACCTCACCTGGTCCACCGACGGCGTCATCAACGAGTACTGCGAGCCGTGCGAGGCCATCGTGAACGGCAAGCTGCGCGAAACGCCGGCCATGGAGGAGCGCGAGGAGTTCGCCCTCGACGGCGTCACCTACGAGGCCTTCAACACCTCGGGCGGCCTGGGCACGCTGTGCCACACCCTCGACGGCAAGGTGCGGAACCTCAACTACAAGACCATCCGCTACCCGGGGCACGCGGCGATCTTCAAGGCGCTGCTCAACGACCTGAACCTGCGCAATCGCCGCGACGTCCTGAAGGACATCCTGGAAAACGCCGTGCCGGCGACCATGCAGGACGTCGTGATCGTCTTCGTCACCGTCTCGGGGATGAAGGCCGGCCGGCTGATGCAGGAGACCTACGTCAATAAGGTCTACGCCCAGGAGATCTACGGCGAGCTGAAGAGCGCCATCCAGATCACCACGGCCGGCGCCATCTGCGCGGTGCTCGACATGCTGGCGGACGGCACGCTGCCCTCGACCGGCTTCATCCGCCAGGAGGACATCGCGCTTCCGGACTTTCTCGCCAACCGCTTCGGCCGCTATTACGCGCCGCAAGACGCCACCCTCCTGCGCGCCGCCGCCGAGTAAGCTCATGAACGCCCCCGCCAAGATCGCCTCCGCCAAGACGGAAGCCGCCGACGTCCTCAAGCGCCTTGGGGTCGCCGAAACCCTCTGGACCGGCGGCGGCCGCGCTGTCCGCTCGCCGGTCACCGGCGAGGTGATGGCCGAGGTCCACGACACCCCGGTCGCCGAGGTGAACGCCGCCGTCGAGCGCGCCCACGAGGCGTTCCTGAAGTGGCGCAACGTGCCGGCCCCGCGCCGGGGCGAACTGGTCCGCCTGTTCGGCGAGGAGCTGCGCGCCGCCAAGGCCGACCTCGCCAAGGTCGTGACCCTGGAAGCCGGCAAGATCGTCTCGGAAGCGCTCGGCGAAGTGCAGGAGATGATCGACATTTGCGACTACGCCGTCGGCCTGTCGCGCCAGCTCTTCGGCCTGACGCTGGCCACGGAGCGGCCGGACCACCGGATGATGGAGACCTGGCACCCGCTGGGCGTCGTGGGCATCATCTCGGCCTTCAACTTCCCCGTCGCCGTCTGGTCGTGGAACTCGGCGCTGGCCTTCGTCTGCGGCGACGCCTGCGTCTGGAAGCCGTCTGAGAAGACGCCGCTGACCGCGCTCGCTGTCCAGGCTCTGTTCGAGCGCGCGCTGGCCAAGTTCGGCGACGCGCCGGAAGGCATTTCGGCGGTGATCATCGGCGGCCGCGAGGTGGGCGAGGCCCTGGTCGACCACCCGAAGGTGCCGCTGGTCTCGGCCACCGGCTCCACGGCCATGGGCCGCGCGGTGGGTCCGCGCCTCGCGCAACGCTTCGCCCGCGCCCTGCTGGAGCTGGGCGGCAACAACGCCGCGATCATCGCGCCCACCGCCGACCTCGACCTCGCCATCCGCGGCGTGGCGTTCGCCGCCATGGGCACCGCCGGCCAGCGGTGCACCACGCTGCGCCGCCTGTTCGTGCACGAGAGCCACTACGACGGCTTCGTCGCCAACCTGAAGGCGGCCTACGCCTCGGTGCCGGTGGGCGACCCGCGCGAGGCCGGCACGCTCGTCGGCCCGCTGATCGACGAGGCCAGCTTCAACGGCATGCAGAAGGCCCTGGCCGACGCCCGCGCGGCCGGCGGCAGGGTCCACGGCGGCGAGCGCGTCGAGGCCGGCGAGGCGTTCTACGTCCGCCCCGCGCTGGTCGAGATGGACGCCCAGACCGACGTCGTGAAGCGCGAGACCTTTGCGCCGATCCTCTACGTCATGAAGTACCGCGACCTGGACGAGGCCATCGCGCTGCAGAACGACGTGCCGCAGGGCCTGTCGTCCTCGATCTTCACCAACGACATGCGCGAGGCCGAGCTCTTCATCTCGGCGCGCGGCTCGGACTGTGGCATCGCCAACGTCAATATCGGCCCCTCGGGCGCCGAGATCGGCGGGGCGTTCGGCGGCGAGAAGGAGACCGGCGGCGGCCGCGAGGCGGGCTCGGACAGCTGGAAGGCCTACATGCGCCGCGCCACCAACACCCTGAACTACGGCAAGACCCTGCCGCTGGCCCAAGGCGTCAGCTTCGAGATCAAGCCGGCCCCCTAAGGCCGCCTCAAACGGCTGTTTGCGTCGTGGAAGAGCGCTGGCACAATCGCCGGCGTTCTTTCCCGCGATTTCGAAAGCCGTTCTCCTTTGACCGTTTCCACGCCCTCGGCCGCCAATAGCGGCGCCGATCCGTTCGCCTCCGTCGACGCCCTGATCCAGGGCCTGGCTGGGGTGGGCTACATCGCCTCGCGCCGGATCGCGACGGCGCTCTACATGGCCGTGAATCTCCAGAAGCCGATCCTGGTCGAGGGCTCGGCCGGCGTCGGCAAGACCGAGCTCGCGCTCTCGACCGCGACCATGCTGGGTCAGCCGCTGATCCGCATGCAGTGCTACGAGGGCCTCGACGAGTCCAAGGCGCTGTACGAGTGGAAGTACGGCAAGCAGCTCCTCTACACCCAGATCCTCAAGGACCGGATGGGCGAGGCCCTCGCCGACGCCAAGTCCATGGACGCGGCCATGGACCGCCTGCACGGCATGGGCGACCTGTTCTTCTCCGAGCCCTTCCTGGAGCCGCGGCCGCTGATGAAGGCCCTGCAGCAGGACGACGGCTGCGTGCTGCTGATCGACGAGGTCGACAAGTCGGACGAGGCCTTCGAGGCGTTCCTGCTGGAGGTGCTGTCGGCCTACCAGGTCTCGGTGCCGGAGCTGGGCGTGCTCAAGGCCAAGACCCCGCCGCTGGTGTTCCTCACCTCCAACAACGTCCGCGACCTGGGCGACGCGCTGAAGCGCCGCTGCCTGCACCTGCACATCCCGCTGCCGGAAGCGGCGCTGGAGGAGAAGATCGTCGCCAGCCGCGTGCCGGGCATCGAGGCCAGGCTGACCCGCGAGCTGGTGGCCTTCGTCCAGTCGCTGCGCACCCTCGACCTGCGGAAGGCGCCGTCGATCTCCGAGACGGTGGACTGGGCCCGCGCGCTTGTCCTGCTGCACGCCGATAGCCTCGACGCCGAGGTCGTGCGCGACACGTTGAACGTGATCCTGAAGTTCGAGCAGGACATCGCCGCCGTCGAGCCGCAGGTGGTGGAGCTGATCCACCGGCGCTGATGCAGGGCACGCTCGAACAGTTCTTCCGCGCCCTGCGCGCCGCCGACGTCCGGGTCTCCCCGGCCGAGGCGATCGACGCGACGCGCGCAGTGGCGGTGACCGGCTTCGCCGATCGGACGCTGTTCAAGGACGCGCTCTGCGCCACGCTCGCCAAGTCGGCGGATGAGGTCGACCGCTTCGAGGCGACGTTCGAAGCCTTCTTCGCGAGAGACCCGGTGGCCGCCGAGCCGCCGCCCGCGCCGCTTAGCGAGCGCGAGGCCGAGCAGGTGGCGGAGTCTCCGCTCGCCCAGGCCGTGCTGCAGGGCGACGCCGCGGCGGTCCAGCAGGCCATGGAGGAGGCCGCCCGCGAGGCGGGCGTCACCGAGATCCGGCTCACCACCCAACGCAGCCGCATGACCCGACGCCTGCTGGAGGAGATGGGCCTCGATCAGATCGAGGCCATCATCGCCCGCGCCCGACGCCTGCCCGACGGGGAAGGTCAGGGTCTGGCCGATCGCTTGGAGGCGGCGCGCGGCCGGCTGTTCGAGCAGGCGCAGGCCTACGTCCAGCGCCAGCACGACCTCTATGCCGCAACGTCCGCCCGCGAGCTCCGGGAAGAGCGGCTGGTGCGCAAGCAGCTCAACGCCGACGGCGGCGTCGATCCCGTCGACTACGCGCTGATGCAGCAGCTCGTGCGCAAGATGGCCCGGCGGCTCGCCACGAAGTACGCCCGCCGGCGGCGGGCCGCGCAGCGGGGCCACCTCGACATCCGCAAGACGCTGCGGCGCTCCACCGCCCACGGCGGCGTGCCGTTCGAGATCGCCTGGAAGGTGAAGAAGGTCGACCGCCCGTCGATCGTCGTGATCTGCGATGTCTCGAAGTCTGTCGCCGCCTTCGCCCAGTTCCTCCTGACCTTCCTCTATTCGCTGAACGAGGTGGTGGAGCGGCTGGACGCCTTCGCCTTCTCCGGCCGCCTGATCCCGGTCGGCGACATCCTCGACGACCACGCCGTCGACCAGGCGATCTTCAAGGTGCTGCAGGAGATCGGCTTCCAGTCCACCGACTACGGGCAGGCCCTCGCCGACTTCGCCGAGAACCACCTGGACAGCCTGGACCGCAAGACGACGGTGATCATCCTGGGCGACGGCCGCTCGAACCACGCCGAGCCGCGCCTCGACCTGATGAAGCAGATCCACGACCGCAGCCGTGCGGTCATCTGGCTGAACCCCGAGCCCGAGAGCTACTGGGGCCAGGGCGACAGCGTCATGAACCGCTACGCCCGCTTCTGCCACGTCGCCAAGCAGTGCGGCACCCTGGAGCAGCTCGAGCGCGTCATCGAGGACGTGCTGCGCTCATACGTCCCGCACTAGCTCACCACGTATCCACGAACGGCCGCTTCTTGCCGGGACGCTTCGGCGGCACGGGGCAGGCCTTCAGCCCCCGCACCAGCCAGGCGCGGGTCTCCATCGGGTCGATGACGGCGTCGATCTCGACGACCGAGGCCACCGAAAGCGCCTTGCCGTTCTCGTACATCTTGCCGACCAGCTTCTCGAACAGCGCCTGGCGGGCGGCGGGATCCTGTTCGGCCTCCAGCTCCTTGCGGTAGCCGAGCCGCACGGCGCCTTCGAGCCCCATCGGACCGAACTCGGCGGTGGGCCAGGCGATCGTCATCGCGGGCGCCGAGAAGTCGCCGCCGGCCATGGCCTGGGCGCCCAGGCCGTAACCCTTGCGCAGCACCACGGTGAACAGCGGGACGGAGATGCTGGTCGCCGCCACCATCATCCGGGAGCCGCGCCGCACCGCCGCCGTCGCCTCGCTCTGGGGCCCCACCATGAAGCCCGGCGTGTCGCACAGCGAAAGCACCGGCACATCGAAGGCGTCGCAGAGCTGCAGGAACCGGCCCGCCTTCTCGGCGCCTTCGGAATCGATGGCGCCGCCCAGATGGCGCGGATCGTTGGCGATCACGCCCATCGGCCGGCCTTCGATCCGCAGGAAGCCCGTGATCATCCCGCGTCCGTAGCCGCCGCGCAGCTCGAGCCAGGAGCCGTCGTCGGCCAGCGTGCGGATCACCTCGCGGATGTCGTAGGCCCGCACGCGGTTCTCGGGGATCAGGTGGCGCAGCCGGCGCTGGTCGGCGCAGGTCCAGTCCGGAACCGCCCCCTGGAACACGCCGAGCAGCTGCTTCGCCGCGGTGGTCGCCTCGGCCTCATCCTCGACCAGCAGGTCGATGGCGCCGTTGGCGTACAGCACGCCCGAAGGGCCGATCTCGTCCGGCGTGAAGACGCCAAGGCCGCCGCCCTCGATCATCGCCGGACCGCCCAGGCCGATGTTCGAATATCGGGTGGCGATGGTGATGTCCGCGCAGCCGAAGAAGATGGCGTTGCCGGCGAAGCAGCGGCCCGAGTTGATGGCGATGCGGGGCGCGAGGCCCGACAGCCGCGCGAAGGTGGTGAAGCTCGTCGTATCCAGCGACGAGGCCGAGAGCTGGCCGCCGTCCACGTCGCCGGGCCGGCCCCCGCCGCCCTCGGTGAACCAGACGATCGGCGCCTTCCAGTGCTCGGCGAATTCCAGGATGCGGTCGGTCTTCTTGTGGTTGAAGTGGCCCTGCGTGCCGGCCAGCACGGTGAAGTCGTAGGCCAGGCCCACGCAGCGGGCGCGGTCCTCGTCGAACAGGTGACCGTTCACCGCGCCCACGCCGGTGACGATGCCGTCGGCCGGGGTGTTCGCGCGCAGGTCGTCCAGCGTGCGGCGCCGTCGCTGGGCCGCCACCGCCATGGCTCCGTACTCGCTGAAGCTGCCGGGATCGAAGAGGTCGGCGAGGTTCTCCCGCGCCGTCCGCTGGCCGGTCTTGCGGCGGCGGGCCACCGCATCGGGCCGCGCCTCGTCCAGCGTCAGGCGGTGGCGTTCGATCACCTCGGCGAGGTCGGGCCGGATGGCGTCGAGATCGATGGCCTGTTCGGCGGCATGGGCGGCGTCGCCGCCCTCTATCGGCTCAAGGAAGGCCACGACGTCGCCCTCGAAGACGGTCTCGCCAGCCTGCACCGCGAGCGCGCGCAACACGCCCGCGCTTTCCGCCGCCACGACGTGCTCCATCTTCATCGCTTCGAGGATCAGCAGCGGCTGGCCGGGCCGCACGGTCTCGCCGACCTGCGCCTGGAGGCCGATGACCGTCCCTTGCAGCGGCGCCTTCAGCGGGGTCGTCCCGGCGGGCGCGTCTACCTCCAGCGTCCGGCGCGCCGTGTCCGCGCCCCGCGAGGCAGCGTCGAAGTAGAGCTTCGGATGCGGCTCCGGCGCCTGGAAGAGCTCGCCCATGTGCTCTTCGATGAAGCGGGTGTGCACGTCGCCCGCCGCCACCGCCGGATGGGCCAGCAGGCCCTGCAGGAAGGCGATGTTGGTCTCGGCCCCTTCGATGCGGAACTCCGACAGGGCGCGGTAGGCCTTCGCGGCGGCGCGCGAGAGGCCGCCCGTCCCGGCATGCACGATCACCTTGGCCAGCAGGCTGTCGAACCGGGCGCTCGTCGCATAGCCCGCGTAGCCGAAACCGTCGACGCGCACGCCGGGCCCCGACGGCGGCTCGAACACGGCCAGCGTCCCGCCCGCCGGTCGCGCCGACCCGTCCGCCGACATGGTCTCGAGGTTGACCCGCGCCTGCACGGCGTGGCCGCGCGGGGCGGGCACGGCCTCCTGGCTCAGTCCCAGCTCCTTCAGGCTTCGCCCCGCCGCGATCTCGAGCTGCAGCCACACGAGGTCGAGCCCGGTGACCGCCTCGGTCACCGTGTGCTCCACCTGCAGCCGGGCGTTGGCCTCGATGAACACCGCCTCGCCGCCCTCCACCAGGAACTCGATGGTGCCGACCCCGCGATAGTGGGCGGCCTTCGCGAGCCTCAGCGCCCCTTGGAACAGCTTCTCCCGCACGGCCTCGGGCAGCATGTCGGCCGGCGCGATCTCCACCAGCTTCTGCCGCTGGCGCTGCAACGAGCATTCGCGGTCCCAAAGGTGTATCGCCTCGCGCCCGTCGCCGACGACCTGGACCTCGATGTGCCGCGCGTGCGGCAGGAAGCGCTCCACGTACAGCCGGCCGTCGCCGAACGCCGCCTTGGCCTCGGAGGCGCAGCGTTCGAACGCCTCGGCGAGCGCGTCGGCGGTGCTCGCCGGCCGCATGCCCCGCCCGCCGCCGCCGGCCACCGCCTTGACCATCACCGGCCCGTGGGCGTGCAGGAAGGCCTGCGCCTCCTCCAGCGTCGCCGGCCCCTCCGTTCCCGCCAGCACGGGCACGCCGCAGCCCTGCGCCAGGCCCCGCGCCCGGGCCTTGTCGCCGAACAGCTCCAGCGTGTCCGGCCCAGGTCCGACGAACACCACCCCCGCCGCCTCGCAGGCGCGCGCGAAGGCGGCGTTCTCCGACAGGAAGCCGTAGCCGGGGTGGACCGCTTCGCAGCCCTGCGCCTCCGCCGCCGCCACGATCTGACCGATGTCGAGGTACGCCGCGGGACCAGACCCCTTCAGCGCCACGGCCGCGTCGGCCCGCTTCACGTGCAGGGACGCCGCGTCGTCTTCGGAAAAGACGGCGACGCTCTCGATGCCCATCTCCGCGGCCGTGCGCGCGATGCGCACGGCGATCTCGCCCCGGTTGGCGATGAGCAGCTTCTTCACGCGCGCCCCCTCAAACACTTGTTGGGACGCATCATGCGCAGGCTGGCCGTCGCGCCAACCCCAAAGACGTTCCGCCTTCGCGACGGCCCTTACGCCTTCAGCATCTCCGGCGTGATCGGCAGGCTGCGGACGCGCTTGCCGGTGGCCGCGAAGATGGCGTTGGTCAGGGCCGGGATCGCCGGCGGCAGGGCTGGCTCGCCCAGGCCCGTCGGCGGGAAGTCCGTCTTCAGGAACTTCACCTCCACCGGGCACGCCTCGTTGATGCGCATCAGCGGATAGTCGTGGAAGTTCGACTGCTGCGCCGCCCCGCCGACGATGGTGATCTGCTGGTGCAGCGCCTCGGACAGGCCGTCCAGCACCGAGCCCTGCACCTGGTTGAGCGCGCCATGCGGGTTGATGATCTGGCGACCCACGTCGGCGGCCACCCAGACCTTCTTCACCTTCACCTCGCCCGCGGGCGAAACCGCCACATGGGCGACTTCGGCGAAATAGCCGAGATGGCTGTAGTAGCAGGCGACGCCCAGGCCCTCGCCCTTCGGCAGCTTGGTTCGGTTGGCCCAGCCGGACATCTCGCCCACCGCCTTCAGCACGCCGACCATCCGGCCGGCGGCGTAGGCTGCGGGCGCCTCGCCGACCACGGGCTTGTCGCCCAGCAGCTTGATCTGGAAGGCCAGCGGGTCGGCGTTCGCGGCATGCGCCAGCTCGTCGATGAACGATTGCATGACGAAGGCCAGGGCGTTCGAGCCCGGCGCCCGCAGCGGCCCGGTCGGCACGCCAAGCGGCATGACGCTGACGTCGATCCTGCAGTTCGGCACGAAGCGCGCCGGGAACTCGGTCGGCCCCATCCCGGCGCTGGGGGCGAAGTTGGCTCCCTCGCCGAACGAGACGAAGTGGTCGTGGAAGGCCACGAGATTGCCCTGCGCATCCACGCCGCCGCGCAGGAAGTGGAAGCCCGCCGGCCGGTAGATGTCGTGGCGCATGTCGTCTTCACGCGTCCAGACCAGCTTCACCGGCGCGCCCGCCTCGCGGGCGATCCAAGCGGCCTCGACCATGTAGTCGTTGGCCAGCCGTCGGCCGAAGCCGCCGCCGCACCGCGTCATGTGGATGGTGATGTCCTCGGGCTTGATCCCGAGCGTCTTGGCGCAGAGTTGGCGACCCGGCTCGGGGTTCTGGGTCGGCGCCCAGATCTCCAGCTTGCCGTCCTTCCACTCGGCCGTGCAGTTCTGCGGCTCCATCGGCGCGTGCGCCAGGAACGGGTACGAGTAGGAGGCTTCGACCGTCTTGGCCGCCGACTTCAGGGCGGCGTCGACGTCGCCGTCGTTGCGCGGCGTCCGCTGAGGCTTTCCTGCGGCGAGCTCCCTGGCCGTGGCGGCGAAGCCCTCGCTGGACTGCTTGGAGGTGGGATGGTCCTCCCACTTCACGTTCAGTTTGTCGCGGCCCTTCTTGGCGGCCCACCAAGTGTCGGCCACAACGGCCACGCCCGGCAGCAGGCCCGCGCCAATCTGGCCGGCCGCGGGCTGCAGGGCGTTGGAGTCGCCGGCGACCACGAACGCCTTGCGCACGCCCTTCACGGCCTGAGCCGCGGCGAGGTCCGCGCCCGCCACCTTCGCGGCGAAGACCGGGGCCTTCTCATAGGTGGCGTACAACATGCCCGGGCGGCGCACATCGATGCCGAACAGCGGCTGCCCGGTCACGATCTTGGGCGTGTCGTACTGGGCGATGGCCCGGCCGATGATCTTGTAGTCCTTGGGATCTTTCAGCGGCAGCGTCTTGGGGTCTGGCACCGAAACGTTCGCGCACTGCGTGGCGAGCGAGGCGTAGGTCGCCTTCCGCCCGGTGCTGGCGTGCACCACCACGCCCGGCGTGGTCGAGCATTCGCCCGCCGGGCAGTTCCAGGCCGTGGCCGCCGCCTGGACCAGCATGGCCCGCGCCACGGCGCCGACGCGCCGCAGCTCCTCCCAGTGTAGCGGCGTAGCCATCGAGCCGCCCGCGAATTGGCGGCCATAGGCCTTGGGATCGTTGTCGGCCTGCTCGATGCGGACCTGGTCCCAGGAGACGTCGAGCTCCTCGGCGATCAGCATGGGCAGCATCGTCTTGATGCCCTGGCCGATCTCGGGGTTCTTGTTGACGATGGTGACGATCCCGTCGGGCGCCACGCGGACGTAGGCGTTGATCGGCTGCGCTGCGCCCCCGGCGGTCTGCGCCTGGCCCTTGCCGACGACGGCGAACGACAGGACCAGCCCGCTGGCGGTCGCCGTCTTGAGGATCTCGCGCCGGGAGGCGCCGGTCATCTCAGCGGTCATCGGTTAGGCCTCCGTCTTCTGGCCGGACGCGTGTTTGATCGCCGCGCGGATGCGCGTGTAGGTGGCGCAGCGGCAGATGTTCCCGGCCATGGCGGCGTCGATGTCGGCGTCGGTGGGCTTCGGGTTGCTGGCCAAGAGGGCGGTGGCCGACATGATCTGGCCCGGCTGGCAGTAGCCGCACTGAGCGACGTCCAGCTCGCTCCACGCCGCCTGCACCTTCTTGCCGACGGCGCTCGCGCCGACGCCTTCGATGGTGGTCACCTTGGCCTTGCCGACGCTTTCGACGGGGATCTGGCACGATCGCATCGGCTGGCCGTCGACATGCACCGTGCAGGCGCCGCACGCGCCGACGCCGCAGCCGAACTTCGGCCCGACGATGCCCAGGCTGTCCCGCAGCACCCAGAGCAGCGGCGTGTCCGGATCGACGTCCGCCTTTAAAGCCTTGCCGTTGACGTTGACCGTGAAAGCCATCGACGCATCCTCCCGCGAGCCTGCGATGCTAAGGCTCATGCCGGGGCGCCCGCAAGGCGGCGTCGAGCGATTGCGGAGAGGCCGCGACGGCGAGGCCGTACGACGCCTCAGGGCCGAGGCGGTGCGGCGACCGGGAAATGGATGTTCGCGGTGAAGCCGGCCGGATCGAACCGGGCCTCCACCTTGCCGCCATAGGCGCTGAGACCGACCTCGAGCAGTCGCGATCCGAAGCCCTTCCGCTTGGCCGGCCTCACCGGAGGACCGTCGCGTTCTTCCCAGCAGAGCACCACGTCGCCCGCCGCGTCCTCTCCACGGCGCAGGGCCACGCGGCCCGACGACTGCGAAAGCGCGCCGTACTTCACCGCATTGGTCGAGAGCTCGTGGAGCAGCAGGGCGAGGGCCACGGCGACCTCCCCGGCGATCGTGACGCCGCCGAGATCGTCCAGTTCGAACCGCGTCGTCCCGAACGGACTCAATGTCTTGGCCACCACGTCCTGCAGCGGCACCGGCCGACCGCCCGAGGCCATCACCAGGTCCTGGCTGTCGGCCAGAGCGCTCAGGCGGGCGACCAGAACGTCGCGGAACTCCTGCACCGTGCGGACGCCGCGCGCCGTCTGGTTGACGATGCCCATCATCACCTGAATGCCGTTCTTCGCCCGGTGGGCCAGTTCGCCCAGCAGGAGGGCCCTTCGGTCCTCGACGGCCTTGCGCTCGCTGATGTCCAGCGTCGTGCCGACCACCAGGGCGGGGCCCTCGGCGTCGGCGACGGTACGGCCGCGCGCCTGCACCCAGCGAGTGAGGCCGCCCGGCTGGTGGCGCGTGCGATGCTCGACCACGAAGTCGCCGCCGCCGCCCTCGCGGGTCTTCACGTAGGCCTCCTGCACCAGCGGCAGGTCGTCGGGGTGGATCAGCGCGATGTAGCGCTCGATGGTCATGACCGTGCGCTTCGGCGGCAGGCCGAACATTTCGCAGTTCCGCTCGGACCAGGTCACCCGGTCATTGCGCACGTCCCACTCCCAGAAGCCGAGCCCGGTGGCTTCCACGGCGGCTTCGAGCCGGCGGCGCTGTTCCTCCAGCCGCTCCGCCGCGCGGCGGGCATCCGAAACGTCCATGACGATGCCGTTCCAGAGCACGGACCCGTCGGGCTGCGGCGTCGGGGTGGAGGTGATCCTGCGCCAGCACACCTGATCGTCGAGGCCTCGCATCCGGACTTCGATGTCGAAGCGCGAGACGCTGGCGATGGCCAGCTCTTCGGCGCGCGCCAGCGCCGCGCGGTGTTCGGGAAGGACGCGTTCGTAGAGTCGCGAGGGATCGGCCATCGCCTCCTCCGGCTCAAGGCCGAGGAGCTGCCGCGAACGCTGGCCTACGGACCTGAACTCCCGCCGTCCGTCGGGCCAGGAGACCACCTGATAGGCCATGCCGAGATGCAGGAGGTCCGCCACCTCCGTGAACGAAGGCGCAGGGTTCACCGGCCTCGGCCCGTCCTCGTCCAAGAAGGTGTCCTCAACGCTCCCATGCGCGGGAGCAGCTTTGTGCGCCGACGTCTGACGTCGCAACTTCAAACATCACATCGTTCGCTGATGCGGAGCGCGGCTGCAATCCCCGTAGAATCCGACGCCTTTTCAACTTCTAAAGGTTGGGCAGGATCACGACCGCGTCCGGCAGCTCGTTCGGATTGTCCGCACGCGGAGGGAAACGCTCCGCCAGCACGTCGGCGCACAGACCGATGGCGGATGCGAAACCGGCGGCCGGCTCGCGGCGCTTCAGGCCTTCGGTCAGGGCAGCCATGGCGCGCTCCCAGACCTGCGGGTCGACATGGCTGGCGATGCCCTCGTCGGCGATCAGCTCGGCCATGTGCTCTGCGAAGGAGACATAGATCAGGACGCCGGTTCGCTCGCGGGTCGCGTGCAGGTTCTTCGCGACGAACTGCTCCTGGGCGCGCCGGCGGACGCGATCGCGCTTCAGGCCGCGCGGCGTCAGCGCCCGCCGCACCGCCGGGATGGACGTGATCGCCAGGGTGAGGGCGAACAGCACGCCCTGCAGCAGCACCGCTCCGATCAGGGCGCGCCGGGCGGCGGCCTCGGCCACGCTCGACACCTGCGCGGCGGTCCAGCCGCCCAGGAGGTCGGGCGCCTCGACATGCACGCCGGCCAGCAGCAACAGCGCCGGTCCCAGCAGGGCCACGCCGGCCGCCCAGGCCAACGGCGTCTCGCGGTAGCCGGAGCTCTCTTCGGCCACGACGCAATAGATCTCGCCCGTCGTGCGGGTCTCGGCCTCGCGGACAGCGTCCTGGATGGCCGAGAGGTCGGAGGGACTCAGAAGGGGCTTGTCCATCTCACCAGCTCCCGGACGATCCGCCGCCGCCGAACGACCCGCCGCCGCCCGAGAAGCCGCCGCCGCCCCAGCCGCCGCCGCCTCCGCCACCCCAGCCGCCACGGTCGCGACCGCTGCTGGAGAGGATCAGGGGCAGCAGCCACCACATGCCGCCGCCCCGGCGGCCCCGCCGCCCGCGCCGGCCGAAGACGCCCAGGATGCCGCTGAGGATCCAGAAGATGACGATCATCACGAAGATGACCGGGATGGCCGAGCCGCCGCGGTCGCTGCTGCGCGCCGCCTGGGCCTGCTGGGCCTCGGCGACCTTGGCCCGGGCTTCCTCGTCGGGCAGCGACAGCTGACGGACGAGCTGATCGGTCCCGTCGAGGATGCCCTGCTCGAAATTGCCCTGCCGGAACTGCGGCAGGATGGCGGTCTGGATGATCACGCTGGAGAGCGCGTCGGTGAGCACGCCCTCCAGGCCATAACCCACCTCGATGCGCACCTTGCGTTCGTTCGGGGCGACGATCAGCAGGGCGCCGTCGTTGCGCGCCTTGGAGCCGATGCCCCAGGCGCGGCCGAGCTGGTAGCCGTACTCCTCGATTTCGTAGCCCTGCAGGTCGGGCAGTGTGGCCACCACCACCTGGCGGCCGGTCGAGGCCTCGAGGCCGGCGAGTTCCTGGTCGAGCTTCTGCTCCGCCTGCGGCGACAGGAGGTTGGCGTCGTCGACCACCCGCCCCGTGAGCGCCGGGAACTTGGGCGCCGCGAACGCGAAGGCCGGGATCAGCAGAAGGGCCAGGAGCGCGAGGACGAGCCCCCGCGCTCCCGAAAGGCGGATCATTGCGGAGGGGCCGAACCCGGCGTCACCGCCGGCGCGGGCGGGGCCGAGAAGTCCACCGTGGGCGCCGACTGCGCGGCCGCCGTCGCCTCGAACAGCTGCATCGGCTTGGAGCTGCCGTACATGGTCTTGGCCCACAGCACCGTCGGGAACGTCCGAAGGCTGGTGTTGTAGTCGCGGACGGCCTCGTTGTAGTCGCGGCGCGCCACCGCGATGCGGTTCTCCGTGCCTTCGAGCTGGCTCTGCAGGGCCATGAAGTTCGTGTTCGACTTCAAGTCCGGATACTGCTCCTGCAGGACGCGGAAGGGCGCCAGCGCCAGCGAGAGCTGGCCCTGCGCCTGGGCGTAACGCTGGAACGCCGCGGGGTCCTGAGTGATGTTCGCACCCGACGGCACGCTCACCGCGCCGGCCCGCGCCTGGGTCACGGCGATCAGGACGTTGCTCTCCTGGGCCGCATAGCCCTTCACCGTCGCCACCAGGTTCGGGATCAGGTCGGCCCGGCGCTGGTACTGGCTCTGGACGTCGGCCCAGCGCGCCTTGGCGGTCTCTTCCTTGGTCGGGATGGTGTTGATCCCGCAGGCGGCCAGCGCCAGCGGAGCGGCGACGATCAGCGCGGCTCGCGCGATACGGCGGAAAAAGCGGTTCATCGGGCTCCCCATGAGGACCAGGCTGCCAAAGCTTGGCCACGCAGTATGTGGCCCCGTCGTTGATCTTGCGCAACGGACCGGCGACACAGGCGTCTCAAGCGCCATCGCGCGCCGGAGGTTCCTGAACGTGGCCAAGGTCCGCCCCTACTACGCCGACGGCGGCCTGAGCGCCGCCTTCTACGACGAGATAACGGCGGCGGACGCATCACTGGCCGGCGACGTGGACGTCTATGCGGAACTCGCGGCCGAGGGCGGCTCGGTTCTGGAGCTGGGCGCCGGTTCCGGTCGGGTGACCCAGGCGCTTGCCGAGCGTGGGGTCTCCGTCACCGGCGTGGATCTCTCCGCCGCCATGCTGGCGCGGGCCGAGGCGCGGCGGAAAGGTCTGCCGCCCGAGGTCGCAAACCGCATCGAACTGCGTCGCGGCGACATGACCGCGCTCGACCTCAAGCGCACCTTCGATGCGGTGGTCTGCCCCTTCTTCACCCTGGCCCACGTGCCGGCGGGCGCCGCCTGGAAGAACACCTTCGCCACCGCCGCACGTCACCTTGCGCCGGGTGGCCTGGCGGCCTTTCACCTGCCCCGGCTCGAGATCATGCGGAACCTGCCGCCCGCCAATCCGCAGGCGCCGGTGTTCGATCGGACCTTGGCGGACGGCCGCCGGCTGGTGCTGTTCGTCGCCGAGCGCACGTTCCGCGATCCGCCCGCCAAGCTGGACCAGGTGCTGGAGTACGTGGTCGTCGACACCGCCGGCCGCGCCGTCCAGCGTTCGCCCGAGCGGCTTACCTACTGGATGACCGAGCCGGAGCCGCTCGCCGCCGCCGCCGGCCTGACGCTGGACCGGCCGCCGCGCGAACTCGGCGGCGCCGGCGACATCTGGATCTTCCGCAAGGCCTGACCGCCGCGCGCGGCATACCCGATCTTCAGACGCGGGCGATTGTCCGCCCCCGCCTCCGCGTGGCATGGTTTCCTCAACGATAAGCGGACGCCAGGACCGCCGCGGAGGATTCGTGATGGATGCCGTGAAGGAACGGGCAGGGCTGGACCAGCGGCTGGAGCACGCGGCCCTCGCCGGCATGACGCTGGCCGTCTGGGCCGGGACCCAGCCCGACAAGGCCTGCGTCGTGGATCCCAACGGCCGCGTCCGCACCTTCGCCGAGGTCAACGCGCACGCCAACCGCCTCGTCCGGCTGCTGCGCGGCGCGGGGCTCGCGGCCGGCGACGCCGTGGCGCTGGTCACCACCAACCGTGCGGAGTTCGTCGAGGTGCTGGTCGCCTGCCAGCGCGGCGGCTTCCGCATCACGCCGGTGAACTGGCACCTGACGGCCGACGAGATCGCCTACATCCTCAACGACTGCGAGGCCAAGGCGGTGTTCTGCGAGGCGCGGATCAAGGCGTCGGCCGCCGCGGCCGAACTGGCGCCCGGCCTCGTCCTGAAGATCGCCGTCGGCGGCGACATCGAGGGGTTCCTCGACTACGACGAGGCGCTGGCGGGGATCGATCCGTCCGACATCGACGATCCCGTGCTCGGCAACCAGATGCTCTACACGTCCGGCACGACGGGCCGGCCCAAGGGCGTCTTCCGGCCCAATCCGGTGATCGTCCCCCAGGCGACCTATGCGCTGCGCGGCTACGACGAGGCCTCAGTCCAGCTCTGCGCCGGGCCGGCCTACCATGCCGCCCCCCTGGCCTTCGACATCCGCGCCGCGCTCGGGGCCGGCGCGACGCTGGTCTTCCTCGACAAGTGGGATTCGGAGACCACCCTGAAGACCATCCAGGACCGCCGGGTCACCCACCTGCACCTGGTGCCGATCATGTTCCAGCGGCTGCTGGCCCTGCCCGAGGCGGTCAAGGCCCGCTACGACCTCTCCTCGGTGAAGTACGTCGTCCACGGCGCGGCGCCCTGCCCGCCCGAGGTGAAGCTCGCGATGATCGAGTGGTTCGGCCCGGTGCTGAACGAGTACTACGCGGGCTCCGAAGGCGGCGCGGGCTTCATGATCGACAGCCACGAGTGGCTGAAGAAGCCCGGCTCGGTCGGCAAGCGCCCGGCGCTGCTGGGCTCCAAAATCCTGGACGAGCAGGGGGCCGAATGCCCGCCGAACGTCGCCGGGACCATCTACCACCAGCTCCCGCCGGGCGGCGCGTTCACCTACTACAAGGACGACAAGAAGACCGAGGCGTCCCGCGTCGGCGACTACTTCACCATGGGCGACGTCGGCTACTTCGACGAGGACGGCTACCTGTTCCTCACCGGACGCAGCGCCGAGACCATCATCTCGGGCGGGGTGAACATCTACCCGCAGGAGATCGACAACGAGCTCATCAAGCACGAGGCCGTGGCCGACAGCGCCACCGTCGGCGTGCCGCACGAAGAGTGGGGCGAGCAGGTGAAGGCGGTCATCCTGCTGAAGCCCGGCTACGCGCCCTCGGGCGAACTGGCCGAGGAGATCCTGGCGTTCGCGCGCGCCAGCCTGCCCTCGTTCAAGGTTCCGCGCAGCCTGGACTTCGCGACCGACCTGCCCCGCTCCGAGGCCGGCAAGATCCAGCGGGGCAAGGTCCGCGCGCCCTACTGGGAAGGCCGCGCCCGCCAGATCTGACCGGCGAACGGCGCTTCGCCAAAGCCCGCTTGTGCCCTGGCGAATTCCGGACCTTAAATCCCCGCCTCAACCGTGGGGGTTCTTCCGTGAAGCATTTCGTCCTGGGCGCGCTGGCCGCAGCCCTGCTCGCCTCGTCCGCGCCGCAGACGACCCTGGCCCAGCCGGCGCCGCTCACCTTCGTCCAGGCCGGCCGCGTCTTGCTCGATCCCGCCAGCGGCAAGGTCGAACGCGAGAAGACCCTCGTCGTCCAGAACGGCAGGATCGTCCGCGTCGTCGACGGCTACGCCGCCGAGGCCGGCGCCAGGGTGGTGGATCTGAAGGACAGCTTCGTCCTGCCGGGCTTCATCGACAGCCACGTCCACATCACCGGCCAGCAGGGCCCCAGCGCGCGTCTGGACGAGGTGACCCAGTCGTCCGCCGACCAGGCCATGATCGGCGCCCGCTACGCCAAACGCACCCTGATGGCCGGCTTCACCACCGTCGCCGACCTCGGCGCCGAGAACCAGGCCATCTTCGCGCTCCGCCGCGCCATCGCCGCCGGCGACGTGCCCGGCCCGCGGATCATCGCCGCCGGCTCGGCGATCTCGGTGCATGGCGGCCACGGCGACGTGAACGGCTACAGCGAGGACGTGATGCACGTGCTGCGCCCGGGCTCGGTCTGCTCGGGCGCCGACGACTGCCGCCGGGCCGTGCGGGAGCAGGTCTGGAAGGGCGCCGACATCATCAAGATCACCGCCACCGGCGGGGTGCTCTCCAACACCGCCGCAGGCCTGGGCCAGCAGTTCTCCCAGGCCGAGCTGGACGCGATCGTCGACGCCGCCCACCGCATGGGCCGCAAGGTGACCGCCCACGCCCACGGCGGCGACGGCATCAACAGCTTCCTGAAAGCCGGCGGCGATTCCATCGAGCACGGCACCTGGCTCGACGCTGAGGGCATCCAGCTGATGAAGAAGAACGGCGCCTATCTGGTGCCCACCCTGATGGCCGGCGACTTCGTGGTCGGCATCGCCAAGGGCCCGAACAACTTCTTCACCCCGGCCCAGACCGCCAAGGCCCTGCAGGCCGGTCCGATGATGCTGGACATGACCCGGCGCGCCCACAAGGCCGGCGTGAAGATCGCCTTCGGCACCGACACCGGCGTCTCGGCCCACGGCGACAACGCCGGCGAGTTCGCGCTGCTGGTCCAGGCGGGGCTGACGCCGCTGGAGGCCATCCAGGCCGCCACGGTCAACGCCGCGGCCCACTTCGACCTGTCGAACGAGATCGGCTCGCTCGCCCCCGGCAAGGCCGCCGACATCATCGCGGTCAAGGGCGACCCGCTCGCGGACGTGAACACGCTGCGCCAGGTGTCCTTCGTGATGAAGGGCGGCCAGGTCGCCAAGGAGTAGGCGCAACACAGCGTCACCAACCGTGTTTTGGCGGGCCATGCCCTGCGTGGCATGAGCCCGGCCATGATTCCGTTCATCGACCTGCAGGCCCAGCGCGCGCGCCTCGGCCAGCCGCTGGAGGACGCCATCCTCAAGGTGGTGCGCTCAGGCGCCTACGTCATGGGCCCCGAGATCGCGCAGCTCGAGGCCGAGCTCTCGGCCTTCGGCCAGGCGCCGCACGCGCTGTCGTGCGCCTCGGGCACCGACGCCCTCGTCCTGCCGCTGATGGCCTGGGGGATCGGCCCCGGCGACGCGGTCTTCTGCCCCGCCTTCACCTTCGCTGCGACGGCCGAGGCCATGCCGCTGGTCGGCGCCTCGCCGGTGTTCGTCGACATCGTCCCGGACACCTACAACCTCGACCCGGCCAAGCTCGAAGCCGCCATCCAGGCCGTGAAGGTCGAGGGCAAACTGACGCCGCGGGCGATCATCGCCGTCGATCTGTTCGGCCAGCCTGCCGACTATCCGGCGATCTTCGAGATCGCCCAGCGCCACGGCCTGAAGCTGATCGCCGACAGCGCCCAGGGGTTCGGCTGCACGCTCAACGGCCATCACCCGATCCACTGGGCCGACGTCACCACCACCAGCTTCTTCCCGGCCAAGCCGCTCGGCTGCTACGGCGACGGCGGCGCCATCCTGTCGAAGGACGCCCGCTTCCACGACCTGCTGGTCAGCCTCCGCGTCCATGGCCAGGCGGTGAAGTCGGACCTCGAGGGCAGGACCTTCGACCACGACCCCAAGTACATGAACATGCGCGTGGGCACGAACAGCCGGATGGATACGGTCCAGGCCGCCGTCCTGCTGCAGAAGCTGACCATCTTCGCCGACGAGATCGAGGCCCGGAACCGGGTCGCCGCCCGCTACGCCGAGGGCCTCGCCGACGTGGTCACGACCCCCAAGGTGATCGACGGCGGCGTCAGCGTCTGGGCCCAGTACACGATCGAGACCGAGGACCGGGACGGCCTGGGAGCCGCGCTCCGCGAACAGGGGATCCCGACCGCCGTCTATTACCCGCTGCCCTTGCACCGCCAGCCGCCCTACGCCGGCTATCCGCAGCCCGGCGGCCTGCCGGTGACCGAGGCCAAGGCCGGCAAGGTGATCAGCCTGCCGATGCATGCCTACCTCGAGCCCGACGTCCAGGACCGCATCGTCGCCGCCATCCGCAACCACGTGAAGCGCAACGGCTAGACGCTCCGGCTTCGCCGTGCGATGCCTCGTCAAACACTTGTTTGAAGGAGGATCCATGGCTCGCCTGCAAGGCCGCACCGCCGTCATCACCGGGGCCGCCAGCGGCATCGGCCGCGCTGCGGCGAACCTCTTCGCCGCCGAGGGCGCCAGCCTGGTCATCGCGGACCGCGCCGAGGCGCTCGCCGACACCGCGGACGAGGTCGCCAAGGCCGGCGGGAAGGTCGTAGCCCTCAGCGGCGACGCCGGCGACGAAGCCTTCGTCCAGAGCCTGGTGGCCAGGGCGCAGTCCGAGTTCGGCGGGCTTGACGTCTTCTGGGCCAATGCCGGCATCTCCGGCGGCTTCACGCCCCTGCACGAGGCCACGCCCGACTACTGGGCCGAAATCCTGCGGGTGAACCTGATCGGCGCGTTCCTGGGCGTGAAGCACGCCTCGGCGGCGATGATCCCGAACGGCAAGGGTTCGATCATCTGCACGGCCTCGGTGGCCGGGATCCGCTCGGGCGCGGGCGGCGCGGCCTATTCCGCGTCGAAGGCCGGCGTGATCAGCCTGGTGCAGACCGCCTGCAACGAGCTTTACGGCACCGGCGTGCGGGTCAACGCCATCGCGCCGGGCCTGATCGAGACGGGCATGACCAAGCCGATCTTCGACGGCGCCCGCGCGCGCGGCAACGAGGACAAGATCGGCCAGCTCAATCCGCTCACCCGCTACGGCGTGCCGATCGAGATCGCCAACGCGGCCCTTTTCCTGGCGTCGGACGAGTCCTCCTACGTCAACGGCCAGACCATCGCGGTGGACGGCGGCCTCTCCACCTCGCACCCGGTGGTCCGCAAGAAGCGCTGACGCAATTCCGCCGCGACGCAGGCTAAGCTCGGGGTCATGCGTCGTGTCGCCCTCGCCTTCGTCCTGCTCGCGTCCGCCTGCGCATCCGCGCCCGAGATCAAGCCGCCGCCTCCGCCCGTCGATCCGTACCTGGCGGTGATCCTGCCGGCGGCGAAGGACGCCGCGCCCGAGGCGCGTGCCGGTGTCGCCCGTGAGCGGATGCGCGGCTGGGTCTGGAGCCTGGCCGCTCCGCCGTCGACGCCCGAGCCACAGAACGGCTGGATCGCCGAGGGTGTGGGAGACTTCCTCGCCGTTCGCGCCCGCCTGCGCGCGGGCCTCGCCACGCCCGAGGACGCCGCCCAAGAATTCGACGCCGCGCTCAAGGCCTACGACGCCGCGCCCTCCCAGCCGAGCGCCGCCCGCGCCATGCTGCTGGCGCTGAAGTGGGACGAGGACATCCGCCAGAAGGGCTCGGGCCAGGACTTGGACGATGTCATGAAGGCCGCCCATGACCGTCGGGCCCAGGTCCCCGCCGAGACCACCGGCTTCCTCGACCGGCTGCTGAACGCAGCCTGGGGCGGCGCCCAGCTCAACCTGCGCAGCGATGTCGCCCGCTACATCGCCGGACGCGAGCGGATGACGCCGCCCGAGACGATGTTCGGCGGCTGCCTCATCTCGACGACGACGCTCACCCACGGTTTCGACACCGGCTTCGACCCCGCGGGCTCACAGGCGGCCAAGACGGTGCGCGGCGTGCGCCGGGGCGGGCCCGCCTGGGTCAGCGGCCTGCGCAACGGCATGAAGCTGGAGAGCCTGATGCTGACGCCCGGCGACACCACCCACGAGGTGGTGGCGGTCACCATCGACGCGCGCGGCCGCAAGCGGACCATCCGCTACTGGCCCTATGCCGATGAGGATCGCGAAATCCGCCGGCTGCAGCTGCGCCAGGGGATGACCGAGGCGGACACCGCCGCCTGCGGCAAGGCGATGGCGGGACTCTAGTGCGCCGGGCCGCGGCCCCAACGCCAGGGCGGCAGGCCCTCGCGGCGCGGCGCGAGGTAGCGCCACAGGAAGTAGCCGCCCGCGGCGGCGGCGATCCCCAGCAGGAATGCGGTCGCCGCCGTGGGCGCGCCGCCGCTCACCGCCCTCTGCGGTCCGGCGTCCATCCAGTGAACGATCTCGCCGTTCGGCTCTTCCGGCAGAATGTCGTCGATCGGCAGGCTCATGGCGGCACCTCCGGCTGCGCTGTCTCGCCTAACCCGTCCGCCCGGCCCAGGTTCCCCAAGGAGGGGTTCCGCCATCACCCGCCTTCGGGGTAGAAGCCGGGCCGACCTCCTTTTCTCAAGCTGACCTGACGGACGATGGCCGGACACTCAAAGTTCAAGAACATCATGCACCGGAAGGGGCGCGCCGACGCCGCCCGCTCCAAGCTGTTCTCCAAGCTCTCCCGCGAGATCACCGTGGCCGCCAAGAGCGGCATGCCCGATCCCGACATGAATCCGCGCCTGCGCCTGGCCGTGAACAACGCCAAGGCTGAGTCCATGCCGAAGGACAACATCGATCGCGCCATCAAGAAGGCGATGGGCGGCGACGCCGAGACCTACGAGGCGATCCGCTACGAGGGCTTCGGTCCCGGCGGCGTCGGCGTGATCGTCGAGGCGCTGACCGACAACCGCAACCGCGCGGCGGCCAACGTGCGGGCGATCTTCACCAAGAACGGCGGCAACCTCGGCGAGACCAACTCGGTCGCGTTCATGTGGGATCGCGTCGGCCAGATCGTCTACGGCGCCGAGGCGGGCTCGGAAGACAAGGTGATGGAAGCCGCCATCGAGGCCGGCGCCGACGACGTCGAGTCCGACGAGGACGGCCACACCGTCTGGACCGCCTTCGACGCCCTGAACGAAGTGGCCCAGGCCCTGGAAGCGGCGCTCGGCCCCGCCAAGTCCACCAGCATCGCCTGGCGGCCGAAGACCCTGACGCCGGTGACCGGCGAAGCCGTGGCCACGCTCATGAAGCTGGTCGACGCTCTGGAGGACGAGGACGACGTGCAGAACGTCTACTTCAACGCCGACATCGCGGCCGACGAGCTCGAGAAGCTGGCGGGCTGATGGCCAGGCGCCCGGAGGACGATCCCCGGATCACAGACCTGCGCCGCTACAAGAAGGCGCGGGAGCAGGCCAGGCGCCGGCCGCCGCCGAAGCCGAAGCGTCCGGCCGAGGGCTTCCTCGGCTCCAACCCGCGCGCCGGCCTGATCCTGGCCGCCGTCGCGGCCATCGTTGCGGCGCTCTACGTCGTGCCGATGTTCCTTTGAGGACCGGAAACGCGATCGCCCGCTTTGCGCTATTCTGCTCCGCCATCGGAGTAGTTCGCGCATGGAGCTCACCTCGGAGACCCTGACCCGGTACGTCCTGCCGCTTCTCAGCGCCGCCTTGGCCGGAAGCCTGATCGGCCTGGAGCGCGAAGCGCGCGGCCACCCGGCGGGGCTTCGGACACACACCCTCGTCTGCCTGGCCTCGGCCCTGCTGATGCTCGCGGCTGTCCACCAGACCGAATGGGTCCGCACGACGCCGATGGAGGTCATCCGCATCGATCCCGTGCGGATGGCGCACGGCATCCTCACGGGGATCGGCTTTCTCTGCGGCGGCGTCATCTTCCGGCAGGGTCTCTCCGTCCACGGGCTGACGACGGCGGCTTCGCTGTGGGTCACCTCGGCGCTCGGCACGCTCTACGGGGTCTCCTCCTACGGCCTGGCGCTGGGCGGCACCGTCGCCACCGTCGTCGTCCTCGTGGGCTTCCGCTGGATCGACGAGCACATGCCCGCCAGCAACATCATCGATGTGACGGTTCGCTACCGCCGCGATGGCGTCTTTCCCGAGGACGACTTCCAGGCCTTGATGACCCGACTGAAGCTGAAGCCGCGGTCGGTTCGCCACAAGCTGGTGGGCGCGGGCGGCGCGATCGAACTGGGCGCCACCCTGCGCGGTCCGAGCAACGTCCAGACGCGCGCCCTCGCCGAGGCGTTGTGCGACGACGCGCGCGTGCTGCGCTTCGAGATCGTGCCTCGCAACGACTGACGTCGACGAGCCGCTTGACGGCGCCCAGGCTGGCTTTGCAGATGCCGCAATGCCCGCGCTTTCCCAAAGACTGGTCAACCGGCTGGTCGTCGCCGCCTTCCTGCTCGGCTTCGCGACGCTCGTCGCGGTGGGGATCGCCGCCGCCCTCGTGCTGCAGCGGAACGTCGCCTACACCGAACTCGTCTCGCACACCTATCAGGTGCAGGACGCCATCGCCGACTTCGACATCCTGACGGAGCGGGTCGAAACCGCCCGGCGTGGCTACATGCTGGCGGGCGAGCGCAGCTTCGAGCAGACCTACAACGTCACCGCCCGGGCGCTGCCGCGCCAGCTCGACCGCATCCGCGAACTGACGGCGGACAACCCGCGGCAGCGGACGAACGTCCTGCGGCTGGAGAACCTGATGGCCCGCCAGCTCGGCGCCATCCGCGAATCCCTGGCGCGCACCCGGGCCGGCGGTGGCGCGCCCGACGACTTCGAACTGGACCAGGCGGTGCTCGCCACCCGCGAAATCCGCGACCTGACCGAAATGATGACCCAGGAGGAGCAGCGCCTCCTCGACGAGCGCGACGCCGACCGCCGCGCAGCCCTGCGGACCCTGTTCCGGATGCTGATGGCCGCCGGCGTGCTGCTGGCGGTCGTCGGCGCAGGCTCGGTCTGGACGATCGTCCGCTTCACCCGCGACCTGGCCACCTCACGCGACCAGCTCCGGCGGCTGAACGAAGGGCTGGAGGAGGAGGTGACCGCGCGCACCGCGGACCTCCAGCGCGCCAATGACGAGATCCAGCGCTTCGCCTACATCGTCTCGCACGACCTGCGCTCGCCGCTGGTCAATGTGATGGGCTTCACCAGCGAGCTGGAGGCGGCGACCAAGCCGCTTGCCCAGATGATCGAGCGCGCGGAGGCTCAGGCGCCGGACCTCGTGACCCCCGACGCCAGGCTCGCCGTACGCGAGGACCTGCCCGAGGCGATCGGCTTCATCCGCACCTCGACCCAGAAGATGGACCGGCTGATCAACGCCATCCTGCGCCTCTCACGCGAGGGCCGACGCGTGCTGACGCCGGAACGCGTCGACACCCAGGCGGTGCTGAACGGCATCGCCGACAGCTTGAAGCACCGCAGCGACGAACTGGGCGCCGAGATCGTCGTCAGTCCCGGCCTGCCGCCGGTGCTGACGGACCGGCTGGCGCTGGAGCAGATCTTCTCCAACCTGGTCGAGAACGCCCTGAAGTACCTCAAGCCCGGTCGTCCCGGGCGCATCGTCGTGCGCGGCCAGGTCCAGCACGGGCGCGCGATCTTCGAGATTCGGGACAACGGGCGCGGCGTCGATCCCAAGGACCACGAGCGGATCTTCGAACTCTTCCGGCGCTCCGGGACCCAGGACCAGCCGGGCGAAGGAATCGGCCTCGCCCATGTCCGCGCGCTGGCCTATCGGCTGGGCGGACTGGTCACTGTCGACTCCGCCCTTGACCAAGGGGCGACGTTCCGGGTTTCTCTGCCGCTCATCTTGACGCTCGAGGGGGCTGCGGCATGAGCGAACAACGTCACGTCACGATCGTCATGGTCGAGGACGACGAAGGCCATGCGCGCCTGATCGAGAAGAACATCCGCCGCGCCGGCATCGCCAATGCGATCCGGCACTTCGCAGACGGCACATCGGCCTTGGCCTACCTGGGCGAGCAGGCCAACGACTACGTCGAGGGCCCCGCCCTGGTGTTGCTCGACCTGAACCTGCCGGACATGAGCGGCACCGACATCCTGGCCCGCATCAAGTCGGACGACCGGCTGAAACGCACGCCGGTCGTGGTGCTGACCACCACCGACGACAAGGTCGAGATCCAGCGCTGCTACGACCTGGGCTGCAACGTCTACATCACCAAGCCGGTGGCCTACGAAGCCTTCGCAGAGGCGATCCGCCAACTCGGCCTCTTCCTGTCGGTTATCCAGGTGCCGGAGATCGAAAACTGACGACCGGTCGCCGCTGCCGCGTCCTCTACGTCGACGACGACGAGGGCCTGCGCCGCCTCGTCGGCAAGGCGCTGGACCGTCGCGGCTACGACGTCACCCTGGCGTCCGACGGCGAGCAGGGCCTGGAGCTCGCGCGCAGCGGCGACTTCGACGTCATCGCCCTCGACCACTACATGCCCGGGCAGGGCGGCTTCACCACCCTGCAGGCCATCCTGACCACCATCCAGGACCCGCCGCCGATCGTCTATGTGACCGGCTCGGAAGAGACGCGCGTCGCGGTGGACGCCCTCAAGGCCGGCGCCGCCGACTATGTCGTGAAGACGGTCGGCGAGGACTTCTTCGATCTCCTGGAGAACGCCTTCGCCCACGCCATGGAGCAGGTCCGGCTGCGTCGCGAGCATGCCGAGGCCGAGGCCGCGCTTCGCGCCGGTCATCAGCGGCTGGAGGTGATGCTGCGCGAGGTGAACCACCGCGTCGCCAACAGCCTGCAGCTCGTCATGGGCATGGTCCACATGCAGGCCTCGCATGTGGCCGATCCCGCCGCCCGCGCGGCCCTGGAGGACACCAAGCGCCGCATCGCCGCCATCGGCCAAGTGCACCGGCGGCTCTACACCGCCGACAACGTCGAGGCGGTCGACATGCAGCCCTACCTCGAGGCCATGGTCCGCGAGCTGGAGGAGACGTTCTCCGCGCCGGGCGCGCCGCGGCGGCTGGTCCTTGGCGTCGACCCCGTCCAGCTTCAGACCGACCGCGCGATTTCCCTGGGCGTGATCGTCAACGAGCTGGTCAGCAACGCCTGCAAATACGCCTATGGCCCCTCCGAAGCGGGCGAGGTCCGGGTCGGCCTGACCGAGGCTCCGGGCGCCGTCGTCCTGACCGTCGAGGACCAGGGCCGCGGCATGACGCCGGGCGCGGCGCCGATGGGGACGGGCCTTGGCGGGCGGCTGATCGCCGCCATGGCCAAGAGCCTTCGCGCCGACCTCACCTACGATCCCGGCCACCGCGGCGTGCGCGCCGTCGTCCGCGTCCCGGCCTGATCCCCGGCCCCCGGGGGCCGGGCTGACCCGCGCTCCAGGTTGACCTCGCGTCCCCCTTGGCGGCGGCGTGGCCATGGCTCAGAGTAATCCGAACCAGAGTTTCGAAACGGGGGGATACCAAATGAAAGCCGTCATCCTGGCCGCGGCCCTGCTCGCCGCGCCGGTCGCCGCTAACGCCGGCGACTATGTCTCCATCGTCCAGGAGGCTCCGGTGAAGGCGCCGGCCGCCGTGGTCTGGAAGAAGGTCGGCGGCTATTGCGACATCGGCGCGTGGCTGAAGACCACCTGCGAGATCACCCAGGGGACGGACCGCGAGGTCGGGGCGCTGCGCAAGATCGCCGGGCGGGTCGAGGAGGTGATCGTCGCCACGACGCCGCTCTCCTACACCTACGCCGATATCGACCCGAAGATCCTGTACCACGGTACGGTCGAGGTCCGCCCCGTCGACGCCAAGACCTCGAAGATCGTCTACACGCTGTTCTTCGATCAGGCCTCGATCCCGGCCGAGCAGCGCGAGGCCAACAAGACGCGCCGCGCGGCGATGTCCGGCGGCTGGCTCAAGACCATGGTCGGCATCGCCGAAGCGCCCTGACGGCCTCAGCTCCGGCTGAGGTTCTTCCGCAGGATCGCCCAGATGATCAGTCCGAACGCGGCCAGGCGCAGGAGATAGACCGGCGCCTGGTCTTCGCGCGGGATGTCGAACACCAGCGGCGCCGCCTGGTTCACCGCCAGCAGGCCGAAGGCCGCGGCGAAGGTCAGGAACAGCGGATCGCGCGTGCGGCGCCAGAACTTCAGGAAGAACACCACCGCGATCAGGAAGCCGAGGGTCACGGAGCCGGCGAAGAAGCCGCGCAGGGCCGGATCGAGGTTCATTGCTCGGCCTCCCAGATGAACCCGTAGAGCAGCACCGCCACCGCCGCCAGCGACGTGACCTGCCGCCAGGGCCAGAGGAACACCTCCGGGAAGATCACCATGTCCAGCACCAGGAACAGGTTGTTCAGCGCCAGGCACACGAACGCGATCGCGGTCCACAACAGCAGCCGCGACCGGCTCTGGCGCCAGGCCCGGAGCAGCAGGCCGGCGCAGAGCGCGCTGGCCAGCAGGCACAGCGAATAGACGAGGGCTCCGCCCATCTCCGTCATCACTTGTCCCCCCGGAACTTGAACGCGTCGGCGAGACCTTGCACCGGGTCCGGCGGCGTCGCGATGATGTTGATGATGCTCACCGGGCGTTCGCGATAGGCCAGCTCCAGCTGTCCTGCCAGGTCGTCCAGCATTGGCAGCGCGGGCGCATAGCGCCAAAGATCTCCGTCTTCCCGGACCGCGAGGCCGCTGCGCTCGAAGCGCTGCAGGTTGTCGCTGACCAAGGGGGTCGAGGCGCGCAGCTCGCGCACGAGATCGGCCGCCGCCCAGCGGCGGTCGGGATCCCGTTTCAACAGCAGCAGGAGCTCGACGGCCCAGACGGAGCGCATGTGCTCGCGCACGAAGGCGGCCAGCTCGGGTTTGTCGGACAAGTCTCAGTTCCCCCCGACCGGAAGGCCACGGACCCTAAGGTCTGAAGCCCGTCGATCAACCCCAAGATGTCAGCGGCGCGGAGATTCCGTCGTCGCCGCGGCGGGCGCGGCGTCCAGCGCATCCTTGCTGTCGCCCTCGCGCGCGGCCACCGCCTGGGCGGCCTGGCGCGATCCCTCGTCGAGGACCACCGACTTCACCTCGGCGGGCGCGGCGGCCTGGGAGCCCGCGCAGGCGCCGATGGCCAGCGGACCGCCCAGCGCCACGCCCGTGGCGATCAGCAGGCGCAGGCTCACTGGCTCTTCGGCGCGTTCGCGTCGCCCGCGTCGGTCTTCGGCGAGGTGGCGTCGCCCGCGTCGGTCGCGCCGCCGGGCTCGGCGAGCTGGCCCGCGCCGCCGATGTCGGCGCCGGCGTTGTCGTTGCCGGTGTCGGCGACCGTCCCGTTCGCGGTCGCCGCCGCAGTCCCGGCGTCGCCCGCCGCCGTCGCGCCGTCCGCATTCTGGGGAGAGCGGTCGCAGGCGGCGAGGCTGACGAGACCGGCCGCGGCGAGGATGAGCGCCATCCGCATGAACTTCTCCTGGCTTCGGAATTTCCCTTCAGTCCCCAACACCTGAGCCAAGGCCAAGGTTCCCCTCGCCGCGCCCGCCGGGTTAGAAAAGGCCGCCTCGGGAGGGAAGATGCAGAGACGCAAGGTCGACCGCGCGCAGCGCATGCGCGCCCGCAGGATCTGGTGGGAGCGAAACGGCGCGTTCGTCCGCGGCGCCCTCGTGGGCAGCGTCGTCACCGCCCTCGCCGCCTGGCT
This sequence comes from Phenylobacterium sp. VNQ135, assembly GCF_049445735.1. Classification (NCBI taxonomy): domain Bacteria; kingdom Pseudomonadati; phylum Pseudomonadota; class Alphaproteobacteria; order Caulobacterales; family Caulobacteraceae; genus Phenylobacterium; species Phenylobacterium sp. VNQ135. The sequence continues at coordinate 975,327 of NZ_JBMSDS010000002.1, read as the reverse complement.
GCTCCAGTCGCTGACCTGACGCGCCGTCAGCGCCAGGACCGCGGAGCATCGGAACGTCGGCGCGAGCGGAGGACTCTACGCAAGGACAGCATGCCGAAGCCCGCCGCCTCAGCCTTGATCCTCGCCGCCGTCCTGGCTCTTCCCGCTCGGGCCGACGCTCCGCTCACCGAGGCGGACGCCCGGGCGCTGGTCGCCCGGCAGGCCGCGCGCCTGAACGCCGGCGACCTCGACGGCTACTTGGCCACCTTCGCGCCCAGCGCCGTCTTCACCCAGCAGGCGCTCGGGTCGAACAACCAGCTGATCCCCTACGGCCAGGCGACCGTGCGTCAGGCGCGGGACCAGCTCGGCCGGACGCTCGCGAAGTCGCAGGTCCGCGAGGCGGTGGAGGTGCGCAAGGTGGCGATCGGCGCCGCCGGCCGCGGCGGTGCGCTCCAGGCCTTCGTCCGCACCCGCGTGACCACCGCAGGCCGCATACGCGAGAGCTGCGCCGAGCGGCTGTCCACCTTCGCGCGGATCGGCGGCGGCCTTCGCGTCCTCGCCCAGACCGACACCCTGGTCCGCTGCCGCCGGCCCGCATAAGCTTCGGCCATGATGATCCGCCGCGCCCTGCTGGGCCTCGCCGCCGCCCTCGCCGTCTCCGCCGCCAGCACGGCCCAGGACGCTGCGCCCAAGCCCAATCCCAAGGTCCGCATCGACACCGCGGAGGGCGCGATCGTCCTCGAGCTCTATGCCGACAAGGCGCCCAAGACCGTCGCCAACTACCTGAAGTACGTCGACCGCAGCCTGTTCGACGGGGCGAGCTTCTACCGGGCTTCGAAGCCGCCGGGCTACGCCGCCAACGACTACGGCGTGATCCAGGGCGGCCTGCAGAATGATCCCAAGAAGGTGCTGCCGCCCGTCGCCCACGAGCCCACTACCCAGACCGGGATCAAGCATACCAACGGCGTGATCTCCATGGGCCGGCACGCGCCGGGCACGGCCCAGGCCGACTGGTTCATCGTCATCGGCGACCAGGATTACCTCGACGCCGATCCCAAGGATCCGAAGAAGACTCCTGGCTTCGCCGCCTTCGGCCGTGTGGTCGAGGGCCTGGACGTGGCCCAGAAGATCCTCGGCCTTCCGGTCGATCCGAAGGCCGGCGTCGGCGCCATGAAGGGCGAGATGCTGGTGAAACCGGTGCGCATCCGCAGCGTACGCCGGGTGGGCTGAGGCGGTCATGCCCAGCCGCCTGGTCGTCGGCCGCGACGTTCCCTGGGTGACCGCCTGGAGCGGCGAGGAGCACCTCGGCGTCCATCGCTGCCCCTCGGTCGGCGGCCGGCTGGCGGTGGATCAGGCCGAGCGGCCAGGCGAGGGCCGCCCGCTCTATTCTCGCAACCACCTGGTCCGCCAGCGCCGCTCGGTGGCCGAGATGCTCTGCCCGATGTGCGGCAAGCCGACCAGGGGCGCCGACCGCGTCACCCTGACGGGCAGGCGCACCACCGCCGGCGCCCTGCGGGCCCGCGGCCTCGGCGCGCTGCTGCCGCCGGGACTGGACGACGCCAGCCGCCTGCTCGACGCCGGCGCCATCGCGCCGCTGCACCGGGCCTGCGCCGAGCGCTCGCACCGCCTGTGCCCGCATCTGGCGGGCCTGCCCGAGGCCCGGCCGCTCGCGTTCCCCGGATCGTGGATCGTGCTCCCGCTGATGATCGCGGCCCGCCCAACGGAAAACGACGCCCACGGCCTGGCCGTAAGCGTCGTCAGTTTCCTTCAGCTTGTGGGCCTGGGCTGAGGCTCTATTCGCCGGCGGCCGGCGCCTTGGCGGGAGCGGCCTCGGCCTTCTTGCCCTTGGCTTTGCCGCCGGCCTTGGCCGCGCCGGCTTCGGCCTTGGCCTTCTCGGCGGCGGCTTCGGCGGCCGCCTGCTCCTCGGCCCGGGCGCCGCCCAGGATGCCCGGGAGGGCGTAGTTCCCCTCGTGGCAGGCGTATTCGAAGATCCGCCCGGCCAGCGGCGCGAACTCGTACTCGCCGCCCCACGGCTTCTCCCAGATCGTCGGGTCGTCGACCGTGAACTGGTAGTGCAGGCGGCTCTTGCCCACGCGGGTGAAGCGCTCGGTGACCTTCAGGTTCTCCCACGATCCGGCGAACTGCTGGCTCTTCGGGATGTTGGTGGTCTCGACGACCAGGGTGTCGCCCTCCCACCAGCCGATGGAGTCGCCGAAGTAGGGCCGCACGCCGTCCGTCCGGTGCTTGGCGTTCAGTCGGATGACCCGCAGGTCGTGGTTCATCTCGACCTGGATCACGACGGTGTCCGGGGTTTGGATGAACTCGTAGTTGTTGTTGTAGAAGCCGTTCGGGAACATCGGCGGGCCGCCGTTCCGACCGAAGCCGATGATGCAGCGCTCGCCCATGGAGCGGGTCTCATAGCTGTCAAACGAGCCCATCCCGCCACGGCCGCCGCCGAAGCCCGGCACGGGCGGGGCGCCCTGCTTGCGCGGCGGGAACTGTCCGTTCGGCGTCGTCAGCAGCGAGGTCCTCGGCTCGCCGTTCACCCGCATGACGCTGTGGCCCGGATCCAGCCAACCCCGGTCGTAGCCGCCCACGTCGCCCCCGGCGGCGGCGAATTCGGGACGCAGGTTCGAGCTCTCGCGGCGGGCTTCGGCCGGGGCGTTCGGATCGGTCGGCTGGTTGCCCTCCTCCACCTCCTGCTCGGCCTGAGCCTCCATCTTCTTCACCTCTTCCGGGGTGAAGACGAGCCGGTCGCCGTACTGCGCGCGCCGCGTCATCGGCGTCATGGTGTTGTTGGTCCAGAAGCCGGCGATGTCCGGCTGGCCGAACGCATTGCGCGGCGCCTTGTAAGCGGCCTTCGCAGCCTTCGCCGGCTCGGCCGCCGAGGCGGCGGTCGCCGTCAGCGCCAACGGCGCCACACAGAGGGCGGTGCCCAGGAACAGGATGGCGGCGCGTTTCACGTTTCAGCTCCCCGATGTCTTTTCCGCATGTCGCGGCTTCGTTCATACCGAACTTACGATTCCGGAACGTTGCTCGCAATCTCAAGAGTGTTTCACGGGAGCAACTGTCGGGGTTCCGACGTTATGACGGCGAGGGACCGGCTCCGCAGGGGGATCGAGAAGCCGCATGCGCGCACGCGACGTCAGGGCCATCCTATTCTGCGCCGTCACGACCCTGATCCTGCTGATCGGGTCCTATGTGCTGTTGCAGAGCGCCCTGATCAGCCTGGCGCTCGCCGCCGGCTGGCTGGCCTGGCTGCTGACCCGCCCGCGGATGCAGCGCGTCATTCGTCGCCTGCGGGGCGAACCGGACTGGAACGGCTACTTCCGGAACGACTAGGCTTCGGATCGCGCCCAGGCCTCGCCCGCCTGCAGCGCCTCGCATTCCACGCCGTCCAGGCGGACGGCGGTGAGCACGCCGGTCCGGTAGGCGCCGGTATCGACGCCCAGGCGGTGTTCGCCGAGCCGCGGCCGCTCGTCCAGCCAGGTATGGCCGTGGACGATCACCTTCTCATGCGGGCCGACGGCGTCGAGGAAGCCTTCGCGGATCCAGAGCAGGTCCTGTTCCGTCTGCTGGGCCAAGGCCGCGCCAGGGCGCACGCCGGCATGGACGAAGGCGTAGTCGCCCACCGCCACCATCAGCTCCAGGCGCTGCAGCAGCAGCAGGTGTCCCGCCGGCATCCGTTGCAGGAGCTCGTCGCGGGCGCGCAGGACGGCGAGCGGTCCTTCCTCGCCTGTCGGTGGCGCGACCCCGTAGGCCTGCAGCGTCTCGGCCCCGCCCCAGCGCAGCCACGCCGCGTTCGCCTCGGGCGCGTCCAGGAAGGCCAGCATGGCCTGTTCGTGGTTGCCCTTGAGCAGCCGCACCTCAAGGTCCGGCCGACGCCTCAGCCAGATCAGCGCCTCCAGCACCTTCGCCGACTCCGGACCGCGGTCCACGTAGTCGCCGAGGAAGATCAGGATCGGCCGCCGCCCTCGCGCCCTTGCGGCGGAGTCCGCGGCGATCTTCGCCAGCAGGGTCTTCATCAGGTCGTAGCAGCCGTGGACATCGCCCACGGCATAGACCAGCTCGCCGTCCGTGCCGGGCTTCACGTGCGCGCCCCCGAAAGACGATCGAGGTCGCGGGCCATGGCGCGATAGCCGTAGATCACCTTGGCCGGTTGGTCGTCGGCGCGGTAGCGCAGGCTGGCCCAGCGGCTGCGGTAGTCCACCAGGGTGCTGCGCGGCACGCCGGCGCGCACGGCGCGGCTGTAGGCGGCGCGGAGGTTTCGGTCGGCCGCCATCACGGCCGGATAGGCGCAGCGCGCCTCGGCCGAACGGGTCAGTCCGTTGCAAGGGTAGCGGCCGGAGCTGGCCCGGGTGGTCTCCCGGCGCTCGGCCTTCGCCGCCGCGCGTCGCGTCGGTCGGGGTTCGGGGTCGGCGACCGCGGCAGCTTTCGGCTCCGCCGTCGCGACGGGCTGAGGCGCGGGCGCGGTGACGGACGGCGGCGGCGTCACGGGCGGCACGTCGATCCTGGCGACCTGCTGCGGAGCAGGCGCGGCGGCAAGCTTGGCCTCGGCTTCGGGCGCGAGCTTCCCGGGCCGCGCGATCGCGGCGCCCAGCGCCAGCCCGACCAGGGCCGTGGCCGCAAGCGCCCCGATGCGCGCCGGCCGCCGCTCGCGCGCGCCTTCTCCCGCGGCGGCGATGCTGCGCACGCGGCCGCCCGCGCGCCCGCCTCCACCCTGCGGGGCGGATCGGAAGATCTCCTCCAGGTCGCCCGAGACGCTGCGTGGACGTCCTGGATCGGGCCAGGCCGCGTTGTCGTTCATGCGTGCTCCATCCGCATGTCGAATTACTCCGGACAGAGGAATGACTTCAGCGAAGGTTCGATCCCGCCGCGCCACAATTCCGTCGAAGCTTGAGCGTGGCGTGTAGCCGGGACTGGAGATCGCCATGACGCCGATGGCCCTTGCCGCCGCCCTGAGCCTGTTGGCGCCAGCCGCCGCCCTAGGCCAGGTGTCGCCGGACGCCGCCCGCGTGCTCGCGCAGGCCAGGTCGGCGAGCGGCGGCGCCGCCTGGGACCGCCTGACCGGATCGTGGGAGCGCGGGACGCACGGGCCTGTGCGGTACGAGACCGCCCTCGACTTCCGACGCCTCGCGTTTCGTTTCGAGAACACGGTGGCTGGCCAGGTGCGGGTGCATGCTTTCGACGGCGAACAGGTCTGGGACGCCGCACCCGGCCAGGCGCCGAAGGTCTCCCGAGATCCGGAGGCGGTGCGTGAGGCGATCACCACCGCCTACGTCAGCAACAACGGCCACTTCTTTCCGCAGCGCTTTCCCTCGCGCGCCGTGCTGAGGATCGGGGTCGACCCCGCCTTCGACGTCGTGGAGATCGAACCCGCCGGCGGTCGCGCCTTCGAGCTGTGGTTCGATCGCAAGACCGCCTTGCCGCGCGGATCGTCGACCGCGGCGCCCAGCCGGTCACGGTGGAGCTCTCCGACTATCGGCAGGTCGGCCCGGTGAAGGTCGCCTTCCGGGCGGTCGTGAAGACGCCCGACGGGGCGGTGGTGGACAACGGCGTCGTCGAAGCCGTCGAGCACCGCGACGTCCCCGCCGAGGCTTTCGAGCCGCCGGCTCAGCCGTAGCGCGTCGGGGCGAGGTGGCCGATCCGCCGTTCACACGCCTTCAGCACCTTGCGCGCCGCGCGCAGCCCGCCTGTCGCCGAAGCCCGATGCACGGCCTGGTCGACGAGCACGTCTCGGCTGAGCGATTTGGCGAGCCGGTACTGCTTTACGAACTCGGGATAGCGGCGCAGCCAGTTGTACACCGTCCCCACGCTAGGCATCGCGGGGTCGCGGCAGATCGACTGCAGGCTTTCGGCCATGACCAGCCGGTCGCAGATCGCATCCACCATCGTCTGCGAATAGCCGTCCGGCCATGGCGGAATGGGCTTGAAGCCGCGCGCCCGCCGCGCCTCGGCCTTCGCCGCCCGCTTGGCTTCGTCCCGGCGGGCCTGCACCGCCAGGCTTCTGGCGCGCGCCACCCGATTGGCGACGTCCATCAGTTCGTCGAACTCCGGTCGCGCCCTGCGCCAGTTCCAGACGGTCTTTTCCGTGGGCATGGCCGGGTCGCTTCGACAAAGCGACCGCAGGCTTTCGCCCGCCGCGACCCGCTCGACGATACGGGCGGCCACGTCCCAGTCGAACTTCGAGGCGTAGATGCCGGGCGGCGCCGCTTGCGGGGCCAGGGTGCGCACGGCCTGGGGGCGATCCGTATGAGCCATGTCAGCAGAGTAGCGCATCGGATCGTTGAGAACAAATTAAGAACATCTCTATCTCGGGCTTGGAAGAGCGTGCTCTTCCGATCGAATGTCAGTAGCTGTTGGGTTCATGGCCAGCATGTCGGATCTCTCTGGCGCAGCTCCGCGCCCCAACAACCTGATCGGCGTCGCCATCCTGTTGGGCTTCCTGGCGCTCGGCGTGGGGCTCGTCACCACCGGATCGGCCGCAACGCTCGGGCCGCTCACGTTCGGCTTCGTGATGCTGGGCTGGGTCCTGGCGGTTATGGCGCACGAGTTCGGCCACGCCGCCGTCGCGTATCTCGCCGGCGACACCACGGTTCGCGACAAAGGCTATCTCGCCTTCGATCCGCGCCGCTACGGCGACCTCGGGACCAGCTTGGTGATCCCCCTGATCGCCTTGGCGTTGGGCGGCATCGGCTTCCCCGGCGGGGCGGTCTATCTGCGCCATGACCTGATGCGCAGCCCCGCCTGGCGAGCGGCGGCCTCGCTGGCCGGCCCGGCCGCGACGCTGGTCATGCTGGTCCTGCTGGCGCTGGTCTCGCGGGCCGCCTGGCCCGCGCCGCTGGCGGAGGCGCTGGCGCTGCTCGCCTTCCTGCAGGCCACGGCCCTGATCCTGAACCTGCTGCCGATCCCCGGCCTCGACGGCTTCAACGCCATCCGGCCCTTCCTGCCGGGGCGCTGGGACCCGGCGCTGCGCAAGGCCGAGGGCGTGTCGATGATCCTGCTGATCGTCGCCCTCCTGCTGCTGCCGGGCGTCGGCGGCGCGTTCTTCGGCTTCGCGGCCGACATCGCCGCAGCATTCGGCGTCTCGCGCATCGACATCGTCCGCGGCTTCGACAGCTTCCAGTTCTGGCGCTGATCATCTTTCGGCAAGCATTCGCCGGTTAGCTGCGGCATGCTGGAACAGACGATGAACGCGATTCGACCCGTCCGCATCTTGGGCCTCGACCCGGGCCTCCGCCGCACCGGCTGGGGCGTCGTGGCCTGCGAGGGCGCGCGCCTGATCCACGTCGCCCACGGGGTCATCGCCCCGAAGGACACCCTCCCCTTCGCCGAGCGGCTGCTCTGCCTGCTCTCCGGCATCGAGGCGGTGATCGCCGAACACGGGCCCGACGAGGCGGCGGTCGAGGAGACATTCATGAACGACAATGCGCGCTCGGCCCTGAAGCTCGGCCACGCCCGGGCGATGGCGCTGGTGGCGCCGGCCCGCGCCGGTCTGCCCGTGGCGGAGTACGCGGCCACCGTGGTGAAGAAGGCCGTGGTCGGCACGGGCGGGGCCGACAAGTCCCAGGTCGGCTGGATGATCGCGCGCCTGCTGCCAACCGCCGGCAAGACCACCGCAGACGCCGCCGACGCGCTCGCCGTCGCCATCGCCCATGCTCACGCCCGCACCACACGGCGCGTCGCCTGACGCTTCGACGATTCCCCTCCGCACGCCTGCGCGTTACTTCAGCGGGAACGCATGCCGAACGTGATTCGCCCCCTCTCTGAACTGGAGCGCACGCCGTGATCGGACGCCTGCGCGGCATCGTCGCCGAGGTCGGCGAGGAAGAGGCCCTGATCGACGTCATGGGCGTGGGCTATGTGGTGCGCTGCGGCTCGCGCACGCTGTCGCGCCTGCCGGCGATCGGCGAGGAAACCGTCGTGCACGTGGAGAGCGTGTTCGGCGAGCAGACCGGCGTCACCCTCTACGGCTTCCTGGGCCGCGACGAACGTAGAGCCTTCGTCATCCTGCGCACCATCCAGGGCGTGGGCCCGAAGGCGGCGCTGTCGGTGCTGGACGTGCTGTCGCCGCCGGAGCTCGCCGCCGCGGTCGCCCGCGAGGACAAGGCCGCCGTCGCCCGCGCCAACGGCGTGGGACCCAAGCTCGCCCAGCGGATCGTCGTCGAGCTGAAGGACAAGCCGATCTCCGACGGCCCCGTCGCCGCCTTCCATGCCCAGATCTCGCCGGCCCAGCCCGCCCAGCCCTCGGCGGCCGGTGAAGCCGTCGCCGCGCTAATGGGCCTGGGCATCGCCGAGCCGCAGGCGCGCCGGGTGGTCGAAGGCGCCGCGCTCCGCCTCGGGGAAGACGCCGAGCCGCCGGCCCTGATCAAGGCCGCCCTGCAGGAGCTCGGCCGATGACGCGGCTCGTGTCCGGCGAACCCGGGACGTTCGAGCCGGCCGACCGCGCCCTGCGCCCCCAGACGCTCGCCGAATTCGTCGGGCAGCAGCAGGCCAAGGCCAACCTCTCGGTCTTCATCGACGCCGCCCGCAACCGCGGCGAGGCGCTGGACCACGTGCTGCTGTTCGGGCCGCCCGGCCTCGGCAAGACCACGCTCGCCCAGATCGTCGCCCGCGAGCTGGGCGTGAACTTCCGCGCCACCTCCGGCCCGGTCCTGGCCAAGGCCGGAGACCTCGCCGCCATCCTGACCAACCTCGAACCGCGCGATGTCCTCTTCATCGACGAGATCCACCGCCTCGCGGCCAATGTGGAGGAGATCCTGTATCCGGCGATGGAGGACCACGTCCTGGATCTGGTGATCGGCGAGGGCCCGTCGGCGCGGTCAGTGCGCATCGACCTCGCGCCCTTCACCCTGGTGGCCGCGACCACCCGCGCCGGCCTGCTGGCCACCCCGCTGCGCGACCGTTTCGGCATCCCGATCCGGTTGGAGTTCTATACCCACGACGAGCTCACCCACGTGCTGCTGGGCGCCGCCCGCAAGATGGGAGCGCCTCTGGACGAGAGCGGCGCTCGCGAGATCGCCGCCCGGGCCCGCGGCACGCCGCGCGTCGCCGGCCGGCTGCTGCGCCGGGTCCGCGACTTCGCCTCGGCCGACGGTGCGGCGGTGATCGATCGCAAGGCCGCCGCCGCCGCGCTCGCGCGCCTGGACGTCGACGAGTTCGGGCTGGATGCGCTGGACCGCCGCTACCTGCGCGCCCTGATCGAGAACTACGCCGGCGGCCCGGCTGGGGTGGAGACGCTCGCCTACGCCATCGCCGAGGCGCGCGACGCCGTCGAGGACGTCATCGAGCCGTTCCTGCTGCAGCAGGGCTTCATCCAGCGCACGCCGCGCGGCCGCGTCGCCTGCGCCAAGGCTTACGAGCACCTGGGCCTCCAGGCCCCCAGAGGAGCGGCCCCGCCGGCCGACCTGTTCGACAAATGAGCGCGAGGGTCGAGACGGAACCGTCCGCCGGCTGGCTGGAAGGCCGCGAACACGTCCTGCCGGTCCGCATCTACTACGAGGACACCGACTTCACCGGCGTGGTCTATCACGCCAACTACCTGCGCTATTTCGAACGCGGCCGGAGCGATTTCCTGCGGGTGTGCGGCATCGGCCACAAGGCGCTCGCCGAGTTGCCCGAGCCGGCCGCATTCGCGGTCACCCACATGGCCATCGACTTCAAGCGCGCCGCGCGGATCGATGACGCGCTCACCGTCCGCACCACCTACGACGCGGTAAAGGGCCCGAGGCTCTTCGTCAGCCAGCGGATCCTGCGAGGCGAGGAGCTCATCGCCGAGGCCCGGGTCGAGGCCGCCTGCATCGATCTGGCCGGCCGCGCGCGGCGTCCGCCGCCCGGTCTCGTCGACCGGCTCAAGCCGCTGTTTTCAGCGCCATAAGTTCGCCACCGAACCCCGCCAAGCACCCTCGTTCGACCCCAAGAGAAGGACCGCGATGGACCCGGCCGCCGTCACTCCCGAAAGCTTCAACGCCGTCCACCTGTTCATGCAGGCCGACTGGGTCGTGAAGCTGGTCATGATCGGCCTCGCCGCGGCCTCGCTGTGGTCCTGGACCATCATCCTCGACAAGCTGTTCCGCTTCTCGGCCCTGAACCGCGAGGCGACGAAGTTCGAGGACCAGGTCGCCTCCGGCCGCAGCCTGGAGGACGTCGCCGCCGAGGCCGGCGAGCGGCCCCGCCACGCCCTGCCGCGCATGCTCCAGGGCGCCCTGAAGGAATGGCGCGACGCCCGCCAGAAGGGCCAGATCAGCGAGGGCCAGGTGGCCTTCCTCATCCAGCGCATCGACCGCCACCTGGACGCCACCATCGCCCGCGAAAGCGCCCGCGTCGAAAGCGGCCTCGGCGCGCTCGCCATCGTCGCCACCGCCTCGCCGTTCGTCGGCCTGTTCGGCACCGTCTGGGGGATCATGAACTCCTTCCAGGCCATCGCCATCCAGAAGAACACCTCCCTGGCGATCGTCGCGCCTTCGATCGCCGAGGCGCTGTTCGCCACCGCCATCGGCCTCGCGGCCGCGATTCCCGCTTACATTGCATTTAATGCCTTCTCTACTTCCGCGGGTAAATATACGGCGCGGCTGGAAGGCTTCGCCGACGACCTCTCCACCGCCATCCAGCGCCGCCTGGCGGAGCGGGCGTAGAAATGGCGCTGTCGGCCAACGACGCCTTCGCCGCGGGCGGGGCCAAGCGCCGCCGCCGCTACGGCCGCGGCCGCCGCGGTGCGCTGTCGGAGATCAACGTCACGCCCCTCGTCGACGTGATGCTGGTGCTGCTGATCGTCTTCATGATCTCCGCCCCGCTACTCACCGCCGGCGTCCCCGTCGAACTGCCGAAGACCGAGGCGGGCGCCATGCAGGACCAGCCCGAGCCGGTCACCATCTCCATCCGCGCCGACGGCGGCATCTACATCGGCGAGGACCCGGTCCCGCTCGCCACCCTGGCGCCCCGCCTCCAGGCGATGACAGAGGGCGACACCAAGCGGCCGATCTACGTCCGCGCCGACGGCCGCGCGACCTACGCCATCGTGGCCCAGGTCATGGCCTCGCTCTCCACCTCGGGCTTCTCCACCATCAATCTGATCACCGACACGGGCGGCCCCTCCTCCGGCATCGAGGAGCCCGCGAACCCGTGAGGCGTATGGAGGTCTCTCCGGCGGCCATCGGCTCGCTCGCGTTGCACGCGGGCGTGGCCGCCGCGCTGATGATCTCCTGGGGCGCCCGGGACCTGAAAGTCGGCGCGGTCACGCCGGTGACCATCGTCTCCAGCGCCCCCGATTTCGACACCCGGCCGGCGATCGAGGGCCCGACCGAACAGACGGCGCTTGCCGAAACGCCGGTCCCGGACGCCCCGGCCACGCCGGAGGTCCCTGTCCCGCAGCCCCAGCCCGCGCCGCCCACCCCGCCGCAGCCGACGCCCAGGACTACCCCGACGCCCAAGGCCGCCCCGCCGACGCCGGCACCGAAGGCTGCGCCCACGCCCAAGCCGCCTCCAAAGCCCTCCTCGAAGGCGGCCGACGCCAGCCAGGACTTCTTCGCGAGCCTGGAGCAGACCCTCTCGAAGTCGCGCCCCGCGGGCGGCCGCCCCTCGCCGGCCCCCAAGGGGCAGAACCGGGCCGAGACTTCGACCACGCCGCGCAACACGGCGGGCTCGGGCCTCGCGGCCGGCGCCGACATGCAGGGCCTGGTGCAGGAGCTCCAGCGCCGCTGGAATCCCAACTGCGAGGTGGAAGGCGGCCGCGACGTCGTCGTCCGCGTCGTCTTCAACATCGGCTCGGGCGGCCAGCTCGTCGGCCAGGTCGCGTCCGAGATCCGCGGACCGCGAACGCCCGTCGCCCAGGCCTCCGCCGAGCGCGCCGAGCGCGCCGTCTATGCCGCTTCGCCCTTCCGCGGCCTGTCGCGCGACTACTATGGTCAGCGCATCGCCGTGAACTTCAACGCCCGGGAAGCCTGCGCCTCACGATGACCAGAACCGTCCGGAACCTCGCCATGCGCCCCTTGATGATGTTGTTGGCCTGTCTCTTCGCCGTCAGCCTGGCCGCGCCGGCCGCGCGGGCCGAGATCGAGGTCAACGTCAACCGCGGCGACGTCCAGCCGCTGCCGATCGCGGTGCCGGCGTTCGGCGGCCAGCAGGGCGCCGATATCGCCCAGGTGATCAGCGCGAACCTGCAGCGCTCGGGCCTGTTCCGGCCGCTGGACCCGGCCGGGTTCGTCGAGCGCGACATCAACATCGCGGTACAGCCGCAGTTCGCCTCCTGGAAGCAGATCAGCGCCCAGGCGCTGGTGAACGGTCAGGTGACGGTGGAAGGCGGCCGCCTGCGCGTCGACTTCCGCCTGTGGGACGTCTATGCCGAGCAGCAGCTCCTCGGACTGCAGTTCACCTCCAGCCCCGAGAACTGGCGGCGCGTCGCCCATAAGATCTCGGACGCGGTCTATGAACGGCTGACCGGCGAGAAGGGCTATTTCGACACCCGGGTCGTGTTCGTCGCCGAAAGCGGCCCGCGCGCCAAGAGGGTCAAGCGGCTGGCGATCATGGACCAGGACGGCGCCAACCCCAGCTACCTCACCGACGGCTCGTACATCGTGATGACGCCGCGCTTCTCCTCGAACAGCCAGGAGATCACCTACATGTCGCTGCGCCCCGAAGGCTCGGCGATCTACCTGTTCAACCTGGACAGCGGCCGGCGCGAGAGCCTTGGCAGCTTCCAGGGCATGGTGTTCGCGCCGCGCTTCTCCCCCGATGGCGGGCGTGTGGCGTTCTCGGTCGAGCGCGGCGGCAACAGCGACATCTACGTCATGAGCCTTGCGAACCGCGCCTCGACCCGGTTGACGTCCGACCCATCCATCGACACCTCGCCGTCCTTCTCGCCCGACGGCGCCCGCATCGTCTTTAACTCCGACCGGTCAGGCTCGCCGCAGCTCTATGTGATGGGGTCCGATGGGGCGAACCCGCGCCGGATTTCGTTCGGTCAGGGCCGCTACACCACCCCCGTCTGGAGCCCGACCGGCGAGTTCATCGCCTTCACCAAGCAGGCGGGCGGCCAGTTCCACATCGGCGTCATGCGCCCCGACGGCTCGGACGAGCGCCTGCTCACCTCCAGCTATCTGGACGAGGGGCCCACCTGGGCGCCCAATGGGCGTGTGCTGATGTTCTCGCGCGAAACGGCGGGCGGGGCGCCCCGGCTGTGGAGCGTCGATGTGACGGGCCGGGTGCTGCAGCCCATGCCCTATCCCGGATCCGGGTCCGACCCGGCCTGGTCGCCGCTGCTGAACTAGCTTGCGCCCAAATCCCGCCCGATAGACGCTGACTATGAAACCCGAACACAAGACACGAGGAGACCTAAGGATGCTGGGAAGCGTGAACAGGAGCACGGCGGTTCGCCTGGCGCTCATCGGCGTGGCCGCCGTCTCCATGGCCGCCTGCTCGAGCCGGCCGAAGCCGCAGTTCAACACGACGCCGCCCGCCACGACGCCTCCGCCGGCCTCGCAAGGCGCCGATACGCCGCCGCCGGTCTCGCAAGGCCCGCTGGCCGCCACTCCGGGCTCGGCCCAGGACTTCGTCGTCAACGTCGGCGACCGCGTCTACTTCGATCTCGACAGCCACGATGTCCGTGACGACGCCCGTGCGCTGCTCGATGCTCAAGCCGACTGGCTCCGCCGCTACAACAGCGTCCGGGTCCGCATCGAAGGCAACGCCGACGAACGCGGCACGCGCGAGTACAACCTGGCCCTGGGCGCCCGGCGGGCCAACGCCGTCCGCGACTACCTGGTCTCGCGCGGCGTCACCAGCGACCGCATCTCGACCATCTCCTTCGGCAAGGAACAGCCCCTCGACCCGGGCGCCAGCGAGGAGGCCTATCAGAAGAACCGCAACGCCCGCACCGCCATCGTGAGCGGCGCGCGCTAAGGACCGCCCGATGCCGCGTAGCCGTTTCGTCCTTCCCCTGCTGGCGTTCGCCGTCCTCTCGACGACGGCTCCAGCGATCGCCCAGACACCTCTTCCGGCCACGCCGGAAGCGGACCCGCTGGACGCCCGCGACGCCAAGCGGGTGGAGCGGATGGAGAAGGTCGTCCGCGAGCTGCGCGGCATCGTCTTCCAGATGCGCGACACGGGCAAACCCGTGGTCGTGCAGCCGGCCGACACCGACGCCCGGATGGAGGAGCTCTCCAGCCGCATCGCCGATCTGGAGCAGACGCTGCGGCGGCTGAACGGCTCGCTGGAGACCGCCACCTTCGAGCTCGAGCAGTCCAAGCGCGAGAACGCCACGCTGAAGACCCAGGTGCAGGGGCTGTCCGACAAGCTCACCGCCCTGGAGCAGGCGGCGCCACCCGCCGCTCCGGCGGACACGGCCGCGGGCGCGCCTGCCGCCCCGACGGGCAATCCCACCGAAGCGTTCGCCAAGGCGCGCCAGCTGATGCTCGCGGGCGATTACGACGGCGCCGAACAGGCCTTCGCCGGCTTCGTCGAAGCCTACCCTGAGCACCAGCGGACGCCGGAGGCGCGCTACTGGTGGGGCAAGACCCTGTCGGTCCGCGGCGCCCACGCCGACGCCGCCTCGGCCTATCTCACCTCGGTCAAGGGCTGGCCGCAGACCAGCTGGGCTCCCGACGCGGTGGTCGAACTCGCCCGCTCCCTCGTCGCCCTGAAGAAGCCCCAGGACGCCTGTCGCACGCTGGCCGAGCTGCCCAAGCGCTACCCGAAGGCGCCGGCCAACATCACCAGCCGCGCCGCCTCGACCCGAACCCAGGCGAAGTGCGCGGCCTAGGCCTCCAGGGGCTCGAAACCGCGAGCCTGCGGGATCTCGGCGACGCCGCCCGCGAGGTCATGGACCGCCGACTGCGCCCAAAGGGCGGCCGCCCCATCGTCGTGGCGTTCTCCGGCGGCGGAGATTCCCTCGCCCTGCTTCTGATCGCCCAGGTCTGGGCGGCCCGCACCCGGCGGCCGCTGATGGCGCTGACCGTCGACCATGGCCTCAGTGCGGAGAGCGAGCGATGGGTCGATGCGTGCGCCCGCGCGGCAGGGCGCCTGGACGTAGGCTTCCGGGCGCTCGTCTGGGAGGGTGCGAAGCCGGCAGTCGGGCTGCCGGCGGCCGCGCGCGCCGCCCGTCATAAGCTCCTCGCCGAGGCCGCCCGCCAGCTCGGCGCGCGCGTCATCCTGATGGGCCACACCGCCGACGACGTGCTGGAGGCGCGGCTGATGCGTGAGGCCGGTGCCTCGACGCCCACTCCGTTCGAGTGGGCGCCCTCGCCCGCGTGGCCGGACGGGCGAGGCTTGTTCCTCCTGCGGCCGCTGCTGACGGCCCGCCGTGCAGCCATCCGCACCTGGCTCGCACGCCGCGGCGAGAGCTGGATCGACGATCCCGCCAATGCGGATGCGCGCTTCGCCCGTCCGCGGGTGCGCGCCCTGGCTGCGTCGCGAGCGGCTGAGCCGCAATCTCAGCCCCCCGCCCTGGCCCTTGCCGAAACTGCGGTGGAGGAGGCGGGGGCCTTCAGCATCCCGGCCGCGGCCTTGCGCGCGGCCTCGCGCGCCGAGGTCGAGCGCCTGCTCGCCCTGACGTGCGTGTGCGCAGGCGGCCGATCCCGGCTCCCAACGGCCGCCAGGGTGCGGGCCTTGGCTGATCGAGTAATGGGCGACGCGGCGTCGGTCGCGACCCTTGCCGGCGCGCGCGTAGAGGTTTCGGCGGACCGAGTGCTGATCTGCCGCGAACCGGGCGAGGCCGCACGCGGCGGCCTAGGCGCCCAGCCCCTGCCGCCGGGGGCGCCGATCGTCTGGGATGGCCGCTTCCAGCTCAAGGCGATCTCCGAGGGCCTCGCTGTGCGCCGGCTGGCCGGACTGTCGCGGCGGCTCCCGCCCGCCCAGCAGGCGGCCCTGCTGGCGCTGCCGCCAGCGGTTCGCGCCGGGTTGCCGGTCATCGTCGCCCCGGACGGCGGCGTCGCCTGCCCGGTTCTGGAAGAGGTCCCTGGCGTGAAGATCAAGCCGCTCGTCCGCAAGCGGCTGCGCGCTGCGGCGGGACTCGTCAGCCGCGAGCCCGACTAGCCGCCAACACGTGCTCGACGCCGCGCACAATGGCGTCGGCGTAACGGGGGCCCAGCAGGTTGGCATGGTTGCAGCGCGCCACGTGGTCGATGTGGCCGAACCGGGAGCGCCTAGCCGGTGTCTCCTGTATCGCCTTGAGCGGTTTGCGCGTGTGAGCCGCGCCGGCCGTCACGACGGCCACCGGCAGATCCTCTGACAGCTCGCCCGCGCCGGCGAGCGCCGAAGTCGCCGGCCACTGCAGCACCTCCGCCGCCGCCCAACGGGCGTGACCTGCCGAGGCGTGGATGCGCCGCTTCTCGGGCGCGGCCTCGCCGGTGAGTCCGATCAGGTTGCCGCTGACGAGGGAGACCGGCCGCATGAGGCCGAACTTTCCGGCCAACCCGGCCAGCCGCAGGAGCTGGCCGAAGGCGGCGACGGCGACGGGCGCACCGGGAAGCTCCAGGGCGTCCGGCGTCACCGCGTCCACGAGCACCAGGCCGGAAACCCGGCCCGGTCGGCTGAGGGCGAACAGCCGCGAACTCAGTCCGCCCATCGAGTGGCCGACGAGCACGAAGGGCGCCGTCTCGCCGACCGCGTCCAGCAGCGCGGCAAGGTCGGCGTTGGCGGCGCGACCGTCCCGCGGCTCTGGTCCCGCCTCGGAGTGCCCCATGCCGGCGCGGTCGTAGGCCAGACTGCGCAGGCCCTTGGCCGCCAGCTTGTCCTGCACCACCGCCCAGTCCGCCGCACAGCCGAAGGCTCCGTGCTCGCAGACGACGAGGGGGCCGCCGGACGGCCCCGTCCGCACGGCGCGAAGGCGGCGGCCGCCGATGTCGATGAGATCTCCCCGCATGCCCGACCTATGCGACCCCGCAGGCCCCGCGTCGAGCATCAGGAGGAGATCTGGGCCCGCGGGCGGCCATCCTCGCTCGTGGGCAGCACCTTCAGGCCTTCGAAGCGCTCGACGGCCACGGCGTTGCGGGCGGCGCTCGCCGCGTCCAGCGCCACGGCGGCCGGCGCATTGCCGGTCTTCTCGGCGAGGCGGACGGCCTTGGCCATTTCCTCGCGCTCGAGCTTGGCTTGCATCAGCGCCCGCTTACTCTTGGGGATCATCGAGACGTGCGCGACCCGGACGGTCCGGCCGAAACGCTGCGCCTTGCGCAGCGGCAGATCGTCAGCCTCGGCAAACTCCCGTCCCAGGAACAGGGTCGGATTGAGCGGCCGGTCGCGACGGTCCCGGATCTCGAAGTGCAGGTGCGGCCCCGTCGAAGTCCCGGACGAGCCGATCTTGCCTACGGGATCGCCGGCCTTCAGCGCCAGTCCGGGCCGGATGTGATCCGCCACGCCGCCCATGTGCGCATAGAAGCTGGTCAGGCCTTCCGCGTGCTTCAGCGCGACGTAGCGGCCATAGGTCGAGCTCTGGCCCGCCTCGACCACCACTCCGTCCGCCGCAGCGCGCACGGCTTCTCCGAAGTCGGCCTGGATGTCGACGCCGGCATGCAGCCGGCCGCCCTCCTCCCAGGGAAGCTGCCGCAGCCCGAAGGGAGAAACGACGACGCGGCCCGGCACCGGATCGCGGAAGGCGATAAGCACCGGCGGTTGTTCCGGCTGCGCCGGGATGGGGGCTGAAACGGGGATCGCCGTCCGCACCGGCGCCGGCGCTTCGGGCCGCGCCGCATGCGCCAAGGTGATCGCGCCCAGCGCCGCGATCCCGCCCAGAGCGGCGTCCAGCAGCCAATGCCGCGCGCGCCCGTCCTGGGCCAAGCTCAGGTCCGTCAATACGTCAACTCCACCTAGCGCCGAGGATCTCGACAGGACCGCCCCGACCCGGACAGCCAAGCTTCGGCAGAACCCAACCGCGAAAGGCGTGGTTAACTGGCGGGCCTTCTAGGCAAAAACAGGGCGTCCCACAAACCGATCTTCGTCAGCCTGCCGACCATGCCCGGTGAGTTGAGGGGGCGGCGGAACCCGACTGTCATGCGACAGTCGAGTCCACCCGCGTCGCGCCTCCTAGAACTGGAAGCGGACCGTCGCCCTGACGTCGTATTCCTTGTAGTCGCTTTCGAAGGTGCCGCCGCCGTCGAGGGCGAAGAGCACCTTCTCCGAGCCACCGCGAATGCCAAGACGCGCCACGAGGCCGCCGTCGAACACCTGCTCCGCGTCGAGCACGAACGGCGCGTCCGCGCCGAAGCGGGCGGTCGTCTCGCCCGGATTGCCGGCCAGGCGCTGACGCCAACCCACCTTCAGTTCCGGCGCCCAGTAGACCTCGTCGCCGAACTTGAAGCCGACGGCCAGCGCCGCCTGGCCGGTGAGCAGGTCGCCCTTGCGGTCGTCGACGGTCAGGTCAAAGCCCGCGCCGCCGCCGCTTTCGGTGTAGCCCTTCTCGCTCAGGCGCAGGTAGTCGAGCGCGAGTTCCGGACGGGCGTAGAAGGCGCCCATCTCCACCGTGTAGGAGGCGCCGGCATGGGCGTCGACGATCCAGCCGGTCCAGTCCGCTTCACTGCGCAGGTCGAGGCCCGAGCCCACCAGCCGCCGGTCGCCGTCGAACCAGACATAGCCGAGGCCCAGGCGGGCGTCGGCGTGCAGGCCTCCGGTGTCGAAGCGCCAGTAGCCGCCGCCGTTCAGGACGTTCATCGAGACCTGCTCGCCGGCCGCCGCGCCGCGGTCGCGGTATTCGGTGGCCACGAAGGCGCCGGTGAGGCCCAGCGCGTTCACCTCGCCCAGCAGGTCGACGCCGCCCGCCAGGCCGAAGCCCTGGGACTTGAAGCCGTTCGCGTCGGTGCGGTCGCGGCGGATCTCGAACAGGATCTCCTGCGCCCAGACGCCCATGCCGGACGTCCGGTCGATCACCATCGGCTGCGCCGTCGCCGACGAGATCGCCGACGAAATCGCCGCCGCCGACATGATCGATCCCCCCGAGTGGTCGGGCAGCATCTGATCGTACAGGTCCAGGAAACCGGCCTGGGTGGTCTGGGCCAGGAAGGCCTGCTCGATGGCGTCGTTGGTGTCGAGCGAGTCGAACACCGCGGCATAGGCCTGGCCGCCGGAGCGGTTCAGGCCGAGTTCGGCGGCCGTCTTGGGACGGATGTCCATGTAAAGCGCGCCGGCCGACGGATCGCTGCGCAGCGCCGCCTGGTAGAGGTAGGGCGCGCCCGCGAGGCTCGTGCCGGTCTGGGCCACCTGCAGACTCTGGGCCTGCAGGATCTGGTACGAGTGCGAGCCGCGCACCAGCGACTTCAGCTGCACGTCGACCTGCGCCCCCGAGGCGAAGGCCGCCGCGCCGGCGACGTTGAAGCGCGTCGCCTGTCCGGCCTGCTCGTCGATGCTCACCGCCAGCACGCCCTTGGCGCCGACGTTGAGCGCGGTCAGCGAGATGGCCTCGGTGTTGCTGACCGTCAGGCGACCGTTCCGGACGTCGAGGGCGAGCTGGCCGTCGGCGTCGGTCAGGCGGCCGGCAGCGGTGGCCCCGCCGTCGATGATCAGCGTGTCGGCGCCTGCGCCGAAGCTCATCGCGCCCGTCAGCGTGCCGCCGAGAACCTCCAGCCGGTCGGCGCCCGAGCCGAACAGCACGTCGCCGACGATCTGCGGCGCGTCCTCGGTCGCGACCTTGGCCTGCCGCACCACGGAGCCCAGGGCGTTCGCCGAGAGGTCCATGGCGATGGTGCGTCCGGTTGCCGTCTCGCCCGTCTTGGGCGTGACCGTCGCGCGGATCACGCCTGAGTTCTCGACGAAGGCGAGGTTGCCGGACAGGTCGACGATCGCCCGCGCATCCTGCTTGCCGCCCACCTGGTCGGCGGCGATCGTGCCGGTGTTCCGAATGGTGGGGACCGAGGCGCCAGCGTTCATCAGCACGCCGGTGACCTGAGCGCCGTAGGCCTTCGCCGTAATGGCGGCCTTGGCGTTGTAGAGGCCGCCTTGGATGGTCGTGGTCCCACCGCCGGCCTGGCCGATGCGGACGGCCGTGGCCGAAACCCCATCGTTCACGCCGTCGGCGACGACCTGACCCCGGTTCACGATGCCGTAGCCGAGCTCGCCGGTCCCGACGCGGCCGAAGGTTGTGGCCGTGGCGCCCCCGATATCCAGCGCGGGCGCAGAGCCGGACGAGGCGATCTGCGCCGTGGCCTCCAGCGAATCCTCGACGCCGTCGTCGTCCTCATCCTTGTCGTCGGCGCTCGCATCCGTCGGCGGACGGTCCAGCAGCAGACCCTTGGCGACGCTGCCGGTGATGCGGACCGCCGCCCCGCCCTGTTTCAGATCGTCGGCGTCCAGCTTGGCGCGCGTCGCGTCGTCGTTGACGCGGATCGTGGAACGGTAGCCGGTGGCGCTGACGCCGTTCTGCAGCACGATGCCGCCGCCCACGTCGCCCAGCGAGATGGCGGTCGAGCCCTCGCCCTTCACGGCGACGGCTCCGGTGATCCGCACGTCTCCACTGACCGAGGTGGCGGCCACGCCCGTGCTCCGGTCGCCCACGACCGAGATCGAGCCCGAGCTGGTCAGCGATCCCGTGAGGCCCGTCTCCAGCGAGATGCCCGCCGAATCGTTGCCCTCGATGTTGATCGAGCCCTGATTGATCACGTTGCCCGTAAAGACGCCGGGCCCGGTGGCCCGGATGCCGAAGCGGCCTGAGCCCTGCGCGAACGGGCCGTCGATGTCGCCGTCGTTGTCGGTGTCGGTGGGGTTGTAGTCTTCCGACAGGTCGATCGTGGCCGCGTTGGTCAGGTTGCCCGACTTGCCCCCCACCAGCAGCACGCCCGTGGCGTTGTTCACGCCGGTGAAGCCGATCACGCCCGAGTTCTTGACGTCATGGGCGGAGTCCATCGTCACGGCAGCGCCTGAGGCGGTCGGCTTGATGGACCCATTGGCTTCGATCAGCAGGGAGTCCGGCTGGCCGTTTGCCAGGGTGGACGTCCGGACCGGTGCGGTGGTCGCCGTCGAGATCTTGGTCTCGGCGTGGGCGCCCGCAGCATGGAGCAGCGGCAGCACCGCCGCGGACACGAACAAACGCTTCATCGCTTCCCCGTTTTCGAGCGCTGTGATAGCCGGGTGACGAGCGGCTATACATTGTGTACTAATTTGTTTCGGAAAAACTGTAGTAGTCCGCTCCCGCGCCGCCTGCAAGGGCCGTGAGGGCCGCAAGGGACCCCTGATGCCGAGACCCGCAACCGACCCTGTCAAGGCCGCCCAGATCAAGGTCCTGCGTCAGCAGGCCGGCCGCTGGTTGAAGGCGGCGCGTGAGACCGCCGGGCTAACACAGGCTGAACTGGCGGAGAAGGTGGGGCTGCGCTACTACACCTTCGTGTCGCAGGTGGAGAGTGGGTTGGGCCGGCTCCCCATCGAGACGCAGGCGGCGTGGGCCGTGGCCCTGGGACTTGATCCCAGCGAGTTCGCCAAGACCCTGCTCCGCTACTACGAACCCGAGCTCTTCCGGCTGCTGTTCGAGGCTGAGGCGGCGCAGGGTCGCGCCACCGCCTGACCGGCCCTACCAGGAGACTTCCCGCCCCGATGGGTGACGTCGTTCCCTTCATCGCCCGAGTGCGCTCCAACGGCGACTGGACGGCCGCCGAACGCGCGCGCCTGGAAGAGCTGGCCGAGCGCCTGTCCGCTGCCGGCGGCCCTCGGGTCGAGACCGTGTTCGGCGCCACCGACTCCGGCGATCCGTGGTGTGTCGTCACCGACGAGAACGGCGACGTGCTGATCCATGTCGCCCGCATCGACGGCAAGTTCGTGGTCCACTCCGCCGTCGACGACACCCTGAGCGAGGGCGCGGACCTGCACGCCGCGCTGCGCGAACGCCTGCACAGCCAGGCCGAGGCGGAGGCCGACTCCGCCGTCGTCGTGCCGTTCGGCCTCGGCGGCCGCCAGGCGCAGACCTTCCTGGCGCTCGTGATCGCCACCGCCTTCTTCTACGAGACGGTGGAATTCGCTGACGCCGCCGAGGCGGCCACCCCGGCCGCCCCCGAACTGCCGGCCGTCGATCCACCGCCGCCCCCGCCCGACATCAAGGCCCCGACCCAGGAGCGCGAGCTCGCCATTCAGGGCGCGGTGCTCTCCGATCCTGCGCAGCCGAAGGCCGCCATGCTGATCGCCATGGCCGCCGAGGTGGTGGCCGCAGGCGGCGCGTCCGGCCAGACCGTGGCCGCGCTCGCGCCGGTCGAAACGCCGAAGCTCGAGGCGCCGCTGGAACAGCCCGCGGTCGCACGTCCGGCGCAGCCCGAGGCGGAGAGCCCGCCGGTTCCGGTCATCGTGGGCGGGGCCGGGGACGACCGGCTGACCGGGTCTGCGGCCGACGAGCGCATCGTCGGCGGCGACGGGAACGACACCCTGATCGGCGGCGGCGGCGCCGACACCCTCGAAGGCGGGGCCGGTCAGGACCAGCTGCAGCTCGGCGTGGGCGTAACGGCCACCGGTGGCGCGGGAGCCGACACCTTCGTGATCGTCGCACCCCAGACGCTGGGGCATGCCGACACGCTCCTGGGCGTGGTGACGGACTTCAGCTTCGCGGAGGGCGACCAGCTGGTGCTCAGCGGTCGGCCCCTGAGCGCGCCCCCGCCGCCAGAAGGTCACGAGCCGCCGGCCAGCGAACCGCCTAACCTCGCTCCGCCCGCCGCCGGCGGCGGCGGCTCGGATCGCGGCGCCGGCGGGACCAGCCCGCCTACAGACGCGGGCGGCCCCGACGTCAACGGCTTCGGCCCCTCGACGGTCGGCCCGCAGGTCCGCATCGAAGTGGATATCGACGGCGACGGCGTCATGGACGGCTACGTGCTGGTGACGATCGCGCCCGACACCGCCGTCTACGACATTCCGGCCGCGAGCCGGGGTTTCGGCTGGGACGACCCCTTCGCCTGACGCACGCGGGCTCAGAGGCCCTTCAGGATCCCCTCGACCATCTTCTTGGCGTCGGCGAACAGCATCATGGTGTTGTCGCGAAAGAAGAGTTCGTTCTCGACGCCGGCGTAGCCAGAGGCCATGCCGCGCTTCACGAACAGCACCGTGCGCGCCTTTTCCACATCCAGGATCGGCATGCCGAAGATCGGCGACTGCGGATCGGTCTTGGCGGCCGGGTTGGTCACGTCATTGGCGCCGATCACGAAGGCCACGTCCGCCGTCGAGAACTCAGAGTTGATGTCCTCCAGCTCGAAGACCTCGTCGTAGGGCACGTTGGCCTCGGCGAGCAGCACGTTCATGTGCCCGGGCATGCGGCCGGCGACCGGGTGGATGGCGTACTTCACCTCGACGCCCTCTTCCTTCAGCTTGTCGGCCATCTCGCGCAGCGCGTGCTGCGCCTGGCTGACCGCCATGCCGTAGCCGGGGACAATGATCACCTTCGAGGCGTTCTTCATGATGAAGGCCGCGTCGTCGGCGGAGCCCTGCTTCACGGGCCGGGTCTCGACCTTTCCGCCGGCCGCCGCCGCGCTGTCGTCGGTGCCGAAGCCGCCGAGGATCACCGAGACGAAGCTGCGGTTCATCCCCTTGCACATGATGTAACTGAGGATGGCGCCCGAGCTGCCCACCAGCGCACCGGTGATGATCAGGGTGGTGTTTTCGAGCGTGAAGCCCAGCGCCGCCGCCGCCCAGCCCGAGTAGCTGTTCAGCATCGACACCACCACGGGCATGTCCGCGCCGCCGATCGGGATGATCAGCGTCACGCCGATCAGCAGCGAGAGCGCGAAGATACCCCAGAACGCCCACAGCGCCGTGCCGCCGCTCATCACCAGGACGACGACCAGCGCCACGATGGCCACGGCGATCAGGATGTTCAGCAGGTGGCGGGCCGGCAGCAGGATCGGCGCGCCGCTCATGTTGCCGTTCAGTTTGGCGAAGGCGATCACCGAGCCGGTGAAGGTGACGGCGCCGATGGCCAGGCCAAGCGAGAGCTCGATCAGCGAGTTCAGGTGCACGTGGCCCGCCTCGCCGATGCCGTAGGCCTCAGGCGTGTGGATGGCGGCGACCGCGACGAGGCAGGCAGCCATGCCGACGAGCGAGTGGAAGGCCGCAACGAGCTGCGGCATCGAGGTCATGGCGACGCGCTTGGCGATCACCGCGCCGATGACGCCGCCGATGGCGACGCCGCCGACGATCAGCGCGAGGGTGAAGGCGTCGAGCGCGCCTTGCGTCCACAAGGTGGCGAGCGCGGTTCCGACCGCGATCGCCATGCCGATCATGCCGTTGCGGTTGCCCGCCTGGCTTGAGGTCGGCGAGGACAGCCCCCGCAGCGCCAGGATGAAGAGGACGCCGGAGACGAGGTAGAGGATCGCAGCGACGTTGGCGTTCACTTCGAACGATCCTTCTTCTTGTACATGGCCAGCATGCGCTGGGTGACGAGGAAGCCGCCGAAGATGTTGACCGCCGCGAAGGCCGCGGCGACAGCGCCGGCGCCCTTGGAGATCAGGACGTTCTGGGTGAGCTCGCCGCCCTGGCCCGAGGCCGCTGCGGCCAGCAGGGCGCCCACGATGATCACCGAGGAGATGGCGTTGGTGACGGCCATCAGCGGCGTGTGCAGCGCCGGCGTCACGCTCCAGACCACGTAGTAGCCGACGAAGATGGCGAGCACGAAGATCGCCAGGCGAAAGACGGTCGGATCGACGGCTTCCATGGATCAGCCCTTCAGCGCGGGGTGGACGATGGCGCCGTCTTTCGTGACCAGCGCGGCCTTGAGGATCTCGTCCTCGTAATCGGGGACGAAGCCGCCTTCCTTGTCCTTCAGCAGCTCGGCGAAGGCAGTCAGGTTGCGGGCGTAGAGCACCGAGGAATCCGCGGCGATCCGGCCCGGCAGGTTGGCGAAGCCGACGATCTTGACGCCGCCGGTTTCGACGACCTCGCCGGCCTTGGAGCCCTCGACGTTGCCGCCCTGCTCCACCGCCAGGTCGACGAGCACCGAGCCGGGCTTCATCGAGGCGACCTGGGCGGCGTTGACCAGCTTCGGCGCCGGCCGGCCCGGGATCAGCGCGGTGGTGATGACGATGTCCTGCTTCTTGATGTGCTCGGTGATCAGCGCCGCCTGTTTGGCCTGGTACTCGGCGCTCATCTCCTTGGCGTAGCCGCCGGACGTCTCGGCCGCCTTGAACTCCTCGTCCTCGACGGCGACGAACTTGCCGCCCAGGCTCTCGACCTGCTCCTTGGTCGCGGGACGGACGTCGGTGGCGGTCACGACCGCGCCCAGGCGCCGGGCCGTGGCGATCGCCTGCAGCCCGGCGACGCCCACGCCCATCACGAAGACCTTGGCCGGCGCGATGGTGCCAGCCGGCGTCATCATCATCGGCAGCGCCCGGCCATAAGCCTCGGCGGCCTCGATCACGGCGCGATATCCGGCGAGGTTGGCCTGGGACGATAGCGCGTCCATCACCTGGGCGCGGGTGATCCGCGGCACGAACTCCATGGCGAAGGCCGTGGCGCCCTGGGCGGCCAGCGCATTCAGCGTCGGTTTGTCCTGGTAGGGGTTCAGCAGGGCCACGACGAGCGCGCCCTTCTTGAGGGCCTTGATCTCGTCGGCCTCGGGCGCGCGCACCTTGAAGACGATGTCCGCCTTGCCGAGCGCGTCGGCCGCGCTCTTGGCCAGGCTCGCTCCGGCGGCCTCGTAGTCGGCGTCCTGGAACGATGCGCTGAGCCCGGCTCCGGCCTCGACGACGACGGAGAACCCCGCCGCGGTCAGCTTCTTCACCGTCTCGGGAACGGCAGCCACGCGGGTCTCGCCCGAGCGGCGCTCCTTGGTGACGGCGATGACCGGCATGCCGCGATGTCCCCCCTGTTTGTAGGGCGGGACCATAGGGGTGCGTTCCGGGGCTTGTCCAGCCGCCGAACAGCAGAATTCAAACGATCGTTTTAAGGTGAGCTATAGGCGGCGCGAGCGGCGGGCGGTCCGAAGGATCGCGCCCGCTCTGCCGCAGGGCGTCGGCGTCAGTGCGCCGCGCCGCCCTTCTTGTCGCGCAGAACCAGCGTGCCCAGCGCGATGACCACGACGGCGGCGATCAGGCCGCTCATGAAGCCGGCTTCGGTGCAGAACCACAGGGTCAGCGCGAGCAGCGCCGCAGCGAGGTACAGCGAACCCCACTTCGTGATGCCCATGACGAGCTTGTAGGTGGCGTTCTGCTCGGCGATGTCCATGTCGCCGCGGTGGTAGTCGGAAGCCGGTCCGGCCATCGGAAGCACGCTCTCCAAGAAGTCTTCGCGCCGGGTGCTACACGATGCGCCCGCCCGGCTCAAGCGGCCCAGCCGTCAGTCCGGCCAGGTCGCCAGCAGCGTACGGAGCGAGGCGACCAGGGCCAGCGGCTGGTCGATCATGATGTGGTGCTCGGACTCCGGGATCTCGATCTCGCGCACGCGATCCCCGAAGAAGCTCCGCTCGCCCGCTTTGCGGCGCTCGATGATCCGGCTTTGCGCGCCATAGATGTGCACCATCGGCACGTTGATCGGCGGCGGCGGCTCGTGCGACGGCGCATTCGTCCGGTCGAGCTTCTCCCACATCGTCGGATCGAACTTCCAGGTCCAGCCATCGCCGGAGCCGTCGGGCAGCGGCGCCCGCTTCAAGGAGCGGCGCGCAATGAAGTCGGCCACGAACAGATTGCCCGCCGGCTGCGGTGGCATCAGCCGGAACCGCCCCAGCGCCTGCTCCAGCGTGGCGTAAACGCGGCTGGGTCGATCGGCAGTCGGGATGTTCCGGACCTGCTCGGCCCGCTTCTTCCGCTCCTCCAGGACCTCGGGCGGGGGACCGCCGAAGCCGGTGTCCACCAGGATGGCGGCCTGCATCTGGTCCGGATTCTGAACCGAAGCGAAGAACACCTGCGCGCCGCCGAAGGAGTGGCCGATGTAGATCGGCTTCGAGCCGCTTTCATAGAGGCCCGCCGCCCGGGCGCAGGCTTCGGCGTCGCCGGCGAAGTCGGCGAAGGCGTAGCGCGCGCGCCATTCCGACTCGCCCATGCCCGCCAGCGAGAAGGCGGCGACGCGGTAATCCTTGGCCAGGAAAGGGGCGATGAAGCTCCACCAGTCGGCGTGCGCGCTGTTGCCGTGCACCAGCAGCAGGCCAGGCTTTCCGAGCTCGCCCCAGGTGAGCAGCTCGAGTTTCGTCCCGTGTGAGACGACGAAGCTGCGCTCGGGCTCGTCGGCGATGGCGTCCTTGAACCAGCGGGGCGCCGGCGGCTCGGCGCCGTTGAACGGCGCGAGGGGCGCCCGCACCTCCGGCGGCAGCCCGTCGGTATGGAACGGACGATCGTCGTAGGACTCGCTCTTCGGCTTCTCGGTCAGGTCGTTCGCCATGTGCGCTCAGGTCTAACGAGCGTTTGAAAGATGGCAAGCGATCTCGAAAGGCAGGCGTCGGGGCGGCCCGTGAGGCGTCGGCACGGGGCAACCACCCCACGGGACTCGGGATGCATGAGCCTACCAGGTGAGCGGCAGGGACACCGGCTTCGTGACCTGCAGGCGGAACCGCACCGGCCGGCCGGTCAGGCCCTCCGGCGGGAGGGGCAGGCTGCGGGTGCGCCGCACCGCCTGAAGGGCCAGCTCGTCCAGCACCTCGGACCCGCTCGGCGTCACGAGGTCGGCCTCGGCGATCCGGCCGTCCGGCCCGAGCTGGAAACGCACCTCGGCCGTGGCCGCCTGGCCCACGCCGCGGCTGTGATCCACCTCGCCTTCCAATCGCCGCTGGACGGCGCGCATCCAAGCGCTTTCGCTTCCGCTCCACATGGGCAGGCGCGGATCGGGTACGTCGGCGGCGGCCGCGGCGGCGCCGAACACGGCGACCGCGGCCAGGGTGGTGAAGACGACTGCTCGCATTTCTCGATGGTCCTTCTGGTTGGAATTCGGGCGCAGGAATACGCGCGGCGTCCACGGCCCGGTACGCGGACGCCGGCGGGTGTTCGGGAGGGAAGCGGTCGGCGCCCGGGCGCCGCGTCAGCCGTCGATGTCGAGGCCCAGCGCCACACGGGCGGCCAGGCGGCTCTGGGCCTTTTCCTGCAACGGGTGGTAACGGGCGGCCTGAACGTCGCGGAAGATCCGCTCAAGGCCGGTCTTGCGATAGAAGCCCGCGCCGCCAGCCGCTTCCATGGCCTTTTCGACGGTGCGGATCGCCGCCCGGCCGACGAGGGTGCGCCCGATCATGATCCGGCTGGTGGCGATGGGCCCGGGCTCCTCAGCGGCGGCGGTGGCCAGCATGTCGGTGAGCGCCAGGCGCGCGGCGGCGAGTTCGGTCTCCATCTCGCCGATCACCAGCTCCACGTCCGGCGAGGACTTGCGCGCCACGGCCAGGTCCAGGGCCTTGTCGCGAGCGGCCTCGGCCAGGCCCACATAGACGGCGTAGATCAGCGGGAAAGCCAGGAGGCTGACGGTATGCATCACCGGGTGCCACTTGCCCGCCGCCCGCCGAACAGCCACCGCAGCCTCGGGCACGAACACGCCGTCCAGCTCGACATCGTGCGAACCGGTGCCGCGCATGCCCAGCGTGCGCCAGGTGTCGAGGATCCGGACGCCGTCGGCCTTCAGCGGGATCGGCAGGTGCAGGACCGTGGGACCTTCCGGCGTGTCGAGCACGGCCATGGTCATCAGCAGGTCGCCGTCCGGCGCGCCGCTGGCGAAGACCTTGCGGCCGGAAATGCGGAAACCGCCCTCCACCGGCACGGCCTTGCAGGAGCCGTCCAGCCAGTCCGAGCCGCCGCTGGACACCAGCGTGAGCTTCTCGGCGACGATACGCTTCAGCAGGCCTTCGACCGCCTCCGGCGTGCGGCGCCAACGCCAGGCCGGAACGGCCACCTGATGGGTGTGCATCGACAGGGCCAGGGCCGTGGAGCCGCAATAGCGGGCCAGGGTCCGGAGCATGTGGGCGAGTTCGGCATGGCTCGAGCCGCCGCCGCCCAGCTCGGCCGGCACGCCGGCGGTGTGGAAGCCCCGCGCCTTCAGCACCTCCAGGTTCTCGCCCACGAAGCCGTCTTCGGCGTCGAATTCGGCGGCGCGGGCGGCCAGTTGCGGACCCACCTCGTGCGCCAGGCGCTCGAAGTCGACGTGTGAGGCGGCGGGGGCTGTAGGTTGCTTTGTCATGGCGATTGTCATGTCGGGTCCTCGAATTTGAGGCGCCCCTATCTCCCGAACGGCGAAGTTCGCTCCAGTTCGAAGAATGAACTTGTCGAACGACGTTCATCTAGCGACGATTTACGCATGAAGGGCTATGGACAATTCTGCCCGGTCGCAAAGACGGCCGAGATCTTCGCCCAGCGGTGGACCCCGCTGATCGTTCGCGAGCTGTGCTTCGGACCGAAGCGCTTCTCCGAAATCCATTTCGGCATGGGCACGATGTCGCGCGCCCTGCTGGTCCAGCGGCTCACGGAGCTGGAAGAGGCCGGCGTGGTGGCGACCGAGCCGCTTGCGCAGGGCAAGCTCTACCGCCTCACCCGGGCGGGAGAGTCGTTCCGCGACATCATCGTGATGATGTCGATCTGGGGACAGCGCTACGGCCAGGGCCGGCTCGGTCCGGCGGACATGGACCCGACCATGCTGGTCTGGAGCATGAAGCGGCAGATCGACCCCCGCGACCTGCCCGACCGCGAGATCGTGGTCCGGCTTGAGTTCCGCGGCGTGCCCAAGGCCCACGCCACCCGGCGCTACTGGTGGATCATCCTGCGCCCCGATGACGTGGAAGTCTGCTTCAAGGCGCCCGAGGGCAAGGACGTGGACGCGGTGATCGCGGCCGAACTCGAGACCTTCATCCGCGTCTGGATGGGCTACGAGGGCTATGCCGAAGCCGTCGAGCGCGGCGCCGTCTCGATGAGTGGTGACGCCATCAGCGTGCGGACGCTGAAGCAGATCCTCAAGGTCGCCGACCAGCCGTACGAGCGGCCGATCGTCTTCGCGCCCTTCGAGCAGGCTGCCTAGACGAGCGCCTCGAACTCGTCGACCAGGCGTTCGAGCTGCTTCATGCCGGCCGCCCAGAACGCCTTTTCGCGGGGGTTCAGGCCGAAGGCGGCGAGCGCCTCCACGTACGTCTTGGTCCCTCCTGCGGCGAGGAGCTGTTCGTATAGCGGCGCGAAGGCGCGGGGATCCTCTCGGCGCTTCTCCATCAGGCCGCGCACCAGGAGATCCCCGAAGGCGTAAGCATAGACGTAGAACGGGGCATGCACGAAGTGGCTGACATAGGCCCAGTAGTGCTCGTAGCCCTTGTTGAGCTTCACCGCGGGCCCCAGGCTCTCGCCCATCACCTCCAGCCAGAGGCCGCCGATCTCCTCCGGCGACAGCTCGCCCTGCAGGCGGGCGGCGTGGAAGCGGGTCTCGAAGCGGTGGAAGGCGATCTGCCGGACCACCGTGTTGATCCCGTCCTCGATCTTCCCGGCCAGAAGCCCACGGCGTTCCTCGGGCGTCGCCTCCGCGAGCAGGCGCTCGAACACCAGGCCCTCGCCGAAGATCGAGGCGGTCTCGGCGAGCGTGAGCGGCGTATCGGCCAGCAGCGTGCCCAGCGGCGCGCACAGCGTCTGGTGGACGGCATGGCCCAGCTCGTGCGCCAGGGTCAGCACGTCTCGCCGCTCACCCATGTAGTTCATGAAGACATACGGGTGCCGGTTGGCGGTGACCGGATGCGAGTAGGCGCCCGACTGCTTGCCTGCGCGCGGTCGCGCGTCGATCCAGGGCTGGGCGAAGAAGATCCGTGCGGTGTCCGCGAACTTCGGCGCCAGCGCCTCGAAGCTCTCGAGGACCATGCCGCGCGCCTCGTCCCAGGCGTAGGTCTTCGGCGGGCCCGCTTCCAGCGGCGCGTTGCGGTCCCATTGATCCAGCGCAGCCTTGCCCAGGACCTTGGCCTTCAGCCGGTAGTAGCGATGGCTGACGGCCTCGTAGGCTTCGACGACCGCGGCTTCCAGCGCCTCCACGGCGTCGGCGTCCACCTCGTTGGCCAGGTGCCGCGCGGCGGCCGGGGTCGGATACTTGCGCCAGCGGTCCTCCACCTGCTTCTCGAAGGCGAGCGTGTTCAGGCAAAGGGCCAGCGTGCCGCTCCGCTGCTCGAGCGCTTTGGTCAGCGCCTGCGCGGCCTGCTTCCGCCGCGCCGCATCCGGATCGGACATGCGGTTCAGGATCTCGGACAGGGTCAGGGTCTCAGGCCCGACCTTGGCCGTCAGCCCGGCCAGCGTCTCGTCGGACAGCCGGACCCAGTTGGCCACCGCCGGCCCGCGGTCCACGAGCAACCGCTCCAGGTCGGGCGAGAGCTCGTGCGGACGGCTCAAGCGCACCCGCCGCAGCCAAGGACGCCAACGCCCGGCTGGCGGATGCGCCGCCAGCGCCGCCTCCAGCTCGGCGTCCTCCAGTTCGTTGATCTCCAGCGTGAAGAACAGGCTCTCGGCGCCGATCTGGGCCGACTTGGCGCGCAGGTCGGCCTCGAACTTCGACCAGGCGGGATCGTTGCGCGCGGTGGACGCCGCCAGCGAGGCGTAGGCGCCGACGCTCCACAGCGCGTTGGTCGCCGCCTCGTAGAGCTGCACGCCCTGGTCCAGCCGCTCGCCCAGCAGCCGCGGCTCGGCGCGGGCGGCCGCGAACTGACCCTTCATCGCCACCAGCTTGGCGTTGGTCTCGCTCGCCGCCTGCAGGTCCGCCGCGATCCTGGGATCGTCCCGGCCGGTGTACAGGTCGTCCAGCCGCCACTCGGGCAGCGTCTCGGTCTTGAAGGGGGCGTTCATGCCCCGACAGATAGGCTCAAGCCTTCTGGGTCGCCAGCAGGATCGAAGTCTCGGTGGAGGCTATGCCCTCGATCTCGCGGATGTGGTCCAGCGCCCGGCTGAATTCGGCCAGCGTCTCGACGTCCAGCTCGGCGACGAGGTCCCAACGGCCGTTGGTCGAGTGCACCTTGTCCACCTCGGGAAAGCCCCGCAGCGCCTTCACCACCGCGCCGGCCCGCTCGCCCTCGATCTCGATGCACATCATGGCGCGGACGCGGTTGGCCTCCAGCTCCGGCTTGGTTCGGATTGTGAACCCCTGGATCACGCCGCGCGCCATCAACCGGTCGATGCGGTTCTGCACCGTTCCCCGCGACACCTTCAGCGCCTGGGCCAGCGACGCCGCCGGCATGCGGGAATCGGATCGCAGCAGTGCGATCAGCCGTCGGTCGAGTTCATCGATCATATCGCCAGGCTATCTTGCCGTTTCCGCAAACTGAACAGCAATCTGTATGCAAGCTGACGCTTTTCGCTAACGCCGCCGTAAGCGACGCTCCTCTGACCAGCTTCGCAGGGAGTTCCACATGGATGGCCGGCCGTTCTTCGTCATGACCGACCCGGGCTGCTTCGATGTCAGCTATCGCATCAACCCGTGGATGGACCCTGACGCCTGGACGCCCGACGACGCCGCAGCCGCATGCGCCGGCTCGGCCAAGCTGCGTCAGGCCCTGGAGGTCGCCGGCGCCCGTGTCGAGGTGATCGGCGCGGTCAGGGGCCTGCCCGACCTGGTGTTCCCCGCCAACGCGGCTGTCGTGCTCAACGGCAAGGTGCTGCTCGCGCGCTTCCGCCACCCCGAACGTCAGGGCGAGGAGGCGATCTTCCGGTCCGTCTTCCAGCGGCTCAAGGCCCGCGGCTATGTCCGGGAGATCGTCGACCTGTCCGACGGCCTGTTCCACGAGGGCGCAGGCGATGCGATCTGGGACCATGATCGCGGGTTCTTCTGGGGCGGATACGGCCCGCGATCCAGCCGCGGCGCCCTGTCGGTCGTGCGCAAGACCTTCGGCCGTGAGGTGGTCCCGCTGCAGCTCGCCACCGAAGCCTTCTACCACCTCGACACCTGCTTCTGCCCGCTGGCGGGCGGTCAGCTGCTCTACTACCCGGCGGCGTTCACGGCGGACGCGCTTGCGACGATCCACGAGCGCGTGCCCGAGCATCAGCGCATCGAAGCCACGAGCGACGAGGCCGCGGCCCTGTGCGTCAACGCGGTCAATCTCGGATCGACGGTGATCATGGCGCGCGCCCCGGACACCCTGCGCCAGAAACTGAACTCGCGAGGCTACGAACTGATCGAGGTGGATCTCGCGCCGTTCATCCGCTCGGGCGGCGCCGCCTACTGCATGACGCTGCGGCTGGACCGCACCAGCCTCCCCGCCGCCTCCATCCTCGCCGCCGAATAGGGGTTCGTCCGATGAACGACATCGCCCTGCAGAACACGCTGACCCAGAGCTACATCGCCATTGAGGCGCTCTACGGCGCGAAGAACTACAAGCCGCTGGACGTGGTGCTGACCCGCGGCGAAGGCGTCCATGTCTGGGACGTCGAAGGCCGCCGGTACATGGACTGCCTTTCCGCCTACTCGGCGGTGAACCAGGGCCACTGTCATCCGAAGATCCTCGCAGCCATGATGGAGCAGGCCCAGCGCCTGACGCTGACCTCGCGGGCCTTCCGCAACGACCAGCTCGCCGCCTTCTACGAGGAGCTCTGCCAGCTCACCAACTCGCACAAGGTGCTGCCGATGAACTCGGGCGCCGAGGCGGTGGAGAGCGCGCTGAAGGTGGCCCGCAAGTGGGGCTATGAGGTCAAGGGCGTCCCCGACGGGCAGGCCGAGATCATCGTCGCGTCCGAGAACTTCCACGGCCGCACCATCAGCATCGTCGGATTCTCCACCGACCCGCAGTCGCGGGGCGGCTTCGGCCCCTTCGCGCCAGGCTTCAAGGTCGTGCCCTACGGCGACGCCAAGGCGCTCGAAGCGGCGGTGACGCCGAACACGGTGGCCGTGCTGCTGGAGCCGATCCAGGGCGAGGCCGGGGTCATCATCCCGCCGGCCGGCTATCTGAAGGCGGCACGAGAGCTCTGCACGCGGCAGAACGTCATTCTGATCCTCGACGAGATCCAGACCGGCCTTGGCCGCACCGGCAAGCTGCTGGCCGAGGAGCACGAGGGCGTCGAGGCCGATCTCACCCTGATCGGCAAGGCGCTCTCCGGCGGCTTCTATCCGGTCTCGGCCGTGCTCTCGAACTCCGAGGTCATGGGCGTGCTGCATCCGGGCGAGCACGGCTCCACCTTCGGCGGCAATCCACTCGCCTGCGCGGTCGCCCGCGCCGCCCTGCGGGTCCTCACCGAGGAGGGCATGGTCGAGAACGCGGCCCGGGTCGGCGCACGGCTCCAAGGCCATCTCGCCGGGATCAAGGCGGGCAGCGTCAAGGACGTCCGCGGCCGCGGCCTGATGCTCGCCGTCGAGCTGCACGCGGAAGCCGGCGGCGCGCGGCGCGTGTGCGAGGCGCTGCAGGCCCGCGGGCTCCTCGCCAAGGAGACCCACGAGCACACCATCCGGATCGCCCCGCCGCTGATCCTGACCGACGCCCAGGCCGATTGGATCGCCGAGCAGTTCGCGGCAGTTCTGCCGAACTAGCCGATCGGCGCGGGAGCCACCCTCGATCCCTGGGGCGTGGCCGGCGCCGCAGCGGCGGTCCGCGCCTCCTTGATCACGTAGGCGCGGATGTCCTCGGCGTCCTTCGGCGTCATGAAGCGCGCGAAGCTGGCCATGCCGCGCGGGGCGCTCAGGCCGTCGATCACCACGCCCTTCCAGTTCTCGGCCGTGGTCAGCATGGGCGAGCGCTTGAGGTCGGGGAGCCAGGCCCCCGAGGCATTCGGCCCGTGGCAGACCTGGCAGTTCTGATGGAACAGCGCGAAGCCGTGCTGCACGTCGCCCGTGGACGGCTGGATCGCCGCGACGTCGATGGGCGCCGCTTGCGGTGGGGTCGGGAACGCAGGAGCCTGAGCCTTGCCGCCCAGCTTGAACACGAGCAGCCGACCGGGCAGCCGCGGGCGCTGGGGCATCGAGGCCGGCGCCGAGATCTGGCCGCCGCCGCCGACGCCCACCATGATCGCCACGTACTGCTCGCCGTCCTGCTCGTAGGTCATCGGCGCGGCGATGATCCCGTTGCCGGTGGGATAGCTCCACAGCTTACTGCCGTTGGCGGCGTCATAGGCGCTGAACTGGCCCTCGGCCGCGCCCTGGAAGACCAGGCCTCCGCCCGTCGACAGCACGCCGGCGTTCCAGAAGTACGGGTGATCCACGGTCCAGACCGGCTTCTGGTTCACGGGGTCCCAGGCGACGAGTTGGCCCTTGATCATGGCGGTCAGGGCCTTGAGCGTCGCCTCGTCGGTCGGCAGCGCATTGGTCAGGAAATCGACGCCCGTGTTCCAGGCGCCCGGCCGGACGCCGAAACCCTTGTCGTCGGTATAGCCGAACGGGGTCACGTTGGTGGGGATGTAGACCAGACCCGTCTTCGGGTTGAACGCCATGGGCTGCCAGTTGTGCGCCCCGAGCGGACCGGGGATCTGCAGCACGGTGGAGGACTGCTGATAGCGCGCGGCCGGGTTCTCGATCGGACGGCCGGTCTTCGGGTCGACGCCGCTCGCCCAGGTGATGTTGGTGTAGTTCTTGGCCGAGATCAGTTTCCCGCTGGCGCGGTCGATCACGTAGAAGAAGCCGTTCTTCGGCGCCTGCATCAGCAC
Organism: Phenylobacterium sp. VNQ135; assembly: GCF_049445735.1. NCBI lineage: Bacteria > Pseudomonadati > Pseudomonadota > Alphaproteobacteria > Caulobacterales > Caulobacteraceae > Phenylobacterium > Phenylobacterium sp. VNQ135. The sequence continues at coordinate 939,928 of NZ_JBMSDS010000002.1, read as the reverse complement.
CTTACGCGGCTGACCGCCGATGTTCAGATCGGCCAGGATGATGTGCTGGGTGGCGGTGTAGTCCCAGCTCTCGCCCGGCGTCGTCTGATAGTGCCAGACGTACTCGCCCGTGTCGGGCTTCAGCGCCAGGATCGACGAGACGAACAGGTTGTCGCCCTGGCCGCCCGACCGCAGCTTGTGGTTCCACGGATTGCCGTTGCCGATGCCGAAATAGATGAGGTCCAGCTCGGGGTCGTAGGCCATGGAATCCCAGGCCGTGCCGCCGCCGCCGGTCTTCTTCCATTCGCCTTCCGACCAGGTGGCGTTGACCTTCTCACGCATCACCTTGTCCGAGGCCGCGCCGTCCGGCGCGCCCGTCGGATTGGGCACGGTGTAGAAGCGCCAGGCCTGCTTGCCGGTGGCCGCGTCGTAAGCCGTGATGTAGCCGCGAACGCCGTATTCGGCGCCGCCGTTGCCGATCAGCACCTTGTCCTTCACCACGCGCGGCGCGCCGGTGATGGTGTAGGGCTTGGAGGTGTCGGTGGTCTGGACGGACCAGACCTGGTCGCCCGTCTTGGCGTCGAGCGCGATCAGGCGCCCGTCGATCGTGCCGACGTAGACCTTGCCCTTCCAGACCGCGACCCCGCGATTGACCACGTCGCAGCAGGCGTTAAACCCCTTGGCGCCCTCCACCTTCGGATCGAACTTCCAGAGCAGTTCGCCGGTCTTGGCGTTGAAGGCGAAGACCTTGGACCAGGCGGTCGAGGTGTAGAGCACCCCGTCGACGACCAGCGGCGTCGCCTCCTGGCCGCGATCGGTGTCGAACTCGGCGTACCAGGCAAGGCCCAGCTGGCCCACGTTGCCGGCGTTGACCTTGTCCAGGGGCGAGAAGCGCTGCTCTGAATAGCCCTTGCCGTAGGAGACCCATTCGGCGTTGGCGTCCGCCTCGGCAATGCGCTTGCCGTCGACATTGGCCGTACCCGCCTTCTGGCAGGCCGCCAGCGACAGCACCGCGGCCGCAACCAGTCCGAACCGGATGATCTTCATCTCGCCCTCCCGACGGCCGGCTCATTCCCTGGCTCGGCCTTGAGCAGAACTATGCGCGTGTCGGCGCAGGCGGCAAGCATGCCGCCGCGTCACCGCCGGCGTTCATACTACGGCGCGGGTCGCCGTCTCCGAGGTGTTCGCCGCCTGGGGGCGCAGGCGGCCATACGCGGCAGCCAAGCGGTCGATCGCCTCTGTCATCGGCTCAGCCGGCAGGGTGAAGGGCAGGCGCACGAACCGCTCGAAAGCGCCGTCGACGCCGAACCTCGGGCCGGCGGCGATGCGCACGCCGTCCCGCTCGCAGGTTGCGGCCAGGGCGTTGGACACTGGGGCCGGCAATTCGGCCCAGACCGACAGGCCGCCGGGGGGCGGGCTCACGCGCCAGTCGGGCAGGCGTTCCGCCGCCAGCGCAACCAGCAGGTCGCGGCGCTCGCGCAGCTCGGCCCGGCGAGCCGCCAGCGCCGCCTCGTCGTCCTGCAACAGGGCGGCGGCGGCGAGTTGTTCCAGCACGGGCGTTCCCAGGTCGATCGAGGCTCGCATCCGGCCCAGGGCCGCGATCATCTCGGGCTCGGCGCGGATCCAGCCAATGCGGAGGCCGCCCCAGAAGCTCTTGCCGGTCGACCCCAGGCGGACGATCGCGCCCGGCGGCTCGTCGAAGCCGTAGGACGCGCGCGGCTCGTCGAGCGACAGGTCCAGCATGGTCTCATCGAAGACCACCACGGTGCGCGTGCGCACGCCGGCGGCGGCGATGGCCTCGCGCCCGGCGAAGTCCATCCAGCGGCCGGTGGGATTGTGGAAGTCGGGCACCAGGTGCGCGAGCCGGGGCGCGCTCTGCTGGAAGGCGGCCACCACGCCTTCTGCGTCCCAGCCGTCCTGCGGCAGGCTCACCGGCACCGGCCGGCACGACGAGCGCAAGATGGCGTCGATGGCGTTCGGATAGGTCGGGTGGTCGATGACGACCCGGTCGCCCGGCCCGGCCAGCAGGCGCAGCATCAGCGCCCAGGCATGCTGGGCGCCGTGGGTGACCAGAACCTGATCGGGCCTCGTCGGCAGGCCGCGGCGGCTATAGCGGGCGGCGATGGCCTCGCGCAGCACGGGCAGGCCCACGGGCTCGTAGCCGTGGTGCGGCAGATGGGCCGGAAGCGCCTCTATGGCCTTGGCGTAGGCCTGGTGAACGAAATCCCCGGCCGGAAGGGCCGCAGCCGTCAGATCGAGGACCCCCGGCTCACTCGGCCGGATCAGCGGACCGGAATCGCGGTGACCCGGACCTGTCGGCAGCCGGGTCCGCGCGCCCGCGCCCTGGCGGCTCTGCAGGAAGCCCTGCTCGCGCAGGCGAGTGAAGGCGCCCGTCACGGTCGTGCGGCTGACCTCCAGCGCGTGGGCCAGTTCGCGCTCCCCCGGCAGCACCACGTCCAGCGGCAGCCGTCCGTCCAGGATCAGCAGGCGCAGGCCGTCGGCCAGCTGGCGATAGGCGGGACCGACTTGGTCCCCGCGCCACGCGCCAAGGAGGCGCATGAGCGAGGCGGCCCGGATGCGACGAGGGCTCATGAGGCCAGGCTACATCCACTGGCTATTTTTTCAAAGGCCAGTTGCAACCACCTTCGCCGCATGATGACCCGCCGCCTCGCCCAGCTGTTCGCCGGCCTCGTGCTTTACGGCTTTTCGATCGCCGTGATGCTGGAGGCCGGCCTGGGCCTCGAACCGTGGGGCGTCCTGAACGAAGGCGTCACCGAACAGACGCCGCTGTCGTTCGGCCTCGTGGTCTGCCTGATTGGCGCCCTCGTCCTGCTGCTGTGGATCCCGCTGAAGCAGAAGCCGGGCATCGGCACGGTGGCCAACGTCATCGTCATCGGGCTGGCGGTGGACGCTGCCGCGCCCATCGTCCCCGACATCGAGGGCGATCCGCTGCGGGCGCTGTTCCTTGGCTTGGGCATCTTCCTGAACGGGCTCGCCGGCGGTCTCTACATCGGCGCGGGGCTGGGCCCCGGCCCGCGCGACGGGCTGATGACCGGCATCGCCCGGCGCACGGGATGGCCGTTGCGCCGCGTGCGGACCGGCATCGAGCTCACGGTCCTGGCGGTCGGCTGGCTGCTGGGCGGCACGGTCGGCGTGGGCACGGTGCTCTACGCCCTGGCGATCGGCCCGCTGGTGCAGTTCTTCCTGCCCAGGCTCGCGCTGCCGCCAATGGCCCTGAAGACGCCTGCGCTGGCGCCTGCGGAATAGCGGCCGCCGTTAACCTCCGACTCAGGTCTCCGAAACCCCGCCTTTACCCCTGGGATGTATCAATCAGGGACAACAACGAGGGCTGTCCAACGAGGCGGTCCGGTCAATTCGGTGGGTGTTTTCAAATGGCCAAAACGGTCCTGGTCGTCGACGACGACCCGACACAACGGCGCCTGATCCAGGCGGTCCTGGAGCGCGAAGGCTTCGCCGTCGCCCACGCCGAGTCCGGCGACCAGGCGATCGCGCGGCTGGCGGCCGGCGGCGCCGCGGACGTGGTGCTGCTGGACCTCGTGATGCCGGGCATCTCGGGCCAGGACACCCTGGCCGAGATGCGCGCCCGCGGCTTCAACCAGCCGGTGATCGTGGTCACCGCGACCGGCGGCATCGACACCGTCGTCCAGGCCATGCAGGCCGGCGCCACCGACTTCTTCGTCAAGCCGGCCGCGCCCGAGCGCATCATCGTCTCGATCCGCAACGCGCTCTCGATGGGCGCGCTGAAGGGCGAGGTCGATCGCCTGAAGAAGCACACCAGCGGCCGCACCACCTTCGACGACCTGATCGGCGCCTCGCCGGCTATGACCATGGTCAAGCGACTGGGCGAACGGGCGGCGAAGTCGGGCATCCCGATCCTGATCACCGGCGAAAGCGGCGTCGGTAAGGAGGTCATAGCCCGCGCCGTGCACGGCTCGTCCGACCGCGCCGGCAAGCCCTTCGTCGCCGTGAACTGCGGCGCCATTCCCGAGAACCTCGTGGAGTCGATCCTGTTCGGCCACGAGAAGGGCAGCTTCACGGGCGCCACCGACAAGCACCTGGGCAAGTTTCAGGAGGCCAACGGCGGCACGCTGTTCCTCGATGAGGTCGGCGAGCTGCCCCTCGACGTGCAGGTCAAGCTGCTGCGCGCCTTGCAGGAGAGCGAGATCGATCCGATCGGCTCGAAACGCTCGATCAAGGTGGACGTCCGCATCGTCTCGGCCACCAACCGCGACCTGTCGAACGCGGTCACCGAAGGCCGCTTCCGCGAGGACCTCTACTATCGGCTGAACGTCTTCCCGATCGAGGCGCCGTCCCTGCGCGAGCGGAAGGAGGACATTCCCGCCCTCGTCGATTGCTTCGTCCGCCGCTTCAACGTCGAGGAAGGCAAGGCCGTGGTCGGCGCCTCGCCCGACACCCTGGCCTGCCTGACCGCCTTCGACTGGCCGGGCAACGTCCGCCAGCTGGAGAACGCCGTCTATCGGGCCATCGTGCTCGCCGACGCGCCCTATCTGCAGCCGCACGACTTTCCGGCCATCTCGGGCATCGCCGCGCCTGCGCCCGACGCGGCCCCGCTGCCGGTGCCATCGGCCGCCGAACTGGCCGCCGCCCTGCCGATGCCGGAAAGCCCGGTCCGCATCCTCGACCATAAGGGGCACATCCGTCCGTTGGACGAGATCGAGCGCGACCTCATCCAGCACGCCATCGAGGTCTATGCCGGCCACATGAGTGAAGTGGCCCGCAGGCTCGGCATCGGCCGCTCGACGCTCTACCGCAAGGTCCGCGAAAACGGACTGGAAGGCCTGATCAACAGCGCCGAAAGCGACGAAGCCGCGGCCTAGTCGTCCGATTTCCGCCTGAAGGGCTTCCTCTGGAGGCCCTTCTTCTCGCCCTTCGCCTTGGCGGCGATCTCCTTGAGCTTGGCGGTCTGCATGACGGAGAGCGCCTGGCCCGGCGCGCCCTTCTCCGGGTCGCCGAAGGCGCGGCCGTAGGTCTTCACCCGGTCGACGACGCTGCCCAGGAATTCGCCCTCCCAGTCGGAGAGCTCCACGCCCGCCTTTTCCGCGGTCCGGCGGGCGCGTTTCAGCGCGTTCAGGGCGGCGCGCTTGGCGGCGGCCCTCTGGGCCTCGAAGGGCGAGAGGGGCGCCTTGCGCTTCAAATCTCTCCGATCGCGGAGAGATAAAGGTCGAGGATCGCTTCTTCCTCCTGGCGCTTGGCGCGGTCCTGCTTCCGGATGCGGATCACCTTGCGGATGATCTTGACGTCGAAGCCGTTGCCCTTGGCCTCGGCCAGGACTTCCTTCACCTGCTCGGCGATCTCGGCCTTCTCCTGCTCGAGGCGCTCGACGCGCTCGATGATGCTCTTCAGCTGCCCCTGCGCCGTGGCGTTCAGGATGTCGGAGTGAGCGGAAGCGTCGTCGGCCATGGCAAAGCTCTATCTCAAGTGGGTGGCGACAGGGAAGGCGCGGTGTTTAGCGGCCCGCGAAGGGACTGTCATGCGGCCATGAACCTCGACTAGAAGCTAGCCGTTGAGACGCATCGACGCGGAGGGATCTGACATGTCCGACGGCAAACGCCGGCCCAGCGAAGAGGAAGCGCTGGCCGCGGTGCGCACGCTCATCGAATGGGCGGGCGACGATCCCGACCGCGAGGGCCTGCTGGATACGCCCAAGCGCGTGGTGAAGTCCTACAAGGAGCTGTTCTCGGGCTATGAGAGCGACCCACGCGAGTATCTCGAGCGCACCTTCGACGAGGTCGGGGGCTATGACGAGCTGGTGGTCCTGAAGGACATCCGCGTTGTGAGCTTCTGCGAGCACCACATGCTGCCGTTCCTCGGCAAGGCCCATGTCGGCTATCTTCCGCGTAACCGCGTGGTCGGCATCTCCAAGCTGGCCCGCGTCGTCCACGGCTTCGCCCGCCGCCTGCAGATCCAGGAGAAGCTGACAGCCGAGATCGCCGAGGCGATCCAGGACATCCTCGATCCGAAGGGCGTCGGCGTGGTCATCGTTTCCGAGCACTCGTGCATGACCATGCGCGGCGTGAACACCCCAGGCTCCAGGCTCACCACAAGCCACCTCCTGGGCGAAGTCCGCGACGATCCGCGCACCCGCCAGGAGTTCTTCGAACTGGTCCGCAACGGCGGGTGACGCGCGGCCGCGACGCCTGATGCGGCTCAGCCTCGGGGGGAGCCATGTCGACGCTCGTGATCGCCTTGGTGCTGGGCTCGGCGCTGCTGCACGCGTCGTGGAACGCCCTGCTGCGCTCGGACGCCGACCGCCTGAAGTTCATCGCCGTGATGAGCAGCCTCTGCGCGCTCATCGCCCTGCCGGTGGCGCTGCTCGCGCCGAGGCCTTCGCCGGAGAGCTGGCCCTACGTGGCGGCCTCGGGGGCGGTGCAGATCGCCTACTGCCTGCTGCTGGTGAGATCCTACCGCGACGGTCACCTGGCGCAGGTCTATCCGATCGCGCGCGGCACGGCCCCGCTGCTGGTCACCTTGGGCGCTGCGCTGTTCGCCGGCGAGCGCCTGACCCCGCTGGGCCTGGCCGGCGTCGGCCTCGTTTCCACCGGCATCACCACCCTCACCTTCGGCAAGGGCCGGCCGGACCTTCGCACCGCCGCCTCCGCCGTCGCCACCGGCGCGGCGATCGCCAGCTACATGGTGATCGACGGCTTGGGCGTTCGGCTGTCGGGCTCGCCTATCGGCTATGCGGCGTGGCAGGCGGTCGCCCAAGGCGCGCCGATGCCGTTCGTCTACCTGCTGCTCCGCCGCCGTTGGCCCACCCTGGCGCTCGACGTGAACCTCCTGCGCGTGGCCGTCGGCGCGGCGATCTCGGTGCTGGCCTACGGCGTCGTGCTCTGGGCCATGAGCCTGAGCCCGATGGGACAGGTCTCGGCGCTGCGCGAGACCAGCATCCTGTTCGCCGCCGTGATCGGGGCGATCTTCCTGCGCGAGCCGTTCACCCCGCGCGGCCTTCTGGGCGCCGGGATGATCGCGGCCGGCGCCGTGGCGCTTGGCTTCTGCTGAAGGAGAGCGGGGCTGAGCGCGGCCGGCGCCCATCGGGGGCACGCCGGCGTCGTGCGCCGCTCCATGGCGCGCACATGCAAAAGGAACCGGTCGAGCTCGGCCGGTTCCCGGAAGATCTTCGCGTTAAAGCGTGCGCGGATGCCGAAGTCGCGGAACCGCCGCCTTCGGCAGGTCTGCGTCGTTAGCCCTGCTTGGCCTTAAACCGCGGGTCGGTCTTGTTGATGATGTACACCCGGCCCTTGCGGCGCACGAGCTTGCAGTCGCGGTGACGCGTCTTGAGCGACTTGAGCGAGCTTCTGACCTTCATGACCGTGTACAGCTGTGGGGGCGTCGTCGCCCCGGTTTCGACAAGAGGGCGCGCATATACGGGGGCATACGCCTTTCGTCAACCTGACGGCGTTGTGATTGGGTCCCGAGTCAGCAAGCCATAGATATCGGATGATGCGTCGCCGCCTGCTTCTCGCCCTCTACGTCCTCGCCGGATGCGCCAGCCCGCCGAGACCCGCTCCGCCGCCCGTCGCCGCCGTGCCGGCGCCCGCGGAAGCGCCGCCGCCGGCGGCAGCCGCGCCTGTCACGCCGCCGACCGCGTCCGGCGACATGATCTTCGACGCCTGGGCCGCCGAGTTTCAGGGCCGGGCGCTTGCCGCCGGCATCCGCGCTGACGTCCTGCAGCGCGAGATGGCCGGCTTGACGCCAGATCCCCGCGTGGCCGGCCTCGATAGCCGTCAGCCCGAGTTCTCCAAGCCTGTCAGCGAATATCTGAAGGGCGTCATCACCAGCAATCGGGCCGCGATCGGTCAGCGGCGCCGGACCGAGATGACCGAGTTCGACGCCATCGAGGCGCGTTACGGCGTGCCGCGGGAGATCCTGCTGGGCGTCTGGGCGCTGGAGAGCGGCTTCGGGGCCATCCAGGGCGACATGGACGTGATCCGCTCGGTGGCCACCCTGGCCGCCCAGGGCCGCCGTCGCGCCTGGGCCGAGGGCGAGCTGATCGCCGCCTTGAAGATCATCCAGTCAGGCGAGCATCCGCGCTCGCGTCTGAAGGGCTCCTGGGCCGGCGCCATGGGCCAGACCCAGTTCATCCCGAGCACCTTCCTCACGACCGCCGTGGATTTCGACGGCGACGGCAAGCGCGACATCTGGGCCTCGCGCGGCGACGCCCTGGCCTCGGCCGCCAACCTGCTCGCCAAGGGCGGCTGGGTGCGCGGCCAGAGCTGGGCCCGCGAAGTGACGGTTCCGTCCGGCTTCGACTTTGGCCAGACCGAGGGCCCCAGGCTGACCCCCGTCCAGTGGGCCGAGCTCGGCGTTCGGCGCGCCGACGGCCTGCCCTGGGCCGAGGCGGACCTGGCGGCGCAGGCCCAGCTCGTCGCGCCGGCCGGCGCGCGCGGGCCGCTATTCCTCCTGTTCCCCAACCATTTCGCGATCCGCAAGTACAACAACAGCCTCGCCTACGCGCTCGGCGTCGGCATGCTGGCCGACCGGTTCTCCGGCTTGGACGGCGTGGTCCGCCCCTGGCCGCAGGAGCAGCCGCTGTCTCTGGTTGACCGCATGACCGCGCAGCGGGCTTTGAACGCCCTGGGCTTCAACGCCGGCAATCCTGACGGCGTCGTGGGAATGAACACCCGCACCGCCTTGCGCAACTGGCAGAAGGCCCGCGGTTTGGTCGCCGACGGCTATCTGTCGCCAGAGATGGTGCAGAAGCTGAAGGCCGAAGCGGGGCCCGGCTAGACGCCGCCCTCGTCGCTCTTCTCGAGCGTGGCCGCCGCGGCCGCCTCCCGGCTCGCGGGCTGCGGATCGGCGTTCCTAAGCTGGGTGTTGCGGAAGGCGTAGATCAGCATCGCGCCCATCAGGCTTGCGTTCAGCAGGAACGGAGCCGGCCCCACGTGCTCGTAGAGCCAGACGAACAACGGCGCGAGCACCACGTTGATGCCGTTCACCGCGGCGATGGCGCCCGCCACCCGGGCCTGTTCGTCGTTGCCGACGGCGATCGAGGAGCCCGCCGTGAAGCCCGGCCGGGCGAAGCCGAACCCCAGGCTGGAGATCGCATAGCCGGCCACCACCACGTAGTAGTCGGGCGAGAGCGCCACGATGAGGTTGCCCGCGGCCGCCACGGCCACCCCCCAGCGCAGCAGCTGGCGCGGGGTCATCTGGAACATGCGGATGATGCCCCACTGGGCGAGCAGCCCGGCCACGGCGCCGAACATCATGGCGATGGCGATGAAGTACTGCGCCTCGGTGGGCGACATCCCCAGCTTGTCGATGATCAGGAAGCCCAGCGTCTGAGCCTGGGCCGTCTGGCAGGTCGCGACGATGAAGCCGTAGATCAGGAACGGCTTGATTCGCGGATCGCGCCACATCGCCTTCTCCTTCCGCGCGCCCGCCACCACGGGGCGGCGCGGGCGGCGCGCGTCCTCGGCGACAGGCGTTTCGGGCAGGTAGCGCCAGACCACGAACAGCATGGCCGCGGCGATCAGGGCGAAGGTGAAGAGCGGTCCGGCCAGACCCACGACCGGATACACGAAGAGCGGCGCGAGGAAGGGCCCGATGACGGTTCCGAGGCCGAACGCGCCCGCTAGGCTGGCCATCGCCTGGGTGCGCTTGTCCAGCGGCGTCCGCTCGGCGACGTAGGCCTGGGTCGCGGGGTTCGACGCCGCACCGAACAGCCCGAACAGCGCCCGCGCCAGCAGGAAGAGGGCGAAGATCACCATCGGAGTGGCCCAGTGGCGCAGACCTGCGCTCACCACCACCCCGCACAGCGCCATCGAGACCATGAAGCCCGACAGGCCGACCATCATCAGCGGCTTGCGGCCGTAGCGATCCGAGGCCCTGGCCCACCAGGGCGACGAGACGGCCCAGAGCACCGCCGACAGCGAAAAGATCGCCGCCACCATCGGATCGGGGATGCCGATCGAGCGGCCGATGGCCGGAAGCACCGAGATCAGGCCCGTGTTGCCGAGCGCCGTCGCCAACGACACGCAGAAGATGATTGTGAAGGGCCGGCGCGACAGGCCGTCTCCCGTGGACGCGGAGCTGGGCATCGCTGCCGGCTTACGCCCGAAGCCCGCCGCCGCAAACCCCAAACGCCGCCGGACGCTCACAACACATTAAGCATTAATGGCGATGCTTCCGCCTGCTTCCGGGGGAGCCCATGTTCCAGATCGTCGGTATCGTGCTGCTGTTCGCGCTCGTGTTCGGCAGCTACATCATTTCGGGCGGCAACATGGGGGTGATCCTCCATGCGCTCCCGCACGAGATGATGGCCATCGGCGGCGCGGGCGTGGCGAGCTTCCTGATCGCCAACTCGATGCCGGTGATCAAGGGCACCGCAGGCGGCTTCGGAAAGATCTTCTCCGGGCCGAAGTGGAAGGCGGCCGACTACCGCGACCTGCTCAGCCTGCTGTTCCTGCTGACCAAGACGATGAAGTCCAAGGGCGTCATCGCCCTCGAGAGCCACATCGAAAATCCGGCCGAGAGCTCGATCTTCACCCGCTTCCCGAAGATCATGAAGGACCACTTCGCCATCGACTTCATCTGCGACACGCTGCGGATGATGACCATGAACCTGGAGGATCCCCACCAGGTCGAGGACGCGATGGAGAAGCAGCTCGAGAAGCACCATCACGAGGCGCTGGCCCCCAGCCACGCCCTGCAGAACCTCGCCGACGCCCTGCCCGCCCTGGGCATCGTGGCGGCCGTGCTGGGCGTCATCAAGACGATGGGCGCCATCACCGAGCCGCCGGAGATCCTCGGCGAGATGATCGGCTCGGCGCTCGTCGGCACCTTCATGGGCGTGTTCCTGGCCTATGGCCTGGTGGGCCCGTTCGCCAGCCGGATGAAGGAAGTCACCGAGGAAGAAGGCGCCTTCTACCGGATCATCCAGTCGGTGCTGGTCGCGCATCTGCACGGCAACGCCGCCCAGATCTCCGTCGAGATCGGCCGCGGCAACGTGCCGTCCGGAGCCCAGCCCAGCTTCCTCGAGCTGGAAGAAGCGCTCTCCAACATCCCGAACGAAGCCTAGGCCTCGCCTTGCTCCGAAGCGGCGGCGCGGCTTACTCGTAAGCCCCACCGCGCGGGTCCGCGCCCGCTCGGCATCGAGAGAGGAAGAGGTCCATGACCAACGAAATCCTGCGCAAGCTCATCGTGGCCGGCGCCGCCGTGGCCGCCCTGGCCGTCGCCGCCTGCTCGAAGTCGGAAGAGGCGCACGAGGCGGCGCCTGCGACCACCGATGCGGCCGCCACGCCGGCCGACGCTACCGCCGCCATGGAGGCCGCCGTGGCCGACGCCGCCCAGGCGGCGGGCGACACGTCGACGACCGAGCCGACGGACGCCGTTCCGGCGGGCGAGGCGCCCACGACGCCGCCGGCCGCCGAAGCTCCCGCCGAGAAGCACTAAGCCTCTCCATGCGTTTGGCCTGAGAACGAGGGTCGCCGCTGGCCGGCGGCCCTCTTTCACGCCCGAAGACGCGTCCTATGACCCGTAGCCCGCTCGACTGGACGGACGAAGGCCAGCCCCGCTCGCGGCTGTTCGGCGACGTCTACTTCTCCGCCGAGGACGGCCTGGCCGAGACGCGCGCGGTGTTTCTCGAGGGCTGCGGTCTGCCTGGAGGCTGGGCCGGTCGCCGCCGGTTCGTGGTGGGCGAGCTCGGCTTTGGCACGGGGCTCAACATCGCCGCGCTCCTGGAGCTCTGGCGGCGGACGCGGCCCGCCGAAGGCCGCCTGCACGTCTTCACGGTCGAGGGCTATCCGATCTCGGCCGAGGAGGCCGCCCGCGCTCTGGCGGGATGGCCCGAACTGGCGGACGTGGCGAAGGCGCTCGCCTCGCGCTGGCCCGGGCGCGCCGGCGGGATCCACCGCATGGAGCTGCCGGACTTCGCCGCGGTGGTCGATGTATCCGTGGGCGACGTGACCGAGGCCCTGTCCGGCTGGACCGGGCGCGCGGACGCCTGGTTCCTCGATGGCTTCTCGCCCGCCCTCAATCCGCAGATGTGGTCCGACGAGGTGCTGGCGCTCGTCGGCGCCCGGTCGGCGCCCGGGGCCCGCGCCGCGACGTTCACCGTCGCCGGCCAGGTGCGCCGAGGCCTCGCGGCCGCGGGGTTCGAGGTCGAGAAGCGTCCAGGGTTCGGCCGAAAGCGCGAGCGACTGGAAGCGCGGCTGCCGGGGCAGGCCCGAGAGGCCGACGCCCGCCGCGTCGCGATCATCGGCGCCGGCGTCGCCGGGGCGGCCGCGGCGCGCGCCGTCCGCGCCCTGGGCGGCGAGGCCGTGGTGCTCGAGGCCGAGGCCCCGGGCTCCGGCGGCTCCGGAAATCCGGCCGCGCTCGTCACACCGAGGCTCGACGCAGGCCTCGCCGCTCCGGCCAGGCTCTTCGCCCGGGCCTTCGCGCGGGCCGTCGCGCTTTACGGCGAGCTTCCCGAGGCGATCGTGACGACCGGCGTCCTCCAGCTCGCCATGATGGATAGAGATCCGGCGCGGTTCGCCAAGATCGCAAGCTCCGACCTGTTCGAGCCGGGAAGCCTCAATCTGCTCACCTCGGAACAGGCCACCGCCCGCCTCTCGGAGCCGGCTCCATCCGCGCTGGACCAGCGCTCGGCGCTGGTCGTGGAGCCGGCCCGCGTCCTCGAAGCGTGGCTGGGGCCGATGGAGCGCGGTGCGGTGGCGGACGTGAAGGCCCTGGACGCCGACGCCGTGATCGTCGCTGCCGGTCTCGGGGCCCGAGAGCTTTTGGATGGCCTTTCCCTGCAGCCCGTCCGAGGCCAGGCCAGCTGGGCCGCCGGCGTGCCGTGGACGGCCGCGGCGGCCTGGGGCGGCTATGTCGTGCCGACGCGCGACGGAGTGCTCTTCGGCGCGACGCATGATCGGGATGACGTGGAGACTGGACTTCGCCCGGACGACCACGCCCGGAACCTCGCCACCCTTGGGCGAGCCCTGCCCGGCCTGGCCGGCCGGTTGGCCCACGCGCCGCTCGAGGGTCGCGCGGCCGTCCGGGCCGCCACGCGAGACCGGCTGCCCATCGCGGGACCGGCGGCGACGCCGGGCGTCTTCGCCCTGACCGGCTTCGGCTCGCGGGGGTTCTCGATGGCGCCGCTGCTGGCCGAACACGTGGCGGCGCTCGCGATGGGCGCGCCCTCGCCACTGACCGCCGAGGCGCAGGTCCTGATCGATCCGGCGCGCTTCCGCAGCCCTGAGGTTCCGTAGGCGTCGCAGGCCGCCTATACTCCCGCTGCTCGGGGGACATTCCGCCAGGAACCGAGACATGAAGATCGCCGTCAACGTCGCCGCCGCCGTCCTCGGCCTTGCAGCGCTGAGCCTCACGACCGCACCCGCTGCGGTCGCCAAGTCCCCCGTCGCGGACGCGGCCAAGCCCAAACGCCAGTGCTTCTGGGCGCGGCAGGTCAACAACTTCGCCGCCGAGGGCGATCGCGTCGTCAACGTCCGCGTGGGGGTGAAGGACATCTACCGCATGGAGCTGTTCGGCACGTGTCCCGAGATCGACTGGACGCAGCGGATCGCCATCGTCTCACGCGGCGGCTCTTCGATCTGCAGCGGCCTGGACGCCGATCTGATCGTCCCGTCCTCCATTGGGCCGCAGCGCTGCACCGTTCGCAACATCCGCAAACTGACTCCCGAGGAGGTCGCGGCCCTGCCGCCCAAGGCCAAGCCCTAGGAGCTCGGCCAAAGAGAGCGCCGCCGGATCGTCCGGCGGCGCCTCCACGAATGACCGGGCGCGTCAGTAGCTGAAGCGCAAGGTCAGCCCATAGGTCCGGGGTTGGCCCAGGAAGGCGTTGAACGAGCCAGGCTGGAACGGCGCGTCGTAGGCCACCTGGTAGTAGACCTCGTCGAAGAGGTTCTGCGCCCAGGCCTCCAGGCTCCAGGCCTCGTCTTTTGCGCCGATCGCCACTCGAGCGTTCACCACCGTGAAGCCCGGCTGGTTCTTGATCGGGTTCAGGTCCGAGCCGGTGTTATAGGACGACACGCTTTTGGCGTTGATCGCGATGCGGCCGGTCAGGTCATCGGTCAGATCGCGCTCGTAGCTCACCGCCAGCGAGCCGGACCACAGAGGCGCCAGCGACAGCCGCGCGCCCGGCAGGTTGCCGCCGAGGGCCACAGGCGTGCTCTTCGGATAGTAGGTCTCGGCATAGGTGACGCCGCCGTTCAGCGTCAGCCCCTGGACCGGCGTGAACCAGAGGAAATCCATATCGACGCCCTTGGAGACGACCTTGGGCACCGACGTGACGGTGAAGACCAGCCCGTTGAAGGCGTTCAGCTGGAAGTCGCTGTAGTCCTGATAGAAGACCGTCGCGTTGAGCAGCAGCGAGTTGTTCAGGAGCGTGTTCTTCACCCCGATCTCATAGGAGTCCACCAGCTCGGGCGCGAAGCTGGTGTCCAGCACCGGAGCGGTGGCTTGGCCCGGCACCGTCTGCACCGTCGAGGCGATGCGATCGAGGTTGAAGCCTCCGGCCTTGTAGCCCCGGGCGTACGAAGCATAGGCCAGCACCTGCTCGTTGAAGCGGAAGGCCGCCTTCACCGTCCCGGTGAACTTCTCTTCCTTGAGCCCTTGGACGTTGCGGCCGACCTGCGCGAACCGCGGATTGCCCGCCGTGGCGCAGATCAGCTGGTACGGTCCGCTGCCCAGAAGCCCTCCCGCACGGATCAACGCGCCGTTGGCGGGGACCGGCCCGCCGATCGCCTGCGCACGCGCCAGGGCCGTGGCGCAGCCCACGCCGCCATCGCTGTTGCGCCAGAACGTCTCGAGGTCCTTTTCCTCCCACGTGTACCGAGGGCCCGCCGTCAGTTCGAGCTGTTCGGTCACCTTGAAGCTGTTGTTGGTGAACAGCGCGAAGCCCTGTTCCTTCTGATGGTAGTCGTCGTCCTGGCCCTGGCCGGCGACGAAGGTTGAGCCATTGGCGGGCCTGCCGGTGAACAGCGGGAGCTGGCTGCTGAGCAAAGCGCTCAGGTAAGGCTCGAACTGCGTGCCGTAGGAGACCGTCCGCACATGCAGGTCGAGGTCCTCCTCGGAGTAGAAGGCGCCCACGAGCCAGTTCAGCCGATCGGTAGAGCCGGCGTAGCGGACTTCCTGGGTGAAGGTCTTGAACGCCGTCGAGCCCGGGTTCGGATCTTCATAGCCGGGGGAGTAGAGGATGTCGGCCGACGTCCAATCGACATCCGTGCCGCCGGCCTGACGCCACTTCCTATAGGCGGTGATGGAGGTGAGGCGCGCCCCGTCCAGCCAGGGCGTGTCCCAGTCCGCCTGAACCGAGAGGCCCTTGTCGGTGATCTTCTTCTTGAAGCTGCGGTTGCTGTAGTCGCGGAACGCGTCGATGTCCGTCGGATTGGCGAGACCGCCGGGCGCCAGGGCGTTCACGATCGCCGCGGTGGCCCCGTTGAAGATCTGGACCGCGCCGCAGCAGCTTTCGTCCCGGCGCGTGTAGTCCATCGCCACATTGACCCTCAGGGCGTCGGTGGGTTCGAACAGGACCTGCAGCCGGCCGGTATAGAAGTCCTGGTCGTTGATGTCGGGGCGGGCGGTGTTCTTGTAGTAGCCGTCGCGCTCGCGGGCCGCGACGAAGAGGCGCGCGGCCACCTTGTCGTCGACGATGGGGCCAGTCACGCCGATGGATGCGCCGAAGCCGTCATAGTTGCTGATCGTCGCTTCGGAATCCGCCTCGAAGGTCATCGAGGGCCGCTTGGTCATGATGTTGATCACGCCGGCGGTCGTGTTCTTGCCGAACAGCGTGCCTTGCGGGCCCTTCAGCACTTCGATCCGCTCGGGTTCGCCCAGGTCGCTGAAGGCGACGCCGTTCCGCGGCCGATAGACGCCGTCGATGACCACGCCCACCGAGGATTCCAGGCCGGGATTGTCCCCGACGGTGCCGATGCCGCGGATTCGCGCGGTGGTGATCGCCGCGCTGCTGGTCGAGGTGACGGTCAGGCCGGGTGCGGCGATCGTCAGGTCCTTGATGTCGCGGATGCCGGCGTCGCGCAGCTGCTGCGCATTCACCGAGGTGACCACGATGGGAACGTCCTGCAGGCTCTGCTCGCGCAGCTGAGCCGTGACGACCACCTCGTCGATCGTCCGGGCGGCGTTCGCCGGCTGACTCTGGGCCGCGGCCTGCCCCGCGGCGCCCAGGGCCAGGGCTGCGGCCACGGCGGAGCCGCTGCAGAAGTATCTGCTCTTGGTCATCTGGTTTCCTCCCCTCGGCGCCTCTGAAGCGGGCGTCCTGAGTGAAGGAAGTGAGGACTATTTATTGCAGCTTCGCCACACAAATTTCCGCGTTCTGCCAGCCGTAGTTTCCGCACCTGGGCTTTCGCGCAACACCTTGCCCAGCAAGGGGCTTCAGCTTCGCCGCGCCAGGGCCTATCAGGCGTTGCAGAAGGCGGCTGGGGCCGCCCGTGGAGGGACGGATGGATCAAGGACTGGAACTGCGCACCCTGGTGCGCGAGGACGCCACGCTGGAGCTCTCGCTGGTCGAGACCGCCGTGCCGGACCCGGGCGCCGACGAGATCGTGGTGCGGGTCGAGGCCTCGCCGATCAACCCTTCGGACCTCGGCCTGCTCACGGGCCCTGCCGATCTGTCCACCCTCAGCGCCTCCGGCTCGGCCGAACGCCCCATCCTGACCGCTACGATCCCTCCAGCCGCCATGCGAATGCTGGCCGCCCGGGTGGGCCAGTCGATGCCGGTCGGCAACGAGGGCGCCGGCGTTGTGGTGAAGGCCGGCAGCTCGCCCGAGGCCCAGGCGCTGCTCGGCCGGACGGTCGCCATGATCGGCGGGGGCATGTACACGCGCTTGCGGCTGCTGAAGGCCGCGGACGTCCTGCCGCTGCCGGCCGACGCCACACCGGCCGAAGGCGCCTCCTGCTTCGTCAATCCGCTGACGGCGCTTGCCATGGTCGAGACGCTTCGGATGGAGGGTCACAAGGCCCTGGTTCACACCGCCGCGGCCTCGAACCTCGGCCAGATGCTGGTGCGGATCTGCAAGGCGGACGGCGTGCCGCTGGTGAACGTTGTCCGCAGCGCCCAGCAGGAGAAGCTGCTGCGTGACCAGGGCGCGGAGTGGGTCGTGGATTCCAGCGCGCCGGACTTCTTCGACAAGTTGGTGGAGGCGGTCGCTGCGACCGGCGCGACGCTCGCCTTCGACGCCATCGGCGGCGGCCGTATCGGCAGCCAGATCCTGACGGCGATGGAGGCGGCCGCCAGCCGCGGCGCCGCCTACAGCCGCTATGGCTCCAACACCTTCAAGCAGCTCTACATCTATGGCGCGCTCGACACCGGGCCGACCGAGCTGGTCCGCAGCTTCGGCTTCTCCTGGGGCGTGAACGGCTTCCTGCTGACGCCTTTCCTGGCGAAGATCGGGCCGCAGGCGGCGCAGAAGCTGCGCGAGCGTGTCGCCGCCGAACTCAAGACCACCTTCGCCAGCCACTACACCGCCGAGATCGGCCTGGCCGAGGCGCTGGATCCGGAGGTCCTTCGCGCCTACGCCCGTCGCGCCACGGGCGAGAAGTACCTCATCAACCCGCAGAAGGGGCTCGCCTGACCGGCGGCCCTAAGCGGCGCCTGAGCGGCTGACGTTTCGGTTTTTCAGGAGGGGATGGTGGACGCGGCTGGGATTGAACCAGCGACCCCTACGATGTCAACGTAGTGCTCTCCCGCTGAGCTACGCGTCCATATCCGTACGTCGGGAGGCGCGGGATATACCCATGCGCCCGCCCGCTGGCAAGCGCGACCCTTAGGCCGCGATCATCCGATCCACTTCCGTGACGATTTCCCGGAGGTGGATGGGCTTGGACAGCACCTTCGAGCCAGCCGGGGCCTTCTCGCCGGCGGCGAGCGCCACGGCGGCGAAGCCGGTGATGAACATGATCCGCAGACCCGGGTGCTTGGCCGCCGCCTGACGCGCAACCTCGATGCCGTCGAGCCCCGGCATGACGATGTCCGTGAGCAGCAGGTCCCACGGTTCGTCGAGATAGGTGGCCGCCTCGTCTCCGTCGGCGCAGGCCGTCACCTCGTAACCGGCGCGCTCGAGCGCGCGCGCGAGGAAGCCGCGCAGGGAGTCGTCGTCTTCAGCAAGGAGGATGCGAGGCATTGGGACAGTCGGCTGGGCTGGGAACGACCACCATACCCGCTCAAGCGTAAACTCGCGATGAACCCTTTGACCCGTCCGGTCGCTCGGCGTTCTATGCGAACGATGAATGCCTGGGAGCGCCTCGGCGACGCCGAACCGTCCGCAACGGCCGCGGCGGCCTATACGCTGCGCCGTGCGGCGCCCGAGGGCGCGCCGCCTCCGACGCCGCTGGTGTTCGCCTCGCCCCATTCGGGTCGGCTGTACCCTGAAGACATGATGTCGGCCGCCGCCCTGGACGCGGTCAGCATCCGCCGTTCAGAGGACGCCCTGGTCGATGACCTGATCGCCGCGGCCCCTGAGTTCGGCGCGGCCGTGCTGACCGCGAGCTATGCGCGGGCCTACATCGACCTCAACCGCGAGCCCTTCGAACTCGACCCCAACATGTTCGCCGACGAGTTGCCGGAGTTCGCCCGAGCGCGGACCGCGCGCGTGGCCGCCGGCTTGGGCGCCATCGCCCGCGTGGTTTCCGAAGGCCAGGAGATCTACCGGCGCAAGCTGACCTTCGCGGAGGCGCGCCAGCGGATCGAGAACGCCCACCAGCCCTATCATCGTGCGCTTGAGGCGTTGCTTGCGGAAGCGCAGGCGGCTCACGGGGTCGCCATCCTGGTCGACTGGCATTCCATGCCCGCCGCAGCCGCCAAGGCGGGCGGGCGCGATAGGCCCTGCGACATCGTGCTCGGCGACCGCTTCGGCGCAGCCTGCGCCGGCGTGCTGCCGACCCGGGTGGAGCGGGAACTGGAGACCTTCGGCTATCGGGTGACGCGCAATACGCCCTATGCGGGCGGCTACACCACCGAGCACTACGGCCGACCCGCCCGCCGGACCCACGCGCTGCAGATCGAACTGAACCGCGCTCTCTACCTCGACGAGGCCACGCTCGCCCCAACCCATGGCTTCGCCGGTCTGAAGGCGCATATCGAGCAGCTCACGCGCACGCTCGCCGCCGCCGACTGGTCGGCGCTGAAGGCGGCCTAAAAAAAAGCCGCGCCCGAAGGCGCGGCAGTTCAATAGGGAGGAAACGCCCAGGAAGGGCAAAGGCGTCAGCGACGCCTAACAAGCTCTACATACGCTGCACTGCACAAAAATGCAAGCGCACGGAGCATCAGATTGCTCGTCTCAGCGGGAAATGCGAATTTCCTGCCCCTTACCACGGCCAAGATCAGCGGCGTCTCACCTTCGCGCCGGGCAGCGCCGCACGATCGTTTTGGACGTCATGGCGTCGCGTCTGGGCAGTTCTTGCTGGCGGCGCGGCCCGCTCTCCCCTAGAAGGCGCGCCACTCCAGCCGTCAGAACCCCGTTTCATGTCGCTCCGCAACATCGCCATCATCGCCCACGTCGACCACGGCAAGACCACGCTCGTCGACCAGCTCCTCGCCCAATCGGGCGTCTTCCGCGCCAACGAGGCGACGGTCGAACGCGCCATGGACTCCAACGACCAGGAGCGCGAGCGGGGCATCACCATCCTCGCCAAGTGCACCTCGGTGCTGTGGAACGGGAAGGCCGGCGAGACCCGGATCAACATCATCGACACGCCCGGCCACGCCGACTTCGGCGGGGAGGTGGAGCGGATCCTCGGCATGGTGGACGGCTGCGTCCTGCTGGTCGACGCCGAGGAAGGCGTCATGCCGCAGACCAAGTTCGTGCTGACCAAGGCGCTGAAGATGGGCCTGAAGCCCATCCTCTGCATCAACAAGGTCGACCGCGCCCACGCCGATCCCGACCGCGTTCACCTCGAGACCATCGACCTGTTCTCGGCCATCGGCGCGACCGACGAACAGCTCGATTTCCCGCACATCTACGCCTCGGGCCGTAACGGCTGGGCGACGCTGGACCTCAACCAGCCGTCCGACAACCTGGCCCCGCTGTTCGACCTGATCGTCGACCACGTGCCGCCGCCGGCTGTCGAAGCGAACAAGGACAAGCCGTTCCGCATGCTGAACGTGCTGATCGAGGCCGACCCGTTCCTGGGCCGCCTGCTGACCGGCCGCATCGAGAGCGGCAAGGCCGTGGCCGGCATGGCCATCAAGGCGCTGGACCGGGACGGCAAGCAGATCGAGCAGGGCCGTATCACTAAGGTGCTGGCCTTCCGCGGCCTGAAGCGCCAGCCGGTGGACGAAGGCGCCGAGGCGGGCGACATCGTCGCAATCGCCGGCATGTCGAAGGCGACCGTCGCCGACACCCTGAGCGCCCTCGAAGTGACCGAGCCGCTGCCTGCGCAGCCGATCGACCCGCCGACCATCTCCATGACCGTGGGCGTCAACGACAGCCCACTGGCCGGCCGCGAGGGCGACAAGGTCCAGTCGCGGGTCATCCGCGACCGCCTGCTCAAGGAGGCCGAGGCCAACGTAGCCATCCGCGTGACCGAAACCCCCGGCTCCGACGCCTACGAGGTCGCCGGCCGCGGCGAACTGCAGCTGGGCGTGCTGATCGAGAACATGCGCCGGGAGGGCTTCGAGCTCAGCATCTCGCGTCCGCGCGTGGTCTATCAGACCGGCGAGAACGGCGAGCGCCTGGAGCCCATCGAAGACGTCGTGATCGACGTGGACGACGAGTACACCGGCATCGTCATCGAGAAGCTGTCGGCCCGTAAGGCCGAGCTGAAGGACATGGGCCCGTCGGGCGCCGGCAAGACTCGCATCCAGCTGATGTGCCCCTCCCGCTCGCTGATCGGCTACCAGGGCGAATTCCTGACCGACACCCGCGGCTCGGGCGTGCTGAACCGCGTGTTCAGCCACTACGAGCCGCACAAGGGCGCCATCGAAGGCCGCCCGAAGGGCGTGCTGGTGTCGAACACCGACGGCGAGACCGCGGCCTATGCGCTTTGGAATCTCGAAGAGCGCGGCGTGATGTTCGTGGGCGCCGGCGAGAAGACCTACCAGGGCATGATCATCGGCGAGAACAGCCGCTCCGACGACCTCGACGTCAACCCGATCAAGGGCAAGCAGCTCACCAACGTCCGCGCCTCCGGCAAGGACGAAGCCGTGCGCCTGACGCCGCCGCGCCGCCTCACCCTTGAGCAGGCGATCGCCTACATCGAGGAGGACGAGCTGGTGGAGGTGACGCCGAAGTCGATCCGCCTGCGCAAGGAAGTGCTGAATCCGTCCTTCCGGAAGAAGCGCGCCCGCGAGGACTGATCCGGCGGCGCCGTAGGACATCGCAACGGAAATTTACCGCTCCGGTCTGGACGCCGCCGCCACACGCGTGACACGTGGGAGGCGTATGGAGTCCAGGCCATGACCGCAGACGCCCCCAAGCCCTACCCGCCGCGCCACTATCCGACCCCCGCCGCCAAGTGCGCTGATCTCGTCGTACATGTGGTCGGCCTGACGCTCGCCCTCGTCGGCGGCGTCGTGCTGCTGACCATCGCGGTGACTCAGGGGTCGATCAGCCAGGTCGTCGGCGTTTCGATCTATGCGGCGGGCGTCGTGGCGATGCTGGCCTTCTCCACCGCCTACAACTTCGCCAAGCCGCGCTATCGGCCGACGCTGCGCCGGCTGGACCACGCCGGCATCTTCCTGATGATCGCCGGGTCGTACACGCCCTTCACCCTGGGCCTGCCCGGCGCCTGGGGGTGGGGCATGACGGCGGCCGTGTGGTCGATCGCCACGGCGGGCGCGGTCGGAAAGCTGGTGCTGAAGAACCTCGACCGGAAGTTCTGGGTGGCCATGTATCTGGCTCTGGGCTGGCTCGTGGTGATCGCCCTGAAGCCGATCATCGACAGCCTGGCCTGGTACGCCTTCGTCCTGCTGGTGACCGGCGGCGTGCTCTACTCGACGGGCGTGATCTTCTACGTGAACAAGCGCCTGAAGTTCGCCCGCGCCATCTGGCACGGCCACGTGGTGGCGGCCGCCGGCGCCCACTGGGCCGCCGTGCTGCTGGGCGTGGTGCTGGCCTCCCAGCACTGAGCTTCGACGAAGCAGCCGTTGGCCGCCAGGGTCTCAGCGACGACGCAGGCAGCGGCGCCCAGCGAGGCCGGCGGGGTGTCGTCCAGCAGCTGGGCCAGCCTCAAATCCATCGCCTCGTAGGCCTCGGCCTGAGCGCAGCCGAACACATCGAGCATGGTGCGCTCGTCGCCCGTGAGGGCAGCCGCCCCTGGCGGCGAGACGGCGATCGTCCGGCGGCCATACAAAGCGAGCTGCTGCAGGAACACCTCCAGCATCCGGCAGGCTTCCGGCCCGGCCCAGCCGCAGGCGTCCTCGAAATGCGCCAGTGCGCCCGAACACCCGGATTGCCTCGTCAAGCGGCGAATGGCGCCGATCAGCAGGCGCTCGCCGTGGAGCAGGGGCGGATCGCGATCGAGCATGGCCGACTCCTCACTGAGGCCACGACCGTAACGCTATTGCGAGTCGTTCGCAACAAGACCCGCAGGGTCAGAGGGGACGTTCCATCCACACGTCGCAACGCGCGTACTCGGTCTCGCTCGGCGCAAGATCCTTGAACCCCATCGCGCGGTACAGACGAAGGGCCGGGCCGAGGCTCGAGTTGGTCTCGAGGTAGAGCCTGGGCGCGCCCGCCTCCCGGCCGGCCTCGATGCAGCGCTCCATCAACCGTCGGCCAAGGCCGGAGCCGCGCTGGTCTTCCGACACGGTCATCTTGGCGACCTCATAGCCGCCGTCCGCCATCTTGATGAGGGCGACGCAGCCGACGGCCACGCCCTCCTTCATCGCCATGAAGATGCGCCCGCCCCTGGCGATGATCTTGCCCTGAGGATCGTTCAGGACCTCGCGGTCCTTCGGCTCCAGGGTGAAGTGCCGCGAAATCCACGCCTCGTTCAGCGTCCGGAACGCCTCGGCGTGCTCGGCTTCGAACTCGACAATCTCCATCCTGACCTCCCGACCGTGGCGCTCGCCCGACTCTGGGGCCAAAGTCCGGGGCGATGGCCAATCCGATTTTCTCAAACCTGCCGACCACCATCTTCGAGGAGATGTCGGGCCTGGCTCGCAGCCTCGGCGGGATCAACCTCGGCCAGGGCTTCCCCGATGATCTGGGGCCAGAGCCCATCCGCCGCAAGGCCGCCGACGCCGTCCTCAACGGCTACAACCAGTACCCGCCCATGCGGGGTCTGCCGGAGCTCAGGCAGGCGGTCGCGGCCCACTATGCCGCACATCAGGGCCTCGATCTCGACTGGGAGCAGGAGGTCACCATCACCTCCGGCGCGACCGAGGCCCTGACCGCCTCGTTCCTGGCGCTGATCCAGCCGGGCGACGAGGTGGTCCTCTTCCAGCCGCTCTACGACAGCTACGCGCCGATGATCCGGCTGGCGGGCGGGGTCCCGCGGCTCGTACGACTGTCGCCGCCGCACTGGCGCTTCACGCGCGGCATGCTGGAAGCCGCATTCAGCGAACGCACGCGCTTCGTGGTGCTGAACAACCCGACCAATCCCACCGGCGTCGTGCTGCCCGACGAGGACCTGGCCCTCCTGGCGGAGTTCTGCGTCCGGCGTGATGCGGTCGCGATCTGCGACGAGGTCTGGGAGCAGGTGGTGTTCGGGCCCGCGCGGCACCGGCCGCTGATGGCCTACCCAGGCATGCGCGAGCGTACGGTGAAGATCGGATCGGCCGGCAAGATGTTCGGCCTCACCGGCTGGAAGGTGGGCTTCCTCTGCGCCGCCCCGGAACTGACCCACAGTCTCGCCCGCGCCCACCAGTTCCTGACGTTCACGACGCCGCCCAACCTGCAGGTCGCCGTCGCCTGGGGCCTCCAGCACGCGGGCGACTGGTTCGCGTCGATGCCGCGGCAGCTCGAAGCCTCCCGCGACCGCCTAGCCGAGGGATTGCGCCGCGAGGGCTTCGCCGTGCTGCCCAGCCAGGGCACGTACTTCCTCAATCTCGACCTGCCGGCCTCGGGCGTGACGGAGGCTGATCGCGCCTTCTGCCTCCGCGCCGTGCAGGAGGCTGGCGTCGCCGCCATCCCGGTCTCGGCCTTCTACGAGCAGGAGCCGGTCACGACGATCGTCCGCCTCTGCTTCTCGAAGGCGGACGCCGTGCTGGACGAGGGGGTCGCGCGCCTGTCGAAAGCGCGCGACCTGTCCCGGAAGGCCTAGGCCGGGCCGATCATCGCCGACGAGACCCAGCCGCGGTTGCCGTTCTCGTCGTCGACTTCCCACCAGATCCCGTTCTTCTGGCCGGTGGGATAGACCATGTCGCCGACGGCGAAGCTGCGCACCTGCGCCGCCTGGGGCGACGGGCTCTTCCGCATCACCACGGCCTGCTTCACCTTCTGGGCCTGCATGCCCGCGGCCTGGGAGGCCTGGTCGCCCGTGGGCGCGCTGCGCTGGAGGTAACCCACCAGATCGACGAAGGCGTTGAAGTAGGCGGCGGTCACGACCTTGCCCATGGCGGTGTTGCCGTAGCCGCCACCGATGCCGGCCAGGCCATCGTAGTAGCCGCCGCCGCCGAACCCGATGTCCGTCTTCTTGGACACGCCCTCGGCCACGTAGAGCTGCTCGGTCGTCCGCGCGTCTACCAGCGTGATCAGCGCCTGGGCCTGCTGGCTTTTCACGGTCAGGCCGCTGGCGAGCGCGCCGGCCATGCCCAGGCGCCCGCCGAAGGCCCCCACCGCCGCGCCGATGGCGCCGCCGCTGGAGTTGCCGTTCGAATTGGCCAGATCCGGCACAATGAAGAAGTCGGCGGCGGCCACCTGCCCCTTGCCGACGTTCGACCCGCGGCGCAGGTCGCCGCCGGCGCCCAGTTCGGCTTCCTGCGCCCGCATGGCGAGGCCCGCGTTACGGTCGACCACCCGCAGGCAGCCCGAGCGCATGGCGAACAGCTTGATCACGGCTTCCGGATTGGAGAGGCCAAGGCCCGTCCACCAGTCGTTCTCCGGCTCCTTGATCGCGACCCGGCCCAGCGGCTTGTCGCACTTCGGAAGCTCGGGCGTCGCCGCGTTCTTCGGCGCCTTCTTGTCCATGCCGTATTGAGCGGCCGCAGGCTGGGCGGCCAGCATCGAAACCAGGACGCCCACAGCGGCGCCCAGCGCAGTCGTCTTGCGCATCGCATCTTCTCCCCGACGAAAAGGAGGCGACGCTAGGGTGATGCGGCCGCCCGGTTCCGCCGCCTTGCGACGAACCGGGCTCAGCCGGCGACCAACAGGCTCAGCAGGTCGTTCCGCCGTCCACCACGATGGTCTGGCCCGTGGTCCAGGCGCCGGCGCGCGAGGCCAGGTAGATGGCGGCGCCCGCGAGATCGTCGGGCTCGCCCAGGCGGCGCAGCGGCGTGCCGGAGCTCGCGCGCTTCTCGCCTTCCGGCGTGTCCCAGAGCGCCCGGGCGAAGTCGGTCTTCACGAGGCCCGGCGCGATGCAGTTCACCCGGATGTTGTCGGGACCCAGCTCCTGGGCGAGGTTGCGGGCGAGCTGCATGTCGGCGGCCTTGGAGATGCAGTAGGCGCCGATCACCGTCGAGCCGCGCAGGCCGCCGATGGACGAGACGATGATGATCGAGCCGTCTTTACGCTCGCGCATCTCCGGCGCCACCATCTGGATCAGCCAGTTGTTGGCGACGATGTTGTTGTCCAGGATCTTGCGGAAGCTGTCGTCCGGGATGTCCAGCTGGCTGCCGTAGAAGGGGTTCGAGGCGGCGTTGCAGACCAGGATGTCGATCTTGCCGAACGCCTTCCGCGTCTCGTCGACCAGCCGCTGAAGGTCCTCCTTCGACGAGATGTTGGCCGGCACGGCGATGGCGTGGCCCGGCCGCGCGGCGTTAATGCCTTCGGCCACCTCTTCGCAGGGCCCCGCCTTGCGCGAGGAGATCACCACCTTCGCGCCCTGCTCGGCCATCCGCTCCGCGATCGCGCGACCGATCCCGCGCGAGGAGCCGGTGATCACCGCCACCTTGCCGGTCAGGTCGAACAGGCCGCCCGCGCCCACCTTCAGCTTATCCGCAACCTCGCTCACGGCGCTCTCCCAAACAGTTGTTTGACTTCGGTGAGGCATTTGCGCCGCGGCTTGCCCCTCGGTCAAGGTGGACGCCGGCCGAGGATGCCGTATCTTCGAAAATCCACGCGGCCGCTTCGAGAGCCGCGGGCGGGGAAACGGGGAAAACGCGTATGAAGGTGTTCGCAGGGCTTGCCGCCCTCGTGCTGGCGGCGGGCGCCGCATGGGCCGTGGGCACGGATCTCAGGGCCCAGTCGACGGGTCAGATGCCGCATCCGGGCCAGGCGACCTATCGCGTCCGGTGCGCGGCCTGCCACGACAATCCCGGCGAGACCAAGGCTCCGAGCCGCGAGACGCTCTCGCGCATGAGCAATCAGGTCATCAGCTTCGCGATGACCCACGGCAAGATGCAGGCCCAGGCGGCCGGCCTGTCCGAGGACGAGCGCAACCAGCTCGTGAGCTTCCTGACCGGCCGCGCCGAAGCCACGAGGGACACCTGGAGCCAGGCCATGGCCTGTCCCGGGGCGGGCAAGGCCCCGAGCCTGAAGGCCGCCCCGGCCGTCGCCACCTTCGGCTTCGACGCGCGCCAGACGCGCACGCTCACCGCCGCCCAGACCGGCCTGACCAAGGCCAAGCTGGGGAAGCTGGACCTCGCCTGGGGCATCGCCTTCCCGGAGGTCACGATGATGCGGGCCCAGCCCGCCGTCGTCGGCAACATGGTCTATCTGCCGGTCTCCGAGGCCGCGGCGCTCTATGCCTTCGACGTCTCCGATCCGAGCAAGCCGTGCGTGAAGTGGGTGTACAACACGCCGAACGGCGCGCCGCTGCGCACCAGCGCGGCCTATGGCGTGATCGCCGACGGCACGCCCGTCCTGGCCTTCTCCGGCCTCGACACGACGGTGCACGTCGTGGACGCACGCACCGGCAAGGCCCTCTGGCAGAAGGCGGTCGGCGTCTATTCCTACTCGCTGACCACGGGCACGCCCCGGGTGCTCAAGGACCGGATCATCGTGCCGGTCAGCCAGTTCGAGATCATGCAGGCCTACGACAACAAGGTCGCCTGCTGCACCAACCACGGCTACGTGCTGTCGCTGGACCCGAAGACCGGCGCCCAGCAATGGCGCTACGACACCATGCCGGACGCCCAGCCGGTGCGGGACCGCGGCGACGGCAAGCCGCTGCTGGGACCGTCGGGCGCGCCGATCTGGAACTCGCCGGTCGTCGATGAGAAGCGCGGCCTGATCTATTTCGGCACCGGCGAGAGCAACTCGCCGCCGGCGCATCGCAATACCAACGCGCTGATCGCCATCCGGCTGAAGGACGGGACCGAAGCCTGGAGCCACCAGGCCACCGAGAACGACATCTTCAACGTGGGCTGTGGCCCCAACGGGCGGCCCGAGCTGCTGAACTGCGTGAAGGGCCACGAGACGGTCTACCGCGACGTGGACTTCGGCGCTTCGCTGATCCTGGCCAGGCTGAAGAGCGGCAAGGAGCTCGTGCTCGCCGGCCAGAAGTCCGGCACGGTCTGGGCCCTCGAACCGGAGACGGGTAAGGTGGTCTGGCGGCGCGACATCGGCGCCGGCACCCCGAACGGCGGCATCCACTGGGGCATCGCCTTCCAGGACGACACGGTGATCGTGCCTGTCGCCCACATCGGGCGGCCAGTCCCCGGCGGCGAGCCGATCGATCCCAAGCTGCAGCCCGGGCTGTACGGCGTGGATGGCGCCACCGGCGCAATCAAGTGGCATTACTCGGCCACGCCGTCCTGCGATGGCGAGCGGGGAAAGAAGGCGCCCCGCTGCGACCGGCTCTACGGCTTCTCGGGAGCCCCGACCGTGATCGACGGCGCGGCCGTCACCGGCAGCCTGGACGGGCGCCTGTTCGTCATCGACACGAAGACCGGCGAAAGGCTGTGGACCTACGACACCTTGCGCGACTTCCCGGCCCTGAACGGCGTGCCCGGCCGGGGCGGCTCGTTCGACGCGGCGTCGATCGTCGGCGTGAATGGCCTCGTTCTCGTCGGGTCAGGTTACGGCATGTTCGGCCAGGCGCCGGGCAACATGCTGCTGGCCTTCAAGCCGAGGCCCTAGCGGCAGACGCCGTACCGGCCGAAGTCCAGGTGGAAGTGGTCCCTGTGGGCGGCGTTGTAGTCGGGGCTCAGCACCGCCCGAAACCAAGGGCAGGCGCCGTCGCGGACCTGCCGCAGGAAGAGGCCGCTGGGCCCCTCGTCGCGGAAGTCGCGCGCGACGCTGATCCGGCGGCCTGAGGCGGTGCGGAAGGCGGCCACGTCCAGCGCGTTGGCGAAGGCGTGCTCGCTGCGCCGACCCTCGGCCCGGCCGTAGATGTTGCGGCAGGCGTAGCTGCCATAGTGCTCGACCCGCGAGATCGGCTCGCCCAGCGCGGCCCGCGCGGCGGGCTGCACCACGTGCCGGCTCCAGAACGCGTAGCCCAGCGCGACGGGGCAGGTCACCACCGGCGCCGCCGGACTGAGCGCCACGGCCGCGCCATCACGGATCCGCACGGTATTCTCCGTGGCGCATTCGCCGAAGTCGCGGTCGGGCTCGTCCACGAAGCGGACCGCGCCGCCTGCCAGCACCTCGCGACAGAGCAACGGGTCGGCGGCGGCGCGGGCGAACTTGGCTCGGGTCGCGAGGCCCACCGGCTCATCCAGGCGGAGCGGCTTCCAGGGAAGATCCTGTGGCGGCGCGTGCGCGTCGACGGCGACGAGCAGCAAGAGGCCGGCGATGGCGGCGTCGGCAAGGCTCGTCCAGAGCCCGGCCAGCGCCAGGCTCCCGTCCGAGACGGGCTTCAACGGGAGGAAACGACGCGCCACCCGGCTGCAACGGACCGCCCGGCTTGCGGTTCAGGGCGCGGACGGCGAAGCTTGGGGTTCGGGGAGGATTGCTCATGAAACTGGCGGGTCGGATCGCGCTTGGCCTGTTGGCCGTGCTGCTCGTGCTCGTGGCCGTCGTGCTGGTGAGAACCTTCACCTACAAGGCGCCGCCGGGTCTGGACGCGTCGGGCGTGAAGGTCGCTCCGCCGGTGGCCGTCGACCTCGATCGCGCCGCCCGCAATCTCAGCGCGGCGATCCAGATCCCGACCGTCCGGCACCAGGATCGCGCCCAGGACCAGCTCGCCGAATGGGACCGGCTCCACGGGTTCCTGCAGACAACCTATCCCGCCGCGCACGCCGCCATGGGCCGCGAGGTGATCGACGCCCAGACCCTGATCTACACCTGGAAGGGAGCCGACCCGGCGCTGCCGCCCATCATCCTGATGGCGCACCAGGACACCGTGCCCGTCACGCCTGGCACCGAGGGCGCCTGGAAGCATCCGCCGTTCTCGGGCGCCATCGCCGACGGGGCGGTATGGGGCCGTGGCTCCATCGACGACAAGGGATCCCTCATCGGCCTCTTCGAGGCCATCGAAACCCTGGCGGCCAGGGGCTTTTCGCCGAGACGGACCGTCATCCTGGTGCTCGGCGGCGACGAAGAGGTGCTGGGCTCGGGCGCCCAGGCCGCCGCCCGCCTCCTGAAGTCCCGCGGCGTGATGGCCGAGTTCGTCCTCGACGAAGGCCTCGTCGTGCTGAAGGACAACCCGATCACCGGCGGCAAGCTGGCCGTCATCGGCACGGCTGAGAAGGGCTACGCCACCCTGAAGGTGACCGCCAATGCGACCGGCGGCCACTCGTCGGCGCCGCCGAAGGACTCCGGCGGAGTCGCGATCCTGGCCAAGGCCGTCACCGCCATCGTGGACGACCAGTTCCCGCTCGCCTTCCGCGGCCCCGGCGCGGAGATGCTGAAGGCCGTCGCCCCCAGCGCCGGCTTCCCGGTCAAGATGGCGGTCGCCAACGAGTGGCTGTTCCGCCCGCTCCTGGTGAGCCAGGTGGGCGCGACGCCGCCCGGCGCCGCCCTGCTGCACACGACCATCGCGCCGACGATGCTGAAGGGCAGTCCGAAGGAGAACGTCCTGCCGCAGGACGCAACGGCCTGGATCAACTACCGCATCGCGCCCGGCGACACGCCGGACAGCGTCATGGCCCGGGCGAGGTCGGCAGTGGGCGACCTGCCGGTGACGCTCGCCTGGAACGGCAGACCGGCCGCGCCCTCGGCCGTCTCTTCGACCAACTCGCGGGGCTGGCGGGCGTTGGCCGCCACGGCCGGCGCAGTGTCGGGCGCACCCGTCGCGCCCAGCCTGGTCACCGCGGCCACCGACAGCCGGTGGCTGCAGCCCGTCGCCCGCGACGTCTATCGCTTCCAGCCGGTCGAGCTGGCCCTGTCGGACGTCCAGCTCATCCACGGCACCAACGAGCACCTGACCCTGCCGAACCTCGAGAAGATGGTGCAGTTCTACGCCCGGCTGATCGCCACGGCGGCGAGCTGAGCCGAAAAAGCCTGTCCCACCGCTTGCCGGAACCCGTCCGGACCAATAACTCGTTGGGAGACAGATTTCGCCGCGGGTGCGAGCGCCCGCCGGCCAGCCAGGAGCCGCCATGCTGAAGTGGACCGCCTACATGGACGAAGACGAGGACGAAAAGGGCCGCCTGCCCGACATGCCGATGACGGCGGGGCCGGTTCAGAACGCTCTCTTCAAGTCCCGCACCGTCCTGGTCTTCGGCGAGATCGACATGCGGCTGGCCGAGCGCGTGACCGCGCAGATCACGGCGCTGGCCTCTGAAAGCGACGCGCCGATCCGGATGATCATCAACTCGCCGGGCGGCCACGTCGAAAGCGGCGACACCATCCACGACATGATCAGCTTCTGCGGCGCGCCGGTGAAGGTGATCGGCACCGGCTGGGTGGCCAGCGCCGGGGCCCACATCTACCTGGGCGCCAGCAAGGAAAACAGGCTCTGCCTGCCGAACACCCGGTTCCTGCTGCACCAGCCGTCCGGCGGCGTGCGCGGCCAGGCCTCGGACATCGAGATTGAGGCCGAGGAGATCATCAAGATGCGCGAACGCGTGAATCGGATGATCGCCCGCGAGACCGGCCAGCCCTATGAGAAGGTCGACAAGGACACGACGCGGAACCTCTGGATGAGCGCCGAGCAGGCCGTCGAGTACGGCATCGTCTCCCGGATCATCACGAACACGTCCGAGGCTTAAGTCGACATGGCGCCGTGGTGGCGGGGGGCGGTCCTCTACCACGTCTATGTCCGCAGCTTCTTCGATAGCGACGGCGACGGGCACGGCGACCTGCGCGGCGTGCTCGCCAAGCTCGACTATATTGAAAGCCTCGGCGTGGACGGCATCTGGCTGTCGCCGATCCACCCGTCGCCGAACCGCGACTGGGGCTACGACATCGCCGACTTCGAGGGCGTGCAGCACGACTACGGCACGCTCGAGGACTTCCAGCGTCTGCTGGACGCCGCCCACCGGCGCGGGCTGAAGGTCGTCCTGGACGAGGTGCTGAGCCATACCTCGGACGAGCATCACTGGTTCGTGGACAGCCTGACCGGCGGCAGCGACGGCGCCAAGGCCGATTGGTATGTCTGGGCCGACCCGAAGGAAGACGGGACCGCACCGAACAACTGGCTCTCGGTCTTCGGCGGTCCGGCCTGGGCCTACCAGCCCAAGCGGCGGCAGCATTACCACCACAAGTTCCTGCGCCAGCAGCCCAAGCTCAACTGGCGAAACCCGGACGCGCGCGAAGCCGCCCTGTCGGTGCTGGACTACTGGCTGGAGAAAGGCGTCGACGGCTTCCGCCTCGACGTCGCCGGGACCTACCTCCACGACGAGACGCTGACCGACAATCCGGCCGTGCCGATGGACGCGCGCACCGGCCTGCACTGGAGCCACGCCGGGAACCTCCAGCAGCACCTGCACGACTCCAACCTGCCCGAGAACGTCGAGATGCTCGATCTCATCCGGCGTCGCGTAGAGGCGCACGGAGACCGGTTCGTGTTCGGCGAGTTCTCGGAGGAGGAGGCCCGCTGCGGCGCCTACTGCAGCCACGAGGACGGCCTGCACAGCGGCTACACCTTCGTCATGCTGCTGGCCCGCAAGCTCGACCCGGCGTTCGTCCGCGAGCACTACCGCACCCTGGCCGACTATCCCGTCCACTGGCCGACCATCAGCTTCTCGAACCACGACGTGCCGCGCACGGCGAGCCGGTTCGGCGACGGATCGCCCGAACTGGCCAAGATGATGTTCGCCCTACTGCTGGCGCTGAAGGGCACGGCCCTAATCTACCAGGGCGAGGAGCTGGGCCTGCCGCAGGCCAGGCTTCGCCGGGACCAGCTGCGCGATCCGGTGGGCGACCTCTACTGGCCGTACGACGGCGGCCGCGACGGCTGCCGAACGCCGATGCCGTGGCAGCCGGGCGAGACCCTGGGCTTCACCACGGGGGAGCCCTGGCTTCCCGCGGCCGACGAACATCGCGGCCTGACCGTCGCCGAGCAGGAGAAGGACGTCGAGTCCACGCTCTGGTTCGCTCGCGCCATGATGGCCTTCCGCAAGTCCAGCGCCGCCATGCGTCTGGGGCAGATCGAGTTCCTGGAGCTGGAAGGGCCGATCCTGGCTTTCGTCCGTAGGCACGGGAGCGAGGCGGTCGCCTGCCTCTTCAATTTCTCGGGCGAGCCGCGGTTCGTGACGGCGCCGCAGCTCGCGGGCGCGAAGCTCGAGGACGTCCGCGCCGGCGACGCCGACCTTCGCGGCGGCTCGATCGGCCTTTCGCCCTACGCCGCGGCGTTCCTCAGACTCGCGTAAGACGCTAGAAGGCCGTCATGGCCGAGGGCGACACCAGGACCGCGAAGGCGCCGACGAACAGGTTCGGCCAGGGCTTCCTCACGGACGTCTGGTACTTCGCCGCACTGTCGTCCGACCTGAAGCCGGGCAAGCTCGCTCGCCACGAGATCCTGGGCGAGCCGGTGCTGCTGGGCCGCGGCCGGACGGGCGAGCTCTTCGCGCTGCGCGACATCTGCCCCCACCGCGCCGCGCCGCTGTCGGCCGGCCGCGTGGTCGCGGACACCGTGGAGTGCCCCTACCACGGCTGGCGCTTTCGGACCGACGGCGCCTGCGCGGCGGTCCCCTCGCTGACCGCCGACCAGCCGATGGACATCAGCCGCATCCGCGTGCGGCGCTATCCCGCCGTCGAGAGCCAAGGCCTGGTGTTCGTCTGGATCGGCTCGGACGCGAACAGCGAGCCGGACCACCCGCCGCCCGTCTTCCCCGGCGTGGTCGGCGGCGCGCCGAAGCTGGTCGACCGCATGGTCTTCGACGCCCACATCGACCACGCCGTCGTGGGCCTGATGGATCCGGCGCACGGTCCCTACGTACACCAGCAATGGTGGTGGCGCTCCAAGCACTCCCAGCACGAGAAGGCCAAGCGTTTCGAGCCGCGCGAAGCCGGCTTCGCCATGGTCCGCCACGAGCCTTCGAAGAACAGCCGCGCCTACGCCGTCCTCGGCGGCCAGCCGCTGACCGAGATCACCTTCCGGCTGCCCGGCCTGCGCTGGGAGCACGTGACCGTCGGCAAGCGCCAGGTGCTGTCCCTGACCTGCCTGACCCCCGTGAACGAACGCCAGACGCGGATCACCCAGATCGTCTGGTCCGACCACCCCGCCTTCCTGCTGCTGAAGCCCTTCATCGCCGCCGGCGCGCGCGCGTTCCTGCGCCAGGACGGCCGGATGGTGGACCTGCAGAACGAGGGCCTGCGCTACGACCCGACGCTCCTGTGGATCGACGACGCCGACAAGCAGGCCAAGTGGTACCAGCAGCTCAAGCGGGAATGGGCGGCAAGCCGCCGCGAGAACCGGTCGTTCCGCAATCCCGTGGAGCCGGCCGTCCTGAAGTGGCGGAGCTGAGCTAGGCCTTCGTCTTCGCAGGCCGCGAGCCCATGAACACCACCCGCGTGCCCTTCTTCACAGCCGAGCCGAGCTGACGGGCGTCCCAATTCGTCAGGCGCACGCAACCGTGGCTCGCGGTCTTGCCGACCAGCTTCGGCTCAGGCGCGCCGTGGATGCCGTAGGTGTCCTTGGTCAGGTCGATCCAGACCGCCCCGACGGGATTGTTCGGACCCGGCTTGATGTCGAGCTTCCCGGCCGACTTATCGCCGAAGTTCAGCTTCTTTGGGTCGTAGTTCCAGTGCGGGTCGTTCGCGACCAGGTTGACCGCCCATTCGCCGTCGGGCGTCGGCATGTCGGACGAGCCGACCGTCGCGGGATAGGAGGCCAACAGGCTGCCGTCTCCGCCATAGGCCCGCACCTGGTTGCGAGCCTTGTCGACCTCGACGAGCGTGACCGGCGCCACGAGCACGTCGGGACCGGGGGCGGCCACGATGATCTTCGTTCCCGCCTTGGCGAAGTCCGCGCCCGGATTGAGCGCGGTGAGCAGCGCCTCGTCCATGTGGAACTTCTCGGCCAGAGCCTCGAGCGGACTGGTGAAGCCTAGCTTCTCCAGCTCGGCCATCTCCTTGTAGTCGGTCGGGATCTTGTCGACGAACGGGCCCGCGACATCGGCCTCGGTGACGACGTAGTCGGTCATCACCGGCTGGTCGTCCTTCACCAGCAAGTTCCAGACCTCCTGGTCCAGCATCCCGTCCTCGGGAAGGTTGCGCGCCCGCTCGAAGGCGGCGACCGCGTTCTTCAGGTTCTCGCCGTCCGTTCCGTCGATCACGCCGGGAGAGAAGTGGGCCCGGTCCAGCAGCACCTGGGCGCGGATGAGCATGCCGCGAAGGGTGTCGGGCGCCATCGGCTGGCCTGCGGCCGCCTGCAGGAACTGGGCCTTGTCGATCGCCTGGGCCACCGGAGACGACGACGGCGTCACCGCCGCCGGCACGTTCAGCGGCGCCGGATTCACGTCGGGCGCGCGCTGACCCTCGGCCTGCCCGCCGCGGTCTCCACAGGCCGCGAGCGACAGCACCGCCGCGCTCGCCATGATGAGCGCCTTCGCCGAATTCATGCTGGACCTCTCCGATGCGCCGCGCGTTTGCTGCGGCGGATGGTGAAGGTACGAGACGCATTCAGGTTCCTGGGCGCCCTGCTGGCGGCCGTTGTCCTGCTGCTCCTGCTGGTGCTGCGGGTCACGAGCTGTTCGCCGGTCCAGAAGGCTCACGCGCCGCCTGGAGAGACTCCGGCCCAGGTGGTCCAGCGAAGGGCCGATCCGCCGGGCTGCAACAGCCCCGGCTGGGGCGAGGCCGCCCAGGCGAACGCCAACACCCTCCGCCAGAAGGTGTGGACTCCCTTCGGCCGGACCGAGGTCGGCTGGGAGACCTATGCGCCGCTGATCCAGCAGGAGGTCGGAACCGCCTGTCCGCCGGACTCCGAGGGCTTCGCCGCCGCCTTCGCCGCCTGGCAGGACCGCAAGGCGCTGCCCAAGGATGGCGTCGTCGACGACGCCGACTTCCAGTTCGTGAAGGCCGAGCTCCAGACGCGCCGCGACGTCGTGAAACTCGCCGCGGACGGGATCTGCCCGGACACTGCCGATGAGATCGCCGCCGCGAGGCCGCACGAAGGCTACATGGGCAAGCAGGTGTGGCTGAGGCCCGGCGCCCTCGCCGCCTACCGCCGCATGATCGCCGAGGCGCGCGCCCAGGTCCCGGAGATCGCCGCCGACCCGCGCAACCTCACCATCTTCTCCGGCTATCGCTCGCCCTCCGCCGACGCCGCCCGGTGCGCGGCCGAAGGCAACTGCGACGGCATAGCCCGCGCCCGCTGCTCGCCGCATCGCACCGGGCTGGCCATGGACGTCTACGTGGGCCAGGCGCCCGGCTATCCGCCCGATTCCTCGGCCGATCCGAACCGGCTGTTCATGACCAAGACGGCGACTTACCGCTGGCTGCTGGCCAACGCCGGCCGCTTCGGCTTCGTGAACTACCCGTTCGAGCCGTGGCATTGGGAGTGGACGGGCGAGAAGCCCTGACGCCTCGCGGGAAACTTGTATTGCACGCGCACAGGTGGCGCCACTAGGCTCGCCGGCATGCCAAGCTTGACCGTGAATGGCGTCGATATCGCCTATGACGACATCCCGCCGCCGGGCTCGCCGCAACGGACGGTGATCCTGCTCCACGGCTACGCCTCGAACCGCAACGAGGGCTGGCGGCGGACGGGCTGGTACGGCGCCTTCGAACGCCGCGGCGCGCGAGTCATCGGTCTCGACCAGCGCGGTCATGGGGAGAGCGCCAAGCCGCGCGATCCGCAAGCCTACGCCCGCGAGACGATAGCTGCCGACGTGCTGGCGCTCGCCGACGCGCTCGGCGTCCAGCGCTTCGATCTGATCGGCTATTCGATGGGTGCGCGGACCGCGCTGCAGGTCGCGCTCGCCGCTCCCGAACGCGTCTCCAAGCTGGTGCTCGGGGGCGTGGGAGGCCGCTTCTTCGAGCCGCGGGTCCCGGCCCAGGCCGAGGCGTTGTCCGAGGCGATGCTGGCCGACGATCCGCAGGCCATTTCCAATCCCCTGCTGCGAAGCTTTCGGCACTTCGCCGATGAGCAGGGGGACGACCGCGCGGCCCTCGCCGCCTTCGCCCGCACCCAGAACCCGGGCTTCGACCGCGACACCCTTGCGGCCCTTCCGATGCCGGTGCTGGTCGTCGCCGGCCAGAGGGACAACACGGCCGGAGATCCGGAGGACCTCGCTCGCGCCTTCCCCCACGGGCGCGGCGTCACCGTGATCGGCTGCGACCACTTCTCGGCCATTCCGCACGCGCTCACCAAGGCCGCAGTGTTCGACTTCCTGGATGGCCTCCTGGACGATCCGTTCCCTGAGTGGTCCTAGCCCGCGAGGTTGTACGCGCCGCCGGCCTCCAGCGCCTTGCGATAGGCTGGCCGAGCCTGGAAGCGCGCGACCCAGGCCATCAGGTTCGGCCGATCCTGCAGCCGGCCGAACGCGCGGGCGACCTCGCCCACGAAGCTCATCTGGATGTCGGCCGCGCTGAACTCGCCCATCAGCCAGTCGCCGCCCGCCAGCGCCTGCTCGATATAGTCGAGGTGGTTGGCGATCTCGCTGTCGATCCGCGGCTGCAACGGCGCGCTCGCGTCGCCGAGGCGGCCGACATAGAGCTGTAGCATCAGCGGCAGCATGGCCGAGCCCTCGGCGTAGTGCAGCCATTGGACATAGGTTTCGTAGGCCTCGCCGCCCGCCGGCGGGGCGAGGCGGCCGCCGCCGGGCCGGCGCACGAGATAGTCGATGATGGCCCCGGATTCATGGATCGTCCGCCCCTCGTCGGTGATCACGGGGCTCTTTCCCAGCGGGTGTACGGCCTTCAGCTCAGGCGGCGCCAACCTCGTAACGGCGTCGCGTTCGTACCGCTTGATCTCATAGGGCAGCCCCAGCTCCTCCAGCAGCCAGAGGATGCGTTGCGAGCGGGAATCGTTGAGGTGGTGGACGACGATCATCGGCGGGGCTCCGTTCCGATTTACGGAGTAAGCCGGGCTCTGCCGCCGCGCAACGGGCTCAGCGGGGGCGGAAGCCGTCGGCGATCAGCCCGATCTGCCGATCCATCACCGCGGTCAGGGCCTTGGCGTCATAGCCCTGGGTGACGACCAGGCGGTAGGTCCAGCCGTACGCCGCCATCAGCAGATCGACGATCTCCTGCAGGTCCGCGTCCTGCAGGACGTCACCCTCCTCCACGCCCTTCGCCAGGCACTCGTGGATGATCTCCTGCAGCCGCGGGGTGCGGCCGTAGGGCTTGGCGCTGGGCGGCAGGGTCCAGTCGTAGGCCGCGGCGATGTGGGAGAGGAAGAGGCGCACGTGTTGCGCCTCGAAGTTGAAGTGGATGGCGAACATGGTCCGCAGGCGATCGGCCGTCGAGCCGCGCATGTGCGGCATGACCCGATCCAGTTCGCCGTAGAGCCCGTCGAGCCGGCTCTGCATCACCTCCGAGAGGATTTCCCCCTTGGAGGCGAAGGTGGTGAAAACACTCCCCACGGCCACCCCGGCGTGACGGGCGATGTCGCGCACCGTCGCACCCTGGTAGCCGTGGGTGTCGAAGAGTTCCCGTGCGGCCGCGAGCACCTTCTGGCGCGTCGCTTCCTTCTGCGACTTCCGCGCAGCGGTCCGCTTCGTGTCGGAAACAACCTCAGCCTTCATGACCCCCCCAGGTCGTTCAGGCTCAGCCGCGCCGGGCGCCGGCCAGCAGGATCCGGATCTGGTCCCGGGCGCGGGCCTGCAGGGCTTCCAGGCTCCAGCCCTCGAAGATCGCCTGCACGAAGTTGGAGAGATAGGCCTCGAACAGCATCTGGCTGCGGAGCTTGGCTTCCGCTTCCTGGCGCAGTTCGCCGCGCTCAACGGCGAGGTTCAGTTGCTCGGTGAAGAGCTCGTGCATGCTGTGCACCGGGCTCAGGCTGCGCAGGGTCGGCCCGCCATCGGTCGTCCACGACACGCCGAAGGCCGCGCGAGCCAGCGGCAGGCGGCTCTTGTAGAAGGAGTAGCCCGCCATGAAGACCTTGAGCAGGACATCCTCGACGCCGCGGCCGCGGCCGGCGGCTTCGCGCATCTGCTCGACGAGGGCCTCGGTGTCCGCCGCCATGATCTCGCGGAACAGGTCGGACTTGTCGGTGAAGTTGGCGAACACCGCGCCGGTCGACATGCCGGCGGCGGCGGCGATGTCACGGATCGTGGCGCCCTCATAGCCTTCTTCGGAGAAGAGCTTGCGGGCGGCGGCCAGCACTTTCGTACGGGTCTGTTGCTTGGCGAGGGCGCGGCGGGTCGGAGCGCGGACCGGGGAGTCGGCGGCGACCTGGTTGGGGGAGATGTGCTTCATCGTTCTCTTACGCTGGCCGGGGAGGACCGGAGGGTTCTTTTCTCGATGAGCGCCCGCTGGAGACGCGCGCTCGGTGAACATGTTCAAATAACTCGTTATATTTCCATGAACTTGATACTTGTCATGGCTTTCTGCAAGCGTGCCCGACGCTGCAGGTTCGTGCGCAACCCTATGTAGAGTTATCATTCGGATGCCCGCCGAATCTCGCGTTCGGTCGGGATCGACGATCGTTGAACATGATCGACGGGCCTCAAGTCAAGTTTGCGAGCGCCCATTCTGGGTTTCCCATGGCCCCGCCGGACCGGGCCGCCTAGATTGCAGGCATGAATCTCGTGAACCTGCTCATCTTCGCCGTGCTGGGCGTCTTGCTGCTGGTGTTGGCCGCGGGCCTCTACGCCCTGTTCCGCGGCGGCGACTTCGGACGCTCGTACTCCAATAAGCTGATGCGCCTGCGGGTGCTGGTCCAGTTCATCGCCATACTGTTGCTGGCCGCCGTCCTGTGGTGGCGCTCGCAGGCCGGCGCGTGATCCGGACATGGTGACGCTCAACCGGATCTATACCCGCACCGGCGACGCCGGGCAGACGCGCCTGGCGAGCGGCCAGTCCGTCAGCAAGTCCGATTTGCGCGTGGAGGCCTACGGCGCCGTCGACGAGACCAACGCATGCCTGGGTCTCGCCCGCGCTCATCCAGTCGACCCCGCGTTCGACGCCATGCTGGCGCGGATTCAGAACGAGCTGTTCGACCTGGGCGCGGACCTCGCCACGCCGCCGAAGCCGGACGAGGCGGAGGGACAGGCGCTCCGGGTGTCGGACGCGCAGGTCGCCCGGCTGGAAGGCGAGATCGACGCCATGAACGAGCGGCTGCCCGCGCTGCAGTCCTTCATCCTCCCGGCCGGCACGCCGGCGGCCGCGGCCCTGCACCTAGCGCGCACCGTCTGCCGCCGCGCCGAGCGCGAAGCTGTCCGGCTGGTGGAAGCCGGCGAGCCGGTCAGCGCGCCGGCCATGCGCTACCTGAACCGGCTGTCCGACCTGCTGTTCGTCGCCGCCCGGTTCGCCAACGACCAGGGACGGGCCGAGGTGTTCTGGCGGTCGGGCGCGACCCGCTAGGGCTGTTTCGAGGCGGGCGCCGCCTGAGGCGCGGGCCGGCCGATCGCGGCCCGGGCGGCGGCCTCGGCCTGTTTGTCCTGGATGGTGCGCCCGGTGATGTCGGAGATCAGCACCGGCTGGGCGCAGACGCGCTCGCCGGGATCCCACCACTTCCTGGCCTCGGCGCACTTCTTGCCGGGAATGGCCCAGCCCATAGTCCAGACCACGACGCCGACGACCGCGAGGCCGAAGACGCCGAGGAAGATCAGCTTGAGGCGCTCGATCGTCGGGTTCATGCCGCCCTTCTAGAAAACTTGCGCGTCGTCGGCTAGCGGCCGGGTCGGACCGAATTGCGGCGCCTGCGAATACGGTTGCCGTTGCGCCGGGTTTGCAAACCTCTCCGGAAGCTTTATTGCCCCGGGCGTCCCATTTCTTCGCAATGCAAATTTGAGGCGCTAGCGACCCATGAAGGTGTTGGTCCCGGTCAAGCGGGTGATCGACTACAACGTCAAGGCTCGGGTGAAAGCCGACCAGACGGGTGTCGACCTCGCGAACGTGAAGATGTCGATGAACCCCTTCGACGAAATCGCCGTCGAAGAGGCTGTCCGGCTCAAGGAAAAGGGCGCCGCCACCGAAGTGGTCGCCGTGTCCGTCGGCCCGACCCAGGCGCAGGAGACCCTCCGGACGGCGCTCGCCATGGGCGCGGACCGGGCGATCCTCGTCCAGTCCGATCAGGACCTCGAGCCGCTGGCCGTCGCCAAGGTGCTGAAGGCGCTGATCGCCGAGGAGAACCCGGAACTGGTGGTCATGGGCAAGCAGGCCATCGACGGCGACAACGCCGCCACGGGCCAGATGCTCGCCGCCATCCTGGACTGGCCGCAGGCGACCTTCGCCAGCGCCGTCGAGATCGCCGGCGGCTCGGCGAAGGTGACGCGTGAGGTCGACGGCGGGCTGCAGACGATCGAGGTCACGCTGCCTGCCATCGTGACCGCCGACCTGCGCCTCAACGAGCCGCGGTACGCCTCGCTGCCGAACATCATGAAGGCGAAGAAGAAGCCGCTCGACGTGAAGGAGCTCGGCTCGCTGGGCGTCGACACCGCGCCGCGCCTGAAGGTCGTGAAGGTCACCGAGCCGCCGAAGCGCGCCGGCGGCATCAAGGTGGAAACCGCCGCCGACCTCGTCATGAAGCTGAAGAACGAAGCGGGGGTCCTCTAATGGCCGTTCTCGTCATCGCCGACCACGACAACCAGACCCTGAAGGACGCCACCCACAAGACGGTCACCGCGGCGCAGAAGCTGTCGGGCGACGTCGACGTCCTGGTCGCCGGCACGAACACCGGCGCCATCGCCGCGGAAGCCGCCAAGATCGCCGGCGTCCGCAAGGTGCTGGCCGCCGAGAGCGCCGAGCTGGGCCAGGGCCTCGCCGAAGCCTTCGAAGCCCTCGTCGTTCCGCTGGCCGCCAACTACGACGCCGTGCTGACGCCTGCGACCTCGCAAGGCAAGAACATCAGCCCGCGCATCGCCGCCAAGCTGGACGTGGCGCAGATCTCGGACGTCATCGACATCGTCGACGCCTCGACCTTCGTGCGGCCGATCTACGCCGGCAACGCGCTCGAGACCGTGCAGTCGTCCGACGCCAAAAAGGTCGTCACCGTCCGTCCCACCGTCTTCAAGGCGGCGGCGGAAGGCGGCTCGGCTTCGGTCGAAACCATCTCGGCCCCGGCCGCTCCGGCCAAGACGAAGTTCATCGGCCAGGAGATCGTCAAGTCGGCTCGTCCCGACCTCGGCGGCGCGAAGATCGTGGTCTCGGGCGGTCGCGCCCTCGGCTCGGCCGAGGAGTTCCAGAAGGTGATCGAACCGCTCGCCGACAAGCTGGGCGCCGCCGTGGGCGCCAGCCGCGCTGCGGTGGACGCGGGTTACGCTCCGAACGACTACCAGGTCGGCCAGACGGGCAAGGTGGTCGCCCCTGAACTGTACGTGGCGGTCGGCATCTCCGGCGCCATCCAGCACTTGGCCGGCATGAAGGATTCGAAGGTGATCGTCGCGATCAACAAGGATCCGGACGCGCCGATCTTCCAGGTGGCCGACTACGGCCTGGTCGCCGACTACAAGTCGGCGGTGCCGGAGCTCATGGACGAACTGTCGAAGGTCGGCAAATAAGCCGACCTAGGCGTTCCAACGGTCGGAAAGGGCGGCTCCACGCGGGGCCGCCCTTTTCATTTGTCCCCACGGCGTCTGCGAGCCCGCGACGATCGACGGCGTCCCTCAGCCCCGGATCGCGGCCGCTGGATAGGCGGACAGCGCGACATGGCTCTGGTCGAGGTAGGCCTGCAGGCTGCGCGAGATGGTGGCGGCGCCCGCCAGGCTCAGGAAGAGGCCGCTCGCGACGGCCATGGCGATGATGTCCCGCATTGATCCGCTCCTTCAGCTCGCCGGCGTTCCGGCGTCGTGCTTCTGCGCTGGAGGTGGGATCGGCGCCCTGCTTCCGCGAACGATAGTTTTTGCCGAAGGTTGTTACCTCGCCTAACATCCGGAGATGGTTCGGTTGCCGCCCTTCTTCGCCCTTCGCGCCCTGGAGGCAGCGGCCCGGCACAAGAGCTACAGCCGTGCGGCCCAGGAGCTTTCGGTCACCCAC
The DNA here is from genome assembly GCF_049445735.1 of Phenylobacterium sp. VNQ135. Taxonomy (NCBI): domain Bacteria; kingdom Pseudomonadati; phylum Pseudomonadota; class Alphaproteobacteria; order Caulobacterales; family Caulobacteraceae; genus Phenylobacterium; species Phenylobacterium sp. VNQ135. The sequence continues at coordinate 897,503 of NZ_JBMSDS010000002.1, read as the reverse complement.
GGCGCCGTCAGCCAGCAGATCCGCAAGCTCGAAGATGAGCTCGGCGCGCGGCTGTTCGAACGACGCGGCAACGCCATGATCCCGACCGCGGAAGCCGAGCGGCTGGCGGGCGAGGTGGGTCGCGCCCACGACATCCTGAAGAACGCCGTCGCCAGCTTCGCCAAGGCGGCCGAGCGCGACCCCCTGGTGGTCAGCCTGGATCCCCAGTTCGCCAACCGCTGGCTGCCCAGCCGGCTGCCCGGACTGCTCGGCGACCCCGCCGGCGCGAACCTGGAGCTGCGGGTTGACTCGCGTCTCGCCGATTTCGTCACCGACGGCATGGACATGGGCCTGCGCTACGGCGCCGGGAACTGGCCCGGTCTGGAGAAGGTGCGCCTCTTCCGCGAAAGCCTGCTGCCGGTCTGCAGCCCCGGGCTGCTCGAACGGCATCCTCTCTTCGCCCCGCAGGACCTCCTCACCGCGCCGCTCCTCCACCACAGCCACCGGCCTTGGAGCCTCTGGTTCAGCCACTTCGGCCTCGAGCCGCCGCAGCAGCAGGGAATGATCTTCGAGGACTCCGTCATGCTGCTGGAGGCCGCGGCGCAGGGGCTGGGCGTCGCCCTCGCCCGCTCGGGCCTGATCGAGCAGGACCTGCGCTCGGGGCGGCTGGTGCGCCCCTTCGAGCTGGACGTCGCGTCCGACCTCGGATTCTGGGCGGTCTGGCGTGCGGACAGCCGAAAGTTGCGGCGGATACACGCCCTGCGGGATTGGCTGATCGAAGCCGCCCGCGGAACCGAGGGATCCGAGGCCACCGAAGACGCCTGACGTGGCGTAACCGGTGCTGCGGCGCAGCAAAACCCTTGCCGCACTGCGCTCAAGCCATGTTAGAAAGCCGTCACAAAGATCGGGCGCGCTCCGCAAGACCGCCGTATCGAGGCTTAGGCTGAATGGTTCAGATCAGGTCGGTCGGCGTTATCGGCGCCGGTCAGATGGGTTCCGGCATCGCGCATGTTTGCGCGCTGGGCGGCTATGACGTCCTGCTCCACGATGTGAGCGAGGATCGGGTGAAGCAGGGCCTCTCGACGATCGAGAAGAACCTGACCCGGCAGGTCTCCCGAGGCATCATCGAGCCGGCTGCGATGGAAGCGGCGATGGGCCGGATCAAGGCCGCGCCCGAGCTGCAGTCGATCGGTCGCGCCGACCTCGCCATCGAGGCCGCGACCGAAGACGAAGAGGTCAAGAAGGCCATCTTCAAGGCGCTCTCGCCCCACCTGGCGGCGAACACCATCCTGGCCTCCAACACCTCGTCGATCTCGATCACGCGGCTGGCGTCCACCACCGATCGGCCCGAGCGGTTCATCGGCCTGCACTTCATGAACCCTGTGCCGCTGATGAACCTCGTGGAGATCATCCGCGGGATCGCCACCGATGCGGAGACCTACGAGACGGCGGTCAACTTCGCCAAGTCGCTCGGCAAGACCACGTCCAACGCCGAGGACTTCCCGGCCTTCATCGTCAACCGGATTCTGGTGCCGATGATCAACGAGGCGATCTACACCCTCTATGAGGGCGTGGGCACCGTCGACGCCATCGATACGGCCATGAAGCTGGGCGCCAACCACCCTATGGGTCCGCTGGAGCTCGGCGACTTCATCGGCCTCGATACCGTCCTGTCGATCATGAACGTGCTCTACGAGGGACTGTCGGACTCCAAGTACCGGCCGTGCCCGCTGCTCGTGAAGTACGTCGAAGCGGGCTGGCTGGGCCGCAAGACCGGCCGCGGCTTCTACGATTATCGCGGCGAAAAGCCCGTCCCAACCCGCTGACGCCAGGAATTTTGCCGACAGCTGTCGGCCTGGGGCATGCTCGTCCGTCCTGAGACCGGATGAGGTACGCCCCCATGCTCTACGCCCTGCTGTGCTACAACGCCGAGGACGTCGTGTTCTCCTGGACGAAGGAGGAGGACGACGCCGTCATGGGTCGGCTGCAGGTGGTCCACGACAAGCTGGAGAAGGCCGGCAAGCTCGGCCCGTCGCTTCGGCTGCTGCCCACCACCGCCGCCACGACGGTGCGCAAGAGCGATCCGCCGATGGTGATCGACGGCCCGTTCGCCGAGACCAAGGAGCAGCTCCTCGGCTTCTACGTCATCGACTGCGAAAACCTGGACGAGGCGCTCGAGATCGCCCGCGACCTTGGGCGCGCCAATCCGGGCGGCGCCTACGAGATCCGTCCCATCCGCCTGTTCGTGCCCGGCGGGCTGGACGCCTCCGCCGTCGACAAGGTGAGCGCGTAGCGCCGTGACCGACCTCGCCTGGATCAACGCGGCGATCACGGCGGCCCGGCCCCAGGCCGTCGGCGCCCTGCTGCGCTACTTCCGGGACCTCGACACCGCCGAGGAGGCGTTCCAGGACGCCTGCCTGCGGGCCATGAAGAACTGGCCCAAGAACGGACCGCCGCGCGATCCCGCGGCGTGGCTGATCATGGTCGGTCGCAACGCCGCCCTCGACGGCGTGCGCCGGCGGTCTAGGCAAACCGAACTGCCGTCCGAAGAGGTGCTGTCCGATCTGGACGACGTCGAGGAGCGGGCCGTCGATCAGATCGACCACGCCGACTACCGCGACGACGTCCTGCGGCTGCTGTTCATCTGTTGCCACCCCGACCTGCCGCCCACCCAGCAGATCGCGCTCGCCTTGCGCATCGTCTCGGGCCTTTCCGTGAAGCAGATCGCCCGCGCCTTCCTGGTGACGGAGGCCGCCATGGAGCAGCGGATCACCCGGGCCAAGCGCCAGGTCGGAGCGGCCGGCGTGGCGTTCGGCACGCCCGACGCCGCAGAGCGAGCCCAGCGCGTCGCCGCGGTGCTGGCCATGCTCTACCTCGTGTTCAACGAGGGCTATTCCGCGGGTGACAACCCCGCCCGCGCCGAGCTGTGCGGGGAGGCGATCCGGCTCACCCGACTGCTGCTGCGCCTTTACCAGACCGAGCCCGAGGTGATGGGCCTGCTGGCCCTGATGCTGATCCAGCACGCCCGCAGTCCGGCGCGCTTCGATGCCGACGGCCACATCATCCTGTTGGAAGACCAGGACCGCGGCCTGTGGGACCGCAAGGCCATCGCCGAAGGCCTTGCGTTGATCGACAAGGCGATGCGCCATCGGCGGCCGGGCGCCTATCAGGTGCAGGCTGCGATCGCCGCGCTGCACGTTCGGGCGCGCTCTCCCGCCGACACCGATTGGGCGCAGATCGACCGCCTCTACGCCACCTTGGAACGCCTGACGCCGTCCCCGGTGGTGACGCTCAATCGCGCTGTGGCGGTCAGCAAGGTCGAGGGGCCGGAAGCGGCGCTCGCGATGGTCGAGCCGCTCGCCGACCGGCTCGCCGGCTATTTCCACTTCCACGGCCTGCGAGGCGCGCTGTTCCTCGAACTCGGCCGCAGCCACGAGGCCCGGGAGGCGTTCAACCGCGCTATTTCCCTCGCCAACACTGCCGCCGAGGCCGCCCACATCCGCCAGCACCTCGACCGCCTGATGGCCGAGCACGCCCCGCCTGCGGACCAGTCCGGCGCCGCCTGACACCGAAAAAATGCACGGGTGCTGTCGGGAGGGCTTGGTCCCGTTCGTCCTCGGGGCTGAGGACGTAAAGGAGCCCCTTCGATGTCGGAAACGCTGGACCCGCAAGTTCCCGCCAAGGTCGAGACCAAGGGCGGCGTGGTCGCCTATCTGAACGTTGACGGGGCCATCAAGGCCGCGGAGTTCTACGTGAAGGCGTTCGGCGCCGAGATCGCCGCCGCAATGCCCGCCGACGAGCAGGGTCGCACCATGCACGCCCACCTGTACGTGAACGGCAGCTCGGTGATGCTCTCGGACTTCTATCCCGAGCACGGCCATGCGTTCGAGAAGCCGCAAGCCTTCAGTCTCACGCTGATCGTCGACGATATCCACGCCTGGCACGGTCGCGCCGTCGCCGCCGGCGCAAAGACGACGACCGAGCCGCAGAAGATGTTCTGGGGCGACTACTACGCCGAGGTGGTCGACCCATGGGGTGTCCGCTGGGCGATGAACCAGGCTGGCGACTAGGCGCGCCGGCCGGGCCCGCGGCGCCTCCTCCCTGACGCGCCGCGGGCCATTCCCCTGACAAAAGGAATCCGATGATGACGGATGGCGCTCTTCCGCCGCCCGCACGGGACGCCCGCCGCTGGATCGGCTGGACGCTGACCGGCGCATTCACCCTCTTCATGGTCCCCGACGTGGCCATCAAGCTCATCCGCCTCCCCGTCGTGGAAGAGACAGGTTCGCAGATCGGCCTGCCGCCGGGTTCGGGCTTCGGGATCGGCGTACTGGAGGCGATCCTGCTCGCGCTGTACCTGATCCCGCGTACGGCCGTGCTGGGCGCCGTGCTGTTCACCGCACTCTTCGGCGGCACGCTCGCCATCCACTGGACGCAGGGCAATCCGCTGTTCAGCCACATGCTGTTCGGCGTCTATCTGGCGCTTTTCGCCTGGGGCGGACTTTGGCTGCGCGATCCGAAGCTGCGCGAGATCTTCCCCCTGCGGCGCTAGAACCGGCCAAGCCGTCGTTAATCCATTCGACTTCCTGAGATTCCCCGTCGGATACTCCCAGGTGATTCGGATGGGACCCATGCGGCGGCTGACGCTAGCGCTCCTCTGCGCGACCTATCTCTGCCTCTCGCTGATCGTCGCGCTCACGCTGTGGCGCAACGGCGGCGGCTGGGGCGCCGGCGTCGCGGCGCTGGTGGGAGGCCTGGGCCTCTGCTTCGCCTTTCACGGCCTGATCGCGCGCGCCATGGACTCCGGCGCTATCAAGGGCGAGATCGAAGCCGTCCGGGAAGCCCACAGGATCCTCCTCGACCAGGTGGAGCGGCTCGACGCCCGGATCAGCCAGATGGCCGAAGCGGTCGAGACCGACCTCTCACGCTCGGAGGAGCTTTCCGACGACGTCCACATGCTGGAGAGCCTCGTCCAGAAACTGCAGCAGCGCGTGGACGAAGGCGTGGCCTCCCAGCCGCTCGCCTTCGCCGGCCGGACGGGTGGCGCGGCCGACCAGCGTCGCGCCCAGAACCTGTTCGAAACGGTCCGCGAAGCGCTGGCCGAGAACCGCGTCGACCTCTACCTGCAGCCCATCGTCGGCCTGCCGCAGCGCAAGACGGTGTTCTACGAGAGCTTCTCGCGCCTGCGCGATCCGACCGGTCGGGTGATCATGCCCGCCGAGTACCTGACCGTCGCCGAGCCCGCGGGCCTGGTCACCGCCATCGACAATCTGCTCCTGTTCCGCTGCGTGCAGATCGTTCGCCGGCTGGCCAAGCAGGATCGCCGCATCGGCATCTTCTGCAACGTCTCGATGGCCAGCCTCGCCGATGAGAGCTTCTTCCCGCAGTTCCTGGAGCTGCTGTCCGCGAACCGCGACCTTGCCGGGGCGCTGATCTTCGAGGTCGGTCAGGCCTCCTTCGACGCCCGGGGCGCGGTCGAGGCCCGCAACATGGGCAAGCTGGCGGAACTCGGCTTCCGCTTCAGCCTGGACAAGGTGGTCGATCTCGACCTCGACCTGCAGGACCTCGCCCGCGCCGACGTCAAGTTCGTGAAGGTCGGCGCTCAGGGACTGCTGGACGAACTCGTCGAGATCGACGGCCGGCTCGTGCTCAAGTCCCTGCCCGACCTCGCCGCCGAGGATTTCGCCCAGCTCACCGCGCGTTACGGCATCGAACTCATCGCCGAGAAGGTCGAGTCCGAGCGCCAGGTCGTCGACATCCTCGAACTCGAGATCGGTTTCGGCCAGGGGCACCTGTTCGGCGAGCCGCGCGCCATCAAGGATCAGGTGCTCGCCGAGGCGGGCCCGCCGCCTCGGGTGCTGCAGCCCGTCCCGCTCCGCCGCGCCGCATTCGGCTAGCCTTCGTCATTGACGGGGTTGGACGGCGTCGATACCGCCGACCCCATGACTTCCCCCGTGCTCGCCGACGGCCTCTCCGCGATCGCCGACCGCTATGACGTCGTGCTCTGCGACATCTGGGGCGTGATCCACAACGGCCGCGAGAGCTTCCCCGCCGCGCGCGACGCCCTGACCCGCTTCAAGGCGGAGCACGGCCCCGTGGTGTTGATATCCAACGCGCCCCGACCGCACCCGCCGATCATCGAGCAGCTGGCCGAACTGGGCGTCGACGCCGGCTGCTACACCGAAGTGGTCACCTCGGGCGACGCCACCCGGACGCTACTGGCCGAACGGGCTCCGGGCCCGTTCTGGAAGATCGGCCCCGACCGGGACTGGCCCCTCTACGAAGGACTGGGCGTTGAGCTTGTTTCCCTGGAGGAGGCCCGGTTCATCTCCTGCACCGGCCCCTTCGACGACGAAAACGAGACGCCGGAGGACTATCGCGAGCGTTTCAGAACGGCCGTGGCCCGCGGCCTTCCGATGATCTGCGCCAATCCCGACATCGTGGTCCAGCGGGGCGACAAGCTGATCTACTGCGGCGGCGCCCTCGCCCAGCTTTACGAGGCTCTCGAAGGTCAGGTTCTGATGGCCGGCAAACCGCACGCTGCGATCTATGACCTCGCTTTGGAGAAGGCCGCCGCTCGCCTGGGCCGGCCGCTCGACCGCACTCGGGTGCTGTGCATCGGCGACGGCTTGGGCACCGATATCCGCGGGGCGAACGCTCAGGGGCTGGACGTGGTCTTCATCGCCAACGGCATCCACGGCAAGGAGACCGTCCGCGACGGCGCCCTGGACCTCTCGGTCGCTGGCCACCTTCTGGAGATCGAGGGGCTGAAGGCTGCCTGGGCCATGCCGGATCTCGTCTGGTAAGAACACGTCGATTGCGGAGGGGACGAGTTTGCACGGGCTCTATTTCGAAGACCTGAGCGTCGGTCGGTCGGCGGAGATGACCCGCGTCGTCGCCGAGGCCGACATCGTCGCCTTCGCGCAGGTGTCGGGCGACGAGAACCCGGTGCACCTCGACGCCGAGTACGCCAAGGGCACGAGCTTCGGCGAGCGTATCGCTCACGGCATGCTCTCGGGCGCCTACATCTCGGCGGTTCTCGGTACGCGGCTGCCGGGTCCAGGCGCGATCTATCTCTCGCAGGCGCTCACCTTCCGCCGGCCCGTGCGGATCGGCGACGCGGTGACCGCCCGCGTCACGGTCAAGGCGCTGGACGAACGCCGCGGCCGGGTCACGCTGGAGACCGTCTGCGAGGTGGACGGCCGCGCGGTCGTCGATGGCGAGGCCCTCGTCATCGCCCCGCGAAAGCCCGCATGAAGCGCATCCGCGTCATCCGGGGCTGGAAGGCCCTGCATCCCGGCGACCGTGGCGCGGCCGTGGCGATGGGCAGCTTCGACGGCGTCCACCGCGGCCATCAGCAGGTGATCGCGCTGGCCGCCAAGGCCGCAGGCGCGCTGAACGCCCCGCTCGGCGTGATCACCTTCGATCCGCACCCCCGGGTCTACTTCCGTCCGACAGAACCGGCCTTCCGACTGATGAAGACGGACCAGCAGGCTCGCGCCCTCGAGGCGCTGGGCGTCGACGTGCTCTACGTCCTGCCGATGGACGCCGAGGTCGCCGGCATGACCGACCGTGAGTTCGCCCAGCAGGTGCTGCACGAGGGTCTTGGCGCGCGCCATGTGGCGGTCGGCTTCGACAACTCTTTCGGCAAGGGGCGCACCGGCAGCCCGGCGACAATGCGCGCTTACGGCGAGGAGATGGGTTTCGGCGTCTCCGTAGCCGAGCCTGTGGGCGACGCGGGGGAGAAGTTCTCCTCCACCAGCGTTCGCGAGGCGCTGCGTGACGGCAAGCCCGAAGAGGCCGCCCGCATCCTCGGCCGGCCGTTCGCCATCGAGGGGCCCGTCCAGCGGGGTCGGCAACTCGGACGCAAGCTGGGCTTCCCGACCGCCAACGTCGACCTGGCCGACTACGTCACGCCGCGCTTCGGCGTCTATGCGACCCGCACCCGCCTGCCCGATGGACGCGAGGTGCCCGGCGTCGCCAACATCGGGGTCAACCCTACGGTCGAAGGCGTCACCCGCCCGCTCCTGGAGGTCTGGCTGTTCGACTTCGACGAAGACCTCTACGATCAGGTGATCGAGACGGACCTCGTCCGCTTCCTCCGCCCGGAGGAGAAGTTCGCCAGCCTCGAGGCGATGACGGAACAGGTCATGAGGGACGCGCAGGCCGCCCGCGCCCTCCTTATGCCGGAGTTCTAGCCTCCGTTCCCTTCCTCTGTTAGACGCTTCGCCCCATGACTTCGGGTCGGACGAGCCTGCGAATTAACCGCCCGGCGTGACGCCGCCGGACGAGCTCCAGCGCGCGCCGGGTTCACCGCACTTCACCGACACCCTGCTGGATTGAGTTATGGCCGACGACGCCGAAAAGCCTGCTCGCGATTACCGCGAGACCGTGTTCCTCCCCGAGACTCCCTTCCCCATGCGCGCAGGCCTGCCGCAGAAGGAGCCCGAAATCCTGGCCCGCTGGGCCGAGATCGACCTCTACCGGGCGATGCGGGCCGAACGGCAGCGCGCGGGCGCGCCGTTGTTCGTGCTGCACGACGGTCCGCCCTATGCGAACGGCGCCATCCACATCGGCCATGCCCTGCAAAAGACGCTGAAGGACTTCGTCGTCCGCTCGCGCTTCCTGCTGGGCTACGACGTCGACTTCGTGCCCGGGTGGGACTGCCACGGCCTGCCGATCGAATGGAAGATCGAGGAGGAGCTGCGCAGCCAGGGCCGCCGCAAGGACGAGGTCTCCAAGGCCGAATTCCGTGAGCGCTGCCGCGAATACGCGGCGCACTGGATCGACGTCCAGAGAGAGGGCTTCAAGCGCCTTGGCGTGATCGGCGACTGGGAGAACCGCTACGCGACCATGGACTACGGCTCGGAAGCCGCCATCGTCGCCGAGTTCCACAAATTCGTGGCTTCGGGTCAGCTCTACCGCGGCTCCAAGCCGGTGATGTGGAGTCCGGTCGAGCGCACCGCCCTTGCGGACGCCGAGGTCGAGTACCACGACCACGTGAGCCCGACGATCTGGGTCAAGTTCCCGGTCACCGAGGGTTCGGATGCCGCGCGAGGCGCCAGCGTCGTGATCTGGACGACCACGCCCTGGACCATCCCGGCCAACCGGGCGATCAGCTACAATCCCGACATCGCCTATTCGGTCTTCGAGGTCGAGGCGATGGAGGAAGGCCTCACCTTCGAGCCCTGGGCCAAGCCGGGCGACCGGCTTATCCTCGCCGACAAGCTGGCGGCGGACGTTATGGGCGCCGGCAAGGTTGCCAAGTTCCGGCGGGTCGAGGCTGTCGACTGCCAGGGCATGGAGTGCGAGCACCCGCTCGCCAACCTGGACCGCCATTACGGTTTCGGCGTGCCGCTGCTGGCCGGCGATCACGTGACCGACGACGCGGGTACGGGCTTCGTGCATACCGCCCCGGGTCACGGCGCCGACGACTACCTGGTCTGGCTGGCGCACGGCCATCGCGAGATCCCGGACACGGTCGATCCCGACGGCGCCTACTATCCGCATGTCGCCCTGTTCGGCGGGCTGAAGGTGCTGGAGACCGAGGGCAAGAAGGCCGGCCGCTTCGGTCCGGCCAATGACGCCGTCATCGGCAAGCTGATCGAGGCGGGCCGGTTGCTGGCGCGGGGCCGCCTGGAGCACAGCTATCCGCACTCCTGGCGCTCCAAGGCGCCCGTCATCTTCCGGAACACGCCCCAGTGGTTCATCCGCATGGACGAGCCGGTGGACACAAAGGAGCTCGGCGGGCGCACCCTCCGCGAGACTGCCCTGGAGGCCATCGAGGCCACGACCTTCTATCCGGCCGCAGGCAAGAACCGCATCCGCTCCATGGTGGAAGGCCGCCCGGACTGGCTGATCAGCCGCCAGCGGGCCTGGGGCGCGCCGCTCGCCATGTTCGTCGACAAGGAGACGGGGCGGCCGCTGCATGACCCTGACGTCGACCGGCGCATCATCGACGCCATCAGGGCCGAAGGCGCGGACGCCTGGTTCAACCGGCCGGCGGCCGACTTCCTCGGCAGCCACGATCCCGACCGCTACGAGAAGATCGAGGACATCCTCGACGTCTGGTTCGATTCCGGCTCGACCCACGCCTTCACGCTTGAGAACCGCGCCCACACCAAGTGGCCCGCCGACCTCTACCTGGAAGGTTCGGACCAGCACCGCGGCTGGTTCCAGTCGTCCCTGCTGGAGAGCTCCGGCACGCGCGGCCGCGCGCCGTACGACAGCATCCTCACCCACGGCTTCGTCATGGACGAGAACGGGGAGAAGATGTCGAAGTCCAAGGGCAACGTCGTCGATCCGGTGCAGGTGATCGGGGCCAACGGCGCCGAGATCATCCGGCTGTGGACGGCGATGATCGACTATTCCGACGACTGCCGGATCGGGAAGACGATCCTGCAGACCACGTCGGACGCCTACCGCAAGCTGCGCAACACGGTGCGCTACCTCCTGGGGGCGCTCTCGGACTACACCGCCGACGAGGCGGTCGAGCTCGACCAGATGCCGCCCCTGGAGCGCTTCATCCTGCATCGGCTGTGGGAGCTCGACGCCCAGGTCCGCGCCGCCTACGAGGTCTATGCCTTCCAGGACGTGATCCGCCCGGTGCTGGAGTTCTGCCAGGACGACCTGTCGGCGTTGTTCTTCGACATCCGCAAGGACGGCCTGTACTGCGACCGGCCTGACGCCGCTCGCCGCCGGGCCGCGCGCACTGTCATGGACGCCGTGTTCGAGCGGCTGACCGCCTGGCTCGCGCCGCTGATCCCCTTCACCACGGAAGAGGCCTGGACCACCCGCTATCCAGAAGCCCACTCGAACTGCCTGCGCGTGATCCCGCTGACGCCGGCCGAGTGGCGGAACGACGCCGAGGCCGAACGCTGGACCAAGGTGAAGGCGGTTATCGCCCAGGTCACCGGCGAGCTGGAGATCAAGCGACGCGAGAAGGCCATCGGTTCTGCGCTGGACGCCGAGGTGACCGTCCAGGTCACGGAGGACCAGCTCGCCGCCTTCGAAGGCCTGGATCCTGCCGAGGTGTTCCGCACCAGCGCAGCCCAGATCGCGCCGCCGGCCGTGCCGGAAACCACGGCCCAGGTCACCGTGCTCAGCCACCACAAGTGCGAACGCTGCTGGCGGCGGCTGCCCGAGGTCGGACCGCCGAAGTTCCTCTGCGAGCGCTGCGACGACGCCGTCGAGGCCTGGGACGCCGGGCACGCGGGGGCTTCCGCATGAGCCGCGTCACCCGCCACGGCTGGATCGCCTACGCTCTCGCCGCCGTCCTGGTCGTTCTCGACCAGCTCACCAAGCTGTGGGCCCTGACCCTGCCGGAGCAGGTCCCGCACGAGGTGGTCTGGCCCCTCCAGATCACGCGCATCTGGAACAACGGCGTCAGCTTCGGCCTCTTCCAGGCCGGCACGGACGTCGTCCGCTGGGGCTTCGTGGTGTTCTCGGTCGCCGTGGCGGTGCTGCTCGCCCTGTGGGCCCGCCGCGCCGACCGCTGGCTCCCGGCCATCGGGCTGAGCCTGGTCATGGCCGGGGCCGTGGGCAACGCGATCGACCGGGCCCGCTTCGGCGCCGTCGTCGATTTCATCGACGTGAGCCGGATCGGCGTCTTCCCCTGGATCTTCAACATCGCCGACAGCGGGATCACGATCGGCGTGGTCCTGTTGCTGCTCGACAGCCTGCGGAAAGAGCGCCCGGCCGAATCCGCGTCTGCGTGACGCCGTTGGCGGACCGTTCCGATTGGTTTATTCCCTTCCGTTCGTGGCCGGGGGCGGCCCAAGGAGCTTGTTCAAGTTCATGAGCGTCAACCGAGTGATCGTCGCCACCGCGGCCCTCGCGGCCCTGGGTCTGGCTGGCTGCCAGTCCACCCAGAAGGCGCTGGGCATGTCCAAGGTGACCCCTGACGAGTTCCGCGTCGTCACCAAGGCGCCGCTGGTCGTGCCGCCCGACTACGCGCTTCGCCCGCCTGCGCCCGGCGAGCCGCGCCCGCAGGAGCTGCAGCCCGAGAGCGCCGCGCGCAACGCCCTCCTGGGGCAGCGCGAGGCCGAGCTGCGCTCCGACGGCGAGAAGCTGCTCGTCGCCAAGGCCGGCGCCGAGAAGGCCGATCCGCTGATCCGCTATGTGGTCGACGACGAGTTCGGCGACGTGGCGCACAAGGAGAAGGGCTTCGCCGACAAGGTGATGTTCTGGCGCAAGGGCGAAGCGGCGCCGGCGCCTGCCGCCGCCGCCGACGCGCCCGCGGACTCCATCGATCCGGCCGCCGAGGCTGAGCGTCTGGCCAAGCTGACCGGCAACAAGCCGATCATCATCCAGCGCGAAGGCTCCAGCCGCATCAAGCTGCCGGGTCTCTAAGGCTCTCGAGTTCAGGACGCCTGCTGGTCTCCGGCCGGCGTCTTCACCTGCAGCCCCTGCGTGCGCAGCCGGTCGAGCACGCCGCCCTGTGCGAGCAGCGGTCGCAGCGGCACAAGCACGATGGCGTGCCCAGGCGTCTTGAGTTGCGTCGCGATGGCCGCGGCCGTGTCCGCCTTCATCCGCTCGTCGAACGCGCGGCCGCCAGGAACCATCGCCAGGCAGCGCTCGTAGGTGCGCTCGTTCTCGAGCGCCCCCGGCACGTTCCCCGCCGCCCAGGCTCGCGCCGCCTGGAGGGTGACGCCCGGTCCGGCCTCGGCCTGCGCCAGCACCTCGTCGAAACAGATCCGGCCGACCTGCGGCGAAGTGCGGATGATCGCACCGAGCAGAGGCCCGATGTCATAGGTCTTCTCGACCACCGGCACGCCCTTCTGCCGTGCGAGCAGCTCGACGAGCTTGGCCGGGTCGGTCGTGGTGAGGTTGGATTTCTCCCGGTAGTCCGAGGCCAGCTGGACGCCCGCCGCCAGCGGGTTTGCGGTCGGGTAGTGCTTGGCCGGATAGCCCAGCCGCTCGCGCACCGCGACGAACCGGCTTCGGGTCGCGGGATCGAGTCGGTTCTCGAAAGGCCCGCCCGAGCGCAGCCGGAGCAGGTTGAGCCCGGAGCCTAATAGGCCCGAGGTCTTGGCGCGGATGTTGGTGAAGGGCAGGACGACGGCGTTCGCGCCGTTGAGCCGGTTCTCGAAGATGGCGCGATCCCACTCCATCCGCTTCGGCGCCAGCGACGGCACGCCCAGCACATAGACGGTGGTGTCGCCGTCCGAGACGCGCCACCAGGCCGGCCCGGGAAGGCGGCCCACCACCACCAGCTCCTCCACGAGCGCCGCGTCCGGATCGGCCGGAACCTGCGGCGCCTGGGCCTTTGCAGGAAGCGCCAGCGCCGCGGCCAGGGCAGCCAGGCAGGCGAGACGATTCAGCACGCGAGGAGGGATCGACATGGGGGGCCTCTGGAATCGTACTATGTAGGACGGTCACGGCGAAATCCCGACATGCCCATCCGCAGACTCCCGCCCGAACTCATCAACCGCATCGCCGCCGGCGAGGTGGTGGAGCGGCCTGCGAGCGCGGTGAAGGAGCTGGTGGAGAACGCCCTGGACGCCGGCGCCACGCGGATCGAGGTGCAGGCGGACGGCGGCGGCCTGACCCGCATCCTGGTGGCCGACGACGGATCGGGCCTGGGCCCCGAAGAACTGCCGGTGGCGGTCGAGCGCCACGCCACCTCCAAGCTGAACCCGGGCGACGACGGCGAGTACGACCTGCTGCGCATCGGGACGCTCGGTTTCCGCGGCGAAGCCCTGCCCTCGATCGGTTCCGTCGCGCGGCTTTCGATCGCAAGCCGCGCGAGGGGCCAGGCCGACGCCTACGCCATCTTCGTCGAAGGCGGCGCGGTGGGCGCGGTGGCGCCGGCAGCTTTCCCCGGCCCACACGGCGCGCGGGTCGAGGTCCGCGACCTATTCTACGCCACGCCGGCGCGGCTGAAGTTCATGAAGTCCGAACGGGCCGAGGCGCTCGCCATCACCGAGGAGCTGAAGCGCCAGGCCATGGCGCACCATGCGGTCAGCTTCGCGCTCGACCTCGACGGCCGCCGGACGCTGCGCCTGCCCGCCGAGAGCGACGATGTCGAGGGACGGCTGGCGCGCCTGGGCGCAGTGATGGGCCGGGAATTCTCGGACAATGCCCTGCTGATCGATCACGACCGCGAAGGCGTGCGCCTGTCGGGCTATACGGGCCTGCCCACCTACAACCGCGGCAACGCCGCTCACCAGTACCTGTTCGTCAACGGCCGCCCCGTGCGGGACCGGCTGCTCCAGGGCGCGTTGCGCGGCGCCTATGCCGACTTCCTCGCCCGCGATCGGCATCCGGCCTGCGCCCTCTACATCGAGCTCGACGCCGGTCTCGTGGACGTCAACGTGCACCCCGCCAAGGCCGAGGTGCGCTTCCGCGATCCAGGCCTCGTCCGAGGGCTCATCGTCGGCGGCCTGCGCCATGCCCTCGCCGCGGCGGGCCATCGGGCGTCGACGACCGTCTCCATGGCTGCGCTCGGCGGCTTCCGCCCACAGTCGATGCCCCCGCCCCAGCCCGCGGCCACGGGCTTCTCCGCCTGGCGGCAGGGCGGCTGGACGCCCACGCCGCAGGGCTCGGCCCTCGCGGCCGCCGTGCAAGCGATCCCCGGCCTGAACGAGCTCTCCGCCCGGGCCGAGCCTGCGGCCTATGCGCCGGAAGGCATGGCAGAGCCGACGCAGGCGGCGCCCGTCTTCGATCCGGTGGACTATCCCCTCGGGGCCGCCCGCGCGCAGGTGCACGAGACCTATATCGTCGCCCAGACCCGCGACGGCGTGGTCATCGTCGACCAGCATGCGGCCCACGAGCGCCTGGTCTATGAGCGGATGAAGGTGGAGATGGCCGAGGGCGGCGTCGCCCGTCAGGCCCTGCTGCTGCCGGAAGTGGTCGAACTCGACCCAGCAGAAGCTGAGCGTGTGGTCGCCCGCGCCGAGGAACTGGAGGCGCTCGGCCTGGTCGTCGAGGCGTTCGGCCCCGGCGCGGTCCTGGTCCGCGAAGTTCCGGCCCTCCTCGGCGAGACGGACGCCGCGGGCCTCATCCGCGACATCGCCGATGACCTCGCCGAGAACGGACAGGCCCTGGCGCTCAAGGAGCGGCTGGAAGAGGTCTGCGGGACGATGGCCTGCCACGGCTCGGTGCGCGCCGGCCGACGGCTGACGGCGCCCGAGATGAACGCCCTGCTCCGCCAGATGGAGGCCACGCCCCATTCCGGCCAGTGCAACCACGGGCGCCCCACCTACGTGGAGCTGAAGCTGGCCGACATCGAGCGGCTGTTCGGCCGGCGATGACCGAAGCCGAACTTCGCTTGCGTCCGGCGTCCTCGGAGGCCAGAGCCTGCAAGGTCTGCGGCGCCGCCTCGCCCGCGTTCGGGACGCTGGATTTCAATCGCTCGTGCGAGGAGGCGCGCGGCCGCTTCCTGACGCTCAGCGGCGTCGCCGTCCAATACCGCCGGTGCGAGGCCTGTGGGCTCATCTTCACGGACGCATTCGACGACTGGGGCCAGGCTGATTTCGAGGCCCATATCTACAACGACCGCTACATCGACGTGGACCCGGAGTATGCGGAAGCGCGGCCGCTGAGCTTGAGCCGCGGCCTGGCCTCCATGTTCGCGGCTTCGGCGGACAGGCTGCAGGTGCTCGACTATGGCGCCGGCAACGGCAGAATGGCCCAGGCGCTGCGCGACCATGGCTTCGCCTCGGTCACGACCTACGACCCGTTCACGCCGGAGTTCCGCACGAGGCCCGAGGGCAGGTTCGACCTCGTGACCTGCTTCGAAACCGTGGAGCACATGCCCGACCCGGCCGCGGGCGTCGCGGATCTCGCCAGCTTCGTGGCCGATGACGGCCTCCTGATGATCGGCACGCTTCTCCAGCCGAACGACATCGAGAGGATCGGCGTCGCCTGGTGGTACATCGGCCCCCGCAACGGCCACGTCACGCTCTTCACCCACGACGCCCTGACCCGGCTGCTGGACCGACAGGGACTTCGCCTGGTGTCGCAGAACGCCAACGTACACTTCGGCTTCCGCAACACCCCGCCCGCTTTCGCTCGCCACCTGTTCCAGTCGGCCCGCATCCCCTGACGCAACCCGGTGGGGGCATGGGCTGTTCAACGGCCAAGCCATCCGCCGGAGTTCAGCCATGGATCTGCACCGCGGTCGTCTGATCGACCACCTGCATCTGCGCGTGAAGGACCTCGAAGCGTCCAAGCGCTTCTACCAGGCTTGCATGGATGTGCTGGGCATCCCGCTGGACGTCGCCGACGACCACATCTCCTGTGATGAGCTATGGATCGACGAAGGCCCGGACGAGGTCCGCAGCCACGCGCACTTCGCCTTCCAGGCCAAGGACGAGGAGACCGTGCGCCGCTGGCACGCGGCCGTGCTGGCGGCCGGGGGGCGGGACAACGGCGCGCCGGGCGAGCGGTCGTACCATCCCGGCTACTACGCCGCGTTCGCGCTCGACCCCGACGGCAACAACGTGGAGGCCGTATACCACGGGCCCCATCATCGCTCGGCCGCGAGCGTGGAGATCAGCGTCTAGGCCGCCTCGGCCAGCGTCAGCACGGCGTTCATGGCCGCGAGCAGGCGCTCAGGCTTGACCGGCTTTTCCACCACCCCGTTCATGCCGCAGCGTCGGTAGAAGGCGGCGTCCGCCGGATCCGCGTTCGCGGTCAGCGCCAGGATTGGTGTCTGCGAGACAGCGCCGCTGCGCGACCGGATCCGCCGCGTGGCCTCGACGCCGTCCATGACGGGCATCTTCACGTCCATGAGGATCAGGTCGAAACGGCCCGTCGCAGCCGCCGCCACGGCCTGGGCGCCATCCTCGACGCACTCGCTGGTGCAGCCGAACATCTCGCAGAGCGTGCGCGCGACCATCCTGTTGGTTTTGTTGTCGTCGGCGATCAGGATGTGCAGGGCGCGGTGTGTCAGCTCTTCGGCCGGCGCCGCCTCCACCGCCTGCTGCGGCTCCGGCAGCCGATGCAGCGGAACCTCGAACCGGAAGCGCGCGCCGCCGCCCTCCGCGGCTCCCGCGGCGATCGTCCCGTTCATACGCTCGATGATCTGACGGCAGACGGCGAGCCCCAACCCGGCGCCTCCGAGGCGCAGGCCCTGGTCGGTCTGGTGGAAGGGCTCGAAGATGTCGTCCAGGCGCTCCGCAGGGATGCCGGGCCCGGTGTCGCTGACCTCGCCCCAGAGCCGGATATAGCGGTCCTCCAGGACGCAGCCGAGGCGGACGTCCACGCACCCCGCCTCGGTGAACTTCACGGCGTTCCCGACGAGGTTGTTCAGCACCTGCCGCAGGCGGCCGCCGTCGGCGAGAGCCCAGACTCCGGTCGGTCCTTCGTAGCGCGCCTCCAGCGTCAGCCCCTTCAGTTCGGCCTGGGCGGTCCAAAGCCCCGCGGCGTCGTCTAGCAAGGCCGAGACGCCGAGCGGCGCCTCGTCCAGGGCCAGCCCGGACGCCTCGGCCCGGCTCAGGTCGAGCGCATCGTTGAGCAGCCGCAGCAGCACGCCCCCGGATTCCAGGATGGTGTCCACCAACGGCGCCAGCTCCGGCGCCTTGGCCTTGCGTCGCAGGATCTCGGCGACCGCCAGCACGCCGTTCAGCGGCGTTCGGATTTCGTGGCTCATGACCGCCAGGAACCGGCCCTTGGCGGCCAGGGCCTCCTGGGTTTCCTGAGCCAGCCGGCTCATTTCCTGCGCATGGGCCGCGGCTGCGGAGCCGGTGGCCTGCAACAGCGCAAGCGCCGTCCCCACGCCCGCGTAGCGGCCGCCGCAGGTGACGATGAAGCCATGCAGCAGCTCGGAGGGCCGCTCTTCCAGGATCTGGCCGCAGAATTCCGCGACGGTGACGTCGCCGTCCGCGATTACCGGGTCGGTCTTCATCAGGTTCGAGACCGGCCGTTTGGCCCAAAGCGCATACCCATATTGCGCCGCCATCTGGACCAGGAAGGCGTTGCGCTCGATCAGGCCGACGGGACGGTCGTCAGAGTCCACGACCGCGATGGCGAGGGTGTCCGGTTCGGCCTGGAAGCGCTGGTAGATTTCACCCCCGGTCGCCTCCGGCGAGGCGGGCCTGATGTAGGGCGCAATATCCAGAAGAAGGGTCATACGCGATCCCGGGCAAATCTGGGCGCGAGGAAAGGAGAGATGACACTAACGGCAGGTTAGAGACCGGGCGCGCTTCGATGAACCTTTCGCGAAGTCTTCATGACACCGTTCAGCCGTCAGTCAGACGCAGGAACCAGACCTTGGCGGCGCCGTACGTGCGAACATCGAGGTTTTCATAACCCGGGACCTCCAGCGGCGGCTCGGCGGCGCCGCGTTCGACGACGGCCAGCGCCCCGGGAGACAGCCAGTTCCCTTCCGCCAGTTTCGCCAGCACGACCTCGGCCAGGCCCTTGCCGTAAGGCGGGTCGAGGAAGGCTAGGTCGAAGGCGGGGCCGTCAGCTCCAGGCCGCAGTCCGAGTTGTGTCGCGTCGCGGCGATGGACGCGGGTCCGGCCGAACAGGCCCATGGAGTCGACATTCTCCCGGATCGCGCCGCGCGCCGCCTCGTCGGTCTCGACGAACAGGCAGAAGGCGGCGCCGCGCGAAAGGGCCTCGAAGCCGAGCGCGCCGGAGCCCGCGAACAGGTCGATGACGCGCCGGTCGCGCAGACCGTCCGACCACGCGGCATGCTCCAGGATGTTGAAGAGGGCCTGCCGGGCGCGGTCGGAGGTCGGACGCGTGCCCTGCCCCGGCGGCGTGACCAGGGCCTTTCCGCGGAAGTCACCCGAAACGATGCGCATGGGGATCAGCCCCGGCGGCGCGACGGCGCCGGCCGCGCCGCAGGCTTCGGGCTAGCCGAAGTCCGTCTGGGAGCGCCGATCGTCTTGCCTTCGATCTTGGCCTTGGCCAAGGCCTTGGGCGGCCCCTTCGAATTCCCCTTGGCGTGCGCCTTGGGCCTGGCTTTCGGCTTCGCCCAGCCGGCCTTGTAAGCCTTCTTCGCCTTCTCCTGCGGCGTGGGCGCCAATTCGGCCTGCCGGCTCTCAGCTTGTTCGCGGCGCGACTTTCGCGCGGGCGAGCGGTACTGCGGGCGGTCGCCCTTGGGCATGTTCTCGGGCGGGATGTGGTCGGCGAGCTGCTCCCGGATCACCCGCGGACCGACCTCCTCGATCTCGCCCAGGCCCAGCGTCCCCAGGGCGAACGGCCCGTAGGAGAGGCGGATCAGCCGGTTCACCTTCAGCCCCAGCGCTTCCAGCACCCGGCGGACTTCACGGTTCTTGCCCTCGTGCAGCGTGACCGTGAGCCAGAGGTTAGCGCCCTGACCGCCTTCCTTGGCCTTGTCGAGGCGAGCCTCGATCGCGCCGTAGCGGACGCCGTCGACCGTGATGCCGTCCTTCAGCTTGTCGAGCCGCTCCTGGGTGATCCGGCCGTGGGCGCGGGCCCGGTAACGCCGGACGATGCCCGTCGCGGGCAGTTCGAGCGCGCGGGCCAGTCCCCCGTCGTTGGTGAGCAGCAGCAGCCCTTCGGAGTTGAGGTCCAGCCGGCCGACCGAGATCAGCCGCGGCAGGTCCTGCGGCAGCGCCTGGAACACCGTCGGCCGGCCCTGCGGGTCCTTGTGCGTCGTCACCAGGCCCACCGGCTTGTGATAGCGGAAGACGCGGACGGGCTCGGGCTCGGCCACCACCACGCCGTCGACGGTGATGATGTCGCCCGGCTCGGGCTTCACCGCAGGCGTGGTCAGCACCTGGCCGTTGATGGCGACCCGGCCCTCCTCGATCAGCCGCTCGACGTCCCGCCGGGACCCGACGCCCGAGCGGGCGAGCAGCTTGGCGATGCGTTCGCCGGGGCCTTCGGCGCCGGCGTCGTCGGGATCGGAGGCTTGACCGGACGCGGCGCGGTCGGTTCGTAGGGGATCGTGGACCATGACTGCCGCACCATGCGCATCGCGCTCGAAGCCGCGCAAGCCGCCGCCTTGGCCGGCGAGACGCCGGTGGGCGCCGCCGTGGTGGATCCGGCCACCGGCGAGGTGATCGCCGTCGCCGCCAACAGCCCGATCAGCCGCCACGATCCCACCGCACACGCCGAGGTGCTGGCCCTGCGCGCCGCCGCCGAGAAGGTGGGCAACTATCGGCTGACGGGCCTCACCCTGGTCGTCACTCTCGAGCCCTGCGCCATGTGCGCCGGCGCGATCAGCCACGCCCGCATCGGCCGCGTGGTGTTCGGCGCGGATGACCCGAAGGGCGGCGCGGTCGTCCACGGACCCCGGTTCTTCGAGCAGCCCACCTGCCATTGGCGCCCCGAGGTGGAGGGCGGCGTGCTGGCGGATGAAAGCTCGGCTATGCTGAAGGCCTTCTTCCGCGCCAGGCGCAGGGGAGCCAGGCCATGATCCTCGCCATGCTGGCGGCAGCCGCCGTGAACGCCGATGTCGCCCAGCTTGGGTGGCTGGCCGGCGCCTGGACCCAGGCGCGCGACGGCGGCGTGGTGCAGGAAACGTGGCTACAGCCCCGCGACGGGGTGATGGCCGGCGTCAGCCAGACCAACAGGCCGGGCCGCAAACCTTTCGTCGAACACATGATCATCAGCGCCCAGCCGGCGGGCGTCACGTTCACGGCGCTGATCCAGGACCAGCCGCCGACGGCGTTCGTCCTGCTGCCCGGCGGAGACGGCGAGTTCGTCTTCGAGAACAAGGCGCACGACTTTCCGCAGCGGGTCTTCTATCGCCGCTGCGGCGAGGACCTCTGCGCCGGGATCGAAGGCGTGGTGAAGGGCGAACTGAAGCGGCAGGAGTGGCGCTACACCCGCGTCAGGTGAACGCCGCTAGCCGCGCGTCCAGCCGATCCCGCACAGCCGGCCACTCCGGGGCGAGGATCGAGAAGATGACCGTGTCGCGGACGCGGCCGGTCCAGGTCAGCCGATCCTGACGCAGCAAGGCCTCCTCCACGGCGCCCAGCTTGGTCACCGCCGCACGGCTGCGGGCGTTGAGCGCGTCCACGCGATAGACCACCCGCCGTGCACCGGCTTCGAAGGCCTCGGCCATCATCAGTCGCTTCGCCGACGGGTTCACCGCCCCGCCCCGGACGTCGGGGCGGTAATAGGTGCCGCCGATCTCCAGCACGTGGTTCGACGGGTCGATGCCGTAGAAGGTGGAGAGGCCCACCACGTCTCGATCCACGAGGACGGCGTACGGCAGCGTGTTCCCCTCGGCCTGATCGTTGCGGAGTTTGGCCCAGGTGGGCTCGAAATGCTCGCCGGCCCAGGAGTACGGGTAGAGCTCGGTCCAGATCCGCTGATCGGCGTTCACTGCCGCCCGTAGCGGCTCGCGGTGCTCTTCCGACATCGGCTCCAGTCGCACGAAGCGGTTCTCCAGCGGACGCGGAGCAAGCTGCATCGGGGGCGGAAGCGGCGACTTCGAGGGGCCTTCGGACATCGCGGCTTCGTAGGACGGCAAGTGGACTGCGCAACAGGTCCAGTTTCACGGCGACTGGCAGACCACCCATCCCGCAGTCGGGGTTTTTCGCAAGCGCGCACAAAAAATTTCGGGCGACGCCTTGCAAGGTTCGAGAGCCGACATACCTGAAGGCGTGCCCATCCTGGGCGTTTCCTCCCTATGAACTTCCCCGGCCGGGGCCCGCGTGGCCCCGGCCTTTTTTTCGCTCAACCGCGGAGGAAGAGCTGGGCCGCCTGAACGAGGTAGACGGCGCCGATGGCGGTCACGATCCAGCGGGTCCAGCGCTTGAAGTTCACGTCGCTCATCCGGTCGAGGATCCGTCCGCCCGTGAAGGTGCCGGCCATCGAGAGCGGCACGGCCAACAGGAAGACGGGCCAGGGCGGCAGGCCGGACGCGCCCGCGGCGCCCAGCAACGGTGCGCCATAGACGACGATCTTGGCGAGGTGGGCGAAGACCTGGGTCGCGGCCTTGGTGGCCACGATGGCGTGCCGCGTGAGCTCAGTCCGGACGAAGAAGATGTCCAGCAGAGGGCCTGCGACGCCCGCGGCCAGGTTGAGCCCGGTGACGGTCAGCCCGGACAGAAATGCCTGCGGGGGTCGGGCGGCGTCGAGATTGACCCAGCGCTGCGGCAGCCACGTGAGCCCCGGCACGAGGCCGAGCAGCAGGAACAGCAGCGGCTTCGAAGGGCTGATCGACAGAAGCGCGACCGCCAGCGCAGCGACCAACGACGCCAAAGCGTACCAGCCGACGATGTCCCAGCGGACGTGGCGTCTATGCAGGATCGCGCGCCAGCCGTTGGCCACGAGCTGGAGCAGGCCATGGGTGACGAAGGCGGCCTGTACGGGGAGCACGACGGCCAGGCAGCCCATCAGCAGCAACCCGCCGGCCATGCCGAAAACGCCGGACAGGGTGGCCGTCACGAAGGCCGCGGCGACCACGAAGGCGCCGGTCAGGAAGGTCATGGAAGGTCTCCGAACGAGGAGCCCGCCTCGCGCAGGAGGCACAGGCTCCTGCGGACCGCGGACCTCCGGCGCATCGTGCGCGGAGCGGAAAAGGCGCTGCGAGCCGCACGGGGCGAGCGCCGTCGATAAAGGGGTGGGATCTGGCGTACGAAGCCGTCATCTGACAGCGTTCGATTACACCCAAGCTTAGGACTGGCCAAAGAAAAAGGCCCCGGCGAGCGCCGGGGCCTTGGTTCTGCTGAGCGCGGTGGGCTCTAGTTGCGGAACACCGCCGACATGGAGCTGTCGTGCGGGCCTTCGCGGAACTGCTGGAGCTCGTTGCGGCCGACCACCATGTGGTGGACCTCGTCCGGGCCGTCGGCCAGGCGCAGGGTGCGGGTGTTGGCGTACATGCGGGCCAGCGGCGTGTGCTGCGAGACGCCGAGCGCGCCATGCATCTGGATCGCCTGGTCGATGATCTTGCAGACCCGCTCGGGCACCATGGCCTTGACCATATGGATCCAGACGCGCGCCTCCCGGTTGCCCAGCACGTCCATGGCCTTGGCGGCCTTGAGCACCATCAGGCGCATGGCCTCGATCTCGATCCGCGCGCGGCTGACGATCTCGATGTTGCCGCCGAGCTGGATGATGGGCTTGCCGAACGCCACCCGGCTCATGCCGCGGGTCACCATCAGGTCCAGCGCCTTTTCGGCCGAGCCGATGGCGCGCATGCAGTGGTGGATGCGGCCCGGGCCCAGGCGGAGCTGGCTGATCTCGAAGCCGCGACCTTCGCCCAGCAGCATGTTGGACGCCGGCACGCGCGCGTTGTTGAAGCGGATGTGCATGTGCCCGTGCGGCGCGTCGTAGTCGCCGAACACCTGTTGGCCGCCCACGATCTCCACGCCTTCACAAGGCAGCGGCACCAGGATCTGCGACTGCTGCAGGTGCGGCGGGTCGTTCTCGCCACCGGTCTTGACCATGGTGATCATGACCTTGCAGCGCGGGTCGCCGGCGCCCGAGATGTAGTGCTTCTCGCCGGTGATGACGTACTCGTCGCCAACACGCACGGCGCGGGTGTCGATGTTCTTGGCATCGGAGCTGGCGGTGTTCAGCTCGGTCATGCAGTAGGCCGAGCGGATCTTGCCCTCGAGCAGCGGCTTCAGCCACTTCTCCTTCTGCTCGGGCGTACCCACCCGTTCCAGCACTTCCATGTTGCCGGTGTCCGGCGCGGCGCAGTTCATGATCTCGGACGCGAGCCGGTTCTTTCCCAGCTCCACGGCGATATAGGCGTAGTCGAGGTTCGACAGGCCCTCGCCGGTTTCGGCGTTCGGGAGGAAGAAGTTCCAGAGGCCCTGGGCCTTGGCCTTGTCCTTCGCGGCTTCCAGCACCTCGAGCTGGCCGGGGGCGTAGTCCCATACGTCCGGACGGCCTTCGCCCAGGCGGTGGAACTCCTCGGAGGCGGGCTCCACCACCTCTTTGATGAACTGCTTCACCTGGTTGTAGAGCGGGAGCGCCTTGTCTGACATGCGCAGGTCGTTGAGTTCGTCCTGCGGGCTCAGCGTGAAGCTCGACTGCGGACGTTCGGCGGCGTGCATGGTCATTCCTGGTCGCTCCCAATCGGCGGGCCGGCGGCCGCCGGCGATTGAGCGCATCAGACCACGTTCAAACAACTGTTTCAATGCGCCTCAGTGCGACCAATGCCCTTGCGGCAGCGACCGCGCCGTCCGGGGGAGGACGAACGGCGCGGCCTCCGGCGCTAGGCGGCCTTCGGGCGGGGGCCGTCGATTACGTCTCAGGTCAAGTCTTCGGACCGCTTTCAGGCCACCCGGCGGACCGGCCCGGTGAGCTTCGCCTCGGCCTCGCCCATGTAGTCGCGGGTGATGGGCAGCACGTCGACGCGCTTGGCGAGCTGCACCTGGAAGACGAAATGGCCCCGATGGCGGAAGGCCATCTCGGAGATGCCGAGATAGAACTCCCACATCCGGCAGAAGCGCTCGTCCATCATGCCGGCGATCTCCTCGCGCTGAGCTGCGAACCTCTGGCGCCAGGCCTTCAGCGTCTCGGCGTAGTGGAGACGCAGGATCTCGATGTCGGTGACCATCAGGCCCGCGCGCTCGATCGCCGGCAGCACTTCCGACAGCGCGGGGATGTAGCCGCCCGGGAAGATGTACTTGGCGACCCAGGCGTTGGTGACGTTTGGACCCTCGGGCCGGCCGATGGAGTGGATCAGGGCCACGCCGTCGTCCTTCAGCAGGCGCGCCACCCCGTCGAAATAGGCCTGGTAGTTCGGCCGACCCACATGTTCGAACATGCCGACCGAGACGATGCGGTCGTAAGGCCCGGGCACGTCGCGATAGTCCGTCAGCGAGAAGTTCACGCGGCCCGCGAGGCCCTTCGCCTGCACGCGCTCCTGGGCCAGGGCGAGTTGTTCGGTGGACAGCGTGATCCCGTCGACCTCGGCTCCGGTCTCCTCGGCCAGCGTCAAGGCCATGCCGCCCCAGCCGCAGCCGATGTCCAACACCTTATGGCCGGGCTTCAACGCCAGCTTCGCTGCTATGTGACGCTTCTTGGCGAGCTGGGCTTCCTCCAGCGTCATGTCGGGTCGCGCGAAGTAGGCGCAGGAGTACTGCATGTCCTCGTCGAGGAACCGCCGGTAGAGCTCGTTCGAGATGTCGTAATGGTGGGACACGTTTCGGCGCGCCGCGCGCCGATGGTTCGCTTCGCGCTTCCGGTCGCGCAGCCAGCGCCGGAGCGGCCCGCGCTTCTTCCGCATCTTGAACTTCGCGTTGGCGCCGATGAGGTCGATGAACTGACCGATCTCGCCGCGCTCCAACACGAGGCCGCCGTCCATATAGGCTTCGCCGACGCCCAATCCCGGCTT
This sequence comes from Phenylobacterium sp. VNQ135, assembly GCF_049445735.1. NCBI lineage: Bacteria > Pseudomonadati > Pseudomonadota > Alphaproteobacteria > Caulobacterales > Caulobacteraceae > Phenylobacterium > Phenylobacterium sp. VNQ135. The sequence goes on along the minus strand of NZ_JBMSDS010000002.1, from coordinate 872,302 downwards.
GGCGGCGATCCGCGCCGCCCACATGGGGCTGGTGATCCGGGCGACCAGCGGCGGACCTTCGCCGTTTCCGAGCTTGAGGGTGCGTCTGCCCGGCAGCTTCAGCGTCAGGTCCCCTTCGCGGACGGTGTTCTGGAGGACGGACTGCAGGCTCATCACCTCACCCTGTCTCTTCGACGCGACGAAGGGCCGCTGTGCGGCCACCCCTGTGACATGGGGAACCGTTGAAGCTGCGCAACGGCGAAGTCTTGACTCGGGAAGGCCGTTTTCCTAACTCCCCACCGACGTTAGCACTCAGGGGCAGCGACTGCTAACAGCAGGCTCCGAGGCCGCTTCCGTCACCGGAAATTCAAACCACACCGTCTCGAACGGAGAAAGATCATCATGGCGTTTCGTCCTCTGGGAGACCGCGTCCTCGTCAAGCGCGTCGAGGAAGAAGAGAAGACCAAGGGCGGGATCATCATCCCTGACACGGCCAAGGAAAAGCCGCAGGAAGGCGAAGTGATCGCCGTCGGCCCCGGCGCCCGCGACGACAGCGGCAAGGTTGTTGCCCTCGACGTGGCGGTCGGCGACCGCATCCTTTTCGGCAAGTGGTCCGGCACCGAGGTGAAGCTCGACGGCCAAGACCTCCTGATCATGAAGGAAAGCGACATCCTGGGCGTCGTCGCCTAAGCGGCGCGCGAGTCCAGAACGCCTTTCCGAACACCCCTTAGAGAAAGAGAACCATCATGGCTGCGAAAGACGTCTATTTCGCTTCCGACGCGCGCGATCGCATGCTGCGCGGCGTCAACATCCTCGCCAACGCGGTGAAGGTGACCCTGGGCCCGAAGGGCCGCAACGTTGTCATCGAGAAGTCCTTCGGCGCCCCGCGCTCGACCAAGGACGGCGTGTCGGTGGCCAAGGAAATCGAGCTGACCGACAAGTTCGAGAACCTGGGCGCCCAGCTGATCCGCGAAGTCGCTTCGAAGACCAACGACAAGGCCGGTGACGGCACCACGACCGCCACGGTCCTGGCGCAAGCCATCGTCGTCGAGGGCCTGAAGTCGGTCGCCGCCGGCATGAACCCGATGGACCTGAAGCGCGGCGTCGACAAGGCGGTCGCCAAGGTCATCGAAGAGATCAAGGCCAACGCCAAGAAGGTCTCGGCCAACAGCGAGATCGCCCAGGTCGGCACCATCTCCGCCAACGGCGACCTGGAAGTGGGCGAGATGATCGCCCGCGCCATGGAAAAGGTCGGCAACGAAGGCGTCATCACCGTCGAGGAAGCCAAGACCGCCGAGACCGAACTCGACGTCGTCGAAGGCATGCAGTTCGACCGTGGCTACCTGTCGCCGTACTTCATCACCAACGCCGAGAAGATGGAAGCCGAGCTCGAAGAGCCGCTGATCCTGCTCTTCGAGAAGAAGCTCGCCTCGCTGCAGCCCCTGCTGCCGGTGCTGGAAGCCGTGGTGCAGTCGGGCCGTCCGCTGCTGATCATCGCTGAAGACGTCGAAGGCGAAGCGCTGGCGACTCTCGTGGTGAACAAGCTGCGCGGCGGCCTGCGGGTCGCGGCCGTCAAGGCTCCGGGCTTCGGCGACCGCCGCAAGGCCATGCTGGAAGACATCGCGATCCTGACGGGCGGTCAGCTGATCTCGGAAGACCTCGGCATCAAGCTCGAGACCGTGACCCTCGACATGCTGGGCCGCGCCAAGAAGGTGTCGATCACCAAGGACGACACCACGATCGTCGACGGCGCCGGCGACAAGGCCGGCATCGAAGGCCGCGTGGCGCAGATCAAGAAGCAGATCGAGGACACCACCTCGGACTACGACAAGGAAAAGCTGCAAGAGCGTCTGGCGAAGCTCGCCGGCGGCGTTGCGGTGATCCGCGTCGGCGGCGCCACCGAAGTCGAAGTGAAGGAAAAGAAGGACCGCGTCGACGACGCCCTGAACGCGACCCGCGCGGCCGTGGAGGAAGGCATCGTCCCCGGCGGCGGCGTCGCCCTGCTGAAGGCCTCGAAGGTTCTCGACGGCTTCAAGGGTGACAACGACGACCAGGAAGCCGGCGTCGCCATCGTGCGCCGCGCTCTGCAGGCCCCGATCCGTCAGATCGCCGAGAACGCCGGCGTGGAAGGCTCGATCGTGGTCGGCAAGGTGCTGGAGAACGGCTCGGCCACCTTCGGCTTCAACGCCCAGACGGAAGAGTACGTCGACCTCGTGCAGGCCGGCGTCATCGACCCGGCCAAGGTGGTCCGTACGGCCCTGCAGGACGCCGCCTCGGTGGCCGGCCTGCTGATCACGACGGAAGCCGCGATCGTCGAAGCCCCCAAGAAGGGCGGCGCTGGCGGCGCCCCGGGCGGCATGCCCGGCGGGATGGGCGACATGGACTTCTAAGTCCGACGCTCAGACGCGAAGATCGAGGGCGGGGCCGCAAGGCTCCGCCCTTTTTCTTGGGCCTCAGCCGACGATGGCGTCGACGGCGGCGTCGTATTCTTCCTGAGCGTCGTCCACCTCGCGCTGGACCACCGCACGCTCGGCGTCGGTCGTCACCTGCTCGAGCAGCAGCTTGGCGTCCTCCAGGCGGGCCTCCGCCGCCTTCCAGCGGGCGTAGCCGGGGTGGTTCTCGATCGACACTTCCAGTCTCCGAAGCTGACGTAGCGGCGGGCGCGGCGGCTGCTAGGCTGACGCTTCAAACGCAGGACAATCCGCCATGGCCGACTCCAACGTCCCAATCGCCGACGAGGTGCTGTACGAGGTCCGCGAGCACATCGCCACCATCACGCTCAACCGGCCCGACCGGATGAACACCATCTCCGGACCGATGCTGAGCCAGCTCTCGGAGCTGCTGCTCAAGGCCGACCGCGATCCGGAGGTGCGCGCCATCATCCTGACGGGCTCCGGCAAGGCGTTCTGCGCCGGCCTCGATCTGAGAGGCGCAGGCGAAGGCAAGCTCGGCCTGGAAGGCGCTTCCGCGCCGACCAACCTCGACCTGCGCTCGACGCCGCCGACGGTGCTGTTCAACCTCGATACGCCCACCATCTGCGCGCTGAACGGCTCGGCAGCGGGCTATGGGCTCGACACCGCGCTGGGCTGCGACATGCGGATCGCCGCCGAGGGCGCGAAGTTCGCAGTGGCCTTCACCAAGCGCGGCGTGGTGCCGGAGTCCGGCGGCACCTGGCTGCTGCCGCGGCTGGTCGGCTGGTCAAAGGCCGCCGAGCTGATCTTCACCGGGCGAACCCTGAGCGCCGAAGAAGCCGTAAGCTGGGGCCTCGCCTCCCGGGTCGTGCCCGCCGATCAGCTTCAGGCCGAGGCGCGCCAGCTCGCAGCCGAGGTGGCGGCGAACGCTCCCCTGGCCGTACAGGCGGCCAAACGGATGATGCGCATGGGACTGTCCGAAGGGTTCGACGAGCACGTGCATCACGTGTTCCTGCAGCTGATGCCGCTGGTGCGCACGAAGGACTTCGGCGAAGCCGTTGCCGCCTTCATGGAGAAGCGGCCGGCGAAGTTCGAGGGACGCTAGCGCCGCTCGCGGTCGTCGCGGGCGATCATGCTGCCGATCCAGCTGACCACGCCGGTGACGATGGCAGCCAGCACGCCCGGGATAAGACCGTCCACGTGGAAGCCGCCCAGAAGCATGGCCACGAGGCCGATCATGGCGGCGTTCACCACCAGCAGGAACAGGCCCAGCGTCACGATTGTCAGCGGCAGGGTCAGGATGAAGACCACCGGCCGGACGATGGCGTTGACGACGCCCAGCAACACGGCCGCGACGACCAGCGTGCCGGTGTTGTCGATCGACACGCCGGGGACGATGGCGGAAGCGATCCAAAGCCCCAGAGCGGCGAACACCGCTCGGACAAGGAACTTGAGCACCGACGAGCCTCCTTCGAAAGCCTGGCCCTAGATGGCGGCAGGACCGGCAGTTCCGCAAGGGAGCTTAGGCCTCGGCCCTCTCCAGGACCGGCACATGGGGCGCCAGCCGGCCCCCGACGCGGATCGGCTCGATACGCTTGGCCAGACCCGTCTTGTCGTCCGTCTCCAGAAAGACGCCGCAGACGGTGGCCGGACCCTCCGCGGGCTTGTAGCGGCCGCCGGAGATCTTGGTGGTGAACCGACGCAGCGGCTCTTCCTTCTGGTTGCCGATCACGCTGTCGTAGTCGGCGCAGGCGCCGGCGTCGGTCTGGTAGGCCGTGCCGCCGGGCAGGATCTGGGCGTCGGCCGTGGGCACATGCGTATGAGTGCCGACCACCAGACTGGCCCGGCCGTCGCAGAAGTGGCCCATCGCCATCTTCTCGCTCGTCACCTCCGCATGGATGTCGACGATCACCGCGTCCGCCACGGCGCCCAGGGGCGCGGCCTCCAGCTCGCGGTCGACCGCCGCGAAGGGATCGTCCAGCGGATCCATGTAGACCCGACCGAGCAGGTTCACGACGAGCACGCGGCGGCCGCTGTCGGTGTCGAAGAGCTGGGCGCCGCGTCCCGGCGCCTGGGCCATCGGCGGATAGTTCAGCGGCCGGATCAGCCGGGGCTCGCGGACGATGTAGGTCAGGGCCTCCTTCTGGTCCCACGAGTGGTTGCCCAGGGTGAGGCAGTCGGCGCCGGCGTCGAAGAGCTCGTTGGCGGTGGCCTCGGTGATGCCGAAGCCGGCGGCGGCGTTCTCGGCGTTGACCACCACGAAATCGAGGCCGAGCTGGCGCTTCAGGCCCGGCAGGAAGGTGGCGAGCCCGTCGCGGCCGGCGCGTCCGACCACGTCTCCGAAGAAGGCGAGTTTCATCGCGCCTCCTTAGCGACCGCGATGAATTCCGTCTCGGTCAGAATGGCGTCCAGCGGCTGGTCGTGCGGCTCCATCGGGATCTCGTCGAGTTCCTGGCCGGCATAGGCCAGGCCCAGAACGAAAACCGGCTTGGTGGCGCGAAGGTTCGAGAGCGTGCGGTCGTAGTGCCCGGCGCCCTGCCCGAGGCGGCCGCCGCGGCGGTCGAACGCCAGCAGCGGGCAGATCACCAGATCGGGCTCCACGGCGTCGGTCCAGGGCGGAGGCGCGGGGATGCCGAAGGCGTCGGGCTCCAGCGGCGTCCGGGTGTCCCACAGGCGGAACTCGAGGGGTTCGTCGCGGCTGACGGCCGTGGGCAGGGCCGGCACGGCGCCCAGATCGGCCAGGCGCAGCATCAGCGGCCGGGGATCGATCTCGGAGCCCTGGGCGACGTAGCCGGAGAAGCTGTCGAACGCCGGCAGCTGGTCGAGCGGCAGGCGCTCGGCGGCAAGGGCTCCGGCGCCTGCGATGTCGGACGCGAGGCGTCGCCGAAGGCGGCGCAGCTCCTGCCGGAGCGAGGTCTTGTCCAGGGCGAGGCTCACCCGCCCCTTATAGAGGAGAAAGGTGGCGGCGCCGCGAGAGCCGTGAAGGACTGTTTCATCCCCTCGACCTGGTAGACCAGGTGGGCGCCGTATACCCAAGGCCACGGCCAAGGGCAGGGACAGCTCCCTTCGAGTGAATTAAGGTCGCTGGGATATGTCGCCTTCGACGAGAGCCGCAGCAGGACCCGCCGGACGTCCAAGGTAGTGCGCCTGAGGCCCTGTCTCAAGCGCGGCCCGTCCGCGCAGCGGCGGATTTTCCCTTCAAGCCGGGCCCCGCCTTCACTAAGTCTCAGCCCGTGACCGCCGAAACCATCGCTCCCGCCCCCTCGCTGGCCCGCCTGGCCAACGACCTGACGCGCGACCTGATGCGCCCGAACCCGCGCATCTACTGGGCGGACCTCATCGCCACGGCCGCAGTCACCTACCTCAGCCTTTTCGTCGCCGTGACGGCGCGTGGGGCGTGGGCCCTGGTCGCCGCAGCGGTTTGCGTCCTGGCGCTCTATCGCGCGGTCAGCTTCATCCACGAGCTGACGCACCAGCGCCGGGACGAGCTGCCGGGCTTCCACCTCGGCTGGAACCTGCTGATCGGGGTTCCCTTCCTGACGCCCTCGCTGCTGTACGAGGGCGTCCACATGCTGCACCACGCCAAGGACCGCTACGGCACGGCCCGCGACCCCGAGTACATGCCGCTGGCGCGGCGGCCGCTGAGCAGCCTCCTGGGCTTCGTCCTCGTCGCCCTGCTCGCGCCGGTGGGCGTGATCCTGCGTTTCGCCGTGCTCGCGCCCGTGTCGTTCCTCATCCCGCCGCTGCGGCGCTGGGTGATCGCCAAGACCTCGGCCATGACGATCAACACCGAGTTCTCCCGCGAGGATTTCGACCGCGCCGGCAAGGCGCCGTGGCTGGCCCAGGAGATCGCCTGCTGGCTGTGGAGCTGGGCGGTGATCGGCCTGGCCGCCGCCGGCGTGATCCCGATCCGGGCGATCGTGATCGCCGTGGCGATCTATGCGGTCTTCGCCCTCGTGAACCAGCTCCGCACCGCCGTTGCCCACTACTGGGAGAACGACGGGAGCATGATGACCTTCGAGGGCCAGTTCCTCGACAGCGTGAACGTTCCGCCGCCGGCTCTCCTGCCGTTCCTGTGGGCGCCGGTGGGCCTGCGCTACCACGGCCTCCACCACCTGCTGCCGCGGATGCCCTACCATAACCTCGGCAGGGCTCACGCCCGGCTGGTGGGCCATGTGCCCGCCGACCACCCCTATCGCCAGGTGGAGCAGCCGGAACTCGTCCCGGCGCTGCGCCGCCTGATCCGCAAGGTCCGCTAGGCGGCCTCGTCCGTCGCCAGCTTCTCGATCCGCTTGGCGGCCGCCTCGAGGGCCGCGACGGCCTTGGACTCGATGCGCGCGCGCTCGGTCTGGAGCTTGCCGACCTCGACCTGGAGCGCCGCCAGGCGGTTCTTCGCGTCCGCAAGCTCGTCGGCCAGCAGCAGGGCGCCCATCAGGAACAGCCGGGTGTCGCCGAGCTGGCCCATGTCCTGGGACACGTGGCGGACCTGCTGGTCGAACATCCGGGCCAGCTCCTGCAGGTGCTGCTCCTGGCCGTCCTCGCAGCCCACCACATAGGGGCGACCGTTCACGTCGACGGTGATCTGGGCCATGGCTACTGCTCCGCCGGCGCCTGCCCGGCGAGGGCGGCGCGGATCTCTTCGATGGCCTTGCCGAGCGCGACCGACGCCTGGGCGCCGGCCTCCTCCAGCTCGCGCTCCCGCGCGCGGGAGCGGTCCAGCTCGGCGGCGAGGTTGGCGCGATCCTGGTCGAACAGGCCGCCGACCTCCGCCCCGGCCTGACGCAGCTTCTCGGAGAGCCGTTGCTCCAGTACGTGGACAGCGCGCTCCAGCCGTTTGGCGGCCAGGTCCAATGCGCTCTCGCCCGGGTTCATGCGTGACTCCCCAAAGGCTTACAGGCCTCTTCTAAAGCGCGTCGCTTGCCTTGGGAATCGGCCCGTTTCTTGACCCCCGCGCCCTCACGTGCGAGGCCGCGCCGCATCCGCCGTTAACGACTCGCGAAAGACCTCCATGCCCGCGCCGACGAAGCTCATGGCCGACGCCATCCGTGTCCTCTCCATGGACGCCGTCGAGCAGGCCAACTCCGGCCACCCCGGCATGCCGATGGGCATGGCCGACGTGGCGACCGTGCTGTGGACCAAGTTCCTGAAGTACGACGCCGCCCGGCCGGACTGGGCGGACCGCGACCGCTTCGTGCTGTCGGCCGGCCACGGCTCGATGCTCCTCTACAGCCTGCTGCACCTGGCGGGCGTGAAGGCGGTGAGCCTCGACAGCCTGAAGGCCTTCCGCCAGCTCGGCTCCAACACGCCGGGCCACCCCGAGTTCGGCCACACGCCGGGCGTCGAGACGACCACCGGCCCGCTGGGCCAGGGCCTGGCCACCGCCGTCGGCATGGCCATCGCCGAGCGCCACCTGGCCGCCCGCTTCGGCGGCGACCTGGTCGACCATCGCACCTGGGTCGTGGCGGGCGACGGCTGCCTGATGGAGGGCGTCAGCCACGAGGCGATCAGCCTGGCCGGCCGGCTGAAGCTCGCCAAGCTGACGGTCCTCTGGGACGACAACGACATCACCATCGACGGCCACGTCGGCATCTCGGACGCCACGGACCAGCTCGCCCGCTTCAAGGCCGCCGGCTGGGCGACCAAGCGCATCGACGGCCATGACGAGGGCCAGATCCGCCGGGCCCTGGCCTGGGCGGTGAAGCAGGACCGGCCGACGCTGATCGCCTGCAAGACCATCATCGGCAAGGGCTCGCCGACCTTCCAGGGCACCCACGACGTCCACGGCAAGGCGCTCGGCAAGGACGAGGTCGCCAAGACCCGCGAGAACCTCGGCTGGCCGCACGAGGCGTTCGTCGTGCCGGACGAGGTCTACAAGCCCTGGCGCGCCGCCGGCCGCCGCGGCGCCAAGCTGCGCAAGGCCTGGGAGGCGAAGCTCGCGGCCTCGACCGTGCGCGGCGACTTCGAGCGCGCCATGGCCGGCGAGCTGCCGAAGACCGCCTTCGCCGCCCTGGACCAGTTCATCGCCGACGCCGAGGCGAGCGCGCCCGCCGCCGCCACCCGCCAGCACTCGGGCGCGGTGCTGGAGAAGATCTTCGGCGAGATCCCCGAACTCGTGGGCGGCTCGGCCGACCTGACGGGCTCGAACAACACCTACGTCAAGAACACCAAGATCCTGGACGCCCCCGACTACGCCGGCCGCTACGTGAACTACGGCGTGCGCGAGTTCGGCATGGCCGCGGCCATGAACGGCATGGCGCTGCACGGCGGCGTCATCCCCTACGGCGGGACCTTCCTGGTGTTCAGCGACTACGCCCGGCCGGCGATCCGGCTGGCGGCCCTGATGGGCGTCCGCGTGATCCACGTCGGCACCCACGACTCCATCGGCCTGGGCGAAGACGGCCCGACCCACCAGCCGGTGGAGCACCTGGCGTCCTTGCGGGCGATGCCGAACCTCAACGTCTTCCGTCCGGCCGACGCGGTGGAGACGGCCGAGTGCTGGAAGCTGGCGCTGGACGCCAAGACGAAGCCCTCGGTGCTCGCCCTGTCGCGTCAGAAGACGGCGGCGGTCCGCACCCAGCCGATCGGCGAGAACCTGTCGGCCCGCGGCGCCTACCAGCTCGCCGCCGCCAGCCTGCCGGCTCAGGTGACGATCTTCGCCAGCGGCACCGAAGTCCCCGTGGCCCTGGGCGCCAAGGACCTGCTGGAGGCCGAGGGCATCGGCGCCCGCGTCGTCTCGGTCCCAAGCTTCGAGCTCTTCGAGACCCAGCCGACCGACTACCAGGAGACCCTGATCGGCGAGTCCGAGGTGAAGGTCGCCGTGGAGGCCGGCGTGCGGATGGGCTGGGACCGCTTCATCGGCGCCGACGGCGTGTTCGTCGGCATGACCGGCTTCGGGGCCAGCGGCACCGACAAGGCGCTCTACCAGCACTTCGGCATCACGCCCGAGGGCGTTGCGGCCGCGGCCAAGGCGCGCCTGAGCTAGACGATGCGCCTCGGCACGCCGCTTTCGCCAACCGCCGTCAGGGTCATGCTCCTGGGCTCGGGCGAGCTCGGCAAGGAGGTGGCCATCGAGCTGCAGCGGCTGGGCTGCGAGGTGATCGCCGTCGACCGCTATCCCGACGCGCCGGCGATGCAGGTGGCGCACCGCAGCCACGTGATCGCCATGACCGACGCGGCCGCCCTGCGGGCGCTCGTCGAGGCCGAGCGGCCGCACCTGATCGTGCCGGAGATCGAGGCCATCGCCACCGACGAGCTGGTGCGCATCGAGGCCGAGGGGCTGGCGACGGTCATCCCGACGGCGCGCGCCGCCCAGCTCACCATGAACCGCGAGGGCATCCGCCGTCTGGCGGCCGAAGAGCTGGGCCTGCCGACCAGCGCGTACGCCTTCGCCTCGTCGGAGGACGAGCTGTCCAAGGCGGCCGCCGAGGTGACCGGCTTCCCCTGCTTCGTGAAGCCGGTGATGAGCTCGTCGGGCAAGGGGCAGTCCTACGTCGAGGGGCCGGAGCAGATCGCGGCGGCCTGGCGCTACGCCCTGGAGGGCGGCCGGGTGGAGCAGCCGCGGGTCATCGTCGAGGGCCGCGTGGACTTCGACTTCGAGATCACCCAGCTCACCGTCCGCAGCCTGAAGGGCGGCGAGGTCCAGACCAGCTTCTGCGCCCCCATCGGCCACCGGCAGGTGAAGGGCGACTATGTCGAGAGCTGGCAGCCGCAGCCGATGAGCCCGGCGGCGCTGGCCCGCAGCCGCGAGATCTCGGCCGCCGTGACGGAGGCCCTGGGCGGCGTCGGCATCTTCGGCGTCGAGCTGTTCGTGAAGGGCGACGAGGTCTGGTTCTCGGAGGTCTCGCCGCGGCCGCACGACACCGGGCTGGTGACGCTGGCGACGCAGGCGTTCAGCGAATTCGCCCTGCATGCGCGGGCGATCCTCGGCCTGCCGACGGACGTGGCCCTGCGCGAGCCGGGCGCGAGCGCGGTGATCTACGGCGGGATGGACGCCCGGGGCATCGCCTTCGAGGGCGTGGCCGAGGCGCTGGCCGTGTCCGGCGCGGACCTGCGGCTGTTCGGCAAGCCGGAAGCCTATGAGCGGCGGCGGATGGGCGTCGCGCTGGCGCGCGGCGGCGACGTCGAGGATGCGCGGGCCCGAGCGCGCGAGGCGGCGGCCAAGGTGCGGCCGGTCTCGGAGTAGGGCGGCGGGGGCCGCTTTTTCGAACCACGAACGAACACGAACCCACACGAACGGGTCGGCGCATGCGGTGCGAGCCCGGAAGCGCATGCGCTTCGGGAGGAAGGCGCGCCCGAGGCGCGCGACAAGTCTCAAACTCTGAGGAATGACGACCGAACCGTTCGTGTCGGTTCGTGTCCGTTCGTGGTCGATCCTGCAGCGGCGGGATCAGGCGGAGCTTTGGAAGCCCTCGCGGGCATCCGCCCCGGGATATGAGGGCGGCGGCTCGGCCCTGAGGTCGAGCTTTGCGATGAGGCGGTCGGCCTGTTGTTCGACGGTGAGGTCGAGGAAGCGTTCGTCGAGGCTTTCGAAGTCGAGGACGCGGTCGTACTCGGCCAGGAGGCCCTCGTCCTCCCAGTCGGCTTCGCGCCAGGTGAGGGTCTCGACACGGTGGCGGACCGCATCCCAGCGATCCTGGCTGCGCTCCCTGTGGGCGGCCTCGGCGCGGCGGGTCTCCTCACGGTCGAGGCTGCGGATGTCCTTCCGCAGCTTCACGCGCAACGCATAGGTAAGGCGGATGGAGCGGGCGCAGCGGTCGAGGGGCTCGGCCAGGGCCTGGAGTTCGGCCGCATCCTCGGCGGCCTCGATGCGGCCCTGGATCTTCTGGATCAGCGCGAACTGGACGTCGGCCACGGCCGCGAGGCGGGCGTCGATCTCTTCCAGCATGTCGGCGTCGCTGATCATGAACAAACGAAGAACATAAAAGGTGCCTTGAGTCAAGGAAAAGCTGCGACGTCCTGCGGAACAGGCTTGACCTTGGCGCGTTGCAGGCGCGGCGCCGGCCAGGGGACATGCGCCGCCCGCAATCCATTGTCGCCATTCGTGTTCTTCCAGGGGTTGACTTCACCGGCCTCCCCTTGAAGAACCCGGCCACACGAAATTTCCAGGAGGTCTCCGCCCATGCCCGTTCGCGTCGCCATCAACGGTTTCGGTCGCATCGGCCGCCTGGTCCTGCGCTCGATCATCGAACATGCGCGGACGGACATCGAGGTCGTGGCGATCAACGACCTGGGCCCGGTGGAGACCAACGCCCACCTGCTGCGCTACGACAGCGTGCACGGCCGCTTCCCGGCTCAGGTGACGGTGAACGGCGACACCATCGACGTGGGCCGGGGCCCCATCAAGGTGACGGCGATCCGCAACCCGGCCGAGCTGCCGCACAAGGACCTGGGCGTCGACATCGCGCTCGAGTGCACCGGCCTGTTCACCGCCCGCGACAAGGCGGCCGCCCACCTGGAAGCCGGCGCCAAGCGCGTCATCATCTCGGCGCCGGGCGACGGCGTCGACAAGACCATCGTCTATGGCGTGAACCACGACACGCTGACCAAGGACGACCTGATCATCTCGAACGCCTCGTGCACGACGAACTGCCTGGCCCCCGTGGCCAAGGTCCTGCAGGACCTGTGCGGCATCGAGCGCGGCTACATGACGACGATCCACTCGTACACGGGCGATCAGCCGACGCTGGACACCATGCACAAGGACCTCTACCGCGCCCGCGCCGCGGCCATGTCGATGATCCCGACCTCGACCGGCGCGGCCAAGGCCCTGGGCCTCGTCATCCCCGAACTGACCGGCAAGCTGGACGGCTCCTCGATCCGCGTGCCGACCCCCAACGTCTCGGTCGTCGACCTGAAGTTCGTGCCGGGCAAGACGGTCACCAAGGACGAGATCAACGCCGCCATCGAAGCCGCCGCCGCCTCGGGCCCGCTGAAGGGCATCCTGGCGGTCACCAAGGAGCCGCTGGTGTCGATGGACTTCAACCACGTCCCGGCGTCCTCGACCGTGGCCCTGCCGCAGACCCAGGTGATCGACGGCGGCCTGGCCCGCGTCCTGTCCTGGTACGACAACGAGTGGGGCTTCTCGACCCGGATGAGCGACACCGCCGTCGCCCTGGGCAAGCTGATCTAGGACCCGCCGACCGCTGCGCGCTTCCAAGCCGTCATCCCGGCCTGAGCGCAGCGGAGAGCCGGGACCCAGGTAGTGTGGCCGTGCGGCCGGCCCTGGGTCCCGGATCGGCCTTCGGCCGTCCGGGATGACGTGAGTGGGATGACCCGGTGAGCCAGAGCTTCAAGACCCTCGACAACGCGGACCTCTCGGGCAAGCGCGCCCTGGTGCGCGTGGACTTCAACGTGCCGATGGCCGACGGTCGGGTGAGCGACGACACCCGCCTGCGCGCCGCCCTGCCGACCATCGAAAAGCTCCGCGCGGGCGGCGCCAAGGTGGTGCTGCTGGCCCACTTCGACCGGCCGAAGGGCAAGCGCGTGCCGGAAATGAGCCTGAAGCCGGTGGTCGAGCCGCTGTCGAAGCTGGTCGGCGCGCCGGTCGCCTTCGCGGACGATTGCGTGGGCGAGGATGCCGCGAAGGTCGTGGCCGCCATGCAGAACGGCGACGTCGCCCTGCTGGAGAACGTCCGCTACCACGCCGGCGAGGAGAAGAACGATCCCGAGTTCGCGGCCGCGCTGGCCGCCAACGGCGACCTCTACGTCAACGACGCCTTCTCGGCCGCCCACCGGGCGCACGCCTCCACCGAGGGCCTGGCGCGCCTGCTGCCGGCCTATGCGGGCGAGCAGATGCGCAAGGAACTGGAGGCGCTGGACGCCGCGCTGGGCAACCCGAAGCGGCCGGTGATGGGCATCGTCGGCGGCGCCAAGGTGTCGACCAAGCTCGACCTGCTGAACAACCTGGTCGGCAAGCTGGACTACCTGGCCATCGGCGGCGGCATGGCCAACACCTTCCGCTTCGCGCAAGGGTTCGAGATCGGCGGCTCGCTCTGCGAGAAGGACATGGCCGACACCGCCCGCGAGATCCTGGGCAAGGCCGAGGAAGCCGGGTGCAAGGTGATCCTGCCGTCGGACGTCATCGTCGCCACCGAGCTGGCGGCGGGCGTTCCCACGCGGACGGTCGACCTGGAGGCAGACAAGGTCTCGGCCGACGAGAAGATCTTCGATATCGGCCCCAAGACCCTGGCCGCCGTGAAGGCCGCCATGGCCGAAAGCCGCACCCTGATCTGGAATGGTCCTTTCGGGGTGTTCGAGGTGCAACCCTTTGATAGAGCCACCGTTGAAGCTGCGCAGGAAGCCGCGTCGCTGGCGAAGGCCGGCAAGCTGGTGGCGGTCGCCGGCGGTGGTGATACGGTTGCGGCCCTGAATGCGGCGCGCGCGGCCGACGACTTCACCTTCGTCTCCACGGCCGGCGGCGCGTTTCTGGAATGGATGGAAGGCAAGGAGCTGCCCGGCGTGGCGGCCCTCATTTCGTAAGGGGAATGTAGGCGATGGCCCGGATTACGCTCCGACAGCTACTCGATCACGCGGCTGAGCACGGCTACGGCGTGCCGGCGTTCAACATCAACAACATGGAACAGGCGCTGGCGATCATGGAGGCCGCCGAGGCCACCGACTCGCCGGTGATCATGCAGGCGTCGCGCGGCGCGCGCTCGTACGCCAACGACATCGTGCTGAAGCACCTGATCGACGCGATGGCGGAGATGTATCCGCACATCCCGATCTGCATGCACCAGGACCACGGCAACAACGAAGCCACCTGCGCCACCGCGATCCAGTACGGCTTCACCAGCGTGATGATGGACGGCTCGCTGATGGCCGACGGCAAGACGCCGGCCGACTACGACTACAACGTCCGCGTCACCCGCAACGTGGTGGACATGGCCCACTGGGTCGGCGCCTCGGTGGAGGGCGAGCTCGGCGTGCTGGGCTCGCTCGAGACCGGCATGGGTGAAAAGGAGGATGGCCACGGCTTCGAGGGCAAGCTCGGCCACGACCAGCTGCTGACCGATCCCGACCAGGCGGTCGAGTTCGTGAAGGCCACCGAGGTCGACGCGCTGGCCATCGCCATGGGCACCAGCCACGGCGCCTACAAGTTCACGCGCAAGCCGGACGGCGACGTCCTGGCCATGAACGTGATCGAGGAGATCCACCGCCGGCTGCCCAACACCCACCTGGTGATGCACGGCTCGTCGTCGGTGCCGCAGGACCTGCAGGACCTGATCAACAAGTACGGCGGCGAGATGCCCCAGACCTGGGGCGTGCCGGTGGAAGAGATCCAGCGCGGCATCAAGCACGGCGTGCGCAAGATCAACATCGACACGGACAACCGCATGGCCATCACCGCGGCCATCCGCCAGGTGTTCCATGAGAAGCCCGGCGAGTTCGACCCGCGCGGCTACCTGAAGCCGGCCAAGGAAGCCATGCGCAAGGTCTGCGTCCAGCGGTTCGAGGAGTTCGGCACCGCCGGCCACGCCGGCAAGATCAAGCCGATCCCGCTCTCGGCCATGGCCAAGCGCTACGCCTCGGGCGAACTGGCGCCGAAGATCGGCATCACGGCGGTCGCCGCCGAGTAGCAATTCGCTCCAGGCCTCCCCTTCATGGGGAGGGATTTCCAGAGCCTGGAACCCTGACATCTCGCGGCCGGTTGAGCCTGCATGCACAGGCACGCTCTCGTGCTGGGGCTCGCGTTTCTGGGGTTGGCGATACTGGCGGTGCTCGCCGGCTGGGGGTTCTATCAGGTTTCCCAGCCGAGCGACGGCGGCCGCACCCTGGGGCCGCTCTGGCCCTATGTGCTGGGCGGCGCGGCCCTCCTTGCCGTGCTCACGGCGGCGCTCGTGGGCCTGGGCTTCTACGCCGGCCGCCACGGCTGGAAGGAGCGCACCGACGCGCCCCAGCCGCTCAAGCCTCGATATCGGCGCCCCGCATCTCGCGGATGAAGAGCAGGCCGACCACGAAGGTCACCGCCGCCACGGCGATCGGATACCAGAGCCCGAAGTAGATATTCCCCGTCGCCGCCACCATGGCGAAGGCGGTGGTGGGCAGGAAGCCGCCCAGCCAGCCGTTGCCGAGGTGGTAGGGCAGCGACATCGAGGTGTAGCGGATCCGGGCCGGGAACATCTCCACCAGCGCCGCGGCGATCGGCCCGTAGACCATGGTCACGTACAGCACCAGCAGCCAGAGCAGGGCCACGACCAGCGGCGTGTTCACCCGGGCGGGATCGGCCTTGGCGGGGTAGCCGGCGGCCTTCAGGTGTTCCGCGAGGGTGGCGGTCCAGGCCTTCTTGCGGGCGTCGAAGTCGGC
Organism: Phenylobacterium sp. VNQ135; assembly: GCF_049445735.1. Taxonomy (NCBI): domain Bacteria; kingdom Pseudomonadati; phylum Pseudomonadota; class Alphaproteobacteria; order Caulobacterales; family Caulobacteraceae; genus Phenylobacterium; species Phenylobacterium sp. VNQ135. The sequence continues at coordinate 856,607 of NZ_JBMSDS010000002.1, read as the reverse complement.
CTTCGGCAGGCCTCGGCCGTCGAAGCTGGCCACGGTGTCGGCGCCGATGCGGATGGCGGCGAGGCTGCCGGACGGCGCCGCCTGGTTCACATACGAGACGCCGGCGTTGGCCAGGGCCGATTTGGCGACGTCGCAGGACGAGGTGAAGGCCGTCTTGCCGACGGGGTCGAACTGGAAGGCGCAGTCCGCGGGATCGGCCACCACCGTCACCGGCGCGCTGGCGGTGGCGGCGGCGAGCTGCGGATTGGCGGCCGCCGTGATCGCCTTGAAGATCGGGAAGTAGGTCAGCGCCGCCAGCAGGCAGCCGGCCAGGATGATCGGCTTGCGGCCGATCTTGTCCGACAACCAGCCGAAGACGATGAAGAAGGGCGTGGCCAGGGCGAGCGCGATGGCCACCAGGGTGTTGGCCTGGGCGCCATCGACCTTCAGCATCCGCTCCAGGAAGAACAGGGCGTAGAACTGGCCGGTGTACCAGACCACCGCCTGGCCGGCGGTGAGGCCGACGAGCGCCAGCAGGATGAGCTTCAGGTTGCTCCAGCGGCCGAAGCTCTCGGCGAGCGGCTTCTTCGTGGTCTTGCCCTCGTCCACCATCTTCTGGAAGACCGGGCTCTCGTTGAGACGCAGGCGGATCCAGAGCGAGACGCCGAGCAGCAGGATCGAGACCAGGAACGGGATCCGCCAGCCCCAGGCCTTGAAGGCGTCCTCGCCGAGCTGGGTGCGGACCAGCAGGATGACCACGAGGCTGAGGAACAGGCCGGCGGTGGCGGTGATCTGGATCCAGCTGGTGTACAGGCCGCGCTTGCCGGGCGGGGCGTGCTCGGCGACGTAGGTGGCCGCGCCGCCGTACTCGCCGCCGAGCGCCAGGCCCTGAACCAGGCGCATGACGATGAGCAGGATGGGCGCGGCGACGCCGATCGTCGCGTAGCTGGGCAGCAGGCCCACGACGAAGGTCGACAGCCCCATCAGCAGCATGGTGACGAGGAAGGTGTTCTTACGCCCCCAGAGGTCGCCCAGGCGCCCGAACACGATGGCCCCGAAGGGCCGCACCGCGAAGCCCGCGGCGAAGGCCAGCAGGGCGAAGATGTAGCCCGTGACCTCGTTCACGCCGGAGAAGAAGTGGGCGGTGATGAAGCCGGCGAGCGAGCCGTAGAGGTAGAAGTCGTACCACTCGAACACGGTGCCCACGGACGCGCCCGCGATCACCATCGCATTGCCGCCCCGCGCCGGAGCCGCCTCCGCCGTCGCCATACGCGCCCTCCCCCAGTCTCGTTCTTGGGAAGGACCGTAGGGGTGGAACGGTCAGGCTGGCAACGCCCGGACGGTCAGTCCTTTTCGCCGATCTCGCCGGTGGCGCGCTGCAGGTAGTTCTGCTCGCCCAGGCTGCGGAGCAGGGACAGCTCGGTTTCGAGGAAGTCGATGTGCTCCTCGGTGTCCTTGAGGATCTCGACCAGCACCTCGCGCGAGGCGAAGTCGCCGGAGCTCTCGCACAGCTTGATGCCCTCGATCTGGGTGACCCGGCCGCGGGTCTCCAGCGAAAGGTCGGCGGCCAGGCACTCGGCCACCGTCTCGCCGATGGAGAGCTTGTGCAGGTCCTGCAGGTTAGGCAGGCCGTCGAGGAAGAGGATGCGCTTGATGAGCTTGTCGGCGTGCTTCATCTCGCCGATCGACTCTTCGTAGGTGACCTTGCCGATCCGGGCGAAGCCCCAGTTCTCGTACATCCGGGCGTGCAGATAGTACTGATTGATCGCCGTCAGCTCGTTGGTGAGCACCGCGTTCAAGAGTCGGATGATCGCCTTGTCGCCCTGCATCGCCGAAGCCTTTCGTTCAGTCACTGAACGCGGGAATGCCTGGGCCGATGCGCCAGGTCAAAGCCTATGTCTGCAAGTGATTTGCGCTCGCCAAGAAAAGCGCGGACTCGGCTGCGAATGACTTTCGCTTGCTGAAAAGACGGAGGTTTTCGCTATTCCGCGGCGTAGCGGAGCGCCTCGCGATCCTCGTCCAGCATCTTGCGCATGTCGCAGACGCAGCGGGCGCACTGAGGCGCTGAATCGCAGGCCTTGAAGATCTGGGCCGGGCGGGCCGCGCCGGCCGCGATGGCGGCGCGGACGTCACGTTCGCGGAGGCCGTTGCAATTGCAGACGTACATGTCGGGCGCCGAAGCTCCTGCCTGTCGTATCTTGATCTAGCCACATGATAACGCCTTTGCAAGTCATTCGCATTTGATCCGGGTCATCACATCCGCGCGAGGCGGCGCGCTTGAAAGGCCGCGGGAAACAGGCTCTAGGGCGGCATGGCCGAACCGCTCTGCCGCCTCTACCTGATCACGCCGCCCCGGCTGGACGACCTCGCGGCGTTCGGCCACAGCCTGGCGCACGCGCTGGACGCCGGCGACGTGGCCGCCCTGCAGATCCGCTTGAAGGACGTCCCTGACGAGGTCATCGCCGCCGCGGTCGACGTGCTGACGCCGATCTGCGCGGCGCGCGGGGTGGCCGTCATCCTGAACGACCGGCCCGACCTCGCCGCCCGCCTCGGCTGCGACGGCGTCCACGTCGGCCAGGAGGACGCGAGCTGCGCCGAGGCGCGCCGGCTGATGGGCAAGGAGCGGATCGTCGGCGTCACCTGCCACGACAGCCGGCACCTGGCGATGGAAGCCGCCGAGGCGGGCGCGGACTATGTGGCCTTCGGCGCCTTCTTCCCGACCGCCACGAAGGACGCGAAGACCCGCGCCGACCCGGAGATCCTGGCGATCTGGCAGGAGACCATGGAGACGCCCTGCGTGGCCATCGGGGGGATCACCGTCGATACCGCCCGGGAACTGGCGAGGGCCGGCGCGGACTTCCTGGCCGTCTCGGCCGGGGTCTGGAGCTACGGCGAGGGTCCCGCCGCCGCCGTGGCAGCCTTCAACCGCGAGATCGCCGCGGGCGTCGCCGAGCGCGGCTAGTCCGCGCCGTCGGCATACTGGCGCACGCCGGCCGGCGGCTGGACGAAGGGATGCCGCCGCTTGGTGAACACCATGCGCTCGGGCGACGGCAGCGTCGGGTCGACGAACGCGCCGCCGGCCAGGCCGATGATCTGGTCGTCGTCGAACGGGCCCCACCAGATGTTCGAGCCGCAGCGCGGGCAGAAGTGGAACAGCGTCGTGCTGCCCGGCCGCTGGAAGGTGGCCACCGCGCCCTCCTGGGCGATCATCTGGTCCGGATGGAAATAGGCGGTGACGCCGAAGAAGCCGCCGGTGCGGCGCTGGCAATGGCTGCAGCAGCAGCTGGAAACCATCAGCGGCTCGCCCTGCATCGTCACTCTCAGGTCGCCGCAGTGGCAGGCGGCGACGCGGGTGTTTAAAGGGTCCATGGTCGCAGTTTGGGCGTGCGCCTTGCTTTGCTGCAACCTCGCAACTAGGTTCCGCCGCCCATGATCGCCCAATCGGCCCTCCTGAAAGTGATGAGCGACGCCGCGCGCAAGGCCGCGCGCGGGCTCAACCGTGACTTCGGCGAACTCGCTGAGCTGCAGGTGGCCAAGAAGGCGCCCGCCGACTTCGTCTCCGCCGCCGACCTGAAGGCCGAGCAGGTGCTGTTCGAGGCGCTGACCAAGGCGCGCCCCGGCTACAGCTTCTGGGGCGAAGAGCGCGGCCTGATCGAAGGCACCGACAAGACCCACACGTGGATCGTCGACCCGCTGGACGGCACGACGAACTTCCTGCACGCCATTCCGCACTTCGCGATCAACATCGCGCTGGAGCGCGAGGGCGCGGGCGTGGTGGCGGCGGTCACCTACAACCCGATCACCAACGAGCTGTTCTGGGCCGAGAAGGGCAAGGGCTGCTACGTCAACGACAAGCGCCTGCGCGTCGCCGCCCGCCAGCGGCTGGACGAGTCGGTGCTGGCGACGGGCATCCCGTTCCTGGGCCACGGCCAGCACGCGAAGTTCCTCAAGGAGCTGCACCAGATCAGCCAGCGGGTGGCGGGCGTGCGCCGCTTCGGCTCGGCGGCGCTGGACCTCGCCTGGGTCGCGGCGGGCCGCTACGACGGCTACTGGGAGCGCGACCTGAAGGCCTGGGACCTGGCGGCGGGCATCCTGATGGTCACCGAGGCCGGCGGCAAGGTGACCGACGCCGACGGCGGCGAAGACATGCTGAAGTCAGGCTCGATCGTGGCCGGCAACCTCGACATCCATCCGCTCCTGATGGAGCGGCTGCAGATCGCCGCGAAGTAGCGACTGTCATAGAACGGGCTAAGCTGGCGGCATGATCACGCGCCGCACGCTCGCCGCCCTTCCCGTCCTCGCCGCCGCGGGCCCGACACTCGCCCGGTCGAAGCTTCCCATCGTCATCGCCCATCGTGGGGCCAGCGGCGAGCGGCCCGAGCACACCCGCCTCGCCTACGAGCTGGCGATCGCCGAGGGCGCCGACTTCATCGAGCCCGATCTAGTCGTCACCAAGGACGGCCATCTCGTCGTGCGGCACGAGAATGAGATCGGCGGCACGACGGATGTCGCGAACCGGCCGGAGTTCGCCGCGCGCAAGACGACCAAGACCATCGACGGCGAAAGCGTCACCGGCTGGTTCACCGAGGATTTCACCCTGGCCGAGCTGAAGACGCTGCGCGCCCGCGAGCGGCTGCCGCAGCTTCGCCCCGGGAGCGCGAAGTTCGACGGCCACGCGGAGATCCCGACCTTCGAGGAGGTGGTGAAGCTCGCCAAGGCGAAGGGCGTCGGGATCTATCCCGAGATGAAGCACCCGACCTATTTCGCGGGCCTGGGCCTGCCCCTCGAGCCGCGGCTGGCCGGCGCGCTGAAGGCGGCCGGCCTGGACAGCGCCACGGCCAAGGTCTTCGTGCAGTGCTTCGAGGTCGAGCCGCTGAGGACGTTCGGCAGGCTCTCGAAGGCCCGCAGGGTGATGCTGGTCAGCCAGGGCGCGGCGCCGGTGGATGTCGCCAGCGAGGCCGGGATCAAGGCCATCGCCGGCTTCGCGGAAGGCCTGGGACCGGAATGGCCGCTGGTCGTTCCAGTGAAGGACGGAGCGCTCGCGGCGCCGACGCCGCTGGTCGGCTGGGCCCATGCCGCGGGGCTGCAGGTGCATCCCTGGACGGTGCGGGCCGAGAACGCCTTCCTGCCGAAGACGCTGCAACGCGGCGCAGGTCCCGCCGCCCATGGCGACGCGACGGCGCTGCTGAAGGCGCTCTACGCAGCCGGCGTCGACGGGGTGTTCAGCGACTTCCCCGAGCTGGCGGTGAAGGCCAGGGCCTAGGCCGCCGCGCCGAACTGGAGGGCGGCGAGGCGGGCGTAGAGGCCCTTCTTCGCCACCAGTTCGGCGTGGGTCCCCTCTTCCACCACCCGGCCCTCGTCCATGACGACGATGCGGTCCGCCTTGAGCACGGTGGCGAGGCGGTGGGCGATGACCAGGGTCGTATGGCCCTGCATGGCCACGTCGAGGGCGTGCTGGACCAGCTGTTCGTTCTCGGCGTCGAGGGCGCTGGTGGCCTCGTCCAGCAGCAGGACCGGCGCCTCGCGCACGAGAGCGCGGGCGATGGCCAGGCGCTGGCGCTGGCCGCCCGAAAGGCTGCGGGCCCGTTCGCCCAGCGGGGTGTCCAGGCCCTGGGGCAGGGCTTCGAGGAAGCCATCCGCGTGGGCTGCGCGGACCGCGGCGGCGACCTCTTCGTCCGAGGCCTCGGCGCGGCCGAAGCGGACGTTCTCGCGCGCCGAGCCCGAGAACAGCGGGCTCTCCTGGGCCACCAGGGCGATGCGGTCGCGCACGGCCACGGGATCGGCGTCGCGCAGGTCGACGCCGTCCAGCAGGATGCGTCCGGACTGCGGATCGTAGAAGCGCAGCAGCAGCCGGAAGACGGTGCTCTTGCCCGCGCCGGACGGGCCGACGAGGGCGACCCGTTCGCCCGGCTTCACATGCAGCGAGAAGCCGCTGAGCGCGGGCAGCTCGGGCCGGCCGGGATAGGCGAAGGTCACGCCCTCGAACGCCACTTCGCCCCGGGGCGGCTGGGGCAGCGGGACGGGCTGGACCGGCGCGGCGACGCCGGGTCTGGCGTCCATCAGCTCGCCCACGCGCTCCATGGCGCCGGCGGCCTTCTGCACGTCGCCCCAGGTCTCGCCCAGCGCGCCGACGGCTCCGGCGGCGATCACGGACAGGAAGGCGAACTGGAAGAGCGTGCCCCAGCTCATCTCGCCGCGAAGGCCAGCGTGCACGCCCAGCTGGAAGACGCCCACGATGCCCCCGAAGACCAGCGCGATCACGAGCGCCGTCATCACGGCGCGCGCGGTCATGCGCCGCACGGAAAGACGGAACGACTGCTCGACCGCCTCGCCGAAGGTGTTGGCGGCGGCCGCCTCGCGTCCGAACGCCTGAACGGTTTCCAGCGCATCGAGGCTCTCGCCGGCATGGCCGACGGCGCCGGCGAACTGATCCTGGGCGGTGGCGGTGAGCTTGCGCACCCGGCGGCCGAACAGGAACATCGGCGCCAGCACCACGGGGAAGGACAGCAGCACCAGGCCGGTTAGCTTGGGGCTGACCACCAGCAGCATCGCCAGCGCCCCGATGAGCATGAGCAGGTTGCGGATGGCGACCGAGATCGAGGTGGCGAGCAGGTTCTCGACGATGGCGATGTCGGTGGTGAGCCGCGACAGCACCTCGCCCGTGCGGGTGCGCAGGAAGAAGGCCTGATCGAGGGTGAGGATGTGGGCGTAGAGCGCCTTGCGCAGGTCGGCGACCGCGCGCTCGCCCAGCTTGGTGACGAAGAAGTAGCGGAGCGCCGAGGAGAGCGCGAGGGCGACGGCCACGCCGCCCACCAGCAGGAACCAGCGATCGACGCTGTCGTGAGTGGCGCGCGCCGAGGTCAGGTGGTCGACCAGCAGGCGGATGGCGCCCGACATGCCGAGGGTCGCGGCGGTGGCGGCGACCAGGAACACGCCGGCCCAGGTGGCGTCGCCCCAATGGGCGCCGATGTAGGGCAGCAGGCGCCGCAGCGCGCCGACGTTGCGGCTGCGTCCGCGGCGGTCCGCGGCCTCGGCGAGGTTCTGGGCCAGGGCCTGACCGGCGCTGGGCCGGCCTGGGGCGGAAACCTCCGACGTCCCCGGCTCACTCATCGGGGCTTACTCATCGCGCAACACCTTGCAATCCCGGCGGGCTTTCTCTATACGCCCGGCTTCCTTTTGGCCGCCCTCACCGGCGGCCGCTTCAATTTGGCCGCTCCGACGTGGCCGCTCCTTTACGTCAGGCGCCGACGCGATGAAACAGGACATCCACCCCGACTACCACTTCATCACGGTCGTGATGACGGACGGCACCACCTACAAGACCCGTTCGACCCTCGGCAAAGAGGGCGACACCCTGAACCTGGACATCGACCCGAAGACCCATCCGGCGTGGACGGGCGGCGGTCACCAGCTTCTGGACCGCGGCGGCCGCGTGTCGCGCTTCAACGCCAAGTTCGGCGCCTTCACGCGCAAGTAGGCCGGACCCGCGCAAGCGGGGTCCAGGGCTGCTGAGAGTTTCGAGCGCCGCAGGACTCCTGCGGCGCTTTTCGTTTGCTCCCCTCCGGTGACCTTCCGCGCCCGTTGGCGCGTTCTGCCGTCGCATGGACCAGCACCGACCCTCTTCACCCACCGTGCCCCCGCCCCGCGCGGCCGGGCTGAACTCGGCCCTCGCGCGCAACATCCAGGCCCTGCGCGAGCGGCAGCGGCGCGAAGAGGAGACGGCGAGCCTGCAGGATCGGCTGGCCAGGGCGGTGACGGCGTTCACCGGCAGCATGGTCTTCGTCTACGTCCACCTGGCCGTCGTGCTGGCCTGGGTCGGCGTGAACCTCGGCCTCGTTCCCGGCGTGACCCGCTTCGACCCCACGTTCGTGATCCTGGCCACCGCCGCCTCGGTCGAGGCGATCTTCCTGTCGACCTTCGTCCTGATCAGCCAGAACCGCGCCGCCCAGGCGGCGGATCGGCGGGCCGCGCTCGACCTGCAGATCAACCTTTTGACCGAGCACGAGGTGACGCGCCTGATCACCCTCACCCAGGGCATCGCCGAGAAGCTGGGCGTCCAGGAGGCCCAGGACCCAGCGCTGGAGGAGCTGGAGCGGGACGTGGCGCCGGAGGTCGTGCTCGACACCCTGGAGCAGGTCGAGGAGGACTAGCGCCCGCAGGCCGGCTGGGCTGTACATGTTCGTCCGGCCGTACCGGCCCGGCGAGAAGATGTGAGGAGAGCCCGATGGACGCCGCACAGGAGATCGACGCCAAGATCGCGGGCCTGGCCGACTGGCGGGGCGAGACCCTGGCGAAGGTGCGCAAGCTGATCCACGAGGCGGTCCCGGGGGTCGTCGAGACGGTCAAGTGGCGGGGCGTTCCCGTCTGGGAAGACGCCGGCATCCTCTGCACCGGCGAGACCTACAAGAAGGCCGTCAAGCTGACCTTCGCCAAGGGCGCGGCGCTGCCGGACCCGCACGGACTGTTCAACTCGAGCCTCGAAGGGAACACCCGCCGGGCCATCGACATCCCTGAGGGCGAGATGGTGGATGCGGCCGCGTTCAAGGCGCTGATCCAGGCCGCGGCCGCTCTGAACCGGGCGAAGACGAAGGCCTAGGCCCCGAAGGCGTTCTTGAGCCGGTCGAGGTGGCTGAGGACCGCATTGGCGGGGGCCGCGGCGTCGGCGTTCTCGACATACATCCGGCGATCCAGGTGGCGGACCCGCTCGTAGAGGCGCTCGGCGCGGTCGAGCAGGATGAGCAGCGGCGCGGGCAGGTCCTCGGCGCCGTCGCCGGCCTCGCGGCCGTGGTCCTCCGAGAGGCGGTAGCGGTCCTCGCACGCGGCGGTCGGCGGCATGTCGCCTTCGCGCACGGCGCGCTGCACCAGCAGCCACGAGGCCACCTGCATGAGGCGGGTGGTCAGCCGCATGCTTTCAGACGCGTAGGCCAAGGCCGCGTTGCGCGACAGCAGCTTGGATTCCTGGCGGCCGACGCCGTCGAGATAGGCGGCGGTCTCCTCGACCAGCTCCATGCCTTCCTGGAAGGTCCGCTCGAACAGCTCGGATCGCGCGAAGTCCTGGATGACCGCGGCGCGCCACTGGGGGCTGACGACTTGGGGTTCGGACATCTGGTCTTCAGCTCTCTTCGCGGTCTGGCCGCTTTTGATCCGTACAATGCCGTTCCGTGCAACGGCCGTGCCACTCCCCGGGCCAGCGACCGATGCGCGCGGCCCGGCCGCAGGCTAGTTCCTGGACGAGAAGAGCGCGTCCGCGGCGGCGCGGCCAGCCCGTTTCTTCTCGAGTTGCGCCCGCACGCGGGCGATCTCGGACTGAAGCACCTCGATCCGCTCCTCGAGCTCGGCGGCGCCGTACAGCTCCAGGTCCTCGCGGACGGCCTCCAACAGCCTCTGACCGCGGCCGATCCGAACGTCTGCAGGCTCTTCCATTGCCTGTCTCTCCCTTTCGGCCCCCGAGAATGGGCGCTATCCAATCGTGCAAAGGGCCACCGCGCAAGTTCAGGAGCGTCATTTGAGCGTCACGGAAATGACCGCCATCGCCGTCGAAGGCGGCCGCGGGCCCGCCAGCGCCCTGAAGGCCGTGCGCGCGCCCGTGCCGGAACCGAAGCCCGGCGAGGTGTTGATCCGCGTGCGGGCGGCGGGCGTGAACCGGCCCGACATCGTCCAGCGCAACGGCTTCTATCCGCCGCCGCCGGGCGCGCCCGAGACGTTGGGTCTCGAGGTGGCCGGCGAGGTGGTCGCCGACGCCACGACCATGGGGGGCCGCTGGAAGGCGGGGGACCGCGTCTGCGCGCTCCTGGGCGGCGGGGGCTACGCGGAGTACGCCGTCTGCGACGCCCGCCACGCGCTGCCGCTGCCCGAGGGCCTATCGTTCGAAGAGGCCGCCGGCCTGCCGGAGACCGTGTTCACCGTCTATGCCAACGTCTTCGAGCACGGGGCGCTGAACGCCGGCGAGACCCTGCTGCTGCATGGCGCCACCTCGGGGATCGGCACCACGGCGATCCAGATGGCCAAGGCCGCCGGCGCCCGGGTGATCGCCACGGCTCGCGGGGGCGACAAGGCGAAGGCGGCGCTGGCGCTCGGGGCCGACGTGGCCATCGACGCCTCGACGCAGGACTTCGGCGAAGCGACCACGGCCGCGGGCGGCGCCGACGTCATCCTCGACATGGTCGGCGGCGACTATTTCGCGAAGAACCTGGACGCGCTGAACACCGGCGGACGCATCGTCTACATCGCCGCCCAGGCCGGCGGCGACATCACCGTGCCGGTGTTCCGCATCATGCAGAAGCGGGCGGTCATCACCGGCTCGACGCTCCGGCCCCGCGACGCCGACGAGAAGGCGCGGCTGGCGGCGGCGGTGGAGCGGGTGGTCTGGCCGTGGATCGCGGCGGGCAAGGTCAAGCCGCAGGTGGACCGCACCTTCCCGCTCGCCGAGGCCGCGGCCGCCCACGCCCACCTGGAAGGCGGCGCCCACGTCGGCAAGGTGATCCTGATCGCCGGCTGAGCGGTTATCACGCCGGAACGTCCGCCAGCGCCCCACGTTGGCGGACGATGACAGGCAAGGCGATCCAGCGAGGCCTCACGCACCTGGGCGTGCTCACCGGGCATCCGGCAGCGTTCATCCTGTTCGGCGCATACGTGGCCGCCTGGTTCGTCTTCGACAGGGCCGAGCTGACCTTCCACTCGGTGGCGACGCTGATCACCTGGCTGATGACGCTGTTCATCCAGCGGGCGGAGCACCGGGACACCGAGGCGGTGCAGGCCAAGCTCGACGAGCTTCTCCGCGCCCACGGCGAGGCGCGCAGCGAGTTGACCAGGCTCGACGAGAAGACGGCCTCGGAAATCGAGGAACACCGCGAGGCTGAGCGGCGCGGCGACCCGCCTAGCTAGTGCTTGAAGACGCCCATCATCATGGGCTTGGCGAAGACCGCAGGCGCCGCCTTCGGCCGGACGTCGGGCACCAGCGCCCCGAGGTCGGCGCAGGCGTTCAGGGTGGCGTTCAGCATCTGGGCGGCGATCACCGGATCCACCGGCCGGATCGAGCCTTCGGCGATGCCGTCGGAGATCATCGAGGCGAAACGGTCGGAGACGCGGTTGCCATGTTCCACCGTGGCCCGGCGCATCTGTTCCGGAAGTGCGGTGAGCGCGGAGGTGCGCAGCAGCGGGCCGTGGTCCGAGAGCTGGAATTCGCACAGGGCCGCGGCGCAGGCGCAGAGGCGGTCCCACTCGCTGCCGGGCAGTTCCTGCGCCAGGCGCTGGCCCCGCCGCATGACCTCGAAGGTGCGCTCGAAGCAGGCGACCACCAAGTCGTCCTTGGCGTCATTGTGGTGGTAGAAGCTGCCCTTGGTGACGTTGAGCTCGGCCGAGATCTTGTCGACCGAGGCGCCGCGGTAGCCGCGCCCGTTGATCAGCTTGGTGGCCGCGAGCAGGAAGGTCTCGCGGGCGAGCTCGGGGCCTTCTCGCGCCGCCAAGGCCTCCATCGGGATGGGCTTGGGCGTCCAGGCGTCTTCCTCGGTGGCGACGCCGTGGATCAGGATGTCGTACATCCGGTCGCGGACGCGGAGGTAGTCCTCGGGATCGTACTTCGACAGCCAGTTGTGGGCCCAGAAGAGCTGCTCCAGCAGCATGCGCGTGCGCGCCGTGCGGCGGCCGCGCGACATCCAGGCCAGCTCCGGCGCGTCGAAGATCTGGCGCACCTTTCGGAACAGCCGCCCGTAGGCCTGTGAGGCCTCCTCGCGCCGGGGCTCGTTGAGCGCGCGGATGTCCGAGATGACCGGGAGCGGCGCGGCGTCCTCGACCGCCGTCTGGCGCATCCGCTCGAAGTAGAGGGTGAGCAGGGCGTGCAGGCGCTCGGCCGGCGTCGCGCGCTCCAGGGCCCGCTCGGCCATCTCGAGATAGGCCTCGATGCCGCGGGTGATGCAGGCGGCGGCCAGGTCGTCCTTGCGCCTGAAGTAGTAGGTGACGCTGGTGGTAGAGAGGTCGACCGCCGCAGCCGCGTCGGAAAGGGTCAGACCCTTCACGCCCTTGCGGTTCAGGATGCGGGTTGCCGCATCCAGGATGGCCTCGCGCTTGCGTTCGAACCGGTCCGTCGATCGCGTCGCTGCGCCGCGTTGAGCCATGGACGTATGTTACTCCCCTGAAACGCCTTTCTGCCCCGGAAACGGCGAAGGCGCAAAGGGGTCACCTCACGTCAGCATACCGTTATGTCGAAGCGAACGGGTAGGGCGAGATCGACTTCGTGAAGTCGTCCACGGTCAGGGTGCGGGTGATGGGCTCGGCGGCGCGCTGCGGGCAGGCCGGGCGCTCGCAGATGCGGCAGGCCGGGCCGATGCCGGTCGCGACCGGCTCCTTCAGATCGAGGCCGCGGGAGTAGACCAGCCGCTCAGCGTACTTCAGCTCGCAACCCATGCCGACGGCGAGCTCGGAGTCCTCGCCGGCATAGGGCGTGGCGATGCGCGAGACGGTGCGGGAGAGGGTGAAGTAGCGCTGGCCGTCGGGGGTCTCGATCACCTGGGTGACGATGCGCCCGGGGGTGCGGAAGCTGGAGTGGATGTTCCAGCGCGGGCAGGCGCCGCCGAACCGCGAGAACGGGAAGGTCCCGCCGGCGAAGCGCTTCGAAATGTTGCCGGCGCTATCCACCCGCACCATGAAGAACGGCACGCCGCGCGCGCCGGGCCGGGCGAGCGTCGTCAGGCGGTGGCACGCCTGTTCGTAGGAGACGCCGAAGCGGGCGCGGATCAGCTCCAGGTCGTAGCCGGTCCGCTCGGCCGCGTCGTGGAAGGCCTGGTAGGGCATGAGCTGGGCGGCGGCGAGGTAGTTGGCGAGGCTGACCTTGACCAGGGCCCGCGTGGGCCGGTCGGGCGGGCCGGCGCGATCGGCCAGCGTGTTGAGCAGCTCGCCGTTCTCCAGCACCGCCAGCTGGTAGGCGAGCGCGAACGATCGGCCGGCGCCGGTGAGCACCTCGGACAGGAACAGCCGCTTGCGGTGGTAGTCGAAGCGGCGGACGCTTTCGGGCAGCACCTCGACGGGCACGACGCGCACCTGGACCTTGTGGCGCTCCAGCAGCCGGGCGCGGGCGGCGATGGCGTAGTCCTGCGGCTCGGGCTTCAGTTCGGAGACCAGGCGGTCTGCGGCCTCCTCCAGCTCGCCGAAATAGTTCTTCTGGGCCTGGATATAGTCGCGCACCCAGTCCGACGGAGTGACCACGGAGCTCTCGAAGGCGCCCTCCTCCGGCCGCGCCGCGTAGCCCAGTTCGCCCAGGCGGCGCTGGTCGAGATAGGCGCGGTAGAGGCGGACGATGGCCTCGGAGACGCCGGGGGCGCTGTCGGCCACCTCGGCGATCTCGTGGCGGGCGACGCCCAGGTCGCGGAAGAGCTGGTCGGAGAAGATCTCGGAAAGGCCCGTCGCGCTGGTGTTCTCGGGGTCCGAAGACAGGGTCTTCAGGTCGAGGTCGTAGGCCTCGGCGAGACGCAGCAGCACCTGGGCGGTGACGGGGCGCTGGTTGCGTTCCAGCAGGTTCAGATAGCTGGGCGAGACGCCGAGGTCCTCGGCCATGCGCGTCTGGGTCAGCCCCAGGTCGCGCCGCAGCCGCTTCAGCCGCGCGCCGAGGAACAGTTTACGGTCGGTGGGTCCCAGGGCCATGCCTGTCGTTTTGTCACAGATTTACAAGTGTGACAACGTTGAGCTGTGACAACACAGCCTTTTGCCTCGGCCGTGAGCCTCGACGTCGAGGAAATTCAGGCGTTAGTGCCCCCGACGGCTTGTCAAAGAGCCAACAGCTTTACACGCGGAAGAGGCACATGGCGTACCAAGACCACATCATCGAGATGGGCCAGCTCGTGAAGAGCAAGGGCGGCACCTGGGACGGGATCGACCCGGAAGCCGTGGCCCGCATGCGCCTGCAGAACCGGTTCAAGACCGGCCTCGAGATCGCCAAGTACACCGCCGGCATCATGCGCGAGGACATGGCGGCCTATGACGCCGATCCCACGCAGTACACCCAGTCGCTGGGCTGCTGGCACGGCTTCGTCGCCCAGCAGAAGATGATCGCGGTGAAGCGCCACTTCGGCTCGACCAAGCGCCGCTACATCTACCTGTCGGGCTGGATGATCGCGGCTCTGCGCTCGGACTTCGGCCCGCTGCCGGACCAGTCGATGCACGAGAAGACCTCGGTCCCCGCCCTGATCGAGGAGATCTACACCTTCCTGAAGCAGGCCGACGCCCGTGAGCTCGGCGGCCTGTTCCGCGACCTGGACGCGGCCCGCAAGGCCGGCGACGACGCCAAGGCCCAGGCCGTCCAGGACAAGATCGACAACTTCGAAACCCACGTGGTTCCGATCATCGCCGACATCGACGCGGGCTTCGGCAACGCGGAGGCCACCTACCTGCTGGCCAAGAAGATGATCGAGGCGGGCGCCTGCGCCATCCAGATCGAGAATCAGGTCTCGGACGAGAAGCAGTGCGGCCACCAGGACGGCAAGGTGACCGTCCCGCACGAGGACTTCATCCAGAAGCTGCGCGCCGTGCGCTACGCCTTCCTGGAGCTGGGCGTCGACAACGGCGTCATCGTCGCGCGGACCGACAGCCTGGGCGCCGGCCTGACCAAGCAGATCGCCTTCTCGAAGGAGCCGGGCGACCTGGGCGACCAGTACAACGCCTTCCTCGACTGCGAGGAGATCGACGCCACGCAGGTCGGCAACGGCGACGTGGTGATCACCCGCAACGGCAAGCTGCTGCGCCCGAAGCGCCTGCCCTCGAACCTGTTCCAGTTCCGCGCCGGCACCGGCGAGGACCGTTGCGTGCTGGACTGCATCACCTCGCTGCAGAACGGCGCCGACCTGCTGTGGATCGAGACCGAAAAGCCGCACGTCGAGCAGATCGCCTCGATGGTCGACCGCATCCGGGAAGTCGTCCCGAACGCCAAGCTGGCCTACAACAACAGCCCGTCCTTCAACTGGACGCTGAAGTTCCGCGAGCAGGTCTTCGAGGAGTGGGCGAAGGCGGGCAAGGACGTCTCGGCCTATGACAAGGCCAAGCTGATGAGCGCCGAGTACGACCAGACGCCGCTGGGCATCGAGGCGGACCAGAAGATCCGCAGCTTCCAGGCCGATGGCGCGAAGCGGGCGGGCATCTTCCACCACCTGATCACCCTGCCGACCTACCACACGGCGGCGCTCAGCACCGACAACCTGGCCAAGGAGTACTTCGGCGAGCAAGGCATGCTGGGCTACGTCCTGGGCGTCCAGCGCGAGGAGATCCGCAAGGGCGTCCCGTGCGTGAAGCACCAGAACATGTCGGGCTCGGACATCGGCGACGACCACAAGGAATACTTCGCGGGCGAAGCGGCCCTGAAGGCCGGCGGCGTCCACAACACGATGAACCAGTTCGCCTAACCCGCAGGAGGAGGCGCCGGCCGACGAGGCCGGCCGCCTTGGAGACGATGATGACCAAGGAACGTTTCTGGGTCGTCGGCGGCGAGTACAGCTGTACGGCCTTCAAGTCCCTGAAGCACGGCGCCCCCGAGGTGCTGGGCCCCTACGACAGCCGCGAGGAGGCCAAGGCCGCCTGGCGCGCCAAGTCGGACGAGACCCGCAGCCTGGCCACCGCCCGTTACGCGATCGCCACCGAGCACCTCGTCCTGCCGAACTGATCTCGGCTAGTATCCTGAGGCTCCCCGCTCCTCTCCGAGGGCCCGGGCGGGGAGCCTTCTTTCTTTCCGGCCCTCGACTCCGGAGCATCTGAGATGTCGCTCGACCTCGAAACGCGGCCTGCCGTGCAGCTGACCCACCCTCTCGAGGGCCGTGACGCCGAGGTGCTGACCCCGGAGGCGCTGGACTTCCTGGCCGGCCTGCACCGCAAGTTCAACGACCGCCGGCTGGAGCTGCTGGCGCTCCGCGAGGAGCGGCAGACCCGGTTCGACGCCGGCGCGAAGCCCGACTTCCTGGCCGAGACCCAGGCCGTGCGCGACGGCGACTGGAAGGTCGCGCCGATCCCCGCCGACCTGCTGGACCGCCGCGTGGAGATCACCGGCCCGGTCGACCGCAAGATGATCATCAACGCCCTGAACTCGGGCGCGCGGGTGTTCATGGCCGACTTCGAGGACGCCTCCTCGCCGACCTGGCGCAACATGGTCGACGGACAGATCAACCTGAAGGACCGCTGGGCGAACAAGATCGGCTTCACCGATCCCACGACCGGCAAGAGCTATGCGCTGAAGGACAAGGTCGCGACGCTGATCGTCCGGCCGCGCGGCTGGCACCTGCCGGAAGCGCACGCCCTGGTCGACGGCGAGGAGATGAGCGGCGGCCTGTTCGATTTCGGCCTGTACTTCTTCCACAACGCCAAGACCTCGCTGGCGGCGGGCTCGGGCCCCTACTTCTACCTGCCGAAGATGGAGAGCCATCTGGAGGCGCGCCTCTGGAACGAGGTGTTCGTCCACGCCCAGGCGGCGCTGGGCGTCCCCAACGGCACGATCAAGGCCACGGTGCTGATCGAGACCCTGCCGGCCGCCTTCGAGATGGACGAGATCCTCTACGAACTGCGCGACCACATGGCGGGCCTGAACTGCGGCCGCTGGGACTACATCTTCTCGTTTATCAAGCGTTTGAAGACCCAGCCCGACGCGCTGACGCCCGACCGGGCGGTGATGACCATGGGCCAGGCCTTCCTCCAGGCCTACTCCTTCAAGCTGATCCAGACCTGCCACCGCCGCGGCGCCTTCGCCATGGGCGGCATGGCGGCGCAGATCCCGGTGAAGGGCGACCCGGCCGCCAACGAGGCGGCCTTCGCCAAGGTCCGCGCCGACAAGGAGCGCGAGGCGACCAACGGCCATGACGGCACCTGGGTGGCGCACCCCGACCTGGTGCCCGTCGCCATGGAGGTCTTCGACCGGCTGATGCCGGGGCCGAACCAGCTCGACAAGATGCGCGAGGACATCACCGTCACCCGAGAGGACATGCTGCGCGTCCACGAAGGTCAGCGGACGGAAGCCGGCCTGCGCGAGAACATCCGCGTCGGCGTCCAGTACATCGAGGCTTGGCTGCGGGGTAAGGGCGCGGTGCCGCTCTACAACCTGATGGAAGACGCCGCGACGGCCGAGATCAGCCGCACGCAGATCTGGCAGTGGCTGCACCACGAGGCGACCCTGGCCGACGGCCGCGCCGTGACGCCGGCCCTGCTGCGCGAACTGACCGACCAGGAGATGGCGGGCCTGCGCCAGGTGCTGCCGGCCGAGGCGTTCGAGAAGGGCCGCTTCGCCGAGGCGCAGAAGATCTTCCTCGACATGTGCCTGGGCGAGACGCTGGAGGAGTTCCTGACGCTCCCGGCCTACCGGGTGCTGGACTGAGTTCGGGCGGGGGGCTTCGCAGGATTCGGCGAGCAAGGGACAACTCGCCGAGGTCCGTCTGAGCCCCTCGTCCGTCACACGCAGCTGTCATCCCGGAAAGGCGCGAAGCGGCTTGTCCGGGACCCATCGGCGCCGTGTGCTGAACGGACGGCGCGGCGGCTCGGCTGCGCGCGATCTTCGACAACGCGGAGCTTATGGGTCCCGGTCTTCGGCTGCGCCGAAACCGGGATGACACCTGTGGTGTCGAGCTAGTCCCGGGCGGGAACGGCCTCAGGCGACGGGGCCGCGCGGCGGAGCAGGATCAGGCCGGCGGCGACGATGAGCGCGGCGCCCACGACCACGGGTCCTCCCGGCAGGTCGTGGAAGAAAATCCAGCCGATCAGGGTCGAGCCGAGCAGCTCCAGATAGCTGAGCGGCGCCAGGGTCGAGGCCTCCGTGCGCCTGTAGGCGAGGACCGCGAGCACGTGGGTGGTCACGCCGATCGCGGCCATGGCGGCGAACAGCGGCAGGTGTTCGAGCCCGGGCGTGGTCCAGTTGAGCGCCGCCTGCGGCGCGAGCAGCACGACGCCCATCAGGTACTGGAAGGCGAGCGTCTGGAACGGCGCCGCGCCGCCGGCGATCTTTCGCGTCGTCACCTGGAAACAGGCGAAGCCCACGCCGGACGCGAAGGCCAGCAGCAGGCCGGGATCGGGCGGCGCGCCGCCGGGCTGCAGGATCACCAGGGCGCCGGCGACGCCCAGGGCCAGGCTGACCAGCTTCGCCGCCGTGAACCGCTCGCCCAGGACAGCCACCGCCAGCACCGAGGCCACGATCGGGCCGATGAAGTAGGCGCTGACGGCGTCGGCCAGCGGGATGCGCGCCACGGCCAGGTAGTAGAGCGTCGCGGAGAGCAGCAGGAAGGCCACCCGCAGCAGGTGCAGGCCACGCTGGCCTTGCGGGAACAGCTTGCGGCCATGCAGCCGCGCCGCGATCGGCGTCACCAGGATCGAGGCGAAGAAGAAGCTGCACCAGCCGATCATCAGCGGCGAGTAGTGGGCCGAAAGCGCCTTCGCCAGCCCGTCCACGCCGGGGATCACCAGCATGGCGAGGGACATCAGCAGGACGCCCTGCGTCCTGCCGGCCAGTCCGTGGAAGCCCCCCGCCAACGCCCGTGCCTCAGACGTCGGCAGCTAGGCTGGATCCCGGTTTTCGGCTGCGCCGAAACCGGGATGAGTCGCGCTTCGCGCGCTCACTTGCGGACCCAGCCGCCGCCCGCCGGCTTGTAGTATTCGCCGGGCTTCAGCCGCGTCTGGACGACGGTGGTGAAGGCCGAGGCGCCCGCCGCCTCGACGCTGACGCCGTTCTTGGCGGCCGCCTCGCGGTAGAGCTGGGCGCGGCCGGCGTTGATCTCGTCGACGGCCGCCTTCAGCGCGGGGTCCGACGAGGGCTTCACGAAGCCCAGGAAGCCGTCGGCCTGTTCACCGACTACGCCCTGCGCCTTGGCCGCGTCGACGGCGGCCTTGGCGTTCATCGCCTGGGCGGCGACGGGGGTCGCGGCGACGAGGGCGGCCAGCACCGCGGCGCCGATAGGGGCGGAAAGGCCCATGAGGTCACGTCCGTTCATAGCCATGTCCTCCTAGAACAGCTCGGGGTTCTTCTGGATGAGGTTCTTGACGTCCTCGTCCAGGCGCAAGCGGACGTCGGCGTCCAGCTTGGCGTAGATGTTGATCGGCGCGACCTCCACGCGGACGGTCGGCGTGCAGGCGCCCAGCGTCAGGAGCGCGAGCGCTCCGGCGCAGATCGCCCCCGGGGCGAAGGCCTGTCGGCGAAGGATCATCGCGGCGGTCTCCCTTTCATCACGTCTGGTCTTGCAGGGTCAGGGCTGAACCGGGCCTGAACTGCGAAGCCGCTGGTACTCGGCGTAGTCGGCCAAGAGATCGTCGAGGTTGAGCGTCGTGTCGAGGGTCAGGTTCACCTTTGTGCCCGACGGCAGCGGCAGCGGCTTGTCCAGGAACCGGCGCTTGATCAGCTCCATCAACCCCAGCCGGATCTCCTGCTTCTTCGGCGGATCGTGACGGCCGACGATGTGGAACAGCGCGTTCATGCGGCCGTCCTCGCGACTGTTGAGGCTGAGGTCCAGCTCGTCGAAGGCCAGGTTTTCCATGGCCTGGTAGGCGAAGTCGGTGACCACCGCGTTGGCCTGGGCCTGGTTCGCCACCGGCTCCCCGCCGGCGATCACCTGCTGGGGCTCGCCCTGCACGCCCGTCAGCGCCTCGCGCTGGATCGAGAGCCGGCCCGGCTGGATGGCCTTAAGCTCCCCGCCGGTGATGCGCACCCTCTGGCCCGTCGCCTCGAACGGGATCCGGCCGGAAACACGGGCGTCGAGCTCGACCTTGTCTCCGAACGGCGAGGCCTCGACGAGGTCGTGGAGCTGCACGCCTTCGAAGGCCAGCAGGCCCTTGCGGGTCGCGGCCGGATCGAGGGGCAGTTCCAGCCGCTCGATGGTCACGCGGCCCCCGCCCACCGCCGCCTCGCCGCCGGTGATCAGAAGCACCTCGTCGCGCAGGCCCACCTGCGCCTTCATGCCCGTGATGGGGACGATCGCCTCGAGGCGTTCGACGCTGACCGTCTGGCCCTCGGCGGCGACCAGCGGCGCCAGGCTGGTGAAGACGAGCGTGCCGGACAGGCCGGTGACGCGACCGGCGGGGCTGGTGAAGTCGAGGCGCGGGACGGTCAGCGTGCCGGCGCTGATCCCGGCCACGGGGTTCCAGGCGAAGCCGCCGCTGAAGCTGGCCTGGCCGACGGCCGGGGAGCCCAGGGCTTCGGCCAGCGGCGAGAGCTGCGCCGGCTGCAACCCGCCCTCGGCGAAGGTGAGCAGGCCGGTGTCGATGTCGACCTTCCCCTGCCCGCTCGGACCATCATGCACGAGGCGCGCATGCGCGACCCGGTGCGGGCCGGCGGCAAGGTCGAGGTCCGCGGTCCAGGCGTCGCGCCGCGCCCGCGCCGTGCCGGTGAGCGCCAGGGGGTGGAAGCGGGCCTCCGGCGCGCGGTCGACGAGCCGGGCGCGGTCGATGCGGGCGTCGGCGTCGAGGCGGCCACCCTTCGGGCCGAGCGCCACGGGACCGAAGGCCTCGCGCACGCCCGCCTGGAGGAAGGGCGCGTCGGCGGAGACGGCCTCGGCGCGGCCGGCGATCCGCCAGTCGCCGCCGGCCATGCGAAACAGCGGCTCCGAGCCGGGACAGAGGCGGCCGGAGACCGTCTCCACGTCGTTCTCGCCGAACTCCAGCCTGTCGGCCGCGAGCTTGGCGCAGCGGCTGGCCAGCACCGTCACGGCGCCGCCCGCGACGCGCAGCCGCCCCGCGGCGTCGATGCGCGCGCGCTGCAACGGACCCAGCGAGAGCGTGGCCTTCAGGTTCAGCCCCGCGGTCGCACCGCCGTCCGCAAGGCGCAGGTCCTGGGCGAGCGCATCGACGTCGGGCAGGCCGCCCCCCTTCGCCGTGAGACGCCAGTCGTCCGGGCCGACGCTGGCCAGGGTCACGGCGCCGCCGGCGTCGGGCCTGAGCGTCACCGGCTGCGGCAGGGCCAGGGCCGGCGCCCGGCCCGGCGCAAGGGTGAGGCGAAGGCGGGGCGCGGCGACGCCGAAGCCTCGGGCGGCCCGCTTGATGGCGACCATGTCGCCCACATCCTCAGCGGTCACGGGCCCCAGCCCCGCATAGGCGCCGTGACCGACCAGACTGCCCGAGAGCGCCGCGTGGACGCCGTCCTTGGCGGCGGCGACGGGACCGGCGGCGGTGAGCGTGGTGCGCGTGAGGGTGAGGTCGGCCGCTTCGCCGCGGTCCAGGACAGCGGTGGCGCGGAGTGTGGCGGTCACACGGTCGCCGCCGGCGCGGGTCCAGCGGACATCGTCGCTGGCCAGCGCGAGCCGCAGGCCGCCGCTTTTCGCCGGGCCCACCGCGCCGGAGCCGGCCCGCAGGCTGGCGGTCGCCTGGCCGGCGACCCACAGGTCCGGGATCCAGCCGCGCGACTGGCCGACGAATCCGGCCTCGCCCTCCACGCCGTCGAAGCCTTGAGCGCCTTGCGAGAGGCGGTCGGCCACCAGGCGAGCGTTCAGGGTCAGACCGCCGTCGCTGCGGCGCCTGACCATGTCGGGATAGGGCGCGTCGGCGGTGAGCACGAGGCGGCCGCCGCGCAGTGCGAGGTCGCCCGAACGCGCGGCGGTCAGCGGCGCCTCCAGCCGCGCCGACACGCGCGGTCCGCGCGTGGTCACGGCGAGGGTGGCGCGGCCGGTCTCGGCCGACAGGCCCTTGCCGCGCAGCCGCGCCGGGTCGGCGACGGCGGCCAGGGACATCAGCCTGTTGTCCTCGACGCGGGCGTCGGCGGTGAGCTTCACGGGGCCGTAGTCGGTGGCCAGCCAGAGCACGCCATCGTCGATGGCGATCGCCGGCTTGGCCGCGTCGGGCCGCGGCGGGCGGCGGCTGAACGCCTCGATCAGGGGGTCCAGGCTGCCGACGCTGAAACGGCCGTCGTGCAGCGAGGCGCGCAGCACCGGCTGGCGCAAGGTGACGGCCAGCACCTCGACGCCCAGGCCCTTGAAGCGGTAGCGGACGTCGGCGCGGGCCGCCTGGAAGTCGGGCCGCGCGGGGTCGCCGATGCGCAGACGCGCCGAGAAGTTGGAGGGGCCGACGGCATAGACCTCGGCCTCGGAGGCGATCCCCTTGGAGCGCAGCCAGCCGGTCAACGCCTCGCGCGCCAGCGTCCGCCGGTTCAGCCAGGTGAGCGCCGCCAGGACGACCAGCGCCACGCCCACGAGCGCCAGGATGAGGCGCAAGGGGCGGGTCGTCTTGGCGGCAGGTTCGGTCAAATCCAGGCTCGGCTGTGCGTCGGGATACTCACATAGCGCACAACCGGGCCAAACTGTGCCTTATCAGCCCGCGATCGCCTCGCGCGGCAGGGTGGCGAGGGCCACGCCGCCGTCGACCGGGATCGTCGCGCCCACCACGTAATCGCCGGCGCGCGAGGCCAGGAAGATGGCGGTGGCTGCCATGTCGTCGTCGCGGCCGATGCGGCCGAGCGGCACGCGGCGGGCGACCTCGTCGCTGTGGTCCCTGGCGGCGCGGTTCATCTCGGACGCGAACGGTCCGGGCGCGATGGCGGTGACGACGATGCGGTCCTTGATGAGCTTCGCGGCCATCCGGCGGGTCAGGTAGATCAGCGCCGACTTGGACGCGTGGTACGAATAGGTCTCCAGCGGGTTGAGCGCGATGCCGTCGATGGAGGCGATGTTGATCACCTTGGCCGGCTGCTCGTCGCTGGCGGCGGCTTTCAGCGCGCCGTGCAGGGCCTGGGTGAGGAAGAAGGGCGACTTAAGGTTCAGGTTCATCACCTTGTCCCAGCCGCTCTCGGGGAATTCGTCGAAGTCGGCGGCCCAGGCGGCGCCGGCGTTGTTCACCAGGATGTCGAGCTTGGGCTCCCGCTCTGCAATCAGGCCGGCCAGGCGCTGGACGCCCTCCATCGTCGAGATGTCCTGCGGCAGGGAGATGCAGTTCGGGCCGAGCTCCTCGGCGGTGGCGTCGCAGGCGTCGGGCTTGCGCGACGAGATGTAGACCTTCGCCCCCTGCTCGACGAAGCCGCGGGCGATCATCTTGCCGATGCCGCGCGAGCCGCCGGTCACCAGCGCCGTGCGCCCCTCCAGCGAGAACAGGTTCGATGCCATTCCGACCTCCCTTTTCCTATGCGGCGCGATTGACTTGGCCGTGTCCGCCGAGGCCTATAACACGCGTTTGAATTTCGGGCCGCGGCATCTTTGAACAGGCGGTCCGCCAGCCATTTTGAGGGACGCTCTTCGATGACCGAGATCAATTCGGTGACCACGCTGACGCACGAAGGCGACGTGGCGGTCGTGACCTTGAACTCGCCGCCGGTGAACGCGCTGTCCGCCAATGTGCGGGACGGGCTCTACCAGGGCTTCAAGCAGGCGATCGAGAGCGACGCCAAGGCCATCGTGCTGATCTGCGACGGCCGCACCTTCATCGCCGGCGCCGACATCACCGAGTTCGGCGGCGCGCCGAAGGGCGCGAGCCTGCCGGAGGTGCAGGGCATCATGGAGAATTCGCCCAAGCCGGTGATCGCCGCCATCCACGGCACGGCCCTGGGCGGCGGCCTGGAAGTGGCGCTGTGCGCGCACTACCGCGTGGCGGTCCCGTCGGCGAAGCTCGGCCTGCCGGAAGTGGCGCTGGGCCTGCTGCCGGGCGCCGGCGGCACCCAGCGGCTGCCCCGGATCGCCGGCGTCGAGAAGGCGCTGGAGATGGTCACCTCGGGCCGGCACGCCCCGGCCAAGGAAGCCCTCGAGATGGGCCTGGTCGACGAGCTGGTCGAGGAAGGCAAGCTGAAGGACGGCGCCATCGCCTTCGCCCGCAAGGTCGTGGCCGAGAACAAGCCGCTGGTGAAGGTGCGCGACAACAACGCCAAGCTGGAGGCCGCGAAGGGCAAGCCCGAGATCTTCGCCGACTTCCGCAAGGCCAATGCGCGGAAGTTCCGCGGCTTCCTGGCGCCCGAGTACAACATCCGCTGCATCGAGGCGGCGGTGAACTCGAACTCGTTCGACGAGGGCCTGGCCGTCGAGCGCAAGCTGTTCATGGAGCTGATGACCGGCCCGCAGTCGGCCGCCCAGCGCTACTACTTCTTCGCCGAGCGTCAGGCGAACAAGATCCCCGACGTGCCGGACGACACCCCCGTGCGCGAGATCAAGAAGGTCGGCGTCCTGGGCGCCGGCACCATGGGCGGCGGCATCGCCATGAACTTCCTGAACGCCGGCATCCCGGTGACCATCGTGGAAGTGAAGCAGGAAGCGCTGGACCGCGGCATCGCCACGATCCGCAAGAACTACGAACGCTCGCGCGGCGCGAAGCCCGAAGAGACCGAGAAGCGGATGAGCCTGCTGACCGGCGTCCTCGACAAGAAGGAACTGGCCGACTGCGACCTCATCATCGAGGCCGTGTTCGAGCGCATGGACATCAAGAAGGACGTCTTCGCCGAGCTGGACCAGATCGCCAAGCCGGGCGCGATCCTCGCCACCAACACCAGCTACCTGAACATCGACGAGATCGCCTCGGCCACGAAGCGGCCGCAGGACGTGATCGGCCTGCACTTCTTCTCCCCGGCCAACGTCATGAAGCTGCTGGAGATCATCCGCGCCGACCACACGGCCAAGGACGTGATCGCCACCTCGATGAAGCTGGCCAAGAAGATCGGCAAGGTGGCCGTCCTGGCCGGCGTCTGCCCGGGCTTCATCGGCAACCGCATCCTGAGCCAGCGCCAGCGCGAGGCCAACAAGCTGGTGCTGGAAGGCGCCATGCCGTGGGACATCGACCGGGTGCTGTACGACTTCGGCTTCCCCATGGGTCCGTTCGCCATGAGCGACCTCGCCGGCCTGGACATCGGCTGGGTGAAGGAGAACTCGAAGGGCGAGACCCTGCGCGACGTGCTCTGCGAGATGGACCGTCGAGGCCAGAAGACGGGCGCGGGCTTCTACGACTATGACGAGAACCGCACGGCGAAGCCGAGCCCCGTCACCGAGAAGATCATCCAGGACTTCCGGTCCAAGAAGGGCATCAACGCCCGCACGATCTCGGACGAGGAGATCCTGGAGCGCTGCGTCTATCCGATGATCAACGAGGGCGCGAAGATCCTTGAAGAGGGCAAAGCCATCCGCCCGTCGGACATCGACGTCGTGTGGGTCAACGGCTACGGCTGGCCGGTCTATCGGGGCGGCCCGATGTACTACGGAGACCAGGTCGGCCCCGACAAGGTGCTGGCCAAGATGAAGGAGTTCCAGGGCTCCATGGGCGACGATTTCAAGCCGTCGGCCCTGCTGGAGAAGCTGGTCGCCGAGGGCAAGAAGTTCTCGGACCTGAAGGCTTAATCCTGACCTCCCCCGTGAGCGGCAGCGAACGGGGGAGGGGGACTGCCCGCCGAAGAGCGGGCGGTGGAGGGGGCAAGCCCCTCGCACCGCATCGAATACAGCCTGGTCGTTCGGCGCTGCCGGCCGCTCGCCCCCTCCACCATCCGCTCTGCGCTGCGCTCGGCGGACGGTCCCCCTCCCCCGCTCCGCGGGGGCGGTAGATCCAAACGAAGGAACCTCCCCCATGCGCGAAGCCGTCATCGTCGCCGCCAAGCGGACCCCCATCGGCAAGGCCTACCGCGGCGCGTTCAACAACACCTACGGCGCGACGCTCGCCGCCGAATCGATCCGCGCCGTCGTCGCCCAGGCGGGGATCGACCCGGGCGAAGTGGACGACGTGGCCTTCGGCGCGGCCATGCAGCAGGGCACGACCGGCAACAACATCGCCCGCCAGGCCGCCCTGCGCGCCGGCCTGCCGAACACCGTCTCGGGCATGACCATCGACCGCCAGTGTTCGTCGGGCCTGATGGGCGTGGCGACCGCCGCCAAGTACATCGTCAACGACGGCGCGCCGGTGGCCATCGGCGGCGGCGTCGAGTCGATCAGCCTGGTGCAGAACGACAAGTCGAACCGCTTCATGGCGCTGGATCCGTGGCTCAGCCAGAACGTGCCCGAGCTGTGGACCTCGATGATCGAGACGGCCGAGATCGTCGCCGACCGCTACGGCGTCAGCCGCGAGGCCCAGGACGAGTATGCCCTGCAATCGCAGCAGCGCACCGCCCAGGCGCAGGCCGAGGGCCGCTTCGCCGACGAGATCGTGCCGGTCACCACGACGATGAAGGTGCTGGTCAACAAGGAGACCGGCGAGACGGCGGACAAGGAGATCACCGTCGACCGCGATGAGGGCAACCGCCCGCAGACGACGCTGGAAGACCTCCAGAAGCTCCAGCCCGTGTTCAAGGGCGGCCGCTATGTGCCGCAGGGCAAGTTCGTCACCGCCGGCAACGCCAGCCAGCTGTCCGACGGCTCGGCCGCCGTCCTGCTGATGGAACGCAAGGAAGCCGAGAAGCGCGGCCTGGAAGCGCTGGGCGCCTACCGCGGCATGGCGGTGGCGGGCTGCGGTCCCGAGGAGATGGGCATCGGCCCGGTCTTCGCGATCCCGAAGCTGCTGGAGCGCAACGGCCTGACGATCGACGACATCGGCATCTGGGAGCTGAACGAGGCCTTCGCCTCGCAGGTGCTGTACTGCCGCGACAAGCTGGGCATCCCGAACGAGCGGCTGAACGTCTCGGGCGGCTCGATCTCGATCGGCCACCCCTACGGCATGACCGGGGCCCGCTGCACCGCCCACCTGCTCTACGAGGGCAAGCGGCGCGGGGCGAAGTACGGCGTCGTCACCATGTGCGTCGGCGGCGGGATGGGCGCGGCCGGCCTCTTCGAGATCTTCTAAGCGACGCTCATCGCCGGAAACGGAAGGGCCGCCCGCGAGGGCGGCCCTTTTTGCTTCAGGAGGCCGCCTTGAACTCGGCCTCGATCTTCAGGGTGACCTCGTCCCCCACCGCCGGCAGGGCGTAGGCGATGCCGAAGTCCGAGCGGCGGATCTTGGCCTCGCCGTCGAAGCCCACCGAGTATTTCTTGTCGAGCGGGTTGACGCCGGCCTGGTTGAACTCGGCCTCGATGACGATCGGCTTGGTCACGCCGCGCAGGGTCAGGTCGCCGTGGATGTCGGCTTCGTTGCCGTCCTTCACCACGATGCGGGTGGCCTTGAAGGTCGCCGTCGGGAACTTGGCGGTGTCGAGGAAGTCTGGCGACTTCAGGTGCTTGTCGAGGGCGGCGTTCAGCGTGCCGACGTCGTCGGCCTTGACCGTCACGTCCAGCTTGGACGCGGCCGGCGCCTTCGGGTCGAGGGTCAGCGTCCCGGTCGCGCCGGCGAACTGCCCGGCGTAGGTCGAGAAGCCCAGGTGGTTCACGAACCAGGTGATCTTCGAATGCTCGGGGTCGAGGGTGTAGGTCCCGGCGCGGACCTCGGCCGGCTTCTTGGTGAAGGCGTCCTGCGCCTGGACCACGCCGGCGGACACGACGATGGCGGCCACGGCGAAGCCGGCGGCGAACTTCTGGAACTGCACTGGGGATTTTCCTCTGACGAACTCAAGGGCCCACAGATCGGGCTTGGCGGCTTGCGGATAAACCGGAGCCGGAGCGAAGGACTGCTTCCGGATCGGAAATGATCAGGGCCGGAGATTGCGGAAGGTGAGCGAATAGCGGAGGGCCTTGGCCTCCGGCAGGCTGTGTTCCCACTCGCTGCGGGCCGGGCCGTCCAGGAGGTAGGCCGAGCGCGGCGCGAGGGGCACGTTCAGGCGTTCGAACCGTTCGCCCCGACGGCGGCGGAAGCGCATGACGGTCTCCGCGCCGAGCGATATCCCCACCACCTTCTCGAAGACCGGCCGGTCCTTGTGCCAGCCGATGGGGGCGCCTTCGCGGTACTCGTTGATCAGCAGGTGCTGGAACGCCTCAGCCGGCAGGCCCGCGAAGGCGGCCGCACGGTCGCGGACGGCGAGCAGCCAGTCGGGAAGCGGCGCGGCCTGCACCAGGCCAGGTCCCGTGAAGTCGTATTTCCAGCCGAAGGACTGGACGCGGCGGCGGCCCTCATAGCCGCGGAACTGAAAGGGCTCGAACGGCAGCTCGGCCAGACGCCCGAGCAGCTCCCGCTCCTCGGCCTCCGACACGAAGTCGGCGCGATAGGCGAAGCCCGCCGGCGCGGGGGGCGCGGCGGGCTCGAACAGGCTCTGCTGGGCGGGGTTGGCCATTCGGCCCTTCAGATGGGACCTGCGGGCGGCGACGGAAGAGCGCCGCCGCCCTGTCAGGTCCGAAGCCCGCTAGTAGCGGTTGTAGCCGTAGCGGCGATCGTCGTCGCGGCGTTCCCAGCGGATCTGGGCGGCCAGCCGGTCGAAGCGGCGGTCGAGCTCAGCCATCTCACGCGGCGAAAGGCCGTTGCGGCCGTAGCGGTATTCCATCCGCGCGATGTCGTTGAACTGGGCCCGCAGGCGCATCGCCTCGCGGTTCGTCAGCTGGCCCGAGCGCAGGCCCTGGTCGATGCGGCGGTCGAGCTGCATCTTGCGGCGCTCGATGTGGACCCATTCGCCGCGGTCGTCGCGCCAGCCGGATCCCCCGTACCAGCCCTGCGCCGATGCGGCGCCGGCGCCCGCGGTAGCGGCAAGGGCGGTGGCGGCGGCAAGCGCGATAGCAAGCGGTTTCATCAGGTTTCTCCTCAGGTCTATCCCTCGGCTGGCCGTCAAAACCACCAAATGCGCATTTGGTTCAGCGACGATCACGAACCCGTGATCGTCGCCCGCCGGCCTCTTAAGGCCATCACGCGAAGAAACAATTTCTTCTCTCGATTGTTGCGCTTCCATTGGCATTGTCTATATTGCGAATTGTTCTCAGGAAGGAACTCTCGAGATGCGCCTCGCCGTCAAAACCGCAAGCTGGTCCGTGGTCCACATGCTGGTCGCCATCGCGGTGGCCTATGCGCTGACGCAAAATTGGCGCGCCGCCCTGGCCGTGGGCCTCATCGAGCCCATCTTCCAGACGATCGCCTTTGCAGTGCACGAGCGGGCCTGGATGCGCCTCGCGCCCGCCCGCGCCGTCGCCCGTCCGCGCATGACCTCGCCGGCCGGCGCCTGAATTGGAAAAACGAGGGAGAGTGACCACCATGGCCGATACTGTCGCCGACGGGCTGTCGAAGCTGCTTGCCGACACCTACGCCGTCTATCTGAAGACCCACGGCTACCACTGGAACGTCCGCGGGCCGAACTTCCACGCGCTGCACGCCATGTTCATGGAGCAGTACACGGAGATGTGGACCGCCATCGACGCGATCGCCGAGCGCATCCGCGCCCTCGGCGAACTGGCGCCCCAGGGCTACCGGAGCTTCGGCAACCTGTCGGGCATCCAGGACGGCGACCCCCAACGGGACGCCGACGGCATGCTGCGGGACCTGGTCGCCGACCATGAGACGCTGATCGCCACCGCGCGCGCCGCCCGCGAGGGTGCCGACGACGTCACCGCCTCGATCATCGACGCCCGCATCGAGGCGCACGAGAAGCACGCCTGGATGCTGCGCGCCTCGCTGGGCTAACGCTACAGGCCGAACGGCCAGGTGTCGTCCGCGGCGGCGTCGTGGGGCGCCGCGGGCGGGCTCGGCAGCGGGGTGACGGCGGCGGTTTCGTCGAACCAGACCCAGGCGTCGAACTGCTCGGCGAGACGGGCTTCGGCGTAGTGGCTCCACCGCTCGGTCTCAGGGCGGTAGATCACTCCGATGAACCGCTCCAGGCGGGGATCGGCCAGGGCGGCGCGGACGTCGTCATGGACGCCCGCCCGCAGGTCGAGCAGGAACCGCTTCAAGCCCGCCTCGTGCGAGAGACGCTCGGCGCTGTCGGGCAGCGAGGGGCGGACCGCCTTGACCTCCATCGGCTCGTCCCAGTCCGAAGCGCAGGCCACGGTCCCGGCGTGCGTGCCGAACCCGATCAGGCGGGCCTGTTCGCCCCACCGCTCGCGGCAGAGCTGGCCGATGTTCAGCTCCTCGCGGACCTGGCCCATCTCGGTCGCCCGGGCGTCGCCGATGTGGGAGTTGTGGGCCCAGACGACGGCGCGGGACTCCGGACCCTTCGCCTCGAGGATCGCCTGCAGCGTCTCGAACATGTGGCTGTCGCGCAGATTCCAGCTTTCGGCGCCGCCGTAGTACATGGCGCGATAGTAGGCCTCGGCGTCGGCCACGAGGCGGGCGCTCTGTGTGGCGTCGAGCAGCGCCTCTTCCGGGTCGCCGCGGCCATCGGCCAGCGACCGCTGCAGCATCTCGCCCAGCATCGCGGTCACCGCGCCTTCGCAGCCCGCGTAGCGGCCCGACAGCGTCATGCGGCCGTAGGCCGCCGGCTCCTCGGCCCACGGCGTGAGGCAGCCGTAGCGCTCGCGCGCCACCCGGGCCGCATCCGGATCCTCGCGGTCCAGGTATTCGATGACGGCCCGCATGGACCCCGCGAGATTATAGAGATCGAGCCCATAGAGGCCCGCCTGCCGGTGAGGCGCCCGGAACCGGTTGTGGTCCGAGAGCCACTGGAGGAACTGGTCGAACTCCCGATTGCGCCACATCCAGGTCGGGAAGCGCGTAAACGCCCCGCCCGCGGCCGGGGGCCGCGGCCGATGGCGGACGCGGGCGTCCAGCACCCGCGCGTCCGGCCAATCCGCCTCCAGCGCCAGGACATTGAAGCCGTGATGTTCGATCAGGCGCCGGGTGATGGCGGCGCGCGCGCGGTAGAATTCGGACGTCCCGTGGCTGGCCTCGCCAAGAAGAACGACGCGGGCGTCCGCGAAGCGATCGAAGAGGCGTCCGAAGGCGGGGTCATCGATCTCGGGCAGCGGCTCGGCGCGCGCGGCCACCAGGGCCGCCACGCCGCCCCGGACGGCGCGGCGCTCCTCGACGTTGCGCTGGATATCCGGCATGGCGGCGTCTCCTTCCGTTCAGGAGGCAACCGCAGGCGGCGCCCGCGGTTCCGCACCTGAGAGCCCCTGGGAGCTGAGATGCCGGTCGAATTGCGCAAGTTGGAGACGGTCTATCAGGGCTATTCGACGCTGATGGTGGCGACGCTCTCCACCGCGGACGGCGGGACGTTCCGGCGCGAGATCGAGCACCATGGCCGGGCCGCGGCGGTCCTGCCCTACGACGCCGGCCGACGCTGCGTCCTGATGGTGAACCTGCCCCGGGCGCCGGTGATCTGGGCCGGCGGGCCTCCGGAGCTGCTGGAGGCGCCCGCCGGCATGGTCGACAACGAGGATCCGGAGGACACCGCGATCCGCGAGGCGCTGGAAGAGGCGGGTGTGAGGCTGTCGCGGCTGGAGCCGCTGGGTTCGCCCTTCGCCTCCCCAGGGGTTTCGTCCGAGAAGATCGACCTGTTCCTGGCCGAATACAGCGCCGCCGACCGGGTCGCCGCCGGCGGCGGCGTCGACGGCGAGAACGAGCACATCACGGTGGAAGAGATCCCGCTGGCGCAGCTGTGGGCCTGGGTCGAGCAGCGGCGGATCGAGGACCTCAAGACCCTGGCGCTGGTCCTGGCGCTGAAGGTCCGCCGACCTGAGCTGTTCCTCCCGTGACCCCGGATCGGCCGCTGGTCGGCTCGCTGCTCGACACCGACCTCTACAAGCTGCTGATGCTCCAGCTCATCTGGCGCAGCCATGCGGCGACGCCGGTGACGTTCTCGCTCGTCAACCGCACCCGCAGCGTCCGCATCGCCGACGAGGTCGATCCTTCCGAGCTTCGGGCCGAGCTGGACCACGTCCGCAGCCTGCGGTTCACGGCGGACGAGATCGCGTGGCTGGGGGAGACGGCGTTCTACGGGCGTCGCGACCTGTTCGCCGCCGACTTCGTGGCCTGGCTGCCGACGCTGCGGCTGCCGGCGTACGAGGTGGAGCAGCGCGACGGCCAGCTCGACCTTTCCTTCCGCGGTGGCTGGGCGGAGACGACGCTGTGGGAGATCCCGGCGCTGACGATCGTCACCGGTCTGCGGGCCCGGCGGGTGACGCGGGCGATGTCGCCGGACGACCGCGACCATCTCTACCGCTGCGCCCTGGGCCGCCTTGAGGCCAAGGCCGAGCGGCTGCGGGCCCTGCCTGGCCTCGCGCTGACGGACTTCGGGACCCGCCGCCGCCATAGCCTCGGCTGGCAGCGCACCTGCCTGGAGGTGATGCGCGAGCGGCTCGGCGGAGCCTTCCAGGGCACCAGCAACGTGCTGCTGGCCCGGACGCTGGACCTGCCGGCGGTGGGCACCAACGGCCATGAGCTGCCCATGGTTCTGGCCGCCCTAGCCGAGGACGAGGCGGCCCTGAAGCGGGCGCCCTATCGGGTGCTGGAGGAATGGGCCGCGCTCTATCCCCAGCCGCTCCGCATCGTGCTGCCCGACACCTTCGGCTCGGCGGCCTTCTTCCGCGACGCGCCGGACTGGGTCGCCGACTGGCGCGGGGTGCGGCCGGACTCGGCGCCGCCGGCCGAGGCCGGCGAGGCGCTGATCGACTGGTGGCGCGCCGCGGGCCGCGATCCCCGGGAGAAGCTGCTCGTCTTCTCGGACGCCCTCGACCTCGACCTCATCGAGGACCTGCACCACCGCTTCCACGGCCGGGTGGGCGTGAGCTTCGGCTGGGGCACCCGGCTGACCAACGACCTGGAAGGCTGCGCCGAGGCGCCGGGTCTGAAGGCCATCTCCCTCGTCTGCAAGGTGACCGAGGCGGCCGGTCGGCCGGCGGTGAAGCTGTCGGACAACCCCGAGAAGGCGACCGGCGATCCCGCCGAAGTCGCGCGCTATCAGCGGGTGTTCGGCACGGAAGGACACCTGGCGCGACGTCCGAGCGTTTGAGCGCCATGAACGTCTTCATCGGATGGGCGCTGGACCGCGCCGAGCGCGAGACCCTGCTGGACCTGTTCCCCGCCCGCTACGCCAACCCCGTGGCCGACCATGTGACGCTGGCGTTCCGCCCCGCGCGTCCGAAGCTGCCCAGCGCGACGGCCGGCGAGATCGTGGGCGAGGCCGACGACGGCCGCGGCGTCCAGGCGATGGTGGTGCGCATCGGCGGGACCACCGACCGTCCGGACGGCTCCACCTATCACATCACCTGGTCCCTCGCCGACGGACGGCGGGCCAAGGAGAGCAACGACGTGATCCGGGACTGCGGCTGGCGCGCGTTCGACGCCCCTATTCCCATCAGCCTTGA
Organism: Phenylobacterium sp. VNQ135; assembly: GCF_049445735.1. Lineage (NCBI taxonomy): Bacteria > Pseudomonadati > Pseudomonadota > Alphaproteobacteria > Caulobacterales > Caulobacteraceae > Phenylobacterium > Phenylobacterium sp. VNQ135. Next base: position 823,653 of record NZ_JBMSDS010000002.1, on the reverse strand, counting down.
GCCTCGGCTGTTCAAACCCTGAGCAGCTTGGCAGCAGGCGGTCGGTCTGAGTGCTAAGCCGCTGAAAACACGGGAACTTTTCTCCCGAATCAGGCCTACTTCGTCTGTGAACGGAACCACCGACGAGGTCACGGATGCTTGTGTCGCCTGAATTCCGGAAGCAGCTCGAGGGCTATGGGCTCACGACGGCGGAGATCCTCTACCGCATGCCCGACCACCCGGCCCTGCTGCAGAGCTACATCTGGCAGGACTATGACATCTTTCCCGAGTTTCCCGTGCTGAAGAAGTTCCTCGACTTCTGGGGCCGCACCCTGGACGGGCCGCTGTTCAAGGTGACGATCGGGCATGACAGGCTGATCCGGCCCGCCGAGCTGAAGGCGGTGGGCGCCGAGTTCCGGCTCCACTAGGCCTCGACATTTCACGAGGGGTGCGGACTCATGGGGCGGCAGATGCCGCGCCTTCGCCCAGCCCTCCTCGCCACCGTGATCCCCGCCCTCCTCCTGGGCGCCTGCCAGGACAAGGTGCGGCGTCCCGCCTGCCCCGCCGGTCAGGTCTGCCTGGAATACGGCAACAACACCGAGCCGGCGACGCTGGACCCGCAGAAGTCCAACCTGGTCGACGAGGCGTCGGTCATCGGCGACCTGATGATGGGGCTGACCACCGACGCGCCCGACGGCACGCCCGTGCCAGGCATGGCCACGCACTGGGAGACGACGGCTGACGGGCTGGTCTGGACCTTCCACCTGCGCGAGGCGAAGTGGTCGGACGGGCGGCCGGTGACGGCCGACGACTTCGTCTTCGGGCTGCGGCGCACGCTCGATCCCAAGACGGCGTCGATCTACGCCTACCTGCTCTACGTCATCGAGAACGGGCAGGCGGTGAACGAGGGCAAGGCGCCGCTGGAGGCGCTGGGCGTCCGCGCCCTCGATCCGCGGACGCTGCAGATCCGGCTCATCCACCCCGCGCCCTACCTGCCCGAAATCGCCAAGCACCAGAGCTTCTTCCCGGCGCCGAGGCACGTGGTGGAAAAGTATGGCGACGGCTGGGTGCAGCCCGGCCGCTACGTCTCGAACGGGGCCTTCAAACTGGCCGCGTGGCGACTGGGCGACCGGGTCACGGTGGTGAAGAACCCGCACTTCTACGACGCGGCGAACGTCTGCCTGGACCGCATCAACTACTACCCGACGCCGGACGTGGTGAGCGCGGAGCGGCGGGTGGCGCGCGGCGAACTGGACCTCAACACCCGCTTCCAGTCCAACCGCTACAGGCGCCTGCAGAAGACCATGCCCGGCGTGGCGCACACGGGCCTGTCGCTGGCCACCGGCTACCTCGCGTTCAACACCCGCGACGTGAAGGCCTTCCAGGACATCCGCGTACGGCGGGCGCTTTCCATGGCGCTCGACCGGGAATTCATCACCGGCAAGCTGATGGGGGCGGGCCAGCAGCCGGCCTATTCGTTCGTGCCGCCGACGACGGCGAACTACGTCAAGGTCCTGCCGAAGCTGCGCTGGGCCGGCATGAGCTATGCGGCCCGGCAGACCGAGGCGAAGCGGCTGCTGGCGGAGGCCGGATTTACGGCCAGGCGGCCGCTGAAGATCACGATCACGACGCCCAACAACACCGACACCCTGCTGCTGATGGAAGCGATCCAGGCCGATTGGCGCGCCGTGGGCGTCGACGTCTCGATAAGCCAGGCCGAGAGCGGGGTGGCCTTCGCCGCCTACCGCAACCGCGACTTCGAGGTGGGCTCGATGAGCTGGTACGGGGACTTCAACGACCCCGTCACCTTCCTGGGCCTGCTCAAGTCGGACACCGGCGCGCAGAACTACGGGGACTACAAGAACCCGGCCTATGACGCCCTGCTGGCTCAGGCCGACGCCGAGCCGGACGCGGCGCGCCGGGCCGAGATCCTGGCCCAGGCCGAACAGCGGATGCTGGACGACGAGGGCGTCGCGCCGCTGTATTTCGTGGTCAACCGCAATCTCGTCAGTCGACGCATCACCGGCTGGAAGGACAACGCGCCCAACTTCCACCGGGCGCGCTACCTGTGCCTGAAGAACTAGGCCGAAAAGATCAGCGATAGACCCAGCGGCAGGACTTCTTGGCCTTCTTCTTGGCGATCTGGTGGCCCGCCACGGCGCCGACGCCGGCGCCCAGGACGGTGCCTTCGGTCTTCGCGCCGTTGCCGGCGACCACATTGCCCAGCACGCCGCCGGCGACAGCGCCGACCAGGGTGCCGTTGTTGGCCTTCTTCTTCACGTTCTTGTCGCAGACATACACCCGCTCACGCGCCTCGACGCTCAGCGGCACGGCGGTGAACGAGAAGGTCGCGCAGGCCAGGGTCGCGGCCGCGATCAGCTTCGTCTTCATCATAAGCTCTCCAAGTTCCACACGGACACGCCCGGTCCAGAACCCTCACTGGGCCGTTCGGTTTCCGCCGGCGCCGAACAAGCCAAGCTGTTTCGGCGGCGAATTTGGGGCGGTCGGAATGGGGAAACTGTGGGCCCCGGTCTCCGAGAACCGGGGCCCGTCCCCGGCAGGACCAGCCGCCGCGGACCGGAGGCTGCAGATACGCAGCGGCCTCCGTGACCCGTGTTCTGCCAGCCACCGCCTGACTCTCGGATGAACCAAGGCCAAGGTTGTCGAAGATCGTCGCCGAGGGCGGCGTGAATCATCCTGTCACACCCCCTTGCGGACCGGGGATCAGATGAGTAGGTTCCGCCGCTCACTCGGCAGGGGTCCCGCAAGGGCCTCAAGCACCCGGTTGGAGAGGTGGCAGAGTGGTTGAATGTACCGCACTCGAAATGCGGCGTACGTGAAAGCGTATCGTGGGTTCGAATCCCACCCTCTCCGCCACTTCCCAGAGACATCCCGCGCTTGAACCATGCCGGCCCCGGTCGGGCCGCGCCGCTCGCGGCTTCCGCTCGGTCAGCATTGCGCGCGGGCGGGGCGGCGCGCTAAGCCGCAGGAGGCGCATTCTTCGAAGACGCGGTTTGGGGGAGGCTCATGAGCATCAAAGGCAAGGCGTACGTGATGGGCGCCTTCGAGCACCCCACCCGCGACGCACCCGACAAGACGACGGCGCAGCTCCACGCGGAGTGCGCCCGCGGCGCGCTTTCCGACGCCGGCCTCTCGTTCGCCGACGTCGACGCCTACTTCTGCGCGGGCGACGCGCCCGGCTTCGGCGCCCTGTCGATGATCGACTACATGGGCCTGAAGAACGTCCGGCACATGGACTCCACCGAGACCGGCGGCTCGTCGTACCTGGTCCACGTCGGCCACGCGGCCCAGGCGATCGCGGCGGGTAAGTGCCAGGTGGCGCTGATCACCCTGGCCGGACGGCCGCGCAACGGGGGCAACCGGCCGGGCGCAAGCCTGCGCCCCGGCGGCGGGGGCGGCGGCCTGTCGGACGGCCCGCCCGAAGCCGGCTTCGAGCACATCTACGGCGGCTCGACGCACAACACCTACGGCATGGCGGCCATGCGGCACATGCACGAGTTCGGCACCACCTCGGAGCAGCTGGCCTGGATCAAGGTGGCGGCCAGCCACCACGCCCAGTGGAACGAGCACGCCTACCTCAAGGACGTGGTCACCGTGGAGGACGTGGTGAACTCGCGGATGATCTCGGACCCGCTGCACCTGCTGGACTGCTGCGTGGTGACCGACGGCGGCGGGGCGGTGGTCGTCACCAGCCCCGAGGTGGCGAAGAGCCTGAACCGGCCGCGCGTGCGGGTGCTGGGCGCGGGCGAGGCGCCGAAGGGCGTGCTGGGCGGCGCCGAGATCGACCTCACCTATTCCGGCGCGGTGTGGTCCGGGCCGCGGGCGTTCGAAGAGGCGGGCGTGACGCCGGCCGACATCAAGTACGCCTCGATCTACGACAGCTTCACCATCACCGTCCTGATGCAGCTCGAGGACCTGGGCTTCTGCAAGAAGGGCGAGGGCGGCAAGTTCGTCGCCGACGGGAACCTGATCTCGGGCGTCGGCAAGCTTCCGTTCAACACGGACGGCGGCGGGCTCTGCAACAACCACCCGACGAACCGCGGCGGCATGACCAAGATCATCGAGGCCGTCCGCCAGCTCCGCGGCGAGGCGCACCCGAAGGTGCAGGTGCCGAACTGCGACCTGGCCGTGGCCCACGGCACGGGCGGCTCGCTGGGGGTCCGCCACGGCGCCGCGACCCTGATCCTGGAACGGGAGGCCTGATCCATGTCCGAACCCATGAGCCGCCCGATTCCGGCGCCCGCCGTCACCCTGGAGAGCAAGCCCTTCTGGGACGCCGCCGCCGAGGGCCGCTTCCTTGTGAAGCGCTGCACCGCCTGCACCCGGGCGCATTGGTACCCGCGGACGATCTGCCCGTTCTGCGCCAGCGATGAAACGGTCTGGGAAGAGAGCCCCGGCGAGGGCGAGGTCTATACCTTCTCGGTCATGCGGCGCTCGCCGACCGGTCCGTACGCCATCGGCTACGTCACCCTCGACGAGGGGCCAAAGATGCTGACCAACTTCGTGGACGTGACGCCCGAGGACCTGAAGATCGGGATGCGGGTGAAGGTGCGTTTCCAGCCCACCGAGGGCGACGGACCGCCCGCCCCCGTGTTCGCGCCACTTTGAACCCGATGCTCATTTGAGTAACCCGAGCTTCGAGGTGGGATTTTCAAAAGAGCAATATCTGAAAAGCAAAGCTTAGAAGGCGCTGAGCTGAGCCGACAGAAACTATAGAGAATGCGACCAAAAGCATCATTCACGATGTTGCGATCTCCAAATCCCGTATAAGGTGGCCAGACGGTCGGGGGTTACGGTTCAGGGAGACTGACAACGTGAAGCTTCGACTGATGACCGCCGCCGCCATCCTCGCGGCCGCCGGCCTTGCCGCCTGTGGCCAGAAGACCGAGGAGCCGGCCGCCACCGACGCCGCGACCACCGGGACGGCCGCCGACACCTCCGCCATGAGCGGCGCCACCACGACCGATCCGGCGATGGGGACCACGGGCGCCACCACCGATCCCACGGCCAGCGGCACGATGGGCGCGAGCGGCACGACGGGGACCACCGGCACGACCGGCGCCTCCGGAACCATGGGAACGACCGGCTCCACGGCAACGACCGGGACCACGGGTACGACCGGGACCACCGGCACGGGCACGAACTCCGGCTCCACCGGCACGCCGCCCACGCAGTAGCCCCTCGAGCGGCCGCCCGGGAGCCCGGGCGGCCGTTTCGCTTCGCCTATTCCGCAGCCTCGCTCAGTTCGCCCAGCACCTCGTCCGTATGCTCGCCCAGGCGGGGCGGGTGGCGGCGGATGTTGGCCGGCGTCTTCGAGAATCTCACCGGCGGGCGGATCGTCCGATAGCGGCCGACCTCGGCGTGTTCGTAGGTCTCGAAGAAGCCCACCGCGTCGAGATGCGGATCGGCCTCGAGGTCCTCCAGGGTGTTGGTCTTCACCACCGGGATCGACAGGGGCTTCAGGATGTCCAGCCACTCCTGGGTGGTCTTGGTCGCCGCCGCCTGCTCGATCAGGCCATAGAGCTCGCGCGTGTGCCGGGCGCGCGCGGCGTAGTCGGCGAAGCGCGGGTCTGACTTCACGGCCTCGCCGAAGCCCGCCGCATCGAAGAACTGATCCCACTGCCGGTCGGTGTAGGGCAGCAGCCCGATCCAGCCATCCTTGGTGCGGAACGGCTTGCGGTTCGGATTGATCACCCGCTGGTAGCCCCACTGGCCGGTCGGCGGCTGATAGGCCTGGTCGTAGAGGTGCTCCACCAGCAGGAAGCTCGTCACGCACTCCAGCATGGGGACTTCGACGAACTGGCCCACGCCGGTCCGCGCCCGGTGCAGCAGGGCCGCGGTGATCGCCTGACTCATGAAGAGGCCCGAGACCTTGTCCGCCACCAGCGTCGGCAGGATACGCGGCGTGGGATTCCCATCCGTGCGCGGCAGGATGTCGGCCATGCCCGAGGCCGACTGGATCAGATCGTCATAGGCCGGCTCGCCGGCATAGGGCCCGTCCGAGCCGTAGCCGGCCGCGTGGACATAGACGATGTCGGGCTTGATCGCGGCGACGTCCTCGTAGCCGAGGCCCAGCCGCTTCAGACCCTCGTAGCGGATCGAGGCGGCGAACACGTCGCAGGTCGCGATCAGCCGCCTCAGCGCGCGCTTGGCGCTGTCCTGCTTCAGGTCCAGCAGGATCGAGCGCTTGTTGCGGTTGATGGTCAGGAAGATCGGCCCCAGGTCCCGGGGCGCGCCCTCGGGTACGTGGCCCGCCCAACGCATGATGTCGCCGCCGTCGCCGCGGCCCGAGCCCGGATCCTCCAGCTTGATCACGTCGGCGCCCTGGTCGGCGAGGATTTGGGTCGCATAGGCGCCGTTGACCACGCTGGTCAGGTCCAGGATGCGGAGACCCGCCAGGGGCCCGGTCGCCTTCGCCGCCAACGTCGTCGGCCGCTGTTTTGCGTCCCCCAAGGTGAGGCCTCCTCTCTACGCCACGCATCGTTATGATGCCGTCAGAAGACCAAATGAAGTGGGGGGAGGCCAGTGGACTTCGAGCTTTCCGAAGAGCACCGCATGCTCAAGGATCTGGTCGCGCGGTTCGTCCGCGACGAGCTCATGCCGCTCGAGGCCGGCGTCATGGCCCGCGAGGCCGAGGGCAAGGGGCTGGGCCTTTCCGACGCCGAGCACGCCCGCCTGGACCAGGTCTCCCGCGATCTCGGCCTCTGGGGCCTGGATGCGCCCGAGGACGTGGGCGGCGTCGACCTGCCGATGGTGGCCATGGTGGGCGTCGAGGAGGAGATGGGCCGCACGGTCACGCCCTACACCCTGCCGCCCGACAGCCCGAACCTGCGCATGCTGATGGCGACCGTGGACGAGCGCCAGCGGGCCGCCTACCTGGCGCCCTACGTCGCCGGAAAGACCGTCTCGGCGATCGGCATCTCGGAGCCGGGCGCGGGCTCGGACCCGGCGGCGATGACCACGCGGGCGGTGCGGGACGGGGACGACTGGGTCATCGATGGCCGCAAGATTTGGATCAGCCGCGCCGACCACGCCGACTTCACGATCCTGATGGCCGTGACCGATCGCGAGAAGGGCGCTCGCGGCGGGATCTCGGCCTTCCTGGTCGACAAGGGAACGCCCGGTTTCAACGTCCTGCGCCGCATCCCCATGCTCGGGGGGCAGTACACCTACGAGATCGCGCTGGAAGGCTGCCGGGTCGAGGGATGGAAGCTGCTGGGCCAGGAGGGCGCCGGCTTCGCGCCGATGCAGACCAGGCTGGGCACCCGGCGCATCCAGATGGCGGCCTGGTCCGTCGGCATGGCGCAACGGGCGCTGGACATGCTGATCGAGTACGCGCCGCAGCGGAAGACCTTCGGGGCCCCGCTGTCCGAACGGCAGGCGATCCAGTTCTGGGTCGCCGAGGCCGCGACCAAGATCCACGCCGCCCGGCTGATGACCTACGACTGTGCATGGAAGCTGGACAGCGGCCGCGACGTCCGCTCCGAGATCAGCATGATCAAGTGGTACGCCACCGAAATGGCCTATGAGACGGTCGACCGGGTCATGCAGGCCTTCGGCGCCATGGGCGTGACCAAGGAGCTGCCGCTGCAGCTCATGCAAGCCAAGCTGCGCACCATGCGCATCTATGACGGCCCCACCGAGATCCATAAGTGGGTGGTGGCCAGGAACCTTCTGGGGACGCGGAAATGAAGTCAGCTTACGGCGATCACGTCACGGTCGCGACGGACGGCAATGTGGCGGTGGTCACCCTCAACCGGCCGCCGCACAACTTCGTCTCGGTCGATTTCATGCGCGACCTGGCCGACGCCCTGGACGACATCGACGGGCACGGCGCGGCGCGGGCGGTGGTGCTGCAGAGCGAGGGCAAGACCTTCTGCGGCGGCGCCGACTTCTCGTCCGACACCGACCGCGTGGCCTCGGGCATGGACGGCGTCCAGGCCCTCTACGCCCAGGCGATCCGCCTGTTCTCCGCGGAGACGCCTATCGTGGCCGCCGTGCAGGGCTCGGCGGTGGGCGCGGGCCTCGGCCTGGCGCTGACCGCCGACTTCCGCGTCGCGGCGCCGGAAGCCCGGTTCGTGGCCAACTTCACCAAGCTGGCCTTCCATCCCGGCTTCGGGCTCACCTACACCTTGCCGCGGCTGATCGGGCCGCAGCGGGCGAACCTGATGTTCCTCACCGGCCGGCGGATCAAGGCCGAGCAGGCGCTGGAATGGGGTCTCTGCGACGAGGTCGTCCCGGCGGAGGAGCTGCGCGCCGCGGCCCTGCGGCTGGCGGCCGAGATCGCCGAGAACGCGCCGCTCGCCACGGTTTCGACCCGCAAGACCCTGCGCGCCGGCCTCGCCGAGGCGGTGAAGGCCCAGACGGTGATCGAGCACCGCGAACAGGCCCTGCTGCGTGTGACCGAGGACTTCAAGGAAGGCGTTCGCTCGGTGGCCGAGCGCCGGCCGGGGAACTGGGTGGGGCGCTAACCCAGGTTGAAGCGCTCGCCGGCGGCGCGTTCGCACTCGGCGGCAAGCTCCTTGAAGAGCAGGCTGAGGATCACGAGCGCCCGGCCCTCGACGTCGGGCGCCTCGGCGCCCGGGTGCCAGTCGACCGCCATGTCGAAGTTGATCTCGGGGATAAGAGCGTTGCGCCCGAGGATGCTGACCACCGCCTCGCCCGGCTGTCCGGGCTTGGCGCGGGCGGTGACCACCCAGCGGAGCTGCTCGTTGGTGCGGTCGGCCATGGCTAGCCCTCCACGGCGGCGGGCGCGGCGGGCGCCAGCGCCGCGGCTTCGCGGGCGAGCTGGGTGATCCGGTCCCAGTCGCCGGCGCGGACGGCCTCGGCTGGCGCCACCCAGCTGCCGCCCACGCAGATCACATTGGGCAGGGCCAGGTAGTCGGCGGCGTTCTTCGCATTCACCCCGCCCGTCGGGCAGAAGGTCGCCTGCGGGAACGGGCTCTGGAACGCATTCAGCGCCTCCACCCCGCCCACGACATTGGCCGGAAAGAGCTTGAAGTGGGTGAAGCCGGCGGCGAGGCCCGCCATCAGCTCGGTGGCGGTGGCGATGCCCGGCAGCAGGGGCGTCGGGCCGTCGGGCCCCTCGCCCTCGATCAGGCCGGGGCTGACGGCGAACTGCGCGCCGGCGTCGGCGGCCGAGCGGCGCATCTGGCGGTTCAGAACGGTCCCGGCACCCACGACGGCGCCTTCGATCTCGCTCATGGCGGCGATGCAGTCCATGGCCGCCGGCGTGCGCAGCGTCACCTCCAGCACCGTCAGGCCGCCGGCCACGAGGGCCCGGCCGAGCGGCGCGGCGTGCTCCACATCGTCGACCACCAGGACCGGAATGACCGGCGCGCGGGTCAGGATGCTGGCGATGGTCATAGGCGCTCCATCTGCTCGAGTTCGCGCGCCGCCCCGATGATGGCGGGGTAGGGGTGGGTCACCAGGAAGGTCGGGATGCGGCGGACGTAGTCCGAGAGCCGGCCCTTGGCCTCGAACCGCTGGCGGAAAGGGCTGTCGGAAAGGCGGTCGGCCATCCGCGGCGCGATGCCGCCCGAGACATAGACCCCGCCCCGCGCGCCCCAGCTCAGCGCCAGGTCGCCCGCCACGTCGCCGAGGATTCCGCAGAAGCGGTCGAGGGTGGCGCCGGCCATGGGATCGCCCGCGAGGCCTTCGGACATCACCGCCGTCTGGTCGGCGAGGACGGCGTCGCGCCCCTCGATGGCGCAAAGCGAGACGTAGAGGTCGTAGAGACCGGCGCCCGAAAGCAGGCGCTCGATGGAGACGCGGCCGTACTTCTCGCGCAGGCGCCGCCAGACCTCGACCTCCACCTCGTCGGTCGGCGCGAATCCGCCGTGGCCGCCCTCGGTGGCCACCGCCACGTCGCCGCGATCGCTGCGGGCCAGGCCCGCCACCCCGAAGCCGGTGCCCGCGCCCAGCACGACCACCGGACATCCGTAGGCCCCGCGGCCGGCGCCGTCGCCGATCCGCCGCAGGTCGTCCTCGTCCAGCCGCGGACAGGCCAGGGCCTGGGCGGCGAAGTCGTTGATCAGGCTGACCGCCTCGAACTCGAAGTGGGCAAGCAGGTCGCCTTCCGAGATCACCCAGTCGAGGTTGGTGAACTCGATCTCGCCCTCGAGGACGGGGCCGGCCACGGCGATCACCGCCTTCGGCGGCCGGCGCTTGCCCGCGGTCGTCTCGAGGTACTCCTCAACGATGGCGGTGAGGCTCGGATAGTCCTTCGCCTGGAAGGTGCGCGGATTGCGGACGCGGCCCTCCGTGTCCACCAGGGCGAAGCGGGCGTGGGTGCCGCCGACGTCGCCGACCAGGCCGGTGTATTGGGGCTTCATGCGTTCAGGCCGCCTCGAAGAGGGCGCAGGCGCCCGTGTCCGCCGGGCCCGCGGCCCGACGCATCCAGCCGAACAGCTCCCGCCCGTAGCCGAAGCCCGACGGGGCGCAGCGAGCCGCCTCGCGGGCCATGAGTTCGCGCTCGTCCACCTTGATCTCCAGTCGACCGGTTTCGGCGTCCAGCCGGATGATGTCGCCGTTCCGGACATAGGCCAGCGGTCCGCCATCGGCGGCCTCGGGCGTCACGTGGATCGCGGCCGGCACCTTGCCCGACGCGCCCGACATGCGGCCGTCGGTGACCAGCGCCACCCTGAAGCCCTTGTCCAGCTGGACGCCAAGGGGCGGCGTCAACGAGTGCAATTCGGGCATGCCGTTGGCCTTGGGGCCCTGGAAGCGGACCACGGCCACGAAGTCGCGGTTCAGCTCGCCGCGCTTGTGGGCGGCGAGCAGCTCGTCCTGGTCTTCGAAGACCAGCGCCGGCGCCTCGATCACGCGGTGCTCGGGCTTCACGGCCGAGGTCTTTAGGACCGCACGGCCGAGGGGGCCGGTGAGCAGGCGCATGCCGCCGTTCGGCTGGAAGGGATCGTCGACGGGGCGCAGGATATCCCTGTCGAGCGAGGCGGCCGGGCCGTCGCGCCAGACCAGCTTGCCGCCGTCCAGGAACGGCTCCTGCGTGTAGCGGCGCAGACCCTGGCCGGCGACGGTCATGACGTCCTCGTGCGCCAGGCCGGCGTCGAGCAGCTGACGCGTGACGAAGGCCATGCCGCCGGCCGCGTGGAAGGCGTTCACGTCTTCCGAGCCGTTCGGATAGACCCGGGCGATCAACGGCGTGACCTTGGATAGGTCGTCCATGTCCTCCCAGGTGATCTGCACGCCGGCGGCGCGCGCCATGGCCAGGATGTGCAGGGTGTGGTTCGTCGAGCCGCCGGTGGCGAGCAGGCCGGCGATGGCGTTCACCAGGCTCTTCTCGTCGATCACCTGGTAGAAGGGCGCATAGCCGTTCGTGCCGTCGCGGATCTCGACCGCCCGCTTCGGGGCGTAGGCGGTAAGCGCGTCGCGCAGCGGCGTGTTCGGCGTGACGAAGGCGGCCCCCGGCAGGTGCAGGCCGGTCATCTCCATCATCATCTGGTTGGAGTTGGCGGTGCCGTAGAAGGTGCAGGTGCCCGGCCCGTGGTAGGACTTCATCTCGGAGTCCAGCAGCTCGTCGCGGGTGGCCTTGCCCTCGGCGTAGAGCGCGCGGACGCGGGCCTTCTCTGCATTGGAGATGCCCGAGGTCATCGGCCCGCCGGGCACGAAGATCACCGGCAGGTGGCCGAAGGCGGCGGCGCCGATGAACAGGCCCGGCACGATCTTGTCGCAGATGCCCAGCATGAGGGCGGCGTCGAAGGCGTCATGGGTCAGGGCGACCGCCGTCGACATCGCGATGACGTCGCGGCTGAACAGCGACAGCTCCATGCCCGGGCGCCCTTGCGTGACCCCGTCGCACATGGCGGGCACGCCCCCGGCGTACTGGGCCGTCGCGCCCGCCTCGCGGGCCGCCTTGCGGATGATGTCGGGGAACCGCTCGTACGGCTGATGGGCCGAGAGCATGTCGTTGTAGGCCGAGACGATGGCGACGTTGGGCGCGGACGGATCGCGCATGCGCACCTTGTCGCCCTCGGGCTGGGCGGCGAAGGCATGGGCCCAGTTGGCGCAGGACAGCTTGCCCCGCCCAGGCGACTGACCGCGCGCGGCGTCCATGCGCGCGACGTAGTCCGCGCGGCTCTCGCGGCTGCGCTCGACGATGCGTCGGGTGACCTCGGCCGTGACCGGATGCATGGGCCTCAATCCTCAAAGCGGCGGGTGGCTCTTACGCGCTAACGCACAGGCTGGGCGCAGGAACCGACCGGACTCCTAAGAGAGAGCACCGGCGGCCCTCAGGCCGAGTGCTCGGGTGACCAGAAGATACGAACCGGCGCGCGCGCCCGGGAGAGCAGCCGGCCGACCGGCAGGTCCTGTCCGCCCTGGGCGCGGGCGAGGACCTCGCGCTTAGCCTCCCCGGCGATCAAGAGGAAGATGGCGCGCGCGTCTGCCACCGCCGAAAGGCTCAGACTGACCCGCGGCAGGGGCGGCTTGCCGACGCCTGCCGGAACATCGACCAGGATCTCGTCGGTGGAGAGCCCCGCTTCGAGCCCGGGGTCGCCGGGGATCAGCGAGGCGACGTGGCCGTCCTCGCCCATGCCGAGCATGACCGCGTCGAACGGCATGAGGGCGGCCAGGGCGGCGGGGTCCGGCTTCGGCCAGAGCGGCAGGAAGCGGGCCTTGGCCGCCGGCCCGACCAGCAGCCGCTCCCGGACGGTGCGGGCGTTGGACTCCGGGGCGTCGGCCGCGACGCAGCGTTCGTCGGACAACGTGACCACCACGCGCGCCCAGTCCAGCGAGGTCGCCAGAGGCTCGGCGGCGAGGGCGTCGAACACCGGTCCAGGTGAGCGGCCGCCCGTCGCGACCAGGCCGGCCCGGCCGCGCGTGGCCAAGCCATCCCTGAGGCAGCCGGCGATCGCATGGGCGCAGGCCTCGCCCACGGCCTGGGCGGAAGGATAGATTTCCAGCATCGCGCCTTCATAGCGGGCCGGCCCGCCGCCGTCGCCCTTGGCGCCGACGGATCAGCGCCTGGGCGTATGCGCCAGCCGGAGAATGTTCGCCGCGCCGGGGCTGCCCATCGGCAGGCCCGCCAGGATCAGCACGCGCTCGGCAGGTCCGGCGAGGCCCGAGGCCATGGCCTCCTGGCAGGCGAGCTTGGGGATGTCCTCCGGGTCGCGGATGTCGGGCACCACCCGCGCCTCGACGCCCCAGGCCAGGGCCAGCCGCCGGGCGGTGGCGAGGCGGGGCGTCAGCGCCAGGGTCGGCTGCACCGGTCGTTCGCGGCCGAGCCGGAGCGCCGTCGTGCCCGTGAGCGTGAAGGCGGCCACGCAGGCGGCGGCGGCGGCGTCCGCGGCGTGGAAGGCTGCCGCCACCAGGGCGTCGGCGTCGCCCAGGTCGTGCTCGGCCCGCATGAGCTCGGGCCAGCGGGCGTCCTGCTCCACCCGGGTGATGATGCGGTCCATGATGCCGACGGCCTCGACGGGATAGTCGCCCGCCGCCGTCTCGGCCGAGAGCATCACGGCGTCCGCGCCCTCGTAGACCGCGCCGGCCACGTCCGAAGCCTCGGCGCGGGTCGGCGTCGGCGAATGGATCATGCTCTCCAGCATCTGGGTGGCGACGATGACCGGGATGCCGCGGGTGCGGGCGGCGCGGACGAGCTGCTTCTGGACGACGGGGACGTCCTCGGGATTGAGCTCCACGCCGAGGTCGCCGCGGGCCACCATGATCGCCTCGGAGAGATCGAGGATCTCGTCCAGCGCCTCCAGCGCCGCCGGCTTCTCGATCTTGGCCAGCACGCCGGCGCGGCCGTTCACCAGCTTGCGAAGCTCGGCCATGTCGGAGGCGCGCTGCACGAACGACAGCGCCACCCAGTCGACGCCCTCGTTCAGGGCGAAGGCAAGGTCCTTGCGATCCTTCTCGGTGAGGGCCGGGATCGGGATCGCCAGCCCCGGCAGGTTCAGCCCCTTGTGGTTGGAGAGCTTCTCGCCGGCCTCGACGACCGTCTCGGCCCAGTCGGGGCCGTGGGCGGTGACGCGCAGGCGGACCTTGCCGTCGTCCAGCAGGACAAGGGCGCCCTCTCGCAGGGCGGCGAACACCTCGGGATGCGGCACGCCGATCCGCTCGGAGGTCCCCAGGGCCTTGTCCATATCGATGCGGAAGGCCTGGCCGGCCCGCAGCGGCGCGGAGTCGCCTTCGAACTTGCCCAGCCGCAGCTTCGGCCCCTGCAGGTCGGCCAGCACGGCCACGGGGCGGCCCACCGTCTTCTCCGCTTCGCGGATGTGGCGGATGGTGCGGGCGTGATCCTCGTGGCTGCCGTGGCTGAAGTTCACGCGGAACACGTCGGCGCCCGCCATCGCGAGCGCGCGCACCTGATCCAGTTCGCGGCTCGCGGGGCCAAGGGTCGCGACGATGCGGGCGCGGCGGGCTCGGATCATTATTTCCGTCGGTTTCTGAGGGCTCGAACCTACGAACTGACGAAGCGACTCGCGAGGTCCCGGCGCCAAAGTTATCCAATCACGTTTAGCTCACGTCGAGCGGAAACCGGGACGAAGCGCCCAACCCGCCAAACCCGCCCAAGGAGATGCGCCTCTTGAGCCAGAGCCTGGACCTGTTCCCGATCGGCAACTGCGCGGCCAGCGCCCTGATCGACCGGGCCGGACGCTACGTCTGGGCCTGCGCGCCGCGGGTGGACGGCGACCCCCTGTTCTGCGCGCTGCTGGACCCCCGGGACCCGGGCGACGAGACCGCCGGCGGCCTGTGGGCGATCGACGTCGAGGGCGCGAGCGAGATCGAGCAGGCCTACCTGCGCAACACCCCGATCCTGAGGACCGTGATCCGCAACGTCGACGGGGCGGCGGTGGAGATAATCGACTTCTGCCCGCGCTACCGCCACTTCGGCCGGCAGTACCGGCCGCTGGCCTTCGTGCGCATGGTCCGGCCGATCTCCGGCGCGCCGCGGATCCGCGTGCGCCTGAAGCCGATGATGAACTACGGCGAGCGGCCCTGCTACCAGACCGCCGGCTCCAACCACATCCGCTATGTGGGGGCGGAGACCACGCTGCGGCTCACCACCGACTGCCCAGTCAGCCACATCACCGAGGAGCGGACGTTCCGGCTGGAGAAGCCGCTGCAGTTCTTCCTGGGGCCGGACGAGGGCCTGGACGCCGACGTCGACAGCGTGACCAGCCGCATGCTGCGCGAGACGACCGACTACTGGCGCGGATGGGTGCGCACGCTCTCCGTGCCGCTGGAGTGGCAGGAGGCGGTGATCCGGGCGGCGATCACCCTGAAGCTCTGCCAGTACGAGGAGACCGGCGCGATCGTCGCGGCGCTGACCACCTCGATCCCGGAGCATCCCGACGCGCCCGGCCAGGGCCGCAACTGGGACTACCGGTACTGCTGGCTGCGCGACGCCTACTACGTGGTCCAGGCGCTGAACCGGCTGGGCGCCGCCGACATGCTGGAGAACTACCTGGTCTATCTGCGCAACTTGGTGGACCAGGCCGGGCGGGGCGACATGCAGCCCGTCTATGGCGCGACCGGCCAGCAGGCCATCCCCGGCCTCGGTCCCGGAACGATCGTCGACCGCACCAAGGCCGGCCACGTTCAGCCGGTCTATGGGGTGGGCCTGGAGCCGGTGCTGACCGAATGGATCGCGCCGCACCTGGCGGGCTACCGCGGGATCGGGCCGGTGCGGATCGGCAACCAGGCGCACGAGCACCTGCAGCACGACGTCTATGGCCAGATCGTGCTCTCCACGGTGCAGGCGTTCTTCGACGAGCGGCTGCTGCGCCCGGCGACCGCCGACGATTTCCGCGCCCTGGAGCCGATCGGCGAGCGGGCGTTCGAGCTGCACGACAAGCCGGACGCGAGCCTTTGGGAGTTCCGCGGCCGGGAGGCGGTGCACACCTATTCCTCGGTCATGTGCTGGGCCGCCTGCGACCGGCTCGGCAACGCCGCCGAGAAGCTGGGCCTCGCCGACCGCGCCAAGTACTGGAACGACAAGGCCGCCGCGGTCCGCAAGACCATCGAGACTCGCGCCTGGAACGAGAAGGAGGGCCGCTTCGCCGCGACCTTCGGCGGCGACGAGCTGGACGCCTCCCTCCTCCAGCTCATCGACGTTCGCTTCGTCCGGCCTGACGACCCGCGCATGCAGGCCACCATGGCCGCGGTCGAAGAGGGCCTTCGGCGCGGTCCGTTCATGCTGCGCTACGCCCTGCCCGACGATTTTGGCCTGCCGCAGACGGCGTTCAACTTCTGCACCTTTTGGCTGATCGAGGCCCTGCACCTGTCCGGCCGGACCGCCGAGGCGCGCGAGCTGTTCGGGGAGATGCTGGGCCGCCGCACCGCCGCCGGGCTGCTGTCGGAGGACATCTCGTTCACCGGCGACGAGCTCTGGGGGAACTACCCGCAGACCTACTCGCTGGTGGGGCTGATCAACTGCGCGACCCTGCTGTCCAAGCCCTGGACGAGCGTGCGCTAGGGAACCTTCGCCGCTGTTCGGGGGTAATGCCGGTATGACCGACGAAGCTAAGCTGCGTGAAGCGCTGGAGGCGGCCGACGCCGTCATCAGCCGCATCCAGGAACTCGCGGCCGACCGCCTGTCGAAGCCCGGCGCCTTCGACGAGGCCCGGGCCTTCTACGACATCGTCGAGATCCTCGAGACCTCGTCCGAGATCGGCAAGGTACGCATGGCGTTGGACCGCGATCCGTTCCGCTTCGGCGAGCCGACGCCCGTGTCGCGGGCCGGGCACACCGGCTAGTCCGACCAGGTCTTTCCGAAGCGCTCGATGAGGCCGAAGGCGCCGGAGGGACCCCAGCTTCCGGCGGCGTAGGGCTTGGGCGCGATGTTGGCCTCGGCCCACGCGTCGGCGACCCCGTCGACCCAGCGCCAGGCCTCTTCCACCTCGTCGCGGCGGACGAACAGCGTGGCGTCGCCGTGCAGAACGTCCAGCAGCAGGCGCTCGTAGGCGATCCGCCGGCGGCCGCCCTTGCCCTCGTAGGTGGAGAGCAGGCTCAGCGACAGAGGCAGCGACTGCAGCCGCATGCCCCCCGACGACAGCCCCGGCGCCTTGTTCATGAGGGTGAGCGAGATGTCCTCGTCCGGCTGCAGGTCGATGACCAGCCGGTTGGGCGAAAGGTCCGCCGCCGAGGCCTGGCCGAAGATCGAGTGGGGCACCGGCTTGAACTGGATGGCGATCTGGGTGCGCTTCTCGGGCATGCGCTTGCCGGTCCGCAGGAAGAACGGCACGCCGGCCCAGCGCCAGTTGTCGATGTCGGCCCGGAGCGCCACGAAGGTCTCGGTCCCGCTCTTCTGCCCACGCTCGGTCTCGTAGCCCTCGACCGACTTCCCGCCGACGACGCCCGGCGTGTACTGGCCGCGCACCGACTTGTCGGCGGCGTCCAGGCGGGTGAAGCGGCGGAGCGAGCGCAGCACCTTCACCTTCTCGTTTCGGACCGAGTCCGGCTCCATGTCGGCGGGCGGCTCCATCGCCACCAGGCACAGGAGCTGCAGCATGTGGTTCTGCAGCATGTCGCGAAGCGCCCCGTACTCGTCGTAGTACGGCCAGCGGGCGCCGACGCCCTCCGTTTCGGCCACGGTGATCTGCACGTGGTCGATGGAGAGGCTGTTCCAGAGCGGCTCGAAGAGGGTGTTGGCGAAACGAAGGGCGATCAGGTTCTGCACCGTCTCCTTGCCGAGGTAGTGGTCGATGCGGAACACCTGCCCCTCGTCGAAAACCTGGCCCAGCACGCCGTTGATGTGGCGGGAGGTCTCGAGATCGCGGCCGATCGGCTTCTCCAGCACGATGCGCGAGGCGTCGGTGGCCAAGCCCGCGTCCCTCAGCGACAGAGTCACGCGCTCATAGAGGCTGGGCGAGATGGCCAGGTAGAAGATCGGACGGGCCGCCTGGCCCAGCGCAGACTTCAGTCCCGCGGCGCCCTCGGGCGTGGTGGCGTCGGCGGCCACGTAGTCCAGCCGCCCCGCGAAGCGCGTCCAGGCCTGGTCGTCGACGCCTTCGGAACGCGCCTGCAGGATCTCGCGCGTGGCCTCGACGAACGCCTCGCGGCTCATGTCCTGCCGGGCGCTGGCGATGATCCGGAACCCCTCGGGCAGGAAGCCGTCCTGATCCAGGAAGTAGAGCGACGGCAGCAGCATCCGCCTGGCGAGATCGCCCGTGCCGCCGAACAGCACGATCGCGTCAGCCTGCGCCGTTTCGGCCATGGGATGTCCTTGGGAGTTCGAAGCGTCGAAGAGGAGGAGCGCGAAAGCACGCCATGGCCGCCGGAACGTCAAGACCGGGTTGCGTGTTCGAGCTTGAAGCCGAGTTCGGATCAAAAGAGGCGCCTGGGCGTTTAGCAGCGACAGGGGTGGGTCCTTCATGTCGGTAGAAGCTCTCACAATCGGTCTTCCTGCGCCCAAGCCGTTGCGGCTGCGGGACGCGGCGCTGTTCCTCGATCTCGACGGGACGCTGGCGCCGATCGCCGCGCGCCCGCAGGACGTGCGGCCGGACGCGCGTCGCACGCGCCTGCTGGAGACGCTGCAGCGCGGCCTCGACGGCCGTCTCGCGGTGGTGAGCGGCCGGACCCTGGCCGATGTCGACCGCATCCTGGAGGGGCGCGTGTCCTGCGTGGCCGCCGTGCATGGCCTCGTGCGCCGGGACTGCAACGGCGACATGCACGAGGCGCCGCCGCACCCCGCCCTGGCCGAGACCGTCCGGCGCCTGCGCGAGTTCGCCAGCCGCGATTCCGGCCTGCTGGTCGAGGAGAAGGGCGCGAGCGCAGCCCTGCACTTCCGGCTGGCGCGCGCCTACGCCGGCGAAGCCCGGGCCCTGGCCCAGAGGATCGCCGCCGAGACCGGCCTCGTGCTGCAGGAAGGCGACATGGTCGAGGAGCTGCGCACGCCGGGCCCGACCAAGGGAGACTCCATCCGCGCCTTCATGCAGGCGTCCCAGTTCCAGGGCGCGGTCCCGATCTTCGTGGGAGACGACGCCACCGACGAGCACGGCTTCGAGGCGGCGCGGCGGCTGGGCGGCTATGGCGTGCTCGTCGGCCCGCCGCGGGAAACCCACGCATCGTTTCGCCTGCCCGGCGTCGACGCGGTGATCGCCTGGCTCGAGGCCGCCGGCTGATGCGCCTGATCGTCGTCTCCAACCGGGTGAATCCGCCTTCGGGCGAGGGCGACGAGAGCGTCGGCGGGCTGGCCATGGCGCTGGCGGCGGCGCTGCGCGAATACTCCGGCCTGTGGTTCGGCTGGAGCGGCAAGACGACGCCCGAGTTCACCGGCCAGCTCGCGATCGAGAAGGTCGGAGGCGTGACGGCGGCGACCGTCGATCTCGAAGAAGCCGACCTCGACGAGTACTACAACGGCTACGCCAACAAGACGCTGTGGCCGCTGTTCCACTATCGCACCGACATCGCCGCGTACGACCGCGTCTATGGCCAGGGCTATGCGCGGGTGAACGCCCGGTTCGCCGACACCCTGGCGCCCCTGATCGAGCCGGACGACCTCGTCTGGATCCACGACTACCACCTGATCCCCCTAGCGCGGGAACTGCGCAAGCGGGGCATCAAAAACCGGATCGGCTTCTTCCTGCACGTTCCCTGGCCGGCCCATCAGGTGTTCATCAACCTGCCCGGCCACCGGCAGCTCGTGGAGGCGATGTTCGACTACGACCTGCTGGGCTTCCAGACCGTCGACTACCAGCAGGCGTTCGAGGAGTACGTGCTGGCCGAGGCCGACGGGGTGCAGCCGCAGCCCGGCCTGCTTAAGGCCTTCGGCCGGACAGTCGCCACCGGCGCGTTCCCCATCGGCATCGACGCCGAGGACTTCGCCAAGGCCCTGAAGAACGCCAAGGCGCGGCGGATGCGGGACCTGATGACCGCCTGCACCGTGTTCCGCCACCTGATCGTGGGCGTCGACCGGCTCGACTATTCCAAGGGCCTCGAGGAGCGGTTCCTCGGCTTCGAGCGGTTCCTCACGGCTAACCCCGACATGCGCCGCGAGGTGCTGATGCTGCAGATCGCCCCGGTGAGCCGCGAGAGCGTCGAGGCCTATCAGGAGATCCGCAGTCGCCTGGACTCGCTGTCGGGCCGCATCAACGGCGCCTTCGCCGACGTCGACTGGGCGCCCATCCGCTATGTGAACAAGAACTACCGCCGCGACGAACTGGCCGGCATCTACGGGGCAGCGCGCGTGGGCCTGGTCACACCGCTGCGCGACGGCATGAACCTGGTCGCCAAGGAGTTCGTGGCCGCCCAGAACCCGGAGGACCCGGGGGTCCTGATCCTGTCGCGCTTCGCCGGCGCGGCGCGACAGATGAAGGAGGCGCTGCTGGTCAATCCGAACAGCGCCGAGGAACTGGCCGATGCGCTGAAGCGGGCGCTGGCCATGGACAAGGCCGAGCGGATCCGGCGGTGGAGCGCGCTCGTCGAGACCGTCCAGCGTGAGGACGTCACCGCTTGGCGCGACGCCTACGTCCAGGCGCTTGCCGGCGTGAAGGAAGCCCGGCCGGCGCTCGCGAGCTGAAACTCAAGGCTCAGCAACTCGCAGGTTCGGCCTCGCGTTCACCCAGCGCAGCCTGTGGAGTGACCGTTGGCCGACAAGCTCGCCAAGTACCGTTCGATGCGCGACTTCGCGAAGACCGCGGAGCCTGCGGGCGCGGATAGGACGAAGGCGTCCAAGCGCCTGCGGTTCGTCATCCAGAAGCATGCCGCCACGCGCCTGCACTACGACTTCCGCCTCGAGCTGGACGGCGTCTTCCTGTCGTGGGCGGTGACCAAGGGGCCGTCGCTGAACCCCGCGGACCGGCGCCTGGCGGTGCAGACCGAGGACCATCCTCTGGACTACGGGGACTTCGAAGGCACGATCCCCAAGGGCCAGTACGGCGGCGGCACGGTGATGCTGTGGGACCGCGGCTACTGGGAGCCGGAGGGCGACCCCCGGGCCATGCTGAAGAAGGGGGACCTGAAGTTCACCCTGGACGGCGACCGGCTGAAGGGATCGTGGGTGCTGGTCCGCATGAAGCGGCGGGAACGCGAGAAGCGCGACAACTGGCTGCTCATCAAGCACCATGACGGCTGGTCGTTGGAAGACCACGGCGAACTGCTGGTCGAAGGCGAACTCACCTCCGTCGCTTCGGGGCGCACCATGGACGAGATCGAGGCCGGCAAGGGCAAGGGGCCGACCAAGTTCATGACCGGCAAGGGCCGCGCGTCGGGCAAGGACGTCTGGCAGTCGAACCGCGCCGAGAAGGAGCCGCCGCGTCCCGCGGCAGAGAAGGCCGCGCCCCCGAAGCGCGTGTCGGCGCCGAAGCCGAAGGCCGCCGGCCTGCCGGGCTTCGTCGAGCCGCAGCTCGCCAAGTCCGTGGACCGCCCGCCGCCAGGCGCCGACTGGGCGCATGAGATCAAGTTCGACGGTTACCGGCTGCAGCTCCGCGTCGAGAACGGCAAGGCGACGCTCAAGACCCGCAAGGGTCTGGACTGGACCACCAAGTTCAAGGAGATCGCCGCCGACGCCAGCGCCCTGCCCGAGGGGCTCTACGATGGCGAGGCCTGCGCCCTGGACCACAACGGCTCGCCCGATTTCCCGGCGCTGCAGGCGGCGCTGTCCGACGGCAGGACTCAGAACCTGGTGTTCTTCGTCTTCGACGCCCTGTTCCTCGACGGCGAGGACCTGCGCAACCAGCCGCTGCGCGACCGCAAGGCGCGGCTGCGGGCGGCGGTCGAAGGCGCTGGCAAGACGATCGCGCAGCGCATCCGATACGTCGATCATTTCGAGACCGCCGGCGACGCGGTGCTGCAGTCGGCCTGTCGCATGTCGCTGGAAGGCATCATCTCCAAGCGGATCGAGGCCCCCTACCGCTCTGGACGTTCGGACACCTGGCAGAAGTCCAAGTGCCGGGCGGGCCACGAGGTGGTGATCGGCGGATGGACCGGCGAGCGCGGCCAGCTCCGCTCGCTGCTGGTGGGCGTGAACCGGGACGGGCGGCTGGTCTATGTGGGCCGGGTCGGCACCGGGTTCGGCCGCGACACGGTGGCCCGCGTGCTGCCGCGCCTGGAGAAGGTCGCCTCGGAGAAGAGCCCGTTCACCGGACCCAATGCGCCCAAGAAGACCGGCGACATCAACTGGGCGCGGCCCGACCTGGTGGCCGAGATCGAGTTCGCGGGCTTCACCGGCGACGGCAATGTGCGTCAGGGCAGCTTCAAGGGCCTGCGCGAGGACAAGCCGGCGGCCGAGGTCGAGGCCGAGGTCCCCGCCCGGACCGAACTGGCCGAGCCCGAGCCGAAGCCGGCCGCCAAGCCCAGGTCCGCGTCAAAGCCCAAGCCAGGGTCGAACGTGGTCATGGGCGTCGTGCTGTCGAACCCCGACAAGGCGCTGTGGCCCGACGACGGCAAGGGCGGCGTGGTCACCAAGCTGGACCTGGCGCGATACCTCGAGGAGGTCGGCCCCTGGATGATGCCGCACATCAAGGGTCGGCCCTGCTCGATCATCCGCATGCCGGACGGCATCAACGGCGACCAGCGCTTCTTCCAGCGTCACGCCGGCAAGGGCTCCTCGGCGCTGATCACCGAGGTTCAGGTGTTCGGCGACCACAAGCCGTATCTGCAGCTCGACCGGATCGAGGCCCTGGCGGCGATGGCCCAGATCGGCGCGGTAGAATACCACCCGTGGGGCTGCCAGCCCTTCCAGCCGGAGGTCCCCGGCCGGCTGATCTTCGACCTCGACCCCGACGAGGACATCCCGTTCACCCGGGTGATCGAAGGCGCGCTGGAGGTGAAGGCGCGCCTCGAGGCGCTTGGGCTCGTGGCCTTCTGCAAGACCACCGGCGGCAAGGGGCTGCACGTCGTCACCCCCCTGAAAGCGGGCAAGGGCGAGATGGACTGGAAGACGGCCAAGAAATTCGCCCAGGACGTCTGCCTGGCGATCGCGGCCGATGCGCCGGACAAGTACGTGGTCAACATGGCCAAGGCCAAGCGTAAGGGTCGGATCTTCCTGGACTATCTGCGCAACGATCGCATGTCGACGGCGGTGGCCCCCCTGTCGCCCAGAGGGCGCCCGCTGGCGCCGGTGTCGTTCCCGCTGACCTGGGACCAGGTGAAGCCCGGGCTCGATCCCAAGAAGTGGACGATCCGCACCGCTCCGGCGCTGCTGAAGAAGACCAAGGCCTGGGCGGACTACTGCGAGGCCGAGCGGCCGCTGAAGGACGCCATCAGAAAGCTGAAGTAGCTAGCGCGCGGCCACGCGCCGCTTTGCGCCCAGCGGGTCCGAGATGCAGGCCGCCTTCATCTTCTGGTTCAGCGCCTCGCGCTCGTCGTCCCGCAGCCGGTTCATGGCGAACGAGGTGGCGGTGCCGGCGAACGGGACGATGAGGTTGCCGACGATCTTGATGACCGCGTGGCCCTCCTTGTTCTCGTCGAACCGGGCGGCCTCCTTGCGCGCCTCGACGCAGCGCTTGCTGGTCCACTTGCGGTCGGTGCTGTCCAGCGAGAGCACGGTCTCGCGCGGTGAGGTGGCGCACGCGGACAGCACCAGCCCCGCGCCGACCAGAACGAGCAGGCTCCGCATGGACGCCTCCGAGTGAACTCCCGAGAGGCCAACACCGGTGAAGCGGGACGGTTCCGCCCCTCAAGCGCGGAGAGGCCCCGGAGCGCGGGCTCCGGAGCCGCCGTCGCTAGAGCAGCCAGTTGGCGGTGTTGGTCACCTGGCCCGTCATGACGATGTCGAGATCGGACCGGCCGTCGCCGTCCACGTCCAGTTTCAGCGTGGAGGCGCCGCCGGCGTAGGTGAGCACCGCCTGGCCCGCCGCGCCAGTGAAGCCCGCCACCAGCGTGAAGGCCTGGTCGCCCGACACGCCGGCGTCGGCGTCGATCTCGGCGAGGTTCAGCCGATCGACGCCCTGTTCGAAGTCGACGATCCGGTCGCTCCCGCCCAGGGCCGTGAAGCGGAAGTCGTCGGCGCCCGCGCCGCCCGAAAGCGTGTCGCTGCCGCCCAGGCCGTTCAGCACGTCATTGCCGCCATTGCCGGTCAGCCGGTTGCCCACGTCGTTGCCGACCAGGTAGTCGCGCTGGGAGCCGCCGATGGCGTTCTCGATGATCGTGCCATAGGCGATGCCGACATTGCCGAACGACAGGGCGCCCACGCCGGTCACGCCCGTGAACGAGGCGATCTGACCCGCCACCGTGTTGGCGATCGTGTTCAGGAAGCCGTTCAGGCCCGCTTCCGTCCAGGGGGCGAAGTCGCCCTGCACCTCGTCGGTGGCGGCGTTGAAGACCCCGGTCGCCGCATTGGCTTCGGCGAGCGTCGGGCGCACGGCGATGGACGAGTAGCTGCCGGGCCGCAGGTCGATGAAAACGCCGGCTCCGGCGCCCGACAGGTCCAGCGTGTCGTTTCCGCCGGCGTCGTAGATGGCGAGATAGGGCGTCTGGTTCGACGAGAAGTCGTAGATGTCGCGGCCCGCGTTCGAGTTGAAGCCGTAGACCGTGTCGCCCGCCCGCGTCGTGGGATCGGCGCCGTACTTCTGCTGGATCACGTAGATGTCGTGCACCATCGGCGTCTGGGCGTTGCCCAGCAGGCCCGTCTCCACGTCCACGGGGAACCCGCCCGACTTCCGCGGGTCGAAGTAGGACATGATGCTGAACTGCTCCGTGTCCTGGGCGTAGAAGGCGTCTTCCTCGTAGGTGATCGGGTCGGGCTGGCCGTCGCCGTCGTTGTCGTCGCTGTAGTTGTAGTCGCCCGGATGGCTGAGCCCCAGCGAGTGGCCGATCTCGTGCACCAGGGTGGTGAAGCCGTAGCCGTTGTAGTTCAGCCAGTTGTTCGTCCAGTTCTCGGCCGGATCGGCGATCCACACGTCGCCCTGGTACTTCGGCCCGCTGTTCGAGCCGTAGTAGGCCCAGGCCTGGGCCGGGCCCGTCGAGGTGTTGGCCAGGGTGATGTCGGCGCCGTTTCCGTTCTTCTCGGTGATGGAGGGGGCGATCAGGTCGTCCCACAGTTCCATGGCCAGGCGGGCCGCGTCCCGCTGCGCCTCGCTGAACGGCGTGAAGCCGGCCGGCTCGGGGAACCCGTTGTTCGGGTTGTGGTAGATGCCGATCGGGTGCTTCCCGTCGAAGAACGTGTAGGTGATCGTCTTGCCGCCGATCGTCGCGCCACTGTCGAGCTGACCGATCACCTGATCCAGCGTGAAGATGGGCTTGCCGGCCCAGGTGGCCTGACCGGCGAGGTCGTCCAGCCGGATCGGCAGGATCCCGGCGCCGTCGGAAGGCGCAGCGAGCCCCAGCCCGCTGATCGAGAGTCGTTCCATTCCCTATGAACCTTGTGGATTTGAGCTGCTCCGGCGCGGGCGACGCCGGCCAGCGACATCCCCCACGCGTGCGATGGGCTCTCGCCCCCCGCTCCTGCAGTCCAGATCACACCCGCCGGTAGAGTGCGCGCAACCCGTATTCGTACGGGGTCAACAGGTTTTCGACATCGCGCCTTCAGTCAAAAGTCAATGAATTACTGTACATGCGATACAGTAACGCTTGTTCAGGCGCGCTTCTTTGCCGGCGCCTTCTTCGGGGCCGGCTTCTTTGCGGAACTTGACGACTTGGCCGGGGCGGACTTCTTGCTCGATGCGGCCGCTCTCGGCGCAGCTTTCCGCCGCTCACCGCCGCCCTGGCCCAGGCTCCGCTTCAGCGCCTCCATCAGGTCGATCACCTCGGCCTCCTTCGGCTGCTCGGGGGCGGTGACCGTGTGGCCCTTCTCCTTTTCCTTGATCAGGGCCCGCAGCGCGTCCTCGTAGCGGTCGTTGAACTGGCTGGGGTCGAAGGCGCCTTCCTGCTGTTCGATGATGCGGGAGGCGATGTCGACCATCTGGGCGTTCACCTTGGCGTCGGGGATGCGGTCGAAGATCTCCTGGGCGTCGCGCACCTCGCGCTTGGTGCGCAGGGTGTAGGCCAGGATGCCCTTGTCCCGCGGCTCCAGCGCCATCAGCCGCTCGCGCTGGTGCATGACGAGGCGCCCGAGAGCCACGCGATCGGCCTTCTCCATGGCCTCGCGGATGACGGTGAAGGCCTCCACCGCCATGTCGCCGTCGGGCACCAGGAAGTAGGGGTCGTTGAAATAAAGACGATCGATGTCGTCGTGGTCGACGAAGCGTTCGATATCCAGCGTCCGGGTGGTCTCCAGCTTCACGTTCTGGATCTCCTCGGGCGTCACCACGACGTAGCGGCCCTTCTCGATCTCGAATCCCTTGACGATCTCGGATCGGTCGACCGGACCCGTCTCTGGATCGGTCGGGATCATCTTGATCCGGTTCATCGTCTCCTTGTGGAGCATGTTGAAATGCACCTCGCCCTGCCGCGAGGTGGCCGTGTAGAGCGCCACCGGGCAGCTCACGAGGGACAGGCGCAGATAGCCCTGCCAGGTCGGACGGGTCGCCATCGAAGTCTCCGGATCAGAGTCCGGAAACGCCAAGCTCGGCGAATCAGTTCGCGAGTCGGATCAGAGACTTAGCGCCGAGGTCACTTCAGCCCCAGCGTCGGCAGCGCCACGGCCTGGACGGCGTCCAGCTTCGGCTTCCGGAAGCCGGTGCGGATCCCGCTGTCGGCCCCGAACTCCATCAGCGGGTCGGAGCCGTCGTAGGCCGGCCAGGCCTCCTTGCCGCACTGGGGCTTGCCGGCCTTGGCGAAGGTCACCCAGCAGGCGTGCATCAGGGTCGCGACGGCCTTGTCCTCGTCGCTGACCACGCTCATCGGCGTGCGCCGGCCCCAGTACTCCCAGACATAGGGGATCTCCGCGGCGTGGGCCGAGGTGTTCACCGACGGCCGCATGCGCGTGGCGACATACGAGAAATGGTAGAGCCAGGCCGGCTGGCCGGGCGCGGCCTTCGCGGCGACCCAGCGCGCCGGCCCGCCGAAGATGCGGTCGGTGAAGAGCGCCCGGGCCAGGCGCTCGTCGCCCTCGGCCGCCTCTTCGCGATAGACGGCGCGGGCGATGGGCGGGATTTGCGCGAGCTGGGCCGGCGGGAGCGGTCCCGGGCCCATCAGGCTGTCCTCGCCCGAGTTCCAGCCGATGATCAGCGGCACGTCGGCGAAGCGGCCGGCGGCGAGCGCCTGGGTCGCCGTCTCGGTCATGACCTTGCCGTCGGTGAACGGCGCGAACTGGGCGTTGACGGCGACCAGTTTCTCGACCGGCAGCGCACGCAGTTCCTCGGCGGTGGCGGCGGTCACGCCCG
This sequence comes from Phenylobacterium sp. VNQ135, assembly GCF_049445735.1. Classification (NCBI taxonomy): domain Bacteria; kingdom Pseudomonadati; phylum Pseudomonadota; class Alphaproteobacteria; order Caulobacterales; family Caulobacteraceae; genus Phenylobacterium; species Phenylobacterium sp. VNQ135. Next base: position 796,489 of record NZ_JBMSDS010000002.1, on the reverse strand, counting down.
CCTTGGCCAGGGCGTCGACGCCGGCCTTCTCCTGCTCGGCGAGCGTCTTCGGTTCGAACCAGCCCAGCCCCGACTGGACGATGGCCTTGCGGTAGAGGCCCTTGCCTTCGGGCGTGGCGAGGATCGCCAGCGTGCTCATCCCGCCGGCGCTTTCGCCGAAGACGGTGACGTTCTGCGGATCGCCGCCGAACTTGGCGATGTTCCGCTGCACCCACCGCAGGGCGGCGATCTGGTCCATCAGCCCGTAGTTGCCCACGGGCTGCGAGCCCGCCGCGGCGGTGAGCGCCGGGTGGGCGAAGTAGCCGAGCGCGCCCAGGCGGTAGTTGATCGTGACCACCACCACGCCGTCGCGAGCGAAGTTGGAGCCGTCGTAGATCCAGCCCGCGCCCGTCCGATGCGAGCCGCCGTGGATCCAGACCATCACCGGCGCGGCCTTCGCCTGCTTCGGCGCGAAGACGTTGAGCTGCAGGCAGTCCTCGGAGATGGGCCCATTCGCGCCGCCGGTGTTCGGGGCTCCGTTTGGGTTCATCGGCTGCGGGCAGGAGGGGCCGGCCTTGGCCGCGTCCCGGTCGCCGCGCCACTTCGCCGCCGGCTGCGGCGGAGCCCAGCGCAGGGCGCCGACCGGCGGCGCGGCATAGGGGATGTTGCGGAAGATGTTCGCTCGGTCGTTCGCCTCACCCACGAGGACGCCGGTTTCCACCGTCGCGCGCGGGGCGGGCGCGGGCGCCTGAGCCCAGGCGCTTCCGGCCAACGTCGCCGACGCGAGCCCGATCACCAGTCTGCGCATCACCTGCTCCCCTTCATGACGAAGATTTAACTCGCCCTGATGGCGCCGCTGCAACTGTTCAACACAAAGTCGCCGCTAAGCTTCATGACGAGCCAAGACGAACATCGTTCGGGGGGACGGCACTTGTCCAATACGCATGCGCGCCGGCGGGCGACATCCATCCTGCTGGCCGGGGCCTCGTCGCTGCTGATGGCCTCGGCCGCCGCGGGCCAAGGCGCGGCGCAGAAGCCGCCGCCGAAGGCTCCGCCCGGCAAGCCGCCCGCGACCGTGGAAGGCGTCGTGGTCCAGGGCCAGTCCAGCGGCATGCGGGTGGACATCGACCGCAAAAGCTATGGCGTCGCCTCCGACCTGCAGGCCACCTCGGGTTCGATCGGCGACGCCCTGCGCAACGTGCCGTCGGTGCAGGTGGACGTGCAGGGCAACGTCAGCCTGCGCGGCGATTCCAACGTCACCATCATGATCGACGGCAAGCCCTCGACCATGTTCCAGGGCGAAGGCCGGGGTCAGGCGCTGCAGTCGCTGCCCGCCGACCAGATCGAGCGGGTGGAGGTGATCACCAACCCCTCGGCGGCGATGAACCCGGAGGGCGCGGCCGGCGTGATCAACCTGGTCACGAAGAAGACCCGGCGGCTGGGCAGCTCGGGTTCGGTGCGCGCGAACCTCGGCACGGACAGTCGCTGGAACGTCGGCGTCTCGGGTTCGCGCAACGACGGCAAGCTGACCGTCGCGGGCGACCTCAGCTACCGGCGCGATACGCAGGAGATCGACATCGAGGACCGCCGGAGCCGGCTGGACGGCGCGACCGGACAGGTTCTGGAGAACCGGCAGTACGCCGACATCCGCAACAAGGTCGACATCGCGCTCGGTCGCATCGGTGTCGACTACGATCTGGACGCGAAGAGCCGCCTGAACCTGAGCGTCATGGTTCACGCGATCCGGCCGCAGTCGGACGGTATGGAGCAACTGCAGTACGACGGCGCCGGCGGCGGCGCGGCTCGCGTGATCGAGCGCTTCAACACCGCCGATCAACGCCGGGACAACGTGGACCTGGGCGCGACGTGGCGGCGGAAGTTCGACGGCGAAGAGCACGAGGTCGTCGTCAACGGCAGCTATGAGATCGGCGAGATTCGGCGCGACCGCGGCTCCCTCACCTCGTTCCGGGTCCCCGCCGCGGCCGACACCCTGGAGCTCGGCGACTACGAGAGCAGCACGCGCCAGACGGAGGTGAAGGTCGACTACACCCGGCCGATGCCGGACAACGGCAAGCTGAAGGCCGGCTACGCCTTCCAGTACGACGACAACGCCTTTGAGAACATCGGCCGCCGGGGCCTGGCGAGCATCGCCGACCTGCCGGTCGACCCCGGCCTGACCTACCGCTTCCTGTTCGAACAGACGATCAACGCCGCCTACCTCACCTACCAGCATCCCGTCGGCGACCTGACGGTGCTGGGCGGCCTGAGGCTCGAGGACACGAAGCTCGACCTGAACCTGACGACGGGCGGGCCGGTGCAGGCGGAGAACGACTACACGCGGCTCTATCCCAGCCTGCACCTCTCGTACGCGCTGGGCGAAGGTCGGCAGGTGAGCGCCAGCTACAGCCTGCGCATCCAGCGGCCCACGGCGGACGACCTGAACCCGTTCCTGATCGAGATCGATCCGTTCAACTTCCGGCGCGGCAACCCTCTGCTGAAGCCGCAGGAGACCGACTCGTTCGAGCTGGGCTACCAGCACCGCAAGGCCGGCCAGACCTATGTCGCCACGCTGTACTATCGGCAGAATTCCAAGGGCATCAGCGACGTCGTGCGCGACGTCGGCAACGGCGTCTTCGTGACCACGCGGGAGAACCTGGACGAAAGCCGGGCGGCCGGCCTGGAGCTGGTCGCCAACGGCCGGCTGACGCCGAAGATCACCTACAATCTCAGCGCCAACGCCTACTGGAACGAGATCGACGCCAGCCGGCTGGGCGAAGGCAAACGCGACGGCTACACGCTGAGCGGCCGGGGCAACATCAACTGGCAGGTGACGCCCAAGGACTTCGTCCAGTTCAACGGCTTCATAAACGGCCGCCGGTTGACGGCGCAGGGCCATATGGACGGCATCTCGATGCTGAACATCGGCTATCGCCGCAAGCTGAACGACCAGCTCTCATGGACCCTCACCGCCCAGGACGTGCTGGGGACCTTCAAGGAGACCCAGGTGATCGACACGCCGGTCCTGCAGGGCCGCACCAAGCGGGACTTCAGCCTGCGCGGCGTGTTCGTGGGCTTCAACTACACCTTCGGACGCCAGCGGCAGCGGGATCCCGGCTTCGACTTCGGCGCCGGCGGCCCGCCCGCCACCTGACTTGACCGTGACGCGGGGATCGGGCCTGAAACCGGCATGAGCTCGACCGCCGCCGATCCCGCAACCCTGCAAGCCGCGTGGCGCGACGGCGGCCTGGCGCTGCGTGAAGGGCGCGCCGCCGAGGCGCTGGCGCTTTTCACCCGCATCACCGAGGGCGGCCAGCCCAACGCCGCCGTCTGGATCGGCGTGGCCATGGCGCACAAGGCGCTGGGCGATCGGCCCGCCGAGCGAAAGGCGCTGGAGGCGGCGCTGGCGCTGGAGCCACGCAACGCGCGCGCGCTGCTGATGATGGCCGACAGCTATGCGGCGGACGGCGCCGCCAAGAGCGCCTCGTCCTACTACAACGCCGTGGTGCGGCTGGCCGACATGGGCCAGGTGGAGCCGGCGCTCCAGGCCGAGGCCGCGCGGGCGCGCGCCATGCACGCCCATTACGGCCAGGTCTATGAAGACCACCTTCGCGGCGAACTCGCCGGCCACGGCATCGACCGGCCCGAGGCGCGGCGCGCGCGCAAGGCGGTGGACCTGCTGCTGGGCAAGACCCAGCTCTACCTGCAGCAGCCGATGTACTTCTACTATCCCGAGCTGCCGAACATCGAGTGGGCCGACCGGGCCGACTTCCCGTGGATGGACAAGGTCGAGGCCGCCACCGACGACATCCGCGACGAACTGCTCAAGGTGTTGGAGGAGGAGACGGCGTTCAGGCCCTACGTCGAGGCGGTGGACGGCCGGCCGACGTTCGACAACCTGGGCCTGCTGGGCAATCCGGCGTGGAGCGCCTTCTACCTCTGGAAGGACGGAGACGTCGTCGCGGAGAACGCCGCCCGCTGCCCGAAGACCATGCAGGCGCTGGCCGACGTTCCGCTCTGCCGGATTCCGGGGCGCACGCCCTCGGTGCTGTTCTCGCTGCTCAGGCCCGGCGCGCACATCCCGCCGCACCACGGCTTCATGAATAGCCGCTACATCTGCCACCTGCCGCTGATCGTGCCGTCGGACTGCGCCATGCGGGTGGGCTCGGAGACCCGGCCGTGGACGGTGGGCGAGGCCTGCATCTTCGACGACAGCATCGAGCACGAGGCCTGGAACCGGAACCCCGAGCACCTGCGCGTGGTGATGATCTTCGACATCTGGCGGCCCGAGCTGTCGCCTGCCGAGCGCGACCTGATCAGCGCGACGCTGCAGGCCGTCGACTCCTATGGCGACGCGCCGCCGACGGGGGATTGAGGCTTCGGGTCAGTGGAAGTCGCGGCTGCGGATCAGGCGGCCGGTGACCTTCGAGCGCGCGGCGATCGGCGCCTCGTCATCGCGCAGTTCGGACAGGCGATGCGACAGGTCGATGAACCGTTCGGCGACCACATGGACGACGCCGCTCTCGCTCTGGACCTGACCCTCCACGACCAGGAAGGATGAGCCCATCACGGTGCGGCGGTTGGCCTCGAAGGCCTTGCTCCAGACCACGATGTTGGCGATGCCGGTCTCGTCCTCCAGCGTCAGGAAGACGACGCCCTTGGCGGTGCCGGGCCGCTGGCGCACGAGGACCAGCCCGCCCACCGAAAGCCGGCGACGGTCGCGAGCATCCTTCAGCGTCTCGCAGCGTACGGCGCCCATCCTGGCCAAGTCCTCGCGGAAGAAACTCATGGGATGAGCCTTCAGCGAGAGGCTGGTCGTCCGATAGTCCTCGGCGACGTGCTGCGGCTGGCTCATGAACGGCAGCTCGACCTGCGCCTCCTTCAGCTTCTGCCGGCGCAGCAGCGGCGCCGGCGCCGAACTGGCGAAGTCGTCGGTCAGTCCCTTCACGGTCCACAGCGCCTCGCGCCGGGACAGGCCCAGGCTGTGGAATGCGTCGGCTTCGGACAGCAGTTCCAGGGCCCGACGGGTGACGCCGGGCCAGCGGGCGAAGGCCTGGATGGTGTCGGCGCCGGAGGCGCGCGCTTCGACCAATGCGGCGGCCTCGGCCTCCTTCAGCCCCTTGATCTGCCGGAGCCCCAGTCGGACCGGCCGGTGTTTCTCGCGCGGGTCGTCCTTGAGCTCGAGCGTGCAGTCCCAGTCGCTGGCCATCACGTCCGGCGGGCGCACTTCCACGCCGTGCTCCCGAGCGTCCCGAACCAACTGCGCGGGCTGGTAGAAACCCATCGGCTGGCTGTTCAGAAGCGAAACCAGGAAGACGTCCGGGTGGTGACACTTCACCCAGGCCGAGGCGTAGACCAGCAGGGCGAAGCTGATCGCGTGGCTCTCCGGGAAGCCATAGGAGCCGAAACCCTCGATCTGCTTGAAACAGCGATGGGCGAAGTCTGGGTCGTACCCGCGCCGGATCATGCCCTCGACGAACTTCACGCCGTGCTCGCCGATGGTGCCCACGTTGCGGAACGTCGCCATCGATTTGCGCAGCCGGTCGGCCTCGGTTTCCGAGAACTTGGCCGCCGTGATCGCGACGTTCATCGCCTGCTCCTGGAAGAGCGGCACGCCCTTGGTCTTGCCAAGGATCTTGTGCAGTTCGTCGGCAGGCCCGTGCTCGGGCGACGGACTGGGCAGGTCGCTGGGCTCAAGGCCTTCCCGGCGCCGCAGGTAGGGATGGACCATGTCGCCCTGGATGGGGCCGGGCCGGACGATCGCTACCTCGATGACGAGGTCGTAGAACCTGTTGGGCTTCATCCGCGGCAGCATCGACATCTGCGCGCGGCTCTCGACCTGGAAGACCCCCACGGAGTCCGCCCGCGTGAGCATGCGATAGACGTCCTCGTCCTCCTGCGGGATCTCGGCGATGTCGGCGTAGCCCAGGAGATCGAGGCTCTTGCGCAGAGCCGTCAGCATTCCGAGCGCCAGGATATCGACCTTCATCAGCCCCAGGGCGTCGATGTCATCCTTGTCCCATTCGATGAAGGTGCGGTCCGGCATCGCGGCATTGCCGATCGGCACGGTTTCGTCCAGGCGGCGCTTGGTCAGCACATAGCCGCCCACGTGCTGGGAGAGGTGGCGCGGGAAGGCCAGCAGCTCCTGCGCAAGGGTGGTCGCCTGCCGGATCTCGGGCGCATCCGGATCGATGCCGCATTGGCGGATATGGTCGTCGGGAACACCGTCGCCGTAACTGCCCCAGACGGTGCTCGCGAGCGCCGCGGTGACGTCCTCGGTCAGACCCAGCGCCTTGCCGACCTGGCGGATCGCCATGCGCGGCCGGTAGTGGATCACCGTCGCCACGATCGCCGCGCGGTCGCGGGTGTAGCGCCGGTAGATGTACTGCATCACCTCCTCGCGGCGGGAATGCTCGAAATCCACGTCGATGTCGGGCGGCTCGTTGCGGTTCTCGGAGATGAACCGTGAGAACAGCAGGTCCTGATCGTCCTTCGTCGGATCGACGGCGGTGACCCCCAGGCAGAAGCAGACGCAGGAATTGGCCGCCGACCCCCGGCCCTGGCAGAGGATGTTCTGGCTGCGGGCCCATGCCACGATGTCGTGCACGGTCAGGAAGTAGTTGGCGTAGTCGAGCTTCTCGATAAGGGCCAACTCCTTCTCGATCGTCCGGCGTTCGGCCTCGCCCATTCCTTTGGAGAAGCGCCATTCCGCACCCTTCCAGGTGAGGTCGCGCAGGCGCTGGATGGCGGTCTTGCCCGGCGGCACAGGCTCGTCTGGATACTCGTACTGCAGCTCGCTCAGATCGAAGCCGATGCGGTCAGCGATTTCGACGGTGCGCTCGACGGCGTGGGGAAACTTGGCGAACAGCCGGGCCATCTCCTCCGCCGGCTTAAGATGCCGCTCGGCGTTGGCCTGGAGGCGCAGACCCGCCTCCTGGATGGTGCAGTTCTCGCGGATGCAGGTCAGGACGTCCTGCAGCGGCCTGCGTTCCGGCCCGTGATAGAGCACATCGTTGGTGGCCACGATGGGGATGGCGGCGGCCTCGCCGAGGGCGGCCAGGCGTGAAAGGCGATGCAGGTCTCGCGCGCCGTAACGCCTGGCCGCCGCCAGCCACACGTCCGGCAATTCGCCCCGCAGCCGGCGCAGGTCCCCCTCGAACATCTGGTCGAGGCGCTCGGGCGGGACCACCAGGACGAGCTGCCCCTCGGCGTGAGCGAGGAAGTCCTCCCAGTGCAGTTCACACAGCCCCTTCTCCGAGCGGCGCTGACCGGCCGTAAGCAGCCGGGTGAGACGGCCATAGGCCTCCCGATCGGAAGGATAGACCAGCAGGCTGGGCGTCCCGTCGGCGAAATCCAGGCGACACCCCGTGAGGGCCCGGATCCTTGAGCCGCCTTCACGCAGGTCCCGCACCTGCCGCCAGGCCCTCACGACGCCGGCCAGGCTGTTGCGGTCGCAGACCCCGACGGCGTCGAGCCCCAGGGCCTCGGCCCCGGTGACCAGCTCCCACGGATGCGAAGCGCCGCGCAGGAACGAGAAGTTGGTGGTGGCCTGCAGTTCGGCGTAGCGGGTCATCCGAACAGTCCGTGCAGCCACCATTTGGGCGGGGCGTCGGGATCGCCATAGAGGCCGGCGCGGAACAGCCAGAAACGGCCGCCCTCCTGGTCCTCCACGCGGTAGTAGTCCCGGACATGGGCGATGGAGACGTCGCCGATGTCCCGCGTCCACCATTCCTCGCCGATGCGTTCGGGCCCCTCGGCGCGGCGGACCTGATGCATCCGCCCCCGCCAGCGGAATTGCCTGGGCGGCTCGTCCGGGGTGACGGCGAACACCTGATCCAGCGGTTCGGGACGACGGAAGAGGCGCAGGGGTCGTGGGCTCTCCGGATCCCAGGCCGCCGCCTCCCGCCTGCCCTTCTCCAGCACCGGAGCCCGGCGGACCGCCTGCTCGGGCACGTGGCTCTCAACGGGAGCCGCGCGCCAGACGCGGTCGTGGCCCAGCCGGTTGGCCAGCCGGTCGACCAGCGGGATCAGCCCGTCCTCGGGCGCCGGCGCCAGGCTGCCCAGCGCATTGCCCTGCCGCCCAGAGACCGGCTCGACCTCATGGGCCCAGGCCAGGACGGCATCCACCCCGAAGCCCGGATCGACGGCCTCGACCTTGGGCGCGAAGAGCTTGGCGACCCGCGCCGCATCTCGTCCCGGAACGGCCAAGCCGACTTCGATGGGAAGCATCTTGCCGTCCACTCGGCAGAAGCCGACCTCGAAACGGCGGGCGCCCTGGCCATGGGTCTCAAGCTTGGCGCACAGGCGCGTGCAGACATCGGCCGCGACGCGCGCCATGTCTTCGGGCGCGCTGATCGGCTCGAAGAAGGCCAGGCGTGAGACCCACGGCGTCGGCGGGCGGCGGAAGAGCAGCGCCTCGCCCCAGCGCCCCATGGCTTGGTCGAGCCGCATCAGAGTGTGGGCCCCAAACCGGCGGCCGAGCGGCGCACGGGGGATCTCCATCAACTGCCCCACGCGCTTGAAGCCCAGGCGCTGGAGCTGGGCGACAGCCTCGGGCTCGAGCCGGAGCGAGGCCGGCGGCAGCGGCGCCAGCAGGGTCGCTTGACCGCCCGACGGCGCGATCGTTCCGTCCTTGCCAAAGTGAGCGATAGCCCAGGCCGCGCCCGGCGTGTCGGCGATGGCCAGACGGAAAGGCAGGCCGTTGGCCTTCAGGCGAGCCCGGAGGTCGGCCATCAGCTCGGCCTCGCCGCCCCACAAATGCGAGACGCCGGTGATGTCGAGGAACAGGCCGTCCGATCCATCGGCGGCCACGGCGGGCGAGAAGCGGACGCACCAGTCGACGAGCTCGGACAGCGCCCGAGCGTCAGCCTCGGCCTCGGCCTCGGCGGTGATCAGGTGCGGAACCAGCGCCTTGGCGTCGGTCGCCTTCTGGCCGACGGACAGCCCCTGCGCGGCCGCCGCGCCGTTGACGGCGTACAACCGGCGGACGGCGGCGACCGTCTCGATCAGGGCGAAGGGCGCCTCCGGCCCGGCTTGTTCAGGCGGCGCGCCGGACTCGTGGTGTCGCCGGCGCCAGTTCGCGATCGCCCACAGGGGCGACCAGGCGCAGAGGATGCGCGACATCGCCTGCCTCCATTGAATAGGCCTTCTCGGCCTCCAGCATCCAGGCCCCCGTTCGTCCGCCCCGGCAGCGTTCCAGCACGACCTGGAAGCGCGGCGCGCCCAGGTAGAGATCCTCCGCCGGTTCGGACGGCGCGGCCGCGATCCGCCAGCGGGTCGCGGCCGCCGAGCCGGCGGCCTCACGGCGGGCCCCGCCGCCGTAGGGTCGTCGGCGCAGCACGAACCCGGTCGTCCCGCGTCGCTCGCAAGCGAGCTGCAGCCGCCGTCCGGCGGTGAGGTCCACGTCCTCCGTCTCGGCAATCACGCAGGCCACGCCCGCGGTCGCCAGAGCGTCCTCCATGACCGAAAGCACATCGGCGTCGTCCCTTGCGCAGACGCAGATCAGGCGGTCGGCGGGGAAACCCAGGCCGTTAAGACCCGGCGCCCAGAGGTCGTCCCGGCGCATGATCCAGACCGCCTCGCCGCGCCGGGCCAGGGGAGAGGCGACAAGGGCCGTGAAGGCGGCGGGGGCGGCCGACGTTTCGGCCTCCATCCCATGCCCCGTGACCTCATGCCACCGGCCCAGCGGCAGACCGCCGCCGGGCAAGGCCTGATCGATCTCCGGCGCGCCGAACGGCAGGCAGCCCACGTCCGGCCGGCCGCTGGTCTCCAGCGCGGCGATCTTCGCCTGCAGCGCAGCGAGCTGCTTGCCGCGAAAATCGGACATGGGATCGGGACTCCTTTCGTTCCATTTTCGTTCTCATAACCGGCCAGGGGGAGTCAAGGTTGCGAAGCCCCGCATGCACGTCGACCGAACGCTTCGCGCGGGCGAGGAACTGCTGATCTTCGGCGCGCTCTCGGGCGGCTAGAGCGTCATCACGCCGGGACGCGGCGTGGGCGCGCCCAGGCTGTCCTCCGCCAGCGGCGCGCCGGCCTCGAGCAGGGCGGCGCGGCGGCCGGCGGGATTGCTGCGGACCTGCGCCTGCTCGAACGGCTCCAGCGCCGCGAACGCCCGATGGGCAAAGGCCCGGGCGACGAAGGCGGCCGTCCTTGGCCAGCGGCCCGCGTCGGGCTCGAAGCCGGCGTAGGCGGCGTTGCGGAAGAAGCTGGCCACGGCGATGTCGGCCAGGCCGATGTCGCCGAACAGGAAGCCGTCGGCCGGAAGCTGGCTCTCGAGATAGTCCAGCGCGGCGGGGATGTCGGAGGTCAGGCTCTTTTCGATGCGGGCCGTGTCGCCCGGCTGCTTCCAGACGATCGGGTGCACGACCTTCTGGTAGAACAGACCCCAGATGAACACGTCGCCCAGGCGGGTGTCGGCGAACTCCTCCAGCCAGCGGGCGCGGGCGCGGTCCTTCACGTCGGCCGGCAGCAGCGGCCGATCCGGATAGGCGTCGTCGACGTAGGCGCAGATCACCGAGGAGTCGCAGAGCGTCAGGTCGCCGTCGATCAGGACCGGAATCCGACGAAGCGGGCTGACCTGCTCGAAGCGGTCATCGCCGTAGAAGGGCGTGATCGGGTCGATCTCATAGGCCAGGCCCTTCAGCTCCAGGCAGGCCAGCACCTTGCGGACGTACGGCGAGACGTACGAGCCGATGATCTTCATGAGCGTCCTCCCAACGACCCGGCTCCAAGGGTAGGAGCCGGGCCGGGGCGGACAAGGTCCAGTTAGAAGCGCAGGGCCCGCGCTTCCTTCACGTGCGGCAGGGCCTGGATCTTGGCCAGCAGCGCTTCGTCGGGCGCCTCGTCCACGCCCACCAGGGCGATGGCGTCCTCGCCGGCGTCCACGCGGCCCAGGTTGAAGGTCGCAATGTTGACGCCCGCGTCGCCCAGCAGGGCGCCCAGCGCGCCGATGAAGCCCGGCTTGTCGAGGTTGTTTACGTACAGCATGCGGTTCGCGAACGGGGCGTCGAGGTCCATGCCCTTGACCTCGATGATCCGCGGCGCGCCGGCGAGCACGGAGCCGGCGAACGAACGCTTGCCCTTCTCGGTCGTCACGGTAATGCGGATGAGGCTCTCGTAGATCGGCGACTGCTCCTGCCGGCTCTCCGAGACGGTGATGCCACGTTCCTTCGCCACCGCCGGCGCCGAGACCATGTTGATCTCGGCCAGCATCGGCCGCAGCACGCCGGCCAGGGCCGCGGCGCTGAGCGGCTTGGTGTTCAGCTTGGCCACCTCGCCCTCGAAGGCGATGTCCACGGCCTTGACCCCGAAGTCGACCATCTGGCCGGCGAAGGCGCCCAGCTTCTCGGCCAGAGCCACGAAGGGCTTCAGGCGCGGCGCTTCCTCGGCGGTGACCGAGGGGCTGTTCAGGGCGTTGGTCACCGCGCCGGTGAGCAGGTAGTCGCTCATCTGCTCGGCCACCTGCAGGGCCACGTTCTCCTGCGCCTCATTCGTCGAAGCGCCGAGGTGCGGCGTGGCGATGAAGTTCTCGGCGCCGAAGAGGACGTTTTCCTTGGCCGGCTCTTCGACGAAGACGTCGAAGGCGGCGCCGCCCACATGCCCCTCGTCCAGCAGCTTGCGCAGCGCGGCTTCGTCGACCAGCCCGCCCCGGGCGCAGTTGACGATCAGGACGCCCTTCTTCGTCTTGGCCAGGTTCTCGGCCGACAGGATGTTGCGGGTCTTGTCGGTGAGCGGCGTGTGCAGGGTGATGATGTCGGCGCGGGCGAGCAGGTCCTCCAGCTCGACCTTCTCGACGCCCAGTTCGACGGCGCGCTCCTCGGAAAGGAACGGGTCGTAGGCCACGACCTTCATCTTCAGGCCGTTCGCGCGGTCGGCGACGATGCCGCCGATGTTGCCGGCGCCGATCAGGCCCAGGGTCTTGGCGTAGAGCTCGACGCCCATGAACCGGTTCTTCTCCCACTTGCCGGCCTGGGTGGAGACGTCGGCGGCGGGGAGCTGGCGGGCGAGCGCGAACATCATGGCGATGGCGTGCTCGGCGGTGGTGATCGAGTTACCGAAGGGCGTGTTCATGACGACCACGCCGGCGGCGGTGGCCGCGGGAATGTCGACGTTGTCGACGCCGATGCCGGCGCGGCCCACGACCTTCAGGTTCCTGGCGGCGGCGATGACGGCCTTGTCGACCTTGGTGGCCGAGCGGATGGCGATGCCGTCGTAGTCGGCGACGATCTTCAGGAGCTCGTCCTTGGACAGGCCGGTCTTCACGTCGGCGTCGACGCCGCGCTGCTTGAAGATGTCGACGGCGGCGGGGCTCAGTTTGTCTGCGATGAGAACGCGGGGCATGGGAAGTGTCCGATGATGCGCCGCCGGGCGTCTACGCGCCCGGCGGTCGATGTCAGGAAGCGCGGCGGCTCAGGCCGCGGCGAGTTCGGAGGCGACGGTGGCGAAGGCCCAGTCGAGCCAGGGCGTCAGCGCGTCGAGGTCGCTGGTGTCGACGGTGGCGCCGCACCAGATCCGCAGGCCCGGAGGCGCATCGCGGTAGCCGCCGACGTCGAGCGCCACGCCTTCCTTTTCCAGGGCCGAGGCCAGCTTCTTGGCGAAGTCGGCCTGGGCGTCGGCGGGGAGGCTCGTGACGCGGGGATCGACGACCTTCAGGCACACCGAGGTGTTCGACCGGATCGAGGCGTCCTCGGCCAGGAAGTCGACCCAGTCCGTCCGGGCGACCCAGTCGGCGAGGATGGCGAGGTTGGCGTCCGCCCGGCGCTTCATCTCGGCGAGGCCGCCGATGCCGGCCGCCCACTTCAGCGCATCGACGGCGTCCTCGACGGCCAGCATCGAGGGCGTGTTGATGGTCGCGCCTTCGAACAGGTCAAGCGTGACCTTGCCGTTCTTGGTCATGCGGAAGAGCTTCGGCATCGGCCAGGCCGGCGTGTAGCTCTCCAGCCGCGCCACGGCGCGGGGCGACAGGATCAGGACGCCATGAGCGGCTTCGCCGCCGAGGGCCTTCTGCCAGGAGAAGGTGACCACATCGAGCTTCGGCCAGTCCAGCGTCTGGGCGAAGGCGGCCGAGGTGGCGTCGCAGATCGTCAGGCCCTCGCGGTCGGCGGCGATGAAGTCGGCGTTCGGCACGCGCACGCCCGAGGTGGTGCCGTTCCAGGTGAACACGAGGTCGGCGTCGGGCCGGACCTTCGTCAGGTCAGGGAGCTGGCCGTAGGGCGCATCCAGCACTTCCGCCGGCAGCTTGAGCTGCTTCACGACGTCGGTGACCCAGTCCTTGCCGAAGCTTTCGAAGGCCAGCAGCTGGACGGGGCGCGGGCCCAGCAGCGACCACAGGGCCATCTCGACGGCGCCGGTGTCCGAGCCCGGCACGATGCCGATCAGATAGTCGTCGGGGACCTCCAGCACCTCGCGGGTGCGGTCGATCGCCTCCTTCAGGCGCGACTTCCCGATCTTGGAACGGTGCGACCGGCCCAGGACGGCGTTGCTGAGGTTTTCGGGGGCCCAGCCGGGGCGCTTGGCGCACGGGCCGGAAGAGAACTCGGGACGAGCCGGGCGCATGGCCGGCTTGGCCCCGGTGTGGGGAGGCGTAGTCACCTGCGATGTCTCCTATCCTTGCAGATAGGCAGCGCCCCGTTGGGAGGGCGTGGCCCGCCGTCCAAAAGCCCGCGTTCCTGCTGCAGTGCAAGAGAAACTTTTCTGATGCCGCTGTGAGCGACGCTCGGCCGCGGGCGGCCGGCCCCCCTTGGCGCGTCGGGCGGCGCATGGTCCAAGCGCGCCCATGTCCACGTCCCGCGCCTCCGACTGGCTGGTGCTCGCCTTCCTGGTGATCTGCTGGGGCTCGGCCTTCGCCGCGCTCCGGATCTCCACCGAGCACGTGGGGCCGTTCTGGAACACCGCGGGACGGCTGCTGGTGGCCGCGCCGGTGCTGGCCCTGGTGGTCGTCGGCCGGCGCGAGCGACCGCCGCGCCTGAGCGATCGCGCCTGGCTGATCTATGCCGTCATCGGCGTCGTGGGCCTGGCCGCGCCCTTCGCGCTGTTCGCCTTCTCGGCCCAGCGCCTGCCCAGCGCCGTGAACGCCATCTGCAACGGAGCCTCGCCGATTTTCACGGCGATCCTCGCCCACCTCTTCCTCTCGGGCGAGCGGCTCAGCGCGCGGAAGGGCCTTGGCGTGCTGGTCGGCTTCCTGGGCCTGGCCACCCTGGTCGCGCCGCGGCTGCAGGCGGGCGCTGTCGTGGAGGCCGAGGCGCTGGCGGCGGCCCTGTTCGGCGCTTTCCTCTATGCCGTGGCCAACGTGCTGACGAAGCGCGCGCCGGCGCTCTCCTCGTCGGTCGGCGCCTTGATGATGTGCCTGACGGCCGGCGCGGCCGGCGCGTCTGTCGCGTTCGCCGCTGAGCCGTTTCCCCCGATGCCGCCCTGGCCAGCGCTGCTGGCGGTGGTGGCGCTCGGCGTGTTCCCGACGGCCCTGGCCAGCGTCGGCTTCGTCTATCTCGTGCGTCGCCGCGGGCCGGTGTTCATGTCGATGGCGGTCTACCTTGCGCCGCTCTGGGCGACCCTCGTCGGCGTCGCGATCCTCGGCGAGCGGCCGGGCTGGCCCGCGTTCGCGGCGCTCGCCCTGATCCTGGGCGGCGTTGCGCTCACCACCTATGCGCCGGGGGCCAAGGCGGCGGCCAAGGCGGCGGACAGCGGCTAGGCGCGCGCGCGGCGGCGCCAGGCGACGGCGGTGCCGGCCACCACGCAGATGATCAGCGCCATGAAGTTCGCATTGTTGACGATGGCGTGCAGGTCGTCGTGCGGCCGCTCGGTGACGAGGTAGTAGGAGCGCAGCGCGAACTGAGCCGCGTAGATCAGCATGGCCGCGCCCAGCCAGACCCTGCCCCATTGCATGGTCATCAGCAGGAAGGCCACCGCGCTGGCGGCGTCGAGCACCATGTTGAAGAGATAGCCGGGGCCATCGTCCAGCAGCCCGCCGACGAAAAGCGTCAGCGCAGCGTTCAGCAGGATGATGAGCGCACCCACCCGCTCGGGAAGGTCACCCTTCCAGACGCCGAACGCGCAGCCCGCGAGGACCAGGATCAGCAGAAGTTGAACGACGGGTGATGTCGGCATGATGAAAGCGCCCTAAACCCAATTAGAGCGCCTTCACCAGTTAAAGTATTGCAACTCTTAGATCGCGAAGTTCCGCGATCGGAGCTGTCGGTCAGACCGCCTGCCGCATGGTGACGGGCTCGGCGACGTCGATCGACTTGTCTTCAAGACCCATCTTGGCGCGGATGCCGAGGCGCAGCTTGGCCTCGTTCAGCTCGTGGTGCACGCCCACCATGGCGGTGCGCGCTTCGCTGAGGGCCTTCATGGCGTCCATCAGCTTCACCTGAACGTCGTCGGCGAAAACCAGCGAGGCGTTCACGTCCTTCCGGGCCGCGATCATGGCGCTCATCAGCTCGGCCGCCTCCGCAAGCGCGCCATCGACGGCATGCTCGGTCGAGATCAGCTTCTTGGCGACGCGCTGGGCGACGAAAACCTTCTCCATGGGAACACCCTCCAGTTACCCGATGCTCGTTAAGGTAAAGGAATGGTGAAGCTTAACGCAAACGATTCATGGGTTGTTAACCATGAATTTCGCAGTCGGCGGTTGTAGCGTGGCCGCAAGAACACAGTTCCCCGCCTCGGAAAGGGGTTCGCCTCCCGGGCGAGTGCGGAAGCGAAGCGTTAGGACTATCGGCCTATCACTCGGGACATGTTCGCGCCCAAGGCCCGCACATCACCCGCCCACGCCAGCGCCGCTTCCCCGGCGATGGCCGCCGGGACGCCGCGCACGTCGCGGCCGTCGGCGACCTTCCACGCGCGTGTCGCGCGCGTGGGCGTCATCACCACGGTGGTGGTGCTGCTGGCGGCCTGCCTGACCTTCATGCTGCAGCAATGGGCGGTGGCCCGCGCGCAGTCGCATCAGGTGCACATGGGCCTGGCCGGCATCGCCGCGGAGATGGCCGCGCCCGTGATGGACGACCGGCCGTTCAGCGGCGCGAGCCTGGCGGCGGTTAAGGCCAGCTCCGCCGTCGTCTCCGCACGCCTCGTCGATCCGTCGGGCCGCGAGCTGGCCCGCTACGATCGGCCCGGAGCGGCCGGGCGGGAGGTCGAGACCTTCCAGATGCCCATCGTGTCGGGATCCGACACCCTGGGGCAGCTGACGATGGTGGTCGAGCGGCCGCGGCTGCAGCCGATGCTACCGAAATTCGTCGCCCTGACCGCGGTGCTGCTGTTCGGCGGCGTGGGCGTCGCCCTGTTCCTGTCGCGCAGCCTCGCCCACCGGGTGATCCAGCCCGTCGAGGCCCTGTCCGACGCAATGCATGAGGTCGCCGCCGGCGGCAGCTTCGCGCCTGTGAAGGTGGAGGCCGGCGACGAGCTGTTCGACAGCCTCACCGACAGCTTCAACCACCTGCTGGCGAAGCTCGGCGAGCGCGAGGACGAGCTGAAGCGGGCCATGCGCGAACTGGAGGGCGCGCGGGACGCCGCCAACGCCGCGAACGTCCTGAAGACCCAGTTCCTGGCCAATATGAGCCACGAGATCCGCACGCCGCTGAACGGCGTGCTGGCCATGGCCGAGGTGATGGCCATGGGCGAGCTCGCCCCCGTGCAACGCGATCGCCTGGACGTGATCCGCCGTTCGGGCGGCCTGCTGCTGGCGGTGCTGAACGATGTGCTGGACCTCTCGAAGATCGAGGCCGGCAAGCTGACCCTGATCGACGAGGACTTCGAACTCGAGCCGGAACTGGCGCAGGCGCGGGAGAACTTCCGCGTCGTCGCCGAAGGCAAGGGACTGGCCTACTCGGTCGACGTGGACGAGGCGGCCCGCGGCTGGTGGCGCGGCGACGCCGACCGCCTGCGCCAGATCATCGGCAACCTGCTGTCCAACGCGGTCAAGTTCACCAGCCAGGGCGAGGTGCGCGCGCTCGTCCAGGCGACAGAGGCCGGTGGGCTGCGCATCGTCGTCAGCGACACCGGCGTGGGTATCGCGCCCGAGAAGCTGCCCAGCCTCTTCGAGAAGTTCACCCAGGCCGACAACTCGGCCACTCGCCGGTTCGGCGGCACGGGCCTGGGCCTCGCCATCTGCCGCGAGCTGACACAGATGATGGGCGGCTCGATCGACGTGCAGAGCCGCGAAGGGCACGGCTCGACCTTCACCGTCGAACTCCCGCTGCGGCGGGGCGAGCCGGCGACGCCCGAGGCCGCGGGCGCGGCGCCCGCCCATGAGGACGGCGACCTGCGGCTGCTGGCGGCGGAGGACAACCCGACCAACCAGCAGGTTCTGGCGGCGGTGCTGGGTTCGCTCGGGATCGACGTGCACATCGTGCCCGACGGCAAGGAAGCCGTGGAAGCCTGGCGCACCGGCGCCTACGACCTGATCCTGATGGACATCCAGATGCCCGTCATGGACGGCATCACGGCCGCCAAGACGATCCGCAGCCTCGAGGCCAAGGAAAAGCGCCGCCGCACGCCCATCGTGGCGCTGACGGCCAATGCCCTCACCCACCAGGTTGAGGAATACCTGGCGGTCGGGATGGACGCCCATGTGGCCAAGCCGATCGAGATCGCCAAGCTGTACGACGCCATCTCGGGCGCGCTGAACGACGCGGCGGCGTCGCAGCCCTCGGGGCGGCGTTCGGCTGCCGCCTAGACCTGCCCGCCTGCGCGGCGCCACGGCCTATACCTTATGCAACACGCGCCCGAGCGCCTGGTGTCGGCGGACAGTCGCACCTCGGTAAGCGTCCGGTAACGCTTGAGGGTCTGATCATCGGATCGGGTCGGGGGACCCATAGTTCCAGGGGTATTCATGCGTCGTCTTCTGGGCCTGCTGGCCGGCGCGTTCATCGCCGCGATCGCGCCCGTCGGGGCCAATGCCCAGCCGGAGGGCGTCACCGCCGCTCGCCTGGCCAAGGCGATCGAGGGTCGCGCGCTGTCGACCAGCTTCGAGGAGCTTCGCCGCTTCGGCGACGGCGCGGCGGCGCGGCGCGACCGTGAGGGCCTGCGCCGGCTGAACTATGTGGCGACCGTCTATCGCAACCAGCTCGAGCTGGAGCTGTTCGAGCGTTACAACGACCTGCTCGCCGAGAACGCCGCTCGCATTGGCGACAAGCGTTACGAGCGCGTGGCCCGGCTGAACGTGTTGGCCCGGCGGATCGATCAGGGCGATGGCGTTGCGGTCACCGAACTCGAAGCCCGGCTGCGGGACGAGAAGGACTGGTTCACCCGCATCCATGCCCAGGCGATCTGGACGCGGGTGCTGCGCGACCGCCAGGAGACCGGCCAGGCCCTGAAGCGCCTGTACGAGGCCGAGGACCTGATCGACTGGAACGACCCCGACGCCCGCTTCGCCGCCGCCACCATCTGGGAGGCGATCGGCCTGTCGCTGATGAGCCTCAACGACCTGGACGGCAGCGCCCGCGCCTTCAAGAAGGCCCAGTTCGACTATGCCGACCCAGCCTACCCCAAGCCCGACTTCGACGCGGTCTACAACCTAGGCGTCCTGGCCATCCGCCTGGGCGACCAGGAGGCCGCGCAGCAGTTCAAGCAGGTCCACCATGCGCTCTCAGCGCGTCCCGACCTGCCCAGCCTCCACGGCTGGGACGCCTACTTCTGCGGATTGTACGAAGAGTCGTTCGGCGGCCCCCGCGAGGTCCTGAACTGCCTGGCGCCTGTCGGAGAGGATCTGCGCGGCGCGGAATTCCTGGCCCCCCGGCTCCTGCCCATGCGCGCCATCGCCTACGCCCGGACCAAGGAGGTGGGCAAGGCGCGCCGGGACCTGAACAGCTTGATCGCCATCCGGCAGGCCGGTCGGTTCAAGGACACCGCCTTCGTCCGGGTGCCCGAGGTGGAGGCCGAGATCCTGGCCGGGTCGGGGCGCGCCGACGAGGCGTTCGAGAAGCTGCGCGCCTATGAGCGCCAACGCCGGACAGCCCACGCGCAGGACATCTATGGCGGCGTGCGCCAGATCACCGGGACCCTGCAGACCCAGCTTGCCAGCGCCAAGCACGAGGCCATGCTCCGGGAGCGCGCCGTTCGCGCGCAGCGCTGGGTCATGCTTCTGGGCCTGCTGCTGGTGGCCGGCGCCGGCGTCGCGTTTGCGCTGCAGATCAGGACCACGCGGCGTTTGCGGGCGGCACAGGCCCAGGCCGAGGCCGCCAACGCGGCGAAGAGCGCCTTCCTGGCGACCATGAGCCACGAGATCCGCACCCCGCTGAACGGCGTGCTGGGCATGGCCCAGGCGATGGCGAGCGAAAGCCTGACCGGTCGCCAGCAGGAGCGCCTGGGCATCATCCGGCAGTCGGGGGAAAGCCTGCTGGCGATCCTGAACGACATCCTGGACCTCTCGAAGATCGAGGCGGGCCGCCTGGAGCTCGAGATCGTCGATTTCGACCTCAGCGAACTGGCGCGGGGCGCCTATTCCGCCTTCACGGCCATCGCCAACAAGAAGGGCCTGTCCTTTGCTCTGGACACCCGCGCCGCCGCCGGGCGCTACCGGGGCGACCCGAGCCGGATCCGACAGGTGCTCTACAACCTGATCTCCAATGCGCTGAAGTTCACAGAGGCGGGCGAGGTGCGGGTCACGGCCGAGCACAAGTACGGGACGCTGACCCTGACCGTGCAGGACACCGGGCCCGGCATCGCGCCCGACGCCCTGCCGAAGCTGTTCTCCAAGTTCGACCAGCTCGACAGCTCCACCACCCGTCGGTTCGGCGGGACAGGGCTGGGCCTCGCCATCTGCCGCGAGCTGGCGCAGCTGATGGGCGGTCACATGGCCGTGGCGAGCGAACTGGGCGAGGGTTCGCGGTTCACACTGCGGATCCCGCTGGAGCGGCTGGGCGACGAGAGCGCGCCCGCCCCGGCCCCGCCGGCGCATGCGGAGCCGGAGGGGCTGTCGCTGCGGGTCCTGGCCGCCGAGGACAACGCCGTGAACCAGCTCGTGCTGAAGACCCTGCTGCACCAGCTCGGCGTCGATCCGCACATCGTCGAGGACGGCAAGGCCGCCCTGGAGGCCTGGGAGACCGGCGACTGGGACGCGATCCTGATGGACGTGCAGATGCCGGAGATGGACGGGGTGACGGCCACCGCCCGAATCCGCGCCCGCGAGGCCGCCACGGGCCGGCGGCGCACGCCGATCATAGCCCTGACCGCCAACGCCATGTCCCACCAGGTCCAGAGCTACCAGGCCGCCGGCATGGACGGCTTCGTGGCCAAGCCGGTGCAGGTGGCCGATCTCTACGCCGCGCTGCAGGCCGCGCTGGAAAGCGTCGACGCCCAGCCGCACGAAGGCGGCGTGGTCGCGGCCTAGAACGTGGCGAGCAGGTAGGGTCCCACGATCGGGATCGCCATGACCAGGGCGAAGCCGGCGCTGAGCAGGGACAAGGCGGCGGGCAGGATGTTCATGAGGGGCTCCGTCTCTCTTCCGCCCATGTGGGCGCCCCTAAGCGCCGCCGCATCCGTTCATTTCCGCAGAGCTGTTCTGCCGTTTCGGCAGGAATGCGCTCAGGCGGGCGGATCTTCGGGAAGCCGCCGGATGAGCTGCACCATCTGCTTTTCCCGGGCGCGGTCCCAGACCAGCACCCGCCCACAGGCGCCGTCCGCCGCCTGCGCCAGGCGGAGGCCCCGGTAGGTCATCGGCAGACCCGCGTTCCAGTCGGCCGGCAGGCCACAAACCTTGAGCGCACGGAACTGCTCGTAAGAGAGTTGGAGCACCCTGGGCTCTCCCAGCCGGTGGGCGGCCAGGATGGCGTGGTTCACCGCCTGTGTGGCCGCCTGCTCCTCGGTGATCTTCATCCGGCCTCACAACTGCGCGTTCCGTGGCGCCTCGAGGTTTCCCCCGTGCGGGCCGGCCGTCAACTCCCAGGCGCATGGAAGCCCCGACGCGGCCCGCCTGACAGGCCGGTCATCTAGCTGAACCGCACACAACTGCCGGGCTCAGGTTGGGGTCAGGCCGGGGGTGGTTTCCTGCACCCATCGAAGCCGCTCCGGCGGCGCGAAGATGGTTCTGGAGGACCGAAATGAAGAAGACAGTGATCGCTCTCACCGCCCTGGCGTCGGTCGCCGCCGTCGCCGCTCCGGCCGCCGCGCAAAGCTACCGCCACGACGGCTGGCAGAACATCAACGCCCGGCAGGACCGCCTCGAGCGGCGCATCGATCAGGGCGTCCGTCACGGCGATCTGACCCGACGCGAGGCCAACCGGCTGCGCGACGACTTCCGTCAGCTCGCCCGCCTGGAGGCCCGCTATCGGGTGAACGGCCTGTCGAGCTGGGAGCGCGCGGACCTCGATCGCCGGTTCGACCGCCTGGAGGCCCAGGTCCGCTTCGAGCGGCGGGACCACCAGTACAGCCGCCGATAGCCGGCGCGCGGGGCTTGGCAAAGTCCAAGCCCCAACATTCTTCGGAACCTCAGGTCGTCGGATCGGGTTTCTGCGCCCATCAAAAGACTTCCGAAGCCGAGGGACCGCCAGAGCAGAGGATCATGGATATGACTAAGCTGAAGTTCACCACCGCCATCGCCGCCGCCACCCTTGCCGTGACTGGCGTTGCTGCTGGAGCCGCTCAAGCTCAACCCTGGCGTGACTACGAGCGACACGAGGAATACCGCGGCGGCAACCTGACGTCCTCGTACGTCGACAGCCTGGAATGGCGGATCAACAACGCCGCACGGGAAGGCCGCATCCCCTGGGGTCAGGCCCGCCAGCTGCAGCGTGAGCTGCGCGCCGTGCAGCCCCTCGCCTGGCGCGTCGAAACCGGCCAGGCCAGCCGCTACGAATACCAGCGCCTGTCGAGCACGGTGAACCGCATCGAGGCGGCGACCAACAACTACCCGCGCTACAGCTACAACAACCGCTGGCGCTAAGGCCGGCCTCCCGGCCCACCAGTGGAATGTGGGCGACGCCCCCGGAGCGATCCGGGGGCGTTTCGCTATGCGTGCAGCTGCGACGTGAGGACCGTCACCGCGCGCCCGCGGATCAGCACGCGATCGCCGCGAACCTCGCACTGCAGGTCGCCGCCCCGGCCCGGAAAAGCCTGATGGTAGGCCAGGCTGGCGCGCTCCAGCTTGTCGGAGAACAGCGGCGCCAGGATGCAGTACAACGAACCGGTGGCGGGGTCTTCAGGGATGCCGCAGCCGGGGCCGAAGAATCGGCTGACCACCTGATAGGGCTTGGCTGGCCCCGCCATCGCGGCGACGCCGATGTTGCCGGGGCCGCCGCTGGCTTCGGCGCCGACGCTGGCGAGGGCCGGAATGTCGGGGCGGAGCGCCCGCACCGTCGCCTCGTCGTCCAACACCGCCACGAGATAGGTGGAGACCCAGACCTCGCGCGGCCGCACCCCCAAGGCCTCGGCCAGGCCTGCGGGCGGCTCGATCCGCGTCGGCGGCTGGCTGGGAAAGTCCATCTCGTAGCCATCGCCCCGGCGCGCCACGACGAGCCGACCCGAGCGCGTGTCGAAGGCGACGCTTGCGGCGGCGAGCCCGAGTTCCGAATAGAGC
This sequence comes from Phenylobacterium sp. VNQ135, assembly GCF_049445735.1. Classification (NCBI taxonomy): domain Bacteria; kingdom Pseudomonadati; phylum Pseudomonadota; class Alphaproteobacteria; order Caulobacterales; family Caulobacteraceae; genus Phenylobacterium; species Phenylobacterium sp. VNQ135. Next base: position 774,006 of record NZ_JBMSDS010000002.1, on the reverse strand, counting down.
ACATGGGCGGCGGCCAGGGTGGCGTGGCCGCACAGCGGCACCTCGACCGCCGGCGTGAACCAGCGCAGGTCGAACCTGGCCGGATCGTCCATGCGGCGCAGGAAGGCGGTTTCGGCCTGGTTGTTCTCGGCCGCCAGGGCCTGCATCCAGGCGTCATCGGGCCAGCCCTCGAACGGCTCGACCACGCAGGCGGGATTGCCCCGGAAGGGCTGGGCGGCGAAGGCGTCGACGGTCCACTGGCGCATGACCGGCTCTTGCCGCCAAGCGGCTCGGAGCGGCAAGAGCCAGTTCGAGTGGGCCGGCTTTCCGGGGACAAGCAATGTACGAGATCCGCGGCGGCGACTTCACGCTCAGCGACGACCCGACGCGGTTCGACCTCTTGCGGGCACACGGCTGGATCGCCGGCCAGAGCTACTGGGCCAAGGGCATTCCGCTCGAGACCTTCCGGCGAGCCTGCGCCAACAGCCTGGTCGTCGGCGCCTACGGAGCCTCCGGCGAGCTGGCGGCCATGGCGCGGGTGGTCACCGACCGGGCGACGTTCGGGTGGATCTGCGACGTCTTCGTGGACGAGGCCTGGCGCGGCTACGGCCTGGGCAAGCGGCTGATGGGCTATCTCAAGGGCCACCCCGACCTTCAGGGCTTCCGGCGGCTGCACCTCGCCACCGCCGACGCCCACGGCCTCTATCGCCAGTTCGGCTTCACCGAGCTCACGGGCGTGGACCGCTGGATGGAGATCCGCGATCCGGACGTCTATCGCCGCTAGGCGTCCAACACCTCGATCTCGGGCCAACGCGCCTTGGCCTTGGCGGCGATCCCGGCGAAGCTGCGTTCGCGGCGCTTCGGATTGGGGCGCAGGATGCGGGCGAAGAGATCCTCCAGCCCGAACGGCGCGACGATCTCCATGCGGTCGTCCACGTCCAGCCGCGCACCGACCGCGAACATCGGGCTGACGAAGCGTTCCGCCGCTTCGGCAGACGACGTCAGCGGCGCATAGGGTTCCCCGAACTTGCCCTCGAACCACACATGGACGCGGGCCTGGTTGCGGACCTCGACCATGTCGCGCAGCGGCGGCTGGAAGGCCGCGGCTACCTGCCTGATCACCAGGTCCTCGGCCTCGTACGAGATGTCGGACGCGTCGAAGTAGCCGACGTCATAGTCCTTGATCCCATAGTCGAGATCGCGACCGCCCAGGTGGTTCAGGACCCGCTGGTAGACGGCGCCCGAAAAGACGATGCCGTCCGGCAGGCCGAGAGCCCGGATCGTCCGCATCACCTGCATCAGCGGCGCGGAGCGGCGCAGGATCGCCTCCAGGTCGTCCCGATGCTTCACGCCCGGCCCCGCAGCGGCCAGCCATGATCCAGCGGGCCGTGGCCCTGGCCGAGCCCCGGCGCGCGCAGCATCGCTTCCTGCACATAGGCCCAGGCCCGGGCCACGGCGTCGGTGAGCGGCAGGCCCTGGGCGAGACCGGCGGCGCAGGCCGAGGCCAGGGTGCATCCTGTGCCGTGGGTGTGGCGGGTCTCCAGCCGGTCTGTCTCGAAGGCGGTCTCGCCGGCGCCCGTCATCAGCAGGTCGACGACGCGCTCGCCCGGCACGTGGCCGCCCTTCATCAGCACGGCGCGGGCCCCCAGCGCGAGCAGCGCCTCGCCGGCGCGGCGGAGGTCGTCGGTGGAGGCGACCGCGAGGCCGGTCAGCGCCTCGGCCTCGGGGGCGTTGGGCGTCAGCAGGGCCGCACATGGGACGAGCTGCTCACGCACGGCGGCGACCGCGTCCGCAGCGAGCAGGGCCGCGCCGCCCTTGGCCACCATCACCGGATCGACGACCGCCGGAACCCCCGCCTCGGCGATCAGCCGCGCGACAAGGCCGACCGTGGCGGCGTCGCCCAGCATCCCTGTCTTGACGGTGTCGGCGCCGATGTCGTCCAGCACGGCCCGCGCCTGCGCCTCGACGACGTCGAGGGGAACCGGATGCACGCCGCTGACGCCCAGGGTGTTCTGGACCGTTACCGCGGTGATCGCGGTGGCCGCGTAGCCGCCGAGCGCCGTGACGGTCTTGATGTCGGCCTGGATCCCGGCGCCGCCCCCGGAGTCGGACCCGGCGATGATGAGGACTCGGCCGCGGACTGTCATGGATCAAAGCCGATAGCCCGCAGCGCGGCAGAATGCATCGCCATTTCGGCGGCCAGGAGATTTTCGATGGGGACCAACTGTGAAAGCTGCGGCATGCCGGTCGAGGGGGCCCGCTACTGCGGCCATTGCATGGACGCCAGGGGCGCGTTGCAGGACTTCGACACCCGGCTGGAGCGGATGACCGGCTATCGCATGGGCGCGTTCGGGGAGACCCGCGAGGCCGCCCGACGCGCCGCCCTGGCCGACATGGCGCTCATGCCGGCATGGCGCGAGCATCCGCAGGTGCGGCAGGCGTCGAGTTAAGTCCCGGCGGCGGCGATCGCCTGCCATACCCTGAGCGCCTGGACCGTCTCGCGGACGTCGTGGACGCGGACGGCGGCGACGCCCGCCGCCGCGCCGGCGAGCGCCGCGGCGATCGAGCCGCCCAGGCGGGCGTCGGGCGGCGCGCCCTCGTCCAGGGCGCCGATAAAGCTCTTGCGGCTGGCCCCAAGAAGCACCGGGAAGCCCAGGTCGACGATGCGGGACAGGCCGGCCAGCAGCGGCAGGTTGTGGCGGATCATGTGCTTGCCGAAGCCGATGCCGGGATCGAGCCATATCCGCTCGCGGGCGACTCCCGCGGCGATGGCCGCCTGGGCGCGGGCGGCCAGGAAATCGGCGACCTCGGCCACCACGTCGCCATAGCGCGGCTCCTGCTGCATGCTCCCGGGCTCGCCCTGCATGTGCATCAGCACGACCTCGCAGCCGAGCTCGGCGGCGGCCTCGAGAGCGCCGGGGGCGCGGAGCGCGGCCACGTCGTTCCAGATGGCGGCTCCGGCCGCGACGGCGGCGCGAGCCACCTCCGGCTTCATGGTGTCGATCGAGATGGGGACGGGGTTTCCAGCGCGGATCGCCTGGATCAGCGGGACGACGCGGGCGATCTCTGCCTCGGCCGGAACCGGGGCTGCGCCGGGCCGCGTGGACTCGCCGCCCACGTCCAGGATGTCGGCGCCGGCCGCGACCATCGCCCGGGCGCGGGCGAGGCCGGCCTCCACGCCGGCCAGAGCGCCGCCGTCGGAAAAGCTGTCGGGCGTCATGTTGAGGACGCCCATCACGCGGACGGCTGGCTTGGCGGGATCGGAAGACATCGGGCGCCGTTGATAGCAGCATTGGGGGCGGAGGGACGAGGTCATGGCGGACATCGTTGGCGGCGCGGCCCGCGACACCCTGAACGGCGCCTCCGGCGCTGACACGCTATCAGGACGAGACGGTTCGGACCGACTGTTCGGCGGCGCCGGCGACGACACCCTGTACGGCCATTCGTCCGCCGACGCCGAGCCCGGCGCCGACCTGATCGACGCGACGCGGGTCGCCTCGGGGCTGTCAGGTCCGCTGTTCGCCGCCTCGCCTCCCGGGGATCCCGACCGGCTGTTCGTCGTGGAGCAGCATACCGGCCGCATCCGCATCCTGGACGTGGCCACCGGGCAGCTGAACGCCGACCATTTCCTCGACCTGCCCGACGGTTCGCTGGCGACCGGCGGAGAACAGGGCCTGCTGGGGCTGGCCTTCCACCCGGACTACGCGACCAACGGCCTGTTCTACGTGAACCTGACCAATGCGGCGGGCGACACGGAAATCCGCGAATACCGCCGCGCCGACGCGAACCATGCCGATCCCGCTGCGCAGCGGACGATCCTGACGTTCGACCAGCCCTTCGAGAACCACAACGGCGGCTGGATGGGCTTCGGTCCGGACGGCTTCCTCTACATCGCCTCGGGGGATGGCGGCTCGGCCAACGACCCGCAGAACAACGCCCAGAACGTCAATTCCCTGCTCGGCAAGATTCTGCGCATCGATGTCGACGGCGACGCCTTTCCCGCGGACGCCAGCCGCAACTACACGATCCCGGCCGGCAATCCGTTCGCGGGCGCCACGAACGGCGCGGACGAGGTCTGGGCCCTCGGCCTGCGCAATCCCTGGCGGGCGAGCTTCGACGCCGCCGGGAACCTGTGGATCGGCGACGTGGGCCAGGGCCAGCGTGAGGAGATCGACGTCGTCCCCGCGGGCCAGGGCGGCCTGAACTTCGGCTGGCGGATCATGGAGGGCACGGTCGCCGTCAACGGGACGCCCGGCTCGGGCTTCGTCGCCCCGCTCCTCGACTACGACCGCAGCAACGCCGACTTCGGCGGTCGGGCGGTGACCGGAGGATATGTCTACGACGGACCGGGCGGGCTGCAGGGCCTCTATGTCTTCGCCGACTTCCTGTCGAACAATGTGTGGACCGTGGCGCGCGCGGGTGGGCAGGCGCAGGACTTCCTGAACCGCAACGACCAGATCACGGTGACCGGCGGCGACCTGGACCAGATCGCCTCCTTCGCGGTGGACGGTCGCGGGCGGCTCTACGCCATCGGGCTGGACGGAGACATCCACCGCCTGACGCCGGGGGCGACCGCGGGCGACGGCTCGGACTTCATCCGCGGCGAGGACGGGAACGACCTGATCTTCGGCGGCTTCGCCTTCGACGACCTGCACGGCAATCTCGGCGACGACACGGTGCACGGCGGTCAGGACGGCGACTGGGTGGTCGGCGGCCAGGGAGGCGACCGCCTGTTCGGCGACGACGGCGCGGATGTCGTGCTGGGCAATCTCGGCGCCGACACCGCGGAGGGCGGCGCTGGAAACGACGTCGTGCGCGGGGGCCAGGCCGACGACGTGCTGCGCGGCGGCGACGGCGCCGACTTCCTCTCGGGCGACCGGGGGAGCGACACCCTCACCGGCGGCGCGGGGGCGGACATCTTCAACAGCTTCGGCGAGGCCGGGCTCGACAGGGTGACCGACTTCAACCGCGCCGAAGGCGACCGCATCCGGCTGGACCCCGGCAACACCTACACAGTGGCCCAGTCCGGTGCGGACACGATCGTGACGGTGAGCGGCGGCGCCCAGGTGGTGCTGGTCGGCGTGCAGGCCTCCAGCCTCACCGGCGACTGGATCTTCGTGGGTTAGCTCACAAGAAAAAGGCGGCCCGGGAAGGGCCGCCTTGATCCTTACGCCGGCTCCGCGCTGGGCCGGGGCGAGATGGGCACCGCCACCGCCGGACCGGCCGGCCGCTTCGCCTCGGCGTCGTCCCGCTTGGGCGCGATGCCCTTCAGGGCGTTGATGATCTCCTCGCCCGTGAGGGTTTCGTACTCGAGCAGCGCCTTCGCCAGCGTGTGCAGCTCGTCCATCTTCTCGGTGAGGATGCGCCGGGCTTCCTGCTCGCCGCCTTCCACCAGCCGCCGGACCTCTTCGTCGATGATCTTGGCGGTCTCTTCCGAGACGTTCTGGTTGCGGGCGACCGAGTGGCCCAGGAACACTTCTTCCTGGTTCTCGCCGTACTCCACCGAGCCCAGCTTGTCCGAGAAGCCCCACTTGGTGACCATCGCGCGGGCGAGTTTGGTCGCCTGGCTGATGTCGGACGAAGCGCCCGAGGTGATCTTGTCCTTGCCGAAGATCAGCTCCTCGGCGACGCGGCCGCCGAACAGGATGGCCAGGCGCGAGGTCATCTGCTCGTAGGACATCGAGAACTTGTCCCGCTCGGGCAGCTGCATGACCATGCCGAGCGCGCGGCCGCGCGGGATGATGGTGGCCTTGTGCACCGGGTCGGTGGCCGGGACGTTCAGCGCCACCAGGGCGTGGCCGCCTTCGTGGTAGGCGGTCAGCTTCTTCTCGTCCTCGGTCATGACCATGGAGCGGCGCTCGGCGCCCATCATGACCTTGTCCTTGGCGTCCTCGAAGTCGCGCATGGTGACCATGCGGCGGTTCTTCCGGGCGGCCATCAGGGCGGCCTCGTTGACCAGGTTGGCCAGGTCGGCGCCCGAGAAGCCCGGCGTGCCGCGGGCGATGACCTTGACCTCGACGTCGGCGGCCAGGGGCACGTTCTTCATGTGGACGCGCAGGATGCGTTCGCGGCCGTTGATGTCGGGGTTCGGCACCACGACCTGGCGGTCGAAGCGGCCGGGACGCAGCAGGGCCGGGTCCAGGACGTCGGGGCGGTTGGTGGCGGCGATCAGGATGATCCCCTCGTTCGCCTCGAAGCCGTCCATCTCGACCAGCAGCTGGTTCAGCGTCTGCTCGCGCTCGTCGTTGCCGCCGCCGAGGCCCGCGCCGCGGTGCCGGCCGACGGCGTCGATTTCGTCGATGAAGATGATGCAGGGGGCGTTCTTCTTCGCCTGTTCGAACATGTCGCGCACGCGGCTCGCGCCCACGCCCACGAACATCTCCACGAAGTCCGAGCCCGAGATGGTGAAGAACGGCACGCCCGCCTCGCCCGCGACGGCGCGCGCGATCAGGGTCTTACCGGTGCCCGGCGGACCGATCAGCAGGGCGCCCTTGGGGATCTTGCCGCCCAGGCGCTGGAACTTCTGGGGGTCCTTCAGGAAGTCGACGACCTCCTGCAGCTCTTCCTTGGCCTCGTCGACGCCGGCGACGTCCTCGAAAGTGACGCGGTTCTTGTTCTCGGTCAGCAGCCGAGCCTTGGACTTGCCGAAGCCCATGGCGCCGCGGGCGCCGCCCTGCATCTGGCGCATGAAGAAGATCCACACGCCGATCAGCAGCAGGATCGGCAGCAGATTGATCAGCAGGCTCATGAAGGTGAAGCCGCCGGCGGGCTTCACCGCGATGTCGGCCCCCTGCGCCTCCAGCCGCTTCACCAGGTCTTCCTGGTCGGCCGGCGTGATGGTCGTGAAGGTCTTGCCGGACTTGTCGGTGATCTCGACAGCCGCGCCTCGGATGATGGCCTTGGCGACCTCGCCGTTGTTCACCTTCGACAGCGTCTGGGAATAGCTGAGCTCGCCGGCGCCGGTCGCGCCGCGGCCGCCGCCCGTCATCATGCTGTAGAGGCCGATCAGGACGACGACGATGACGCCCCAGATCACGAAATTGCGCAGGTTCATCCGTTCGGACCGCTTTCGAGGGTTCTCTTAGGACCTAAAGATAGGCGTCCGACCAGTGTTCCACCAGCGAGGCCATGGATTACGCGACGGTGCGCCGCGGAAAGCTTCGCTGTGGGGGGCCAGACATGCGAAAGGCCGCGCCCGGGCGGCGCGGCCTCTGCAAAACATCGATCGGGTCGTCGAAGCCCTTAACGGCTGGGCTTCTTCGGCGCCACGATCAGGCCTTCGCGCTGAGCGCGCTTGCGGGCCAGCTTGCGCGCCCGGCGCACGGCTTCCGCCTTCTGGCGGGCGCGCTTCTCGGACGGCTTTTCATAGTGCACGTGCCGCTTCATCTCGCGGAACGAGCCCTCGCGCTGCATCTTCTTCTTCAGCGCCTTGAGGGCCTGGTCGACGTTGTTGTCGCGGACGAAAATCTGAACCAGAGGTCTCTCTCCTGTTGTCGCTCGAACCGCCCGCCCCGGCCCGGTAAGAGCGGCGAGCGAAACAAAAACACTACGCCCGAAGGTTTTGGGCCTTCGGGTTTGAGCGCGGCGGGATAGCAGAAGCGAAAGCCCGAGTCCACGCCGAGACGACGCTTTCGCAAGGGGCTAGGATAAGAGCATGACCGAAGCCGCCGACGCCCAGGGCTGGGCCGAGACAACCGAGCAGAAGCTGCTGGACGAGGCGCTGAAGCTGAGCCCCGCGCACGGCTGGACGCGCCTGATGGTGAAGCACGCCGGCAAACGCCTGGGCCTCACCGAGGGCGAGACCGAACTTCTCCTGCCGAACGGTCCGGCGGACCTGGCCGCCCTGCTCTCGCGACGGCACGACCAGCGGGCCCTCGCCATGCTGGCCGACGTCGATCCGGCGAGCCTTAAGATCCGCGAGCGCATCCGGCGGGCCTGTGAGGCGCGCCTGGACGCCGCCTCCACCGACGAGCCGGCGCTGCGGCGGTGGCTGGGCTGGCTCAGCCTGCCGCAGAACCTGCATCTGGGGGGAAAGCTCGCCTGGGAGAGCGCCGACGTGCTGTGGCGCTGGGCCGGCGACGTCGCCACCGACGAGAACCACTACTCGAAACGGGCGATCCTGGCCGGCATCCTCACGGGCGCCTTCGCCATCCGCCTGTCTTCCGGCCGCAAGGCGGCGCTGCAGTTCGTCGACCGCCGCATCGAGAACGTCATGGCCTACGAAAAGTGGAAGGCCACTGGCGGCTTCAAGCCCGGCGACTGGTTGACCCAGGCGGCCGGAACGCTGAGCCGGATGCGGTACGGGCGTCAGCCGGCCGAATAGGGATTGTCGAAGATCGCCTCGACCGGCTCGCCGAACAGCGCGGCGATCTTGTAGGCCAGCGCCAGCGAAGGATCGTGCTTGTCGCTCTCGATGGCGATGACTGCCTGGCGGGAGACGCCCAGCCGCTCGCCGAGATCGGCCTGCGTCCAGCCGCGGGCGGACCTGAGTTCGCGCAGACGGTTCTTCACACCCGGCTCGTCTTCACCGTGCAGGAGGCGAAGCCATAGCAGGCCCAGAACAGGGGATAGATCAGCCAACCTTCCAGGTGGGCTGCGTGTGCGTAGCTCTCCGCGAACCCCCAGGCGCTGAAGAGCGACATGGCCAGGCCGGCCGCGATGATGAAGCGTTTGGCCATGAGCGCGCGCACGTACTCGTCGCTCTGCCGCATGAGTTCCAGCGCCGCCCACATCTGACCCGCCACCGGAGCTGCGACGGCAAGCGCCAGCAGCCAGGCTCCCGGCCGGGCGATGTCGTCGAAGGCGCCGAGCATGGCTGCGACGTTCACGCTGCCGTAGCCCAGGAAGAACATCGTAGTGCGCAGACGATAGCGGCCCTCGGGCGTGCGGTCGAACATGCCGGCCTCCTGAGAATGTCAGCAACACCTTACATCTTCGCCATGTCAGGTCAACCTGACATTCAGCGCAGCGGCTTCACCTTGTTCACGTGGCCCATCTTGCGGCCGGGCTTGGCTTTGTGCTTCCCGTAGAGGTGTATGCGGGTCTCTGGCTCGGCGGCGAACCTCTTCCAGCCCTCGGCCTCGTCGCCGAGCAGGTTCAGCATCTCGACGCGCGCGATGGGCGCGGTGGGGCCGAGCGGCCAGCCGGCGACAGCACGGATATGCTGCTCGAACTGGTCGACCTCGCAGCCGTCCTGCGTCCAGTGGCCGGTGTTGTGCACCCGGGGCGCAAATTCGTTGGCGAGCAGGCCGCCGTCGCGCATCTCGAACAGCTCGATGCCGATCACGCCGACGTACGTCAGGCCCTCCAGGATGCGGATGGCGATCCGCTCGGCCTGGCCGGCCAGCTGGGGCGAAACCTGTGCGGGCGCGAGGGTCCGGCGCAGGATGCCCTTCTCGTGGTGGTTCTCGCCCAGCGGATAGACGGCGATCTCGCCCCCGCGGCCGCGGGCGGCGATGACCGACAGCTCGCGCACGAAGTCGGCCGCCTCCTCCAGGATGACGGGCACGCCGCCAAGGTCCTGGAACGCCTGGAAGGCCTCGTCCGGATGCTCGATCCAGCGCTGGCCCTTACCGTCATAGCCCTCGCGCATGGTCTTCATCAGGCAGGGGACGCCGACCCGGCGCGCGCTTTCGACCGCCTCTCCGGGGCCGATCGCGACGGTGTAGCCGACGGTCGGCACGCCGTGACCGTTCAGGAAACTCTTCTCGTTGCCGCGATCCTGGGCGACCTGCAGCGCCTGGAGGCCGGGCGCAACCTCGACGCCCATCGAGAGCAGGCGCTCGACCGCCCCGGCCGGCACGTTCTCGAACTCATAGGTGATCACGTCGGCCAGGTCGGCCAGGGCCTTCAGCGCGTCGGGATCGTCGTAGGCTCCGACGATGCTGTGGGCCGCCACGCGCGCGGCCGGCCCGTCCGGCTCCGGGTCCAGGATCGCGACGTCGAAGCCCAGGCGCGCGGCGGCCTGGGCCAGCATCCGGCCGAGCTGTCCCCCGCCCAGGATGCCGATGACGGAGCCCGGCGGGAGCGGAAACGCAGCCATGGGAGTGCTCAGTCCTCGACGGTTTCGGCGACGCTCTCGGTCTGGCGCGCGGTGAAGTCGGCCACCCGCTCCGCCACCGCGGCGTCGGAGAGGGCCAGGATCTTGGCGGCCAGGATGGCCGCGTTCTTGGCGCCGGCCTCGCCGATCGCCAGCGTGCCCACGGGGATGCCCGCCGGCATCTGGACGATGGAGAGCAGGCTATCCATGCCCTTCAGCGTCTTGGACTCGATGGGCACGCCCAGCACCGGCAGGTCGGTGAGGGAGGCGGTCATGCCCGGCAGGTGGGCGGCGCCGCCGGCGGCGGCGATGATCACCTTGACCCCGCGGCCCTTCGCGGCCTTGGCGAACTCGTACATGCGGTCCGGCGTCCGGTGGGCGGAAACCACCTTGGCTTCGTAGGCGACGCCGAGCGTCTCCAGCAGCTCGGCGGCGTGCTTCAGCACGGGCCAGTCCGAGCGGCTGCCCATGATGATGGCGACGGGCGCGGCGGTTGCGCTCATGTCGTGCTCAGGTCCTGCTAGCCGTCCCCGGAAGGGCGCGGAGTATAGGCGCCGGCTTTGCGCGGGCAACCGAGGAGGGCTACTTTCGCCGAAGTCGGTTTCCACGCGTTGATTCTCCTGCAGGAATCCCCGGACCGCTCGATGAAGATCACGGCATGAAAATCACGGGCGCGCGCAACGAGCCGTTCTCGCAGATCCGGCGCCGGGCGCTTGCAGAGGCGAGCGCGCGCGGTCCTGCCCCGGCGGCCAAGGCGGACAGCGCAGCGTTCCTCGGGCTGACGGAAGCCGAACTCACGCCGCCGGTGCGCGCGGCGGTGCAGACGCTGCTCGGCGAGATCGACGACCTGCGCGGCGAGGTCGGCCGGCTGAAGGCCCGCCTCTCCGAGGTGGAGGGCCTGGCCGATCGCGACGCGCTGACCCCGCTCCTCAATCGCCGGGCCTTCGTGCGGGAGCTCTCGCGCGTCCGCACCTTCGCGCAGCGCTACGGCTCGCCCGCCAGCCTCGTGTTCTTCGATCTGGACGGCTTCAAGCGGGTGAACGACCGCTTCGGCCATGCCGCGGGCGATGCGGCCCTGCAGGCGGTCGCCGAGCGCCTGATGGCCAATGTGCGGGAAAGCGACGTGGTGGGACGCCTGGGCGGCGACGAATTCGGCGTCATCCTGGTCCAGGCCGACCATGTCACGGCCCAGACCAAGGCCGCGGCCCTGGCCCGGGCGATCGAGGGCGAGCCCCTGTCGTTCGGCGAATGGTCGGCGCCGCTGCACATCAGCTATGGCGTGCGCCAGCTCAGCGCCGAGGCGGAGCCCGAGGCGCTGCTGGCCGAAGCGGACGCGGCGATGTTCGCCCAGAAGCGCGCGCGGCGCGCCGCCCCCTAGGCGATGATGTCGGGGGTGAGATAGCTCTCGACGCGGGAGATCTCGTCCTTCAGCGCCAGCTTCTTCCGCTTCAGGCGGCCGATCAGCAGCAGGTCGGGCATCGGCGTCGCAGACAGCGCGTGGATCGCGGCATCGAAGTCGGCGTGGTCCTGCTGCAGGTCCCGCAGCCGGGCGAGCAGGGCGTCTTCCGTGAAGGTCGAATAGTCGATCATGGGTGTTGGACGATCCTACCCGAGCGCCGCGGCCAGTACAGCCAGAGCCTCGCGGGGGGCGGGCGGCCCCCAGGCGCGACTGGCGCCTTCGAGAGCCTCCAGGGTCGAGGCGCCGCCCCCTGATGGCCCGAGGCCGGCGAGGGTTTCCAGCAGCACGCGCTCGGCGCGCAGTTCGGCCGCCTTGACCTCTTCCCGCAAGGCCTCGCGGGCCGCGTCGGCCACCGGCGGATGGCTAGGCTTCAGCGTGCGGCGTATCCGGCGCAGCGGTGTGACGGCGACCTCGTCCCACGACCGGGCGCAATCGGCGGCCCGCGCGAGCAGGCCCGGGTCGGACGCTTCCGCCCAGACCGCCCACAGGAGGAGCGGGGTATTCTGCCCGTGCTCGTCCTGCAGCGAGAGGCAAGCTTCCGGCGCTCCCGGCTGCGCGTAGGCCTCGAGCGCCCAGTCCCAGATGTCCATGCCTCAGTCCTCGACGGCGCCGCGGATCGGACCCACGTCCTCGCCCCAGCGCCTGACAGGCTTCCATGACAGGCCGAAGAGGTCGAGGGCGCGGCCGACCGACTGGTCCACCATCTCGGCGAGGCTTTGCGGCTTGGCGTAGAACGCCGGCATGGGCGGGGCGATGACGGCGCCCATCTCGGCCAGCCGGACCATGGTGCGCAGGTGGCCAAGGTGCAGCGGCGTCTCGCGCACCATCAGCACCAGAGGCCGCCGCTCCTTGAGCGTTACGTCGGCGGCACGGGTGAGCAGGGACGAGGTCACGCCGGTGGCGATCTCGCTCATCGTCCGCACCGAGCAAGGCGCGACGATCATGCCCAGGGTGCGGAACGACCCGGACGCGATGGCGGCGCCCACGTCCGTGACCTTGTAAGCGACGTCGCCCCTGGCCTGGAGGTCGGAAACGGCGAGGCCAGTCTCATCGGCGAGCGTCAGCGCCGCCGAGCGGCTGACCACGAGATGGCTCTCGACCCCCAGCTCGCGGCAGGCGTCGAGCACCCGCAGGCCGTATGCGACGCCCGAAGCGCCGGTTATGCCCACGATGAGCCGGTCGGAACTCGGCATGCGGAAGGTCCCCAACGTCCTGAGGCGCGGCCCAGCTTCAGGCCGCCGGCTGCAAACATATGTGATCTGACAGCGCCGGGAAGCGGGTGTTCACTTGTCTGCCGTCCACCAACGAGGAGGCTCTCCAGCCATGGCGTTAGATGCCCGGATCCGTGAACTCGGATCGCGCCACCAGTCTCTCGAACAGGCCATTCAGGACGAGATGCGCAGGCCTTACGCCGACGAGCTCAGGCTCAAGGAACTCAAGCGACAGAAGCTCAGGCTGAAGGAGCAGATCGAAACCCTCAGCGATCAGCTGCACTGAGGTTCAGATCCCTCCCCGAGGGGAGGGATCACTCCGCAATCAATCTTCCTCGTCGTCGAGGTCGTCGGCGAACGCCGGCGCTTCGGTTTCGGCGTGGTCTTCGTCGTCGACGACGCCGGTTTCGGACGCCGGACGCAGCGTCGGGCCGTCAGGATCGATCTCGCCCCGGCGAGCGGCTTCCTTAGCGCGCTTGTCCGCGGCCTTGCGGACCACGGCGTCCAGCTCGAGCTGGGTCGCCAGGCCCAGCGTCACGGGATCGACGGGCTTGATGTTCGCCGAGTTCCAGTGGCTGCGATTGCGCACCTGGTCGATGGTGGCCTTGGTGGTGCCCAGCAGGCGGGCGACCTGGCTGTCCGGCACTTCCGGGTGGTTGCGCAGGAACCAGGCGATCGCGTCCGGGCGATCCTGACGGCGCGACACGGGCGTGTAGCGCGGCGCCTTCTTGACCGGCTTCAGCAGCTCGGCGTGGCGGCTCTTCTGGGCCACCATGCGGTACTTGTCGTTCTTCTCGGCCTTGTCGAGCTCGTCGCGGCTGAGCTGGCCGTTGGCGATCGGGTCGGCGCCGCGGATGTCGCGCGCCACCTCGCCGTCGGCGATCCCTTTCACCTCGAGCGGGTGCAGGCCGCAGAAGTCGGCGATCTGGTCGAACGTCAGCGAGGTATTGTCCACCAGCCAGACGGCGGTCGCCTTGGGCATCAGGATCTGGGTCATTTCGGCATTCCGGAAACGAAGGCGCCCGGCCTTTCGGCCGGGCGGTGAGGTTTCGTCATATAAGCCGGAACGCGACCGCTGAAAACGGTCTTGTGCGGAGCCGTCAGGTAAAGAGCCAGCCCGACGGCAGGCTCGCGAGCTGCACGCCCGCCAGCACCATCCGATCTCCGCCGCCCATGTCGACGATGGTGTCCGCGCCGGATTGGTAGGTGGTGTAGCTTGTCCCCGCCAGCACGTTCACCCGGTCGCCTTCCCAGTAGTTGAAGTCGGTGACCCGATCGAGGCCGGCGCCCGAGAAGGTGTGGAAGGTGTCCATGCCCGCGCCGCCGGTGATGGTGTCGGAGCCGCGGTCGCCGGCCATGTAGTCCCAGCCGTCGCCGCCCAGCAGGACGTCGTCGCCCTGGCCGCCGCGGACTACGTCGTTGCCGACGCCGCCCTCGAGGCTGTCGTTCCCGAGATTGCCCAGCACCACGTCGTGGCCTTCGTCGCCGTAAAGACGGTCGTTGCCCTGGCCGCCGACGACCCAGTCTTCAGTGTCGCCGCCGATGACGATGTCGTTGCCGAGGTTGCCGTGCAGGTCGTCGAAGCCGGCCCCGCCCATCAGGCAGTCGTCGCCGTCCTCGCCGCGCAGGTAGTCGGCGCCGCCGTCGCCGGCCAGCGTGTCGCCGCCCGCGCCGCCGAACATGGCGTTGGCCACGGCGTTGCCATTGATCTTGTCGGCGCCGAGACCGCCCTTGGCGTTCTCGATCACGGCCCCCTTGGCAACCGCGACGTTGCCGGTCAGCCCGCCGACGTTCGAGAAGAAGCCTTCCCGCAGGTCGATGACCTGGTTCTGCGCGTAGCCCGAGAAGTCGAGGGTGTCGGCGCCGCCGGCGTCCCAGACCGCGAACACGACGCGGCTCGAGGAGGAAGTCGCCGCGTACCAGTCACGGCCGGCTGTCGAATTGAAGCCATAGACCGTGTCGCCGGTCCGGGTGGTCATGTTCGCCCCGTACTCGACTTGGGCCGCGGCGATGTCGTCCAGCAGCGGCGCGGCCGAGTAGCGGCCCATGAAATTGCCCCCGGTGTTGGCCTCGCTGAAGTAGCTCATCACCGTGTACTGGCCCGAGTCCTCATAGTACTCGGCGTGCTGCGCATAGGTGAAGGTCGTGTCGGCGTCGGCGTCGTACTCGCCCGGGTGCGCGAGGCCGATGGCGTGGCCGATCTCGTGCACCAGCACGTGGGCGCCGCGATTGTCCGCGGACGGATTGGCGTTGTAGCCGATGCTGTTGTTGACCCAGACGTCCCCCGAGGTGGAGCTGGCGCTGGTGTTGCCCGGAAAGTTGGCGAACGCCGCAGAGCCTTCCTCACCGGACGAATAGTTGCCGAACAGGATGGCGGCGTTGTTCGAGTAGGCGGTCTCGCCGGCCACGCCCGAACCCACCCGGACGAAGCGGATGTTGGCCACGTCCGACCAGGCCTGCAGGCCGAGCTCGGCCTGGGCGATCTGGGCGGCGTTGAAGCGCGAGAAGCCTTCGGTGTCGCCGGGCATGTCGAGCGGCGCGCTGGCGCGAAAGGCGTAGGTGACGGTGAACGCCTGGCCCACCGTTCCCCAGCCGCCGTACGGATTCCCTGTGACGGGGTCGAAGCCGGTGAGCTGCTTGGCCGCCCGGTCTATGGTGTAGCTGGGCTTGCCGCCGGCGGTTGCGCCACGCTGATCGGCGTTCAGGAAAGCCTGCGGACCGAAGGTGGAGTCCGGCTCGGCGCTGAAGGCGAAAGGATAGGTCTCGGTCGGCATATCTCGCACTCTAACCAACCCATCCCTTTCAAAAAATTAGGGGATCGGGCGAACGATCACAACGCGCCAATGCGCGCAGCCCGATATGTGATCGGCGTTCGGCGATGCACCGGACGGCGGGTGCGACGGATCAGCGCTTGGCCGTAAGGGCCTTCAGCGTCAGCGCGTCGTGGGGGGCGGCGCTTTTGATGTCGTTGTCGAAGTAAGCAAAGACGTCGAGCCCCCGGGCCCGCCAGCCGGCGATGCGCTCGGCCCAGCCTTGCAGCTCTTCATCGGAGTAGCGGCCGAAGTAGCGGCCGCCGGGGCCGTGGCCGCGGACGTAGGCCCAGGACGCGGTGAGCTCCCAGGGCGCCGGCGCGTGATGATGATCCGAGACGCACAGCGCCGCGTCGAAGTCCGAAAGGATCCGGAAGACGGTCGGGTCGTACCAGGACGGGTGGCGGAACTCGACGGTGGCGCGGCCAGGCGGCAAGAGCTTCAGGAAACCCGCCAGCCGGTCGTCGTTTCGCTTCAGCATCGGCGGCAGCTGTATGAGCGCCGGGCCCAGCTTTCCGCCGAGCGGCGCCATGCGGCCGAAGACCAGGTCTACGGAGTCGTCGCAGTCCTTCAGCTTCTTGTTGTGGGTGATGAAGCGGCTGACCTTCCAGGCGAAGACGAAGTCGTCCGGCGTCCGGTCGCGCCAGCCTTCGACCATCGCCTCGGACGGCAGGCGATAGAAGCTGGCGTTGATCTCGGCGGTGTCGAACCGGGTGACGTAGTAGGCCAGACGGTCCTTGTCCTTCGTCCCTTCGGGATAAAAGGGGCCGGTCCAGTCCTTGTAGACCCAGCCCGAGCAGCCGATGCGGAGCTCGCCCATGCGCTTGGGAATGCGCCGGGACGGCCTGGGTTCAGCCGATGCTCATTGTGCAGCTCGTCGGCCATGCACATCTTTCGGCGCTCATCCGATGGAGCGACCATGGCCGACCTGTCCGCCTTCCCGATCACCCGCCGCTGGGCCCCGAAGGTCCCCGGCGTGATCCAGCTCTATTCGTTGCCGACGCCGAACGGCGTGAAGGTCTCGATCATGCTGGAGGAGCTTGGCCTGGCCTACGAGCCGCACAAGATCGACTTCGGCAAGGACGAGCAGAAGACTCCCGAGTTCCTGTCGCTCAACCCCAACGGCAAGATCCCGGCGATCATCGATCCCGACGGGCCGGGCGGGAAGCCGATCGGCCTCTTCGAGTCGGGCGCCATCCTGCTCTACCTGGCCGACAAGACGGGCAAGCTGATCCCGGCGGACCCGGCGGCCCGCTGGGAGACGATCCAGTGGGTGATGTTCCAGATGGGCGGGATCGGCCCGATGTTCGGCCAGCTGGGCTTCTTCAACAAGTTCGCGGGCCGCGAGTACGAGGACAAGCGCCCGCTTCAGCGCTACGTCGAGGAGTCCAAACGGCTGCTCGGCGTGCTCGACGGCCGGCTGGAAGGCCGCGACTGGATCATGGGCGACGACTACACCATCGCCGACGTCGCCACGCTGGGCTGGGTGCGCAACCTGATCGGCTTCTACGAGGCGCGCGACCTGGTCGCGTTCGACACGCTCAGGAATTTGCCGGCCTGGCTTGAGCGCGGCCTTGCGCGTCCCGCGGTGCAGCGCGGGCTGACGATCCCCGCCTAGGGGCGCGCCCCGGCGCGCATCCGCGCGAACTCCATCACCTGCTCGGCGACGGTGTCGAGCTGCCAGGCGTCCTTGGCGTCCTTCGGGGCGCCGGTCGTTTCGAAGAGATCGGTGGTGGCGTTCAGCGCGGCGCCGAACGGCGTAGGCCAGCCACGCAGGGCATGAATGATGGCCCGAAGCGCGCTCAGCGTGGTTCCCGCCGCCTGCCAGCCGTCGGCGGTGATGATCGTTCCGACCGGCTTGCCGGAGAGGTAGGGCGCGGCGTCGGAGCGGGTGAGCTCAAGGGTGTCCAGGGCGTTCTTCACCACGCCCGAGATGGAGCCGTGGTAGCCGGGACTGGCCACGATCACGCCGTCGGCGCGGCCGACCAGCTCGGCCAGGGCCTTCTGGGCTTCGGTCACCTCGCTGGGGCGCGGATCGAAGATCGGCAGGGTCGAGATGAACTCGCCGCCCAGCAGCCGCGTCTCGGCGCCCAGCGCCTCGCAGCGCCGCAGGCTGGCCGCCAGCGCCCGCTCGCTGGACGAGCCGGGCCGGACCGTCCCGCCGAGGCCTACGATCAGCGGCCGGGTCATTCTGTCGTCCGGATGGTCATCCCGAAGGTCTAGGCGGACCGAGCGGCCCGCGCCAGTCCTGCGACTGAACCGGCTGGATCAGGCGGCCTCGCTCGCCTCGGCGAAGGCCTGCTTCAGCTCGCCCTTCATGATCTTGCCGTTGGCGTTGCGCGGCAGGGTCTCGGGCCAGAAGGCGACCTTCACCGGGACCTTGAAGGCCGCGAGCCTGGAGCGGACGAGATCCTTCAGCTCCTGTTCCGTGGCCGTGCCGCCTGGCCGCAGGTGGACCACCGCGGCGGGCTCTTCCCCCAGCGTCTTGTGCGGCAGGCCGATGAGCGCGGCGTCCATCACCTCGGGGTGCTCGTAGAGGACGTTCTCCACCTCGACGCAGTAGATGTTCTCGCCGCCGCGGATCAGCATGTCCTTGGCCCGGTCGATGATGAACAGGAAGCCCTCCTCGTCGAGCCGCGCGAGATCGCCCGTGCGCAGCCAGCCATCGACGAAGGTCTCGGCCGTGGCGTCGGGCTTGTTCCAGTAGCCCTTCACGACCTGCGGCCCCTTCACCCAGAGCTCGCCCACCGCGCCCGGCGGGAGGACGCTCCTGCCGTCGGCCGGGTCGCGGATCTCCATCTCGCCGACCGGGGCTGCGGGCCCGGCGCTGTCGGGACGGGCCTCGTAGTCCTTGCCGAGGTGGGAGGTGAAGGTTGCGGTGGTCTCGGTCATGCCCCAGCCGTTGCCGGGCTGGGAGCCTGGGAAGGTCTCGGCGATCTTCCGCACCAGTTCGGGCGCCGACGGCGCCCCGCCGTAGGTGACGCTGAGCAGGGACGAGAGGTCGTAGTTGGCCCGCGCCGGATGCTCGATAAGCTGCCACGCGATGGTGGGCACGCCGCCGGTGGCGGTCACCTTCTCGCGCTCGATGAGCTGCATGGCGGGTTCCGCGTCCCAGCGGCGCATGAGCACCAGCTTGCCGCCGGCATTCATGGTCGGGCCCATGGTCGAGGACAGGCCGGTGGCGTGGAACATCGGAACCACCAGCAGCGACACCCGCTGGGGCAGCTTGGTGGCGTCCAGCTCAGGCAGGGGCTCGCCCGCCCGCAGGAAGTTCCGCGCCGCCGAGATGCCGCCCGCGCCGACGTTCGACGTCATGTTGCGGTGGGTGCCGAGCGCGCCCTTCGGCTTCCCCGTCGTGCCCGAGGTGTAGAGGATGGTGGCGTCGTCGTCGGGCGAAAGCGGCACGTCCGGCAGCGCCTGTTCCGGCAGCTTGCCCCAGTCGTTGACCTTGCCGATCACGTCCTCCAGCCGCTCCGTCCGCGGCGGCAGGGCTCCGCCCGGATGGCGGGCGACATAGACCTTCTTCAGGTCGGGCAGGCTCTCCAGGAAGCCTGCGACGCGCTCCAGGCGCTCGTCGTCGACGATGGCGACCTTGGCGCCGGAATCGGCCAGGCCGTACTCCAGCTCGGGCCCGGTCCACCAGGCGTTCAGCGGCGTCACGATGGCGCCGCAGAGCTGGCCGGCCCAGAACGCCACCGGCCATTCGGGCAGGTTGCGCATGATGACGGCGACGCGGTCGCCCTTCTTCACCCCGTCGGCGATCAGCCGATGCGCCAGCGCGATCGTGGCGCGGCCGTAGGCGTCATAGGTGGCGCGGTCGTCCTCGTAGACAAGAAACTCCCGGTCCTTGAACCGCTGGCCGTTGAGGAAGATGTCGCGCAGGGTCGGCGGCGCGTTCTTCCACGTCCGCGTGCGCACGCCGCGGATCACCGCCTCCTCGATCTCGAAGGGCGCGCCGAGGCCCGTCAGCCTGGCGTGCGCCTCGGCGATGCTCATGACGGGCCAGGGGCTCGTGGAGGTCTTGTCGCTCATGCCGTCACTCTAACTCCTACTCGGCGGGTGCGCGCACCTGCCGGCGCTCGGCGTAGTGGGACCGGATCTCCGCCAGTTCGCTGGCGAACCGCTTCTCGGCCTCCGCCCGCAGGCGCGGGATGTGGTAGCTCGGGAAGAGGTCGTTCTCCGGGGCGTAGTCCTTCAGGATCTGCTTGGCGAGCGTCACCTTGTGGACCTCGGTGGGCCCGTCGGCGATGCCCATCACCAGGCTGGAATTGACCATGTGCATGAAGGGCATCTCGTTCGAGACGCCCAGCGCCCCGTGCAGGTGCGCCGCCTTCGTGGCCACGTCATGGTAGACCTTGGGCATGGCCACCTTGATGGCGGCGATGTCCTTGCGGACCTTGTTGTAGTCCTTGTGCCTGTCGATCAGCCAGGCGGTGCGCAGCACCAGCAGGCGGAAGCTCTCCACGGCGATCCAGCTCTCGGCGATCTGCTCCTGCACCATCTGGAGATCGGCCAGGCGACCGTCGCGCGTCATCCGCGAGACCGCCCGGCGGCACATCAGGTCCAGCGCGTGCCTGCAGGCGCCGACGGTGCGCATCGCATGGTGGACGCGGCCCCCGCCCAGCCGCACCTGGGTGATCACGAACGCCCCGCCCCGCTCGCCCAGCAGGGCGTCGTGCGGCACGCGGACATTGTCGTAGCGGACGTAGCCCTCATTGCCTCCGCCGATCTCGCCGCCCGCGCCGACGGCCACGTTGCGGATGATCTCCACGCCTGGCGTGTCGGTTGGGACGAGGAAGATCGAGGTGCGCCGGTACGGGTCCTTCGCGTCGGGATCGGTGACGGCATAGACCACCAGCAGCTTGGAGCGGCTCGCGTTGGTGGAGAACCACTTCTCGCCGTTGATCACCCACTCGTCGCCGTCCAGCACCGCGGTGGTGCGGAAGGTCAGCGGGTCGGAACCGCCGGTCGGCTCGCTCATCGAGAAGGCCGAGCGGATGTCGCCCTCGAGCAGCGGCTTCAGCCAGCGCTCCTTCTGCGCCTCGGTGCCGTAGTGGGCGATGATCTCGGCGTTGCCGGTGTCGGGCGCCTGGCAGCCGAAGACGGTGGGCGCGAGGCTGTTGCGACCCAGCTTCTCGTTCATCAACGCCAGTTTGAGCTGGCCGAACCCCTGGCCTCCGAGCTCAGGTCCCAGATGGCACGCCCAGAGGCCCTGGTCCTTCACGCGGCGCTGCAGCGGCTTGATGAACAGCTCGCGGCCCTTGGAGCTCCAGGCGGCGAGGCCCAGGTGGGACAGCGGCTCCACCTCCTCGCGCATGAAGTCCTCGATCCAGTCCAGCTTCTTCTGGAACTCGGGATCAGTTTCGAAATCCCACGCCATCCGCGCCTCTCTCCCAGGGGGCTGCCCCTGACGGCAGCGTTTCGAATTATTGGTATCCCCGGGGCCATTATCTACGGCGTAAGCCAATGCGCAACGGCGTTCAGAACGTGCCGCCGCGGCCCTCCCCGGCGGCGAAGCGGCTGGCCCCTTCGCGGGATTGACCGGAGCGCAGCACGGCCATGCCATGGGTCAGCTCGTTGGCGGTGGCGGCGTCCCAGTCCAGCGACCATTGCTCGATCGCCGAGAGTCGGTCGCCGCGCAGGCACATCTGCGGGAAGGCCGAGATCTGGCGGGCGAGATCGAGGGCTGCCGCCAGCGCCTGGCCCTTCGGCGCGAGCCGGTTCGAGAGGCCGATGTCGAACGCCTCCCTCGCATCCACCGCCCGGCCGGTGAGGATCAGGTCCATGGCCCGGGAGTGGCCGATGAGGCGCGGCAGGCGGACCGTGCCGAGGTCGATCAGCGGCACGCCGAACCGGCGGCAGAAGACGCCGAACACCGCCCCTTCGGCGGCGACGCGCAGGTCGGCCCAGCACGCGACTTCCAGGCCGCCGGCCACAGCATGGCCCTCGATGGCGGCGATCACCGGCTTGGCGAGCTTCAGCCGCGTGCAGCCCATGGGCCCGAGGTCGCCGTCCTTCTCGACCGGATTGCCCTCGCCGGCCGCGACGCCCTTCAGATCCGCGCCGGCGCAGAAATAGCCGCCCCGGCCGGTGAGCACGGCGACGTCCAGCCCCTCGTCCGCGTCGAAGGCCTTGAAGGCTTCGTAGAGCTGGCGGGCGGTCGCGCCGTCCACCGCGTTGCGACGCTCCGGGCGCTCGATGGTGACGACGGCGATCCTGCCGTCGCGTTCGAAACTGACGGTCTGCATGGCGACTCCTCCCGAGGCCTCATCGTCGGTCTTGCGACCGCGGGGAAGGCAAGGGCAAAAGGCTGGTCATGAGCAAGGCCAAGTCCCTCGGGTTCAGCCCCGACCGTCTCGTCCGGATCGACCGGTTCCTGCAGGAGAAGTACATCGCCACAGGCCGGCTGCCCTGCGCCCAGTTCCTGCTGGAGCGGAAGGGAGAGACCGTCCACCAGAGCTTGCTCGGCCAGCAGGACCCCGAGCGCGGCGTGAGCCTCGCCGAGGACACGGTCTTCCGCATCTATTCCATGACCAAGCCGGTCACGAGCGTGGCGCTGATGCAGCTCGTGGAGGAAGGCGCGGTCGCCCTGGACGATCCGGTGGCCAGGCACATCCCCGAGTGGGCCAACCTCGGCGTGTTCCAGGCCGGCGCGGGCCCCTACATGACGACGACGCCCGCGCGGCCGATGCAGGTGGTGGACCTGCTCAGGCACACGTCCGGCCTCACCTACGGCTTCCAGAACCGCACCAACATCGATGCGGCCTACCGCAAGCAGAACCTCGACGCGATCTTCGGCGACCTCGACCTTGAAGGCATGATCCAGGCGCTGGCCAAGCTGCCGCTGGAGTTCTCCCCAGGGGAGGCCTGGAATTATTCGGTCTCGACAGACGTGGTCGGCTACCTGGTGCAGAAGCTCACCGGCCGGCCGCTGGCCGACGCGCTGAAGGAACGCATCTTCGATCCCCTGGAGATGGTCGACACGGGCTTCTCCGTCCGCGAGGACCAGCGGAGCCGCTTCGCCGCCTGCTACGAGGCGCTGCCCGGCGGCGGCAAGAGGCTGCAGGACGACCCCACGACCAGCCCGTTCCTGGGCGCGCCCAAGCTGGTCTCGGGCGGCGGCGGCCTGGTCTCGACGGCCGCCGACTACATGCGCTTCGCCCGCATGCTGCTGAACGGCGGCGAGCTGGACGGCGCGCGCATCCTTGCGCCGAAGACCATCCGGCTGATGGCCTCGAACCATCTTCCGGGCGGCGCCGACCTCACCCAGGTTTCGCGCTCGCTGTTCTCGGAGAGCACCAACGCCGGCATCGGCTTCGGCCTGGGCTTCGCCGTCGTGTTCGACCCGCCGAAGACCCTGATCCCCTGTTCGGAGGGCGAGTTCTACTGGGGCGGCATGGCCTCGACGGCGTTCTGGGTCGATCCGGTCGAGGAGGTCACGGCGGTGTTCATGACCCAGCTCATCCCGTCGTCCACCTATGCGATCCGGCGCGAGCTCAGGACGCTCACCTACGCCGCGCTCATGGAGAGCAACGCCCGGTAGACGAGGATCAGGCGGTCTCGCCTTCCTCGATCGGCAGCGCTAGGCCGGTGTCGGCCGCCTCGCCTTCCACCTTGTCGGCGGTGGGCAGCATGCGAGCCTTCCGCCAACCGCCCCAGCGGTAGTAGCCGGCGGCGAGCGTGACCATCACGATGCTGCCGACCGGGAAGCTCCACCAGACCGCGTCGGCGCCCAGGCTGGGCTGCAGCGCCGTGGCGAACGGCACCCGCACGACCCACAGCGCGATGATCATGGCCAGCAGCGGCGGCCAGACTGCGCCGGTGGCCCGCACCACGCCGTTGAAGATGAAGGCGACGCCGAAGGGGATGAAGCCCCACAGCGCAATCGCGTTGATCCGCGAGGCGATCGGCAGGGCCTCGCTGCCGGCCGGCAGGAAGGCGTGCATCACCAGCGGCTTGGCAAGCTCGAGGATGATGACGAGCACCGTCGTGCCGATGGCCGCGAAGATCACCCCCTTGCGGGCAACCTCGGCCACCCGGTCCATGCGGCCGGCGCCGACGTTCTGGGCGCACATGGTCGAGACCGCCGCGCCCAGGGCCATGGCGGGCATCTGCACATAGGTCCAGATCTGCACGGCCGCGCCGTAGGCCGCCGCCGTATGCGCGCCGAAGCCGTTCACCAGGCTCATCATGGTGACGGCGGCGAGGCTGATGACCATCATCTGGAAGGCCATCGGCAGTCCCTTGAACACCAGGGTGCGGATGATGGTGAGATCCGGGCGCAGCAGGTGGAACTCGCCCGGCCGCAGCACCAGGATCGACTTCCTCCGGTAGAGGTATGTCAGCAGCGCCAAGAGCGTCACCGCCTGGGCGATCAGGGTCGCGGTGGCCGATCCGGCAATGCCGAGCCGTGGCAGCGGCCCCACGCCCAAGATCAGCAGCGGGTTGAACGCGACGTCCAGCAGGACCAGCACGATGGAGAACAGGAACGGCGTGCGGCTGTCGCCCGTGCCCCGCTGGGCCATCATCAGGAAGGCGGTGAAGTAGACGAGCGGCAGGGCGATGAAGATCACGCTGAGGTAGGCGACGGCTTCGGCGCGAGCCTCCCCGGGCGTGCCCATGGCGTCGAGGATCGCCGGGGTCAGCAGCACGCCGGCCAGGCCCACGAGGCTGGACGCCACGGCGAAGAACAGGGTGCAGGCGCCGACCACCTTCTTGGCCATCGCCTCGTCGCGGGCGCCGACCGCCTGGCCGATCAGGATGTTCGCGGCCATGGTCAGGCCGAACATGGCCCCCAGCATGAGGAAGAAGATCTGGTTCGCGTTGGAGATCGCCGCGAGCGCCGACTCGCCCAGGGTGTGGCTGACCCAGACGGCGTTTGCCGACCCGTTGATGGACTGCAGGACGTTGGAGCCCAGGAGCGGCAGGGCGAAAAGGATCAGCGTCTTGCCGATGGGCCCCGCCGTCAGGTCCGGACCGCGCCGGCCCATGGCTCCCGTCCGTCCCTGCACCGCCGCCTCCCCCAAGGTCTGGACCCGGGCGCATAAGCCCGCTGGTCCGAAGAATCCATACCGATATTGCGGAAATCGGCCGACCTCCCCGGGCGCTGCGACGGAAGACCGCGCGCACCCTGCAGGGTTGAGCGGCCGGCGTTTCGCTGTAAGTACGGCCGACGAGGGGTGAACTCGGTTCTACTCGCGGCGGGGGCGCCGCAAAGCGAACGACCAGAAAGGCCGCATGAAGATCCTGATCACCGGCGGAGCCGGCTTCATCGGGTCGGCGGTGATCCGCCGGGCTATCCACGACGGCCACGAGGTGGTGAACCTCGATGCGCTGACCTATTCCGCCAACCTGGAGAACGTCGCCTCGGTCGAGGGCCACCCGGGTTACGCGTTCGAGCAGGCCGACATCTGCGACCGCGCCCGCCTCGAGGCGATCTTCGCCGGGCACAGGCCCGACGCGGTGATGCACCTGGCCGCTGAAAGCCATGTGGACCGCTCGGTCGAAGGGCCGATCGACTTCGTGCAGACGAACGTCATGGGCACCGCAGTGCTGCTGGAGGTCGCCCGCGCCTACTGGGCGAAGCTCGAGGAGCCCGCGAAGTCGGCGTTCCGCTTCCACCACGTCTCGACCGACGAGGTGTTCGGGGCGCTGGGCGAGGACGGCGAGTTCACCGAAGAGACGCCCTACGATCCCACCTCCCCCTATTCGGCGTCCAAGGCCGCCGCCGACCATCTGGTGCGCGCCTGGGGCCGGACCTACGGCCTGCCCGTGGTGATCACCAACTGCTCGAACAACTACGGCCCCTACCAATTCCCGGAGAAGCTGATCCCGACGGTGATCACGCGGGCGCTGGAGGGCAAGTCGATCCCGGTCTACGGCGACGGCCGGCAGGTGCGGGACTGGCTGCACGTGGACGACCACGCCGACGCCCTGCTGACGGTGCTGAAGACAGGCCGGCTGCACGAGACCTATGCGATCGGCGGCGACGCCGACCACCGCAACATCGAGGTCGTGCGGATGATCTGCGCGGAGCTGGACAAGGTCGCCCCCGGCAACACCGCCCACGCCGAGAAGATCGAGTTCGTCACCGATCGGCCGGCGCACGACTTCCGCTACGCCATCGACGCCTCGAAGGTCGAGCGCGAGCTCGGCTGGAGGCCGAAGGTGACCCTGGACCAGGGCCTGGCCGAGACGGTCCGCTGGTACGTCGAGAACTACGACTGGGTCGAGCGCATCCGCCAGCGCGGTTTCCATTCCGAGCGGCTGGGGCTGGTGAAGGCGTGAGCGTCCGCGCCCTGATGTTCGGGACCACCGGGCAGCTTGCCCGCGAGGTCCTTCGCCAGGCCGAGGCGCACGGGGTGAAGGTGACGGCGCTGTCGCGGGCCGAGGCCGATCTGGCCGATGCCGAGGCCTGCGCCCGCCGGGTCGCCGAGCACCGGCCCGACCTGGTGATCCTGGCGGCCGCCTATACCGCTGTGGACCTCGCCGAGACCGAGGGCGTACTGGCGAGACGCGTGAACGCAGAAGCGCCCGGCGCCATCGCCCACGCCTGCGCTTCGGCCGGCGCGGCGCTGGTCCACTTCTCGACCGACTATGTGTTCGACGGGACCAAGGGCGCGCCCTACCGCGTCGAGGACGCCCCGAACCCGCTGAACGCCTACGGCGAGACCAAGTTGGAAGGCGAGCGCAAGGTGCTGGACGCCTGCCCGCGCGCCGTCGTGATCCGCACCTCCTGGGTGGTCTCGGCCCACGGCAAGAACTTCGTGAAGACCATGCTGAGGCTCGCCCACGAAGGACAGCCGCTGAAGGTTGTCGACGACCAGTTCGGCCGTCCGACCAGCGCGGCCGACCTGGCGGCCTTCACGCTCTCGCAGGCGCGCCGGTGGACCGAGGCTCCGTGTGGCGATCCAGCCTTCGGCCTGCACCACTTCGCCAACGCGGGCGAAACGACCTGGCGCGGCTTCGCGCAGGGCGTCTTCGACCTGGCCCTGGGCTCGGGCGCCCCTGAGGTCGGGGCGCAGAAGACCGCCGAGCGGCCCTCCCCGGCCACGCGGCCTCTCCGGGGCACGCTCGACACCACGCGCACCGAGGCCGTGTTCGGCGTCCAGATCCGTCCATGGCGCGCGGCGCTGGCCGAGATCGTCGCGGACCTGCAGTCCCAAACCGAGGCGACCCCCGCATGAGGCGCGGCATCATCCTGGCGGGGGGCGCTGGCACGCGCCTGCATCCGCTGACCTTGGCGGTCTCCAAGCAGCTGCTGCCGGTCTACGACAAGCCGATGATCTACTATCCGCTGTCGGTCCTGATGCTGGCCGGCGTGCGCGAGATCCTGATCATCACCACGCCCGAGGACCAGCCGGCCTTCAAGCGCCTGCTGGGCGAGGGGACCCAGTTCGGCGTGCGGTTCGAATATGTGGTGCAGCCGACGCCGGGCGGTCTGGCCGAGGCCTATCTGCTGGGCGAGGACTTCGTCGGCGGCGAGCCGAGCGTGATGATCCTGGGCGACAACATCTTCTTCGGCCAGCACTTCGGCCAGATGCTCAACCGGGCCGGCGAGCGCAGCGAAGGCGCGACGGTCTTCGGCTATCCGGTGCACGACCCGGAGCGATACGGCGTCGTCGAGCTCACCTCGGACGGCCGGGCCCTCTCCATCGAGGAGAAGCCGGCGAAGCCCAAGTCCAACTACGCCGTGACCGGCCTCTACTTCTACGACGGCCGCGCCAGCGAGATCGCCAAGACCCTGACCCGTTCGGCCCGCGGCGAGCTGGAGATCACCGCCCTCAACCAGGTCTACCTCGAAGAGGGCAAGCTGCACGTCGAACTGCTGGGCCGTGGCTTCGCCTGGGAGGACGCAGGCACCCACGACAGCCTGATCCAGGCCGGCGAGCTGATCCGCACCTTCGAGCAGCGCCAGGGCCTGCGCATCGGCTGTCTCGAGGAGATCGCCTATCAGCAGGGCTGGATCGGCCGCGACGAGCTGATCAAGGTCGCCGACCTCCAGGCCAAGAGCGAATACGGCCGGTACCTGCGCGAGCTCGCCGAGAAGCCTCCCGGCGAACCCGCCGAGTAGGCGTCAGGCCTTGGCGAGGCGGCTCTTGGCTCGCCCGTAAACCAGGTAGACGACGATCCCGAGCGCATTCCAGATCAGGAAGTTGCGCATGGTGGTCAGCGGCAGGCTAGTGAACAGCCAGATGCAGCCCACGATGGCCAGGGCGCCCACCAGCCACCACAGCGGCGTGCGGAACGGACGCTGGGCCTCCGGGGCCCGCCGACGCAGGATCATCATGCAAGCCGCCGTGGCGATGAAGGCCAGCAGGGTCCCGGCGTTCGCCAGGGCGGCGATCTCGTCCAGCGGGAAGGCCCCGGCGATCGCGGCGGCCACCACGCCCGTGAAGATGGTGACGAACACCGGCACGCCGCGGCCGCTGACCTTGGCGAGGCCGGTGGGCAGCAGGCCGTCGCGGGCCATGGCGAAGAAGATCCGGCTCTGGCCGAACATGAAGGCCATGATCACCGTCGGCAGCGCCACGAAGGCCGCGGCGGCCATCATGCCGGCGGCCAGAGGCTGGCCCAGGGTGCGGAGCACCAGCGCCAGCGGCTCCTCGCTCTTGGCCAGTTCGGCGGCCGGCATCGCGCCCAGGGCCGCCCCGGCCACCGCCATGTAGATGAGCGTGCAGGCGGCCATCGAGCCGACGATGCCGATGGTGAGGTCCCGGCCCGGGTTCTTCGCCTCTTCGGCCGCGGTGGAGATCGCGTCGAAGCCGTAGAAGGCGAAGAAGATGATCGCCGCGGCCGCCGCGACGCCGACCCGCGTGCCGTCGGCGTTGGTGGTCGGCCAGAAGCCGTTCGGCATGAAGGGTTCGTAGTTGCCGGCGTTGAACGCCATGAAGGCGATGACCACGAACACCGCCAGGGCGATCAGCTTCAGCACCACCAGCACGAAGTTCACGTTGGCGCTCTCGCGGGTGCCCGCCAGCAGCAGGCCGGCGACCGCCAGGGAGATGAAGACGGCCGGCAGATTCACGAGCCCGCCTGCGTGCGGTCCGGCGATCAGCGCCTGCGGAAGGTCGAGGCCGGCCTGGTTCTGGAGGAAGCCCACGGCATAGGCGCTCCAGCCCACCGACACCGCGCTGCAGACCACGGTGTATTCCAGGATCAGGCTCCAGCCGACGATCCAGGCCAGGAGCTCGCCCAGCACGGTGTACGAATAGGTATAGGCGCTGCCGGCCGCCGGCATCATCGTGGCCATCTCGGCATAGGCGAGGGCCGCGCAGGCGCAGATCGCGCCGGCGATGACGAAGGAGAGGATCACCGCGGGGCCCGCGAGACCCGCGCCAACGCCCGTGAGCGTCAGGATGCCGGTGCCGACGATCGCGCCCACGCCCAGCGCCACGAGATGCGGCCAGCTCAAGGTGCGGCGGAGCGCATGCCCGCCTTCCTGCACCTGCGAGGCCGAGATCGGCTTGCGCCGCGTGATGAAGCTCATGGGGTCCCTCCCGGTGGAAACGGGACCATGCCGAGCATGCTCGCACTGGACAAGCCTCGCCACGATGCGTCGACTCCGGCGCACGGATCTTGCGCCGGAGTCCCGAGGCGTCGGTCGATTTCAGCCCCCTGCCGGAGACCCCCGCCGGCGCACGGATCGTGACCGAGAAGCAACGCTCCTGATCAACGTTCAGGGATCGTGTCTAAACGCTGTTCAGAAATATTCGTGCAACGTGGTTCTGCTGGGTTAGGGTACCGCGAATTCAGGGACCGGACCGAAGCCCCAGGAAGGGGCCACGGCCTTGGGAGGAGATTGGGATGACGAAAGCACGCGTTTCCGTGCTGGGCCTGCTGGCCAGCGCAGGCATGCTCTATGGCTGCGCCACTGACGATCAGGCCGCGAGCGCGCTGACGAATGCGGCGAATGTGGCGGCGGTGGAAACCGCTTCGGCCGCGACGCCGGCGACGATCGACAACTTCATGCTGCCGGACGAGACCCTGATGGGTCACGAGCTGTACCGGCTGGCCGACGCCAAGGCGATCGTGATCATCACCCAGGCCAACGGCTGCCCGATCTCGCGCAGCCTGGCCCCGGCCGTGCGCGAGCTGAAGGCCAAGTACGCGGGCCAGGGCGTCGAGTTCCTGATGCTGAACTCGGCCCTGCAGGACAGCCGCGAGGCGGTGGCCAAGGAAGCCGCCGAGTTCAATTTCGACGTGCCGGTCCTGCTCGACTCCAACCAGCTGGTGGGCGAACAGCTCGGCGTGACCCGCACCGGCGAGTTCTTCGTCGTCGACCCGAAGACCTGGAAGGTCGTCTATCGCGGTCCGCTGGACGACCGCCGCGACTACGGCGTGCAGAAGGCCGTGGCCACGCACAGCTGGACCGCCGACGCCATCGACGCGACCATCGCCGGCCGTCCGGCCCTGGCCTCCAACAAGCAATCGCCGGGCTGCCTGATCGACTTCCCCGAGCGGGCGAAGAAGGCTCAGCACACGAAGATCTCCTACGCCAAGGACGTGGCCCCGATCCTCGAGGCCAAGTGCGTCGGCTGCCACCAGCCGGGCTCCATCGGGCCGTTCTCGATGACCAGCTACGAGATGGTGAAGGGCTTCTCGCCGATGATCCGCGAGGTGATCCGCACCGACCGGATGCCGCCCTGGAACGCCGACCCGCACGTCGGGCAGTTCAAGGACGACAAGAGCCTGACGAAGGCCGAGATCAAGACCCTGGTGCACTGGATCGAAGCCGGCGCGCCGCGCGGCGACGGGCCCGACCCGCTGGCCAAGCAGCGCCAGGCGGTGTCGGACTGGCCGCTGGGCAAGCCGGACCTCATCCTGGACATCCCGTCCTACAAGATCCCCGCCTCGGGCGTGGTCGAGTACCAGCGACCGGCGGTGGCCAACCCGCTGACGGAAGGCAAGTGGATCAAGGCCTCGACCTACAAGATCGGTTCGCGCCAGGGCGTGCACCACTATCTGTCGGGCTACATCAAGGAGATGCCGAAGCCGGGCGAGCAGGCCAACGAGACGCGCTGGGGCGCGGGCGTCGGCGGCTACGCGGTGGGCGCTGAATCCACCTTCTGGCCGACCAACGTCGGCACCTACCTGCCCCCGGGCGGCGGCGTGGCCTTCCAGGCCCACTATACGCCCTATGGCAAGGAAGACCTCGAGAAGTCCCAGATCGGGCTCTACTTCTACAAGGACAACGAGCTTCCCGATCTGATGATGCGGAGCACGGTGGTGGTCGACAACACCATCGTCATTCCGGCGGGCGAGGCGCGCCACAAGGAAACGGCCTACGTCGAGTTCCCCAAGGAGGCGCTGCTCTATTCGGCCTTCCCGCACGCCCACTACCGCGGCTACGCCTCGGACCTCTGGATCGAGTATCCGGACGGCTCGAAGAAGATGCTGCTGTCCATGCCGCGCTACGATTTCAACTGGCAGCGCGAGTACACCTTCGCCGAGCCGGTGAAGGTGCCGGCGGGCTCCAAGCTCGTGGCCCATTACTGGTACGACAACTCGAAGCGGAACCCGGCCAACCCCGACGCGACCAAGGAAGTCGTCTGGGGCGACCAGTCCTTCGAGGAGATGTTCTACACCGCGCTTCGCTTCCGCTGGACGGACGAGACCGCGAAGAACCAGGTCAACTACGACGAACTGATGAACCAGACCCGCATGATGGGCATGCTGGACGACAACCTCGACGGCAAGCTGCAGAAGGCGGAGCTGAAGGGTCAGTTCGGCAAGCAGCTGGCGGGCTTCTTCGGCCAGATCGACCGCGACTCCTCTGGCGCGATCGAGAAGACCGAGCTGGCGGCGGTGCAGCAGATGCTGTTCCAGCGCCGGCGCCAGGCCGAGCAGCAACAGCAGGCGGCGAGCCCCGGCGGCCGCCGCTAGGCTGAAGCCAGCGAATGAAGGCAAGGGCCTCGCGGGCGACCGCGGGGCCCTTTCTCTTTCGCCTACTCCATCCAGATGTCGTGGATGTCGCCCTTGCGGTTCAGCATGCGCACGGCGCGCTTCACCACGGCGATCAGGCGCTCGCGGCGGGCGTCCTGGTCATAGGTCATCGCGCCGCGGGCCAAGCCCTCCAGGAGGAAGCGACCGAGGTCGCGGCTGGTCTGGAAGCGGGGGTCGGCGCCGGCCTGCACCATGGCCCCGAACCGGTCGCCGCCGAGCTGGGCATGGTCGAAGGCGCTCTGCGCCGTGAGCAGGCGATCGGCCAGCATGGGATCGGTGCGGGCCGCCGCCTCCAGTTCGGCGAAGGCGATGAACGGCGTCTCGTGCAGCAGCGCCCAGTAGCTGTCGATGGCGTGCTCGGCGGCGTCGACGCCGGGCGGCGGGGAGGCGGCCGTCTGCTCCAGAAGGCGCGCGCGGTTCAGCTCGATGTGCGCGATGGCCGCCTCGACCAGCTCCTCGCGCGTCGCGAAATGGTAGAGCATGGCGCCCCGCGTCAGCCCCGCGGCGTCGGCGATCACGGCGTTGGTGGCCGCGGCATAGCCGATCTCGGCGAAGAGGCGCATCGCCGCGTCGAGAATGCGCGCGCGCGTCCGCTGCGACTTCGGCGTCGCCTTCGCGGGATAGGTTCGGGCGTCCATCGGACCCAATGTTCTGGCGACCTGGGGGAGGGGTCTGCTCTCTGGAGTATCCCCTACCAGCACAAGGGAAACCGGCGCCATAGTTTCAAGGGGGTTCACGGGACTGACACGCAATCAGCCTAGCGGCTAGGCGAACCCACGGCCGCAAGGGGCGCAAGTTGAGCGATCCAGGTCTCCGTCGCTTCCGCACAGTCTTCCTGTCCGACATCCATCTGGGCACCCGCGGCTGTCAGGCCGAGCTGTTGCTGGACTTCATCCGCCACATGGAGTGCGACCACCTCTACCTGGTCGGCGACATCGTCGACGGCTGGAAGATGAAGAGCGGCTGGTACTGGCCGCAGAGCCACAATGACGTGGTGCAGAAGTTCCTGCGGCTGGCCCGCAAGGGCGTCACCGTCACCTACGTTCCCGGCAACCACGACGACCGGATCCGCGACTTCTGCGGCGTGCATTTCGGCGGCGTGGTGGTGGCCAGGGACGCGATCCACGAGACGGCGGATGGGCGCCGGTTCCTGGTCACCCACGGCGACGAGTTCGACGGGATCGTGCAGCACGCCCGCTGGCTGGCCTTCGTGGGCGACTGGGCCTACCGGACCATCCTGGCGGCCAACACCCTGACCAACCGCGTGCGCCGGCGACTGGGCTTCGGCTACTGGAGCTTCTCGGCCTTCCTGAAGCAGCGGGTGAAGAGTTCGCTGCAGTTCATCGAGAACTTCGAGCAGGCCGTCGCGGCCGAAGCGCGCCGGCGCGGCGTCGACGGGGTGATCTGCGGCCACATCCACAAGGCCGAGATGCGCGACATCGACGGCGTCGCCTACATCAACGACGGCGACTGGGTGGAGAGCTGCACCGCCCTGGTCGAGCACCCCGACGGCCGGCTGGAGATCCTGGAATGGGCCAAGCTGCGGTCCTGGTCCGTGATCGACCGGCGGGCCGCCCTGCCCGATCTGGCCCCCGAGCCGCTGGCCGCCTGAAGCTGCGCCACCTCACGTTGACTTGCCGCCGCAACTCGTGACAGTGGCCCTGCCATGAGGACCCCCTCCGCCAGCCAGCGCGACCGCCAGCGGGAGGAGACGCGCGAGCAGATCCTTCGCGCCGTGGGCGCCCAGCTCGAGACCCGCTCGCTGGAAGACCTGAGCTTCGCCGAGATCGCGCGCGACGCCGGCGTCGGCGAGCGCACCGTCTATCGCCACTTCCCGACCAAAGAAGCCCTGCTCGGCGCCTTCTGGGCCTGGATGCAGACCCAGGCGATGGGCGAGGCCGAGCGGATCAAGCCCGACCGGTCGGACCGGCGGTTGCGCGAGGCGATCACCGCGCCGCGCGACGCCCAGCGGCCGATGCGGATCCTTCTCGCCACCGACGCCTGGGAGCCGCAGGTCAACGGCGTGGTCCGCACCCTGACCCGGGTCGTTCAGGAGCTGCGCGAAATGGGCCACACGGTGGAGGTGATCCACCCGGGCATGTTCAAGACCTTCCCGCTGCCGACCTACGCCGAAATCAAGGTCGCCATCGGGGTCTACGAGCCGGTGCAGGAGCGCTTCAAGGCGTTCGAGCCCGAGGCCATCCACATCGCCACCGAGGGGCCGATCGGCCTGGCGGCGCGGCGCATTTGCGTGGAATGGAAGCTGCCGTTCACGACCAGCTATCACACCCGCTTCCCCGAGTACGTGTCGGCCCGCCTGCCGCTGCCGCTGGCCGCCGGCTATGCGTACATGAAGTGGTTCCACAAGCCGTCGGGCCGGCTGATGGTGGCGACGCCCACCATGCGTGACGAGCTCACTCGGCACGGCTTCCGCAACATCTCGGCCTGGTCGCGGGGCGTGGACACCGAGACCTTCCGGCCGCGCGAGGCGGATGAGCCGGACGTGTTCGAGGGATTGGCTCGCCCGGTCTTCCTCTACGTCGGCCGCGTCGCCGTGGAGAAGAACATCGAGGCCTTCCTCAGCCTCGACCTCCCGGGAACCAAGGTCGTGGTCGGGCCCGGTCCCCAGCTCGAAGAACTGAAGGCGAAATACCCGAAGGCGGTGTTCACCGGGCCCAAGTCGGGCCAGGACCTCGCCAGCGCCTACGCCTGCGCCGACGTCTTCGTCTTCCCATCTCTCACCGACACCTTCGGGCTGGTGATCCTGGAAGCGATGGCCTCGGGAACCCCGGTCGCCGCCTATCCCGCGCCGGGTCCCATCGACCTGATCCCGGGCTCGGGCGCGGGCGCGCTCGCAGCCTCCGCCACCGAGGGCCTCAAGGACGCCTGCCTCGAAGCGCTGAAGCTCGATCGCAAGGGCGTGCGCCGCTTCGCCGAGGGCTTCTCGTGGCGGGCGTGCGCCGAGGACTTCGTCCGCAACCTGCAGCCCTATCCCGAGCCGCAGAAGACCCGGTTCTGGCGCCGTCTCCGCAGGCTTGCCCGCGTCCGACGCCGTAGGCCCGAGATCGCCTAGATCACCAGTCGAACTGGGCGCGGAGCTGGAAGGTCTTCACATCGACGTCGGAGACCGGCGCCCGTAGCTCGTTCTGAGAGATGGAATAGTTCGCCATCACCCGCATGTAGGGGTGCAGGTACCAGTTGGCTCCGAAGGTCCACCCGGAGTACTCGCCGGCGTTGGGCGTGCCGACGTCGGTCAGGTCGGCGCTGTCGTAGCGCACCGCCAGCTCCAGCGCCCCGGCGCCGCCCTGGGTCACCGGTCGCTTGACCTTCACGCGGCCGAACTGGCCCTGATCGGCCTGGTAGCGGCGGGACTCCCCCGTGGGAAACCAGCTCGCGAAGACATACCAGACCTGCACGTCGTCCTCGGCGTCCGCGATGCGCTCCACGTGCGCGTTGGCCCACTCGCCCTGCACAGACCAGGCCTTGTGCACCAGGGCGCCTTCGAGGCCGACCTGGGTGTCGCGCACGCCGACGCCGCCCGTCGTCAGATAGCGCGAACCGAAGTTCGTGTTGTTGCGCACCCCGTAGCTGTAGTTCGACTGATCCGCCCGATCGCGCCGGCGCACCCAGGCGCCCAGATGGGCCTGGGTGTCGCCGGAGACGATCGGCGCATAGGTGACCCGGCCGCCGAAGCCGTACTGCTCCTGCGAGCCGGTCGGGCGGTCCGAGGGCACGCTCGGGTTGTTGATGTTGTCGCCCAGCGCAAAGACCGAGGCCGTCCAGGTCTTGCCGTTCAGCCGCCCCTGCAGGTTCAGCGTGCGCCCCACGCCCAGCACGTCGGTGAACGGCCCGCGCTCCATGAAGGTCGTGTAGGTGTCCGAGGTCATGTTCTCGAGGCCGACCGTCTTGAAGTGGCCCGCGGTGAAGGTTGCCCCCTTCGCGGGGCTGTACTCCACGTAGACGTCTTCCCAGTTGGACTGCTCCAGGCCGAAATCGCCTTCGACGACGAACGACAGGTGGTCGCCGTAGCTCCCCTGCACGCCGACGCGGGCCATCCGCACCCGGCCATCCTCGAGGTCTTCGTCAGCCCCTGTCTCGCGGTCGACGTCCTGCCAGACCTGATCCAGGAAGATCCGGCCCCGGGGCTTGATCTTCAGTTCGCCGAACTGGAACTCCGGCGCGCCCTTGTAGGTCTTGGAGGCGTCCTGCGCCGACGCGGCGGCGCCGAGGCCCAGGGCCAGCACGAGACCGGCGCAGCCGGCTTTCAAAGGGGTCTTGGCGATCATAGGCGTCTCGGCTCCCTGCGTGCCGCGCGAAGATGCGACGCTAAGACCAAGATTCAACGACGGGAGCGCGTCAGTTCGATGAAGCTCTTGTGACAGTGGTGGTGGCGTCTCCCGCATGGGCGATGTAGAGCCGTCCGTCCGTACACGGCGCCAAGGCGCCGCATCCGAGGGGCCAAGGGATGCTCAGCTGGTTCAACGCCATCATGCCGAAGGAAGGCGGGTTCTTCGACCTGTTCGAAGCCCACGCGCGCACCATCTGCGGCGGCGCCGGCGCCTTGCGCGAGCTGCTGGACGGCGGCGACCGGGTGCCGGAGCTGTGCGCCCAGATCGCCCGGCACGAGGAAGCCGCCGACGAGGTCACGCGCGAGGTGATGCTGGCGGTCCGGCGGACCTTCATCACCCCCTTCGACCGAAGCGACATCCGCAATCTGATCGGTTCGATGGATGACGCCGTCGACCAGATGCACAAGACCGCCAAGGCCGTGACGCTGTTCGAGGTGCGCGCCTTCGAGCCCGACATGGTCCGCCTCGGGGACATCATCGTGCGAACCGCCGACCTGACGGCCGAGGCCGTCCCCCTGCTCCGGCAGATGAAGTCCAACGCCCAGCGGCTCAACGGCATCACCGAGGAGATCACGCGGCTGGAGGAGCAGTCGGACCACCTCTACGACGACGGCATGAAGGCGCTCTACCGCGGCCCCGCCCGGCAGGACGCCATGGCCTTCATCGTCGGCGGCGAGATCTACGACCACCTGGAGAAGGTGGTCGACCGGCTCGAAGACGTGGCCAACCGGATCAGCGGCGTGCTGATCGAACACCTCTAGAGGCGCGCGCTCGTGGACTTCGGCGGCATGAGCCTTGTCCTGATCCTGCTGATCGGGATCGCGCTGGCGTTCGACTTCCTGAACGGCCTGCACGATGCGGCCAATTCCATCGCGACCATCGTCTCCACGCGCGTGCTGTCGGCGCGATGGGCGGTCGTCTGGGCCGCCTTCTTCAATTTCATCGCCTTCCTGTTCTTCGGCCTGCATGTGGCCAACACGATCGGCAAGGGCATCCTGCAGCCGGGGATCATCTCGGACGCCGTGATCTTCGGAGCGCTGGGCGGGGCGATCTTCTGGAACGTGCTGACGTGGCTGCTGGGCATCCCGTCGTCCAGCTCGCACGCGCTCATCGGCGGGCTGCTGGGCGCCGGCATCGCCAAAGCGGGCCTCGACCCCATCGTCTGGGGCGGCGTGCTGAAGACCGTCTCCGGCATCGTCGTCTCGCCGGCCCTGGGCTTCGGCCTCGCGCTGGTGCTGGTCCTGATCGCCTCATGGACCTTCGTGAAGGCGACGCCCGCCCTTGCGGACTCCGTTTTCCGCAAGCTGCAGTTCGTCTCCGCCGCCCTGTTCTCGCTGGGCCACGGCGGCAACGACGCCCAGAAGACCATGGGGATCATCGCCGTGCTGCTCTACTCGCACGGACATCTGGGCGGCGAATTCCATGTGCCCTTCTGGGTGGTGATCACCTGCCAGGCGGCCCTGGGCCTGGGCACCCTCTTCGGCGGCTGGCGCATCGTTCACACCATGGGCTCGAAGATCACCAAGCTGACGCCGCAGCAGGGCTTCTGCGCCGAGACCGGCGGGGCGATCTCGCTCTTCTTCTTCACCCACCTGGGCATCCCGGTCTCGACCACCCACACCATCACCGGCGCGATCGTCGGCGTGGGCGCGGCGCGGCGCGTGTCCGCCGTCCGCTGGGGCGTGGCCAAGAACATCGTCTGGGCCTGGATCGTTACGATTCCGATGGCGGGCCTGACCGGTGCGCTGTTCTACTTCCTGGCTCGCCTCCTCGACCGGACGTTCGGGTGACATGGACAAGACCGCCGAGCGCCTGAGACCCGAGCCGGACCGCGAGCCCAAGACCCAGTACGCCGCCTTGCCGTGGCGCCGGACGCCGGCCGGCGTCGAGGTGCTGCTGATCACCTCGCGGGAGACGAAGCGGTGGGTCATCCCCAAGGGGTGGCCGATCAAGAAGCTGAAGCCCCCCGCCTCGGCCGCCCAGGAGGCCATGGAGGAGGCCGGCGTCGCCGGGCCCACCAGCCGCAAGGCGATCGGCGTCTATCACTATGACAAGCGCCTGCGCAGCGGCCGCACGCAGCACGTCCGCGTCCTGGTGTTCGCCCTGGAAGTCGCCGAGCTGAAGGACGCCTGGCCCGAGCAGCACCAGCGCGAGCGCCGTTGGGCGACCCCCGCCGAGGCCGCCGGACTGGTCGACGAGAAGGAGCTGAAGAAGCTCCTCGCCGGCTTCGCGCCCTAGCTAGAGCAGCCGGCTCCGCATCGCCTGCGACAGCAGGTCGATCAGCGACACGGCCACGATGATCACGATCACGATCGCCGAGAGCTGGTGGTAGGCGAAGCCGTTGATGCTGTCGAACAGCAGGCGGCCGATCCCGCCCGCGCCGATCAGGCCCAGCACGGTGGCCGAGCGCGAGTTCGATTCGAAGCGGTACAGCGCATAGCTGGTCCACAGGGGCGCCACCTGCGGGATCACGCCCCAGATGATCTCGTGCAGCTTGCCGGCGCCGGTGGCCCGGACGCCTTCGACCGGTCCCTTGTCGATGGATTCGACGGCCTCGGAGAACAGCTTGGCGAGCACCGCGCCGGTATTGATGGCCAGGGCCATCACCCCGGCGAAGGGCCCCAGGCCCACCGCCACCAGGAACAGCGTCCCCAACACGAGGTCGGGGATCGACCGCAGGAAGTTCATCATCAGCCGCATCGGCTGTTGCAGCCACACCGGCGAGATGTTGCGCGAGCAGGCGAGGCCGAACGGCACCGCCACGATAACGGCCAACGCCGTGCCCCACAGCGCGATCTGGATCGTCAGCCACATCTGGGCGACGTAGGTGCGCCACTCAGTGAAGTCGGGACGCAGCAGGTCGGCGCCGTAGAGACGCATGTTCTCGGAGTTGGTGAACAGGCGGGTGAAGTTGCCCACCTCGACCGGCTTGAAGCTGATCAGCAGCAGAAGGATCACCGCGCCCCAGACCAGGAGGTCCGGACCACGCTGGACGAGGC
Source organism: Phenylobacterium sp. VNQ135 (assembly GCF_049445735.1). Classification (NCBI taxonomy): domain Bacteria; kingdom Pseudomonadati; phylum Pseudomonadota; class Alphaproteobacteria; order Caulobacterales; family Caulobacteraceae; genus Phenylobacterium; species Phenylobacterium sp. VNQ135. The sequence continues at coordinate 735,215 of NZ_JBMSDS010000002.1, read as the reverse complement.
TGCGGGTGGGCGGCGGCGGAACCGCGGAAGAGGCTGCGGTCATCTTACGGAGCCGGCGAGGTGGCGCGGCGCTGCGCGGCGGCGGCCGTGACCTTGTCGAAGGCGGCCTGCGCCTTGGCGATACGGCCCTGGTCGCCCGAGCGGCGGGCTTCGGCCAGCCCCTCGGCGGCCTCCATCTCGCGCACCGGGTCGAGGTAGCTGTCGTCGGCGGCGCGGAAGCCGCCGTAGGCCAGGCCCTGCAGCACCTTGCGCTGCTTCTCGCCGACCGCGTCCTCGCCCGTGCCATAGGTCAGGAAGAACTGACGGATCTTCTCCTTCAGCGCCGGATCCAGGTCCTTGCGCACGACGATGGAGCTTTCGGGCAGCGGCGGCGACTGCCAGATCACCTCGATGCGGTCGGCGATCTCGGGCTTCTGGCGCCGGTTGAACAGCAGGCCCACGGTGTTGTTCGTGGCCACGTCCAGAACGCCGGTGCCGACCGAGAGCACGTTGGCCTCATGGCTCGCCGAGCGGACGGCCTTGAAGCACTTGGCGGGGTCGACGCCCCGCGGCGTGAAGAGGTAGGCCATCGGAGCCAGCGTGCCCGAGGTGGACTGGGCGTCGCCGATGCCGAAGTTCAGGCTGCGGTCGCACTGCAGGACCTTGTCCAGGGTGATGCCGCTGCCCTTGCGCACGATGAGGACCGACTTGTAGGTCGCCTCGCCGCCGGCATCGACCACGCGGCCCAGCACCTCGCCGTTGGCCCGCTCCGTGGCGCGCAGCGCCGGGGCGGCCGAGAACCAGCCCATCTGCACCTGGTTGAAGCGCATCGCCTCGACCATGGCCGTGTAGTTGGAGATGAAGAACGGCTTCACCGGCACGCCGATCTGGGCCGACATGTCGTCCAGCAGCGGCTGCCACAGGGGCGCCATGGACGCCTGGCCCTCAGCGGGCAGGATCGCGAAGGTCAGCTCCTTGGGCGTGCCGCCCGCGGGCGCGGCGGCGTCCTTGTTGTCGCCACAGCCGGCGAGGGCCAGGGCGGCTACGAGCGTGGCGCCGATGAGGGTGCGGCGGATCATTGGGGCGCTCCTTCCCAGAAGACGTCCTCGAATTCGGGGCCGTAGATTTCGATGAGGCGCGGCTTGTCGAGGCCGCTGGGCGGGCCGTCATAGACCACCTTGCCCGCCTTCAGGGCGACCACCCGCTCGCAGTAGCGCAGGGCGTAGTCCACCTGGTGCAGGGTGACGATGACGGTCAGGCCGTCGCTGGCGTTCAGCTCGCGCAGGATCTCCATCACCCGGCGGGCGGAGACGGGGTCGAGCGAAGCGACCGGCTCGTCGGCGAGGATGATCTTGGCCTTCTGCACCAGGGCGCGGGCTATGGCGCCCCGCTGCTGCTGGCCGCCCGAGAGGGTGTTGGCGCGCTGACCGGCGTAGTCGGCGAGGCCGAAGCGGTGCAGCGCGGCCATCACCGCCTGCTTGGTTTCCGCAGGCCACAAGCCGAACAGGCCCTGGATGGCCCCGATGCGCCCCAGCGAGCCCAGCGCGACGTTGGTGAAGAGCGTGAGGCGGCCCACCAGGTTGAACTGCTGGAAGATCATGCCGATGCGGGTGCGGACCTTGCGCACGCCGCCGCCGACGCGGCCGTTTTCCTGCACGGGGGAATCGAAGGCGGTGATGACGCCGCCCGTATCGAGCGTCTGGAGAGCGCTGATCGAGCGCAGCAGCGTGGACTTGCCCGAGCCCGACGGCCCGATCAGCGCGATCATCTCGCCCTTGCGAACGTCCAGAGAAACCCCGTCGAGCGCACGGCGCTGACCGAAGGTCTTGGAGGCGTTCCGTATCGACAGAACGGCGGCTTCGGTCATCAGGTGGTGGCGCTTTCCCCGTGGCGTCGTCGCGAGGGCGGGAACCTTGAAGTTCCGCGCGGGCTCGCGAGGCGCTTCATGGCATGGCCGCCGGGGCGCGGTCTAGCGCGCAACGCGTGCGATGTCGCCGCAGAGGCTTTCCAGGAACTCGCGGCCCAAAAGTCCAGCAGAAACAGGAGGCCGGCCGGCGACGGCGCCGTGTAGCGACGAGAGGGCGCGCCGCTTTACCTTCGACTGTACTGGGTCTGACGCGCCACAGGGCCAAGGTTAAATATCGTTGTTCGGTATAGCGACCGCCCGTCGCACGTCCTTCGCACTTTACATCGGGGTCAGATGACCCTATTTGCGCGGCTTCCGGCGGACCCGAAGTCCTAAAAAGCGCTGCTAACGCCGGTCTGGGTTCAACAATCCGTTGGGGGTTGCGTGAGGTGCAGACGTACCATACGCCCCTGGACCTGGTCCGCGAGCGGTCCCCGGAGCGTCCTGTCGCCCTTGTGCGACCGGGCGTGGTGGCCGTAGCGGCGCGCTGGTTCCAGGACAATTTTCAAGGCGACGTTTTTTACGCAGTGAAGGCGAACCCTTCGCCGTGGGTCATCGAGACCCTCGCGCAGAGCGGCGTGAATTCGTTCGATGTGGCCTCGGTCCCCGAGATCGAGCTGGTGTCGCGGCACGCTCCGGGCTCGCGCATGGCGTTCATGCACCCGGTGAAGAGCCGGCGCGCGATCGCCCAGGCCTACTTCGACCACGGCGTGAAGACCTTCGCCCTCGACACCCATGAGGAGCTGCAGAAGATCCTCGATGCCACGGGCGGCGCCGACGACCTGTCGCTGATCGTCCGCCTGGGTGTGTCGGCGGAAGGCGCGTCCTACTCGCTGTCGGGTAAGTTCGGCGTCGACATGTGGGAGGCCCCGAGCCTCCTGCTGGCCGCGCGCCGCGCCACCCAGGACCGCATGGGCGTCAGCTTCCACGTGGGCAGCCAATGCATGCGTCCCACCGCGTACCAGGCGGCGATGGCCCAGGCGAACCGCGCCATCGTGCGCGCGGGCGTCATGGTCGACGTGGTGGACGTGGGCGGCGGCTTCCCGTCGGTCTATCCGGGGATGATCCCGCCGGACATGAGCGACTACGCCGACTCGATCCATCGCGGCTTCGCCGAGATGAACGTCCACGAGGACACTGAGCTGTGGTGCGAGCCCGGCCGGGCCCTGGTGGCCGAGTCGACCTCGATCCTGACCAAGGTGGAGCTCCGCAAGGGCGACGCGCTGTACCTCAACGACGGCAGCTACGGCTCGCTGTTCGATGCGGCGCACGTGAAGTGGCCCTTTCCGGTGAAGCTGTTCCGCGGCGAAGGCGACGAGGCCCAGGAAGTCGAAGGCCCGCTGAAGCCCTACCGCTTCTACGGCCCGACCTGCGACAGCCTCGATCACATGCCCGGTCCGTTCTGGCTGCCCGAGGACATCCGCGAGGGCGATTACGTCGAGATCGGCATGCTGGGCGCCTACGGGATCGCGATGAACACCCGCTTCAACGGCTTCGGCGACGCCGAGACCGTCGAGGTGGGCGACGCGCCCATGGCCTCCATGTTCGGTCTGGCCGGCCGTTCCATCCGCCTGCCGCGCGAGCGCCAGGAGGAGGAGCGCAAGGTCGTCCGCCTGTCGCGTCCGAAGGGCGCGGCCGGCAAGAAGGGCCGCAAGCGGTAACAACCCGCAGGGTTCAAGTGTTATAGGCGCGGCCGGTCGCTCCGTCCCGGTCGCGCCTTTCCTTTTGACGACGGGCGATCAAACCCAAAGGGAACTTTGAGAATGAACGCTCCCGTGAACTCGAACCGCAAGGCCGAGCTTCTGGCCAACACCGTCGAGCACGTGGCGATCGACCAGTACGACGCCCGTCCGATCATCGACTCCATGCGCAAGATGAGCTTCACGAGCCGCGACACGGCGCGTGCGGCCGACATCTGGCAGATGTCGCTCGAGGATCAGGACTGTTCGACCTGGCTGACGCTGGCCGGCTCCACCTCGGCCGGCGGCTGCATGCACATCTACCGCGACATGGTGAAGTACGGGATGATCGATGCGATCGTCGCGACCGGCGCCTCGATCGTGGACATGGACTTCTTCGAAGCCCTCGGCTTCAAGCACTACCAGGCCCAGTCCAACGTCGACGACCGCGACCTGCGCGACCTCTACATCGACCGGATCTACGACACCTACATCGACGAGGAAGAGCTGCAGGCCTGCGACGCGACGATCTACGAGATCGCCGAGTCGCTGGAGCCGCGCCCCTACTCCAGCCGCGAGTTCATCTACGAGATGGGCAAGTGGCTGGCGGCGGGCAACGCCAAGAAGCCCGACAGCCTGATCGAGGTGGCGTACCGCGAAGGCGTGCCGATCTTCTGCCCGGCGTTCGTCGACAGCTCGGCGGGCTTCGGGCTGGTGAAGCACCAGGTCGAGCGCATGAAGGCCGGCAAGCCCTACATGACGATCGACGCCATCGCCGACTTCCGCGAGCTGACCGACATCAAGCTGAAGGCGGGCGCGACCGGCCTCTTCATGGTGGGCGGCGGCGTGCCGAAGAACTTCGCGCAGGACACTGTGGTCTGCGCCGAGATCCTCGGCCACGAGGTCGACATGCACAAGTACGCCATCCAGATCACGGTGGCCGACGTGCGCGACGGCGCCTGCTCGTCCTCGACGCTCAAGGAGGCCTGCTCCTGGGGCAAGGTGGACGTGACCTGGGAGCAGATGGTGTTCGCGGAAGCCACCACGGTGGTGCCGCTGATCGCCTCCAACGCCTGGCACCTGGGGGCCTGGAAGGCCCGCAAGCGCCGCCGCTGGAACGACCTCTTCACGAAGTAAGACGAAGGCCCCGGAGAGATCCGGGGCCTTTTTTTCGGATCAGCTCGCCAGGCTGAGCTGCCGGCTGGGCGCGATGTCCGTGAAGTTGGCGATGTCACCCACGACCTCGGCCGCGCGTGGACCGCCCATGCTCTTCTGCAGCGCTTCGGGGCTCTCGAAAACCAGGTTGGCGATGGCGACGTAGGGCGGCTTCGAGCCGTCGGGTCCGGGGAGCCCCTGCAACACCTGGACGGACATGAGGCCGGTGGGGCCGAACGCCTCCTTCACCAGCGGAATGTGGGTGGCGTTGTAATAATCCATGTCGAACTTCCCGCCCTCGGTGGTGGGATACATCACGCTCACGACGATCATCTGGCTTCCTCCGCCCGTTTGCGAGGCGGAGCTAAGCCCGTCTGACGCTCCGGAAGGAAAGCCTCAGTCCTGCGGCAGGATCTGCGGGTTGTAGGCGACTTCCCACAGATGCCCGTCGGGATCCTGGAAGACCCCGCTGTAACCGCCCCAGTTGGTGGCCTCGCCGGGCTTGGTGATGCGCGCGCCGGCCGCAGCGGCGGTCGACAGGACCTCATCCACCTCGGCTGCGCTCCGCACATTGTGCGCGAGCATGAAGTCGGACGGACTGCGGGGCGTGACCTGCACCCTGGAATCGGCCGCAAGCGAGGTGCGGGGCCAGAGCGCCAGCTTCAGACCCGCCTGCAGATCGAAGAACGCCACCGCGCCGTTCTCCAGCTCCTCCCCCACGATGCCCTCGGTCGGGAAGCCCAGGCCGTCGCGATAGAAGGCGACGGCGGCTTCCAGGTCGTCGACGCCCAGGGTGATGAGGGTGACGCGCGGACGCAATTCTCAGCACCCGCTCGTCGAGATGGAGAGCAGGTTGCCGTCCGGGTCACGGAACCAGGCGACCTGCGCGCCGCCAGGTCCAGTCCACACCCCGTCCGCGCCCTGATCCGGCGCCAGGAAGTCGTAGCATTCAAAGACGACGCCGCGCTCGGCCAGCGACGCCGCAGTCCGGCGCACGTCGGCGACCTCCCAGCCGAACACGGTGTGCTGCGAGGGTTGCACGTCGGGCAGGCGGGTGATGCGGACTGTCACGCCGTCCGCCCGGACCACCAGCGCGTAGTCGTCCTGTCGGACGAACTCGAGCCCGAGCACGCCCTCGTAGAACGCACGCGCCGCGGCGTAGTCCGCGGCGCCGATGAAGCCGACCGGCCGTTCACTGCCGAGCATGTGAGCCTCCTATCTGTTCCCGCCGATGAGATCGCCGAGGTCGCCGAGGATCGAGCCTTCGCCCCGGTTCTGCCCGCCCTGGCCGCCGGCCGCTGCGAGCATGCGGCCCGCCAGCCTGGAGAACGGCAGCGACTGCACCCAGACCTTGCCCGGCCCGGTGAGCCTCGCGAAGAAGAGCCCCTCGCCGCCGAAGAACACGCTCTTCACCCCGCCGGCCATGACGAGATCGAAGTCGACGGTCGGCGTATAGGCGGCGAGGCAGCCGGTATCGACGTGGATCTGCTCGCCCGGCGCCAGCTCGCGCTCGACCACCGTGCCGCCCATCTGCACGAAGACCCAGCCGTCGCCTTCCAGGCGCTGCATGATGAAGCCTTCGCCGCCGAACAGGCCGGTCATCACGCGGCGCTGGAACTGGACGCCGATGGAGACCCCCCGGGCGGCGGCCAGGAAGCTGTCCTTCTGGCAGATCAGCGTGCCGCCGATGTCGGCGAGATGCAGGGGCAGGATCGCGCCCGGCGTCGGGGAGGCGAAGGCGACCCGCGCCTTGCCCTGACCCTGGTGGGTGAAGACCGTCGTGAAGAGGCTCTCGCCGGTGATCAGCCGCTTGCCCGCGCCGAGCAGCTTGCCCATGAAGCCCGCGCCCTGGCCGCCCGAGCCGTCGCCGAAGACGGTGGTCATGTCGACGGTCGCGTCCTTCCACACCAGGGCCCCGGCCTCGGCGACGGCGCTTTCGCCGGGATCGAGCTCGATCTCGACGAACTGCAGCTCCTGGCCCTTGATCTCGAAGTCCACATCGTCGGCCACGCCGGCGCTGCGATGGTGGGTCCAGGGACTTGAGGTCATGGCGAGCTCCTTTTGGTTCGCCGGCAATCTACGGCGCCCGCCGACGGCTGGAAGAGGGCTTGGGAAACCGGCCTAGATCCCGGCGTACCACTCGTAGCCGCGGTCCTCCCAGAACCCGCCCTTGCCGCCGTGCAGGTGGGCGAAGCCCTCCACCGCCTCAATCCGCATCACATACTTGGCCTGCTTGTAGCCCAGCTGGCGCTCGACCCGGAGACGCACGGGCGCGCCATGCGGGACAGGCAAGGCGGCGTCGTTCATCTCGTAGGCCAGGATCGTCTGCGGATGGTAGGCGTCCACCAGGTCGATGCTCTCGTAGTAGCGGCCGTCCGGCCCGGCCGCGAGACTGTCGGCGCAGTGGAAGACGAGGTAGCGGGCTTCAGCCTTCAGCCCGGCCTTGTCCAGCAGCGGGCCGAGCTTCGCGCCGGTCCATTTGCCGATGGAAGACCAGCCTTCCACGCAGTCGTGGCGGGTGATCTGGGTGCGCGCGGGCTCGGCGCGCAACTCGGCCAGGGACAGCGCGAGCGGCCGCTCCACCAGCCCATCGATGACTAGTCTGTAGTCGGCGAAGCCTGCGTCCCGCATCGCCACGTACTCGGCGTCCTGGGGGCTGCGCGTGCCGTTCGCCCGGAAGTCGGGCGAGATCATCGAGGCCGGGAATTCGCGCGCCAGCGCGGTGCGGTCGGCGACCGCGCGTTGGACCTGCCGGTTGAGGTTCTCGGCGCTGCCGATGAAGCCCATGAATTTCGTGCTGCGCGTGAGGCGGTCGCAGCCGCTGAGCCAGAGGCCGGCCAGCGTCGCGCCCGCGGCCTGCAGCCAGGTTCGGCGGTTGGCGCTCATGGCCGTTCCTCCACGTCGATGGCGTAGCGGCCGGTGATCATCGAGCGGATGTTGTTCCAGGTCCCCGAGGCCACGACCATGGCCACGTGGAAGATGACGAACAGCACCACCAGGGCGGCCGTGAGGAAGTGGACGCTGCGTGCGCCCTGCCGTCCGCCGAAGAGGTCGATCAGCCCCGGAAGCGCGGCGTTGAAGCCCGGCGACATGCAGAGCCCCGTCACCACCATCAGCGGCAGCAGGACGAAGGCGACGGCCAGGTAGGAGCCTTTCTGCAGCACGTTGTAGGTCCTCGCCGCATCGCCCGTGGGAAAGCGCAGTCGGGCGTGGGCGACCACCTCGTGAAGGATGTGGCGAATCTTCAGCTGCTCCCGCGTCGGCAGCAGGTCGCGGCGCAGATGCCCCCCGAATACCGCCGCGAGCAGGTAGACGAGGCCGTTGATCACGAACAGCCAGGCGAAGAAGAAGTGCCAGCGCCGTCCGCTGGCGAGGTCGCGCCAGCTGGGGATGGTCGACCAGCCCGGGAAGGCCTGGTTCCGGCGATCGCCCTCCACGCCGGTCCAGCCCAGGACCCCCGTGGTGTCGGCATAGCGGTCGCCGATGGTGGTGATCCCACGCGGGCCCTCCGCCGTCTCGACCATCCGGATCGACAGCCAGGGCTCGGCGAAGGTCGACTTGTGGCCCCAGTAGAGCGCCGGGTGGGCGTTGAAGATCTGCAGGCCGCTCATCAGCAGCAGGCTGACCGCCAGCACGTTGAGCCAGTGCGTGATGCGGACGACCGGCCCGTGACGCCGGACCAGGATGGGCTTGCCCTTGGCCATCGACTCTCCCTTCCGCCCCATCCTGCCACAGCGGAGTTACGGCGGCGAACCCCGCCCGGACGCCGGAACATCGGACGAGCGCGGGCGCTTTGGTCCCTGACATCCAGATCGAGGAGACCGCCATGCCCGGCGACGACAACATCCAGAGCGAGGGCCGCCGCGAGAACGCCGCCCAGCCGCTCGACGCGGCCGACAACAAGGGCGGCCCCGAACGCTATCCCGCCGTCCGCCAGGACGACTCCGTCGAAGGCGAGCCGCGCACGTTCGAGGGCGGCAATCCCGCGCCGCGCCAGGGCGCGGGCGACACCACCGCCGTGCCGCCGTCCGCCAACGAGGGGCGGCTGGGGCCCGGCGCCGACCCGGTCGAAGGCAAGCGCTAGCCGCGACGCGCGACGCTTCCTAAGCTTCCCCGCCTGAGGGGCTTGGGGAGTGTTCGCGTGAGCAGGGACGGCGTGGAGGTCTGGCGGGGCAGCGTGGCCGCATGGGAATGCGACCACATGGGCCACATGAACGTCGGCTTCTACGTCGCCAAGGCCAGCGAGGCGCTGGCCGGACTGGCGGCCGAGCTCGGCATGCCACGCGCCTTCGCGCCCGACGCCGGCGCGACCCTGATCGTCAAGGACCAGCACATCCGCTTCCTGAAGGAGGCGCGGCCCGGCGCGGCGCTGCACATGACCGGCGGCGTGATCGAGGTCGGCGAGGACGACGCGCGGCTCGCCTTCCTGCTGCACCATGCCGACGGCGCGCTCGCCGCCAGCTTCCAGACGCTGGTGTCGCACGCCACCGCCGACGACGGCCGTCCCTTTCCGTGGCCGGACCGGGTCCGCCCCCGGCTCGAGGCGCTGCGCATGGACGTGCCGGAAGCGGCCGCCCCCCGTTCGATCGGCCTGGACCCCGTCGAGAGCCAGGCGAGCCTCGCCCGGGCCGACGAACTGGGCGTGAAGCGCACCGCGCTCGGCGCCATACGCCCCGTGGACTGCGACGCCTTCGGACGGATGCGCACCGAGCTGTTGATGGCGCGCATCTCGGACGGCATCCCGCACTTCTTCGAAGGCAAGCGCCCGGGCGCCGGAGACGACCGCAAGATCGGCGGCGCGGCGCTGGAGTACCGGCTGATCCACTTGGACTGGCCGCGCGCGGGGGACCGGGTGGAGCTGCGCTCCGGCTCGGCGGGCGGCGACGCCCGCTTCCGTCGGCTGGTGCACTGGCTGGTCGATCCCACGTCGGGGCGCGCCTGGGGCGCCGCCGAGGCGATCGCCGTCTCGTTCGACCTCGAGACCCGCAAGATCATCACCCTCTCGGACGAGGAGCTCGCCCGGGTGGAGGCGAACGCCGTCAGAGGGCTTTCGCTGTAGCGGCCAGCAGATCCCGGGCCAGGTCCGGCCGCTCCATGGGGAGGAAGTGGGTGGTCCCGGGCGCCGTCTCGATTGCGATCCGGCCGGTGGCGGCGATCTCGGCCTCGTGACCCTCGATCCGGCAGGTGGAGTCCGCCTCGGCCCGCAGGATCCGGATCGGACAGCGGCTGTCGCGGAAGGCGGCGAAGGGGTCGTAGTTGTGGGTGGCGAAGTTGGCCGCCTCCCAGGCCGGCGCGCAGGTCAAGGTCGCCTCGCCTGTCTCCGTCTCGCGGAAGCCGGCCTCCACATAGTCGGCGAGCTGCTCGGGCGGCCAGGTCCTGAAGGCGCCGCGGCCGAGGTAGGCCTCGTAGGCCGCGCGCTTGCTCGCGAACACGGCGCGGCGCCGCAGGGCGCCCTGCACCAGCGGCGACTCCCCCGTGCCGCTGGAGCGTAGCGCGGCGTCGAAGATCACCGGATCGATCAGGCCCAGCGCCCGCACACGATCAGGCGCGTGGGCGGCGGCGAGCAGGCTGGAGGTTCCGCCCATCGAATGGCCCGCGAGCGCCACCGGCGCTTCCGTCGCCGCGTCCAAGAAGGCCAGCAGGTCGTCGCGGAACATGTTCCAGCCGCCGTGCGTGGCCGGGTCGGCGGGAAGCGTGCTCGCGCCGTGGCCCCGCAGGTCGACGGCGAGGATCCGCAGCTCGGTCGCGAGCGGCGCCAGCAGGGTCCGGTAGGTCAGGCCATTGAAGCCATTGGCATGGGAGAAGACGAGGTCGACCGGCCGTTCCGGCGGACCGAAGTCGAGATAGGCCATCTCCCCGCCCCGTGCGGGCAGGGCGCAGCGGCGCTTGCGGGGTTGCTTTTCGACCTTGGCGTCCATCACCGAGCTATAGCCGACCTGTTCCGCGGGCAAAGCGTCACCCAGCGTCAGGCCAGCGCCGGTTGCGGCTCGGGCGCGCGGCGTCCGATCCACAGGGCTGCGGCGCCCGCGGCGAGGCCGAGGACGCCGGCCAGCACGAAAGCCTCCAGGTAGCGGCCCTGGAGGTCGCGGAGGAAGCCGCCCAGGAACGCCGCGGTGGCCGCGCCCGTCTGGTGGCCGACGGCGACCCAGCCGAAGACGATCGGCGCGTTCTTCTCGCCGAAATTCTCGTTGGCCAGCCGCACCGTGGGCGGCACCGTGGCGAGCCAGTCGAGCCCGTAGAACACGGCGAAGATCGACAGGCTGACGGCGTTGAACTCCAGGAACGGCAGGGCCATCAGCGAGAGGCCGCGCAGGGAGTAGTAGACGAACAGCAGCTTGCGCGGGTCGTAGCGGTCGGTGAGCCATCCGGACGCCGTGGTGCCCACCATGTCGAACACGCCCATCAGCGCGAGCAGCATGCCCGCCTGGACCAGCACCAGGCCCTTGTCGCCGCAGAACGAGATCAGGTGCGTGCCGACGAGGCCGTTGGTGGTGAAGCCGCAGACCCAGAAGGTGGCGAACAGCAGCCAGAACGCGGGCGTCCGCACCGCCTGCGCGAGAACCGAGAGCGCCAGCTTGATGCTGTCGGCCGGGCGACCGCGTGGAGCCTCCGGCGGCGCTTCGCGCGCGCCATAGGGCGCCTGGCCGATGTCGGCGGGCTTCTCCGGCATCAGGAAGAGGACGATCGGGATCAGGGCGGCGGACGCCAGGGAGACGGCGATCACCACCGGGCGCCATCCGCCGGCCTGGGCCAGCGCCGCCATGCCCGGCAGGAAGATCAGCGAACCCGTGGCGGTGCTCGCCGACAGCAACCCCATGACCAGGCCTCGCCGTGTCGCGAACCATCGATTGACCACGGCCGCCCCCAGCACCAGCGCCACCGCGCCCGAGCCGAAGCCGGACAGCACGCCCCAGCTCAGCAGGAAGTGCCAGGGCTCGGTCATGAACAGGCTGAGCCCTGTCGAGGCGCTCATCAGGGCGAGGCCAGCGAGCAGCGTGCGTTTCACGCCCAGCGTCTGCATCAGCGCCGCCGCGAACGGGCCCACGAGGCCATAGAGGAAGATGCCGACCGCTGCGGCGACGGAGAGTTGACCGCGCTCCCAGCCAAAGCCCTCGTGCAGCGGTGTCAGCAACACGCCGGGCGCTGAGCGCAGGCCAGCGGCGGCGAGCAGCGCGAGGAAGGTCACCCCGACAACCACCCAGGCGTAGTTCTGGCCGAACGGTCGTCGTAGTGCTATCATGTTACTGACCGGTACGTTGCGACGCTCGAAAGTACGTACCGATCGGTAACATCGTCAAGCCGGACCATGAGCAGATCGTCTGACACCGCTTCCAGAGCCGCTGATCGGATCTTCGACACCGCCCGCGAGCTGTTCTACCGCGAAGGCACGCGCGCGGTCGGGGTGGACGAGATCGTCTCCCGCGCCGGCGCCACGAAGCCGACCCTCTATCGACGCTTCGAGTCGAAGGACCAGCTGATCGCCGCCTACCTGCGCGACCAGGGCGATCATTTCTGGAGCTATTTCGACGCCGCCGCCCGGGCGCATCCGGGCGATCCCCGGGCGCAGGTGCTGGCCTATCTGGATGCGCTCGCCTGCCGGGCCGACATCGCAGGCTACCGCGGATGCGGCCTCACCAACGCCGCCGTCGAATATCCCGACCCGGAGCATCCGGGCCGCCAGGTGGCGGTGGAGCACAAGCAGGAACTGCGCGAGCGGCTGCGCGCCATGACGCGGGAGATCGGCGGGCGGAAACCGGATGAACTCGCCGACGCTTTGCTGTTGCTGATCGAGGGGGTCTTCGTCTCGAGCCAGCTCTTCGGTCCCGGCGGCCCCGCGACGGCGGTGCGAGCCGCGGCCGAGGCCCTGTTCGACGCCGATGCTCCGGAGAGCCGATGACCAGGAAGCCGCTCGCCACCATCGGCTACGAGGCCGCGCCGCAGGCCGCCGTCATCGAGACGCTGAAGCAGGCCGGCGTCGAAGTGCTGATCGACGTCCGCGCCATCGCCGCATCCCGGCGGGCGGGGTTCTCCAAGGGACTGCTGTCGTCGAGCCTGGAAGACGCCGGCATCCAGTACGTGCACCTGCGGGCGTTGGGCACGCCCAAGCCTGGCCGAGACGCCGCGCGCAAGGGCCGCACAGCCGAGATGCGGGCGATCTTCGAAGAACATCTGCAGGAGCCGCAGGCGCAGCTGGAGCTGGCTAAGGCGGTGGAGATCGCCACGGGCAGGAAGGCCGCCCTGCTCTGCTACGAAGCCGAGGCCTGCGGGTGCCACCGGCGCATCGTCGCCGAGCGGATGTGCGAGGCGGTGGAGTTCGAGGTCGAGGACCTCAAGCCCTGAGGACGCCCTAGACCTCCATCTCCGCTCCGGTGAGGTCGCAGCCGGCCATGCGCGCGCCCTTCAGGTCGGCTTCCAGGAAACGCGCCTTGTGGGCCGATGCGCCGCGCAGGTCGACGGCCCGTAGCGCCGCGCGGGTGAAGTCGGTGCGCACGAAACGGCCCGGCGCGATCATCAGCGGACCCATCCTGGCGCCGCGGAGGTCGGCGCGGACGAGCTGCGCGTCGGTGAACTTCGCGCCGCGCAGGTCCGCCTCCCGCAGGTTGGCGCCGCGGAAGTCGCAGCCGGTGAGGTCCGCGCCCTGGAGCTGTGCGCCTTCCAGATCCATGCCGAAGAAGATCGAGTGCGGCGCCGCCAGCGCCGTCAGCTTGCGGCGCTTCAGCGCCTTCAGCGGCCGGAAGTCCACCTGGTCGAGCCGCACCACGGTTCCTCGCGCGCCGTCGCTCTCGCAGTAGGCCTCGTGGTCGGCCAGGACCTCGTCCAGCGAGCGGTCGTCCACATACACGATAGGCGGCGGCGCGCGCAGCACCTCGGACAGGTCCACGTCGTCCAGCCGCGCATGGTCGAGATTGACGCCGGCCAGGACGGCCCGCTTCATCGACGCGCCGGTGAGATCCGCGCCGCCCAGGTCGGCGCCCGACAGGTCGGCGCCGTCCAGCACCGCCCGGGTGAGGCGCGCGCCCGCCAGCACGGCGCCGGCAAGGTTCGCGTCGGTGAAGTCGCTGGCGATGGCCAGGGCGCCGGCCATCTGGGCGCCGGCCAGATTGGCGCCCGAGAGAACCGCATAGTTCAGCTCGCCCGGCCGGTGCTCGTGGCGAAGGATGCGGAAGCCGTCGAGCTTGTCCTGCAGGGCGATGCGGCCCTCGCGCAGGTCGCAGCCGGCCAGTTCGGCGCCGGCGAGGTTGGCGCCGCGGAGGCAGGCGCCGCGAAGATCGGCCCGCTTGAGGTTCGCGCCGCGCAGGTCCACCTCGCGCAGGTCGGCGCCGAACAGGATGGCGCGGGCCATGTTCGCGCGCGCCAGCATCGCGCCTTCGAGCTTCGCGCCGGCGAGGTCGGCGTCGCGCAGGTCGACGCCCTCAAGGGAGCAGTTGGAGAGGTCGCCATAGGGCAGCGAAAACCGCCGCCCGCCGGACCGGCCGGCGAGGTAGCGCTGGTGCGCCTCCAGCGCCTCCTTCAGCGTCTGGGCGTCGATCGCCAGATGGTGCTGTTGCGCTTGGCTCGGCATGGGACCTTCGGGGAGGACCATGCTCACCCCGCGCTTAAGGAACGGTTGCGCGACAACCCTAAGGGACGGTTACAGCCAGCCGCGGCGCTTGAACCACAGGATCGGCAACACCGCCGACAGCACCATCATCACGACGGCGAACGGGTAGCCGAACGGCCAGTGCAGTTCAGGCATGTGATCGAAGTTCATCCCATAGATCGAGGCCACCAGCGTGGGCGGCAGGAACACCACGGCGACGACGGAGAAGAACTTGATGATCCCGTTCTGCTCGATGTTGATCAGGCCCAGGGCCGCGTCCAGCAGGAAGGAGACGTGGCTGGACTGGTAGCTGGCCTGCTCGGTCAGCGACTGGACGTCCCGCTGCAGCGACTCGAGGTGCGTCCGGCATTCCGGGTCGCCGGCGATCTCGCCGGCCAGCATGGCGAAGCTCAGCAGCCGGGCCAGGCTGACCAGGCTGGTGCGCGTGAGGGAGGTCACGGACTGGGCGTGCGCGAGCTGGGTCATCAGGGGACGGAAGTTGCCGCTCTGGGGCCGCTCGAAGATGGCCTTGGAGCCCAGCTCGACCTGCGCACCGGCCTCGCCGAGGATCTCGCTCAGCCGCTCGGCGATCGCGTCCAGCAGGCCGAGGAATGTGGCGACCGGCGAGGCGGCGCTCTGCGGCGCATGCTCGCCGAACAACTCGAACGCGCGCAGCGTGTGGTAGCGGATGGTGACCAGAACGCCCTTGCCCAGCACGAAGGTGACCGGCGTGCCGATGGGCATCAGCTCGGTGCTCTTCGCCAGCAGGGTGGCGGTCATGAAGGTGGCTCCGCCTTCCTGATAGAGCCGGCTGGACGGCTCCAGCGCCTTCATCTCCTCCAGCGTCGGCAGGTCCACCCCCAGGGCGCTCTCGACCGCGAGTTCTTCCTCGCGGGTCGGCTGGCAGAGGTCGATCCACACGGTGTCGGGTGGTGGCCGCCAGCCGGCGTCGAGGACATGCACTTCGCAAGCGGGCGCGCCGCGCCGCAACACCTTCAGCATGCCGCCTCCTTCGAACGCCGCTTCGCCGCAAGGCGCTTGTGCGGGCGCTGCGGTGAAACGGTCAAGCCGCCGGGAGGATCAGTTTCCGGGCGTGTCGCCGCGGGTCGCCGCCGCGATGAGGGCGGCGATCTTGTCGGTGGAGTCGGCCGCCTGGCTCAGCACGCCCATGGGGCCCGCGCCCGGACGAACGGCCGCGCCCATCTGGCTGGCCGCCGACTGGGCGACAGCGATCATGCCGTTCTGCACCTTCGAAAGGCCAGACGCCGCCATGACCCTGGCGGTCGCGTCGGGATAGATGAAGCCGTGGGTCGGATAGGTCGATCCGCCCAGGTCCTTCGTCGGATCGTACCAGACCTTGACCTGGCTCCAGTCGCCGTCGGCCGAGACGTCGACGACGGTGACGTCCTTCTCGACCTTGCCGCGCGAGCCTTCGATCGGCGACCAGTTGGCGTGGGTGATCTGGACGACCCGCTCGGTCAGCACCTGGCTCACCACGGCCACGTGGCCCAGACGCATTCGCGAGGTCGGCTTGAAGCACAGCACCGCGCCCGCGCGCGGCTGGAAGCCGGTCTCATACTTGCCGGACGCCTGCTGCCACCAGGTGCGCGCGTCGCCGAAAATCTGGATGCCCGAGATCAGCCGCGCAAACGGGACGCACTGCCAATAGGTGTCGGCGATAGCCCCGGCGGGCGCGAAGGCCACGAAGGCCGCGGCGGCCAGGGAACCCACGAGGGTCCTCGTCCGTTTAGCCATGTTCCGGTTACTCCCCGACGCTGGGCGAAGGGATAACCCTATCCGCACTTGAGTGAAAAGAGGGTTTACGCGGGTGCAAGGCCGCGCACCGCGCCTTTATCCACAGGATGTTCGCGCGCGGTGGATGGCTGATCCGGCCACATTCCGGACATGGTGGGTTCTCACGCCATTCATATTCATGAATTTAAGCATGCTATGCCGACAGATCGGATATCGGCTCCGTATTTAAGCTGTCGAACATTGATCGGTTCATCTCCGACGTCTTTGCTTTGTCGACGCTATTCATCGCTCGACGATCTGAAACAATGCGAAACAAGAGCTCGGTCGCCCCGAGCGCATTGCTTTTCGGTAATGTCCGGCGGAAGAGGCCGACACTTCACCAAGGCGTGCCGAAAGGCGTCGGGCGACAGAAAATCGATCATGCCTGCCCGCGCGATGAGCAGGGCTAGGCGCGGCCCGCCGATGCGCTATCTAGCTTGGCAGGAAACTGGGAGAGCTTCATGGACATCGCCGCTCTGCTGAGCGACCCGGCCGCATGGGCCGCCCTCATCACCCTCATCGTGATGGAAGTGGTGCTGGGGATCGACAACCTGATCTTCATCTCCATCCTCTCGAACAAGCTGCCAGAGCACCAGCGCGCCAAGGCGCGGCGCATCGGCATCACCCTGGCGCTGGTGATGCGTCTGGCCCTCCTCTCCACCCTCGCCTTCATCGTTGGCCTGGTGCAGCCCGTCTTCTCGTTGCCGTGGCAGGGACCGCTCGACAGCCACGGTCAGCCGATGTGGGAGCTGAACTTCTCCTGGCGCGACCTCATCCTGATCGCCGGGGGCCTGTTCCTGGTCTGGAAGGCGACCACCGAGATCCACGAGAAGGTCGAGCCCGGCGACGGCCACGGCGTGATGGACACGGGCGGCAAGGTGGTCACGAACATGGGTTCGGCGATCTTCCAGATCCTGCTGCTGGACCTGGTGTTCTCGATCGACTCGATCCTGACCGCCGTCGGCATGACCGACCACCTGCCGATCATGTTCACGGCCGTGATCGTCACGGTGGCCCTGATGCTGGTGGCGGCCAATCCGCTGGCCAACTTCATCAACAACAACCCGACCGTGGTGATGCTCGCGCTGGGCTTCCTGCTGATGATCGGCGCCGTGCTGATCGCCGACGGCTTCGGCTTCCACGTGCCCAAGGGCTACATCTACGCGGCCATGGCGTTCTCAGCCGGCGTGGAGGCCCTGAACATGCTGGCCCGCAAGGCCGGCGCGAAGAAGGCTCCGCCCGGCGAGACGAAGCACTGAGCGCCCGCGCTCAGAGGAAGCTGTACGGATCGATGTCGATGGCCACTCGGATCTGCCCGGGTGGCCTGACGCGGGCTCGCCACGCGGCCATGTAGGCCGAAAGGTCCACCCCGCGGTCCGCGCGGACCAGGAACCGCTTTCGCCTGCGGCCCCGCACCAGGCCCAGCGGCGCGTCGGCCGGACCGTACACTTCCACGCCCGGCGTGTTCGGGGCGGCCTGAGCCATGGTCTGCATGAAGGCTTCGAGCTGGGCGGCGTCCGGGCCCGAGGCGATCACCGCCGCCAGCCGCCCGAACGGCGGCAGTCCGGCGAGTTCGCGTTCGGCCATCTCGGCCTCGACGAAGGCGTCCCGATCCTGAGCCTGCAGGGCCTGCATGACGGGATGGTCCGGCGCATAGGTCTGCAGCAGGGCGCGGCCCGGTCGATCCTTACGCCCCGCGCGGCCGGTCGCCTGGGCCAGAAGCTGGTAGGTGCGCTCGGCCGCCCGCAGGTCCCCGCCGCGCAGGCCGAGATCCGCGTCGACCACGCCCACCAGCGTGAGCTTGGGGAAGTTGTGCCCCTTCGCCGCCGCCTGGGTGGCGACCAGGATGTCGATCTCGCCTGCGGCCATGCTCTCCACGAGCCGCCGGGCCTCGCGGGCGTCGAACACGGTGTCGGACGAGAAGACGGCGATGCGTGCTTCCGGAAAGAGATGCCTCGCCTCCTCCTCGACGCGTTCCACGCCCGGGCCGATCGAGACCAGGCTGTCCTTGGCCCCGCAGTGGGGGCAGGCCGCCGGCTTCGGCATGGAGAAGCCGGTGAGGTGGCAGACGAGCCGTCCGGAGTAGCGATGCTCGACCAGCCAGGAGTCCGTATCCGGCGCCGTCATCCGCTCGCCGCAGGCCTTGCACAACACCAGCGGCGCGTAGCCCCGGCGGTTCAGGAACAGCAGCGTCTGCTCGCCGCGCCCGTAGGTTTCGCGCATCGCGGCGACCAGCGGCGGCGACAGCCAGCGTCCCGCCTCCGGCGGCGTCTCGCGCAGATCGATCAGCGCGATGTCCGGAAGCTGGGCCGCACCGTGCCGGGCGGACAGCCGGAGCCAGCGATAGCGGCCGGCCTCGGCATTGCGCAGGCTCTCCAGCGAGGGCGTCGCCGAGGCGAGGATCACCGCCGCGCCCTCGATCTTGCCCCTGGCGACGGCAAGGTCGCGGGCCTGGTAGATGAAGCCGTCCTCCTGCTTGAACGAGCTGTCGTGCTCCTCGTCGACGACGATCAGGGCCAGCTTGCGGAACGGCAGGAACAGGGCCGAGCGGGCGCCGACCACGATGCGGCAGTCGCCGGCCGCCACCGCCTCCCACACACGCCGCCGCGCCGGCGGGGCCACGTCGGAGTGCCACTCCCCGGGTCGGGCCCCGAAGCGCTGGGTCACCCTTGCGATCACCGCCTGGGTCAGCGCGATCTCGGGCAGCAGGATCAGCACCTGGGCGTCGGGGTCGGACGCCAGCGCGGCCGCGGCGGCCTCCAGATAGACCTCGGTCTTGCCCGAGCCGGTCACGCCGTCCAGCAGGGCCACGTCGAACTTGCCGGCCCGCGCCATCTCCGCCAGGACGGCGGCGGCGGCGGCCTGGCTCGGGTTGAGATGCGAACCCTTGCGGCTGGCGTCCGGCGGCTGGAAGCCCGTATCGGGCGTCACCAGCCGCTCGGCCAGGCAGCCCTCGTCCACCAGGCCCTTCACCACACCCGCCGACACCCCCGCGGCGCGGGCGAGATCGGGGCCCGACATCGGCCCCGCGGCCGCGGCCTCGAGCACCCTGGCCCGCGCCGGCGTCGACCGCCCCGGCGCCAGGCCCGTGGCCTCCAGGACCCGCGTGGGTTTCGCCTTCGGCGCACGGGCGCCGCGGAGCGCGATGGCCAGCGGCGCGCCGGGGACATCGACGGCATAGCGCGCCGCCCATTGCACGAACTCGACGGTTCCGTAGGGGAGGCGCGGCTCGTCCAGCCGCTCGGCCACGGACTTGAGCGGGCGGTTGCCGCCGGTCCCGTCGCGCAGCGCGGTGACGACGCCCCGGATCAGCCGTGGTCCCAACGGCACCGCCACCTGGTCGCCCAGGCCGAGGTCCATGCCCTCCGGCTCTTCGTAATCGAAGGCCTCCGGCAACGGCATGGGGATCAGGACGGAGGCGATGCGGCTCATCGGGGGTTCGCTCAACCCCTCTTGGCCGCTACAAGCGGCCCGAACAAGTCCAAGGTATCCTGATGCAGCTCTTCCTCGACACCACCGACGTCGCCCTTCTCAAGGATCTGGCCTCGACCGGCCTGGTCGACGGCGTGACGACGAACCCGTCGCTCATCGCCAAGTCCGGCCGCAACATGCTGGAGGTGATCGCCGAGATCTGCGGCGTCGTCGAGGGCCCGGTCAGCGCCGAGGTGGCCGCCGTCGACGTTGAGACCATGCTGGCCGAGGGCCGCAAGCTGGCCGGCGTCGCGCCCAACGTGGTGGTGAAGGTGCCGCTGACCCGGGAGGGCCTGATCGCCACCGCCGAGTTCTGCGCCGAGGGTATCCAGACCAACGTCACGCTGTGCTTCTCGGCCGCTCAGGCCCTGCTCGCCGCCAAGGCGGGCGCGACCTACATCAGCCCCTTCATCGGCCGCCTGGATGACCACGGCGCCGAGGGCATGGACCTGATCTCGGAGATCCGGGCGATCTACGACAACTACGACTACGACACCGAAATCCTGGCCGCCTCGATCCGCACGCCCAAGCACGTGACGGAGGCCGCGCTCGCCGGCGCCGACTGTGCGACCATCCCGCCCGACGTCTTCCAGGCCCTCTTCAAGCACCCGTTAACCGAAAAGGGGCTTCAACAATTCCTCGCGGACTGGGCCAAGACGGGTCAGTCGATTCTCTGAGGGGTTAACCATGGACGGCACGCAGGGCGACATGTTCGGAGCGCCCCTGGAGCCGTCCGCCGTGCGGCGCTTCCTGGCCGACAATCCCGATTTCATCCGTGAGGACGACGGTCTGCTGGCCGAGCTCGGCCTGAAGGTGGCGGTCGGCAACGTCGTCGACTTCGGCCCCGCGGCGCTGGCCCGCGTGCATGCCGCCCACCAGCGCGAGGCCGAGATGCGCCAGCTGCTGGAGGAGACGGCGCGCGCCAACTTCTCGGCCCAGGCGCAGACCCACGGCGCGGTCGTCGACCTGCTGGACAGCCGGAACCACTCCGACCTCGCCCGCCGCGTCGACGAGCTCGCCCGCACCCGCTTCGGGCTCGCGGCCGGCGTCATTGCACTCGAGAGCGAGGGCCATCCCCCCGCCGGCTGGAAGCATCTGGTGGAAGGCCAGGTGGACATGATCCTCGATGGGCCGCAGCGGCTCGCCCGCATGGGCTTTGCGCCGACGGCGCTCGGCCTCTTCGGCGAAGACGGCGGTGAAGTCCGGTCGATGGCCATGGTCCGAATGGCCATGTGGGAACCGTCTCGCCAAGGCCTCCTGGCCTTCGGCTCGCACGATCCCGAGGGCTTCACTTCAGACATGGGATCCGAGCTGGTCGCCTTCCTGGCGCGCGTGGTCGAGCGCACGGCGGAGCGATGGCCGCTCCTCTGAGCGCCGGCCAGGCCCGGGCCGCTTGGCTCGAGCACCTGGCGAACGAGCGTCGCGCCTCGCCGCGCACGCTGGAGGCCTACGGCTTCGCCGCCCAGCGCTACATCGTCTTCCTGGAGCAGCACCGCGGCGAGAGCCTGTCTGCCCGCGACCTCGGCGGGATCACCGCCGGCGAGGTCCGCGCCTGGCTGGCGCATCTCCGCTCGGGCGAGACGCCGCTGTCGCCGCGCTCCCTGAGCCAGGCGCTGTCGGCCATCCGAACGTTCCACCGCTTCCTCGACCGCCGGCTGGAGATCCCCAACGCCGCCATCGCGCTGGTCCGCGGCCCGCGCGCGAAACCGGGGGCGCCCCGGCCGGTCACCGAAGACCAGGCGATCGGCCTCATCGCCGAGCCGGCGCTCGATCCGGATCGCGAAGACTGGGAAGTCGCCCGCGACCAGGCGGTGCTGACCCTGCTATACGGCTGCGGGCTCCGGATTTCAGAGGCGCTGTCGCTCAAGCGGTGCGACGCGCCAATCCCCGAACAGCTGCGCATCGTCGGGAAGGGCTCGAAGACCCGCATAGTGCCCGCGCTCCCGGCGGTGCGGCAGGCGGTGGACGAGTACCTCGCGGCCGCGCCCTTTGCCCTTTCTCCCGACGAGCCGTTGTTCCGGGCCAAGCGCGGCGGACCGCTTACTCCGCGCCATGTGCAGGCGACCGTGCAGAACCTCCGGGGCCGGCTAGGCCTCCCGGCGAGCGCGACGCCCCATGCGCTGCGTCACTCGTTCGCCACGCACCTGCTCGGCGCGGGCGCGGACCTGCGCTCGATCCAGGAACTGCTGGGGCACGCCTCGCTCTCGACGACCCAGCGCTATACCGAGGTGGACGCCGCGGCCCTGCTCAGCGCTTACGCGAGCGCCCACCCGCGGGCCTAGCGCCCGGCGCCGTATTGCACGACGAGGGGATTGGCGCAGTTGGCGACCGATCTGGCGACCGCTTTCTCGTGATTGGCCTTCGGCAGCTCGGCTAGCCGCTGGACCTTGGCCTTTCCGTCGTTGCGGTAGAGCAGCGCCGGGTCGGCGAATGTCAGGATCGTGCCCTGCGACTTGCACAGCATGTCCGCTTCGGCCGCGGCCCGGGCGTGCGGCCCCCGATAGACCCGCACCTCCGGCAGCGGCGCCGGCAGTGCGGCGGCGAGGGTGGTCGCGGCGGCAAGAAGTGCGAGCATTCTGGCCTCCTTCGTCTCAAGGTCGCGAAGGCTGCCACCACGACTGCGCGTCGGCAAATCAAGTTTCAGCCACGGACGAAGCGCAGCCAGGCGACGCCGTTGTCGGCGCCGGCCTCGGTGCAGTGGAAGCCCTCGCGCCGGTAGAAGTCCTGCGCCTTCAGATTGGCCGCCTGGCACTTGAGCGACACGGGCCCGTCGGCCACCGCGCTGATGTGGTCCAGCAGGACCTTGCCCACGCCCCGACCGCGGTCGTCCACGTAGAGCGAGTGCAGGAAGTTCTGCGGCCGGTAGAAGGCGGCGAGACCGACGATCCGGTCGCCCTCGGCCGCCACATAGACCTCCTCGACGCGCGCTGCGCGCAGGAAATCGGCCGCCTGGTGCCGCTCGGGCGGCGTCCAGGTGAAGGTCTCGCGGAGCACGCGGACGTAGAGCTCGGCGCAGGCGGCGAGCTCGTCTGGCCGCGCGCGCCGGACGATCAGGCCTGCATCGTCCATCCTTCGACGCCCATCGCGGCCTGACGCAGCGCCTCGGACCGGGTCGGGTGTGGGTGGCAGGTGCGCGCCACGTCCTCCGAAGCCGCCCGGAAGGCCATCGCCACGCAGTACTCGCCGATCATTTCCGAGACCGACGGACCGATGGCGTGCGCGCCCAGGATCTCGTCGGTGGCGGCGTCGGCCAGCACCTTCACGAAGCCTTCGGTCTCGTGGTTGATCTTCGCCCGGCTGTTGGCGCTGAAGGGGAACTTGCCGACCTTGTAGGCGCGCCCTTCTTCCTTCAGCTGCTCCTCAGTCTTGCCGACCCAGGCGACTTCCGGGCTCGTGTAGACCACCGAGGGGACCAGATTGTAGTCCACGTGGCCGTAGCCGCGGGCGATGGTCTCGATGACCGCCACCGCGTCTTCCTCCGCCTTGTGGGCGAGCATCGGGCCGTGGGTTACGTCGCCGATCGCCCAGACGTTCGCCGCGCTGGTCTTGAAGTGGTCGGTCTCGATGAAGCCGCGCTTGTCCGGCGTGATCCCGACGGTCTCCAGCCCCAGGCCTTCGGTGTAGGGCCGGCGGCCGATGGCCAGCAGCACGTAATCGCCCTCGATGGTCTCGGCCGCCCCGCCGGCGACCGGTTCGAAACTGAGCTCGACGCCCTTCTTCGAGGCCTTGGCGCCGGTGACCTTGGCTCCTAGCTTGAACTCCATGCCCTGCTTGCTCAGCGAGCGCTGGAAGGTCTTGGCCAGCTCGGCGTCCATGCCGGGGGTGATCCGGTCCAGATATTCGACGACCGTGACCTGGGCGCCGAGGCGGCGCCACACCGAGCCCAGCTCCAGACCGATGATGCCCGCGCCGATGACGATCAGATGCTTCGGCACTTCCGGCAGCGACAGAGCGCCCGTGGAGTCCACGATCCGCTGCTGATCCACTTCGACGCCCGGCAGCTTCGAGGGCTCCGAGCCGGTCGCGATGACGATGTGCTTCGCCTCCAGCGTCGAGACCGCACCGTCCTCGGCTTTCACCTCGACCTTGCCCGGGCCCGCGATGCGGCCGAAGCCCTTCACCCAGTCGGCCTTGTTCTTCTTGAACAGGAACTCGATGCCCTTGGTGAGCTGGCCGACGCTGTCGGCCTTCTGCTTCATCATCTGCGGCAGGTTGAGCTTGGGGCTCACCTCGATCCCCAGGGTCGCGAATTCGCCGCCGGCGGCCGCGAAGAGCTCGGAGGCGTGCAGCAGCGCCTTCGACGGCATGCAGCCGACGTTCAGGCAGGTGCCGCCCAGGGTCGCCCGGCTTTCCACACACGCCGCCTTCAGGCCCAGTTGGCCCGCCCGGATCGCGGCGTTGTAGCCGCCCGGGCCGCCCCCGATGATCACGACGTCGTAGGTGGTGGTCTCAGCCATGGTCCGCTCTGGTCCCCGGAAAGTGGGCCTTGAAAATGGGCGGGCACCCTAGGCCTCGAACGCCCAAGGTCAACCACCCAGACCCCACCTTCGTGCGCCTAGGCGCGGCCTGCCGGATATATGGGGTTCCGAAGCTCGGACCGGGAGCGGTTCCGGCTCACGGACATTGTGTCCGCGCCGCCCCGGAAATCAAACGCAGTAAACGCCCCCTTAAGGCCGTTGGGCGCAGTTCAGGCGAACACCCGATTCGCGCGAGGAAGAGGCGCCGCCGCAGAGCCCATGGTCGACCGCACCCTGCACCACTTTCCGCTCGACCCCGCCTCGCGCCAGGTGCGCCTGGCCCTGGGCGAGAAGCGGCTGCCCTTCGCTGAGGCGCCGGTGCGCTATTGGGAGCGGCCGAAGGAGCTGACCCAGCTCAATCCGTCGGGTCTGGTGCCGGTTATGGTCGAGACGACCGAGGGCCGCGAGCCCCTCGTCCTGTGCGAGAGCCGGGCGATCCTGGACCACCTGGAAGAGACCGCGCCCGAGCCCGCGCTGCTGGGCCGCGAGGCGGCCGAGCGCGCCGAGGCGCGGCGGCTGCTCTCCTGGTTCGACCGCAAGTTCGAGTTCGAAGCCGGCGGCTACATCCTGCACGAGAAGATGGAGAAGCGGCTGCTGGGGCTGGGCGCGCCGGAGCTCGCCAACCTGCGCCAGGGCCGCGACGGGCTGAAGGTCCACCTGCATTACATCGAGAGCCTGCTCGAGACGCGCGAGTGGTTGGCCGGCAAGCGCCTGTCCCTGGCGGATTTCGCCGGCGCCGCCCACCTGTCGGTGATCGACTACTTCGGCGATGTGCCGTGGAAGGACTTCCCCGGTGTGAAGACGTGGTACATGAAGCTGAAATCCCGGCCGTGTTTCCGGCCGTTGCTCACGGACCGCTGGCCGGGCCTGACGCCCGCGCCGCATTATGACGATCTCGACTTCTGACCGCCCCGAAGACCTGATCCGCGCCGAGGCCGCCGCGCTCGGCTTCGACCTCTGCCGCTTCACCGACATCGACGAGGCCTGGCCCGCCGCGGCCAGGCTTTACGAGTACGTGGACGCCGGGCGGCACGGCGAGATGGGCTGGATGGCCGAGACCCGCGAGCGGCGCCGCCATGCCCGGGCGATGTGGGCCGACGCCCGGTCGGCCGTGGTTCTGGGCGTCAACTATGGCCCCGAGCACGATCCCCTGGCTGTGCTGGCGCAGAAGGGCCGGGCCGCCATCAGCGTCTATGCCCAGGGCGACGACTACCACGAGCTGATCAAGAAGAAGCTGAAGCGGCTGGCGAGCTGGATGCAGCAGCGGTTCGGCGGCGAGGTGAAGGTGTTCGTCGACACCGCGCCCTTGCTGGAGAAGCCCCTGGCCGAGCGCGCGGGCGTCGGCTGGCAGGGCCGCCACACCAATCTCGTCAGCCGGGAGTTCGGCTCCTGGCTTTTCCTGGGCTCCGTGCTGACGACGGTGGAGCTGCGGCCCGACGCGCCGGAGCCGGTGCATTGCGGATCCTGTCAGGCCTGCCTGGAGGTCTGCCCCACCAACGCCTTCCCGGCGCCGTTCCAGCTCGATGCGCGCCGCTGCATCTCATACCTGACCATCGAGCTGAAAGGGCCGATCCCGCGCGAATTTCGTGAGGCGCTGGGCAATCGGATCTACGGCTGCGACGACTGCCTCGCCGTCTGCCCCTGGAACAAGTTCGCCCAAGGCGCTCGCGAACAGAAACTGGCCGCTCGCGAAGCGCTGACGGCGCCCACCCTCGCCGAGCTCGTGCGCCTGGACGACGCCGCCTTCCGCGCGCTCTTCACGAAGAGCCCGGTGAAACGTATCGGCCGCGACCGTTTCGTCCGCAACGTGCTCTACGCCATCGGCAATTCGGGCGACCGGGCGCTCGCGCAGGAGGCGGCGCGGCTGCTGGACGATCCGGCGCCCGTCGTGCGCGGCGCGGCGGCCTGGGCCCTGTCGCGACTGCTGGCGCCGCCCGACTTCGAAGCCCTTCGTTCGGCCCGGCTGCCTGCCGAACCCGACGCCGAGGTGCGTGAGGAGTGGCTGGCGAGCTAGAACCCGACTTCGCCGAGGTCCTTCAGGCGCGGCAGGATCTGGTCCTTCTCGGAGAGCACGGGCTCGCCGTCGAGGGGCCAGGCGATGCCCAGGTCGGGATCGTTCCAGATGAGGCCGCCCTCGGTCTCCGGCGCATAGAGGCCGTCCACCTTGTAGAAGAGCATGGTGTCGTCCACGAGGGTGACATAGCCGTGGGCGAAGCCGCGCGGCACCCAGAGCTGCTCGCCCTTCTCCGCCGTCAGGGTCGCGCCGGCCCACTGGCCGTAGGTGGGCGAGCCCGGGCGGATGTCGACCGCCACGTCGAAGATCGCGCCCTGAAGCACCCGCACCAGCTTGCCCTGGGCGTGGGGCGCCTTCTGGAAGTGCAGGCCGCGCAGGGTGCCCTTCTTCGTGTTGAGCGCCTGGTTGTCCTGCACGAACTCGGTGTCGACGCCGGCCGCGGACATCGCCTTGCGGCTCCAGGTTTCCGAGAACCATCCGCGGACATCGCCGAAGCGCTTGGGCGTGATAAGCAGGACGTCGGGCAGGGCTAGCGGCGAGATCGCGGTCATGTCGTCTGTCAGGGAGTTCCAGCAGGCCCCCGCATGGCCCAGCCTCAAGGCGAAAACAAGCCGCAAAGCCCCAAGGTGACGGTCGCGGTCGTCGCCTATCGCAGCGGCGCGACCCTGGCCCGCTGCCTGCAGCACCTGGCGGCGCAGACATTCCGGGACTTCGAGCTGGTGCTCATCGACAACGCCTCGCCCGACCGGGAGGCGCAGGACGCCGCCGGCATCGTCCCTGGCGCCCGGCTCATCGAGAACACCGAGAACCTGGGCTTTGCCGCCGCCTGCAATCAGGCCGCCCGCGAGGGGCGCGGCCGCTGGCTCGCCCTGCTTAATCCCGACGCCTATCCCCAGCGCGATTGGCTGGCCGAACTGATCGCCGCCGCCCAGCGCCTTCCCGAGGTGAAGAGCTTCACCTCGCGCCAGGTGATGGACGAGGATCCGGGCGTGCTGGACGGCCTGGGCGACGTGATGAGCCTGCCGTGCATCCCGTACCGCGGAGGCTATCTGCAGCGCGATCCCGGCGATACGCCGGAGGGCCAGGTGTTCAGCCCCTGTGGCGCGGCGATGCTGATCGACCGGGCGCTGTTCCTGGAGCTGGGCGGCTTCGACGAGAGCTTCTTCTGCTATTGCGAGGATGTCGACCTGGGCTACCGGCTGCAGCTCGCCGGCGAGGCCACGGCGCTGGTCCCGTCGGCCGTCGTCCGGCATGTCGGCTCGGCGTCGTCGGGCGGTTCGAAGTCGGAGTTCGCCCTCTTCCACGGCTATCGCAACCGCTTCTGGGTTTTGGTGAAGGACACGCCTGCGCTGTTGCTGCCGCTCGTGCTGCCGGCGCACCTGCTCAGCGCCGCCTACATCGCCACGCGCAAGCCGAACCGGCGCTACCTGGGCGTGACGCTCAGGGCCTACCGCGCGGCGCTGGCGGGGCTCGGACCGGTGCTGAGGGCGCGGCGGGTCGTGCAGCGGGCGCGGCGGAGCTCGGCGCTCGATATCGCTCGGGCGATGACCTGGAACCCCCGCGACCTGTCGGGCCGGCGGGCGGTCGTCAGGCCTCTGCCGCCCACTCGATAAGCCGGCGCATGAAGCTGGCGCCGCGCTGCATCTGGCTGACCTCGACGTACTCGTCCGGCTGATGGGCCTGGGCGATCGAGCCCGGGCCGCAGATCACGGTGGAGAACCCCGCCTGCTGGAATTGGCCGGCCTCGGCGGCGAAGGCCACCACCCGCGGCGGACCGTTGTCGCCGGCCAGGCGCCGCGCGAAGGCCTCAGCGGCGCCGTCGGGTTCGGGCGCGAACGGCGGCACGTCGGTCCGCTTCTCCAGGACGACGCCCGCCTCCGGCGCGCGGGCCTTCAGCGCCGCGTCCATGGCGGCCACCTCGGCGCGGAAGTCCTTCAGCACCTGGTCCGTGGAGAAGCCGGGCGGGCAGCGCAGGTCGAAGACGAACTCGCAGTGGCGGGCGATGATGTTGTGGGCGGTGCCGCCCTCGACCAGACCGATGGTCAGCGTCGGACCTCTGGGCGTGAACGGCGAAGCCGGATCGGCCTGGCGCTCCAGCCGCTCGGAAAGATCGGTCAGCGAATTCATCAACCGCGCCGCAGCCATGATCGCCGAGACGCCTTGCTGGGTCTGGCTGGAGTGCGATTCCCGGCCGGTGACCGTCACCTTGAAGGTCGCGATGCCCTTGTGCCCGTTCACCGCGACCATGTCCGTGGGCTCGCCCACCACGACCAGCGCCGGCGGCGGCAGCTCGCGGCGGATCACGTCGATCATCAGCGGGGCGCCCAGGCAGCCGATCTCCTCGTCGAACGAGAAGGCCAGATGGACAGGCCTGCGCGCGGTCTTCGACAGCTCGGGCGCGGCGGCGAGCGCCAGGGCCAGGAACCCCTTCATGTCGCAGGTCCCGCGGCCGTAGAGGCGGCCGTCGCGCTCGACCACGGTCCAGGGGTCGGTGCTCCAGGGCTGGCCGTCGACCGGCACCACGTCGGTGTGGCCCGACAGCACGACGCCGCCCGGGTCGGCCGGGCCGATGGTCGCCAGCAGGTTCGACTTGGAGCCGTCGGCGTTCGGCACGCGCCGGTGTGGAACGCCCAGGCTGTCCAGATAGGCCTCGACCCACTCGATCAGGGCGAGGTTCGATCCCCGCGAGGTGGTGTCGAAGCCGACCAGCGTGGCCAGCAGGTCCTTGGCGGACGGATAGAGATCAGCCGTCATCGCCCAGCCATAGACCCTGGCCGCCGGAAATAGCTACCCCTGCATGACCCGGCCGGGGCCGGGCAGCACGTCGATCAGCTCGATGCGGAAGATCAGGGCGGCGTTGGGCGGAATCTCACCGCCGCCAGCGCCCTCCGCGCCATAGCCCTGCTCGGGCGGCACGTAGAGGATCCATTCGTCGCCGGGACGCATCTGAACCAGCGCCTCCTGCCAGGCGGGGATCAGGCCCCGCAGCGGCATGGCCGCCGGCTGGCCGCGTTCGTACGAGCTGTCGAACACCTTGCCGTCGACCAGCTTGCCCTCGTAGTGGACCTTCACCTCGTCAGCGAGGGTCGGCTTCAGGCCGGTTGCGGGCCCGGAGCGCACCACCTTGTAGGCGACGCCCGACGGGAGCGTCTGCACCCCCGGTTCCTTCACGGTCTTTTCCATGAAGGCCTTGGAGGCGGCCGACTGGTCGGCGACTTGGGGCTTGTTGCAGGCGGCGAGCGACAGCACGGCCGCGACGGCGATCAGGACAGGCTTCATCTAGACGACTCTCGGGGGGTAGCCGCGCTCGCGGAGCGCATCCATGACTTCCTGGGTGTGCTGGGCGTCGCGGGTCTCGATCATCACGTCGAACTCCGCGCCCTTGGCCGGCACGTCCAGGGCGAGGCGGTTGTGGGCCACCTCGATGATGTTGGCGCCCATCAGGCCGATGATCGCCGAGACGTTGGCCAGCAGGCCCGGCCGATCGTCGCCGATGATGCGGAGCGAGACGATGCGGCTCTCGCGCACCAGCTCGCGCGTCAGGACCGAGGCCAGCAGGCGCGTGTCGATGTTGCCGCCGGTGATGACGAGGCCGCACTTCTTCCCGCGGAAGCGTTCGGGATAGGCCAGCAGCGCCGCCAGCGACGCCGCGCCGGCGCCTTCGGCCACCGTCTTCTCGACGTTGGTATAGAGGGCGATGCCACGCTCGAAGTAGGGCTCCTCGATCAGCAGCACCTCGTCGATCAGCGGCCGCGCCACGCCGTAGGTCTGCTCTCCGACCTGCTTGACGGCGATGCCCTCGGCGATGGTCGAGCCGCCGACGTTCTGGGCCATGTGGACGCCGCGCATCTTGGCGGTGAACGACGGGAACATGGCCGGCTCGACGCCCACCACCTTGATGTCCGTCTTCATGTGCTTGGCCGCCGTGGCCATGCCGGCGATCAGCCCGCCGCCGCCGATCGGAATCGGCAGGACCTCCAGGTCGGGCGCGTCCTCCAGCATCTCGAGCGCCACCGTGCCCTGACCGGCCATGACGTCGAGATCGTCGAAGGGATGGACGAAGGTGAGGCCGCGCTCCTCGCAGATGCGCCGGGCCGTGGCCGAGGCCTCGTCGTAGCCGTCGCCGTCGATCACCACCTCCGCGCCGTGGGCCCGGGTCTGCTGCACCTTCACGAAGGGCGTGGCCTTGGGCATGACGATGGTGACGGGAATGCCCAGGCGGGCCGCGTGATAGCTCAGGCCCTGGCTGTGGTTGCCGGCCGAGGCCGCGATAACGCCGCGCTTGGCCACGTCGGGCTCGAGCTGCAGCAGCTTGTTGAGCGCGCCGCGCTCCTTGTAGGCCGCCGTGAACTGCAGGTTCTCGAACTTCACCCAGACCTCGGCCCCGGTGATCTCGGACAGCGTCCGCGAGTGGCGGCAGGGCGTGCGCTCGATGTGACCCTGCAGCCGCTGCTTGGCGGCCAGGATGTCGTCGAAGCTCAGGGTCATGGGGAAAGCCGGGTGGTCGAAAGGTCGCGCAACCTAGCGATGGGACGGCTCTGCCGCAACGCAGCACGCCTCATGCGTCGAACTCGGCGACAAGGTGGCCCGGCGCGACCTCCCTCAGCTGCGGCGCGAGCATGGGCGCGTTGGGATCGGCCGGCAGCCGCGACGGCGCGAAGCGGAAGGCGGCGGCGGGGTCCAGCGGACTGGGCGGCTCGCCCTCGAGCTTGATCCGCTGGCGGGTGCGCTCGACCGCCGGGTCCGGGATCGGGGCGGCCGACAGCAGGGCCTTGGTATAGGGGTGCTGCGGCGCGCCGTAGATGCGGTCGCGGTCGGCCAGCTCCATGACGCGGCCGAGGTACAGCACCAGAACCCGATGGCTGATCTCGCGGACCACCGCCAGGTCATGGCTGATGAAGATCATCGCCAGCCCCATCTCGCGCTGCAGCTGGATCAGCAGGTCGATGATCTGGGCGCGGATCGAGACGTCGAGGGCCGAGACCGCCTCGTCGCAGATGACCAGCTTGGGCTTCAGGATCATGGCGCGGGCGATGCCGACGCGCTGGTTCTGACCGCCCGACAGCTCGTGCGGGTAGCGGTTGATGAGCGCAGGATCGAGCCCGACCTTGGCCATCATCGCCCGGGTCTCGGTCTCGCGCGCGGCGCGATCCAGGCCCGGGCGGAACACCCGCAGCGGCTCGGCGATGGAGTCGCCGATAGTCATGCGCGGATCGAGGCTGGCGAGCGGGTCCTGGAAGACGATCTGCAGGTCGGCGCGGGCCTTGCGCCAGGCCTCGCGGTCGTCGGGCGACAGGCCGCGGCCCAGCAGGGCCACCGCACCCTCGGTCGGCGGGATCAGGTTCAGGACGGCGCGGGCCAGCGTCGACTTGCCCGAGCCGCTCTCGCCCACGACGCCTAGGGTCTCGCCCTGGCGCACCTGGAACGAGACCCCATCCACGGCGCGCAGCATCCGGGGCCGGCCGAAGAGGCCCTGGCGGACCGGGAAGTGGACCTTCATCTCGCGGCCCTCGACGACCACGGGCGCGTCGGGAGCCACCGGCGCCGTCGTCGGCCGGCCGCCCCGGTCGGCGCGGTCCAGGCGCGGCACGGCGTCCAGCAGGGCGCGGGTGTAGTCCGTCTTCGGGGCGGTGAAGATCTCGCCGACCGGCCCTTCCTCCACATAAGCCCCGTCCTTCATCACGCAGACGCGGTCGGCGAGCCGGGCGATGACGCCCATGTCGTGGGTGATGAGGGCCAGCGCCGTCCCGGTCTCGCGTTGAAGCTCGGCCATCAGGTCGAGGATCTCGGCCTGCACGGTGACGTCGAGGGCGGTGGTCGGCTCGTCGGCGATCAAAAGTTCGGGGCCGGGCGCCATGGCGGCGGCGATCATCACCCGCTGGCGCATCCCGCCCGAGAGCTCGTGCGGGTATTGGCGCAGGCGGCGGGCGGCGTCGGGGATGCGCACGCGGTCCAGCCATTGGCGGGCGCGGGCCTGGGCGTCGGCGTCCGAGAGGCCGAGGTGCAGGCGCAGCGGCTCGGCGATCTGCTCGCCGATGCGGACGTGGGGCGTGAGCGCCGTCAGAGGGTCCTGGAAGATCATGGTCATCTTCGAGCCGCGCAGGCGGTTCAGCGCCGGGGGCCTCAGCCCCAGCAGCTCCTGGCCATGCAGCTTCGCCGATCCCGTCGCCCGGCCGTTTCGGGCCAGCAGCCCCATCACGGCCATGAAGGTCTGGCTCTTGCCCGAGCCGCTCTCGCCCACCACGCCGAGGGTTTCGCCGCGGCGGATGGCCAGGGACACCCCGCGCACCGCCTCGACCACGCCGTCATGGGTGTCGAAGGCGACCTTCAGGTCTTCCACGGTGAGGACGGTGTCGGCCAAGGGATGCTCCACGGGCAGGCGCGCGCCAGCCTATTGCGGGTTCTTGGCAAAATGAAATCCAGCGGCCGCGCCGGTTCGGCTATAAGGCGGCCCGTGCCCCAGCCCTCCTCGGATCCCCCCTTCCGCCCCGCCCTGTTCCTCGACCGGGACGGCGTGCTCAACGAGGACCGCGGCTACGTTTACCGGTGGGAGGACTTCATCTGGATCCCCGGCGCGCGAGAGGTGGTGGCCGCCTTCAACAAGGCCGGCTGGCTGGTGATCGTCGTGACCAACCAGTCGGGCGTCGGTCGCGGCTATTATGCGGAGGAGGACGTCCACGCGCTGCACGCGCGGATGCAGGAGGACCTCGCCCAGGCCGGCGGCCGCATCGACGCCTTCTACCACGCGCCGCAGCACCCCGAGGCGCCGATCGAGACCTACCGCCATCCCGATCCGCCGCTCCGCAAGCCGAACCCCGGCATGCTGCTTCAGGCCATGGCCGACTGGCCGATCGACCGGGAGGCTTCGCTGATGATCGGCGACAAGCCTTCCGATCTCGAAGCGGCGTTGAGGGCGGGGGTGAGAGGCGTGCTGTTCGAGGGCGGCGATTTGTACGCGTTCCTGAGGGACGAGGACCTGCTGCCGACGTAGGCGGCGCCGGTTTTTTAGAACCACGAACGAACACGAACGCACACGAACGGGTCGGCGCATGCGGTGCGAGCCCGGAAGCGCATGCGCTTCGGGAGGAAGGCGCGCCCGAGGCGCGCGGTCTCGTCTGAGGCTGTGAGGGACGACGACCAACCGCGCTGTTCGTGTTGGTTCGTGTTTGTTCGTGGCTGAATCCTGCGGCGGCAGGTTCAGGCGGAGCTTTGGAAGGGGGAGTGGGTTTGAGCCCCCTCCACCGCTTCGCGGTCCCCCTCCCCCTGTGGGGGAGGATAGGGAGCGGCGGTGAGGCCGAGTTTCTGGATGACGCGATCGACCTGCTGTTCGAAGGGCAGGCGGATGAAGTTCGGGTCGAGGGCTTCGTAGGCGAGGAGGCCTTCGAGTTCGGCGTTGACCTCTTCGTCCTCTTCCCAGTCGGCTTCGCGCCAGGTCAGCGTCTGGACGGTGTTGCGGATGCGGTTCCAGGGGCGCTCGGCCTCTTCGCGGGCCGCACTCTCGGCGCGGCGGGTCTCCTCGCGGTCGAGGCTGCGGATGTCCTTCCGCAGCTTCACGCGCAGCGCATAGGTCAGGCGGATGGAGCGGGCGCAGCGGTCGAGGGGCTCGGCGAGAGCCTGGAGCTCGGCGGCATCGTCTGAAGCTTCGATGCGGCCCTGGATCTTCTGGATCAGCGCGAACTGGACGTCGGCCACGGCCGCCAGGCGGGCGTCGATCTCCTCCAGCATGTCGCTATCGTTGAGCATGAACAAAAAGAGAACATATATTGTCCGAGGAGTCAAGCAAAACGCATCCGCCCGGTGTCGCCGCAGCCGAAGACCGCGGCGACAGGCGTGGGGTCAGCGCGCCTCCATCTGCTGGAGCAGCCGCTCCAGGAACTCCAGCTCGTCGGCCTCGCCGGGGGGTTTGTCCCAGCGAAGGCGGTTGATGCGGGGGAAGCGCATGGCGACGCCGGACTTGTGGCGGGCGGACCGCTGCAGGCCTTCGAAGGCGACCTCGAAGACCAGGCCCGCGTGCGGCTCGGCGCGGACCGAGCGGACGGGGCCGAACCGCTCTACCGTGTTGTCGCGGACGAACTTGTCGATCTGCTTCAGCTCCTCGTCGGTGAAGCCGAAATAGGCCTTGCCGACGGGCGTCAGGAAGCGCTGGCCGGTGGCGGGATCCTGCGTCCAGACGCCGAAAGTGTAGTCCGAGTAGAAGCTGGACCGCTTGCCGTGGCCGCGCTGGGCGTACATCAGGACAGCGTCCACCAGGAACGGGTCGCGCTTCCATTTGAACCACGGCCCCTTCGGCCGCCCGGCTTCGTAGAGCGAGTCCCAGCGCTTCAGCATCAGCCCTTCCGCGATCTGCGGGTCGCCCTCGGGCGGGTTGGCGCGAAGCTCGGCCAGCTCGGCCCAGGTCTCGAAGGGCTGCACCGGCGAGAGATCGATCCTGGGGCTCGCCTGGCGGGCCACGAAGGCCTCCAGCCGCTTGCGGCGCTCCGCGAAGCTGAGCGTACGGGTGTCCTCGCCGCCTTCCTGCAGGATGTCGTAAGCCCGGATCGCCGCCGGGTACTGGGCCATCAGCTTGGCGTCGACGGCCTTGCGGTTCAGCCGCTGCTGCAGGTCGGCGAAGCTGGCCACCTTTCCCTCGCGGATCACCAGCAGCTCGCCGTCGAGGACGCCCTCGTCGTCCAGCGCATCGAGGATGTCGGGGAAGGTGCGCGAGATGTCGTCGCCGGTGCGGGTGTAGAGGCGCCGGACGTTCCCTTCGTGCGCCGCCTGGACGCGGATGCCGTCCCACTTCCACTCAGCGGCATAGTCGGCGGGATCGAGCTTGCCGAAGTCCACCGCCTCGTCGATCGCCTGGGCCAGCATCACCGGCCGGAAGCGGCCGGGGTTCTCGGAGGAAGGCTTCTCGCTGCGGCCCTCAAGCCAGGCGAACAGGTCCTCGTAGGGCGGGTGGAGGGCGTGCCACAGCTCCTCGATCTCGGCGGGGTCGACGCCGCCCATCTCGGCCGTCGCGCGCTTGGCGAGCCTCGCCGTCATGCCGACGCGCAGTTCGCCGGTCATCAGCTTGAGCAGCGCCCAGCGCTCGCGCGGGCTCTCCATCGCGTCGAGCCAGCCCTCGATCAGCCGCTGGACTTCGGCGCGGGAGGCGGTGCGGAGCGCCTCGATCACCTCGGACAGCTCCGGCTCGCGGTTGGCGCCCGGACGCCTCGGCCAGCACAGCGACACCGCCTCGGCCAGGTCGCCCACATAGTCGTAGGACCACCAGAAGAGCTGGGGGTCCATGCGGTCTTCGATGGCCTTGCGGATGAAGGCCGGCTTGGCGGCGTGGAAGGTCAGGTCGCCGGTGAGCGCGGCCAGCGCCCAGCCGCGATCGGGGTCCGGCGTCTCGCGCAGATGATCGCGCACCAGCGTCAGCTTGGCGTTGCGCGACGGCGTCAGCGCCAGCCGGTCCAGCAGTTCGGCGAAGGCCCGCATGGCCCCAATCTAGGTCGTCATGGCCGGGCTTGTCCCGGCCACCCAGAAACGCGGGCATAGCCGGGTGCGCGCGACCTGAGCCGCGCTCGTCCGGAGAGGTCCGCGCGTATGGATCCCCGGGACAAGCCTGGGGATGACGGGTGAAGAGGCGTCAAACGTCCCGCCCGTCGTCGCCCTCCCCGATCATGCCGCCGGCCGCGTCCTCGCCGAGGTCGCCGTCGCCGGCCATACCGGGATCCACGCCAGGATCGCGGCTGTCGCCGGGGCCGATGTCACGGACGTCGCCGCCGCCGGTCTTGGGCGGCAGGCCTTCGCCATGAGGCCGGCTGATCGGACCGCCGACCCCGCCGGCGCTATTCGGATTGGAGGGTTCGGACATGCTCGGCTCCTTCGGTCGAGCCAACGTGAGGGCGCCGGGCGCCGTTCCCGCCGCGCGTCAGAACGCCAGGTTCCGGACGATCTTCCACTGGCCCCCGACCTTGCGCCAGACCGTCAGGTAGGGCGCCGTCCGGCGGACCTCGGACCCCTGGACCCGCACCTCGCCCCAGCCCCATTCGTAGAGCAGGCCGTCCTCGCCACAGGCGACGCCCAGGCTGGTGATCCCGCCCTCGATCGGAGTCCCGGCGGTGTTGCGGGCGGCGTAGAAGCCTTCGACCGCCGCCCGTCCCTTGAGGACCTCGCCGTCCGGCAGCAGGAACAGGCCGTCGTCGGCATAGGCCGCGGCGATGGCGGCCGCGTCGCCGGCGTTCATCGCCCGCAGCCAGTCGTCGTTCGCATGGTCGATGGCCGCCCGGGCCTCCGAGACCTGGGCCGAGCATTCGGGCGTGGCGGCCGCCAGGACGGCGGCCAGCAGCAGGGCGATGGACATGACGCGACGCTAGGCTTCGCCATGGCGCGCGGCCAAACGGCCTGCGGCGAATGCCGGCTGGGCGTCGACCTAGTCGTCGTCGTCCTCGTACCCCACAAGGGCGAGGGCGCGGGCCGGCACGCCGTGCAGCTCGGCCCAGCGAGCCAGCGCCTCCTCGCGGCCGTGGGTGATCCAGAGTTCGCCCGGGCGGATCTCGTCGACCGTGGCGGTGAGCTCGTCCCAGTCGGCGTGATCGGAGATCACCAGGGGGAGCTCGACCCCGCGCTGCTTGGCCCGGGCGCGGATCTGCATCCAGCCCGAGGCGAAGGCGGCCACCGGTTCGGGGAAGCGGCGGCTCCAGCGGTCCTGCATCGCCGACGGCGGGGCGATGATGATGCTGCCCGCGAAGTCGGCCTTCTTGGCGGTCGTCGCAGGCGCGAGCGGCCCCAGGTCGACGCCGTGGTTCTCGTAAAGCGCGTTCAGCCGCTCCAGCGCCCCGTGGACGTAGATGGTCCGGTCCCAGCCGGCCTCGCGCAGCAGGCGGATGATCCGCTGCGCCTTGCCCAGCGCATAGGCGCCGATGATGTGGCTGCGCTCGGGGAACTGGGCGACCGAGCGCAGCAGGCGGGCGATCTCGTCGCGGTCGTCCGGATGGCGGAAGACCGGCAGGCCGAAGGTCGCCTCCGAGATGAAGACGTCGCAGGGGACCGGCTCGAACGGCGGACAGGTGGGGTCGCGCCTTCGCTTGTAGTCGCCGGAGACGACCATGGTCAGGCCCTGCCAGCGGACGACGGCCTGGGCCGAGCCCAGCACGTGGCCGGCCGGGACAAGGGTGATCTCCACCCCCTTGTGGGAGATCGTCTCGCCGTAGGCCAAGGCCTGGCCGTGGCCGGTGAAGTCGCGGCCGTAGCGTTCGGCCATGATGGCTAGGGTCTCGGGCGTGGCCAGCACCGTGCCGTGGCCCGAGCGCGCGTGGTCGGCGTGGCCGTGGGTGACGACGGCGCGGTCCACGGGCCGCACGGGGTCGACATAGAAGTCGCCCGGCGCGCAGTAGAGCCCCTCGGGCTTGGGGCAGAGCAGGTCCTGGGGCCGGATCATCGCCTTCACAATGTAGGAGACCGGCTTCGGCTCCGCATTGACGGACGCAAGGTCGCCGCCCTACCCCCGGGGCATGAAGCTCGTCCGCAAGATGCTGGGGCATGCCATGACCATGGCGCCGCACGCCGTCGCAATCGGCCTGAAGTTCGAGGACGGCGAGGATGGCCGGGGCCGGATGTCGGTCGCCTGGCGCGAGGACCTGGTGGCCGATCCGGACAGCGGGGTGATCGCGTCCGGCGTGGTGACGGCGCTGCTGGACCACTGCTGCGGCCTGGCGGTGAACGCGACGGGGAAGATCAGCTTCCCGATCGCCACCCTGGACCTGCGGATCGACTACATGCGGCCGGCCGCGCCGCGCAGCGGCCTGACCGCCGAGGCGCACTGCTACAAGATGACCCGCTCCATCGCCTTCGTCCGGGCCGAGGCCTGGGACGTGGACCGGAGCGACCTGGTGGCGACGGCCCAGGCCGCCTTCATCCTGAACCGGGGCTAGGGGCGATGGAGAAGTCTGACGCCCTGGCCGCGTTCCTGGAACGCTCGCCCTACATCAGGTTCCTGGGCATGACGGCGGCCCTCGAGGGCGAGGTGCTGACCGCGCGCCTGCCGTTCCGCAAGCGGCTGATCGGCAACCCGATGATCCCGGCGCTGCACGGCGGGGTCATCGGCGCCTTCATGGAGATGACGGCCCTGGCCCAGCTCGCCGTCGCCGAGCCCTCGCGGCGGATGCCCAAGACCATCGACGTGACGATCGAGTACCTGCGGCCGGGCAAGCCGCAGGACCTGTTCGCCCGCGCCGACCTGCGCAAGGTCGGCCGGCGGATCGCCAATGTGCACGTGGAAGCCTGGCAGGAGAGCCCGGAGACGCCGGTGGCGGCGCTCCGGGGGCATTTCCTGCTGAGGGCCGACTAGAACAGGCTGTCGTAGCCGTAGGTGACGCCGCCGGCGTACAGCTTGTACTCCGAGCCCTGGATCAGGTGACCCGTCGGAACGGCGTCCTGGTCGAGGTCGCCGTCGAGCCCGTAGTAGAATTCGCCGCCGCCCGACTGCGGGCTGCCGTACTTGATGGCGGCGCCGACCAGCTCGGCCTGGGCCAGATTCGGGTTCAGCGCCACGATCCGGTCGACGGCCTGGTGATACCAGCTGTCGAGGTCGTCGTTCACGGCGCCGGGGGTTTCAACCTTGGCGAAGAAGAACGCCTGGTCGGTCTGATCCTGCGGCGTCAGGTCGAAGTAGAACGTGACGTGCGACAGGTCCTTGGGCGCGAGCGGGAAGTTGTCGGCGGTCGGAGGCGTCGGAGGCACGGGCGTGACAGGCGTAACCGGAGTGGCGGCCGGCTCGTTCACGCCTGCGACGGTCCACTGCACCGTGGCCGGCGTGGTCGCGACGCCGTCGAACACGCCGTAGCTGACCGTCACCACCGTCGACTGGCCGGCGTTCAGGGTCTGGAAGGCCGCATGGGCGGGGTCGAGGGTGAAGGACTGGGTCGCGGCGTCGAACGTCACGCCGGCCGGAAGGTCCTGCGGGCTCACGACGACCAGCACGTCCTTGGCGTCGACGTCCCACGCGTTCTGGAGGGCGTTCAGGGTGACCTTGGCGCCGTCCTCGGTGGCGAGGCCGGTCACCGCGCCGGTGACGATGGGGGCGTCGTTGGCGCCGGTGAGCGTCCACTGCACGCTGGCGGGGGTGGTGACGAAGCCGTCGCTGACGCCGTAGGTCACGACCACGGTGGTCGTCTCGCCGTGGCCGAGGCTCTGGTAGGCGGCGTCGCCCGGGTTCAGGACGAAGGCCTGGGCGGCCGCGTCGTAGCTGACGCCGGCCGGGAGGGCGGCCGGCAGGTCGGTCACGGTCAGCACCGCGCCGGCATCGACGTCCGAGGCATTGGCGAGCGCGTTCAGCGGTGAGACCGCCGCATCTTCCGTGGCGAGGCCGGTCACCGCGCCGGTGACGACCGGCGCGTCGTTGACGCCGGTGACGGTCCACTGGACCTGGCCGGGCGTCACGGCGATGCCGTCCGAGACGCCGTAGTTCACCGTGACCACGGCGGTCTGGCCCTCGGCGAGACCCTGATAGGCCGCCGGGTTCAGGACGAAGGTCTTGGCGGCGGCGTCATAGCTGACGCCGGCGGGCAGGACGGCGGGCACGCCCACGACGCTCAGCACGTCGCCGTCGTCGACATCCGAGGCGTTCGCCAGCGCGTTGAGCGAGGAGACGTCGCCGTCTTCCACCGCCGCGCCGATCACCACGCCGCTGACGACGGGCGCATCGTTCACGCCCTTGATGTCGAACGACAGGGTCGAGGTCTCGGCCAGCTGGCCCACCTTGTGGCCGGCCGCGTCGAAATAGGTCTGGGCGACGCCGTAGGTGACGACGAACGGCACGCTCTGGATCGCGCTCAGCGCGTCGGCGCCGCTCGCATCGATGCTGTAGGTTCCGTCGGCGTTCAGCACGATCGTGGCTCCGGTCGAACCGAGAGCGCAGGCCTGGCCGAAGGCGAGCCTGGTCGCCCCGCCGTCGAGCGAGGCCCAGGTGAGGGTCTCGGTCATGCGGCCGCCGCCGAGGGTGGCCACGGTATCCTGCAGGACGTCGCCGGTCGCGACGGTGTCTTCCTGCGCGCCGCCCTGGATGGTGTCGTTCGCGTCCTCGACGGCGACGAAGGCCGAGCCCGTCAGCTTCACCGAGGCGCCGCGGTCGCCGCCGAGCAGGCCGACGGAAGTCATGCGGACGCCGAAGTCCTGGCCGGCCACGTCGGCCAGGGTCATGCCCGAGAGCTTCAGCGTGAAGGCGACCGCGCCCACGTCGTCCTTGCCGATGCCGGACGTGCCGAACTCGAGGCCCACGTCATAGCCCTTGGCTTCCTGGGCCACGCCGTTGAAGGCGAGCGCGCCGTTCATTGTGTTGTCGCCGCCGCCGACGCCAGTGACGCTGTCGTCGCCGTCCGCCACGGCCGCCGTGGTGATCGAGCCGATGACGGCCCCCGCCTGGGTCTTGGCCTGCAGGGCCGACACGGCGGCCTGGGTCCCGGCGCCGCTCACCAGCGATTCCCTGGCCACGTCGAAGAACAGGCCGCGCAGGTCGCCGATCACGGCGCCCGATTGGGTGACTTCGAACCTGAACTCGCCCGCGGCGACTTCGGTGATCTTGACGGTGACGGCCGGCTGAGCGCCGCCGCCGAGTTGAACGTAGGCCGTAGCCATGAGAGCCCCCTAAGCTGCTCGATCCCCGCGGCCCGGGCCGCGTCATTGGGGGCGGCAGATACGACGGCGTTCGGCCAAGCCGTATTAGGGGAAACTACAATCGGGAGCCGGCGCTGAGGGCCGACTAGCCCGCGGGCTCGACCGCAGCGCGCGCCTTGCGGATCTCGGCGAGCGCGACTTCGGCCTGGGCCGCCCCGGCCGCGTCGCCCTTGGACCTGGCCCGCAGCAGCGCTGCGGTGGCCTCCATCTCGCGGACCGGCAGCAGGTGGGTGGCGTCGGCGGCCTTGAAGGGCAGGGTCTGGATGCGCTCCAGGATCGCCCGCTGGCGGGCGGCCTCGGGCGTGTCGCCGACGCCGTAGCTGAACATGAAGTCGGCGATCTTCTTCTTGAGCGCCGGGTCGAGGTCCTTGCGCCAGACCATCGGGTCCTCGGGGATGCGCGGCGAGCGCCAGATGATCTCCACCGACGACAGCGTGCGCCGGGCGATCGGCGTGTCGAGCATCGCCATCCGCTCCATGGAGGCGGTGTTGTTGGTGGCTGCATCCACCGTGCCCGAGCTGACGGCGAAGAGGTTGGCCTCGTGGTTGGCCGCCCGCACAGTCTTGAAGCAGGTCTCCGGATCGATGCCTCGCGGCGCGAAGAGATAGGTCATGGGCGCCAGCGTGCCCGAGGTCGACTTGGCGTCGCCGATGCCGAAGTCGATCGTCCGGTCACATTTCAGCAGCCGGTCGAGCGTCAGGCCCGAGCCCTTCGGCACGATGATCACCGCCTCGTAGCCGTCCACGCCGTTGGGGTTCACCGAGCGGGCGAACACCTCGGCATCGGCGCGGCGGACCGCCTCCAGGCCGGACTGGTTGGTGAACCAGCCGAGGTCGGTCTGTTTGAAGCGCATGGCCTCGACCAGCATGGTGTAGTTCGAGCCGTAGAAGGCCTTCACCGGCATGCCCAGCGCCTTGGACATGTCGTCCAGGAACGGCTGCCAGTCGGCCT
Organism: Phenylobacterium sp. VNQ135; assembly: GCF_049445735.1. Taxonomy (NCBI): domain Bacteria; kingdom Pseudomonadati; phylum Pseudomonadota; class Alphaproteobacteria; order Caulobacterales; family Caulobacteraceae; genus Phenylobacterium; species Phenylobacterium sp. VNQ135. The sequence continues at coordinate 693,529 of NZ_JBMSDS010000002.1, read as the reverse complement.
GGGCGCTCTGCTGGCTCTCGGCCGAGAGGATCGAGAAGTTCAGCTCCTTCTTGTCGGCCGGCTTGGAGCAGGCGCCCAGCGCCAGCAGGGCTGCGGCGATCAACAGGCTGCGACGGATCATTTTCCTTCCCCCTCGGCCGGCGTTTTCGGCAGCCGCATCACGACGACCTCGCGGTTCGGCCGGCTGATGCCGAAGAGAGCACGATCCGCGCTCTTGTCGAAGGCGATCGCTTGGCCCTCGATGGGCGCGGCGATGGTGGCCACGTGGTCGAGCTTGGAGCCGCCCTTGGGCAGCTTCAGGACGTAGAGCTCCGGGTGATCGTGGCCGGTGACGTAGAGCAGGCCGTCGGAGCCGAAGCCGCCGCCGGACGAGCTCATCGGCCTGAAGCGTTCGACCACGGAGGCCGGGAAGGACCAGGCCTCGAGCCGGCGCCACTGGTCGTCGAACTTGACGAGTTGGGTGTAGGCCGAGCCGCGGCCGGGCTCGCCGCCCCTCTGCTCATAGTTGGCGAAGGCCGCCCACCAGGCGCCGTCCTTGCGGTCGAGCCAGGTCAGCGAGCCGATCTGCTGGCCCAGCGAGACGGTGCGCAGGTGGACCATCTTGCCGGGATCGAAGATCTCCACCGAGCTGGTCATCGGGATTTCGGGATAGTTCGAGGCCGCGCAGACCAGCTCCCGGCCGATCACCGCGCAGGAGTTGATGTGGGGAAAGCGGGCCTTGTCGCCGGACCACTCGGCGACCTTCTCGCCCGTGGCCCTGTCGTACTTGGCGATCCGCGAGTTCGCGACGGCGTAGAAGTGGCGGGCGTCCACCGCCACGCCCTGGGTCGCCTCCGGCGCCTTGTAGCGCCGGACGACCTCCGCGGCCGGGGTCTGCCCCAGGGCCGGCGCGGCGACGGCGAGGGCCGCGATCACGAGCGCCAGCCTAGGCATGCTGCATCCCCGGTCGGCCGGTCTCGACGTGGAAGCGCGCAAGGTCGCGCACCGGCGAAGTCGGTTGGAGGGCGGTGTCGATGCCGCGGAACCGTACGCCGCAGCCCTCGGGCGTGATCTCAACCAGGCCGTAGCCACGGCGCTCGCCCTCGGTGAACCGCAGCGCCGGATTGGCGGCGGCGAGCGCCTGGAGTTCGGTATTGGCCGCGCCCAGCGAGCTGATCGAGCCGCCGACGAACTCGCTGGCCACCGGCTTGCCGTCGAGCGCCAGGTCGCCGGCGATGAAGCAGTGGATGTCGCCCCCCAGCGCGACCGGGTTGGAGACCCGGGCGTCCCGCCACTGGCGCAGGATGCGGCCGCGCGTCTGCGCATAGCCGCTCCAGCCGTCGTTGGAGTACCGCACGCCTTCGGGCGTCGGGCGGCGGATCTCGTTGAACACGTACTGCTGGGCGAGCAGGTTCCAGCGCGCCTCGGAGCCGGCGAGGGTGTCCATCAGCCAGCGTTCCTGGGCGGCGCCGAGCAGCGAGCGGGCGGGATCGGTGCGCTCGGGGCAATCCGGGATCAGCTTGCCGTCCGCCAGGGCGGCGCACGTCCGTTGCGGGCGATACTGCCGCGTGTCGAGGAACTGCAGCTGGGCGAGCCGCCCCCAGTCGAGGCTGCGGAAGAGCTGCATCTGCGGCCCGACCGGCCGTGAGCGGCGGCGCAGCGGCATGTGCTCGTAATAGGCCTGGTAGGCGGCGGCGCGCCTGGCGAGGAACCAGGCGGGATCGGAATCGGCGCGGTCGTGATCGCCGCCGTAGTCGTTCTCGACCTCGTGGTCGTCCCAGATCACCATCCACGGCGCGGCCGCATGCGCCGCCTGCAGCTTGGGGTCCGACTTGTAGGCGCCGTAGCGCACGCGGTAGCCGGCGATGTCCGTGGGCTCGGGCCCGGGATGCCGACGCACGCCTTTGGCGGTGGCGGCCTGCTCGTAGATGTAGTCGCCCAGGAACAGGACCAGGTCGGGATCGTCTGCCACGAGGTGGTCGTAGGCGCCGTAGAAGCCCGCCTCGTATTTCTGGCACGAACCGTAGGCGAGGCGGAGGCTGCGGACATCTGCGCCGGCTGCGGGGGCCGTGCGGGCGCGGCCCACCGGGCTCGCGTGGCCGCCGGCCGTGAACCGGTACCAGTATTGCCGGTCGGGGCGCAGGCCCGCCACTTCGACATGCACCGAGTGGCCGGCCTCGGCGACGCCGAGCGTCTCGCCGGACGCGGCCACCCGCGACAGCGCAGCGTCCTCGGCCACGACCCAGCGCACGGCGACGGGCGCCGGGGCCATCCCGCCGTCCGGCTGGAGCGGCCGGGGCGCGAGCCGGGTCCAGAGCACCACGCCGTCCGGCTCCGGCTCGCCGGAGGCCACGCCCAGGGAGAACGGATCCTCCGGCAGGCGGGCCTGGGCCAGGGCCGAAGTCCAGGCGCCCGGCGTCAGGGCGGCGCCCGCCAGGATGGCGGCGCGGGCGAGGAGCTGGCGGCGGTGCAGGGTCATGCGTTCAGCGCGACGCTACCACTGAGCCGACACGCCCACATAGTAGGTGCGGCCGTAGCGCTCGTAGTTGGTGAGCCAGTCTCGCCGTCCGCCCTGGTACTCGCGCAGCACCTCGTCGTTGAGGTTCTGCAGGTCCACGAAGACCTCGATCTTGTCGGTGAGCTTGTAGCTCGCCTTGGCGTCGAGGCGCCGGTAGTCGTCGTCGAAGGTGTCGGTCTCGTCGTCCGACCCCAGACCCTGAACCGCGCGGCCGGTGTGGTGGTAGGACAGCGCCGCTTCGAACCGGCCCGACTGGTAGAAGAGCTGGGCGCCCCAGAGCAGGTCGGACTGGGCCGGGAACGGCGTCTCGCCACGATCCGGAACGGTGAGCTTGGAGTCGGTCCAGGTCACGTTCGCCGCCGCGCCGAAGCCGCTGAGGAAGCCCGGCAGGAAGGTGAACTGCTGCTGGTACTGCAGCTCGAGGCCCTTGATCTCGCCCTCCGCCGCGTTGCGCGGCTGGGTGTATTCCAGCCGCGAGTAGGTGCGGCCGCCGATGGTCACGCCGGTGAGGGTCTGGTCGAAGGTGAAGATCGGATCGTCGATCTTCTTCAGGAAGGCGCCGGCCGACAGCAGGCCGCCGGGCGCGAAGTACCATTCCACCGTGGCGTCGAAATTCTCGGAGCGGAACGGCTTGAGGTCCACGTTCCCCTCGGCCAGGGCGCCCTCGAAGACGCCGGGCGACAGCTCGAGGAACTCCAGCGCGCCGCCGGGACGCATCTGGGGATACTGCGGCCGCCCCAGGGTGTGGGTGTAGGCCAGCCGCACCACCAGGTCCTCGCGCGGCTCGAAGCGCAGGTGCAGGTTCGGCAGGAAGGTCGTGTACGAGGACGAGGCCTCGACGGGGGTGACCGCGCCGGTGTTGTCCAGGCGGAAGCCCGAGACCTCGGTTTCGGTGTGCTCGACGCGCCAGCCGCCGATCAGGCGGAAGGCGCCGAAGTCCACGTCGGCCATGACGTAGCCGGCGCTGACCCGTTCGTTCAGGTCGTAGTCGTTGAGGGTTTCGGCCTTGAGGCTCTCGGCCGCGTTGCGCACGAAGCGGGCGCTGCTCAGGTTCTCGCGCGTGAAGGCGCGGATGGCGTCGGCGTCGATGGTGAACCGGTTGACGTAGGTGTAGTCGCCGAGATCGACCTCCATCACCGGCCCCTGGAGCCCGAAGTCGGCCAGGGTGAAGCGGTTGGCGGCGGCCCCGCGATCCCACCGATCGGTCCGGCCGTCGAAGCGCTTGTCGGTGTCGCGCACCTTCAGCCCGGCCTTGAAGTAGCTGGCCTCGCCGATGTCGATGTCGCGGCGCAGGTCTATACGGCCGGCGATGTTGGTCTCTTCGCCGTACTCGTCCTGGCGGGTGTACTGGCGGAAGCCCAGGCCCGAGGCGGACGCGTTCCGCGGCACGGCCGTGTAGAGCAGCGGGTTCATGTCGAAATCGACGGTGAGGTTCGCCGAGTTCTGCCGGAACTGCCAAAGCTCGTTCGGCTCGATCAGCTCGTTGTAGCCGTAGGAGAGGTCGTAATCGACGGACCAGGGGCCGCGCTCGTGCAGGCCGCCGACGGAATACGAGGAGATGCTCTTTTCCTTGTACTCCAGGCGCAGGTCCTGCCGGGCGTCGACGCCGGTGGCCACGCCCGAGGCGCGATCGGCGTTGAAGGTGAGGTTGGCGGGGTTCGACGCGAAGTCGAGGCGCCAACGCTGGCGGTACTCGTCCTCGGTGAACTTGGAGTAGAGGCCCCGCACGTAGAACCGGTCGAGGTCGGTGGGGCGGAACTCCAGGGCGCCGGCGGCGCCGAGGCGCTCGCGCTTCAGCTTGTAGTTCGTGGTCTTCAGGTTGATCGGCAGGCCGCCGCGGGCGACCCCGGGGACAGCGCGCCAGTCGTCCGGATAGAGCCCGTCCGAGCGGTAATCGCGCGACGAGCCGTTGACGCCCAGCAGCACGCCCCAGCGGCCGTCGCCGAACACGCCGCCGACGGTGAGATCGCCCTGGACCGGCGTCTTCTCGTTGAACTCCTGATAGCCGACCTGGACCGAGCCGCGGGCGGTGCGGCCGCCCGGGAGGTCGAAGGGCGACTGGCTGACGAGGTTGATCGTGCCGCCGATGCCCTGAGCGTCGTAGTCCGGCGTGACCGCCTTCACCACCTCCAGCCGGCCGAGCAGCTGGCCCGAGACCACGTCCAGCGGCAGGGCGCGGCTGTCGCCGTCGGGATTGCCGACCTCCACCCGGTTGAGGGTGACGTTGTTCAGCTGGGCGGGCGTTCCGCGGATCGAGACGTAACGGCCTTCGCCCTGGTCATACGAGAGGCCGACGCCGGGGAGGCGCTCGAGGTTCTCGGCGACGTTCTTGTCGGCGAGGCGGCCGATCTCGTCGGCCGAGATGGCGTCGACGACGGTGATCGCCTCGCGCTTGGTTTCGATGGCCCGCTGTTGGGACAGCCGCTGTCCGGTGACCACCAGCTCTTCCACGTCCTGGGCCCGGGCCGGGACGGCGGCCGCGGCGAGCACCAGGGCCGAGGCCGACAGCAGGACGTGCATCCGCCGCGGACGGCGGGCTTCGAAGATCGACACCATGAGTTCCCCCTCGTTCGACGAGGGCGGACATAGGCTCGCGCTGTGACAGTGCGGCGAAGCCCAGGTGACGGTCCTGCGACGCCGGCTTTGGCGAAACCGCTTGAGCCCGGCCGCCCCGGGCGTTAGGCCGCGCGCCATGCTGCAAGGTCTTTCCCATCAGGCGCGCGACGCCAAGAGCTGGCCGTTCGAACAGGCGCGCATCCTGCTGGACCGCATCACCCGCCTGCGCCTCACCGACGCCGAGCGCGATCTCGCCGCCTCGCTGTTCGCCCAGGGCAAGTTCCATGAGGCGGTGGCGACCCTGCCGGCGCTGGCCGAGCCGGTTGTCTTCCAGTGCGGCTATGGCGCGAGCGGCCTTCCGCACCTGGGCACCTTCGGCGAGGCCACCCGTCCGACCATCGTGCGCAACGCCTTCCGGGCGCTCACCGAGGACGCCATCCCGACGCAGCTGATCGTCTTCTCCGACGACATGGACGGCCTGCGGAAGATCCCGGACAACGTGCCGAACAAGGCGATGCTGGAGGAAGACCGCGACAAGCCGGTGACCGCCGTGCGCGATCCGTTCGGCGAGCACGAAAGCTTCGGCCACCACAACAACGCCCGGCTGCGCGCCTTCCTGGACGGCTTCGGCTTCGACTACACGTTCATGAGCTCGACCGAGACCTACAAGTCGGGGCGCTTCGACGCGGTGCTGCTGCGCATCCTCGAGCGGTTCGACGCGGTCATGGCGATCATGCTGCCGACGTTGGGCGAGGAGCGCCGGGCGACCTATTCGCCGTTCCTGCCGATCAGCCCCAGGAGCGGCCGGGTGCTGCAGGCCCCGACCCTGGAGCGCAACGTCGAGAAGGGCACGATCGTCTTCGCCGACGAGGACGGGACGCGGACCGAGGTCCCGGTCACCGGCGGCCACGTGAAGCTGCAGTGGCGACCCGACTGGGCGGCGCGCTGGACCGCCCTGAAGGTCGACTTCGAAGCCTCGGGCAAGGACCTCGTCGACAGCGTGCGGGTCTCGAACAAGATCGTCCGGGCGCTGGGCGCCGAGCCGCCCGAGGCGTTCCACTTCGAGCTCTTCATGGACGAGAACAACCAGAAGATCTCGAAGTCCAAGGGCAACGGCCTGACCATCGAGGAATGGCTGCGCTACGGCGCGCCCGAAAGCCTGACCTACTACATGTTCCAGAGCCCGAAGTCGGCCAAGCGGCTGTACTTCGACGTGATCCCCAAGGCGACCGACGAGTACCTTTCGCACCTGGACGCGTTCAACCGCGCCCGGAGCGAGGGGCAGAACCTCGTACCCTTGGACAACCCGGCCTGGCACGTGAACCGCGGCGCCCCGCCCGAGAAGGGCTCGCCGGTCAGCTTCTCGCTGCTGCTGAACCTGGTCTCGGCGGCCGACGCCTCGACCAAGGAGATCCTCTGGGCCTTCCTCGAGCGGTACCTGCCGGGCGCGACGCCGGAGAGCGAGCCGCTGCTGGACCGCCTCGTGGGCTATGCGCTCAACTACTACGAGGACTTCGTCCGGCCGGCGAAGACGTTCCGCGCGCCCACCGACCAGGAGCGGGCGGCGATGGAGGACCTGGTGGCCCGCCTCAAGGCCCTGCCGGCCGGCGCCGACGCCGAGGCGATCCAGAACGAGGTGTTCGAGGTGGGCAAGGCGGCCGGCTTCGAGCCGCTGCGCGCCTGGTTCGGGGCGCTGTACGAGGTGCTGCTGGGCCAGAGCCAGGGGCCGCGTTTCGGCTCGTTCGTCGCGATCTTCGGCATCGACCGGACCATCGACCTCATCGAGCGGGCGCTGAAGGGCGAACTGGTCGGCTGACGAGCCCTCACCTTGCGTGAGCGGCGTAGGTTAACGGCGTTAACGTGTCCTTGACGTAAACGTAAAGCCGTCCTTAGCTGGCGGGGCATGCGAGACCTATAGGGAGGATCGCCCATGCCCACCGACCTGCGCCGCCCGTTGCGCACCTACACGATCCGGCAGCTCTGCCTGGAATTCAAATGCACCCCGCGGGCCTTGCGCTTCTATGAGGACAAGGGCCTGCTGACGCCTGCGCGCGACGGCATGAACCGCGTCTATTCCTACCGCGACCGGGCCCGGCTCCAGCTCATCCTGCGCGGCAAGCGCGTGGGCCTGTCGCTCTCAGAGATCGGCGAGATCCTCGACCTGTACGAGGCCGATGAATCCGGCGCCGCCCAGGCCGCCAAGAGCCTGCGCAAGTTCAAGGAGCGCATCGTCGCCCTGGAGCAGCAGAAGCACGACATCGACGCGGCGATCGCCCAGCTCCAGCAGGGCATCAGCGAGATGGAGCGCCGCCTGTCCGAGACCCGGCCCGACCTGCTGCCGCGGGCGGCCGACTACGACCAGATGCTGCGCCGGAGGCTGGACGACCTGGAGCACGGCGAGGCCTAGCGCGTCGCGGCGCCTAGCTCACGGCGCGCGCACGGACTATGTCGAAGGCTGAAGACGCCCTCGCAATGTCCGGAGTTTGCATGCCCTACCAGGCCCCCGTTCGCGACTACCTGTTCCTGTTGCGCGACGTCCTGCAGCTCGACCGCTACGCCAACCTGCCCGCCTTCGCCGACGCCTCGATGGACACCGTCGAGGCGATCCTGGAAGAGGCCGGCAAGTTCACCTCCGAGGTGCTCGCCCCGCTGAACGGGGTGGGCGACAAGGAGGGCTGCACCTGGAGCCCCGACTTCTCGGTGAAGACGCCGAGCGGCTTCAAGGACGCCTACGCCAAGCTCGTCGAGGGCGGCTGGCCGGCGCTGGGCTCCGATCCCGCCTACGGCGGCCAGGGCCTTCCCCACGTCGTCAACGTGGCGTTCTCCGAGATGAGCTCCTCGGCGAACATGGCCTTCTCCATGTACCCGGGCCTGACGCACGGCGCCTATTCGGCGATCCATGTCGGCGGCACGCCCGAGCAGAAGGCGCTCTACCTGCCCAAGCTGGTGTCATTCCAGTGGGCCGGCACCATGAACCTCACCGAGCCGCACTGCGGTACGGACCTCGGCCTGCTGCGGACCAAGGCGGTCCCTCAGGCCGACGGCTCCTACAAGATCACGGGCCAGAAGATCTGGATCTCGGGCGGCGAACAGGACCTGACCGAGAATATCGTCCACCTGGTGCTCGCGCGGATCGAAGGCGCGCCGGCCGGCGTGCGCGGCATCAGCCTGTTCATCGTGCCGAAGTTCATCCCCGACGCCGACGGCAATCCGGGCGAGCGCAACAGCGTGAAGTGCCTGGGCCTCGAAGAGAAGATGGGCATCCACGGCAACGCCACCTGCGTGATCAGCCACGAAGAGGCGACCGGCTGGCTGATCGGCGAGGAGAACGCCGGGCTGAAGCTGATGTTCGTGATGATGAACGAGGCCCGCCTGGGCGTCGGCCTGCAGGGCCTCGCCCAGGCCGAGGCCGCCTACCAGGCCGCCGTCGCGTTCGCCAAGGACCGGCTGCAGGGCCGCTCGCTGACCGGGCCGAAGAACCCGGACGGGCCCGCCGACCCGATCATCGTCCACCCCGACGTCCGCCGGATGCTGATGGACGCCCGCGCGATCATCGAGGGCGGCCGCGCCTTCATGGCCTGGACGGCGCTGCACGGGGACCTCGCCCACGCGAGCCCGGACGAGGCCGTCCAGCAGAAGGGCCGCGACTACATGGCCCTGATGACGCCGGTGGTGAAGGCGTTCCTCACCGACCGCGGCTTCCAGGTCTGCTCCGACGCCATGCAGGTGCACGGCGGCTCGGGCTTCACCGAGCACTTCCCCGCCAGCCAGTACCTGCGCGACGTGCGCATCGCCCTGATCTACGAGGGCACCAACGGCGTACAGGCGCTGGACCTGGTGGGCCGCAAGCTGGCGGCCGACGGCGGGCGCGGGGTGATGAGCTTCTTCGCCGAGCTCGACCAGTTCGTGGCCGACAACGAGGCCGCCGGGCCTGAGCTGAAGCCGTTCATCGACGGCGTCGCCCGGGCCAAGGGCGAGCTGCAGGAGGCCACCATGTGGCTGATGCAGAACGGCCTGGCCAACCCCGACAACGCCGGCGCCGCGTCCACCAACTACCTGCAGCTCTTCGGGCTGACGGCGCTGGCCTACATGTGGGCGATGATCGCCAAGGCGGCGCAGGCGAAGATCGCCGCCGGCGACGCCGATCCGCTGTACGCCAACAAGCTGGTGGTTGGCCGGTACTACGTCGACCGCATCCTGCCGGAGACCTCGGCGCACCTCGCCAAGCTGAAGACGGGCGCCGAGCTGATGATGAAGCTGCCGGCGGAGGCCTTCTGATGGCGAGCTACCGCGCGACGATCGCGTGGGCCCTGGACGCGAGCCCCGACGACTTCCTGAAAGGCCGCTACAGCCGCGGGCACACGGTGAGCTTCGCCGAGCACGTGGTGCCGGCGACGGCCTCGGCGCACGTGGTCGGCAACAGGTGGGCGGCGCCCGGGGCGGTCGACCCCGAGGAGATGTTCGTCGCCGCACTCTCCAACTGCCACATGCTGACCTTCCTCCACATGGCGCGGCTGAAGGGCTTCGTCGTCACACGCTATCGCGACGAAGCGGTGGGGGTGATGGAGAAGAACGCCGAGGGCCGCATGGCCGTGACGCGGGTCACGCTGCATCCGGAGATCGCCTACGAAGGCCGCCGCCCGACGACCGAGGAGGCGCACGAGATGCATCACCAGGCGCACGAGGAATGCTTCATCGCCAATTCGGTCCAAACCGAGGTGACGGTGGAAGAGGTGGAGCCGGCGGCGGTCTAGCCGCCGAGCTTCTTCCAGTAGATCGCCGTGCCGACGAGGCCGCCCTGGGGCTTGTAGGCGTAGTCGGGGATCACGCCGGCGCGGGTCCAGCCGAGGCTCTCGTAGAGTTCGGAGGCGCCGCCCTCGACGGCGGTGTCGAGGTTGAGCAGGGTGCGACCGTGCTCGGCGGCCAGCCGCTCGGCCTCGATCATCAGGGCGCGGGCGAGGCCCCGGCCGCGGGCGGCGGGCGCCACCATCAGCTTCCAGATCTCGCCCCGGAACGGCTGGTTCGGCGGGGTGTCGAGCCAGAGCGTGACGGTGCCCTGGAGCGTCCCGTCGACGAAGGCGCCCAGGACGATCCGGCCCGGATCGGCGACGGCGGCGGTCCAGTAGGCCTCGGCCCCGCCGGCGGGCACGGGGTCCATGAAGTGCACCGAGCCGCCGGCGCTCACGGTCTCGCGGAGGATCTCGGCCAGGCGCGGCACGGCGGCGGCGTCCAGGGGACGGATGGCGAAGGTCATGGGCCTAGCTGAGCGGCGCGCGGCGCACGGTCAAGCTAGGCGAGCAGTTCGGCGAGGCGGCGCTCGAGGTCTGCCTGGTCCTTGAGCTCGCACTCCCAGATCGTCTCGACCCGCCAGCCCTGGGCTTCGAGCCCGGCACGGCTCTTCGCGTCGCGGGCGACATTGCGCCCGACCTTGGCGGTCCAGTAGTCGCGGTTCTGCTTCGGGACCCGCGATCCGCGGGCGCAGTCGTGGCCGTGCCAGAAGCAGCCGTGGACGAACAGCGCGAGGCGGCGGCCCGGCATGACGATGTCGGGGCTGCCGGGCAGGTCCTTGCGGTGCAGCCGGTAGCGCGCGCCGAGCCGGGTCAGCGCCCGGCGCACCGTCATCTCCGGCGTGGTGTCCTTGCCCTTCACCCGCCGCATGACGGCGGAGCGCTTCTCCGCGTCAAAGACGTCGGAGGTCACAGCCCTTCGAACAGCGCGGTCGAGATGTAGCGCTCGGCGAAGCTGGGGATGATGGCCACGACCAGTTTGCCGGCCATGTCGTCGCGCTTGGCGACCTCGAAGGCGGCGGTCAGCGCCGCGCCCGAGGAGATGCCGACCGGAATGCCCTCGTCGCGGGCCGCCCGGCGCGCCATGGCGAAGCTGTCGTCGTTCGAGACCTGCACGATCTCGTCGATGATGCTGCGGTCGACGATGGAGGGCACGAAGCCCGCGCCGATGCCCTGGATCTTGTGCGGGCCGGGCTGGCCGCCCGACAGGACAGGCGAGGCCTCGGGCTCGACGGCGACCATCTTCACCGAGGGCTTGCGCGCCTTCAGCACCTGGCCCACGCCGGTGATCGTGCCGCCGGTGCCGACGCCCGAGATCACCACATCGACGCGGCCCTCGGTGTCGTTCCAGATCTCCTCGGCCGTCGAGACGCGGTGGATCAGCGGGTTGGCGACATTGTCGAACTGCTGGGGCATCACTGCGCCGGGGGTGGCGTCGACCAGCTCGCGCGCGCGGGCCACGGCGCCGGCCATGCCCTTCTCGGCGGGGGTGAGCTCCAGCTTGGCGCCCAGGATGACCAGCATCTTGCGACGCTCCATCGACATGCTCTCGGGCATGACGAGGGTGAGCTTGTAGCCCTTGGCCGCCGCCACGAAGGCCAGCGCGATGCCGGTGTTGCCGGAGGTCGGTTCGATGATCGTGCCGCCCGGCTTGAGCAGGCCCTTGGCCTCCAGGTACTCGACCATGGCCACGCCGATCCGGTCCTTCACCGAGGCGACGGGATTGAAGAACTCGAGCTTGGCGACGACCTCGGCCTTGGGCTGGAGCGCTTCGGTGAGGTGGGGCAGGCGCACCAGGGGCGTGTCGCCCACCGTGTCGATGATGGAGTCGTAGATCTTGCCCCGGCCGGCCCGGCGGAAGCGGGCGGCGTCGTAGACCTTGTCGGGGGTGGCGTCCATTTGAGGATCTCGGTGTCTGAAGGCTGGAAAGCTTGCCCGAGACCCTAGGCCTTCTGCGGCGTTTTGGAAGGCGCCGTCCTTGGCGCCGCCTTTAGATTTACTCGGCGGCCAGCACAGCTCGCGGGGCGAGGAGCGGCTCCAGCAGCTCCTGGGCGAGCCAGCGGACAACGGGCGCGGCGACGCCGTCGCCGGTGACGTGCAGGGCGGCGGTCGCGGGTCCCGGCAGGCGGTAGGTATCGGGCAGGCCCATGAGGCGGGCGGCCTCGCGCGGACTGAGCAGCCGGCTGCGGACCCGGCCGTCCTCCACAACGACGAGCGTCTGGCGCGAGGAGCCGCCGCGCGGCGTGCGGAGACAGCCGGCCAGGCCGTCGAACCGGACCTCGGCCCGCTGCACGCGCCGCCCAGCCTCGATCCGCGTGCGGCGAAAGACAGCGCCCACCGCCCGCCCCTTCTGCGTGGCGATCTTGGCGCGATGGTGCGGCGCCATCAGCGACAGCAGGCGCTGGGTCTCGGCCTCGGAACGCCAGGCGACGGCGTCATCCGGCTCCAGCAGGGCGGCGAGGTCGGTGTTGCGCGCCGGCGGCGCGGCCAGGCGCCACCAGGCCCAGCTGCGCTTCAGGTCCGCCGGCAGGGCGGCGTGGGCGTTGCGCACCGCGCGGGTATGGAAGGGGCTGTCGCCGACGAGGCCCGCAGCCGGGGCGACCTTCGACGCCACCACGAAGACCCGGGGCCGTGACTGCGGCAGCAGGTGAGCGGCGTCCACCTCCAGCGCGCCGAACACATAGCCTTCCGCCGCCAGCGCCGTCCCAAGCGCTGCGAAGTCGGCGCCGCCGCGCGAGGTGAGCAGGCCGACGACGTTCTCGATGACGATCAGGCGCGGCGCGCGGCCCTCGGCGCCCAAGGCCTGCATCAGCTTCCAGAACCCGAAGAAGGCCGAGGAACGGCCGCCTTCCAGGCCGGCGCGCGACCCCGCAAGGCTGAAGTCCTGGCAGGGGCTGGAGGCCCAGGCGAGGTCGGCCTGACCCGGGAGGTCGGCGGACGACAGCGTCCAGACGTCGCCTGGGCGGAAATGCCGGTCGGCATCGGCGAAGTTGGCGCGGTAGGCCGCGGCCTTCACGGGGTCGAAGTCGTTGGCGAAGGCGCAGGCCCAGCGTTCGCCCAGGCCCAGACGAGCCATGCCGCCGCCGGCGAAGAATTCGTAGAAGGTGAAGGGTGTCGCGCCCACCATCGGATCGTAGCGTGATTTGCGCTCGGTCTATCACCGTCATCCCGGCCGGAGCGAAGCGGAGAGCCGGGACCCAGGCGCCGGCGCACGGCCTCTGGGTCCCCGATCGGCCTTGCGGCCGTCCGGGATGACGGGTTTGGTAGGGACATGCGCCACCTGCTCCCGCTTGCCGTCCTGTTCCTCGCCGCCTGCCAGCCGCAGGCGCCCGGAGGCGAGGCCGCGCCGCCGCCGGCCGATGCGCCGGCCGCAGCGCCCGCGCCCACGACGACCGACTTCAGCCAGGACATGCTGGCGATCGGAACCGAGCCGTTCTGGTCGCTGACGATGCGCGGGACCGAGTTCGAGCTGCTGCGTCCCGACCATCCGAACGTGAAGCTGAAGGCGCCGGGCGCCCAGATCGGACCGGGCCAGGGCGTGTGGAAGGCGACCGCCGAGGACGGAAGCGCCATGACGGTGACGCTGCGGGTCGGCGACTGCTCGGACGGAATGAGCGACCGGACCTATCCGATGAGCGCGGAGGTGGAGTTCGCCGGCACGACCCTGCACGGATGCGCCGCCAAGGCGTCGGACGTGGGCGAGGCGCTAAAGGGCGCCTTGGGGGGAAACCTGGGCGATCTGTCGATCGACCTCGGCGGCTAGTCCGGGGGCCTAACCGAGCTCGAGCATCGGGATCTGGCCCGACTGCGCCTGAGCTTCGCCGCCGTCCCGACCGGGAAGCGTGAAACCGATGGCGATCGCCAGGGCCGCGAGGGCCAGCAGGGCTTTGATAGGCATGGGGTCGTCTCTCGTCCAGCGCATGCAACCCCTTCAAAAGCCCGAGGTTCCTACGGCCCAGCCGGACTCGCGCATCCTTGAACGCTTGACCTGACCCAGCGTCCGGCCGGCTAGATGGCGGCCACGGCGCGTCAGACGCCAACCAGGGAGCTTCGCCATGGAAAAGGCCTTCGATCTCGTGGTCCGCGGCGGAACGCTGGCCGACGGCTCGGGCGGGCTCCTCTACGAGGCCGACGTCGGCGTGAAGGACGGCCGGATCGCGGCGGTGGGCAAGCTGTCGGGCGCCGGGACCGAGGAGATCGACGCGCGCGGCAAGCTGGTCACCCCGGGCTTCGTCGACATCCACACTCACTACGATGGCCAGGCCGCCTGGGACGAGCGGATGCAGCCCTCGTCGTGGCACGGGGTCAGCACTGTCGTCATGGGCAACTGCGGCGTCGGCTTCGCGCCCTGTCGCCCGGAAGACCACGACCGGCTGATCCGGCTGATGGAGGGGGTCGAGGACATCCCGTTCCCGGTCCTGAGCCAGGGCCTGCCGTGGAACTGGGAGAGCTATCCCGACTATCTCGACGCCCTGGAGCGACGCCGCTTCGACGTCGACATCGGCAGCCAGTTGCCGCACGCGGCGCTGCGGGTCTTCGTCATGGGCGAGCGCGGAGCCGACCGCGAGCCCGCGACGGAGGCCGACATCCACGCCATGGCGGCGATCGCCCGGCGGGCGGCGGAGGCCGGCGCGCTAGGCTTCTCCACCTCGCGGACGCTGAACCACCGCACGTCGGACGGCCAGCCCACGCCGACGCTGACCGCCGGCGAGGACGAGCTGACGGGCATCGCCCTGGGCCTCGCCGCCGCGGGCAAAGGCGTTCTGCAGGTGGTCTCCGACTTCGCCGATCCGGCGGAGGAGCTGGCCATGCTGCGCCGGATCGTGGAGCGCTCGGGGCGGCCGTTGTCGTTCAGCCTGGTGCAGAGCCCGCGCGCGCCGGACAGCTATTCCATGATGCTGCGGTGGCTGAGCCAGGCGAACGCCGACGGCCTGCCGATCCGGGCCCAGGTGGCCGGCCGCGCCGTGGGCGTGCTGTTCGGCTTCGAGCTGACCATGAACCCGTTCAGCCAGCATTCGGTCTTCCAGGAGATCCGCGACCTGCCGCTGGCCGGCAAGGTCGAGCGCCTGAGCGATCCGGCGTTCCGCGCGCGGCTGCTGACCGAGGAAGCGGCGGGCCGAGGCTTCGCCGGCAGCCAGCCCCGAGCCTGGGACAACATGTTCCGGATGGCCGGGACGCCGGACTACGAGCCCACGTCGGACCAGAGCCTGGCCGCCATCGCCGTGCGCGAGGGCCGCGATCCCGCCGAGGTGGCGCTGGATCACATGCTCACGGGCGGCGGACGCGGCATGCTGTACCTGCCGTTCCTGAACTACGCCCGCCACAACCTGGACCACGCCCACGAGATGCTGACCCACCCCGACTGCGTGCCGGGGCTGTCGGACGGCGGGGCCCACGTCGGCATGATCTGCGACGGCAGCTTCCCGACCTTCAACCTGACCCACTGGACCCGCGACCGCACGCGGGGCGCCAAGGTCCCGCTGGAGCGTATGGTCAAGGCCCAGGCCCGCGATACGGCCGAGACCGTCGGCCTGTTCGATCGCGGCCTGATCGCACCGGGCTACCGCGCCGACCTCAACGTCATCGATTACGACCGGCTGAAGCTGCACGCGCCCGAAGTCGCCTATGACCTGCCGGCGGGCGGGCGGCGGCTGATCCAGCGGGCCGAAGGCTATGTGGCCACCATCGTCGCCGGCGAGACCACCTACCGCGACGGCGACCCCACAGGCGCGCTGCCCGGACGGCTGCTGCGGGGCGCCCAGGCCCGTCGTCAGGCGATGGCCGCCGAATAGCGCATTAGGCGAATGTTCAAGCCCTCGCGGTAGGACGGCCGAAGTCCACGAGCGTTCCCGCGAGCGTCCATGTCCGAGATTTCAGGGTCGCGCACCCTCCACCGCCTGATCTACGCCAGCCGCCAGGCCATCGAGCCCGTGCGGGTGAACGAGGAGGTGGACGCCATCGTGCGCATCTCGATCCGGAACAACCGCCAGACGGCGATCACCGGCCTGCTGCTGGTGCACGACGGCTGGTTCCTGCAGGCGCTGGAGGGACCGGCCGAGGCGGCGATGACCGCTTACCGGCGCATCCTCGAAGATCCGCGCCACAAGGAGGCCCGCGTGGTGTCCGCCGGCCCTGCCTCCAGCCGGGCGTTCGGGGACTGGAACATGTGCGCCCGGCGCATGAGCCATGCCGACGACGCCATCCTCAGGACCCTCGCCAGCCGCGAGATCGACTTCCTGACGCTCGGCGGCGACCACGCCCTTCGGCTGCTGAAGGCGGTGCGAAGCATCCAGACCCGCACCGGTCTGGCCCGCAGCGCCTAGAGACCCTCCATCAAGGGAGGGAAGGTGCCGATCCTTTCCATCCGTCGCATCGACCTGGGCGCGAATTGCGCCATAAGGGCGCGATGCACGCCGCCCGCGCCGAAGCCCCGCTTCCGCCTCTCGACGAGGCCCGCGAGATCCTGCGCCGCACCTTCGGCCACGCGGACTTCCGCGGGCTGCAAGGCGACGTGATCGCCGAGGTGCTGGCCGGGCGCAGCGCCATGGCCGTGCTGCCGACCGGCGGCGGCAAGAGCCTCTGCTACCAGATCCCCAGCCTGATCCGGCCGGGCCTCGGACTCGTCGTCTCGCCGCTGATCGCGCTGATGACCGACCAGGTGGCGGCGCTGCAGCAGTCGGGCGTGGCTGCGGCGAGGCTCGACAGCAACATCGACCTGCACGAGCGCACCGAGACCTGGCGGCGGATCGAGCGCGGCGAACTGGACCTGCTGTACGTCTCGCCCGAGGGGCTCATGCAGCCCAGCATGCTGGACCGCCTGGCGCGGACGCCGCTGGCGCTGATCGCCATCGACGAAGCCCACTGCGTGAGCCAGTGGGGCCACGACTTCCGGCCCGAGTACCGGATGCTGGGCCGGCTGGCCGAGCTGTTCCCGGACGTGCCACGCCTGGCGGTCACCGCCACCGCCGACGCCCGCACGCGGGAGGATATCCGCGCCGAGCTGCGCCTCGAGGGCTCGGCCGAGTTCGTCGCCAGCTTCGCCCGCCCCGAGCTGATCCTGTCGGCCGAGCGCAAGAAGGGCGGCAAGGACAAGCGGGTGGTCGAGCTGGTCGCCGCGCGGCCCGGCAAGTCGGGCGTGGTCTATGCGGGCTCGCGCGACGGCACCGAAAAGCTGGCCCAGGCGCTGCGCGATGCGGGCGTGCCGGCGCTGGCCTATCACGCCGGCCTGGACCGCAACCTGCGGACCCGGCGTCTGGAGGAATTCCTGGAAGCCGACGCCTCGGTGATGGTGGCGACGATCGCGTTCGGCATGGGCGTCGACAAGCCGGACGTGCGCTTCGTGATCCACGCCGATCCGCCGGCCTCCATCGAGGCCTACTGGCAGGAGATCGGCCGGGCGGGCCGCGACGGCGATCCGGCCGAGGGCATCACGCTCTACGGCGCCTCCGACATGGCCTGGGCGCTGCGCCGGATCGGCGAGCGCGACGTCGACGACGGCGTCAAGCAGGTGCAGTCCCGCAAGCTGCGCCAGCTCTACGCCATGCTGGACGGAACCGCCTGCCGCGCCGCCAGCGTGAGGCGCTACTTCGGCGAGGAGGGCGTTAAGGCCTGCGGCCAGTGCGACCTCTGCACGGGCCAGGTCGAGACCACCGACGCCACCGAGGCCGCGCAGAAGGCCCTGTCCGCGGCGCACCGCCTGGGCGGCCGGGTCGGCCGCGGGCGCGTCGTCGACCACCTGCTGGGCAAGACCAAGGACGTCACCGACTGGGAGGCGGGCCTTTCGACCTGGGGCATCGGCCAGGAGCTCGCGGCGGTGCAGTGGCGCGACCTCCTGGAACAGCTGCTGTTCGAGGGCCTGCTGCGCGAGGACCCCAACGACGGCCGGCCGCTGGTGGGGATCGGCGACGCCGACGGGGCGCGGGCCGTGTTCCGCGGCGAGCGGCGGGTGGTGATCCGCAAGATCGAGGAGGAGGCCGCCCGCCGGCCGCGCCGCAAGACCAAGGAGCCGCCGCTGTCGCCCGCCGATGCGCCGCTGTTCCAGGCGCTGAAGGCCTGGCGGGCCCGCGAGGCCAAGGCCCAGCACGTGCCGCCCTATGTCATCTTCCACGACCGCACGCTCGCCGAGATCGCCCAGGCCCGGCCCGGCAGCCGCGCGGCGCTGGAGCGGATCAACGGCGTGGGCGAGGCCAAGCTGGCCCACTATGGCGCGGCCGTGCTCGAAGTGGTGGGCGGCTTCGAAGGCTAGGCCGCGATGAACTTCGACCTCATGCGCCTGGTCGCGGCCCTGCTGGTGGTGGTGAGCCACACCTTCCCGCTGTCGGGCCAGCCTGCGCTGACCATCCGCGGCGTCGAGGATTTCGGGGCGCTCGGCGTCTCGATCTTCTTCGTGATCAGCGGCTATCTCGTCGCCGGCAGCTACGAGCGGGATCCAAAGAGCTATCTCGCCAAGCGCCTCCTCAGGATCGAACCCGGCCTGATCGCCTCGCTGGTCGTGACCGTGATCCTGCTGGCCTTCGTCACCACCGCGCCGCCGGCGGAGTACTGGCGGGAGGCGGCGCTCTACGTCGTGCGCAACGCCCTGCTCTATCCGGCGACCTACGACCTGCCGGGCGTGTTCGAGGACGCGCCGCTGGCCGGCGTGGTCAACGGCGTGCTGTGGACGCTGAGGCTCGAGTTCAGCTTCTACCTCGTGCTGATGCTGGTCCGCGCCAAGCTGAAGCTGGCCGTGGGGCTGGCCGCCCTGTGCGCGCTGGGCTGGCTGGCGCTGGCCCTCACGACACCGGGTTGGGCCGACGAGCGGATCACGCGCATCGCCTTCCTGGTGGGCCGCAACGGGTTCCTGTTCTTCGCCGGGGCGGCGCTGTGGCTGACGCGGGCGAAGGTCCCGCTGTGGCTGGGCGGGCTGTCGGCCGTGGCCTTCCCGTTCGTGGGGCCGCTGGCGCTGCCGACGGCGGTCGTGGGCCTGTCGCGGCCCGGCAAGCTGCCCGCCGACCTGAGCTATGGCGTCTACATCTACGCCTTTCCGATCCAGCAGCAGCTCGCGCTGATGGGACATCTGAACGTGCTGACCGGCATCCTCGCCGTCCTGCCCTTCGCCGCCCTGAGCTGGTTCCTGGTGGAGAAGCCGGCGATGCGGCTCAAGCCCGGGCGCGCGGCCGCGGGCGAAGAGATCCGAGCCTGGTGACGTCGGCGCGGATGCGCCGCCAGCCCAGCCAGACGCCGATCGCCACGCTTGCGCCCGTGAACGCCAGCAGCACCGTCATCGCCGTCGCCCAGCCCGCGCCGCGGTCGAAGCCCGGGATCACGTCCAGGCGGTGGAGGCCGAGATGCCACCAGCGGAAGCCCTGCGCCGTCGCGTCGGCCGAGCCGAGGAGTTCGCCCGTCCCGGGGTCGAGGTAGAACCGCGTCCCGTCCGTCCGGAGCACCCGCCACACCGGCAGCGCCACCGTCTCGTGGTGGCCGTACCAGTAGGCGTCCTCGGTCTGCATCAGGCCCTGCGAGGCGACGGGACCCAGCGCCGCGGCCGCCCGCCTAAGGTCGCTCTGGGCCAGCGGCCCGCCCAGTCGCCGGCCGTCGGCGACCAGGGTCAGCCGGCCTTCGAACGGAACGAGCCGCACCTGGCGCGCCTCCAGACCCTCCGCCTTGAGCGTGGCGAGAGCCGCGCTGAGCTCGCCGGCCGTGGCGTGGCTCATGGCGTAGTGCTCGGCGGCGGGATCGGCGGGGCTCTCCAGCAGGCCCCAGGGCTGCATCGAGAAGAGGCCCGAGAGCGTCCAGGTCAGGGTCAGCAGGCCGGCGGCCAGGCCGGTGAGGTGGTGCCACATCATCAGGCCCTTGAAGGGCGAGAGGCGCCGGTCCCGCCACGGCCGCCATGCGATCACGCCGAGATAAATCCCCGTCACCGTCAGGAAGAGGCCAGCGACCGAGGTCCAGATCACCACCTGGGTCCAGAGCTTGGTGTTGTGGCGCAGGATGTCGGGGTAGAGCCAGTGCGGGATCGGTCCCAGCCAGGCCAGCACCCGGTCGGCGCGCGTGGTGATCTGGGCCACCTGGCCGGTGCGGGCCGACACGTGCACGACGGTGTGCGCCGGATCGCCCACTTCCACGCGCCAGAACGGCCGGCGCTTGTTGAAATAGCCCGTGGTCGTCCATTGGTCGCGCTCTATGAGCCGGGCGGCGACGGGCGTGCGGCCGGCGTGCTCGCCGGCGACCTGCATCGCCTCGGCCTCCGTCAGCGGGGCCAGCACGCCGCCGCGTTCGAGGTCGTAGGTCTCGCCGCCCGCGCGCAGCACCGGCCGCCCGGCCACCGCCTCCACGACGCCGTCGGGCAGCACCTGGTCCGGCCCAAAGCTGGAGAGGTCGCAGCAACGCTCCCACGGGATCGGATGCAGGCCCGCCGCCCGCTCGGCGTCGGTCACCTCGGGCCAGCGGACGAACAGCATGACGATCCCGCTGGCGAACCACAGCAGCATGAGCAGGCCGATGGCCACGCCCAGGTAGCGGTGGGTCACCACCAGCCAGCGCGGCGCCCAGGGTTTCCGCCGGGGCTTCCGCTCAGGTTTCGGGGCGGGGTCAGAAGCTGTAGGCATAGCTCACGTGCAAGGTGCGGGGCACGCCGCGGAAGCCGTACAGGAAGCGGACGCCGGCGGGCGCCAGGTCGACCGGGGCCGAGTTGACCCGGGTGGCGTAGTCCTCGTCCAGGGCGTTCTCCAGCCTGGCGGTCAGCCTGTGGCGGCGGTCGGCCCCGTCCAGCCAGACGTGGGCGGCGAGGTCGACCACCGCATAGTTCCCGTAGTTCACACGGCCGAAACCCGAGACCTGCTGCCAGACGTCGCCCGTCCACAGCAGGCTCGCCGATGCGCCGAACGGCTGCTCGGCGGGCGTCCAGTCGAGGCCGGCCTTGGCCTGCAGCTTGGGGATGCGGTCGAACTGCCGGCCCGCGCCCTCCTGCCGCGCCCGGGTGTAGGCGAAGGAGGCCCGCGCCGAGAGGCCGTGGCCCAGCTCGGACCTGCCCGACAGCTCCACCCCGCGGAAGCGCACCTCGCCGTCGGTATTGACGTAGAGCCCTTCCGGGAAGCCGGCGCGCGCCTCGTCGGTGATCAGGTCGTCGACCTTGCGGACGAACCCGGTGAGCTTCCACTCGAATCCCGCCTGCTCGCCGCCCACCGAGGCGTTGAGGTTCACGCTGCGCTCGGCCTTCAGGTCCGGGTTGCCGGCGACCGAGGTCGGATCCACGGCATAGAGCTGCTCGGCGCTCGGCAGGATGAAGGCCGTGCCGGCCATGCCCTCGACATAGAGCGCCGGGGTCGCGTCCCAGCGGCCGGAGACGTTCCAGACGGTCTTCTCGGTGTCCCCGGCCTTGTTGTAGCGGACGCCGGCGGCGAAGCGGGCGTTCTGGATCAGGTCCTCGGTCGTCCGCACCTGGGCCACGAAGGCGTGCACCCGCTCGGTCTGGTCGGCGATCAGCAGCACCTCGTCGCGGCCGTTGAAGTTCTGAAAGTCGTAGCCCAGCTGGTACTCGAAGCCGCGGTGCAGGTTCAGCTTGGCCAGGACGTTCACCCCGTAGTCCCGGTACCCCCAGTAGGCGAGGTCGTCGACGATCACCGGCGGCGCGGCCGGGTCCCCCGGCGTGTTGTTCACCGTCGAATAGACGCTGTCCCAGTCGTGGAAGTACCCCTTGGCCGAGAGCTGCACGTCCTCGCGCGCGGTCCAGTCGAGGCTCAGGCTGGCGATCTCCTCGTCGCGATCGTTGAAGGCCAGACGCGTCAGGCGTGGGCTGGGATACTCCAGATGTGCGTCGGTGTGCTGGACGTAGAGGTTGAGTCCCAGGCCTTCGGCGAGATCGACGCCGTATTTGCCCCCGAAACTCACGACGTCGTAGCCGCGCTTGCGCTCGGTGGCGCTGGGCTGGAAGACGTCGAAGGTGCGGTAGCCGCTGGCCTCGTCCTTGGAGACCCAGGCGACGTAGCGGTGGCGGCCGACGGTGTCGCGGACATAGGCGTCGGCGTGGACCCCGCCGTTCGTGTCGCCGCCGGCGGTGAGCCGGCCGTCGAAGTCCTGGGCGAAGCCGCGGGTGACGACGTTGATGGCGCCGGCCACCGCCTGGGTGCCGTAGAACAGGCTCTGGCCGCCCTTCAGCACCTCGATCCGCTCGACCATGCTGGCCGGCAGGGTGTCGGCGGGACTGGTCGAGGTGTAGAGGCGATTGCTGATCCGGACGCCGTCCACCAACCAGAGCACGTCGGCGGTGCGCGAGCCCTGCACGGCGATGTCGACGTAGGAGAACGGGCCGTTGCGGGGGCTGAGGAACACGCCGGGCGTCTGCATCTGCAACGCCTGGGAGATGTCGACGTAGACGTTGTCGCGCATGACGGCGTCGTCGATCACCGAGAGGTCGGCGCCATAGCGGGCCAGCTCCTGCGGCAGGGTCTCCTCCAGCCGTGCGGCGGTGACCACCACCTCGTCCACAGCCGCAGCGTCCGCGGCGGCCTCGGCATGGGCGGCCGACGCCAGCGCCGAGCACGCCGCGCCCAGCAGCAACATCTTCCTCATCGTCTATCCCCCGACAGCGGCCGCGGTTCTTGTGCTGGCCGAAAAATCGGTATGGCGGTAAGGGGCTCGCTGGGCGCGCGCCCGTACTTTACGGTTCGAGGGGCGTTACAGGGGGTTACAGGACGCCGATGGAAGGACCGGCTCACGAGCTGGAGGCGGAGGTCGCCCGCGTGCGGCGGAGCGGCGTGCTGGGGCGCTCGCAAGGCTTGGCGCGGCTGTTCGACTATCTGGCCGATCAGGCGCTGGCGGGACGGCCGGTGCGCGAGGCCGACATCGCCGTCGAGGTCTTCGGCCGAGAGGTGGACCTGGCCGGCGACGCTTCGGTCAGGGTCTATGTCCATCGGTTGCGAAAGAAGCTGGAAGCGTTTTACGGCGAGCGCACGCCGCGCCTGATCCTGCCGCTCGGGGAATACCGCCTCGTACTGGCTGAAGACGCCGCCGACGCGGCCGAGGTTCGGCCACGCTGGCGGTGGCGCTGGATCGCCGCCCCGGCGGCGCTCCTCCTCGTGCTGGCGACGGTGCTGGGAGCGGTCTGGATCGCCCGGGCCACGGCCCCGGACCGGGCGCTGGCCCGCATCGCGGCCGCACCGCTCTGGTCGGGCTTCGGCAAGCACCGCCCGGTTCTGGTGGTGGTGGGCGACTACTACATTTTCGGCGACACCGAGGGCCGGGACGAACCCCAGCGGATGATCCGCGCCTTCGACATCAACTCACCGGCCGACCTCGACGGCTTCCTGATGGCGCGGCCCGAGCTACAGGGCCGCTACGTCGACCTAGACACCTACTACACCCCCGTGGGCGCGACGCTGGCGCTGCGCCAGGTCATGCCTCTGGCCAGGCGACTGGCGGGCGACGATGCGCGGCTGAGGCTGGTCACCTCATCCCAGCTCACGCCCGAGATGCTGAAGGGGTCGGACGTCATATACGTCGGCTACCTGTCGGCGCTGCGGCTGCTGCAGGGTCCGGTGTTCGAACGGTCCCGCTTCGAGGTGGGCGAGACCTATGACGAGCTCGTCGACCGCCGCACCGGCGAGACCTACGTCAGCGGGGCGGGCACGGCCCATGCGGGAAGGCCGAACCTGGACTACAGCTATCTCGCATCCTTCCAGGCGGCGGGGGGCGAGCGCTTCGTGATCATCGCCGGGGCCCGGGACATCGGCGTCGTCCAGGCCGCGGAGATCGCCGCAGACCCGGACCGCCTGCAGGTGCGCACGCCCGGCCCGCAAGGCTCGCTCTACCGTGTCGAGGGCCTCGGCCGGACGAACCTGTCCGCGACGCCGGTCATCCCCGGCTCCTGAAGCCGGTGGTCGGGACGGGCCGTCAGGCGCCGGGATTGACCGGCCCCGGCGGCATCGCCTTGTCGTCGGCCTGGCCCGCGGGATCCTCCGACACCGTGGGCGGCGTCGACGGCAGGGCCTGCCCCTTGGGCGCGGGGTTCACCGTCATCGGCGAGCTGGCCGAGGTGTCGCTCGTGGCGTCGCCGGCGGCGGCGGCCGTGCGGTCGGGCGTCTCGGCGCAGGCGGCGGCCGCCAGCGCGACGAGAGCGACTGCGGTTGCGGTTCGCATCATGGTCAGTCCTCCTCGAAGCTTCGCCGCTCGCCCCGCACCCGGGCGGTCCCCAGGCTGAAGGTTTCGGGACGGGGCGACTGCGCCTCCGGGTTCAGGCAGCGGCCGGCCATGTACAGCCAGGTCTCGGCCTCCTTGTAGAACGCGGCGCAGGCGTCTTCGCTGCGCGCGCCTTCCGCGGCGCTGATCGCGTCCTGCGCCCGGGTCATGAAGAAGCTGGCGGCCTCCACATGGTCGGCGCGTTTGCGCACGGCTTTGGCCATGTGACGGCAACGGAGCCGCCGTCCGGCGGTTCCAGGCTCAGTCGCGCAGCGAGCGGGCGAGGATCTGGAGCGTCAGCTGGGCGGCCTGCCTGGTGGCGTCCTGGTCGCCCCGCTCGAAGGTGACCAGCCCGGCCTCGAAGATCTGGTCGATCTCGTCCGGGGTGAGGAGGCCCTTGCGCTTCAGGGTCGAAAGCGTACCGACGATGACGGCATGCAGGGCCGCCAGCATCCCCGCCCGTTCCGCGTCGGCCGGGATGGTCTCGTCGTTCATGGATCCTCCTGCAGGCCCCAGGGCCAAGCTTGTCAGCTTCAGTTCACGTGGTCCGGGTCAGGTGTCGAGTCCCCCGGCCGTTTTCGGCGCCGATTTCAGATTTCCGCGTTGCAGTCCGTCATGCGTCCCAGAATCCTGAGCCTCGTCCGCCTCTCCGCCGCCGGCTACGCCCTGTTCCTGGGCTTGAACGCCCAGGCGGCGAATTCGACGCCGGAGCCGAAGGGCGAGCCGCGCGGCGTCGCCGCAGCGTTCGGGAATACGATCAAGGCGCTCTATCCCGACGGCAAGCACCAGCGGATCTGGCTGCACGCCGACGGCAGCTGGGACGCCGTCGGCCGGCGCGGCAAGGCGAGCTCGGGCAAGTGGACGGTGAAGGGCGAGAAGGTCTGCATGAAGCAGTCCAAGCCGATCCCGATACCGATCAGCTACTGCACCGACTTCCCCACCGACGGCGGCGTGGGCGCGGTCTGGACCAGCAAGGACATGACGGGCGAACCGATCCGGATCACCGTCGTGAAAGGCATCGAGCGGCCCGAGCCGGCCCGCTAGTCGGCCTGGACGGCGCCGTCGGCGCGGGTGCGGGCCCAATGGGCCGTCACCGTGCGGGTGACGGCCTGCATCAGCTCCAGCCGCTGCGGCACCGGCTTGTGCGTCCGGCGCATCATCACGGCCACCGCGTAGGTCCGCCCGTCGGGCGCCGTCAGCAGACCCACGTCGTTGATGCCCACCGAGGCGCCGCCGTAATCCTGGCCGGTGCCGGTCTTGTGGCCGATGGCCCAGCCGGGCGGTAAGCCGCCCTTCAGCCGGCGGGGACCGGTGCGCACGTCCTGCAGCAGGCCGAGCAGGCGTTCCGTCGAGGCGGGCGACAACAGCTCGCCCTTGTGCAGGCGCGCGAGCGCCCGGGTGATCGCCGCGGGCTTCGCGCCGTCAAGCGGATCGTCCAGATAGGCCT
Organism: Phenylobacterium sp. VNQ135; assembly: GCF_049445735.1. NCBI lineage: Bacteria > Pseudomonadati > Pseudomonadota > Alphaproteobacteria > Caulobacterales > Caulobacteraceae > Phenylobacterium > Phenylobacterium sp. VNQ135. The sequence continues at coordinate 668,088 of NZ_JBMSDS010000002.1, read as the reverse complement.
CCAGCGCCGCTTCGCGCACCTCGCGGGGAAGCTGCTCGCGGGCGGCCTGGAAGTTCCAGCCCGTACCGTATTCGGGACGCCAGGTCAGGCCCGCGACCCTGGCCTGCAGGTCGCGCTCGTAGGCGCCGACGCTGACGCCCTCGAGGTTCAGCCGCTCCAGCGTCGCGCCGACGGCGGCCGGGCCGCCGGCCTCCTTGATCAGCCGGTCGTTGGCGGCGTTGTCGCTCTGGACGATGGCCCGGCGCAGCAACCCCGAAACCTCGGTCCGGTAGCCGTTCGGGCCGATGCTGTAGGAGACGGGCTGGAAGAAGACCGAGCGGTCCTCCTCGCCCAGCAGCACCGGCTGGTCCACCGACAGCCGGCCCTCGTCGGCAGCCTTCAGGACGGCGATCGCCACCCACAGCTTGGAGACGCTCTGCTGTGGGTAGAAGGATTCCGCATCGACCCCGGCGGTCCAGCCTTCGGACACATCGGTGACGGCGACGCCGACCTCCTCGCCATACGCCCGGACCAGGGCGTCCAGCTCATCCTGCAGGGCCTTCGGCGCCGGCGGCGCGATCGGGATGGCGACCGGCAGCGGCCCGCCGGTCAGCCGCACCTGCGGGCCGGGGACGGCGTTCTGGTAGGCGGCGAAGCCGCCCGCGCCCGCCGCGACCAGCGCCAGCGCCGCGCCGACGGCCAGCGTCCGGGGACCCGGACCCTTGATCGTCCTGCGGAGGCGGCGGCGGCGGTTCATCGGCATGGCGACTCTCTACTCGCTCAGGCGTGACTGTGGCCGTGGCCACAATCGTGCGCATGGGCCCCCGCCCGCACCTCCACAGTGACATGGGAAAGCCCGGCAAGGCCAGCCAACCGCGTGCGATAGGCCTCGGGCGGCTGGGGATGATCGGCGGCGATGACCGCGATGACCGCATGATGTCCGGGGCCGAGCCGCCAGAGGTGCAGGTCGATCACCCGCTCGCCCCCGCTGGCGAGCCGGGCGCGGACCTCGGCGGTGAGCTCGGGCGCGGGGTTGATGTCGAGCAGAGCCGCGCCGGCCCGGCGCAGCAGCTTCATCGCGAACTGGGCGACGAGACCGGCCGCCAGCAGGCCCGCCAGCGGGTCGGCGAGCCGCCAGTCCAGCTGCTGGCCCGCCAGCACGGCGATCACCGCCAGCACGGAGACGGCGGCGTCCGCCATGAGGTGCAGGTGCACGGCCGACAGGTTCAGGTCGCCGTCCGGATCGTTGCGGGCCGCGTGCGCCTGGGTCGGCCGCAACAGCCAGATGCAGACCAGCGTCACCACCAGCCCGCCCGCCGCGATCGGCAGGGCGCCGTGGTAATCGACAACGTGAGGGTTCACGATCCGCTCGACGCTCTCGGCGGCGATCGCCACGGCGGTGGCCGCCAGCACCACGCCGTTGGCGAAGCCCGCGAGGTAGCCGAGCTTGCCGGTGCCGAAGCTGAAGGCCGGGTTGCCCGCATGACGCCTGGCGAGCGCATAGGCGCCGGCCGCCACCAGCAGGGCGACCACGTGGGCGCCCATGTGCAGGCCGGCGGCCATCAGGGCGAGCGAGCCGGTCGCCGCGCCGCCGATCACCAGCACCACCAGCATGGCGGCGCAGATCGCCGTCACCAGCCAGGTGCGGCGCTCGTTCCGGCGATGGTCCGCACCCAGGTAGGTGCGGTCCTGCCGGAACGAGTCCAGTTGTTCTGCGCGCATCTCAGGGCGGTCGGCCGTCGTCATGTGTTATTTTATAACACCTCAGCTTGAGAACGCCACTTCATAAGTTGGCGCTGTCGCCCTACATGGTCGGCCATGAGCGACAAGACCCCTGTAACAGTCCTGACCGGCTATCTCGGCGCGGGCAAGACCACCCTCCTGAACCGCATCCTCTCCGAGGACCACGGCAAGAAGTACGCCGTCATCGTCAACGAGTTCGGCGAGGTGGGCATCGACAACGACCTGATCGTCGGCGCCGACGAAGAGGTCTTCGAGATGAACAACGGGTGCGTCTGCTGCACCGTGCGCGGCGACCTGATCCGCGTGCTCTCGGGCCTGATGAAGCGCCAGGGGGGCAAGAACGGGGGCAAGTTCGACGCCATCATCGTCGAGACCACCGGCCTCGCCGATCCGGCCCCGGTCGCCCAGACGTTCTTCGTCGACGACGACGTCCGCGCCCGCACCGAGCTGGACAGCGTGACCACCGTCGTGGACGCCAAGCACCTGCCGCTGCGGCTCAAGGATTCCAAGGAGGCGGCCGAGCAGATCGCCTTCGCCGACCAGATCATCCTCAACAAGACCGATCTCGTCAGCGAGGCCGAGCTGGCCGAGGTGGAGCGGGCGATCCGCACCCTCAATCCGCTGGCCCCGATCCGCCGGGCCCAGCGCTCGAACGTGCCGCTGGACGCCATCCTCGGCCGTCACGCCTTCGACCTCGCCCGAGTGACCGAGCTGCAGCCCGACTTCCTCAATCCGGCGCACGGCGAGCCTGGCCACGTGCACGACGAGCACTGCGGCCACGACCACCATCACCACGATCACGATCATGATCACCATCATGATCACGGCCACGATCAACACCACGACCATGGCCACATCCACGACCACGTCGCCGAGAGCGGCATCAGCTCGATCTCGCTGACCGCCGACAGGCCGATCGACGCCAACAAGGTGACCGCCTGGCTGAACAACGTCCTGCAGACCCAGGGCGTCGACATCCTGCGCGCCAAGGGCATCCTGGACATCAAGGGCGAGGACCGGCGCCTCGTCTTCCAGGCGGTGCACATGATCCTGGAAGGCGACTTCCAGGGCCCCTGGCGCGAGAACGACAGGCGCTACTCGCGCCTGGTGTTCATCGGCCGCAACCTCGACGAAGCCGGCCTGCGCGCCGGCTTCGAGAGCTGCATCGCCGCCTAGCTGAACCGCTTCTGCAGGGCCGGGGCGCCGTCGGCGGCCCTGGCGAGCGCATCGGGATCGCCGTCGCGGACATAGGCCTCGACCGCGCGGGCCAGCGCCGCATAGGCGACGCGGAAAGGGTTGGTTGCGGACGAGAGCCGCCGCACGCCCAGGGCCTGCAGCCGCGCCGCGTTCGGCACGCCGGCCCAGCCCATGACGTTCAGCGGCAGGCGAATCTCGCCGGCCAGCCGGCCGATCAGGTCGGGATCGCTGGGGCCAGGCACGAAGATGCCGTCCGCGCCGGCGGCCTGGTAGCGGGCGGCGCGCGCGATGGTCTCGACATAGGCCGCCGGCCCTTCCGCGAGGCCCGCGAGATAGACGTCGGTGCGGGCGTTCACGAACAGCCGGTCGCCCAGGGCCTTCTTGATCGCTTCGATCTTGGCGGCGTGGAGCTCGGGCGCGCGCTTGCCGTCCTCGAGATTGACGCCGACCGCGCCGGCCTCCACGACGCGGGTCACGTTCTCCACCAGCTTGCCGAGGTCGTCCGTGTAGCCGCCCTCGATGTCGGCGGTGACGGGCGCGTCGACCACGCGGGCCACCTCGGCCACCGTCTCGATCACCTTGTCGATCGGCAGGGCGTCGCCGTCGGGATAGCCGTGGGCCCAGGCGACGGCGGCCGAGGACGTGGCCACCGCCTTGGCTCCGGCGTCGGCCATGACGGCGGCGCTGGCGGCGTCCCAGGCGTTGGGCAGCACCAGGATCTCGGCGCCGCGATGCAGGTTGCGGAAGGCTTCGGCCTTGGCGGTCTGGCTCATCTTTTCACTCCCCCGGTTTACGGTTCAGCTTATCAGACGCCGATATGGGAAGCGCTGTGACACGCCGCTCGCGGAAATCGGACGCGATCGGCGCGTTATCAGCGCCCTGAGGCTGGAGAGTTCGCATGGCATCGGGGCTGGTCGCCCTTCTCGACGACGTGGCCGCGATCGCCAAGGTGGCGGCCTCATCCCTGGACGACGTGTCCGCGGCAGCCGGAAAGGCCGGGACCAAGGCCGTCGGCGTCGTGGTCGACGACACCGCGGTGACGCCCAGCTACGCCACGGGCTTCACGCCGGACCGAGAGCTGCCGATCGTCTGGAAGATCTCGCTCGGATCGCTGCGCAACAAGTTCCTGTTCCTGCTGCCGGGCGCCCTGCTGCTCAGCGCGTTCGCGCCCTGGGCCGTGACGCCGATCCTGATGCTCGGCGGGACCTACCTCGCCTTCGAGGCGGCCGAGAAGATCCTGGAAGCGATCCGCCACGAGGACACCGCCGACGAGGCGGACGAACTGGCCCTGGGCTCCGCCGAGCTCGAGAAGGAAAAGGTCTCGGGGGCTATCCGCACCGACCTCATCCTTTCGGCCGAGATCACCGCCATCGCGCTCTCCAGCGTCACCGACAAGCCGCTGCTGGTGCAGGCCGCGGCGCTCGCCGTCGTGGGCCTGCTGATCACGGTCGGCGTCTATGGCGTCGTCGCCCTGATCGTGAAGATGGACGACATCGGCCTGCACCTCGCCAAGAGCGAGCGCGCGGCCACGCACCGCTTCGGCTGCGGCCTCGTGCGGGCCATGCCCGTCGTGCTGTCGTGGCTGGCCGGGATCGGGACGGCGGCCATGCTGTGGGTCGGCGGCGGCATCCTGCTGCACGGGCTGGAGCACTATCACGTCCCCGGCGTCACGGGCTTCGTCCACGCGCTGACCGAACCCGCCGCGCATCTTCCGATCGTGGGCGCGCTGGCCGGCTGGCTGGTGTTTGCGCTGATCTCGGCGGCGCTCGGACTGATCGTCGGCGGGATCGCCGCCGGCATTGTCCACCTCGTCTCGCATCGACGCTAGGGCCGGCCGCGGCTAAGACCCGGGCGTGCGCACCGCTCTCACCCGCCTGGCCCTGACCGACTTCCGCTCGTACGCGGCCGCCGAGCTGGCGCTCGACGGCCGCTCGGTGTGGCTGGCGGGCCCAAACGGCGCGGGCAAGACCAACCTTCTGGAGGCGGTCAGCTTCCTGATCCCCGGCCGCGGCCTGCGTGGCGCATCCATCGCCGAGGTGGGCCGTCGACTGCCCGGAGAGACGGTCGGCCGCGCCTGGGCCGTGGCGGCGACGCTCGCCTCGGGAGATGACGAAACCCGGCTGGGCACGGGCGTCGAGCTGCCTGGCGCCGCGCGGCGTGTCGTGCGTGTCGAAGGTGAACCCGCGCCGCCCGGCCGGCTCGCCGAACACGTCCGCCAGGTCTGGCTGACGCCGGCGCAGGACCGCCTCTTCCTCGAAGGCGCGGGCGACCGCCGCCGGTTTCTCGACCGCCTCGTCTTCGCCGCCGACCCGGGCCATGCGCCGCGGGTGCAGGCCTATGAGAAGGCGATGCGCGAGCGCATGCGGCTGCTCACCGACGCGTCGTCCCTCGGGCCGGCCGACCCCGCGTGGCTCGACGCGCTGGAGGCGCGGATGGCCGAGGCCGGCGCGCTGATGGCGGAGGCCCGGGCGGGCACGCTGGCGGCGCTTCAGGCCGAGATCGACACGCGCGGCGAGCGGCCCTTCCCGCAGGCGCGGCTCTCGCTGACCGGCGAGTGGGAGCAGATGGCGGGCGCCGGGGCAGGCTTCGCCGACATCGAGGCGAGGCTGGCCCGCAGCCTGGCCGCCGCCCGGGACCGGGACGCCGCCGCGGGGCGGGCGCTGACGGGGCCGCACCGCGGCGACCTCGCCGTGGTCCACGCAGAGAAGGACCGCCCCGCCGCCGAATGCTCCACCGGCGAGCAGAAGGCGCTGATCCTGAACCTGGTGCTGGCCCAGGCCGCCCGCCTCGCCCGCGCCGAGGGGCAGCCGGCGCCGATCCTCCTGCTGGACGAGGTGGCGGCCCACCTCGACCGCACCCGCCGCACCACACTGTTCGACGAACTCGAGGCGCTGGGCCTGCAGGCCTTCCTGACCGGCACCGACGAGCATCTGTTCGACGGCCTGCAGGGTCGGGCGCAGGGCTTTCGGGTCGACCCCGCGGGGCTGACGCCGCTCGGCTGAAGCGCGCGCGATCTGTCGCGCCGGCGGCGGTGTTCGTCGCCCTCCGCCTTGAGGCCTCTGGGACCGCCGCGGACCCTGGCCGTTCGCCTAGAGAGATTCGGATCGGAAATTCCCATGCGCCTCGCCCGCCTGCTCGTCCTCGCCGCGCCGCTCGCGCTCGCCGCCTGCAACGCCAAGCCCGAGGCGGAGACCGCAGCCGCCAGCGACGCCGCAGCCAAGGCGAGCGCGCCCGCCGAGCGGCTGACGCTCGGCGCAGACGGCCTGCCGCGGTTCCGCGAAGGCCTCTGGGAAGTGACGAAGATCGACGGCGGCGAACGCGAGGTGACCAAGCGCTGCACGGGCGCCGAAGTGAACCAGGAGATGCGCGAGATGCTCACGCGCGAGACCCCGGACTGCAAGACCGACCGCTCCAGCGGCCCCCTGGGCATCCGCGTCCACGCCGTGTGCGATCAGGGCAAGGGCCTGAAGACCGAGACCACCATGACGATGTCCGGTTCGTCGACCAGCTGGAGCTCGACCTTGGGCCTCTATGTCGTCACACCCGACGGCCGGCGCGACGGCGGCGAAATGACCATGAAGGCCCGCTGGATCGGGGCCTGTCCCGCCGGGGTGAAGCCGGGCGAAGACGTCGAGGGCTGAGCCCGCCTCCGAGCCGCGAATCCGATGGCGGCGCGCGACGTTGAAAAGCGTGCAGAATCAGCCGCGCACCCTATATACAGGACCTGAGAATCCGCGGGCGTCCACGCCCGCCAAACGGGCGTGTTCCACGGCCCTGACCTTCACCTGGGCCTGACCTCGTCATCCGCGCCCGATCGGACGAAGAATGAGCGAAGAGACCGAAACTCCCCACGAGGGAAATGGCGGTAATGGCGCCGCCGAGTACGGCGCCGAGTCGATCAAGGTCCTCAAGGGCCTGGACGCGGTGCGCAAGCGGCCGGGCATGTACATCGGCGACACCGACGACGGCTCGGGCCTGCACCACATGGTCTATGAGGTGGTGGACAACGCCATCGACGAGGCCCTGGCCGGCTACGCCACCCGCGTCGAGGTGATCCTCAATCCCGACGGCTCGTGCACGGTCACGGACGACGGCCGCGGCATCCCGACCGACATCCACGAGGGCGAAGGCGTCTCGGCGGCCGAGGTCATCATGACCCAGCTGCATGCCGGCGGTAAGTTCGACCAGAACAGCTACAAGGTCTCGGGCGGCCTGCACGGCGTGGGCGTCTCGGTGGTGAACGCCCTCTCCGACTTCCTCAAGCTGCGCATCCACCGCAACGGTGAGCAGCACGAGATGGAGTTCCGCCGCGGCGACGCGGTGTCGCCGCTGAAGGTGACCGGCAAGTCACCCCTGCGCGAGAACGGGGAGCCCCTGACCGGCACGGAAGTGACCTTCCTGCCGTCGCTGGAGACCTTCCGCTTCATCGACTTCGACCTGAAGACCCTGGAGCACCGCCTCCGCGAGCTGGCGTTCCTGAACTCCGGCGTGACGATCTGGCTGAAGGACCACCGCGGCGCCGAGCCGTTCGAGGAGGTGATGAGCTACGAGGGCGGGATCGAGGCCTTCGTGCGCCACCTCGACAAGGCCAAGCACCCCCTGGTCAAGGCGCCGATCGTGGTCCGCGGCCGGCGCGATACTGTCGAGCTGGACATGGCCCTGTGGTGGAACGACGGCTACCACGAGAACGTCCTCTGCTTCACGAACAACATCCCGCAGCGCGACGGCGGCACCCACCTCGCCGCCTTCCGCTCGGCGCTGACCCGCATCATCACGAACTATGCGGAGAGCTCGGGCACGACGAAGCGCGAGAAGGTCTCGGTCTCTGGCGAGGACGCCCGCGAAGGCCTGACCTGCGTGCTGTCGGTGAAGGTTCCGGACCCGAAGTTCTCGTCCCAGACCAAGGACAAGCTGGTCAGTTCGGAAGTGCGGCCGGCGGTCGAGAACCTCGTGAGCGAGGGCCTCTCGACCTGGTTCGAGGAGCACCCGAACGAAGCCAAGATGATCGTCCAGAAGATCGCCGAGGCCGCCGCCGCCCGCGAGGCGGCGCGGAAGGCCCGCGAGCTCACCCGCCGCAAGTCGGCGCTGGACATCACCTCGCTCCCCGGCAAGCTCGCCGACTGCTCCGAGAAGGACCCGGCCAAGTCCGAGATCTTCCTGGTGGAGGGCGACTCGGCCGGCGGCTCGGCCAAGCAGGCGCGCAACCGCGAGAACCAGGCGATCCTGCCGCTGCGCGGCAAGATCCTGAACGTCGAGCGCGCCCGCTTCGACAAGATGCTGTCGTCGGACCAGGTCGGCACGCTGATCACCGCGCTGGGCGCCGGCATCGGCCGCGACGACTTCGACATCGAGAAGCTGCGCTACCACAAGATCGTCATCATGACGGACGCCGACGTCGACGGCGCCCACATCCGGACCCTGCTGCTCACCTTCTTCTATCGGCAGATGCCGGAGGTGATCGAGCGCGGCTATCTCTATATCGCCCAGCCGCCGCTCTATAAGGCCGCCAAGGGCAAGTCCTCGCGCTACCTCAAGGACGACAGCGAGCTCGAGGCCTATCTGGTCAACGAGGGCACGGACGGCGCCATGCTGGAGCTCTCGTCAGGCGAGCGCCTGACCGGCCAGGACCTCCTGCGGCTAGTGAACACCTCGCGCGCCGCGCGCGCCAACGTCGAGCGCCTGGCCACCCGGGCGCCGGCCTTCGCCATCGAGCAGGCGGCGCTGGCCGGCCTGTTCGCCGACGGCGGCGGCGACGCCGCCGCGGCGGCCACGCGCCTGGACCTCTACGCCGAGGAAGGCGACGGCGCCTGGTCGGGCGAGAAGGGCGAGCAGGGCAGCTACGTCTTCAGCCGCATCAAGCGGGGCGTGTCCGAGCGCATCGTCCTGGACGACATCCTGCTGCACGCCGCCGACGCGCGGCGCCTGGCGGAGCGGGCCAAGGAGCTCTCCGAGACCTTCTCGGGCGTTGCCAGCTTCACCCGCAAGGACAAGACCACCACGGTGCGCGGGCCGCTCGACCTGGTTGCGGCGGTCATGGACGCCGGCCGCAAGGGCCTGTCGATCCAGCGCTACAAGGGCCTGGGCGAGATGAACCCCGACCAGCTCTGGGAAACCACCCTGGACGCCGAGGCCCGCACCCTGCTGCAGGTGAAGGTGACCCACGCCGACGACGCCGACGACATGTTCACCCGCCTCATGGGCGACTTGGTGGAACCCCGCCGCGAGTTCATCCAGGAGAACGCCCTCGACGCCGAGGTCGACGTCTAGGCCGCTACTTCTCGAGCGTGGGCCACTTCACGCCCAGCTGGTCGAGATAGGTCGGGTGCTTGGCGGGGTCGTAGTAGAACTTCCGCATCTCCGGCCGGAACCGCGCCATGATGTCGGTGTTGAGCTCGGTCGCCGGCTTGTCGCCGGCCGCGATCATCGGGACGTAGGTCTCGTTCTTCTGCTGCACGTCCGTGAAGTAGGCCTTGGCCGCCGCCCGCAGCTTCGGCTGGACCAGCAGGTCCAGCACGGTCATGGCGACGACCTTCGAGCCGGCCATGTTGCCCTTGTGCGCGATCGGCGTGGCCATCGAGATGGCGTTGGCCCAGTTGTGGCCGGGCAGGCCAGGGATGTTCGACGGGTAACGCACCGTGATGGTGGGCGCGACCCACGAGACGTCGCCGATATCGTCCGAACCGCCGCTCTCCGGCTTCTCCTTGGGCGGTTCAAGCTTGTCGAGCTTGGTGTCCAGGCCCTCGGTCTTGTCGGCCCCCACGTGCTTCTGAACCGCCTTGGCGAAGGCCTGGTCGTCGGCCGTCCACCTGGGCAGGCCCACCTGGAGGATGTTGGCGTAGGCGGCCTCGGCCATCGGCTTGTTGAAGTGGCGCGGCGCGGCCGTGCCCAGCACCCGGCGGCTGACCGTGGTGTCGGTCATCATGGCCGCGCCGTCAGCGATCCGGTTGCCGACCGCGTAGAGGTCGCTGATGCGTTTGAAGTCCTGTTCCCGGAAATAGTACCAGACGCTCGCCCGCTCGGGGACGACATTGGGCTGGTCGCCGCCATCGCGGATCACATAGTGCGACCGCTGCTCCGGGCGGATGTGCTCGCGGCGGTATTCCCAGCCGGTGTTCATCAGGGAGACTGCGTCCAGCGCCGACTTGCCCATCCAGGGTTTGCCGGCCGAGTGGGCGGTCGAGCCCTGGAACGTGTATTCCACCGAGACGAGGCCCGTGCCCATCGGCTTGCCCCAGCTGACGCCGAGGTTGTCGCCGACGTGGGTGAAGATCACCGCGTCCACGTCCTTGAAGACGCCGTCACGCACCATGTAGGCCTTGCCGGCCACCAGCTCCTCGGCGACTCCGGGCCAGAGCATCAGCGTCCCGGCGACGCCTTCCTTCTGCATGATGTCCTTGACGGCCAGGGCGGCGACGACGTTCACGGCCTGGCCCGAGTTGTGGCCCTCGCCGTGGCCGGGCGCGCCCTCCACGAGGGGCTTGCGCCACGGGATGCCCGGGGTCTGCGACGCCTTGGGGATGCCGTCGATGTCCGAGCCCAGGGCGATCACCGGCCCGCCGGATTTGTTGGTCCAGGTGGCGACCCAGCCGGTGGGCAGGCCGGAGACCCCGCGGGTGACGGTGAAGCCGTGCTTCTCGAGGATGTCGGTGATGTAGCGCGAGGTCTCCACCTCCTGGAAGCCGAGCTCGCCGAAGGAGAAGATGCTGTCGTTCATCTCCTGGCTGAGCTTGGCCCGCGCCTCTACGCCGGCGACCGCCTGCTTCTTGAGCGCCGGCAGCGGCGCGGCGGCCGCCGACGTGGCGGTCGCGGACAGGACGGCGAGGCTCGCGGCGAGCGCGACCGGCAGCGCGGACTTCATGGAATACTTCCCCCGGGATCACTGAGGGGACGACGCTGGACGAGGCGCCTCGCGGTTGTCCAGCCCTTCGCAGCCGAGTGAGCCCGAACCGCCACGCCGCCGCCGGTAAGGCAGGCTCCCGGCGACGGCCGCGCCCGAACTGGGGCGAACGCCGGTCTCTGTTGCTCAAGGATCACGCGCCCGCGCCTTTCTAAAGGCGCGGGCGTCTCCGCATGACGGGACCATCAACCTCTGGTGTAGCTTCCGCGACATCACGGCCGAGTCGGGCGGCCGACACGACGCACAGGGGATCTCCATGACGATGATGGCTTCGCGGCGCGTGGCGCTGGCGGCGGGCGTGGCTATGGCGGTGCTGGCCGGAGCGGCCCAGGCGCAGGCCCAGGACACGACCCAGGTGGGCGAGGTGATCGTCACCGCCCAGAAGCGGGCGCAGAACATCAACGACGTGCCGGCGGCGGTGACCGCCGTCTCCGGCGAGAAGCTGGACGCCATCCGCTCGTCGGGCGGCGACATCCGCGTCTTCTCGGCGCGCGTCCCCAGCCTGACGCTGGAGAGCTCGTTCGGCCGCACCTTCCCGCGGCCCTACATCCGCGGCCTGGGCAACACCGACTTCGACCTGAACGCCAGCCAGCCGGTCAGCTTCATCTACGACGAGGTCGTGCTGGAGAACCCGGTGCTGAAGGGCTTCCCGCTCTTCGACATCGACCAGGTGGAAGTGCTCAAGGGACCGCAGGGCACCCTGTTCGGACGCAACACGCCGGCCGGCGTGCTGAAGTTCGACAGCGCCAAGCCCACGCAGGCGCTGGAGGGCTACGGCCGCGCCTCATACGCCACCTTCGACACCATCAACCTGGAAGGTGCCGTCTCGGGCCCGATCGTGCCGGGCATGCTCGCCGGGCGCCTCTCGGCCCTCTACCAGCACCGCTCCGACTGGGTCGACAACACCCTGACGCCCAAGGACAACGACACCGAGGGCTACGACCAGATCGCCGTCCGCGGCCAACTTCTCTGGACGCCGACCGAAGAGCTTTCGGCCCTGCTGAACCTGCACTACCAGCACCTGGACGGCACGCCGCGCCTGTTCCGCGCCAACATCATCCAGAAGGGCACGAACAACTTCGTGCCGGGCTTCGAGCGCGACGAGATCAGCCAGGACGCGCAGGGCCGCGCCTACCAGAAGATCGAGTCCTCGGGCGCCAACCTGCGCCTGACCTACGACCTGGGCCAAGCCGAGATCACCTCGATCACCGCCTATGAGCGGGTCGACGCCTATTCGCGCGGCGACATCGACGGCGGCTTCGGGGCCGTCTTCGCCCCGCCCTCGGGCCCCGGCGTGATCCCGTTCCCGTCCGAGAGCGCCGACGGCATCCCGTTCCACCGGCAGTTCACCCAGGAAGTCCGCGTCAGCGGCGACAACGGGCAGCTCGGCTACACCGTGGGCGCGTTCTACTTCAACGAAAGCGTCAAGATCGACAGCTTCGACTACAACACCCTCGCGGGGGGCGCCCTGCAGGGCTACGCCTACCAGAACCAGAAGTCCGAGAGCTGGGCCCTCTTCGCCAACCTCGACTATGACGTGAGCGAGCGCCTGAACGTCGGCGGCGGCGTCCGTTACTCCGACGATAAGAAGGACTTCCTGGCCCAGCGCGCGCTGTCGCCGTTCGGCGCCCCGCCCACCGGCATCCTGCGCGCCAATCCCGACTCCAGCGAGGTCAGCTTCAACCTCAACGCCACCTATGCGGCGACCGACGACGTGAACCTCTACGCCCGCGTCGCCCGCGGCTACCGCGCGCCCTCGATCCAGGGCCGCCTGGTGTTCGGCGACACCCTCTCGATCGCCGAGAAGGAGACGGTGATGTCGTACGAGGCCGGGGTGAAGGGCGTTCTGCCCTCGGGCCGCGCCCGCTTCGACGCGGCGGTCTTCTACTATGACGCCAAGGACCTGCAGATCACCGCGGTTGGCGGCGGCGCCAACTTCAACCGCCTGCTGAACGCCGACAAGGCGGTGGGCTATGGCTTCGAATTCAACGCCGAGGCCGAGCCGATCGACAACCTCGAGCTGACCGCGGGGCTGTCCTACAACAACACCGAGCTGAAGGACTCCGGCCTCTTCACCCAGCCGTGCGGCAGCGGCTGCACGGTGCTGGACCCGGCCGGCCCGCTCGCCGGCACCGTCAGCATCGACGGCAACAGCCTGCCGAACGCGCCGAAATGGATCGCCAACTTCACGGCCGGCTATTCCTGGCCGCTCGCGTCGGGCGAGCTGTTCGTCTTCACCGACTGGGCCTACCGCTCGAAGGTCAACTTCTTCCTCTACGAGTCGGCCGAGTACAGCGACGACAAGCTGCTGGAGGGCGGCCTGCGCCTCGGCTACCGCGCGGCGGAAGGCCGGTACGAAGTGGCCGTCTTCGGCCGCAACATCACCAACGACCGCAGCCTGGAAGGCGGCATCGACTTCAACAACCTGACCGGGTTCGTGAACGATCCGCGGACCCTGGGCGTGGAAGTGAAGGCGAGCTTCTGATCGCCTGATCTGGATCAAGGCGGCGGCGGCGGCGCGGCCCCAGGTTTGGCCACGGTCAAGCTTGGGAGCCCTTCATGCGCATGATTGCCGCCGCCCTCGTCCTCGCCTGCGCCGCCGCCCAGCCCGCAGCGGCCCAGGACGCGATCCTCGCCGACCGGATGTCGCGCGAGGCCGAACTCGCCGACCAGAACCGCCGCAGCGAAGCCCTCAACGCCGAGGTCAACCGCCGCAACGCCGAGGTGGACGCGCGCAACGCCGCCGTGCGCGCCGCCCACGAGAAGGCCGAGGCCGACTACCGCAAGGCCCTGGAGGACCGGGACGCCGCCCAGGCGCTCGCCGTTTCCCAGCACCTGAAGGCGATGGAAGCCTGGCGCATCGCCGTCGCCGCCTGTCGGGCGGGCGACCTGACCGCCTGCGAGCCGCACGAGTGAGGCCGAGGTCCGTTCGTCGCGGGTGACCTTCGGGCTTCGCCGCCCTATCTTCCCCGCATGACCGACACGCTCGACGCCGCGCCCGAAGTCCTGGGCGAGATCCCCCGCGAACCGACCCAGGACGGGCCCAAGGTCCGCCTCTATCTGGTGGACGGCTCGGGCTTCATCTTCCGCGCCTTCCACGCCCTGCCGCCGCTGACGCGCAAGACCGACGGCCTCCCGATCGGCGCCGTCTCCGGCTTCTGCAACATGATCTGGAAGCTGCTGGTCGAGATGCGCAGCCAGGCCGACGCGCCGACGCACCTGGCCGTCGTCTTCGACCATTCCGAAGAGACGTTCCGCAACAAGCTGTACGACCAGTACAAGGCCCACCGGCCGCCGCCGCCCGAGGACCTGGTCCCGCAGTTTCCGCTGGTCCGCGAGGCGACCAAGGCCTTCGGCGTGCCGTGCCTGGAGTTGCCCGGCTACGAGGCCGACGACTTGATCGCCGCCTATGCCTGCAAGGTGCGGGACCTGGGCGGGGAGGTCGTCATCGTCTCGTCCGACAAGGACCTGATGCAGCTGGTCGGGCCGCAGGTCTTCATGCTCGACACCATGAAGAACCTGCGGATCGGCATCGAGCAGGTCATCGAGAAGTTCGGCGTTACGCCGGACAAGGTCGTCGATGTGCAGGCCCTTTGCGGCGATTCGGTCGACAACGTGCCGGGCGCGCCGGGCATCGGCATCAAGACCGCCTCGCAGCTCATCACCGAATACGGCGACCTCGACACGCTGCTGGCCCGCGCCTCCGAGATCAAGCAGCCCAAGCGGCGCGAGACCCTGATCGAGTACGCCGACCAGATCCGGCTGTCGCGCGAGCTGGTGCGCCTGGACTGCGACACGCCCCTGCCCTGCCCGCTCGACGAGCTGGCGGTGGACGATCCGGACCCGGCGGTCCTCGCCGCATTCCTGGAGAAGATGGAATTCCGCACGCTGGCCCGCCGGGTCGGCGACGGCAAGGTGCCGGTCGGCGGGGAAGCGCCCGCCGCGACCCCCGCGCCCGAGGCGCGGGCGCCGAGCGCGCCCAAGCACGGGGCCGTGGATGTGGAGACCTACGTCTGCGTGCGGGACGAGGCGACCCTGGAGGCCTGGATCGCCCGGGCCTACGAGGTCGGCGTCATCGCCTTCGACACCGAGACGGACGCGCTGTCGTCCTCGGCGGCCAACCTGTGCGGCGTCTCTCTGGCCGTCGCGCCGGGCGAGGCCTGCTACATCCCCGTGGGCCACGAGCACGAGCACGAGGCCACGGGCGGCCTCGACTTCGAGGCCAAGGAAGCGGTGGACCAGATGCCGCTGGAGACGGTCGTGGCGCGGCTGAAGCCGCTGCTGGAAGACCCGGCCGTCCTGAAGGTGGCCCAGAACGCCAAGTACGATCTCGCCGTCCTCAAGCGTCACGGCATCGACGTGGGCCCGATCGACGACACCATGCTGATCAGCTTCACGCTGGAAGGCGGCCTGCGGAAAGGCCACGGCATGGACGAGCTGTCCAAGACCTGGCTCGATCACGAGCCGATCAGCTTCAAGACGGTCGCCGGCACGGGCAAGACCCAGAAGAGCTTCAAGCATGTCGCCCTGAAGGAGGCGACCTGCTACGCGGCCGAGGACGCCGACGTGACCCTCCGCCTCTGGGAGCACCTGAAGCCGCGGCTCGCGCACGAGGGGCTCGCCACCGTGTACGAGACCACGGAGCGGCCCCTGCCGCGCGTGCTGGTCGACATGGAGCTGGCGGGCGTCAAGGTCGACCCCCAGCGGCTGCGCGAGCTCTCCAACGACTTCGGCGTCCGCATGGGCGAACTGGAGGTCGAGGCCCATCGCCTCGCCGGCCGGCCGTTCAACCTGGGCAGCCCCAAGCAGATCGGCGAGATCCTCTACCAGGAGATGGGCCTCGCCTCGGGTAAGGCGACGGGCACCGGCGCGGCCTCGACGGACGCCTCGGTGCTGGAGGACCTCGCCGCCCAGGGCCACGAGCTGCCGCGCATCCTCCTGGACTGGCGCCAGCTCTCGAAGCTGAAGGGGACCTATACCGACAACCTGGTCGAGGCGATCAACCCCAAGACCGGACGGGTGCACACCTCGTTCAAGATGGCGGCGGCCACCACGGGGCGCCTGGCGTCCGAGGACCCCAACCTCCAGAACATCCCGATCCGCACGGAGGAGGGCCGCAAGATCCGCAAGGCCTTCGTGGCCGAGCCCGGCCATGTGCTGATCAGCGCCGACTACAGCCAGATCGAACTGCGCCTGCTGGCCCACATCGGCGACATCCCGCAGCTGAAGCGCGCCTTCGCCGAGGGCCTCGACATCCACGCCATGACCGCCTCCGAGATGTTCGGCGTACCGGTGGAGGGGATGCCGGCCGAGACGCGGCGGCGGGCCAAGGCGATCAACTTCGGCATCGTCTATGGCATCTCGGCCTTCGGCCTGGCCAACCAGCTCTCGATCCCGCGCGAGGAGGCCGGCGCCTACATCAAGACCTACTTCGAGCGCTTTCCCGGCATCCGGACCTACATGGACCGCATGCAGCAGCAGGTGCGCTCGCAGGCTTTCGTCACCACCATCTTCGGCCGCAAGGTCCACATCCCGGCGGCCCGCGGGAAGAGCCAGGCCGAGCGCAGCTTCGCCGATCGCGCCGCCATCAACGCCCCGATCCAGGGCGCGGCGGCCGACGTCATTCGGCGCGCCATGATCCGTATGCCGGATGCGCTACGGGAAGCCGGGCTCTCTGCGAAGATGCTGCTGCAGGTGCACGACGAACTGGTGTTCGAGGCGCCCGAGGCCGAGGCCGACGCGGTGATCGCGGTCGCCAAGCGGGTCATGGAGACGGCGCCGGAACCGGCGCTGCAGCTCTCGGTGCCGCTGGTGGTCGAGGCCCGCGCCGCATCCAACTGGGACGACGCCCACTAGCCTCCCCGGAACCGCCGCCGCATCGTTCCGTTGCGGACGGATGGTCGACGCCCCCGCGCTGCGCCTGGGCCGCCGCTTCGAGCGGCGGCCGGTCGCGGCCCTCATCGAACTGGCCGCCCGGGCCGGCTACCTGGCGCGGGGCGCGGTGCACGTCAGCATTGGCGCCATTGCGCTGCTGGCGGCGCTGGACGTCACGCCTCGGGCCGAGGGTGTCGCCGGGGCCATGGACGCCTGGCGCGAGTGGCCGGCCGGGATCGTCCTGCTCTGGCTGATCGGCCTCGGCCTCTACGCCTTCGCGGGCTGGCGCGCGCTGCAGGCGGTCTTCGACGTCGACGGTCAGGGCCGCAAGCCGAAAGCCCTCCTGGCGCGCCTGGGGCAGGCGGTCAGCGGGGCGGTGTACGCCGGGATGGCGGTCTCGGTGTTCGGTCTGCTCGACGCGATCGAAGACCTGGGCGAGACCGACGACCAGGCGAAGACGCGGGCGTTCGTGGCGAGGATGCTGGACCTGCCCATGGGCGGTTGGCTGGTCGCGGGAACCGGCCTGTTCGTCGCCGGCTGCGGCGTGGGCAGCATCGCCCGCGCTCTCCTCGACCATTTCGGCCGGGATCTGCAGGGCGACCGCGACACGCGGCGATGGGCCGTCGCGCTGGCGCGGATCGGCTACCTGGGCCGCGGCGTCGCCTTGCTGCCGGCCGGTCTGTTCCTGGTGGTCGCAGGCCTCCACGCCCGCGCCTCGGAAGCCCGGGGCCTGGGCGGGGCGCTCGACGCCCTGGAGCGGCAGCCGCTCGGCACGCCGTTCCTCAGCCTCACGGCTCTGGGCCTGATCGCCTTCGGATTCTTCGCCGTGGCGGAGGGATGGCTTCGGCCCATGCGGCCGGAACGGGCGCTGGATTAGGGCGGCGGCCGGCGGCGTGAAGGCTGGCGATGTTCCTGAGGTTCTTCATCCACGCGGGTGGATGGTGGAGCCGAGGGGAGTCGAACCCCTGACCTCCTCATTGCGAACGAGGCGCTCTACCAACTGAGCTACGGCCCCAGGAAGGCGCGGAATAAGGCGATTGGCGGGGGTGCTGTCAAGCGCCCGGTTCCGGCTTCGCCTTGCCTGCGGCCAAAAGGCCGCTAAACGGGAGACATGGCCAGCTTCGTCTACTTCATCCTCGACAGCCTGCTCGGGCTCCTGATCCTGGCGATCATCGTCAGCGCGATCCTGTCCTGGCTGGTGGCGTTCAACGTCATCAACCTGCGCAACCAGTTCGTCTATGGCGTGGTGCGCTTCCTGGACGCGGTGACGCGCCCGGTGCTCGCGCCGTTCCAGAAGGTGATTCCCCCGCTGGGCGGCGTCGATATCAGCCCGATCATCGCGATCCTCGTGCTGCAGGGCATCAAGCTCTACCTGCTGCCGATGATCTTCCGGCCGCTGCAGGGCCTGCTGGGCTGACCCTGCGCCTCACCGTCCGGGTGACGCCGAAGGGCGGCCGCGACGCCGTCGACGGCTGGACTTGCGACGAGGCGGGCCGTCCGGTCCTGAAGGTCCGCGTCAGCGCCGCGCCGGCCGACGGCCAGGCCAACGCCGCCGTTGTCGCGCTAATCGCCAAGGCGCTCGGCGTCCCTCGCTCCGCCGTGCGGATCGCATCGGGCGAGACCGCGCGCGTGAAGCGACTGGAGATCGAACAGGCCGCAGAGGCCGACCTCGTCCGGGCGTTCGGCTCCGCCGGCTAGGCCGACGGTTTTTTGCCGGCGGCGGGAACTTGCTTTTTGACAGGCAGTTGTATGGGCGATCGCTCAACGACTTGCCTGTCGGACACGAGCGGTCGCAGATCGGCCCGGCCCAACACCCCTGGCATCCCCCCGACCGCGGCCGGGCCGATCTCCCACTTCCAGACCTTCCGATCCGCCGCGCAGACGGCTAGCCTTGCGCGATGTCGACCGCCGACCTCGCCCGGATGATCGCCGAGGCCCGCCGCATGGTGGTGTTCACCGGCGCGGGCATCTCCACCGAATCCGGCATTCCCGACTTCCGCAGTCCCGGCGGCGTCTGGTCGAAGATGAAGCCCATCTACTTCCAGGAGTTCGTCGCCAGCGAGGAGAAGCGGCGCGAGGCCTGGGAGCGGGCGTTTTCGGGCCGCGCCGGCTGGGTGGGACGCGAGCCCAACGCGGGCCACATGGCCGTCGCCAGGCTGGTCGCCGGGGGCAAGTGCAGCGCCGTGATCACCCAGAACGTCGACAACCTGCACCAGGCCTCTGGCGTGCCGGCTGCACGGGTGATCGAACTGCACGGCAACGCCAGCTACGCCACCTGCCTCGAATGCGGCCTGCGCCACGAACTGGGGGAGCTGAAGAGCCTCTACGACGCCACCGGCGACCTGCCCGCCTGCCGGTCCTGCAGCGGCCTGGTGAAGACCGCCACCATCTCGTTCGGCCAGTCGATGCCGCTGGAGCCGATGGCCCGCGCCGAGGCGGAGACCCTGGCCTGCGACCTCTTCCTCGTGCTGGGCTCCTCGCTGGTGGTCTATCCGGCGGCCGGCTTCCCCCTGATGGCCAAGCAGCACGGGGCGAAACTCGCCATCGTCAACCGCGAGCCGACCGACCTCGACCCCTATGCCGATCTCGTCCTGCACGACGAGATCGGCCCCGTGATGACGGCCGCGGCGCCCGCCGACTAAACCGCCCCAATCGGTCGTTTCGTCACACCACCGCCTTGATCGGCGGGTTATGCGCGGGCTTCCCCTCGCTTCGGAGTTCCCGTCCCTTGATGCTTCGTGCTGTCGCCGCCACCGCCGCCCTGCTCGCACTTTCCGCCTGCGGCTCGCGCGAGACGGGCTCCGCCTCGTCCAGCGATCCCAATGCGGGCTTCGACGCCCAGATCCCGGCCTGGCGGACCGACATCGAGGCCACGCACGCCGCTTGCGCGACCAAGAACAACGGCAAGGGCTGCGAAGGCTTCGAGGTGACCTGCAAGGGCGCCATGCCCCTGACGGCCGACGACACCGCCAAGGGCGTGACCGCGAAGGTGGTCGCCGCCATGCGCTTCGCCTCCACCAGCGCCGACGGCTCGACCGGCAAGTCGGCCATGGCCTATGCCGAGTTCACCAAGGCGGGCAGCCAGTGGAGCCGGGCCGAGACCAAGCCGCTGAACCCGACCACCTGCGCGGCGCTCTAGCCTGGGGCGCCGGGGCTAGGTGGCCCCAGGGTCAGGTTCGGTCTAATCCAGGGCCATGACCCAGGCCATCGATCCGGACCGTCCCGCGCGCCCCAACCGCAGCCAGCTGTCCGTCCCCGGCTCGTCCGCCCGCTTCATCGAGAAGGCGGCGGGCTCGGCGGCCGACATCGTCATGCTGGACCTCGAGGACGCGGTCGCCCCGCCCGACAAGCCGCAGGCGCGACGGACGGTGATCGAGGCCCTGGGCGACATCGACTGGGGCGATCGCACGGTCTCGGTGCGGATCAACGCGCTCGATACGCCCTTCATGTACCGCGACCTCATCGAGGTGGCCGAGCAGGCGCCGCGGGTGGATCTCATCATGGTCCCCAAGATCAACCGCCCGGCCGACGTCCACCTGCTGGACGTGCTGCTCTCGCAGATCGAGGCCGCCACCGGCCGCCCGCGCATCGGCCTGGAGCTGCAGATCGAGACGGCCGAGGGGCTGCAGAACGTCGACGCCATCGCCGCGGCGAGCCCTCGCGTGGAGAGCCTGCATTTCGGCCCCGGCGACTATGCCGCCTCGATCGGCGCGCGCACGGTCTCCATCGGCGGCCCGGTGCCGGACTACGCCGTGCTGGCCGAACCCGATGCGGCCGGCGCGCGGCCGCCCTACTACGGCGACGCCTGGCACTATGCGCTGGCCCGGATCGTCGTCGCCTGCCGCGCCGCCGGCGTGCGGCCGGTGGACGGGCCGTATGCCGACTTCCGCGACCCCGAGGGCCTGCGGTGGAGCGCGCGCCGCGCCTCGGCCCTCGGCTTCGAAGGGAAGTGGGCGATCCATCCCGACCAGATCGCCATCCTCAACGAGGTGTTCAGCCCGACGGCGGACGAGGTCGCCCGCGCCCGCCGGATCCTCGAGGCGCTGGCCGAGGGCGAGCGGGCGAACCGCGGCGCCGTGGCCATCGACGGCCGCATGGTCGACGCCGCCTCGATCCGCCAGGCCGAGGTCCTCGTGGCGAAGGCCGAACGGCTGGGGATCGCCTAGGACCGGCCCAGCAGCCCCCGGGCGATCACCTGCGCCTGGATCTCCGCCGCCCCCTCGAAGATGTTGAGGATGCGGGCGTCGGCCAGCACCCGGCTCATCTCGAACTCCAGCGCATAGCCGTTGCCGCCGTGCACCTGGACGCCGGCGTCGGCGTTGGACCACGCGACCCGCGCCGCCAGCAGCTTGGCCATGCCGGCCTCGATGTCGCAGCGCTCGCCGAGGTCCTTGGTCCGGGCGGCGAAGTAGCTGAGCTCGCGCGCGGTCACCGTCTCCACCAGGGCCAGCGCCAGCTTGTCGGCCACGCGGGGGAATTCGATGATCGGCCGGCCGAACTGCCGCCGCTCGGTCGCATAGCGCATGGCCAGATCGAAAGCGTTCCAGGCGACGCCCGTCGCCCGAGCCGCCGTCTGGATCCGCGCCGCCTCGAAGGTGCGCATGAGCTGCTTGAAGCCCTGGCCCTCCGCCTGGCCCAGCAGGCCCTCCGGCGGCACGGCGAAGTCCTCGAAGGCCAGCACGTATTCCTTCATGCCGCGGTAGCCGAGCACGCCGATCTCGCTGCCCGACAGGCCGCGATCGGGGAACGGCTCTTCGGGCGTGCCGCGGGTCTTCTCGGCCAGCATCATCGACAGGCCGCCGTGGCCCCGGTTGTCGAGATCGGTGCGCACCAGCACGGTCATCAGGTCGCTGCGCGAGGCATGCGTGATCCAGGTCTTGGCGCCGTTGATCCGCCACGAGCCGTCGGCCGCCTTCGTCGCCCGCGTGCGCAGGGAGGCCAGGTCCGAGCCCGTGTCGGGCTCGGTGAACACCGCCGTCGGCAGCACCTCGCCGGACGCGATCTTGGGCAGCCAGCACGCCTTCTGGTGCGGCGTCCCGGCGGTGGCGATCAGCTCGCCGGCGATCTCCGAGCGCGTCCCCAGCGAGCCCGCGGCGATCCAGCCGCGCGACAGCTCCTCCGAGACCACGCATATCGCGAGCTTGCCAAGGCCCAGGCCGCCGTATTCCGGATCGATGCAGACCCCGAAGACGCCGAGTTCGCCCATCTCGCGGACCACCTCGTCGGGGATCAGCACGTCGTCCAGGTGCCACCTGTGGGCGAAGGGCGCGACGCGTTCGGCGGCGAAGCGGCGGAACTGGCCCCGCACCGCATCCAGCGTCTCGTCGCCGAGGCCCTCGTAGGGCCGCCAGCCGGAGACCAGCTTCTCCACCAGCGCCTTGCGCGTCCCCAGCGTGTTGCCGTTGGCCAGGAACCAGCCGGCGCCAGGATCGCGCGCGAGCCCTGAGGCCGCTTCCTCGGCCCCGAAATCCCACGGTCTGGCCAGCTCGTTCTGGCTCATCGGCAGGCCGCCCAGGAGCTGGGCCAGATACTCCCCGAAGGCGATGCGCAGGACGAGCTGCTCGCCTTCGCCGAACGCGCCGGCGCCTTGAGCCCGCTGCGCCCACTGATGCAGCTGCGCCAAGGCCTCCACGGTGGTGGCCGCCCAGGCGAAGGCGTGCACGCCGCGCTGGGCCGCATCGAGCTTGGCCGGATCCACCGCCCCGCCGGGCGCCACCGCCCCCGCCACGCCCGTCTTCGCCTCGTCCACGAAGCGCCGCAGCGCCGCCACGGCGCTCCCGGCGCGGATCAGCAGGTCGGCCATGCGGGGTTCTCCTTCGAGCTTCGGATCCGGTCATGGCCTGCTGGCCCTGCGGAAGACAAGCGCGCGCCGCACCGTCACCGCATCGTCACGCCTGTCACATCGAGGCGTCACCGATTCGCGCCAGAGAGGCCCCGCCTGCCGCCGGAGGCCTGTCGATGGTCCTGACGATGCTCGCAACGACCGGGGTGCTCGCCGTCGCGCCTCCGCCGGTCCCGCCCCAATCCGCGCCGCCGGCGGCGCGTGAGATCAGCGTCCTAACCTATAATGTCCGCGGCCTGCCCTGGCCGGTGGCCCACGGCCGGGCCCGGGCGCTGCGCGCCATCGGCGCCGAGCTCGCGGCGCTGCGCCGCGAGGGCCGCCAGCCCGACGTCGTCCTGCTGCAGGAGGGCTTCCGCGGCGAGGTGGCCGACCTCGTCCATGCCAGCGGCTACCGCTACTGGGCCCAGGGGCCGCGCCGCGAAGGGTTCCGCAAGCTCACCAGCGGCGGCCTGCACGTCCTGAGCGACCTGCCGATCCGCTCGACGGTCAGCGCGCCATACACGGCCTGCGCCGGTTTCGACTGCCTGGCCGCCAAGGGCGTCATGCTGGTCCGGCTTGAGCTCGACGGCGGTCTGGTGGACGTCGTGAACACCCACATGAACTCCCGGCGCGCCAGCCGCGCCGGCCCCGCCCAGGCCCGCGCCGCGCACAACCGCCAGACGGAGGAACTGCAGGCCTTCCTCGCGCGGCACGCTGTCCCCGGTCGCCCCATCCTGATCGGCGGCGACTTCAACGTGAAGAACGCGCCCGAACGCTACGATCACCGGGTCGAAGCCAGGCCCTACGTGGTGGTCAGCGAGTTCTGCCGACGCGGGCCGGGCGGCCCCTGCCTCGATGGGCCGGCCGCCGAAGCCCAGCCCTGGCTCATGTCGCAGGACCTCCAGGCCTTCGTCAGCCCGGCGCCCGGCGCGGTGCGCCCGTTGCGGATCCAGGCGGCGTTCGACGGCGTGGCCGGCGCCCGGTTGTCGGACCACGACGGCTACATGGTGCGCTACGCCGTCAGTCCCGCGGGCGATCCGACCCTGGCTCACGCCCGTCGCCCGGGGGGCCCGCCAGGCCCCGTCGCCTGGCGCGCGGCCGACGGCCGCTGATCACCAGCGCGTCGTGATCCCCACCGCATAGGTCCTCGGCCTACGCGTCTCGGGCGGCAGCCAATCCTGGGCCAGCGCCGCCTCGGTCTGGTCGGGCTGTCGCTTCTGCAGGTCGACGAACAGTTCGAGCCGGTCGGTCAGCGCGTAACCCAGTTTCGCGCGCTTGCGCGGCGCGGCGGGCTGGCCGGCGGCCGGCGTCAGGACCTGGAGCCGTCGCTCGGCGGGAAGGTAGGCGGCTTCCGCCGTGCCTCGAGGCGACTGATAGAGGAGCCGGACGCCACCGGCCGGCGCAGCCTCCAGCGCCACGCCGGGCCCTTCGCCCCAGATCTGGGCCGCGAGCGCCGCGCGCACCTCGTCCCGCGGCGCCTGCCCCTGGGCCCTGGCCGGCTCGCCCGACAGCAGGGCGGCCGCCCCCGCCGCAACCCCTGCGGCCCACCGCTTGCGCATCCGAACCACTCCCCCAGATCCAGATGGCGCTGGCCTAGGCGAGTCGCGCGTCGCGCACGTCACGGTTGGACGTCACATCGGTGACAGTCGCTGCATCCGCTCACTGAAAGGGAAGAAGTGGTGCCGCCTAGGTGACTCGAACACCTGACCTACGCATTACGAATGCGCCGCTCTACCGGCTGAGCTAAGGCGGCCCACAGGGCGTCCGCGGGATCGGAACCGGAGGTCCCGGCCGCGGGAGGCGCCTATTTAGCGGCTCTCGGTCCGTTCGCCAAGCGTCGGCGCGCGGCGCGGCGTCGCGGGCCTTCCGTCGGCCGTTCGGACAGGGGCGGCGGCTCGGTCCCATAGTCCTCGGCGTCCACCGGATAGAGCACCGGCTCGGTCAGCATCGGCTCGCTATCGTAAGCCAGCGGCAGTTCGGGCAGTTCGCGCAGCGTCCGCTCCGACCGCTCGTGGCGCGGATGGATCAGTTCTCCGGTCTCGGCATAGGTGATCACCAGCCGCGCCCAGTCGGAGGCATGGTAGGCGAAGGCGCGGCCCTCGGGATCCAGGTCGGACCAGTCGGGCTCGTGGGGCGCGCTGATTCCCCGCGCCAGCCACACGCGGGCCTCGTCGGGACTGCCCGCGGCGAAGGCCACGCGCGCCATCAGGCCGCAGATGCGCGCAGTGGCCGGTTCGGCTTCCAGGGCCTTGGCCGACTCCCGGGCGGCGGCGGGGTCGCCGCCGATCAGGGCGCGCTCCACGTGCAGGATCAGGCTCTCGCGGTGCGTCGGGTTGACGGCCGCGAGTTCCGACAGCCGCTGCGCCCGCTCGCGCGGGGTCTCGTCGGTGCGCAGGTCGCGATAGGCCAGCCAGAGCGCCGGGTGGGGCGCGTTGCGCCAGGCGTTCTCCACCGTCGCCGCCGCGCGGCCGACCTTGCCTTCCTCGGCGAGCAGCCGGGCGGCCATCACCACGCCCGGCGCGAAACCCGGCTGCAGCTTGGCGGCCTCGACGGCATGGTCCAGGGCGAGGCTGCGGGCCTTGGCGGGCGCGTGCTCGAGCTGGGCCGCCGAGGCGGCCAGCAGGGCCGCCCGAGCGCGCTCGGCCACCACCGGCGGCACGATCTTGCGGTCCAGGGCGCCTTTGACGAGGTCCAGCGCGCCGGTCCAGTCGCCGCCTTCCAGCCGCGCTTCGAGCAGCACGCGCCAGGCCCAGCGGGCCGAGCGGGTCTCGCCATACGCCTCCTGGGCGTGGCGCAGGGCGGTCTCGCGCAAGCCCTGGCTCTGGGCGAGCTGCATCAGGCCCTTGTGGCCGGCCAGGCGCATCTCCGGGAAGCCCAGCATGGCGGTATAGGCGGCGCGCGCCTCCTCGACGTCGCCGGCCGCTTCGGCGGCCTGGGCGGCCAGCACCCGGACGAGGCCCGGGGATTCGGAGGCGAGTTCGGCCGCCTTGCGCGCGAGGCGCCGGGCTTCCGAGCCGTCACCGCCGGCCGCGGCGAGGAAGCCACGGGCCAGCACGTCATTCGCCTGCCGCCGCCGCGCCTCGGTGCGCGCCTGCTCGGCCCGGCCAGGGGCGTCCAGGATCCAGAGGACGGTGCGCCAGATGACCGCCGCGGCGAGGCTGGCCAGGAGCGCGATCAGCAGTCCGGCCGCCGCCGTGGTGTCAGCGCGCCAGCCCAGCCACTCGACGCTGGCCGTGCCGGCGTCGCGGGTCAGGCCCAGGACGGCGACGGCGACGGCCGCCACCAGGAAGAGAACGATGGCCGCGCGGATCATGCGGCGCCTCCAACGGCGGCGGGGGCGACGCCAGCCGCCTGCAGGTCGCGAACGGCGCGAGCCCGCAGGCGCGCGGCATGCCGGTCGATCTCGGCGCGGCGCTCGGCCTTGGCCCGCCAGGGCGCGAGGCTCTCGCGCGCGGGAGCGGGCAGGGCCTCGAGGATCTTGAGCGCGCCGGCCACGTCGCCCTCGTTCAGCGCCAGTTCCGCGCGGGCCAGCAGGGCGTCCGGCGAGGCCCCGCGAACGTCGCTGGTGCGCCGGACGCTGACCACCCGCGACAGACCGTAGATCAGGCGGTCGGCCAGCTTGGCGTCGGGGTCCGGCGTGCGGGCGGCGCTCGCAGCCTGGGCCGCGTAGGCGGGGAACTCGGCGGCGAGGGCGGCGCGGCTGGGGGCGCCCTCCGCCGCCGCCCGCCCGAGGGCGGCCAGTTCGGGCAGGTCGGGCGCAGCGGCCCTAAGGGCTGCGATCTCGCGGGTGAAGGGCGCTGAGCTCTGGGTCGCTTCCAGCAGGGCGGCGGCGGCCAGGGCGGAGGCGGCGGCCTCGCTCGTCCGCGCGCCTTCGGTTTCGAGAACGGAGATGCGTGCGTTCAGCCGGCGGATCTCGGCCGCATCGGCGCTCTCGGCCGGCGGCGGCGGGGCCGCCGGCGCGACGGCCGGGACCGCCTGGACCGGCTCGGCCGGGTGCGGGACGGTGGCCGGCGTCGGCAGGAACCGGGGCAGGAAGGCCGCGACGCCCGCGCCGGCCAGGACGCACAGCAGGCATAGCGCCATCAGCGACCAGAGGCCCAGTCCGAACGGCGCCCGCCGATACGCGGCGGGATCCTTTGGCAGTGCGGACTCCGGATGCTGGGTCATGGACGGCGATCGATCAGGTTGAGCAGGGCCGCTTCGAGGGGGAAGGGCGGATAGGCCTTGGCGGCCAGCGGCGTACGCTGCAGCGGCTTGACGACCGCCTTCGAGAGCCCGAGCGCCCGGAGCTTGGGAGCGGGGTGGGCCTTCAGCACCTTGGCCAGGACCTGGGCGGCGCGTGGCGAATGCAGCAGGGCGGCGTCCACGTTCACCAGGTCCTCGACCTGCTCGGCCGGCAACGCCACCGGCGCCGTCTCGTAGAGGATCAGTCGCCGGGCTTCGACGCCGTGCTTCTCCAGCGCGCCGGCCAGGTCGCCCGCGGGTTCGGCCGCGCCGGGGTGGAGGACCGCGCCCTTCAGCTCGCCGCGGCGGATGCCGATGCCCTCGGCCAGCGCCTCGACGTCGCCGTCGGCCGACAGGACCGAGCGGAACCCCGCCGCGCGCGCCGCCTGGGCCGTGGCCGCGCCCACCGCAAAGACCCGCAGGGCGCGTTCGCCGCAGGCGTCGGCGAAAGCCCGCACGCCATTGGCCGAGGTGAAGGCCAGCGCCGCGACGCCGGCCAGGTCCACCGCCACGTCCGGAAGCATGCGCACCGCCAGCAGCGGCGCCACCACGGCCTCGTGGCCCAGCGCGCGCACGCGCTCGGCGGTGGCGTCCGCGCCGGGCTGGGCGCGGGTGATCCAGATCCTCTGACGGCGGGCGGCCATGCTCCCTTGTCGCCCCGAACCCCTTTAGCTTTTGCGAACGACCCTGAAGCCGCTCGCGCGCCGGTTCAATCCCGCTGCGCGCACCCGCCACAGATGCACACGCAAGCGTGACCTGAAAGTGACGCTTGCTGCGCGGAACCCGCGGCCCGGCCCATGGCTTTCCGAGCCCTGCTCACGCGAGGTCCGGGATGCTTCTTCAGGTCTTTCAGCGCCTTATGGCGCTGCTTTCGCTGGCGGTCCTGGCCGTCGCGGCCTACCTGCTCTGGTCCTGGTGGGATTTGCGCCAGGCGCTGGACGCCGGGGGCGTCGTCTATGAGGACGACATCGGCTGGCGCCTCTGGACCGGTCTTGGGCTGCTGGCGGCGAGCTTCCTTGGCCGCACCCCCATGCTCTGGCTGCTGGCGCGCAGGGGCGATGACGCCGACCGGCTGCGGCGACTGCCCGGGGTGACGCTGGAGACACCCTCCGGCGCTCGGCTGCACGTCGAGGAGGTCGGCCCGCCAGGCGCGCCGGCCCTCGTCTTCGTCCACGGCTGGGGCCTCGACGCCGGCGTCTGGCGCGAGGCGCGGATGATGCTCGGGCATCGCTATCGGGTGATCGCCTACGACCTCGCCGGCCTCGGCAGGTCGAATGGCCCGGCGGGCGGCCGCTACACGCTGGACGGCTTCGCCGACGACCTGCTGGCCGTCGTGCGGCAGAAGGCGCCGCAGGGCGCCGTCCTGGTGGGCCACTCCATCGGCGGCATGACGCTGCAGACCTTCGCCCGGCACCATCCCGAGGCCTTAGGCCGGGAGGCCGTGGGCCTCGTGCTGGAGAACACCACCCACACCGACCCGGCGCGGACCACCATCCTCGGCAAAGCGCTGCAGGTCCTCGAGCCGGTTCTGCGGCCGCTGATGAAGCTGGACATCGCGCTCGCGCCCCTCGTTTGGCTGATGAACTGGCAGAGCTACCTGTCAGGCGGCACGCATGTGGCGATGCGCTTCGGCGGCTTCGGCACGCGCCCGACCCGCGCCCAGCTCGAGCAGGTGGCGCTGGCCGCCACCCGCAACCACCCGGGCGTGCAGGCCAAGGGCAACCTCGCCATGATGAGCTGGGACGCCACCGCGGACCTCCCGAGGATCGGCGTCCCGACGCTGGTCTTCATCGGCGGACGCGACCTGGTGACCGTCCCGGCGGCGGGCGAGCGCATCGCGGACGAGGCCCCGGGCGCCCGTCCGCGGCGGGTAGAACGCGCCGGCCACATGGGTCCGATGGAGCTCGCAGGCGACTACAACGAAGCCATCGCCCGCTTCGCCGACGAGGTATTCACGCGTGGCGCGACCTGGGCTGACCGCAGCGCCGAGGCGCGGCTGGCCGATCCCGCCTCACCCTCGGGCCCGGCCATGGGCGACGAGATCCGGTTCGACACGAGGCCGCGCCACTGATGCGCCTGGGCGGGACCCTGCTCATCCTGGCGGCCGGCCTGGGCCTGAGCGTCCTCATCTGGCTGGCGACCGGCGGCCGGGCGATGGTCTTCCTGCTGCCGCTCGTCTTCGGCCTGCCGTTCCTGCTGCGGCGGCGGTCCTAGAGGACGATGGCGTCGCCGGCCTCGGCCTTGATCGCCTCGCCCAGGGAGACGCCCAGCGCCCGCGCGGACGCCTCGGGGTCAGCGAGCTGGGCCAGTTCGGCCTCGCCCGAATGACGGAAGCGCCGCGCCCCGTCGGGCGTCAGGGCCTCGACGATCAGCTTGCAGGTCCCGCCCTCCAGCCAGGCGTGCGCGCCGATCGGCGTCTTGCACGAAGCCTCCAGCGCCGTCAGCGCGCCGCGCTCGGCCGCCACCGCCAGGGTCGTTGGCTCGCAGCGCAGCGCCTGGACCCACGGCAGGTCACGGTCGGAGACGCGGGTCTCGATGGCCAGCGCGCCCTGACCGGGCGCCGGCGGCGCCGCCTTGGGATCGATCAGGCTGGTGGGCAGGTGGCCCAGCCCCAGCCGGCGCAGGCCGGAATAGGCCAGCAGGATGGCGTCGGCCTCTCCGGCCGCCAGCTTGGCCAGCCGCGTGTCGACGTTGCCGCGCAACAGCTGCACCTTCAGGTCGGGCCGCCGGTGCAGGCACTGAGCCTGGCGCCGCAGGCTGGCGGTGCCGAGGATCGCGCCCTCGGAGAGGTCCTCCAGCCGTTCGGGGCCGCGGGACAGGAAGGCGTCGCGCGGGTCCTCGCGCTCGGGGATGGCGGCGATGCAGAGGCCCTCGGGCAACTCGGCCGGGACGTCCTTCATCGAGTGGATGGCGCAGTCGATGCGGCCGTCGAGCAGCGCCTCCTCGATCTCCTTGGTGAAGAGGCCCTTGCCGCCGATCTCCAGCAGCCGGCGGTCCTGGATGCGATCGCCGGTCGTGGTGATGACGATCAGCGGCGCGACGCGCTCCACCTCGGCGGCGTCTTCCGGATCGACCCCGAGAGCGGCGGCGATCCGGCGCTGCATCATGCCCGCCTGGGCCAGGCTGAGCTTGGAGCCGCGGGCGCCGATGCGGACGGACGAAGTGCGCACAGGTTGCGTGGACACGGTGGGCGGTCTACCTCGGAGCCTTCAGATGAAGGGCCTCGCTACAGGAGCGGGCCGCCCCCGGCAACCGGATGACCGACACGCTCACCGTCTTGGGCCTGGAGACGAGCTGCGACGAGACCGCGGCCGCCGTCGTGCGCCTCTCGGGCGGCGGCGCCTCCGGAGGCGTGGAGGTGCTGTCGTCCGTCGTCGGCAGCCAGATCGCCGCGCACGCGCCGTTCGGCGGCGTGGTGCCCGAGATCGCCGCCCGCGCCCATGTGGAAAGCATCGAAGCGATCGCCGAACGCGCCCTGGCTGACGCGGGCCTCGGCTATGGCGATCTCACGGGCGTCGCCGCCACCGCAGGCCCCGGACTGGTCGGCGGCGTCATGGTGGGCTTGTCGTTCGGCAAGGCGGTGGCGCTCGCCCGCGGCCTGCCGCTCGTCGCGGTGAACCACCTGGAGGGCCACGCCGTCTCGGCGAGGCTGGGCGCGGACATCCCGTATCCGTTCCTGCTGCTGCTGGTCTCCGGCGGCCATTGCCAGCTTCTGGAAGTGGCCGGCGTCGGCGCCTGCCGGCGGCTGGGCTCGACCATCGACGACGCGGCCGGCGAGGCCTTCGACAAGATCGCCAAGACGCTCGGCCTGCCCTATCCCGGCGGTCCCGCCCTGGAGCGGCTGGCCGAAGGGGGCGACCCCGCGCGCTATCCGCTCCCGCGCATGCTGCTCGGCCGCAAGGACTGCGACTTCTCCTTCTCGGGCCTGAAGACCGCGGCCGCGCGCATCGCCGAGGGACTGGCCACGGAGGCCGAGCGCCGGGATCTCGCCGCCGCCGTCCAGGCCGCCATCGCCGGCCAGCTCGCGGAGCGCACCGACCGGGCCATGAAGGCCTACGCGGTCGAGCACGAGGGTCGCGACCTGCGCTTCGTGGTCGCCGGCGGCGTGGCGGCCAACGGGACGGTCCGCGCGCGCCTCACGGAGACGGCGCAGGCCCGCGGCTTCAGCTTCCACGCCCCGCCGCTCGCCTACTGCACAGACAACGCCGCCATGATCGCGCTGGCCGGCGCCGAGCGCCTGGCGCTGGGCCTCTCCGACCCGCTGGACGCCGTCGCCCGGCCGCGCTGGCCGCTGGACGAAGCCGCGGCGGCCGCCAGTCCCACCCACCTCCCCGGCCGGAAAGGCGCCAAGGCATGAACCGGATCGGCGTCATCGGCGGGGGCGCGTGGGGCACGGCGCTGGCCCAGGTCTGCGCCCGCGCGGGCCGCGACGTCGTGCTCTGGGCCCGCGAGCCCGAGGTGGTCGAGGCCGTCAACGCCCGCCACGAGAACACGACCTTCCTGGCCGGCGTGGCGCTGGAGCCGCAGATTCGCGCCAGCGGCGACTATGCCGATCTGGCCGATGTCGACGCCGTTCTGGCCGTGCCGCCCGCCCAGCACATGCGCTCCACCCTGCAGGCCTTCGCCTCCCACGCCCGCGACGGCCTGCCGGTCGTGCTCTGCTCCAAGGGGATCGAGCAGGGCTCGCTCAAGCTCATGACCGACGTCCTGGCCGAGACCCTGCCGCAGGCCAGGCCCGCCGTGCTTTCGGGACCGAGCTTCGCCGGCGAAGTCGCCCGCGGCCTGCCCACCGCCGTGACCCTCGCGTGTCCGGACCCGGGCTGCGCCGAGAGCCTCGCCGAGGCCATCGCCACCCCGACCTTCCGCCCTTACTTCGCCACGGACATGGTCGGCGCGGAGGCCGGCGGGGCGGTCAAGAACGTGCTGGCCATCGCCTGCGGCATCGTCGAGGGCCGCGGCCTCGGCCGCTCGGCCCACGCCGCCCTGATCACCCGCGGCTTCGCCGAGCTCACCCGCCTGGCCGTCGGCCTCGGCGGCGAGGCCGAGACCGTCGCGGGCCTGTGCGGCCTGGGCGACCTCGTGCTCACCTGCTCCAGCCCGCAGTCGCGCAACATGAGCGTCGGCCTGGCGCTGGGCGGCGGCCAGACGCTCGAACAGGCGCTGGCCGGCAAGCTCACCGTCGCCGAGGGCGTGGCCTCGGCCCCCGCCGTGCGCCAGCTCGCCCGCAAGCTCGGCGTGGAAACCCCCATCTGCGAGGCCACCGCCGCCATCCTGGCGGGCGAGGCGGATGTCGACACCGCCATTCGGGGCCTGCTCTCGCGCCCCCTCAAGGACGAACAGGACTAAGCCCGCATGCCTCTCTTCGCGCTGATGTGCCTCGACAAGCCCGACGCCCTGGACCTGCGGATGGCGACGCGCGAGCGCCACCTGGCCTATGTGCGGGACAACGCCGGGAAGGTCCGCCTGGCCGGGCCGCTGTTCGACGACACCGAGCAGATGGCGGGCTCGTTCTTCGTCCTCGACGTGGCCGACAAGGCCGCCGCAGAAGCCTTCAACGCCGCCGATCCCTACACCCAGGCCGGGGTCTTCGGGACGATCACCATCCGGCATTTCAAGGCGACCTTTGGCCAGCCCATCTGAGCCCGACAATCCCGCCCGCCCGCCGGCCGGCATCCGCCTCTGCGCCCTGGCCGACCTCGCGGACCCGGGAACGAAGGGCTTCCGCTTCCGGCACGAGACCCGCCTCTTCGCCGGCTTCGTGCTGCGGCAGGGCGGCGCCGTGCGCGGCTTCGTCGACCGCTGCCCGCACGCGGGCTGGCCGCTGTCGGGCCTGCCCGACCGCTACCTGACCCGGGACGACCGGCACATCCTGTGCGCCGGGCACGGGGCCCTCTTCAGCCTCGACGGCCGATGCGTCGCCGGGCCCTGCGTCGGCGACCGCCTGACGGTCTGGCCCGTCGAAATCCGCGACGGCGAGGTCTTCACCGCCTGAGCCGGGCGCGGAGCGGCGGCTTCACCTTTGCGTTGAGCTTCCATGAAGTGGATCGTCTTCGGCGCCGCCTCCCTCGTCTGGATCGCCGCGTGCTGGTTCTTCGGCTCGATGGTGGGCCTGACCGACGCCGGTCCGGCGCAATCGATCGCTCAGCAGGAATGCGCTCAGCGGCTGATTCGCCAGGGTGGACAGGGCGACTATCCGAGCCTGCGCGATTCCGAGATATGCCGCGCAGAAGGCCGCGCCGTGTTCGAGGCGAAGAGCCGGCCGGCCCAGCAAAAGGGCCTGCTGATCGGGCTCGTGCCCGTGGCGCTCCTCGGCGGGTGGATCTGGTCCCGCCGGCGAACCGCTTAGGCCTCCGCAGCGAGTCCCTGCGGCCGTGCCCGGCGGCGCGGGCCAGATGGGCGGCGGGCTCTCGGACTAGCTCACCGCGGCGCGGTCTCCCCGCCGAAGGCGGCGACGTCCCTCAGCAGCGAGGCGGCGGCCTGGCGCACCAGTTCGCCGCCCTTCTCGGGCGTGGCCTGCGCCGGGTCCGAGCCCATGCGGCCGTCGGCGTAGCGGGCGCGGAAGTCGTTCGCCTCGCGGATCGGACCGGTCGGGGCGATCTGCGGCGCATAGTTCGCCGCCTTGATGCTGTCCGGATAGGCCCACTGGGTGACGGCGATCTCGGACGGCGTCGCATGGCTGCCGTGGCCGGTGGGGAACTGCCGGTTGGCGAGCGCGGTGACGCCGTCCAGGTCCCACCAGTTCTTGAGCTTGCAGGCGAAGCCGCGGCTGCGGCCGGCGTAGCTCGCCTCGGCGTAGAGCTCGGAGAAGGCCGCCTCGATGGTGGCGACGTTCCCGCCGTGACCGTTCAGGAAATACAGCTTCTCGAAGCCCGCGTGGGCCAGGCTGCGGCACCAGTCGCCGATGGCCAGCATGAAGGTGGACGGCCGAAGCGCGATCGTGCCCGGGAAGTCCAGGTGGTGCTGGGCCATGCCGATGTTGAAGGTGGGCGCCACCAGGATGTCGCCTTCCCTCTGCGCCTCGTGGGCGATGATCTCCGGGCACAGCCAGTCGGTGCCCAGCAGGCCCGTCGGCCCGTGCTGCTCGTTCGAGCCGATGGGGATCACCACCGTCTTGGAGCGCTCCAGATAGCCTTCGATCTCGGCCCAGGTGGACAGGTGCAGCAGCATCTCGGCGGTCCTTGCTAGTCGCCCGCCTGGGCGACCTCGATCGTCAGCCCCATGGCCTGCATCCCCACGAGGCGCCAGCGCTTTTCTTCGCGGCCGAACGTCAGCAGGCAACGGTGGGCGCCCTCTTCGGAGGGCAGGCACACCTTTCCGTCCTCGACCTTCATGCGGTCCTTGAGCGGCTTGCCGTCCTGGGCGCGGACCACGGTGAAGGCGTCCGGGCTGATCATCCGGTCCAGGGCGAACTCCGACGGCCCGCCCTCGACCTCCAGGCCGCGTTCGCGCGCCCAGGCGACCATCTGCCTGCGCACGTCCTCGCGCACGGCGTCGCGATCGATCTCGGCTTCGAACGCCACACGGTCGCGCGCTTCGACCGCCTTAAGCAGGCGCTCGGCCGTCGCCGCCGCATCGGTCCGGGCGCGGCCGTCGCAGCCGCCCAACACCAGCCCGAGCGCCGAAAGCGCCAACACCGCACCGATCCGAAGCATCGGCGGAAAATGCCCAGCCGCCTGAGTCCGCGCAAGCGCGGCCATGGCCGCAATCGCCGGCCTTCGCCGACCTGCGACGAGTTGCGCCGGGGCGCCCTCTCCGCATACTGCGTGGGCATCGGTCGCGTTGCAGGAGCGTCAGCATGTCGGACGGCGAGGTTTTCCCGGTTCCAGAGGCCTGGGCCGAGCGGGCCCACCTGGACGCCGCCGCTTATGAGGCCGCGTGCCGGCGGGCCGAGAGCGACCCCGAGGGCTTCTGGGGCGACATCGGCCGCCGCCTGGACTGGATGACCCCCTTCACCCAGGTGAAGGACGTCTCGTTCGACAAGGCCGACTTCCACATCAACTGGTACGCCGACGGCGTCCTGAACGTTTCGGTCAACTGCCTCGACCGGCATATCGCCGCGCGCGGCGACCAGGTGGCGGTGATCTGGGAAAACGACGACGGGTCGGCCTATGACGCCCTGACCTACAGGCAGCTCCTGGCGGAGGTCTGCCGCTGGGCCAACGTCCTCAAGATGAAGGGCGTCAGGAAGGGCGACCGCGTCACCATCTACCTGCCGATGATCCCGGCCGCGGCCGCCGCCATGCTGGCCTGCGCGCGGATCGGGGCGGTCCATTCGGTGGTCTTCGGCGGCTTCTCGCCCGACAGCCTGGCGGGCCGCATCCAGGACTGCGACTCGAAGATCGTCATCACCGCCAACGAGGGCCTGCGCGGCGGCAAGGTCGTGCCCCTGAAGGCCAATGTCGACGAGGCGCTGAAGTCGTGCCCGGGCGTCACCGACGTGATCGTCGTCCGCCGCACCCAGGCCGAGGTCCCGATGGTCGAGGGCCGCGACGTCTATTTCGGCGACCTCAAGAAGACCGTCCCCGACACCTGCGAGCCCGAGCCGATGAACGCGGAGGATCCGCTGTTCATCCTCTACACCTCGGGCTCCACGGGGAAGCCCAAGGGCGTGCTGCACACCACCGGCGGCTATCTGGCCTGGGCCAGCTACACCCACGAGATCGTCTTCGACTACCGGCCGGGCGAGGTCTTCTGGTGCACGGCCGATGTGGGCTGGGTCACCGGCCACAGCTACGTGGTCTACGGGCCGCTGGCGAACGCCGCCACGACCCTGATCTTCGAGGGCGTGCCGAACTTCCCGACCTCGTCGCGCTTCTGGGAAGTCTGCGACAAGCACAAAGTCGAGATCTTCTACACCGCGCCCACCGCCATCCGCGCCCTGATGCGCGAGGGCGAGGAGCCCGTGAAGCGCACCTCGCGCCAGTCCATCCGGCTGCTGGGCACGGTGGGCGAGCCGATCAATCCCGAGGCCTGGCTCTGGTACCACCGCGTGGTGGGCGAGGAGCGCTGCCCCATCGTCGACACCTGGTGGCAGACCGAGACGGGCGCCTGTCTGATGAGCCCGCTGCCCGGCGCCACGCCGCTGAAGCCCGGGTCCTGCACCAAGCCGCTGCCGGGGGTGAAGCCCGAGCTGGTCGACCCGGACGGCAAGGTGCTGACGGGCGCGATCTCCGGCAACCTCTGCCTGACCGACAGCTGGCCCGGGCAGATGCGCACCGTCTATGGCGACCATCAGCGCTTCATCGACACCTACTTCTCCACCTATCCCGGCAAGTACTTCACCGGCGACGGCGCCCGCCGCGACGAGGACGGCTACTACTGGATCACCGGCCGGGTGGACGACGTCATCAACGTCTCGGGCCATCGCCTGGGCACCGCCGAGATCGAGTCGGCGCTCGTCGATCACGAGGCGGTCGCCGAAGCCGCGGTTGTCGGCTACCCGCACGACATCAAGGGCCAGGGCATCTACTGCTTCGTGACGCTAAAGGTCGGCGTCGAGGCCTCGGAAGCCCTGCAGGCCGACCTGCGCGGTTTCGTCCGGCGCGAGATCGGGCCGTTCGCGGCGCCTGACGTGATCCAGTTCGCGCCGGGCCTGCCGAAGACCCGCTCGGGCAAGATCATGCGCCGCATCCTGCGCAAGATCGCCGAGGACGATCTGGGCAACCTCGGCGACACCTCCACGCTCGCCGAACCCGCGGTCGTCGACGAACTGGTGAAGAACCGCGCCACGCGCACCCACGCCGACGTCATCTACGTCGGCGGCAAGACCCATCCCGCGGGCGACATCGAAGCCCTGCTGGTCAAGAACGCGCCGGTGGCCGAGGCCGTGGCGATCGACGCGGGCAAGACCGGCCTGGCGCTGTTCCTGACGCTTGAGCCGGGCTTCCAGGCCAGCGACATCCTGCGGGCCGACATCCGGGCCATCCTGCGCCGTGAGATCGGCGAGGGCGCGGTCCCCGGCCTCGTTCATTTCGGGCGCCTGCCCCGCACACCGGCGGGCGAGATCGTGCGTCCGATCCTGCAGAGGATCGCCGAGGGCAAACCCGCCGGAGACGTCAGCGGTCTCGAGGAGCCGGGCGTCGTCGACGAGATCCTGAAGTCCAGGGCCGAAACTGTCGCCTGACCTGCCCCCTGCGCTGAAGGCCGCCATCGCGCGCGAGCTGGAAGGCGTGTCCCGCAAGGACCTCGCCGAGCGCACGGCCGCGACCACGGCCGCCTACCGCTCGGGCGGGACATCAGCCGCCGCGATCCGGACGACGGAGGACGCGCTCGCCTATGCCCTGGCGCGGCTGCCGGCGACCTACGCCGCCTGCGCCACGGTCTTCGCCGAGATGGCGCGGATCGCGCCGGATTTCACACCGGCCCGCCTGGTGGACGCGGGCTCCGGCCCCGGCGGCGGAAGCTGGGCGGCGCTGGAAGCCTTCCCGAGCCTTCGGTCCGTCACCTGGCTGGACGCGAGCCCGCCGTTCCTGGCGCTGGCGGCGCGCCTGGCCGCCCAGGGACCGGAGGCGCTGCGCGACGCGGAGGCGCATAAGCTCGACCTCACCGCCCAGGCCGCCGCGCCCGAGGGCGATCTGGTCATGGCGAGCTACGCCCTGGCCGAGATCCCGCAGCCCGAGCAGGCGCCGCTCGTGCGCCGGCTGTGGGCGGCAAGCGCGGGCGTGCTGGCGCTGATCGAGCCCGGCACGCCGGCCGGCTACGCCCGCATCCTGGCCGCTCGGGACGCGCTGATCGGTGAAGGCGCGACGATCCTGGCCCCTTGCCCGCACCATGCCGCCTGCCCGCTGACAGGCTCGGACTGGTGCCATTTCTCGGTCCGCCTGCCGCGCAGCAAGGACCACCGCCTCGCCAAGGGCGCTGAGGTTCCGTTCGAGGACGAGAAGTTCGCCTATCTCGTCGCC
Organism: Phenylobacterium sp. VNQ135; assembly: GCF_049445735.1. Classification (NCBI taxonomy): domain Bacteria; kingdom Pseudomonadati; phylum Pseudomonadota; class Alphaproteobacteria; order Caulobacterales; family Caulobacteraceae; genus Phenylobacterium; species Phenylobacterium sp. VNQ135. Next base: position 630,452 of record NZ_JBMSDS010000002.1, on the reverse strand, counting down.
GCCCGCCCGCACGTCGCGGCCGCCGCCCGCAACGCACGCGTGCTGACCCCGCCCAGGGCCGGCAAGCCCGGCATCGAGCTGCGCCTTTGCAACCCGGACGGTTCGGCGGCGGCGCGCTTCGTCGGCCGCCGCGACAAGGCCGCCCATGCCCGCGCCCGCAGGCTCGGCTGGGGCGATGTGTTCGAAGGCTAGCCGGCGGCTTCGTCGGGGAGCGGGTCGAGCCCGACGTCGTTTGCGGCGGCCTGCTCGCGAAGCCGCTTGCCGCGTTCGGTGTTGCGGCGGCTCAGCTCCTGCAGATAGGGCACGAAGAAGTCGATGAACGCCCGGACCCGCGGCGTGTCCTTCAGCTCCCGTCGCGTGATCACCCAGGACGAGCCGCTGGCTTCGGGGATGATGTCCGAGCAGCGCACCAGCTCGCGGTCCAGGTCGGCCGCCTGGCACGTCATCGGCCCCACCCCCACGCCGGCTTTGATGGCGTGCAGCAGGTTGTTCATGGTGTTGGAGCGGGTGACCGGCGCCTTGCCGCCGGCGGCCTTGAACATGAAGGCCATGCCCGGCCCGTCGGCCATCTCCATCTCGCCCCCGATCAGGTCGTGGTCCTTCAGGGTCTCGGGCGTCGGGAAGCCCTTCCGCGCCACATAGTCCCGACTGCAGTAGAGCGCGAAGTCGTGGTCCAGAAGCTTGCGGGCGATGAGGTCCGAGGCCGGAAGGGCCACGCCCGACCGGATCGCGACGTCGGCCTCGCCGGCCTGCAGGTCCAAGGGCCGGTCGGTGACGATCAGGTCGACCTGGATCTCCGGGAACTGCTTCCGGAACTCCACGATGCCCGGCATCAGCATCAGGTTGGAGAGCAGCTCGGTCGCCGTCACCCGGATCACGCCCGCCGCGCTGCGCTGATGCCCCGCGGCGCGGTTGCCGAACCGCTCGGCCGCACGCTCGACGCGCTCGGCCTCCTCGACAAGATCCCGACCCGCCTCGGTCAGGCGGCTGCCGGTCTGGCCCCGCTCGAACAGCTTCAGCGCGAGCGCGGCCTCCAGGCTCTCGATGCGCCGCGCGACCGTGGTCTGATTGACGCGCAGCGCCTTGGCCGCCGCCAGGGTCGAGCCGCCGCGGGCGACCGCCAGGAAGGCCTTCAGGTCGTTCCAGTCGTACATGATCCAACTCTGCAGTTGCGCAGAACCCGACTGCAAGGACGCAGCTTGCGCCTTCACCGTGACATAGGTACTCCCCCGCGCTCTGAAGTGAACCCCGGTCGCCGAACATGGGCGATCAAATCTGTCCGAGGGCGGCCATGAAGCTCTACTGCGATCCGATCTCCACCACCTCGCGCCCCGTGCTGCTGTTCGTGGCCGAACACGAACTGCCGGTGGAGGTCGTCCATGTGGACCTGCTGCAGGGCGGCCACCAGGCTCCCGAGTACCTGGCCCTGAACCCCAACGGCGTGGTGCCCTTCCTTCAGGACGGCGACTTCGGCCTGGGCGAGAGCGCGGCCATCCTGAAGTACCTGGCGCGCAAGACCGGCTCCGCCGCCTACCCCACCGACCTCCAGGCCCGCGCCCGCGTCGACGAGGCGATCTCGTGGTTCTCGTGCCAGTTCCACGAGGTGTTCTGCATGATGGTCTGCTACCCGAACATGGGCGTGCCCAAGGGCATGGACGCCGACACGCTCCAGCGCCTCAAGGCCTATGGCGCCAAGCATGCGCCGCGCTGGCTCACGGTCCTCGACCGCCACACGCTGGGCGATCGGGCCTACGTCTGCGGCGACGAGATCACGCTGGCCGACTACCTGGGCGTCTCCTACGTGCTGCTGGGCGAGATCGCCGGCTTCGACTTCACGCCCTACCCGAACATCCAGGCCTGGATCGCCCGCATGCAGGCCCGCCCGCACTTCGGCGATGTCTTCGAGCGCTTCGTCGGGATGGCCGCCTTCTTCCGCCCGCAGGCCGCCGCCGCGTGACGAACTCGTAAGCTTCCGCGGCGGCTGCGGGATGCTAGGTGTTGGGCAGTTCATTCCCAGCTGGGACGCTCCATGCTCCGCACCTTCCGCGATTTCGGCCGCGCCACGGCCCTCGGCCTTCTCCTGGCCACCACCGCCCTCGCGCCCGCCGCGCTCGCCCAGGCGAAGCCCGGCGCGACGGCGGAGGTCCCGCCGATCGTCTTCAAGCAGCGGACCCTGCCGAACGGGCTGAAGGTCTTCACCTCGCTCGACAAGGCCACGCCGAACGTCACCGTTCAGGTCTGGTACGGGGTCGGGTCCAAGGACGACCCGCAGGGCCGGTCCGGTTTCGCCCACCTCTTCGAGCACATGATGTTCAAGGCCACGCGCAACCTGCCGGCCGAGAGCATCGACCGCATGACCGAGGACGTGGGCGGCTTCAACAACGCCTCCACCTGGGACGACTTCACGAACTACTACGAGGTGGTGCCGGCCAATCACCTGCAGCGCCTGCTCTGGGTCGAAGCCGAGCGCCTGTCGTCGCTCGTCGTCGATGAGGCCACCTTCAAATCCGAGCGCGACGTGGTGAAGGAGGAGTTCCGCCAGAACTACCTCAGCCAGCCGTACGGGCGCCTCTTCGGCCTCTACGTCCCGCAGGCCAGCTATACGGCGCACCCCTACCGGCGTCCGGGCATCGGCAACATCGAGGAGCTGGACGCGGCCACCATCGACGACGTCCGCGCCTTCCACCAGACCTGGTACCGTCCCGACAACGCGGCCCTCATCGTCGTCGGCAACTTCGACGAGGGTCAGCTCAACGCCTGGGTCGACCAGTACTTTGGCAAGCTGAAGCGGCCGGCGACCCCGATGCCCCGCGTCACCGCGAAGGAGCCGCCCCGCACCAAGGCCGGCGTCTTCGAGGGCTATGGCCCCAACGTGCCGCTGCCGGCGGTCGCCATCACCTGGCAGGCCACCGACGCCGCCGACCCCGACGCCCCGGCGCTCACCGTGCTGGACGCCATCCTGTCGGCCGGCAAGTCGTCCAGGCTGTACAACAGCCTGGTCTATGAGAAGCAGATCGCCGCCGAGGCGATGTCCAACGCCGACCTGCCCCAGGACCCGGGCCTCTTCATGGTGGGCGCGGTCATGGCCAGCGGCCACACCATCGAGCAGGGCGAGGCGGCCCTGCTCGCGGAGGTGAAGCGCCTGCGCGACGCCCCCCCGTCGGCCGCCGAGCTCGCCGAGGCGAAGAACGAGCTGATCGCCGGCCGCCTCCGCGAGCGCGAGACCATCGACGGGCGCGCCTTCGCTCTGGGTCAGGCCCTGATGCTGACGGGCGACGCCGCCCAGGCGAACACCGAGCTCGCCGCCCTGCAGGCCGTCACCGCCGCCGATGTGCAGCGCGTCGCCCGCAAGTACCTCGCCGACGACCGGCGGATGACCATCCGCTACCGGCCCGAGTCCGCACGCCCCGCGGGTCAGGCCGAGCCGCCGAAGTCCCCGCCCCCGAAGACGGTCGCCCGCTACGACGGTCCGATCCTGGCGTTGGCGCCCGAGGCCCAGCGTGAGAAGCCGCCGGCCATCGGCGAGCCGCTGCAGCCGACCCTGCCGAAGCCGGCCGAGCGGACGCTGCCAAACGGCCTCCGGGTGATCGTCGCCCGCTCGTCCGACCTGCCGCTGATCACCGCGGACCTGACCGTGAAGACCGGCGCCTGGGCCGATCCGCAGGGCCTCGCCGGCGCCGCCGCCATGACCGCCGGCATGCTGACCGAAGGCACGAAGACCCGCTCGGCGCAGCAAATCGCCAGCCAGACGGAGGCGCTGGGCGCCACGCTCAGCTCGGGCGCCGGCCTCGAGGCCTCTTCGGTGACCCTCAGCGTCATGCCCGACAAGGCGCCCGCCGCCCTCGCGATCATGGCCGACGTCGCCAAGAACCCTGCCTTCGCGGCCGAGGAGCTGGAGCGGCAGCGCCAGCAGGCCCTCGACGGCCTGCAGGTGGCTTACCAGCAGCCGGGCAGTCTGGTTGGGCTCGCCAGCTCGCCGGTGATCTACGGCGGTACGCCGTTCGGCCACCCGTCGCAGGGCTCGCCGGAGTCCCTGCCGCGCCTGAAGCCCGAGACCCTGTCGGCGATCCACGGCGCCTATTATCGCCCCGATAACGCCGTCCTGGTGCTGACCGGCGACATCACGCCCGATCAGGGCTTCGCGCTCGCGGAGCAGGCGTTCGGCGACTGGGCCCGCCCCGCCGCCCCGCTGCCTGCCCAGCCCCGTATCCAGCCCAGCGCGACGCCGCGCGCCGTGGCCATCGACCTGCCGGGCACGGGCCAGGCCTCGGTGAACGTCGTGAAGCCGGCCATTTCGCGCACCGACCCCGACTACTACACCGGCATGGTGGCCTCGACGGTGCTGGGCGGCGGCTATTCGGCCCGTCTGAACCAGGAAATCCGCATCAAGCGGGGCCTTTCCTACGGCGCTCGGGCCAGCATCTCCACCGCCCGCACCACCGGGTCGTTCCGGGCCTCCGCCCAGACCAAGAATGAGTCCGCGCCCGAGGTGCTGGACCTGATCAAGGCCGAGATGGCCAAGCTCGCCGCTGAGCCCGCCTCCGCCGACGAACTGAAGGCCCGCAAGTCTGTGCTGGTGGGAAGCTTCGGCCGCGAGCTCGCCACGTCCGGCGGCCTGGCCGACATCCTGGGCAACCTGGCCGTCTATGACGTGCCGCTGGACGAGGTCAGCCTCTACACCCGCAAGGTCGAGGCCGTGCAGGCGACGGACGTCCAGGCCTTCGCCCGCCGCGTCTTCGATCCCGCCCAGTCCAGCGTCATCGTCGCCGGAGACGCCAAGGCGTTCTCCGCCGGCCTGAAGCAGCGGCTGCCGAACCTGGAGGTCGTACCGGCCGCCGAACTCGACCTGGAGAGCCCGACGCTCAGGAAGCCCGCATCGTCCAGCCGCTGAGGTCGCGTTCGCGGCCCATCAGCGCGAGGCCGGCGGCGATCGACTCCAGTTCGGCGCCGGTCTCGATCCGCTCGGCGGGGAAGCGGCGGTGGAAGATCTCGCGGACCGCCGGCACCAGCGACGAGCCGCCCGTCAGGAACACGCGCTCGATCTGGTCGGCGCGAAGGCCGGCGTCGGCCAGTGCCGCGTCCACCGCGCCCTCGATCAGCGCGAGCTCCGGCGCGATCCAGCTCTCGAAGTCGCTGCGGGCCACCTGGCCGCCGATGTCGATCGAGCCCGCCTGGAAGCGGAACTCGGCCTGCGTCTCGAACGACAGCGCCTCCTTCAGCCTGGAGACCGCGCGGTACAGCCGATAGCCGTGGTTCTCGTCCAGCACCTCGATCAGCCGCTCGATCTTCTCGGGCTCGACGGCGTCGCGGGCGAGCTTGCGGATGTCGCGCATCTCGCGGCTGGCCCGCATGAGGGCGAGCTGGTCCCAGCGCGCGAAGGTCGAGTACCAGCGGTTCGGAACCGGCAGCACCTTGCCGATCGAGGTGTAGCTCGACCCCTTGCCGAGCTCCGGCGAGACCAGGCGGTCGATGATCCGGTAGTCGAAGGCGTCGCCCGCGACGCCGACGCCCGCGCGACCCAGCGGGGTCGCCCGCAGCTCACCCGAATGGCGCTCGAAGCGGATGATCGAGAAGTCCGAGGTGCCGCCGCCGAAGTCGCCGACCAGAACGGTGGCGTCGTGATCCAGCTCGCGGGCGAAGAAGAACGCCGCGCCGACGGGCTCGTAGGCGTAGCGGACCTCCTTCACGCCCATCCGCCTGAACGCCGTCTCGTAGCGTTCGAGCGCCAGCGCCTCGTCCGGGTGAGCGCCCACGAACCGCACCGGGCGGCCGACGATCACCGTCTCGGGGATCTGGCCCAGCCGCTCGCCCGCGTAGTCGCGGACCTTCAGCAGGAAGGTCGAGAGCAGGTCCTCGAACCGGTAGCGGCGGCCCAGGATCTGGGTCTCGGTGAAGCTGGACTGCGCCGAGAAGCTCTTGAAGCTCTGGATGAACCGCGTCTCGGCCGGGTCCTCCACATAGGCCTCGATCGCCCACGGCCCGGCCGCGATCGAGCGTTCCGACGGCAGGTCGGGCGGGGCGTAGAACGACAGGCATGAGCGGAAGGCGAACAGCTCGCCTTCCGGCGCCGGGAACTTCACGAGTTCGGCCGGGCCGTCGCCGCCCGCCAGGGCGAGCACGGTGTTGGTGGTGCCGAAGTCGATGCCGAGCGTGCTCGGCGGGCTCGTACTGGGCCAGGTCATGGGACGCGCTCCTCTTCGGGGACGGACGGCGGACCGCCCGCTCCCCGTCGGCGCGCGACCCTAGGCTTGCTTGCGGATGACCGCGCGCATCAGCTCTCGACCTCCGCCAGCGGACGGTCGTAGGCGCACAGGGTCGCCTGCTGCAGGATGCGCGAGACGGAGGCCGCCAGCGGGCAGATCTGCACCGCCTTGTTGAGGCCGAGCAGGATCGGGCCGATCACCGTCGCCCCACCGATCGACTTCAGCAGCTGTGTCGAGATCGCCGCCGAGTGGATGGCCGGCATGATCAGCACATTGGCCGGACCGGACAGGCGCATGAACGGGTAGTTGCCCCGCCGCTCCGGCTCCAGCGCCAGCTCAGGCGGCATCTCGCCCTCGTACTCGAAGTCCATGCCGTCCATCTCGTCCAGCATGGCGACGGCCTGGCGCACCTTCTCCGAGCGCTCGCCCATCGGATTGCCGAACGCCGAGTAGCTGAGGAAGGCGACCCGGGGCTTGTAGCCCAGCGTCTTCACCGCGCGGGCCGCCTCGATGGCGATCTCCACGAGGTCTTCGCTGTCGGGCATCTCGGTGACGTTGGTGTCGGCGATGAACAGCGTCCGGCCCTTGGCCAGCACCACGCTCATGCCGATGACCCGGCCGTCGGGCGCCGGATCGATCACCCGCAGCACCTCCTCCAGCACCTGGTCGTAGGCCCGGGTCACGCCGGTGACCATGCCGTCGGCGTGGCCGTGGGCGACCATGGAGGCGGCGAACGCGTTGCGGTCCTGGTTGATCAGCCGCTGCACGTCGCGGCGCAGGTAGCCCTCGCGCTGCAGGCGCTTGTAGAGGTTGTCTGTGAACTCGGCGTTCCAGTGCGACAGTCGGGCGTTGATGATCGACAGCTTCGCCTCGGAGGGATCGAGGCCCACGAGCTTCATGTTCTCGTGGATCAGCTCCTCCCGCCCGACCAGGATCGCCTCGCCGAGGCCGCCCGACTGGAAGCCGTAGGCGGCCCGGATGACGCTGGGCTCCTCGCCTTCGGCGAAGACGATCTTCTTCTTCGGACCGGCGAGCACGGCGCCCTGCAGCTTCTGCAGGAAGGCCGCGGTCGGATCGAGCCGCTGGGCGAGCGCCGCCCGATAGGCGTCCATGTCCTCGATCGGCTTGCGGGCGACGCCCGTGTCCATGGCCGCCTGGGCCACGAACGGCGGGATGTACCAGATCAGCCGGGGGTCGAAGGGCGTCGGGATGATGTACTCGGGCCCGAACTTGAGCTGCGTCCCGTGATAGGCGGCGGCCACCTCGTCTGGCACGTCCTCGCGGGCGAGCTGCGCCAGCGCGTTCGCGCAGGCGATCTTCATCTCCATGTTCACCCGCCGGGCCCGCACGTCCAGCGCGCCGCGGAAGATGTAGGGGAAGCCCAGGACGTTGTTCACCTGGTTCGGGTAGTCGCTGCGCCCCGTGGCGACGATGGCGTCCGGGCGGACGGCATAGACCTCCTCGGGAGTGATCTCCGGATCGGGATTCGCCATGGCGAAGATGATGGGCTTGGGCGCCATCGACTTCACCAGCTCGCCCGACAGCGCGCCCTTGGCCGAGAGGCCGATGAACACGTCGGCGCCCTTCAGCGCGTCGGCCAGGGTGCGGGCGTCGGTCTCCACCGCATGCGCCGACTTCCACTGGTTCATGTCCTCGGTGCGGCCGCGGTACAGCACGCCCTTGCGGTCGACGGCGATGACGTTCTGGTGCGGCACGCCCATGGCCTTGATCAGCTCGAGCGTGGCGATGCCCGCCGCGCCGGGGCCGTTCAGCACCACCTTCACGTCCTTCAGGTCGCGGCCGGTGATGTGGCAGGCGTTGATAAGGCCGGCGGCCGAGATGATCGCCGTGCCGTGCTGGTCGTCGTGGAACACCGGGATGTCGAGCAGCTCCTGCAGCTCGGTCTCGATCCGGAAGCACTCGGGACTCTTGATGTCCTCGAGGTTGATGCCGCCGTAGGTCAGGCCGATGTTCTTCACGACGGTGATGATCTCGTCGGCGTCCTTGGAGGCCACCTCGACGTCGATGGCGTCAACGTCGGCGAAGCGCTTGAAGAGGACGCCCTTGCCCTCCATCACCGGCTTCGAGGCCAGGGCGCCCAGGTCGCCCAAGCCCAGGATCGCGGTGCCGTTCGAGATCACCGCCACGAGATTGCCCTTCGACGTGTAGTCGTAGGCCGCCTCCGGATCCTCGGCGATCTTCAGCACCGGCACCGCCACGCCCGGCGAATAGGCGAGCGAGAGGTCCCGCTGCGTCGTCATCGGCTTGGTGGCGGCGATGGCGATCTTCCCCGGACGGGGCAGGCGGTGGAAGCTCAGGGCTTCCTCGTCGGTGAAGGTGCGTTTTTCGGCGTCGCTCATGCGCGCGTCAGTGCCCCCTTGGCTGGGCGCGGATACAGGAAGGCGCGCAACCTATAGAGCGGCGCGGCTGCAAACAACCTTCCCCAGCGGAACAAGGCCGGAAGGCAAATTCATCCTTCGACAAATTTGCGTGCGCGGGGAACCCTTCGAGAGCCCAGGCAGTTTCATCCCCTGCAGGGGTGTGGGGGCGTGCAGGGAGCATGCCTATGAGAGAAGTCCTTTCCGCCGCCGCGGCCGTCGCGGCGCTCGGCCTCGCAACGCCGGTCCTGGCCCAGACGACCTCGACTGCGGGTTCGACCCCGCCGGCGGCCTCGTCGACCGGCGCCCAGCCCGGCGCTGCGGCCGGCGCGACCACCGACGATGCAGCCGGCCAGGCGTCCGGAACGACGGCGGGCGCGACCGCTGACACCTCCGCAGGGGCGACCGCCCCGAGCGCGGGTGCAGCCGGCGCCAACGCCAGCGTCACGGCCGGCATGACCGTCAAGGACAAGACCGGCGCGAGCATCGGCCAGGTCGCCGACGTCAAGAGCGACGGCGGCAAGACCATGGCCACGATCAAGATGGGCGCGGACACTTTCGCCGTGGACGCGACCAAGCTGGGCGTGGCCGACGGCGCGGCGACGATCAACGCCAGTCAGGCCGAGATCCAGCAGATGCTGAAGAAGTAGTCTCCCTCACGCACCACGAGGGACGACCACAGGAAGGCGGCCGCGGCGACGCGGCCGCCTTTTCTATGCACCGAACAGCATCTCCAGCGTGGCGTCCGCGACACGGGCCAACTCGTCCGTCGTCGAACCCGTGCGGGCCCGGATCGACAGGGTGTGCATCGCGGCGGTGATCATCGAAGCGGCCGCCGCCGGCCGAACGCCGGGCGCGAGCTGGCCCGCGTCCTGCTCGAAGCGGCGGCGGAACAGCGCCTCGGTCTGGTCGATGAAGTCGGCGGCCAGGGCCCGGACCTCGGGGTCTTCCACCGCCTGGGTCACGGCGGTGCCGACGACGAAGCAGCCCCGCTGGGCGATGTCGCCGGCCTGGTAGATCTCGATCGAACGCTCCAGGACGAAAGACGTCACCGCCCTCAGCGGCCGCTCCGCCGACAGTGCGCGGCTGAGCCCGGCCAGCGCCTCGTCCCGCGAGCGGCCCAGCGCCGCCATGTAGAGCCCGTGCTTGTCCCCGAAGGCGGCGTAGAGGCTCGGCCGGTTCAGGCCCGTGGCGGCCGCCAGGTCGTCCAGGGACGTGGCCGCATAGCCCTGGTTCCAGAACACCGCGCGCGCCTTCTCGAGCACGACCTCCGGATCGAAGCTCCGCGGTCGGCCGCGGCGCCGCTCGTCTTTTTGTACCATCCCGCAAACAATCCTTGACCCCCGCTATTTTGTGCGGAACGGTATAGATATCAACCCCGAGAGACGGAGCCTGCCCATGGACGTCTACTATTCGCCCCTCGCCTGTTCCCTGGCCAGCCGGATTGCCCTCTACGAGGCCGGGGCGGAGGCCCGTTTCCATCGCGTCGACACCAAGGCGGGCCGCACCGCCGAGGGCGAGGACTATCGCGCCGTCAATCCCAAGGGCCTGGTGCCCGCCATCCGCACGCCGGACGGGGAGGTGCTGACCGAGAACGCGGCCGTGCTGCAGTACATCGCCGACGCCTATCCCGAGGCTGGCCTCGCGCCGCAGGGCTTCGAGCGCTACCGCCTGCAGCAGTGGCTGAACTTCATCAGCTCGGAGCTGCACAAGTTCGTCTTCACGCCCCTGCTCAGCCCGAAGTTCGACGACGCCGCCAAGGCCGTGGCGCGGGAAGCCGGGGCCGAACGCTTCGCCCACCTGGACGCGCACCTCGCCGGCCGCGAATGGATCCTCGACCGGTTCAGCGTCGCCGACGCCTATCTGGCGGCCGTGCTCAACTGGGCCCAGGCCGTGCGGTTCGACCTCGACGAATATCCGGCCGTGATCGCCTATCGCGACCGGCTCCGCGCCCGCCCGGCCGTCGCCCGCGCGCTTGGCGAGGAGTTCGCCGAATACCGCCTCGCGGCCTGAGGACACCGCGGCCGCGGCCTTCCCCGGCGGCGGCTGCGGCGGGAGCGCCGCGGGGGACCAAAGTCGCGGCGCTCCCACAGCCTTGCCTTGACCCCGCGCCCCGGCTCGCGTGACTTTCCGGGCGAGCTTTCCGGAGGGGTCGTGGCCGCACCGATCAAGATCGCCGTCGCCGGCGCCCTGGGCCGCATGGGCCGTGTCGTCACCGACGCCCTCTCGCGGGACCCCGCCTTCGCCCTGGCGGGCCGCTTCGACCGACCTGGCGCAACGGGCGAGGGTCTGGCCGACGCCGACGCGGCGATCGCCGCCTGCGACCTCGTGATCGACTTCACCATCGCCGCCGCCTCAGCCGAACTCGCGCCGCGTGTCGCCGCCGCCGGCAAGGCCCTGGTGATCGGCTCCACCGGGTTCGATCCGACCCAGCTCGCCGTCATCGCCGAGGCTTCGAAGCGCATCCCGATCGTCCGCGCGGGCAACTTCTCGCTCGGCCTCAACATGCTGATGGGCCTTGTGGCCAGGGCTGCCCGGGCGCTGCCGGCCGAGGCCTGGGACATCGAAGTCGTCGAGGCCCACCATCGCCGCAAGGTGGACGCGCCGTCGGGCGCCGCCCTGATGCTGGGGGCCGCCGCCGCCGAGGGCCGCGGCGTCTCGCTGAGCGAGGTGGAGCGCCGCAGCCGCGAAGGCATCACCGGCGAGCGGCCCGTGGGCCAGATCGGCTTCGCCGCCATCCGCGGCGGCGGGGTCGTGGGCGAGCACAGCGTGATCTTCGCCGCGGAGGACGAGATCCTCACCCTCGGCCACTCCGCCCGGGACCGGACGCTCTTCGCCCGCGGGGCGCTGGCCGCCGCCCGCTGGGTCGTGGGCCGCCCGCCTGGCGAGTACGACATGCAGGACGTGCTCGGCATGAAGGGGACCTGAGGCCGTGGCCGACCTCCTCGACCTCGACGCGACCGCCATCGTCCAGGCGCTGGCCGGCAAGCGGGCGTCGGCGGTCGAGCTGCTGAAGGCGGCCCTCGCCCGCCACGAGAAGACGCACGCGGCCCTGAACGCCGTCGTCGCCATCGACCTCGAGCGCGCGCTCGAGCGGGCGCGGGCGATCGACGACCAGCGGAGCAAGGGCGATCCGCTGGGGCCGCTGGCCGGCGTGCCGATGACGGTGAAGGACACCTTCGACGTCGCGGGGATGCCGGCATCCTCCGGAATCGCCGAGCTGCGCCGCCGGCTCGCGGAGGACGCCCGGGCGGTGGCCCTGGTCCGCAGCGCGGGCGCGGTCATCTGGGGCAAGACCAACGTGCCGGTCATGGCCGGCGATTGGCAGACCGCCAACCCGCTTTACGGCGCGACCCGCAACCCGTGGAGCCTGGAGCGCACCCCCGGCGGCTCGTCGGGCGGCGCGGCGGCGGCGCTGGCCGCCGGGGTCACGCCCATCGAGATCGGCTCGGACATCGGCGGCAGCCTGCGCGTGCCGGCCAGCTTCTGCGGCGTGTTCTCGCACAAGCCCACCTGGGGCATGGTCAGCCAGCGCGGCCACGTCCCCCCGGCGCCGGGCTCGTACGCCGAACGGGACCTCAACGTCGTGGGCCCGATGGCGCGCTCGGCCCGCGACCTGCGCCTGCTGCTGTCGGTGATGGAGGACGGGCCGCTCGCGCCCAAGGCGCCGGGCGCCGACCTCACCTCCGCCCGGATCGCGCTGTGGGTGGACGAGCCCGCCTTCGTCCTCGATCGCCAGGTGCGCGACGTCGTCCTACGGCTGGCCGGCGAACTCGCCGCCGCCGGCGCGACGGTGGAGCCGATCCCAAGCCCCGTCGACGTCAACCAGCTCCTCGGCGCCTATCAGGTGCTCCTGGGCTCCGTCCTGGCCGAGGACCTGCCGGGCCGCATGCTGGGCTCGATGGAGCTGACCCGGCCGCTCGCCAAGCTCGCCGTGCGCCGCGGCGCCCCGCCGTTTTCCACCGCCGCCATGACGCTCGCCTATACGGCCCGTCACACCGAATGGATGGCGGCCGACGCCGTCCGCGCCCGGCTGCGCCACGAGATCATGGGCCTGTTCGACCGCTTCGACGCCATCCTGGCGCCGATCGCACCCGTGGCGGCCTTCCCGCACGACACGCGCCCGTTCCAGAAGCGGGTGCTGACGGATTCCGAGGGCCGGACCCACCCGTACATCTCGATGGCTCAGTGGATCGCGCTCGCCACGGCCCTGAAGCTGCCCGCCACCGCCGTGCCGGCCGGGCTGGGCGAAGGCGGGCTGCCGGTGGGCGCCCAGCTCATCGGACCGCCCGGCGGGGACGGCCGGCTGCTGGCCCTGGCGCAGTCCATCGACGAGGACATCCGCGGCTTCCTGCCGCCGGCGCTCTAGGCCCTATTTCGAGCCGGTCGAGCCGAAGCCGCCGGCGCCGCGGGCGGTCTCGTCCAGCGCATCCACCTCGGTCCAGGCGGCCTGAACCACCGGGGCGATCACCAGCTGGGCGATGCGGTCGCCGCGACGGATATGAAAGTCCTCCTCGCCGAGGTTGGCCAGGATCACCTTCACCTCGCCGCGGTAGTCGGCGTCGATGGTGCCCGGCGTGTTCAGGCAGGTGACGCCCGACTTCAGCGCCAGGCCCGATCGCGGCCGCACCTGGGCCTCGTAGCCGGCCGGCAGGGCGAAGGCGTAGCCGGTGGGGACGGCGAACCGCGCGCCCGGCTCGATCGTCAGAGTCTCGCCGTCGGCCACCGCCGCGCGCAGGTCCATTCCCGCCGCCTGGGCGGTCTCGTAGGCCGGCAGCGGCAGGCCCTCGCCGTGGGGCAGGCGCAGGATCGGGACGACGGGTGCGGTCACTTGAACTCCTCAGCGATGCGAGCGGCGAGCCTCCTGGCCACCTCGGCCTTCGGCGCCTGCTCCCATCGCTCGATTCCCGCCTTGGACACTACCGCCACGGCGTTGGCGTCGCCGCCCATGGTCCCTTCGATGCTGACGTCGTTGGCGACGATCCAGTCGCAGCCCTTGCGCTCCAGCTTGGCCATGGCGTGGGCCTCGACGTCATCGGTCTCGGCGGCGAACCCCACCACCAGCTTCGGCCGCGCCTTCGACTGGCTGAGCGTGGCCAGGATGTCGGGGTTCTCGACCAGGCTGATCGCCGGAGGCCCGCCCGCGTCCTTCTTGATCTTGCCGGCGCCGACGCTCTCCGGCCGCCAGTCGGCCACCGCCGCGACGCAGACGGCGATGTCGGCCGGCAGGGCCGCTACGCAGGCGGCCAGCATCTCGCGCGCCGTCTCAATGTCCACCCGCCTCACGCCGGCAGGCGCCGGCAGCGCGGTGGGCCCGCTCACCAGCGTCACGTCCGCGCCCAGCTCGGCCAGCGCCCGGGCGATGGCGTAGCCCTGCTTCCCCGAGCTGCGGTTGGTCAGCACCCGCACGGGATCGATCGGCTCGGCGGTCGGCCCTGCCGTCACGACGGCGCGTCGGCCCTTGAGCGGGCGCGCACCCGCGCCGGCCAGGGCGTCCTGGATCGCCTGGAAGATCGTCGCGGGCTCGGCCATCCGGCCCTCGCCGTACTCGCCGCAGGCCATGGCGCCCTCGTCGGGCCCGACGAACAGCACGCCGTCGGCCTTCAGGGTCGCGAGGTTTCGCCGGGTGGCGGGATGCTCCCACATGCGCACGTTCATCGCCGGCGCCATCAGGACGCGCTTGTCGGTGGCGAGCAGAGTCGTGGAGGCGAGATCGCCGGCCAACCCGTTCGCCGCCTTGGCCATCAGGTCGGCCGTCGCCGGCGCCACGACGACCAGATCGGCCGACCGGGAAAGCTCGATGTGGCCCATCTCGGCCTCGTCGGTGAGCGAGAACAGCTCGGAATAGACCTTGTCCTCGGCCAGAGCCGACAGCGACAGCGGGGTCACGAACTCCGCCCCGGCCTTCGTCAGGATCGGCCGCACGCCGACGCCCGCCTTGCGGAGCAGCCGCGTGAGCTCCAGCGCCTTGTAGGCGGCGATGCCGCCGCCGACGATGAGGAGGACCCGCTTCTCGTCCAAGGCTCGCCGCCCCTTCGCGAATGAGGGCCCTCATGTAGGCGAATGCGCAGGACTCGACAAACCGGCGCAGCTGTGTTCTCAGTTCGTTCCAGCTCGGCATTAGGACGGAGAACGAGATGGTTCGGGTAGGGAAGGCGCTGCTCGTCGGCGCGGCGGCCTCGGCGCTGATGCTGTCGGCCTGCGACAACGGCCCTTCGGCGGTGGCCGAACACCAGGCGGCGGGGACCCAGATGGCGGTCCCGCACGAGACGGCCCGCGAGGACGGGGAGACGCGCGAAACGGCCCGCGTCGATCACCGCGACGACCCGGTGAAGCAGATCGACGGCAAGCCCATGTGGTCGGCCAGCCGCCGCTACTCGGCGGAGGACAACGCCCAGCGCGCCTTCGAGCGCAACGGCGAAGCCTTCGGCGCCGACACCCGCGACGCGTTCGTGAGGAAGGCCCACGCCTTCGTCGACAAGCCGCCGCGCGGCACGCTGACGCTCACCCGCGCCAACGGCGACACGCTCTTCTACGACCCGAAGGGCAACGTCTTCGCCATCGCCACCAAGGATGGCGCGCCGCGGACCATGTTCAAACCGGACGACGGCCCGGCCTACTGGGACGAGGTGAAGGCCCGTGAAGCCAAGCGCCAGTCGCGTCAGGCCTCGCGCCGCGACGCCGACGACGACGCCTAGCCCAGGGCCATTCCGGCCAGGAACGCCGCCCCGGAAACGACGGCGCCCAGGGCGAACCAGAGGAGCGGATGGCCTTCGCGCCGTTCCTCCACCACCGCAACCGCGGTGGGCGCGGGCGGGTCCTGGACGAGGCGGGCGAGGTTGCGCATGGCGATCTCGGCCTCGCCGGCGAAGCGCTTCAGCCGCGTGGCGGGCGACAGCTCGCGGGCGATCCAGCGGCGCACCACCGGCTCGGAGGCCGCCCAGATGTCGTGATCCGGGTCGATGCGGCGCGCGACGCCCTCCACCGTCATCATGGTCTTCTGCAGCAGCACCAGCTCGGGGCGCAGGCGCATGTCGAAGAGGGCGGTGATCTCGAACAGCTGGGTCAGCACCCGGCTCATCGGCACCTCGGCGGCCGCCCGTCCGAAGATGGGCTCGCCCACCGCCCGCAGCGCCTGGGCGAAGGCCGAGACGCTGTGGCGCGCCGGCACATAGCCCGCCTCGAAGTGGACCCGGGCGATCTGCTCGTAGTCGCGGTTCAGGAAGCCCCAGAGGATCTCGGCCAGGTAGCGCCGCTCGGGCGCGCCGATGCGGCCGACGATGCCGTAGTCCACGGCCGTGATCTGCGCCGGGGCGGCCACGAACAGGTTCCCCTCGTGCAGGTCGGCGTGGAAGACGCCGTGGTCCAGCGCCTGGGCGAGGAACGCCCGGATCAGGTTGTCGGCCAGGGCCTTGCGGTCCAACGCCGGGTCGGCCAGCACATCCTCGTCCGACAGCGGCCGGCCCTTGGCCCACTCCATGGTCAGCACGCGCTTGCCGACGCCGTCCCACACCACGACGGGGGCGGCCATGTAGCCGTCCTCGGCCATGACCTCGCCGAGTTCGTCGGCGCCCGCGGCCTCCAGCCGCAGGTCCAGCTCCA
Organism: Phenylobacterium sp. VNQ135; assembly: GCF_049445735.1. Taxonomy (NCBI): domain Bacteria; kingdom Pseudomonadati; phylum Pseudomonadota; class Alphaproteobacteria; order Caulobacterales; family Caulobacteraceae; genus Phenylobacterium; species Phenylobacterium sp. VNQ135. Next base: position 614,269 of record NZ_JBMSDS010000002.1, on the reverse strand, counting down.
GTTCGGTGGCGCGGATCACCGTCTGGGCGAAGCCGCGGGGCTCCAGCCGGCGCGCCGCCGGGACCCAGCGGTTCACCAGCCGGGCGGCCAGGTCCAAAACTTCGGAATCCTCGGCGACCCGCCGGGCGATGGCCGGACGCAGCACCTTCACCGCCACCCGGCGGCCGTCCAGCAGCACCGCCTCATGCGCCTGGGCCAGCGAGGCCGCCGCCACGGGCTCGCCGAAGCTGGCGAACAGGGTCTCGATCGGCCGTCCCAGGGCGTACTCCACCTCGGCCCTCGCCACCGCCGTCGGGAACGGCGCAAGCCGATCCTTCAATCTTGAAAGATCCTCGGCGAACTGGCGGCCGAAGATGTCCGCGCGCGTCGACAGGAGCTGGCCTAGCTTGATCGCCACCGGCCCCAGCCGCTCCAGCGATCGCGCCAGCCGTTCGCCCGGCCGCCCGTCGCGCGCCTGACGGCCGCAGAACAGCCGCAAGGCCCGGGCGACGGTCCGGACGCCCGAGGAATAGAGCGCGTCCAGCTCGCGCGGCAGCAGGGCGTCGTTGCGGACGAGGGTCCAGCCGGCCCCGATCAGCCGCAGGAAGGCGCTAGGCCCGGCCATGGGCCTAGATCGCCCGGCCGGTGTGGAGCGCGGCGACGCCCGCCGTGAAGTTGGTGAAGCCCACCTGGGAGAAGCCCGCCTCGGAGATCATGCCGGCGAAACGCTTCTGGTCGGGAAAACGCCGAATGCTCTCGACGAGATACTGGTAGCTCTCGCGGTCGCCGGCCACTCGGGCGCCGATCTCCGGGATCACCTTGAACGAATAGGCGTCGTAGGCCTTGCGCAGGGCCTCGGTCGTAGGGTGGGAGAACTCCAGGCACAGGAACCGGCCGCCGGGCTTCAGCACGCGCCGCGCCTCGCGCAGCGCCGCCGGGATGTCGGTCACGTTGCGGATGCCGAAACTGATCACATAGGCGTCGGCCGTGCGGTCAGGCACGGGCAGGCGCTGGGCGTCGCCCACGGCCCAGACGATCTCGGGCTCGAAGCCGCGCTCCCGGCCGGCCGCGATCATCTCGGCATTATAGTCGATGACCACCACCTGGGCGTCGTCGCCGCCCCGGCGCTCCTGCACCCGCCGGGCCATCTTCGCGAACCGGCGCGCCATGTCGCCGGTGCCGCCGGCCACGTCCAGGATCGTCTCCCCCGGCTGCGGATTCAGCCGCGCGGCCACGGCGTCCTTCCAGAGCCGGTGCACGCCCCCGCTCATCAGGTCGTTCATCAGGTCGTAGCGGCGCGCCACGCGGTCGAAGACGCCGCGCACGAGGCCCGCCTTCTCGCGGGCGTCCACGTCGCGGAAACCGAAGGTGGCGGTGGGTCCGGTCATGGGCGGCGTCTTAAACGCTGAACCCTCGACGCGCCAGCGACGGCGTGCCAACCAGAGTCCATGCCCGAATTGCCCGAAGTCGAGACGGTCCGGGGCGGCCTGGCCCCGGTGATGGAAGGCCGCCGCCTGGTCCGCGTGGAAGCCCGCCGCCCGGACCTCCGCTTCCCCTTCCCGGAGAACTTCGTTCAGGTGCTGACCGGCGCGACCGTGCTCTCCATGGAACGACGGGCGAAGTACCTGATGGCCCGCCTGGATCGCGAGGACACGCTCGTCATGCACCTGGGCATGAGCGGCCGGTTCGAGATCAGTTGTCCGGAAGGGGAGAGCCGCCCCGGCCGCTTCCACTATGCGCCGGATCCCGACCCCAAGCACGCCCATGTAGTCTTCGAGACCGACGAGGGCGTCCGCGTCACCTATTACGATCCTCGCCGCTTCGGCTACATGGCCCTGGTCAACACGGCCACGATGCACCTCCACCCATGGTTCGCCGAGCTCGGCCCCGAGCCGTTGTCGGACGCCTTCGACGCCGCCCGGCTGAAGACGGCCTTCAAGGGCCGCAAGCAGGGCCCGAAGACGCTGCTCCTCGACCAGAGGATCGTCGCGGGCCTCGGCAACATCTACGTCTGCGAGGCCCTGCACCGGGCCCGCATCTCGCCCTTCAGGCCCGCCGGGAAGATCGCCGCCGCTCGGTTGCCGCCCCTGGTCGACGCCATCCGCGAGGTCCTGCGGCTGGCCATCGCCGCCGGCGGCTCCACCTTGCGCGACTACGCCCAGGCCGACGGCGCGCTGGGCTACTTCCAGCACAGCTTCCGCGTCTATGACCGCGAGGGCTGCCCCTGCCCGAACGACGGTTGCCACGGCGTCATCGCCCGCCAGGTCCAGGCCGGGCGCTCGACCTTCTATTGCCCCGTTTGCCAGAAATAGGGTCGCCATGATCCGCGCCGTCACGGCCGCCCTCGCGGCGTCCGCCGCCCTCCTCTCCGCGACCGCGGCCGCCGCCCAGCCGCCGGTGTGGGTGGTGAAGGACGCCGATTCCGAGATGGTGCTGTTCGGCTCGGTCCACGTCCTGCCGCCGGGCCTGGCCTGGAAGCCCCCCGCCCTGGCCGCGGCCCTGAAGGACGCCGACGACCTCTGGTTCGAGCTCCCGGCCGGCCCCGAGGCCGAGCAGGAAAGCGCCCGCCTGGCCGGTGAGAAAGGCGTCCTGCCGCCCGGCGAGTCCCTGTTCAAACGCCTGCCGCCGGCCGACGCCGCCCGCCTGGTCCGGGTGGCCGAGGCCTACGGCGTCGACAAGGCCGTGCTCGACCGGCTGGAGCCGTGGCTCGCCGAGCTCGCACTGTCCGGCGCGGCTTTCCGCAAGTCGGGAGCCGGGCTCGAGGACGGCGTCGAGAAGGCCGTCGAGGCCGCCGCCCCGCCCAAGGCCCGGCGCCGCGCCTTGGAGACCGTCGCCGAACAGCTCGCCATCTTCGACGAGGCCCCCGAGGGCGAGCAGATCGCGTCGCTTCGCGAGACGATGGTGGAGATGGAGAAGGATCCCAAAGCTTTCGACACCCTCGTCGCGGCCTGGGCCAGCGGCGACCTCGGCCTCATCGAGCGCGAGGCGTTGCAGCCGCTCCGACAGGCCTCGCCCCTGCTCTACCGCCGCCTGGTCACCGACCGGAACGCGCGCTGGGTGCAGACCCTGGACCATCGGCTCAAAGGCAAGGGGCGCACCGTCGTGGTCGTCGGCATGGGCCACCTGATCGGCGACGGCGGCGTGCCCGCCCGACTGCGGGCGCTTGGCTATTCCGTCACGGGGCCGTAAGTCGCGGGCTCCAGCGAGGAGCGGCAGATGAGTTTCGAGACCCTGATCGTCGAGAGCCCCAGCGCGGGCGTCACCCTGATCCGGCTGAACCGGCCCGAGGCCCTCAACGCCCTGAACAGCACCCTGCTGGGCGAGCTCTCGCAAGCCCTCGACGCCGCCGAGATCGACGAGGCGGTCCGCTGCCTGGTGATCACCGGCTCGGAGCGCGCCTTCGCGGCCGGCGCCGACATCAAGGAGATGTCGGACAAGACCTACGCCCAGATGTTCGCCCTGGACTTCTTCACGGCCGCCGCGCGCCGGATCGAGCAGTTCCGCAAGCCGATCATCGCCGCGGTCTCCGGCTTCGCCCTGGGCGGCGGCTGCGAGCTCGCCATGCTCTGCGACTTCATCATCGCCTCCGAGACGGCGAAGTTCGGCCAGCCCGAGATCAATCTCGGCGTCATGCCCGGCATCGGCGGCACCCAGCGGCTGACCCGTTTCGTCGGCAAGTCGAAGGCCATGGACATGATGCTGACGGCCCGGATGATGGACGCCGCCGAGGCCGAGCGCGCCGGCCTGGTCAGCCGCGTGGTCCCAGCCGACAAGCTGCTGGACGAGGCGTTGGCCGCCGCCGCCAAGATCGCCTCCCAGTCGCCGCTGGCGGTGATGATGAACAAGGAGCTGGTGAACACCGCCTACGAGACCACGCTGTCGACCGGCGTGGCCGTCGAGCGTCGCCTCTTCCACTCGCTCTTCGCCTTCGAGGACCAGAAGGAGGGCATGGCGGCCTTCGTCGAGAAGCGGAAGCCCGACTTCAAGGGCCGATAGGACGCCGAGGCAGGTTGACCCGCAGCCCGCCCTTGCGTATATCCGCGCCTCCAATTTTGCCCGCCCGGCGCTCACGTCGGGCGCGATCCGTTTCGAGAGCTTAGACGAATGGCCAATACGCCCGGCGCCAAGAAGGCGGTCCGCAAGATCGCCCGCCGCACCGAAGTGAACACCGCCCGCCGCTCGCGCGTGCGCACCTTCCTGCGCAAGTTCGAAGAGGCCTTGGCCTCGGGCGACGCCGGCGCGGCCAAGGCCGCGTTCGTCCAGGCCCAGTCCGAGCTGATGCGCGCCGTCAGCAAGGGCGTGGTGCACAAGAACACCGGCTCGCGGAAGGTCTCGCGCCTGGCCGCCCAGCTGAAGAAGCTGTCGGCCGCCTAAGGCCGCGACGGGGACGCTTCAGTCCCCTTCTTCGCCGCTCGGATTTTACGGAAACAGCGTCCGGCCACGGACGCTGTTTTTTCGTGCGTGACGCACAGCCGGAAGGCGCCCCGCCGGCGCCCGGCTGCGGCCGATTTTCATGCGCATCTTTCGAGCGCTTTCGGGCGGTTTTCCGAGGCCATTTTCTGAACCGGGCGCCTGCGACGGGTGCGACCTCTGCGGCAAATCTGCTCAGCTTGCGGAGAGGTTTTTTTGCCTTTCCCTTGGCCGCAAAAGGGCTCCTTGTGAGTCAACCGAAATATCCGTCGACAGCACGAAGAATCACCGTTGACCGGGCACGGCCCCCGACTAGTCTCAGCGGTCTTACGAGCGTCTTTTAATGATCTCGCGGATCACAGCGGGACGCCGGCGGAGCACATGTGTTCGCCGGATAAGAGCTTGTGTGTGTTGAGAAAATCCGTGGTTGGGGGTTCGGGGCCTGGCCATGGCGTCGCAAAGTCGATGGGGTCAAGAGGGATGACGAGCAGGGGGGCTGCGGGAGCTATGGCAAGTGCGCCGGCGGGGGCCGTGTGGACGAAGACTTGCCAGGTCCTGAAGCATGAATTGGGAGAGGCCACGTTCGGTTCGTGGCTGGGCCAGGCCGCGTTGCGGGAGTCCGGCGACGAGGTGTGCGTGGTCGCCGCCACCGGCGTCGCGCGGGACTGGATCCGCCGGCACGCGTGGCGTCGCATCGGTGAACTGTGGGCGCAGAACGATCCGCTGGGTCGGCGCCTGGACCTGAAATCTCGGATGGAGGTGGAATCCGCCGGAATGGCCGCCCATACGCCCATCCCCGCGCCGTCGGCGGCCAACGCCGAGCCCGCGCCCCAGGTCTTCGAAGTGGAGGCCGAGGCCGCCGCGCCCGTCGCCGCCCGCCAGGGCCGCATGCAGGGCCTTCAGGAGCGGTTCTCGTTCGACACCTTCGTGTCGGGCCCGGCCAACGAATTCGCCTTCGCCGTGGCCCGCCGCGTGGCCAACTGGGCGGACGGCCACTTCAACCCCGTCCTGTTCCACGGCCCCTATGGGTTCGGGAAGACCCACCTGCTGAACGCGCTGGCCTGGGAAGCCATGCGGAGCGCGCCGGAGAAGCGCGTGGTCTATCTGACCGCCGAGCGGTTCACGACGACCTTCGTCAAGGCGATCCAGGACCGGCAGACCCAGGCGTTCAAGGACGACTTGCGCAACGCCGACCTGCTGCTGATCGACGACGTCCACTTCGTGGCCGGCAAGACCCAGACCCAGGAAGAGCTGTTCCACACCCTGATCGCCCTCGTCGAGGATGGCCGCCGGGTGGTGCTCACCGCCGACCGCTCGCCCACCGAGCTGTCCGAGATGGAGCCGCGCCTGCGCTCGCACCTGCAGGCGGGCCTCGTCTGCGGCATTGAGCCGGCCGACCGGAACCTCCGGCTGGGCATCCTGGAGCGCAAGCTGCAGACCCTGGCCGCCCAAGGCCGCTTCGTGCCCTCGGCCCGGCCCGAGGTGCTGCAGTTCCTCGCAGACCGCTTCACCGACAGCGTGCGCGAGCTGGAAGGCGCCCTGAACACCCTCGTGGCTCGCGTGGGCGGTGAGATCGCCCGCCTGACCCTGGACGACGCCCAGGGCATCCTCAGGCCCCACCTGTCGGTCACCGAGCGCAAGGTGACGGTCGACATGATCCAGAAGGCCGTGGCCGAGCACTATGCGCTCAAGCAGGCCGACCTGATCTCGGAGCGCCGCGCCCGCGCGGTCGCCCGGCCGCGCCAGGTGGCCATGTGGCTGGCCAAGCAGATCACCACGCGCTCGCTGCCCGACATCGGCCGGCGCTTCGGCGGGCGCGACCACACGACCGTCCTGCACGCCGTGCGCCGCATCGAGGCCCTGAAGGCCGAGGACGCGGCCATCGCCCGCGACATCGACGTCCTGCTGCGCAAGCTGCGCGGCTGACCTGAGACGACCTGGAGAGCAGACTGAAAGGCCCGCCGGCGACGGCGGGCCTTTTGGGTTTTCGCCCCTCGCTCCGCGCTGATCGCGGGGAGGCCTTTCCTCCGCCTTCGCCTCGTTCTTGGACAAAGAAAAGGGCGGCCGGATCGCTCCGGCCGCCCTTCAACTCGGTCCGTGACGTCCGAGGCGCTTAGGCCTCTTCGGTCGCGGCTTCTTCCTTCTTCGACAGGTCCTCGCCGGTCTCCTGGTCGACGACCTTCATGGAGAGGCGGGTCTTGCCGCGGTCGTCGAAGCCCAGGAGCTTCACCTTGACCTGCTGGCCTTCGGTCAGCACGTCCGAGACCTTCGCCACACGCTCGTTCGAAATCTGCGAGACGTGGACCAGGCCGTCCTTGGCGCCGAAGAAGTTCACGAAGGCGCCGAAGTCGACGATCTTCACGACCTTGCCGGTGTAGATCTGGCCGACCTCGGGTTCCGAGGCGATCGACTTGATCCAGTCCTTGGCCGCGTCGATCTTCGCCTGGTCGGCGGCCGCGATCTTGATCGTGCCGTCCTCGCCGATGTCGATCTTCGCGCCCGTCTTCTCGACGATCTCGCGGATCACCTTGCCGCCCGAGCCGATCACTTCCCGGATCTTGTCGACCGGGATCTTGATGGACTCGATCTTCGGCGCGAACTCGCCCAGCTCGGCGCGCGGCGCCTGCATGGCCTTGTTCATCTCGTTGAGGATGTGGTCACGGCCGCCCTTCGCCTGCTCGAGGGCCTTCTTCATGATCTCCTCGGTGATGCCGGCGATCTTGATGTCCATCTGCAGGGACGTGATGCCGTCGGCGGTGCCCGCCACCTTGAAGTCCATGTCGCCGAGGTGGTCCTCGTCGCCCAGGATGTCCGAGAGGACCGCGAAGCCGTCGCTCTCGAGGATCAGGCCCATGGCGATGCCCGACACCGGCTTCTTCAGCGGAACGCCGGCGTCCATCAGGGCCAGCGACGAGCCGCAGACCGAGGCCATCGAGGACGAGCCGTTGGACTCGAAGATCTCCGAGACCAGGCGGATCGTGTACGGGAACTCCTCGTAGCTCGGCAGCATCGGACGGATGGCCCGCCACGCCAGCTTGCCGTGGCCCACTTCACGCCGGCCCGGCGCGCCCATGCGGCCCGTCTCCCCGACCGAGAACGGCGGGAAGTTATAGTGCAGCATGAACTTCTCGTAGTACTTGCCTTCCAGCGCGTCGATCAGCTGCTCGTCGTCGCCGGTGCCGAGCGTGGCCACGACCAGCGCCTGGGTCTCGCCGCGGGTGAACAGCGCCGAGCCGTGGGCCCGGGGCAGCACGCCCACTTCCGAAACGATCGGGCGGACCTGGTCGACCGAGCGGCCGTCGATGCGCTTGCCGGTATCCAGGATCGAGCGGCGGACGATGTCGGCCTCCAGCTCCTTGAAGACGCCGATCAGCTTCAGGGGATCGATGCCGTCCGGGTTGGCGTCCGACTTGGCGAAGGTCGAGACGGCCTTCTCCTTGGCGGCCGACAGCGCCGCATGGCGGTCGGACTTCTTCATGATCTGGTAGGCCGCCCGCAGGTCGGCGCCGATCACGTCCTTCACCTTGGCCTTGAGGGCGTCGGTGTCTTCCGGCTGGAAGTCGAAGGGCTCCTTGGCCGCGTGCTCGGCCAGCTCGATGATCGCGTCGATCACCGGCTGCAGGCCCTTGTGGGCGAAGGTCACGCCGCCCAGGACCTGCTCTTCCGACAGTTCCTTGATCTCGGATTCGACCATCATCACCGCGTCGGCCGTGCCGGCGACGACGAGGTCCATGGCGCTTTCCTTCATCTCATCGAGAGTCGGGTTCAGCACGTATTCGCCGTTCACATAGCCCACGCGCGCGGCGCCGATCGGGCCCATGAACGGGGCGCCCGAGATCACCAGGGCGGCCGAGGCGGCCACCATTGCGACGATGTCGGGATCGTTCTCGAGGTCGTGGGCCAGCACGGTGCAGACGACCTGCACTTCGTTCTTGAAGCCCTTCACGAACAGCGGGCGGATCGGACGGTCGATCAGGCGGCTGGTCAGGGTTTCCTTCTGCGAGGGCGCGCCCTCACGACGGGGGAAGCTGCCGGGGATCTTGCCGGCGGCGTAGAACTTCTCCTGGTAGTTCACGGTCAGGGGGAAGAAGTCCTGACCCGGCTTGGCGCTCTTGGCATACACCGCGGTGGCCAGCACCATGGTCTCGCCGTAGGTGGCGAGCACGGCGCCGTCGGCCTGGCGGGCCATGCGGCCGGTTTCGAGCGTGAGGGTCTTGCCTCCCCACTCGATGGTCTTGCGCTTGATATCGAACATTTTGGCTTCTTTCTCATCCCGCGGGCGTATTCCCGGCGGGGGCGGACAGGGCGTCGGACTTCCGAAATCCTCTCCAGTCAGACAGGCGGGGCGAGGATTTCGTTCGAACCCTCACGGATGGAAAGAGCGCCCGGCGTCCGGGCCGCCCTGGTCCGCCACGAACTCCTCCGGCCTGTCTCGGAGGCATGGCGGGAAAATGTGTCGAGGGCCCGGCGGGTGTTCCCCGCGGGCCCTCGGAAACCAACTAGCGGCGCAGACCCAGCTTCTCGATCAGGTCCTGATAGCGAGCCGTGTCCGACTTCTTCAGGTGATCGAGGAGCGAGCGGCGCTGGGAAACCAGCTTCAGCAGGCCGCGGCGCGAGTGATTGTCCTTCTTGTGCGTCTTGAAGTGCTCGGTGAGGTTCGCAATCCGCTCGGAAAGGATCGCCACCTGGACTTCGGCGCTGCCCGTGTCCGCTTCGCCGCGGGCATGGGTCTTGATGAGTTCGGCCTTACGGTCCGCCGTGATCGACATCGGGTTTCTCCGCTCTGGTCAAAGGTTGAAGACGCGCGAGGGTTCGAGCCGTCCCGCACGCATCTCGCAGAGCGCCACCACCGATCCGCCCGCCATCGCCGAAACGGTGCGTTCGCCCGGCCTGAGCCTGGCTTTCACCTGTTCGACCTGTCGGGGAACGAGAACGATCGATCGTCCCTGCTTCAATCTGAAGGCGTCTTCGTCGGTCACGGCCAGCGCCGGGATGTCGTCCAGCGCGGTCTCGACCGGAAGCAGGGCCTCCGATTGGCGGGCCTTATGCCCTAAATCCTCAAGAATATCCAGCGCAACGGCGTTCGCCTCGGTGAACGCCCCCACGCGGGTGCGGCGCAGCTCGCTGACATGGCCGCACGCGCCGAGCATTTCGGCCACGTCGCGGACGATGGCGCGGACATAGGTGCCCTTGCCGCACTCCACCTCGATGGTCACGTGGTCGGCGTCGGGCGCGGCCGCCACTCTCGCCGAATGGATCAGCACAGGGCGGGCCGCCAGCTCCACCGTCTCGCCGGCGCGCGCCAGGTCGTAGGCGCGCTCGCCGTCCACCTTGATCGCCGAGAACGCCGGCGGGACCTGCAGGACCTCGCCTACGAACTTCGGCAGCACGGCCTCGACCTGGTCCACGCTCGGACGCACGTCGGAGCTCGCCAACGTCTCGCCCTCGCGGTCGAAGGTCGCGGTGGTCCGGCCCCATTCGATCGTGAAGCGATAGGCCTTGTCGGCGTCCATCAGGAACGGGACGGTCTTGGTCGCCTCGCCCAGCGCGATGGGCAGCACGCCGGTGGCCAGCGGATCCAGGGTGCCGGCATGCCCCGCCTTCTGGGCGTCGAAGATCCGCCGCACCCGGCTGACCGCCGTCGTCGAGCCCAGGTCATAGGGCTTGTCCAGGTTCAGCCAGCCCGAGACCGCCTGGCCGCGCTTGCGGCGGCCCATCAGTCCTCGTCCTTCCAGCTGTCGGACGGCGGCTGCGGCGTCAGGTCCTGGCGCACCCGCGGGTCGTCGAATAGCTTCGCCATCCGCGCCGCCTCGTTGAAGCTCTCGTCGTGGCGGAAGTGCAGGTCGGGGGTGAAGCGCAGGTCGATGGCCCGTCCGAGATGGCCGCGGACGAAGCGCGAGTGCTTGTTCAGCGCCTTCACCACCTCGTCGGCGTTCTCGCCGCCCAGGGGCTCCACGAATACCGTGGCGTGACGAAGGTCGGGATTCACGCGCACCTCGGTGACGGTCACGGAGACGCCGGCGAGGACGGGATCGTTGATCTCTTCCTCGCGGAAGATCTCCACCAGCGCGTGGCGGACCAGCTCGCCGGCGCGGAGCTGGCGCTGGGACGGCCCTTGCGGGCCTTTCGATTGGGGGCGTTTCATGTCTTTGCGAACCTCATGACCCGAGGGACGGATCGGACGTCCTCAGGCGAAGGGCGCGCTTCTAGGCGCGCGGGGCCGGTAAGTCCACCCTGGCCGCCGTCAGGCGCCCGTGCGCTCCCGGAAATAGGCGATCACCTTCTGCTCGGCCGCCTTGGTGGGGCCGTCCTCCTTCAGATTGATCGTCAGCACCGAGTGCGGATGCGGCAGGCCTCCCGGCTTTGCGTCGGCAGGATCGATCTCCACCGCCTCGAACGCCTCGCCCAGCTCGCGCCGGTAGGTCTCGAACCGCTCGTCCGGCACGAATGGGTCGCCGTGGAAGCGAAGCCCGATCACCTTCAGCCCTTCCTCTTGGTGGCGGCGACGGGCGCAGGCGACCTCGGCGGCCGAGGCGTCGATCCCGGCCCTGTTCGCCTTGCCCAGCGGCAGGGACGGCTGGGAGACGACCGGCGCCACGACGGAGGGCTCGGTGACCATGGCCAGGGCGAAGCCGCCGGTGAAGCACATGCCCACCGCGCCCACGCCCTTGCCGCCGCACTCGGCGTACGCCTGCCGCGCCAGGGCGCGCAGCCACTCGGTGATCGGGCTCGAGCGCCCCGCCCGCCAGGCGTTGAACTCGAACCGCACGCACAGGCCGCCCAGCATGGTCAACACGCTGGCCGGATGCTCCGCCGGCCGTCCCGGCACGCCGAACAGCACGGGGCAGAAGACCGTCATCCCCGCCTCGGCGATGCGGTCGGCAAAGCGGATCACCTGCGGATGCAGGCCAGGCATCTCGTGGATGACGATCACCGCAGGCCCCGAGCCCCGGCGATAGACCTCGCGCGTCCACCGCCCGTGGCGGAAGCTGAACCTGTCGTACGCCGAGAGCGCCGCCTCGTAGCCCATGCCCGTCCTCCCGTGCCCGGAGACGAGCCTAGCGCGATCAGACCTTCAGCTTGAAGTCCTTCACTTCGCCTTCGAAGCCCGACAGCCGCCAGCGGCCGTCCGGTCCCTTGGTGAAGTAGAGCAGGCAGGGGCCATCCTTGCTCCGCGTGGCGCAGATGCGCCCGTCCGGGACCGGCCGCAGGGCCTGGGAGATGGCCAGCGGGCCGGGGATCTTGGTGCGCGGCGTGTAGCCGTAGTGCTCGGCGACCGCCTTGAAAACGCTGGGCTGCACCAGCGTCTCGCCGGCGAGCTCCGCCAGGCCCGGCGCGAGGATGGCCGCAAGTCCGCCCAGCCTTTTGTCCTTTGCGCCCTCGGCCACCACGCGCCGCTCGATCTCGCGCTTGAGCGCCGCGCGGTCCACGTGGGCGTCGAACGCCGCCTGGTCGTTGTCGCGGATGGCGATCAGCAGCGCATGCACGTCGTTAGCCGCGTCGAGCTTGCGCACGGAGGCGCACGACGCCAGGGCCAGAGCCAGCAGGCTGATGAGGATGGTGCGCAAAGCCTTCGGGCCTCCTTATCCGCCTCACCTGACATAACGCGCGGGACGGCGCTACAACACGCTCCCGTGGCTGAACCGATCCTGACCACGGAACGCCTGGTCTTCCGCCCCTTCGTGGCGGGCGCCTGAAACGAAGAAGCCCCGGAGAGGTCCCCGGGGCTCCGTATCCGTCAGAGCGGCGTCGGCTAGAGCGACCGCTTCACCTCTTCGAGGTTGAAGCACTCGATCGTGTCGCCGGCCTTGATGTCCTGGAAGCCTTCGAAGGCCATGCCGCACTCCTGGCCGGCCGGCACCTCGTTGACCTCGTCCTTGAAGCGCTTGAGCGTCTTGAGCACGCCCAGCTCCAGGATGACGACCCCGTCGCGGACGATCCGGACCCGCGCGCCCTTGCGGACCACGCCTTCCGAGACCCGGCAACCGGCGACCCGGCCGACCTTGGTGATGTCGAAGGCCTGCAGGACCTCGGCGTTGCCCAGGAAGGTCTCGCGCTGGATCGGCGCCAGCATGCCCGAGAGCACGCCTTTGATGTCGTCGAGCAGGTCGTAGATGATCGCGTAGTAGCGGATCTCCACGCCCTCGCGCTCGGCAAGGTCGCGGGCCTGCTTCGAGGCGCGGACGTTGAAGCCCAGGATCGGGGCGCCTGCGCCCTTCGCCAGCATCACGTCGCTCTCGCTGATCGCGCCGGCGCCCGACAGGATGATCCGCGCGCGGACCTCGTCGGTGGCCATCTTGTCCAGCGAGCCCACGATCGCCTCGGCCGAGCCCTGCACGTCGGCCTTGATGATGACCGGCAGCTCGGAGACCTTCTTGTCGGCGAGCCTGGCCATCATGTCGGCCAGGGAGGCGCCCTGGACCGGCGCGCCGGTCTTCTCGCGCTTCACGCGGACGCGGTACTCGGTCAGCTCGCGCGCCCGGGCCTCGTTCTCCACGACAGCGAAGGGCTCGCCCGGATCGGGCGTGCCGTCCAGGCCCAGGATCTCCACGGGCACCGAGGGGCCCGCTTCGGCCAGCTGCTCGCCGCGCTCGTTCAGCAGCGCGCGGACGCGGCCGAAGTTCGGGCCGGCCACGACGATGTCGCCGCGCTTCAGCGTGCCGCGCTTCACCAGCACGGTCGCCACGGCGCCCCGGCCCTTGTCGAGCTTGGACTCGATGACCATGCCGTCCGCGGTGCGGTCGGGATTGGCCTTCAGGTCCAGCACTTCGGCCTGCAGCAGGATCGCCTCGATCAGGTCGTCCAGGCCCATCTTCTCGGTCGCCGAGACCTCGACGGCCTGGGTGTCGCCGCCCAGGCTCTCCACGACGATCTCGTGCTGCAGCAGCTCGTTGATCACGCGGGTCGGGTCGGCGCCCGGCTTGTCGATCTTGTTGATCGCCACGATGATCGGAGCGCCCGCGGCCCGGGCGTGATTGATGGCCTCGATCGTCTGCGGCATCACGCCGTCGTCCGCCGCCACCACCAGGATGACGATGTCCGTGGCGTTCGCGCCGCGCATGCGCATGGCCGAGAACGCGGCGTGGCCGGGCGTGTCCAGGAAGGTCACGGCCTGGCCGTTCTCCAGGCGCACCTGATAGGCGCCGATGTGCTGGGTGATGCCGCCGTGCTCGCCCGAGACGACGTCGGTGGAGCGCAGCGCGTCGAGCAGCGACGTCTTGCCGTGGTCGACGTGACCCATGACCGTGACGACCGGGGGCCGGGGCTCCAGGTGATCGTCGATGTCCTCGGCGCCGATGAAGCCTTCTTCGACGTCGGCTTCCGACACGCGCTTCACGGTGTGGCCGAACTCGGTGGCCACCAGCTCGGCGGTGTCATTGTCAATGACGTCGTTGATCTTCAGCATCACGCCCTGACGCATCAGGAACTTGATGATCTCGACGCCGCGGGTGGCCATCCGGTTGGCCAGCTCGCCCACGGTGATGACGTCGGGAATGACGACCTCGCGGGCGACGCGCGCCTGCTCCTGGACGCCGCCCTTGCGCTTCTCACGCTCGCGCTCCCGGGCCCGGCGGACCGAGGCCAGCGAACGCATCCGCTCGGCGCCCTCGCTGTCGCCCGCCACCGCCTGGATGGTCAGGCGGCCTTCGCGCCGGTTCGGCGCGCCCTTGGCGCGGCTGATGGCGCCCTTGGAATCGTTGGCGCGGCGACGGTCGTCGTCGTCGCGACGGTCCACGACCGAGCCGCCCGGACGGGGGGCCGAGCGCGTGGCGCGTTGGATTTCCGGCGTCGCCGGCGGCGCGGCGGCGCCCGGACGCGGGCCGCGGGGGCCGCCGGGGCCGCCGGGACCGCGAGGGCCGCCGGGGGCCGGACGCGGCGCCAGGGCCGAATAGCGCACGGTGCCGCCTTCGGGGCGGGCGCCCTGCGGCCGGTCGCCACGATCGCCGCCGGGGCGCGGACCGCGATCGTCGTCACGGCGCGGCGGACGCGGGCCCCGGTCCTGGTCCGGACGCGGCGCGCGCTGGTTGAAGGTCGCGCCTTCGAAGCGGCCCGACGGCCGTTCGGGGCGATAGGTGGTGGTGGTCGGCCGATCGTCGCGGCGATCGCGCGAAGGCTGGTACGTGCGGGTCTGGTTGCCCGCCACGGGAGCAGGAGCCTCGGCGCGCGGCGGCGGCGCAGCGGCCTGGGCAGGCGGCGGGGCGGCCGGAGCCTGCGGCGCCGGAGCCTGGGGAGCCGAGGCCTGGGGCGCCTGGGGCGCGGGAGCCTGGGCTGCGGGAGCCTGCGGCGCAGCCGAAGCCTGCGGAGCCGGAGCGGCGGGCTGGGCGGCTTGCGCCGCCTTCGCGGCCTGGGCGGCGCGGGCGGCTTCGGCCTCGGCCCGGGCGCGTTCCTCGCGGGCGCGGCGGTCGGCCTCCTGCTGCCGGGCGAGTTCGATGGCGCGCTGGCGGGCCGCGCGTTCCTCGGCCGACAGGCCGTCGTTCGGGGCGCCGGCTTGCGGCGCGCGCGGAGCCTGCGGCGCGGACGGCGCGGCGGGCTTCGGATCGAACTGGCGACGTTCGGCGGCGGACGGCGCGGCGAGATTGCCGCTGGGTCCGGCGTGCGGGCGCGCACGCTTGGTCTCCACAACCACCGTCTTGGTCCGGCCGTGGCTGAAGCTCTGCTTCACGGTGCCCGAGCTGACCGAACCCGCGGCGCGCGGCTTCAGGGTCAGGGGCTTACGGCCGTTATTGTTCTCGTCGCTCATTCGCTCGCTTTACTCAGCAGCCGGGCGGATCCCGACCAACGTCTTCAAACAGTTCGAGGCGGAAACCTCAGGGCTCCCGCTTCGCCTCGGCAGGCTCCTCGCGCCAATCCTCAGGAAGGAGCGGACTGAACCCCTCCAGGCGCCTGGCGTCTTCGGCCCAGCGCTCGGCGGCTCGCCCCGCAAGGAAGGCGGTGTGTATCACATTCTCGCCGCCCAAGGCCAAACCCAATTCCTCGGCGGCGAAAAGGCCGAAAACCCGCGGCTGCGGCTGTTGTTTCCGCGCGACCGCCATGATCTTGCGGCGGCCGTCGGCGGCGCCGTCGCGCGCCTCGATGAGCCACGCGGCCTTGCCGGCCTGGATTGTCGCGGAGACCTTCTCGAAGCCGGAAGTAATGTCGCCGGCCTTCCGCGCAAGGCCCAGCGCCGACAAAAGCCGGCGCTTCAGCAGCATTTCGACCTGATCGGACAGATCGGCGGAGGCCGTCACCTTGGCCTTGGCCGCCCGGGCGAACAGCCCCTTCTTCGCCGCCGTCTGCACGGACGCACGATCGGCGGCGACCCACAGGCCACGGCCCGGCAGCTTGCGCGCCAGGTCGGGCACGACCTGGCCCTCCGGTCCGACCACGAAGCGGATCAGCCGCGCCTCCTCCATCACCTCGCCGGACACGATGTCCCGCCGCTCGCGCGACGCTTCGGCGAGGGTGGACGGGGCCTTAGCGGCGGATGGCTCCATGGTCGGTCACCTCACCCGTCCTAAGCGTCGCGGGCTTCGCCGGCGGCCTCAGCCTCGGCAAAGGTTTCGGCGGTCGGTTCTGCTTCGGCGAATTCGCCTTCGAGCTCACCTTCCGCAGCCTCTTCGACCTCCGGCTCTTCCGGCGCTTCCACCCAGCCCATGACGATCCGGGCGCGCATGATCAGCAGCTCGGCGTCCTGGGCGTCCAGGCCGAAGCTCTCGAGGATGCCCGGCTCGCGCACGCGCTCGCCGTTCTTGGTCTCGAACCAGCCGCGCAGGTCGTCGGGCACCAGGCCGGCGAGATCCTCGACGGTCTTGATGCCGCCCTCCCCCAGGGCGACGGCCATCGGCAGGGTGACGCCTTCGATCTCGAGCAGCGCGTCGTCCACGCCGAGCTCGCGGCGCTTGGCGTCGTACTCGGCGGCTTCCTTGTCCAGGTACTCGCGGGCGCGGGTCTGGATCTCTTCGGCCGTGTCCTCGTCGAAGCCTTCGATGGCCGCCACTTCCGAGGCGTCCACATAGGCGACGTCTTCCACGGTGGCGAAACCTTCGGTGACCAGCAGCTGGGCGATGACCTCGTCCACGTCCAGGGCTTCCTGGAACAGGGCCGTGCGCTCGGTGAACTCGCGCTGACGGCGCTCGCTCTCCTGGCTCTCGGTCATGATGTCGATCTGCCAGCCGGTCAGCTGGGAGGCGAGGCGGACGTTCTGGCCGCGGCGGCCGATGGCCAGCGACAGCTGCTCGTCGGGGACGACGACTTCGACGCGTTCGTCCTCCTCGTCCATGACGACCTTGGACACCTCAGCCGGCGCCAGGCCGTTCACGATGAACGTCGCGTCGTCCGGGCTCCACTGGATGATGTCGATCTTCTCGCCCTGCAGCTCGGCCACCACCGCCTGCACGCGGCTGCCGCGCATGCCGACGCAGGCGCCGACGGGATCGATCGAGCTGTCGTTGGAGATGACCGCCATCTTCGCGCGCGAGCCCGGGTCGCGGGCCACGGCGCGGATTTCGATGACGCCGTCATAGACCTCGGGCACTTCCTGGGCGAACAGCTTGGCCATGAAGCCGCCGTGGGCGCGGCTCAGCAGGATCTGCGGGCCCTTGGTCTCGCGGCGGACGTCGTAGATGTAGCAGCGGATCCGGTCGCCGATGTTGAAGTTCTCGCGCGGGATCGACTGGTCGCGGCGCATGATGCCTTCGCCGCGGCCCAGGTCGACGACGACGTTGCCGTACTCGACTCGCTTCACCGTGCCGTTGACGATCTCGCCCACGCGGTCCTTGTACTCCTCGTACTGGCGCTCGCGCTCGGCGTCGCGGACCTTCCCCATCACCACCTGGCGGGCCATCTGGGTCTGCACCCGGCCGAACTCGAACGGCGGCAGCAGCTCCTCGTAGACCTTGCCCACGAAGGCGTCCTTGTCGCGGCGCTTGGCGTCCGAGAGACGCAGGATGCCCGGCGGCTCCTCGAACGGCAGCTCGTTGCCGGCTTCGTCCACGCCACCGCCGAACTGGGCGTCGTCCTCGACCACGGTCACCACGCGCTTGATCGTGGTCTCGCCGGTCTTGGAGTCGATGTGCACGCGGATGTCGTGCTCGGCGCCGTAACGGGCGCGGGCGCCCTTCTGGATCGCCTCTTCGATCGCCTCGATGACGATCTCCTTGTCGATCGCCTTCTCGCGGGCCACGGCCTCGGCGATCTGCAGGAGTTCAAGCCGGTTGGCGGAGATGCCGGTCAGGCTCATGGGGTCGTTCCTCTACTCGGAAGTCTGTTGTTCGTCGGAAAGGCGGGCGGCGCGCATCTCGGCCCCCCGCTTCATCAGCTCGTCGGTCAGCACCAGCTTGGCCTCGATGATCCAGGCGAAGGGGACGAGCGCCGTCTCCTCCTCGCCTTCCAGGTCGATGGCCACCTGGCCGTCCTCGGTTCCGGCCAGCACGCCGCGGAAGCGCTTGCGGCCTTCGGCCAGGCGGTCGAGCTCAAGGCGCGCCTCGTAGCCCTCGTAGGTGTCGAAGTCCTTCAGCCGGGTCAGCGGCCGGTCGACGCCGGGCGACGAGACCTCCAGCGTGTACTCGCCCGAGATCGGGTCGGCGGCGTCCAGGACCTCGGAGACGGCGCGGGACAGCTTGGCGCAGTCCTCGACGTTCATGTCCCCGTCCTCGGGCCGCTCGGCCATGATCTGCAGGCGCCGCACGTTGCGCTCGCCGCCCATCAGGCGGATGCGCACGATCTCGTAGCCCGCGGCCTCGGCCACGGGATCGAGCATCTCCAGCAGTTTCAGGTCCTCGGCGGTCTTCCCGCGCATGAAAGGCCCAGGCCTCCGGCAAAGAAAAAAGCGGTCGGGCCGGAGCCCGCCGCTTGAAGGCGCTATCCAGCGCGATCAGCGATGTTGGACCCGAATATAGCGGACGGCCGGCGTTCTTGGAAGCCCTCTCCAAAAGGCTGCTGCGGCGCCGCTTCATTTGACGCGCCGCCCCTTTACTCGGGCCCGCGCATCGCCCACAGAGCCCGCCTCTTTGTGTGTCACTCTGACCAAGGCCATCTCCCCATGGACCTCTCCAAGATCCCCGTCGGCGAGAACCCGCCGTACGACGTCAACGCCATCATCGAGATCCCGCAGGGCGGCGAGCCGGTGAAGTACGAGCTGGACAAGGAGTCCGGCGCGATCTTCGTCGACCGCTTCCTGCACACGGCGATGTACTACCCGGGCAACTACGGCTTCATCCCGCACACGCTCGCCGACGACGGCGACCCGATGGACGTCGTCGTGGTGGGGCCGACGCCTGTGGTGCCGGGCGCCATCATCCGGGTCCGCCCGATCGGCGCGCTGATCATGCGTGACGAGGCCGGCGGCGACGAGAAGATCCTGGCGGTGCCGGTGGACAAGCTGCACCCGTTCTACGCCGGCGTGGACAGCTGGCGCGCCCTGCCGGCCATCCTGACCGAGCAGATCGCCCACTTCTTCAAGCACTACAAGGACCTGGAGAAGGGCAAGAGCGTCGACATCGTGCGCTGGGCCGATCCGGAAGAGGCCGCGGAACTGATCCGCACCTCCATCGAGGCCTACAAGGGCTAGGTGCGGACGAAGTCGAGGAAGACGGGCGCGCAGTCGCCCAGCTTCTTCTCCTCGTAGCGGGTGGTGACGTGGTCGGCCGGCGGGGTCCGCCAGTCGTCCGCGCGCGCCGCGCTCCACTGGAAGCGGCCGTCGTTCAGGATCCGCTCCAGGCTCCAGTCCGCATAGTCCGCCCAGTCGGTTGCGAAGCGGAGCTTTCCGCCCGGCTTCAGCACCCGAGCCAGCTCGGCCACCGTCTCCGCCTGCACCAGCCGGCGCTTGTTGTGCCGCGCCTTGGGCCACGGGTCCGGGAACAGGATGAAGACCCGGTCGAGGCTGGCGTCCGGCATCCGCGCGATCAGCTCGCGCACGTCGCCGTCGTGGACGCGGACGTTCTGCAGGCCTTGCTCGTCGATGTGGCGCAGCGCGCTCGCCACCCCGTTCTGGAACGGCTCGGCGCCGACGATCAGCACGTCGGGACGGCGCGAGGCCTGCGCGGCCATGTGCTCGCCGCCGCCGAAGCCGATCTCGAGCCACGCCTCCGCGGCGCCCGGCATCAGGTCGATGGGGGCGAACCGCCCTTCCGGCGGGCGAATGGACGGCAGCAGGCTGTCCATCAGCGCCGCCTGGCGAGGCTTGATGACGCGCGACTTGATCCGGCCGAACGACCGGAGCGGCGGGTGATTGTCCGACATGGCGCCCGCTCTACAGCGGGCTCCCCCTTCAGGCCAGCTTGCGCAGGTCTTCGACGAGGTCGGTCTTTTCCCAGGAGAAGCCGCCTTCGTTGTCGGGCGTGCGGCCGAAGTGGCCGTAGGCCGCGGTCCGCGCATAGATCGGGCGGTTGAGCCCCAGGTGCTGGCGGATCGCCCGCGGGGTCGCCCCGCCGATCAGCTCGGGGAGCACCTTCTCCAGCTGGGCCGGATCGACTTCACCGGTGCCGTGCAGGTCGACGTAGAAGCTCAGTGGCTGGGCGACACCGATCGCATAGCTGATCTGGATCGTGCACTTCCTGGCGAGGCCGGCGGCGACGACGTTCTTGGCCAGGTAGCGGCAGGCGTAGGCGGCCGAGCGGTCCACCTTCGTTGGATCCTTGCCGGAGAAGGCGCCGCCGCCGTGCGGGGCCGCGCCGCCGTAGGTGTCGACGATGATCTTGCGGCCGGTGAGGCCCGCGTCGCCGTCCGGCCCGCCGATCTCGAAGCGGCCGGTCGGGTTGATGTGCCACTTGGTCTTCCGGGTGATCAGGCCTTCCGGCACGACCTGCAGGACATACGGCTTGATCACTTCGGCCAGGCGCTTCGGCGTGGCGATCTGGTCGCCGAGACGCTTCTTGTGCTGGGTGGAAACGACGATCTGCAGGATCTCGGCCGGCTTGCCGTCCTCGTAGCGGATGGTGACCTGGCTCTTGGCGTCCGGCTCCAGCACGGCGCATTCGCCCGACTTCCGGACCTCGGCCAGACGCTTCAGGATGTTCTGCGAGTATTGCAGGGTGGCCGGCATCAGCTCGGGCGTCTCGTCCGAGGCGTAGCCGAACATGATGCCCTGGTCGCCGGCGCCCTCGTCCTTCTTGTCCGAGGCGTCCACGCCCTGAGCGATGTGGGCGGACTGTTCGTGCAGGTGGCAGGCGTACTTCGCCTTCTGCCAGTGGAAGCCCTTCTGCTCGTAGCCGATGTCCTTGATCGCGGCGCGGACCTTCGGCTCCAGCGACTTCACGATCTCCTTCGTGAGCGCCTTGTTCTCGGCCTTCGAGCCGCCCGGCTTGCCCGCGCGGACTTCGCCCGCGAGCACGATGCGATTGGTGGTCACCAGCGTCTCGCAGGCGACGCGCGCCTCGGGTTCGACCGACAGGAAGGCGTCGACGACGGTATCCGAAATGCGGTCCGCCACCTTGTCGGGATGGCCCTCGGACACGGCCTCGCTGGTGAAGATGTAGTTCGAACGGCTCAAGACGCTTAGCTCCGGGGCTTGGATCGGCCGCGCATCCAGGCGGCCTGGCAGGAGGTCGAGAAGCCTATAAAGAAATCTTTATGTCCCGCCAAGCGGCCGTCGCCCTGGGACTCAGGCTCCGACCGCCTCCGACGCCTCGGCCATCGCCCGGACGAGTTCGAGGATCTTCCGCCTCACCCGGGGCTGCGGGATCCGCGGGAAGAGTTGAGCCAACTCCAGGCCTTCGCTGGACAGCAGGAAGTCCTGGACAGGTTCCGGCTGAGCCGGCGCAGCCCCAGGAGCATCGTTCAGCCCTTCGTAGAAGTAGCCGACCGTCGTCCGCAGCACGCGGGCCATTTCCCAGAGCTTGGAGGCGCTGACGCGGTTGGTCGCCCGTTCGTACTTCTGGACCTGCTGGAACGTCAGGCCGATGGACTCGGCCAGACGCTCCTGGCTCATGCCCAACTCCTTGCGCCGCATGCGGATTCTCAAGCCCACGTGGCGGTCCACGGGGTTCGGCGCGTCGCGGTCTACGTCAGGGAAGCTGTTCATGGACGCCCCATACCGAAGCTTCCGAAAATCGCAACCGACGGGGGCTGCGTCACATAATCACGGTCGATGAACGCGGCTCATGATCCACGCCAGCGCCGACAGCGCCAGCATGACGGCGAAGGGGCCGTCGCCCCACCTGTGGAAGGGCGTCGGCGGCAGAGCGGCGGGGAGCGGGGCGTCGAGCACCCCGAATTCGCCAAGGCCCAAGCTCGCGCCCGGGACGATCCGCCCATAGGCGTCAATCACGGCCGAAACGCCTGTGGGCGTCGAGCGCACGATCGGCAGCCCCTCCTCGATGGCGCGGTAGCTCGCGATGTTGAGATGCTGCAGCGGTCCGCTTGTGCGTCCGAACCATGCGTCGTTCGAGATGTTCAGGATCCAGGCGGGGCGGACCGCGTCCCGCTGCGCGCCGGCGCGGGTGAAGCCCGGGAACAGGGCCTCGTAGCAGATCAGGGGCTGCAGGGCGGGCGTGCCGGCGGGCGCGAGCGGGCGTGGGGGCGATCCGGCGGTGAAGTCCTCCGGCATGTGGACCAGGCTGCGGATGCCGAGCTTCGTGGCGGCCTCGCCCAGCGGCAGATACTCGCCGAAGGGCACCAGGCGGTGCTTGTCGTAGACGCCGGTGACGCGCAGTCCGCCGCCTTCGCGCCGGAAGGCCACCAGGCTGTTGAAGTAGCGCGCTTCGCCGGCGGGCGTGACCTCGGCCCGGTTCGCGCCCATCAGCAGCGTCTGGCCGTTCTGCAGCGTGTCGACCAGCAGCGGGCCATAGACCGAACCCGGGGCGATGAGATCGTCGATCACCGCCGGCAGGGCGCCCTCGGGCCAGACGACGATGTCGGGCGCCGCCGCCGCGGGTCGCCGGCTTAGGCCGCTGTAGGCTTCGAAGATAAGCCGGAGGTTCTCGGGCTTCCACTTGTCCTTCTGATCGATGTCGGCCTGGACCACGCGGATGCGCGGTGCGTCCGCCCGGGCGTTCGAGGTCGGCGCGCCCTCGAGACGGCTCCAGCCGTAGCCGTAGAGCGCCGCCAGCCCGATGCCGGCCAGCGCCAGCGCCGCGATCCTGGCGCCTCGTCCGAGCTTCAGGGCGACCAGGGCAGGGGTCGCCGCCAGGGCCAGGGTGATCCAGCTGAGCCCGTAGGCGCCGACCAGCGCCGCGGCCTGTGACGGAAGGCCGCCCGCACGCCACGCCTCGCCCGGCAGATTCCACGGAAAGCCGGTCAGCACGTGGCCGCGCAGCCATTCGAAGGCGGCGAAGACGCCGGCGAAGACCAGCACCTTCCAGGCGCCCTCCGGCTTCATCGCCCGATAGAGCAGGCCGGCCGCGCCCCAGAACAGCGCCAGCCCGCCGGCCATGGCGACCAACGCGAAGGGCGCCATCCAGCCGTGCGCCTTCACGTCGACCAGGAACGGCTCCACGATCCACCAGGTGGAGAGGCCGAAGTAGCCGAGACCGGCCAGCCAGCCGCGGAAGAAGGCCGAACGCAGCGGTCGGTCGTCGTCCACCTCCAGCGCTCGCAGGATCAGGGCATAGCCCAGCAGGCCCGGCAGCAGGCCGAAGGGCGGATGGGCGAGGGCGGCGCCAAGGCCGCCCAGCAGGGCCCATAGACGGAGAAGCCAGGCGCTGCGCAACGGAAGCTCAGGCTTCGGCGGAGGCCGGGGCGGGCGCGCGGCGCACCCGCACGCGTTTCACCCGCCGTGGATCGGCGGCCAGCACCTCGATGGAGAAGCCATCGGGGTGGTCTATCCGCTCACGCTTCTGCGGCACCCGGCCCGCCAGGGCGTTCACGAGGCCGGCGACGGTCTCAATTTCCTCGTCCAGGTCTTCGGGCGCGAGGTCCACGCCGTCGCCGATCGCCTGCTCCAGCTCTTCAAGCGGCGCGCGCCCGTCGGCGATCCAGCCCTCGTCGTCCTCGACGATGGGCGTGAAGCCGGCGTCACCCTCCTCGTCGTGCTCGTCGGCGATCTCGCCCACCAGCTTCTCCAGGAGATCCTCCAGGGTCACGAGGCCGTCGGTCCCGCCGAACTCGTCGATCACGAGGGCCATGTGGGTCCGCCGGGTGCGCATCAGCGCCAGCAGTTCGGCCGCAGCCATCGACGGCGGCACGTACAGCACCTTGCGGACGAGCTGGTAACGGCCCTGCAGGATCTGGTCCTCGGGCTTTGGCTTGCGGGTCTTGCGGGCCAGCAGCTTGAAGACGTCCTTCACGTGGACGACGCCCACCGGCTCGTCCAGCGTGTCCTTGTAGACCGGCATGCGACTGTGCTCGGCCTCGACGAAACGGGCGACCACCTCGGAGAACGTGCTGCTGCGCTCGACGGCCACGATGTCCGCGCGCGGCTTCATCACGTCCTCGACGCGCAGGTCCTGGAAGGCGCGGGCCTGGCTGACCAGTTCGCCCGCCCCCTCCGTTTCCGGCTCGGGCGTCACGTCGGTCGCCCCATCGGCGCTCCGGCGGAAGAAATCGATGAACGCCATCAGCCCGCGCCGTCGGCCCGGGCCGCGCCTACTCGATGGGTCGAGGTCAGTCATGCTCTCCCTCGCTGGCCGCATAGGGGTCGGAAATCCCCAGTCCGGCCAGGATGACGCGCTCGAGGCCTTCCATGGCCTCGGCCTCATCTTCGCTCATGTGGTCGTATCCGAGAAGGTGCAAGACGCCGTGCACCACCAGATGCTGCAGGTGATCGGCGAGCGGCTTGCCCTGTTCCACCGCTTCCCGGGCGCAGACGCCAAACGCCAGGGCCACGTCGCCCAGATGCTTCTCCGGGTTCGGCGGCGCGGGAAAGGACAACACGTTCGTCGGCTTGTCCTGGTCGCGGAAGCGGGCGTTCAGCGCCTGGACCGTGGCGTCATCGGTCAGCAACAGGCTCACGCCCTCGCCCTCGGCGCCTTCGCTCAGCAGCGCGGCCGTTGCGGCCCGACGCGTCAGGGCCTCGGCGTCCGCGAGCGCCGCCGTCCAGGCCCCGTCCTCGACTTCGATGTCGATCAAACGGTCCGCCCGCGCCGCGCGGCGTCGGCATCGTAGGCGCGCACGATCCGCTCCACCAGCGGATGCCGCACGACGTCCTCCGACGAGAAGCGGACCACGCCGATGCCCTTCACGTCGTCCAGCAGGCTCACCGCGTGGGCGAGACCCGAGTCGGCCGGGTTCGGCAGGTCGATCTGGGTCGGGTCGCCGGTCACCGCCATGCGCGAGCCTTCGCCCAGCCGGGTCAGCACCATCTTCATCTGCGCGCGACTGGCGTTCTGCGCCTCGTCGACAATGACGAAGGCGTGGCTCAGCGTTCGACCGCGCAGGAAGGCGATGGGCGCCACTTCGATCTCGCCCTTCTCGCGCCGACGGCGGAGCTGTTCAGCGCCGAGGATATCGGTCAGCGCCTCCCACACGGGCGCCATGTAGGGGTCGACCTTCTCGTTCATGTCGCCGGGCAGGAAGCCGAGCCGCTCCCCGGCCTCGACGGCCGGCCGCGACACGATCAGCCGGTCGACTGCGCCCTGCAGCAGCATGCCCGCGCCGTGCGCGACCGCGAGGAAGGTCTTGCCGGTGCCTGCGGGTCCCAGGCCAAAGACCAGTTCGCAGGCAGCCAGCGCCTGGAGGTAGGTCGCCTGGGTCGCCGTCTTCGGCGCCACCTGCCCTCGCCGACCCACCGGCAGGGGCGCGGCTCCGGGCGCGCCGGAGCCCGTGCGCGCCTGCCCGATGGCGACGCGGACGTCGGCCTCATTGACCTCCAGACCCTGGTCGGCGCGGTCGGCGATCGCATGGACCGCCTTCTTGGCCTGCCCGCGGGCCCTGGTGTCCCCGCTCAGCGACACGCCGCCGCCGGGGGTTTCGACCAGCACGCCGAAGGCGTCCTCGATCAGCGCCGCATGGCGGCTGTTCGCCCCTGCGACGGCGCGCACCGCGGCGTCCGACAGGGCGATGAATTCAGGCGCTCGGCTCAAGCCGTCTCCAGTTCCACAACGCCCGCCAGGCTGTTCTGGGCGGCGCTCTCGACCTTCACCGGAACGATCTCGCCGAGCATCCGATCCGGGGCCGTCACGTGCACCGCCTGCAGATAGGGGCTCTTGCCGACCAGCTGACCGGGATGGCGGCCGGCCTTCTCGAACAGCACCTTCAGCGTGCGCCCGGTCTGGGCCTGGTTGAAGGCCATCCGCTGTTCGTCCAGCAGGGCGTTCAGCCGCGACAGCCGCTCCTCCTTCACCTCCTCGGGCACCTGGCCCGGCAGGGCGGCGGCCGGCGTGCCGGGACGGCGCGAGTACTTGAACGAGAAGCAGCTGGCGTAGCCCACCTCGCGCACGAGCTGCAGCGTCGCCTCGAAGTCGCTCTCGCGCTCCCCCGGGAAACCCACGATGAAGTCGCCTGACAACGCGATGTCGGGGCGCGCGGCGCGGACGCGCTCGACCACGCGGACGTAGCTTTCCGCCGTGTGGGTTCGGTTCATCGCCCGCAGGATCTTGTCCGAACCGGCCTGCACGGGCAGGTGCAGGTACGGCATCAGGGCTTCCACCTCGCCGTGAGCGGCGATCAGGGCCTCGTCCATGTCGCGAGGATGGCTCGTGGTGTAGCGGATCCGGTCGAGGCCTGGGATCGTCGCCAGCCGGCGCACCAGACCCGCCAAGCCGCCCTCGCCGCCGTAGGCGTTGACGTTCTGGCCCAGCAGGGTGACCTCACGCACGCCCTGCGCCGCAAGACTACGCGCTTCCGCCTCGATGGCGTCGGGGGGCCGGCTCCATTCGCCGCCGCGCGTGTAGGGCACCACGCAGAACGTACAGAACTTGTCACAACCTTCCTGGACGGTGAGGAAGGCGCTGACGCCCGTGGGCCGCCGGTCGCTGGGCAGCGTGTCGAACTTCTCGTCCGGCGCGAAGTCGGCGGCCAGGCGCTCGCCGCGCGCGCGGTGGGAGCGGGCGATCAGCTCGGGGAGCTGGTGGTACGCCTGGGGTCCGACCACGAGGTCCACCGCAGGCTGCCGGCGCATGATCTCCTCGCCCTCGGCCTGGGCGACGCAGCCGGCCACGGCGATGGTCATGCGCGACCCGCCCTCGGACAGCCGCTCGTCCCGCATCTCGCGCAGCTTTCCGAGCTCGGAATAGACCTTCTCGGTGGCCTTTTCGCGGATGTGGCAGGTGTTCAGCACGACCAGGTCGGCGGCCGCGGGATCGTCCGTCATGCCATAGCCCAGCGGCGCAAGGACGTCGGCCATGCGCTCGCTGTCATAGACGTTCATCTGACAGCCGTAGGTCTTGATGTAGAGGCGCTTGGCGGGCGCGGTCTCGGACATGGCGGGCGTTATGGGGTCGGCGGAGCCCCTACGCAAGGCGACTAGTCCTCGATGGGCATGCCATACAGCTCGAGGCGGTGGTCCACGAGCTTGTAGCCGAGCTTGCGCGCGATGGCCTCCTGAAGGGCCTCGATCTCGGGATCGACAAACTCCACCACCTTGCCGGTCTTCATGTCGATGAGGTGGTCGTGGTGATCATCGGTGTGCTCCTCGTACCGCGAGCGCCCGTCGCGGAAATCGAGGCGATCGATGATCCCGGCCTCTTCGAACAGCCGAACCGTCCGGTAGACGGTGGCTATCGAGATGTGCGGGTCGACGGCATGGGCGCGGCGATGCAGCTCTTCCACGTCCGGGTGGTCGCTGGACATCGAGAGCACGCGGGCGATCACCCGGCGCTGCTCAGTCATGCGCATGCCCTTGTCGACACAGAGCTTCTCGATGCGGTCCGCCACGGAGCCTCCACTGCTTTGACCAAGGATAGGTCTAGTGGCCTTGCGTTCCAAGGTCGAGCCGCATGACCAGGGCGTCGGCGCGGCCTGCAGCGCCGCGATCGTAATACGCCTTCCGCAGCCCGGCCCGCTCGAACCCCAGGCCCTCGTAAAGCCCGATGGCGGGACGGTTGTCGACGTCCACCTCGAGGAAGGCCGCCGCCGCGCCGAGTTCGTGCGCAAAGCCCAAGGCTCCCGTCAGCAGCGCCTTGGCGACGCCGCGCCGGCGCGCCCACGGCGGCACGGCGACGGTCAGGACCTCGGCCTCGCCCGCCAGCGCGCGGCAAAGCACGAGACCCGTCGCATCCTCGTCGAAGGCGAGCAGCGCGAAGACGCCGGACCCCGCCAGCAGGTCCGCGAAGGCCGCGGCGTCCCAGGGCCGGTCGAAGGCCTGGGCGTGGATCGTCGCCATCAGCGGGGCGTCGTAGGCCTCGGCTCGGCGCAGGTTCATTTGGGTGACCGGCCGCCGGGCAGCTTGGCGTCGGGCGGGCGCAGGTAGAGCGGCTTCAGCGGTCCGGCGGCGCGCGCGGCGGCGAGCCGGGCCACTGTGCGGGCGTCGCAGCCCTCGGGCGTAAGGACCATGGCGCCGGGCGCGATGTCGGCCAGCAGCGGAGCCCCCGAGCCGACCAGGCTCAGCGGCCGGCCCTGAGCCAGTTCCACGAGCCGGGCCGCGGCGGTGGGGATCGGCAGCACGTCAGGCGCCATCAGCGCGCGTCCGGCGTCGAAGACCTGCAGATAGGTCTGCTCGCGGCGAGCGTCGACGGCGGCGGCCACGAGGCCGTCGGCCTCGGCCGCAAGCGCCTCCAGCACGCCGACAGCCGCCGTCGGGATGGCCAGGGCGGAGGCCAGACCTTTGGCGAAGGCCACGCCGACGCGAAGGCCGGTGAAGGAGCCTGGCCCGACGGTGGCGCCGATCCGTTGCAGTCTGGGGAAAGCGAGCCCGGCGTCGGCCATCACGGCTTCGGCCATCGGAGCCAGGCGCTCCTGGTGGCCGCGCGCCATCACCTCGGACCGGTGCGCCAGCACCCGCTCGCCGTCGACCACGGCCACCGAGCAGGCGTTCAGGCAGGTGTCGAGCCCCAGAGCGATCATCGGGCGGGGTTAGCGGATGGGAGGCGCGGCGGGAAGGCTATCCCAGCGTCTGCTCCACGCGGGTCACTTCCGGCACATAGTGCTTCAGCATGTTCTCGACGCCGGCCTTCAGGGTCGCGGTCGAGGAGGGGCAGCCCGAGCAGGCGCCGCGCATGTTGAGCCACACGACGCCGGTGTCGGGCTCGAATTTGTGGAAGAGGATGTCGCCGCCGTCCTGGGCGACCGCGGGGCGGATTCGGGTATCCAGCAGATCCTTGATCTCGGCGACGATCTGGGCGGTCTCGCCCTCGTACACGCCCTCGTCGTGGCCGCCGGACTGCTCCCCCTCTTCGGCGAACATCGGGCGGCCCGAGGTGAAGTGATCCATGATCGCCGCCAGAACCGGCGCCTTGAGGTGCGGCCAGTCGAACGACGGGTGCTTGCCCACGGTGATGAAGTCGGGGCCGAAGAACACCCGCTGCACGCCTTCGATGTCGAAGATGTCCGCCGCCAGGGGCGAGGCCTGGGCCTCGTCGGTCGAGCGGAAATCGCGCGTACCCTCGCCCAGGACGGTCTTGCCGGGCAAGAACTTCAGGACCTCGGGATTGGGCGTAGCTTCGGTCTGGATGAACATGCGTCAGATGTGGCGTCCCCTGGGTTCCAACGCAAGTTCCGCACGTCTCCGAGCCTAAGCCAGATCGGCGATCTCCGCGTCGGTGAGGTCGCCGGGGACGATGGTGACCGGGACCTTGCGATCGCCCCATTTCACGCCGTCCTTGGCGATCGAGGCCACAAGGGCGCCCGGACCGCGCCCGCCGACGGCGGCGGCGACCACCAGGATCTTTATGTCCTCGTCCTCCGTGAGGACCTGACGAAGTGCGACCCGCACGCTGTCGGCGTTCTTGATCAGGAATTCCGGCGGAAGGCCGGTCTCCTGCAGCACCAGGCCGGCGGAGTCCTGGAGTTCGGCCTCCGCCTCTTCGCGCTGCTGGCGCTCGATCTCGTCGCGCACGCCCGACCAGTGCTCGAAGACCGCGGGCTCGATCACCTTCAGCAGCGCGACGTGCCCGCCCGTGGAGCGGGCGCGGCGGCAGGCGAAGCGCAGGGCCGCCTGGAATTCCGGCGTGCCGTCGGCCACGACCAGGAACTTGCGTTTGCTGGTGCTCATGTTCGGACGGTGCGGCGCCCTGGAGACGGAGGCAAGCGGGCGGCTCAGCCGGCCCAGTAGCCGACGAGGCGTTTGACCTCGGCCACCACCGGCACGGCGATCTCCCGGGCCCGCTGCGCGCCGTCGGTGAGGATGCGGTCGATCTCGGATGGATCGGCGAGCAGCCGGCGCATCTCGCCCCCGATCGGCGACATCACCGATACCGCGAGGTCGGCGAGCCTCGGCTTGAACGCCCCGAAGCCCTGGCCGGCGAACTCGGCCAGCACCTCGGCGTCGGTCTTCCCGGCGAGCGCCGCGTAGATGCCGACCAGATTGCGGGCTTCCGGCCGGCCCTCCAGGCCCTCCACCGTCTCCGGCAGCGGGTCGGGATCGGTGCGTGCCTTGCGCACCTTGCTGGCGATCGCGTCGGCGTCGTCGGTGAGATTGATCCGCGATTGGTCCGAGGGATCGGACTTCGACATCTTCGCCGACCCGTCCCGCAGGCTCATGACCCGCGCGCCGGGCCCCTGCGTCAGCGGCTCGGGCAGCGGGAAGAAGCCGGGCGCCTGGAAGTCGTTGTTGAACTTCTGGGCGATATCTCGGGTCAGCTCGAGGTGCTGCTTCTGGTCGTCGCCGACCGGCACGTGGGTCGCCTTGTAGACCAGGATGTCGGCCGCCTGCAGCACCGGATAGGTGTAGAGCCCCACGCTGGAGCGCTCCTTGTGCTTGCCGCTCTTCTCCTTGAACTGGGTCATCCGGTCGAGCCAGCCGAGGCGGGCGACGCAGTTGAAGATCCAGGCGAGCTCGGCGTGCTCGGGCACCGCCGACTGGGCGAAGATGGCGGCGACCTTCGGATCGAGGCCTGTGGCCAGGTAGGCGGCGGCGATCTCGCGCACGTGCTGCTTCAGCTTCGCCGGCTCCTGCCACACGGTGATCGCGTGCATGTCGGCGACGAAGATGAACGTCGGCTGCTCGTGCTGGAGCCGGGCGAACTTGGCCAGGGCGCCGAGATAGTTGCCGAGGTGGAGGTCGCCGGTCGGCTGGACGCCGGAGAGCACGCGTTGAGGGCCCGCGTAGGGGGCGGGAGCTTGATCGGTCATGATGTTGGGCTTCTGAGCGAAATGGACGTGCGGGCGCAAGCCCGATGAAAGTCAGTATCGGCGGCCTAAGCCCGCCATCGCCCAATCGCGAGCGAGGTGTTGCGCGTCCGGATCGTCATGGTCAGCGAGATAGCCCGCGGGCGGCCCCGACGGCAAGTCAGAGATCGGGCGTGGCCACGGGGGCATCGCCCTTGCGGCGCCGAAGCGCGGCCCGGGCCTCGGCGGGGGTGACGCCGCCGAAAGCGAACAGCAGCAGCGGATAGAGCGCGCCGCCGGCCAGGCACACGAGGATGATCGTCAGCTCCTTCGAGCCCAGCGGCCGCTCCAGAGCCGTGCGGAAGGTGGAGGCCAGCACGCAGGCTCCGCCCAGCACCCCCGAGGCTGCGGCCACGCGCGCCACCTTGCCGATGGCTCGGCCGGACGGCCGCCAGATGTCAGTGGCCCAGAGCTTCACGGCCATCTGAGCGACGGTGATCCACGACGCCGCGGCGGTGGCGAGCGCGATGCCCTCGAAGCCCAGGGTGTAGAAGAGGCCGACCCCGAGGACGATGTTCACCGCGATGGAGACCAGCGAGTAGGTCATCGGGGTCCGCGTATCGCCGCGGGCGAAGAAGGCCGGCTGCAGGATCTTGATCAGCACGAAGGCCGGCACGCCCCAGCCATAGTGGAAGAGCAGCTTGGCGGAGGCCGCCGCATCGGCGTGGGTGAAGGCGCCGCGGGCGAAGAACGCGTCCAGCAGGAAGAACGGCATCGCCATGAGCGCCGCCGCGGCGGGCAGGCTGAGCGCCAGGCCGAAGACGACCGCCTGGTCCATGGCGCCCTGGGCGTCGTCGTGGTCCTCGCGCTGGAGCGCCGTCGCCAGCCTGGGAAGC
Organism: Phenylobacterium sp. VNQ135; assembly: GCF_049445735.1. NCBI lineage: Bacteria > Pseudomonadati > Pseudomonadota > Alphaproteobacteria > Caulobacterales > Caulobacteraceae > Phenylobacterium > Phenylobacterium sp. VNQ135. The sequence continues at coordinate 582,926 of NZ_JBMSDS010000002.1, read as the reverse complement.
AACGCCACGCCAATGGCCACGCCCACCAGGCTGAGGGGCAACTGATAGAAGCGCTCGGCGAAGTTCAGCCACGCGCGCATGCCGGCCACCTGGCTGGCGAGGATCGCCGAGATGAACAGGTTCAGCTGAGTGGCGCTGGAGGCGATGATGCCGGGAACCATGCGGCGGACAAGCGTACGGATCTCAGGCGTGAGCTTCAGCCGCGAGGGGCTGATCCGGGCGCCGAGGCGCCGCGCGCCCCACCAGCAGAGCGCCGCCTGGCTGACGCCGGCGACGATCACGCCGACGGAGGCGGCGTACGAGGCCCGCACCGGATCGTCCTGCGGCAGCACCGCAGCCAGCATCACGACGTTCAGGATCGTCGGGTAGAAGCCGTAGATGATGAAGCGGCCGCGGGCCTGCAGGACGCCGGCGTAGAGCGAGGCGATCACCATGCAGGGCAGGTACGGCATCGTGATCTGGGTCAGGACGACGGCCAGCTTGAACTTCGCCGGATCGGCCATGAAGCCGTAGCTGTAGACCATCATCAGCCAAGGCATGGCGAGCTGACAGACGACGGTGAGCAGGACGGTGAAGGCCGCCACCGTGGCCAGCGCGTCCGAGGCGTAGCGGTCGGCGGCTTCCTTGCCCTCGCCTTCGAGCTTCTTGGCGTAGTCCGGGACGAACGCGGCGGCGAAGGCGCCCTCCGCGAACATCCTTCGGAACAGGTTCGGGAACGTCAGGGCCGTGTAGTAGGCGTCGGCGGCGATCGTCTGGCTGGCGCCGAGCCGCGCGGCGATGACCAGGTCGCGCGCCAGGCCCATGAAGCGGCTGACCAGCGTCAACCCCGAATAGATCATCGACGAGCGGATCAGGCCGCCCTTCTTCGGAGGGATGTCGCGCGGGCTCTCGGTCACGGCACGTTGGTCGGCTGCATCGCCGGGAGCGTCAAGCGCGCGGCCGCTTGTGCGGCTTGGCGCCCTTCGGCGGCGGCCCACGCCGGGGCTCTCGGTCGTTCGGCGGGCCTTTGCGGTGTGGCGGCGGTCCCTTGCGAGGGCCGCGCGGCGGCGGACGCTCGCCGGGCGGTCCAGACGGCTCGACCCGCATTTCGGCTCTTTCGGCGCCGGCCACGGCCTCACGGAAGCGCGCCTCGGCCTCGCGGCTGATCTCGAACTTGGTCTCGCGGTCGAAGATGCGGATCTGGCCGATGTCCTTCTTAGTGACATGCCCCAGGCGGCAGATCAGCGGGACCAGCCACTTGGGGTCGGCGCTTTGCGAGCGGCCGACCGGCAGTCGGAACCAGACGCCGTCATCCATCTCGACGTTCGGGGCGCGCTCGCGCACCGGGCGCTCGCCGCGCTCGACGCGATCGGCGACCTCGAACATCTCCTCCGGCTCGGGGAGGCGGGCGCGGTAGAGGCGCACGAGCGCGGCGGCCACCGCCTCCGGCGACCGGCCCTCCAGAACCTTGCGCGCGAGCGCCAGGTCCTCGTCGGTGGGCGCCTCGGTGAGGATGGGATCCTCCAGCATCCGCACCTGGTCGCGCTCGCGGATCTCGTCGACCGTGGGCGCGCCCGACCAGGTGACGTCCACCCCCGCGGCGTTGAGCAGCATCTCGGCCTTGCGGCGACGGGTGTAGGGCACGAGCAGCACCGAGACGCCCTTGCGCCCGGCCCGTCCTGTGCGGCCCGACCGGTGCAGCAGGGTCGCCTTGTTCACCGGCAGCTCGGCGTGGATCACGAGGCCGAGTTCGGGCAGATCGAGCCCACGGGCGGCGACGTCGGTGGCGACGCAGGCGCGCGCGTGACCGTCGCGCAGCGACTGCAGGGCGTCGGACCGTTCCTTCTGGCCCATCTCGCCCGAGAGCGCGACCACCGGGAACCCGCGCTCACGCAGCGATCCGTAGAGGTGCCGCACCGCTTCGCGCGTCGCGCAGAAGATCAGCGCGCTGGGCGACTCGAAATAGCGGAGAACGTTGACGACGGCGTTCTCGAGCTCGTTGGGCGCGATGCGGACGGCGCGATACTCGATGTCGCCGTGCGGCTCATCGCGCCGGACGGTGTCGATGCGGACGGCGTCCTTCTGGTAGCGCCGGGCCAGCGTGACGATGTCCTTCGCCAGCGTCGCCGAGAACAGGAACGTGCGGCGGGTGTCCGGCGTGGCGTCGAGGATCTCCTCGAGGTCCTCGCGGAAACCGAGGTCCAGCATCTCGTCGGCCTCGTCGAGCACCACGACACGCAGGCCGGAGAGGTCGAGATTGCCGCGCTCCAGGTGGTCGCGCAGCCGGCCCGGCGTGCCGACGACGATATGGCAGCCGGCGGCGAGCGCCCGCTGCTCGCGTCGGGCGTCCATGCCGCCGACGCAGGTGACGACGCGTACGCCGGCCTCGGCGTAGAGCCATTCCAACTCGCGGGCCACCTGCAGGGCGAGCTCGCGCGTGGGGGCGATGGCGAGGCCAAGCGGCACACCGGCGACGCCGAACCGCTCGGCCTCCTCCAGCAGCACGGGCGCGGCGGCCAGGCCAAAGGCCACGGTCTTGCCCGACCCGGTCTGGGCCGAAACGAGGAGATCGCGGCCGGCTTCGGCCTCGAGCACGGCGGCCTGGACTGGCGTCGGCTCGGCGTAGCCGCGTGCGGCAAGGGCCCGGCCCAGAGCCGGGTGAGTATCGGGAAAAGGCATGCGGTTGGTCCTTTAGCGCGCGATGCTGGCGCGGGCGCGCTGCAAATTGGCGCGGCGATTGTCGCCGCCGTCGGTTTCGGCTTCGGTGAGCGCGCCCAGAAGGGCCGCCTTCAGCGCGTTGCCCTTGCGGGCATCGGTGAGTTTCTGGCCTCCCGCGTCCACCACGTAGAAGGCGTCGACGGCGCGCTCGCCGTAGCCATCGATGTGGGCCGAGAGGATGGACAGGCCCGCGTCCGAGATCCGACGGGCCAGCGCCGCCAGCAGGCCGGGCCGGTCGCGCCCGGAGGCTTCGACCACCGTGGACGTCTCCGACGCCTCGTTGTCGAGCATCACCGTGGGGGTGATGGCGAAGGCGGCCGCGCGGCCCAGGTCCTGGGTTCGGCGAGCCTCGCGCACGTGCGGCTCGCCACGGGCGGCGGCGGCCAGCGCTTCGGCGAGCCGCGGCAGGGCGCGGGGATCGTGGGCGCCGAACGGCGCGCCGGTCGCATCCTGCACATAGAAGACATCCAGCGCCTGGCCCGCGCGGGACGTGAAGACGCGGGCCCCCACGACGTTGGCGCCGGCCGCGGTGATCTCCTCGGCGAGGTCCACGAACAGACGTGGGCGGTCCGCGGCGGCCACGACCACCTCGGCGGCGTTCAGGTCGCTGCGGATCCGCCCCTCGGCGGCGGCGCCGGAGCCGGCGGCTTGCGCCAGCCGCGCATGAATCCGCACCTCGGCCTCGGTGAAGGCGGTGAAATAGGCGTCTTCCATGGCGTCGGCCCAAGGCTCCGCCGCCGGGTCGGCCTTGGCCAAGCCCACGCGCGCGTCGTAGGCGGCGTTCTCCTGATAGCGCTTGAGCGCGGCGGCGGCGTCCGAACCCCGGCCACCGCGGAACACCGCCTCAGTGGCGGTGTAGAGCTCGCGCATGAGCTGGCCCTTCCAGCCGTTCCACACGCCCGGACCGACGGCGCGGATGTCGGCGACGGTCAGCACCAGCAGCAGGCGCAGCCGTTCCGGCGTCTGCACGATACGGGCGAAGTCGGCGACGGTGCGGGGATCGGAGACGTCGCGCTTCTGGGCGTAGTCGCTCATGACCAGGTGATGCTCGACCAGCCAGGCCACGAGTTCGATCTTGGAGCGGTCGAGCCCCAGGCGCTCGCCGGCCTGCCGGGCCGCGCGGGCGCCCGCAACCTCCTGTCCGCCGGCCCCGCCCTTGCCGGTGTCGTGCAGCAGCATCGCCAGGAACAGGGCTTCGCGGTCGGCGATCAGCGGCATGATCTGCACCGCCAGCGGGTGGTCGTCGGCCAGGCGGCCCGCGGCGATGTCGGCGATCACCCCTACGGCCCGCAGCGTGTGCTCATCCACCGTGTACGAGTGGTACATGTTGAACTGCATCTGGGCGACGATCCGGCCCCACTCCGGGATGAACCGGCCCAGGACGCCGGTCTCGTTCATCAGCGCCAGCGTCGTCCGGGGATCGCGACCCCGGGCCAGGATGTCGAGGAACACCTTGGCGGCGTGGCGGTCACGGCGGACCGCCGAGGTGATCAGGCCCGTCGCCCGTGAGGCCGCCGTGAAGGCGTCGGGGTGCAGGTCGAGGTTGCGCTGGTCGGCGATCCTGAACAGCCGCAGCAGGTTGACCGGATCGCGTTCGAACACGTCGGGGTCGACGTCGAGCCGGCCGCCCACCTCGTGGAAACCGGGCTCGTCCAGCGGCTTGCGCTTCACCGATCGCCCCGGGATGAAGCGGCTGATGCCCTTGGGCGCGCTCTTCACCCGATCGGCCTCGAGCTTGGCGGCGAAGACGCGGGTCAGCGACCCCACATCCTTGGCGAACAGGAAGTAGCGCCGCATGAACCGCTCGACGGCGGGCGCGTCGCCGCGGTCGCCGTAGCCCATGCGTCGGGCGATCTCCGGCTGCAGGTCGAAGGTCAGGCGCTCTTCCGGCCGCCCCGTGGCGAAATGCAGGTGGCAGCGCACGGCCCAGAGGAAGTCCAGGGCGCGGATGAAGGTGGAGACCTCACGGCGCTCGAAGATGGCGAGCTGCATCACCTTCTCCAGGCTCTCGCCAGGATGCAGGTACTGGGCGATCCAGAAGAGGGTGTTGAGGTCGCGAAGGCCGCCCTTTCCTTCTTTCACATTGGGCTCGACCATGTAGCGGCTGGCGCCGGCGCGGGCGTGGCGGTCGTCGCGCTCCTTGAGCTTGGCGGCGACGAACTCGGCGCCGGTGCCCTTCACCACCTCCTTGCGGAAGCGTTCGATCAGCTCGTCGGCCAGTTGCTCGTCACCGGTCAGCCGGCGCGCTTCCAGGATCGAGGTGCGGATGGTGAAGTCCTCGCGGGAGAGCTTCACGCACTCGTCGATCGTCCGCGAGGCGTGGCCGACTTTGAAGCCGAGGTCCCACAGCGCGTAGAGCATGTACTCGATGACGCTCTCGGCGTGGGCCGTCTGCTTGTACGGCCGGACGAACAGCAGATCGATGTCCGAGAACGGCGCGAGCGTGCCGCGGCCGTAACCGCCCACCGCCATCAGCGCCAGCCGCTCGCCCTCGGTGGGGTTGCGGGCGCGGAACACGTGGACCGTCGTGAAGTCGTAGAGCGCCGAGACCACCTCATCGGTGACGCCCGACAGCAGGCGGGCGGTCTCGATGCCCCCGGCCCCATTCTCCAGCCGCTCCTTGGCGATCATCCGGCCGCGGAAGAGCGCGCCTTTCAGGATCTCCAGGGCCGCACGCCGCTGGGCGGCCTCGTCGCCGATGTGTTCGAGGGCGGCGGTCGAGAGCTGGCTGCGCAGCTTCACGCCGTCGACGACGTATTCCAGGTGGGTGGGCTTCAGGCGGGGCGGCATGTCGGAGCCTGATATAGGCGTTTCATGAACGCCGCGCTTCCGGCGCGATCCGGGACCAGAAGGATTCTAGGCGAGGCCGGAAGGCTTCGTAGGACCATTCGCGGGCGGTGGCGGCGGCGGCGTCCAGCGTCTGCTCGAGGGCGGGCCCGCCCGCCGCCACGAGATCGGCCGCCTGCGCCAGCGCATCCGCCGCGGCCTCGCAGTCCTCCTCCGGCGCCCAGAAGCCGTTTTGGGGCGTCGCGAAGTCGCCGCCGCCGATCGACCTGAACCCCGCCACGACACAGCCCGAAGCCATCGCCTCGAGCGGGGTCAGGCCCACCGCCTCCTGCCGGCCCAGCGCCAGGAAGAGGGTGGAGGAGCCCATGGCCTCGGCGACCGCCTGCTCGGGTGCGTTCTCCAGCGTGATCCAGGGGAGCCCCGCGTGGCGCGGATGCCGGCGCTGGAAAAGGGAGCGGATCACCATCGCCTCGCCCGGTCGCTTGCGCGGGATGTGCACGACGGCGGGCCGCCGCTCTTGCCGGGGATGGAAGACCCGCTCGTCAGCGAAGCAGTGGACCAGCTCAACGTCGGCCTCCGGATAGTCGCGCCGGATCGCCGCCACGACGCGCGGTCCGACGCCCATGAAGGCGGGGAAACGATCCCGGGGGAAACGGCGCAGCGCTTCATCACCGATCGCCACCAGGTTCAGGTGGCTCTGGCAAAGGATGACCGCCCGGTTCGCCTGGCCGGCCACGTGGCGGATGGCGTTCGGCGCGTCCTCGGGCAGGACCAGCACGTCGTCAGGACGGAACGGCGTGGCGACCTCGACCGGGCAGCGGTGGTCCAGCCAGGCCGGCGCCGTCATCCCCTCATTGAGCCAGAGGACCGCGTCGAAGCCGAGCTCGCACAGCGTCTCGACGTGGCGAAGGATCATCTTCTGCCCGCCGGTGATCTTCCCCCCGGCCGGGAATGCGAGATAGACGATCCGGCTCATCGTCCTCCGAGTAGGAGAGCCGGAGGGCGTCCGCAAGTTTCAGGCGTTTGGCGTAGGCATGAGCAGAGGATCGTATCGGGGCGGCTCCACGCCGGTCGGCTGGAACGCCAACCGCTACGTCTCCCCGTCCCTGACCGGCCGGACCCGCAAGGGCAAGGCGCTGATCAAGGACCTGACGACCCGCACGGCCCAGAGCCGCGCCGAACAGGCCGAGCAGGACGCCCGCGCCCGCAAGCGCCACGGCATCGCCGAGAAGCAGACCGCACGCTTGGGCGCGCCGACGGCCGTCAGCGCCGCAAAGTCCGGTATCGCCGACGAGGCCCGCAAACGGCTGAAGGCGGGCGGGCGCCAGGCCTTCAAGGTGACGGTGGTGCGGCGGAAGCGGGCGAAGCCTCAGCCGCCCAAGAGCCCCTTAAGCCGATAGAGGGCGTCCATCGCCTCGCGCGGGCTCATGCCGTCGACGTCGAGGGCCTGCAGGGTCTCCTCGACCTTGCTGGGGCCGAAGCGGGTTTCCGGCTCGGCGACGGCGGCGAAGAGGGGCAGGTCCTCAAGATGGGCCGGCGCGCCAGCCTCACGCTCCAGGCGCTCCAGCACCTGCTTGGCGCGGGCGACCACGGCCGGCGGCACGCCGGCGAGCTTGGCCACCTGCACCCCGTACGACCGGTCGGCGGGGCCGGGCGCCGCCTCGTGCAGGAAGATGAGGTCGCCGTTCCACTCCTTGGCCTTCAGGGAGAGGTTGGAGACGTAGGCCAGCCGGCCCTCCAGCACGGCGAGCTCGTGGTAGTGGGTGGCGAAGAGCGCCCGGCAGCGGTTGGTCTCGTGCAGCTGCTCGACGCAGGCCCAGGCGATGGCGAGGCCGTCGTAGGTGGCGGTGCCCCGCCCGATCTCGTCGAGGATGACGAGGCTCCGGGGCGTGGCCTGGGTCAGGATGGCGGCGGTCTCGACCATCTCCAGCATGAAGGTGGAGCGGCCGCGGGCTAGGTCGTCGCCGGCGCCCACGCGGCTGAACAGGCGATCGACGACGCCGATGCGCAGGCGCTTGGCCGGGACGAAGCAGCCAGCCTGGGCCAGCACGGCGAGCAACGCGTTCTGGCGCAGGAAGGTCGACTTACCGGCCATGTTCGGACCGGTGACGATGGAGAGCCGGGCCGAGACGACGCCCGCCCCGTCGAGGCGGCAGTCGTTGGGCGTGAAGGCCTCGCCGGCGCGGCGGACGGCGGCCTCGACGACGGGGTGCCGGGCGGCCTCGGCCTCGAAGGCGGTGGAGCGGTCGACCACCGGACGGCTCGCGCCCACGTCCTCGGCCCATTCGGCGAGACCGGAGGCGACGTCGAGGCGGGCGGCGGCCTCGGCGGCGGCCTGAACCTCGGCGGCGACGGCGATGGCGGCGCTCCGCCACGCCTCAAAGGTGTCGACTTCGATGGCCAGCGCCCGCTCGGCGGCCTGGGCGATCCTGGCGTCCAGCTCGGCGAGCTCGACCGTGGTGAAGCGGACCTGGTTGGCCAGGGTCTGGCGGTGGATGAAGGTCGCGTTCAGCGGCGCCTGCGTCAGCGGCTCGGCCGCCTTGGCGGTGGTCTCGACGAAGTAGCCGAGGACCGCATTGTGGCGGACCTTCAGTGCGACGCCGCTCTCCTCGGCGAGGCGGGCTTCGAGCGCGGCGATGACGCGGCGGCTGTCGTCGCGCAGCGCGCGCGCCTGGTCGAGCTCCGCGCGGATGCCGTCGGCCACGAAGCCGCCGTCGCGGGCCAGCGCCGGCAGGTCCGGGCCGAGGCCCGCGACCAGCAGGTCGCGGAAATCGGCCAGGGCCGGGCGCCTGGCGAGATCCAGGGCCTCCACGGCCTGAGCGATCTCGGCCGGCACCTCGACCAGCGGATTGGTCTTGGCGAAGAGGCCCGCCACCGCGTCGGCGGTCGCAAGCCCGTCGCGCAGGGCGCCGAGGTCGCGAGGCCCGCCGCGGCCGAGCGCCAGGCGGGAGAGCCCCCGGGCCATGTCGGGCAGGCGCTGCAGGCATTCGCGAAGCTTCTGCCGCGTGGGCCGGGACTCGCAGAACCAGGCCACCGCATCCAGGCGGGCGTCGATGGCGGCAGGATCCAGCAGCGGCCGGGCCAGGCGCGAGGCCAGCAGGCGGGCCCCCGGCGCCGTGACGGTGCGGTCGATGGCGGCCAGCAGCGAGCCGTCGCGGGCGCCGGACTGAGCGCGCTCGATCTCGAGGCTGTTCCGGGTCGCCGGGTCGATGACCATGACATCGGCCTCGCCCGCGCGGCGGGGCGCCGACAGGGCCGGGACCTTGCCGGCCTGGGTGGTTTCCAGGTGAGCGGCGATGAGGCCCAGAGCGGAGACTTCGGCGCCGGAGAGCTGGCCGAAGCCGTCGAGGGTCTCGACACCGTAGAGCCGCTTCAGCCGGGTCTCGGAGGCGGAGGGCTCGGCCAGCGCCGAGGGCAGCGGCTGGACGAAGCCGCCGGCCGCCTTCAGCGCGGCGTTCACGCCCTCGTCCGAGAACAGCCGGTCGGGGACGAGAATCTCGGAGGGGCCGAGCGCGGCGAGCGTGGAGGCAAGGCCCGAGAGCGTGACGGCCATGCACTCCACCTCGCCGGTGGAGAGCTCGACGCTGGCGACGGCGGCGGCGCCGGCGCGCACGGCGATGGCGGCGAGGCGATTGGCGCCGCGGGCGTCCAGCAGGCCGTCCTCGGTGAGCGTGCCGGGCGTGACGACGCGGACCACGTCGCGGCGGACCACCGACTTCGAGCCGCGCTTCTTGGCCTCGGCCGGATCCTCGAGCTGTTCGCACAGCGCGACCTTGAAACCGGCCCGGACCAGCTTAGCGAGGTAGGCCTCCATGGCATGCGCCGGGACGCCGGCCATCGGGATCGGCTGGCCTGCATGCTGGCCGCGGGCGGTGAGCGTGATGCCGAGGGCGGCGGCCGCCTTCTGCGCGTCCTCGAAGAACAGCTCGTAGAAGTCGCCCATGCGGAAGAAGACGAGCGCGTCCGGTTGGCGGGCCTTGGCGTCGAAGAACTGCGCCATCACCGGCGAGGCGCCGGCGGCGGGATCGGGGACGGCGGTGGGCGACTGGGCGTTCATGGGTCGCGCGGACGTTAACGGGTCGGCTTGAGTCCCGCGACCCCTTGAACCCCCGCGGAAGAACGCCAAGCTGTGGATTGATGCCGCAGCCCGCGCTCGCGCCGACCTATCTGATCTTCCCGCCCGGCCCCGCGGACGCCGAGGCCATGGCCCGTGTCCACGTCACGAGCTGGCGCGAGACCTACAAGGGCCTGCTGCCCGACGCCTATCTGGCGCGGATGAGCGAGCCGGAGTTCGCCCGCCGGTTCCGCTGGTCGCTGGATCGGCAGCCGGGCGTGACCCTGGCCGCGGCCGACCGCTTCGGCCTCGTGGGCTACGCCTCGGGCGCGCCGTCGTCGCGGCGGCAGCACCCCGGCGAGGGTGAGATCGTCGTGCTCTACCTCGTTCGCGCCGCGCAGAACCGCGGCGTGGGGCGGCGGCTGCTGACCGAGACGGCCCGTGCGCTGGCGGCGCAGGGCGCGACCTCGCTGATGATCTCGGTGCTGCGCGAGAACTTCGCGGCGCGGGGCTTCTACGAGCACCTGGGCGGCGTGGCCGAGCCAGCCCGGGAAGAGATCGGCCCCGGCGGCGCAACGGTGCACGAGGTCGCGTACCGGTGGGCGGATATCCGAACCGTCTTCTCCGCCCGCTAGGGAGCGAAGCCTGCTGACAGACTGCTGTCAGCAGGGCCGTGAAATGGTGCGTCCACACACGGAGGACGAGCCATGCTGAAGACGTTCCACGGGAGCTGCCACTGCGGCGCGGTGAAGTTCCAGGCCGAGATCGACCTCGCCGCCGGCACGGGCAAATGCAACTGCTCGATCTGCACGAAGACGCGGGCCTGGAACGTCTCGATCAAGCCTGACGCCTTCAGGCTTCTGCAGGGCGAGGACGCCTTGTCGGACTATGAGTTCGGCACCCACCAGGTGCATCACCTGTTCTGCCGGACCTGTGGGGTGCGGCCGTTCGGCCGCGGACACATCGCCGAGATGGGCGGCGACTTCGTCGCGATCAATCTGGGCGCGCTCGACGATGCCGACCCCGCGGAGCTTGCCGAGGCGCCGGTGCGGTATTCCAACGGCCGCGACAATGCCTGGTGGGACGCGCCGGCCGAGACGCGACACCTCTAGACAGCCCCGGCTTCCTCCGCCGCGTAGGTCAGCGAGACGAAGACGTCTTCCAGATCGGGATCTTCGGTGGAGATGTCCTTGATGTGCAGTCCGGCGGCGCGGACGGCGGCCAGCACCTGTTCCACGCTGGACTGGCCGGTGCGGTAGCTGACCGAGAAGCCACCGGCCTTCGTGAGTTTGGTCTCAAAGCCGGGCAGCGACGGCGCGGCCGACAGCGGCTCCTCGGGTGTCACCAGGACCTTGCGGGTGTCCATCCGGCGCAGCAGCGTCGTCGTGGGCTCGCAGGCCACCACCTGGCCGCGGTTGACGATGGCGATCTGGTCGCAGAGCTCCTGGGCCTCTTCCAGGTAGTGGGTCGTGAGAACGATGGTCACGCCCTTGCGGTTCAGTTCCAGCACATAGTTCCAGAGCTGGCGGCGCAGCTCGACATCGACGCCCGCGGTGGGCTCGTCGAGGATCAGAACCGGCGGATTGTGGACCATGGCCTTGGCCACCATCAGCCGGCGCTTCATGCCGCCCGAGAGCTGGCGGACATAGGCCCCCGCCTTGTCGGCGAGCCCCAGCGCCGCCAGCAGCTCGTCGGTGCGGCGCTCGGACTTCGGCACCGCGTACATCCCGGCGGCCACCTCCAGCGCCTCGCGCGGGGTGAAGAACGGGTCGGCGGCGATCTCCTGGGGCACCACCCCGATGGCGGCGCGGGCGTCGCGCGGCCGCTGGTCGATGTCGCGGCCCCAGATCGAGACCGTGCCTGAGGTCTTCTTCGTCAGGCCGGCCAGGATGTTGATGAAGGTGGACTTGCCCGCGCCGTTGGGGCCGAGCAGCCCGAAGATCGAGCCCCGGGGGATGGCCAGGTCGATCCCCTTGAGCGCCCGCATCTCGGGCGTGGTCTTGGTGGCGGCGTAGGTCTTGACCACGCCCTTGGCCTCGATGGCGTATTCCGGAAGGTCCATGATCACCTGTCGTTGACGGCGAAAGCCGCGGTCGCATACCTAGGCGCGCGCTGCGGCTCCGCCAAGCAGCGGCCGTATTGAGGTTCGATTCCGATGGCCCGCAAACTCGTGTCCGCCAAGTCCGCCAAGGCGCAGAAGCAGCCGGAGCCGATGCCGGCCAAGCCGGCGGTGACGCCCGATCTGCCGGCGCCCGAGACGATCACCGTCCGGTCGGGCCGTGTGGCCTGCGACGGCGTCGGCGGCGCTCTGGGCCATCCGCGCGTCTGGCTGGAGATGGGCGAGGCGAGCTTCGTCGAATGTCCCTACTGCGACCGCCGCTTCGTGCTCGCGGCGGGCTCCGAGGGTCCGGAAGACGAGCGCCTGGCGCCCGGCGTCTACGAGGGTCCGCACGGGCACTGAGCCGAGGGGGATCCCTCCTCGCAAGGAGGGATCGACGCACCTAAACCCTGAGCGGCATCAGGATGTACTGAACGTCGGCGTCGGCCGGATCCAGCACGAGGGCGGGATCGTTCGGGCCGCCGAAGCGCAGCTCGGCCTGCTCGCCCGAGATCTGGTCGGTGATGTCGAGCAGGTAGCGGGCGTTGAACGACAGCTCGAAGGGCTCGCCGTCGTAGTCGATCTCGAGCTCTTCCACCGCCTGGCCGGCTTCCATGTTGCGGACGGTCAGGATTACCCGGCCCGACTCGATGGCCATGCGCACGCTGCGGCTCTTCTCGGCCGAGATGGTGGCGACGCGGTCGACAGCCTGGGCGAACAGCTTGGCGTCGACCATGACCGTGCGGTTGTTGTCCTTGGGGATGACGCGCGCGTAGTCGGGGAAGTTGCCGTCGATGACCTTGGAGGTCAGCGCGGCGCCGCCCAGCTCGAAGCGGATCTTCTGCGGGCTGACCTGCAGCTCGACGCTCTCGCCGGCGTCTTCCAGCAGGCGGCGGGCCTCGGCCACGGTCTTGCGGGGCACGATGACGCCGGGGGCGCCGGCCGAACCCTCGGGCGCGGGCATGTCGGCCAGCGCGAGGCGCGAGCCGTCGGTGGCCACGGCGCGCAGACGCGGGCTGCCGTCGATCACCACCGTGTGGAGATAGAGACCGTTCAGATAGTAGCGGGTCTCCTCCGCCGAGATGGCGAAGCGGGTCTTGTCGATCAGCCGGATCAGGTCGTTGACGTCCACGCCGACCGAGCCGCCGAAGCCCTCGGACGACATCACCGGGAAGTCGCCGGCCGGCAGGACCGGCAGGTTGAAGCGCGAGCGGCCGGCCTGGACCGTCAGGCGGGGGTCCTCGCCCGTGAAGCTGAGCGAGACGTCGGCGCCTTCCGGCAGCTTGCGGACGATCTCGTAGAGGGTGTGGGCCGGCGCGGTGATCTGGCCCGGCTGGTCCACCTGCGCCATCGCCTCGTCGACGATCTCCATGTCGAGGTCGGTGGCCGAGAACGTCAGGCGGTCGCGTTCGGCCGACAACAGCACGTTCGACAGGATCGGAATGGTGTTGCGGCGCTCCACCGCGCTCTGCACGTGGCCCAGGGCCCGGAGCAGCGCGGCGCGTTCGATCGTCAGCTTCATTCTTAGGTCCCGGCTCGCCTTTTCAGGGCCGGCGGCGAATCACCCGCGCCGGCCCCTAACCCCGAAAGGAAGGGACTTGCGACATTAGCCAAAATCCCCCTCGGGGGAAGGGGCCGGGACGCGGTTTAGGCGCGGGTATCCACAGACCCGCCCGCATCGCCGTCTTCGTTGGCGGCGTAGGGGTTCGGCTGGCCATCGCCGCCGCCCCCTTGCGACCCGCCGCCGGCGCCCTTCGCGGCGACCACGACCATGGCCGGGCGCACCAGGCGGCCCAGCAATTCATAGCCGGCCTGCAGCACCTGGATCACGCCGCCGGGAGCCACGTCGGTCCCGGGCTGCTCCATCATCGCCTGGTGCTTGTGGGGGTCGAACTTCTCGCCCTTGGCCGGGTCGATCTTCTTCAGTCCGTTGCGCTCGAAGGCGCCCAGCAGCTCCTTGGCCGTCATCTCGACGCCGACGACGAAGTTCTTCACCGGGGCGTCGGGGTGATCCGCCGGCGAGGCCGTCATGGCCCGGTCGAGGTTGTCGGCCACACCCAGCAGGTCGCGGGCGAACTTCTGGATGGCGTAGGCGCGAGCATCGTTGGCCTCGCGCTCGGCGCGCCGCCGGGTGTTCTCGGCCTCGGCCGCGTAGCGGAGCACCTGGTCCTTCAGCGCCTGGTTCTCGGCCTTCAGCGCCTCGAGCTCGGCGACGTCGAAATCGAAGCCGTCGGAGCCGTTGGTTTCGGGCGAGGTGTTGTCTTCGGACATGTCCTACCTGGTCTTATGCGTTCATCACCTGGCCAAGCACGCGGGCGGTGTAATCCACCAACGGGATGACCCGGGCATAGTTCAACCGGGTGGGGCCGATCACGCCGATCGCGCCGACCACCCGTTGCGACCCCGTCATATAGGGCGCCGCGATCACGGCGGAACCGGAAAGCGAGAACAGCCGGGTCTCGGCGCCGATGAAGATGCGCACGCCCTGGCCGTCGCGGACGCCGTCCAGCAGCTGGATCAGCTGTTCCTTCTGTTCCAGGTCCTCGAAGAGCGAGCGGACGCGCTCGAGGTCCTCGATGGCCTCGGCGTCCTCCAGCAGGTTGGCGCGGCCGCGGACGATGAGGGCGCGCTCGTCGTCCTCGCCGCCGCCCCAGGCCGCCAGTCCGTCCTCCACCAGCCGGGCCGCGGTCTCGTCGAGTTCGCGCCGGGCGCGGTCCAGATCGGCGCGCAGGTCGACCTTGGCCTCGGCAAGGGTGCGGCCGCGCAGGCGGGCGTTGAGGAAGTTGGACGCCTCCTGCAGGGCTGACGGCGTGACGCCCATCGGGCGGCGGATCAGCCGGTTCTCCACCGTGCCGTCGTCGAAGACCATGATGGCCAGCGTGCGCTCCCCCGACAGCGGCACGAACTCCACGTGGGTGACGCCGGCCTCGCGGACCGGGGTGACGACGACGCCCGCGCCTCCTGCAAGACCGGAGAGGATCTTGGAGGCCTCGTTCAGCGCGTCCTCGTAGTTGCGGCCGTGCGCCATCAGGCGGGCTTCGATGTTGCGCCGCTCGTCCTCGCCGACGTCGCCCACCTCCAGCAGGCCGTCGACGAACAGGCGCAGCCCCGCGTGCGTCGGCAGGCGGCCGGCGCTGATGTGCGGGGCGCCCAGCAGGCCGAGCTGGGTCAGGTCCTGCATGGTGTTGCGGATGGACGCCGGCGAAAGCGGCAGGCCGCCCTTGGAGAGGGTGCGCGAGCCGACCGGCTCGCCCGTCTCCAGATAGCTCTCGACGATGCGCCGGAAGATTTCGCGGGCGCGTTCGTCCAGTTCGGTCAGCGTCGGCCCGCGGGCGAGGAACGGATTTGTCACGTCGGCGTGCGATGCGGGTTGCGGCGCCCATGGACGGCGCCTCTCAGGTTTAGGATAAGCGCGGCCTCCATCGGCGCAAGGCGCCGAAGCCATTCCGGAAGTTCCCGCCATGCGCCCGTCCGAACGCACGCCCGACCTGCTCCGCGCCGTCACGCTGGAAACGAACGTCACGCGCTATGCCGAGGGCTCGTGCCTGGTGAGCTTCGGCCACACCAAGGTGCTGGTGACGGCGAGCCTGGAAGAAGGCGTGCCGGGCTTCCTGCGCGGCAAGGGCCAAGGCTGGGTGACGGCCGAATACGGCATGCTGCCGCGGGCGACCCACACCCGGGGGCGACGCGAGGCGGCGGCCGGCAAGCAGTCGGGGCGGACGCAGGAGATCCAGCGGTTGATCGGCCGGTCGCTGCGGGCGGTCACCGACCTGAAGGCGCTGGGCGAGCGCCAGATCACCGTCGACTGCGACGTGCTGCAGGCCGACGGCGGCACGCGGACGGCCTCGATCACCGGAGCCTGGGTCGCGCTCCGACTGGCGACGAAATACCTGCTGGACGAAGGCGTGATCGCGAAAGACCCGATCCTCGACCAAGTGGCGGCGATCTCGTGCGGCGTGTTCGCCGGGACGCCGGTGCTGGACCTCGACTACGAGGAGGACTCGAACGCCGAGGCGGACGCCAACTTCGTGCTCACCGGCAACGGAGACATCGTCGAGGTGCAGGCGACCGGCGAGAAGCGCGGCTTCTCGCAGGCCGAGTTCGACGCCCTGTTCAGCCTGGCCCGCAAGGGCATCGGCGAGCTGTGCGAGCTGCAGCGGGCGGCGGTGGGCTAACTTGCCCCTCGCCGCTCGGCCCCCCGGTCACTCCGGCTCGTCGTCGGGCGGATCGTCGGGGCCGGCCTCGTAGACCAGGATGTCGCCCGGCTGGCAGTCCAGCTCGCGACACAGCGCGGCGAGCGTCGAAAAGCGCACGGCGCGGGCCTTGCCGGTCTTCAGGATCGACAGGTTGGCGATGGTGACGCCGACGCGGTCGGCGAGCTCGGTGAGCGACATGCGCCGGTCGAGCAGGACTCGGTCGAGATTGACGCGGATCGGCATGTCAGATGGTCAGCTCGGCTTCGCGGCGCAGGCGCGCGCCCTCGCGGAACACCTCGGCCAGCACGAAGACCACCAGGACAGAGAACCAGGCGGTGAGGCTGAAGTTGGGCTCCACGTCGGTGACGCCCGGCAGCACCCAGGCTCCCACGGCCCAGAGCGCGTACCGGCCGAGCTCCAGCGCCGCCAGGATCAGGCCGATCAGGCGCAGGCGCGCGATGTTGTCGGGATGGAAAGGATCGCCCGCGGTCAGCGTGGCGAAGATGCGGCGCAGGCAGCCCACGATCACGAGGACGCCGGCGAGATAGACGGCCAGGGCGGCGAGCCCCGTGGCGAGGACGGGTCCGCGACGGACCACTTCGCCGGCCTCGGAGTCGAGCGTGACGCCGGCCAGCAGGTCGGGATTGAAGCTCAGCAGCACGGCGGCGAGCGTGATGACGGCGACCGCCGCCAGAAGCACCCACAGGATGACGAAGACGACGTCCAGGATGATCTTCAGGAAGCTGGAAACCGAGCCCGGACCCAAGGCGCGCATGGCGTGGAACATCCCCGTTGCTTCTCGTCCGGACCCGCTCAGGCCGGCCTTCGGGCGGCGGCCGGAGCGGATCTGACGAACCCCATGCGCCGAGCCTAGAATTGAGCGGCGGCGATGGCCAGCATCGGGACGGCGCCCAGCACGACGGCGAAGGTCATGGCGGTGCGGTCGACGAAGGACATGACGTTGGCGAACATCGGAACTCTCCTGTCTGAGTAATGCTGCGTTGCAGCATCGTGGGTGGATAGGACACGCTTACTTGTCGTGATTATCGATACGCCCGCATCGTTTTTCGATCACGTGAATAGGGCGTAACCTTATTAAACTTTCGCAATGCAGCACGGCGGGGGCGCGCTATGGTCCGCCGCGCGTAAAGACGGAGTTAAGCGGATGGCCCTGCGACTGGAGCCCGGGACCCGGCTGGTGGTGGCGACCCACAACCCGGGCAAGGTGAAGGAACTGGCCGAGATCCTCGAAGGACGCTTCGAGCTGGTGACCGCGGGCGAACTCGGCCTGCCCGAGCCGGACGAGACGGAGACCACCTTCGTCGGCAACGCGCTGCTGAAGGCCCGGCACGCCGCCGAGGCCTCGGGCCTGGTGGCGCTCGCCGACGACAGCGGCCTGTCGGTCACGGCGCTGGACGGCGCGCCCGGCATCCATTCCGCGCGCTGGGCGGGGCCGTCCAAGGACTTCTCGCTGGCCATGAGGAAGGTCGAGGAGCGGCTGGAGGAGGCCGGCTCGGAGGACGTCTCGGCCTGGTTCACCTCGGCGCTTGCGGTGGCCTGGCCCGGCGGACCGGCCGTGGTCGTCGAAGGCCGCATCGATGGGACCCTCGTATTCCCGCCGCGTGGCGACAGGGGCTTCGGCTACGACCCGATCTTCGTCCCTGAGGGCATGGACCAGACCTTTGGCGAGCTGGAGCCGGCGGTGAAGGACGGGATGAGCCACCGGGCACGGGCCTTCGCCAAGCTGAAGGCGGCGCTGTTGTGACGAACCGCCCGCCCCAAGGGATTCCCTTGGGCGTCTATGTCCACTGGCCCTACTGCGCGCGGATCTGCCCGTACTGCGACTTCAACGTCTACAAGGCCCGCGGCCGCGAGGCGGAGGCGGCCGAGTTGGCCCGCGCGATCGTGCGCGACCTCGAGGCGCAGGCCGAACTGACCGGGCCGCGCGAACTGGTCTCCGTGTTCTTCGGCGGGGGTACGCCGTCGCTGATGGACCCGGACTGGACCGGCGAGATCGTGGCCGCCGCACGCCGGCTCTGGATCCCCGCGGCCGACTTGGAGATCAGCCTGGAGGCCAATCCGACCGACGCCGAGGCCGACCGCTTCCAAGGCTTTCGGGACGCCGGCGTGAACCGGCTGTCGCTAGGGCTGCAATCGCTGGACGATGGGGCGCTGAAGCTGCTGGGCCGCAACCATGACGCGGCCGAGGGGCGCCGGGCCGCCGAGACCGCGGCGGGGATTTTTCCCAGGCTGTCGGTGGACCTGATCTACGCCCGGCCTGACCAGACGCCGCAGGCGTGGGCGGACGAGTTGCGCGCCGCCGTCGACCTGGGCGCCGAGCATGTCTCGCCCTACCAGCTCACCATCGAGGACGGCACCGCCTTCGATCGGGCCGTGCGCCGCGGCCTGCTGGTCCCGCCCGCCGAGGAGCCGGCGGCGGAACTCTACGAGACCACGCAGGCGGTGCTCGAGGCGGCGGGCTTCGAGGCCTACGAGGTCTCCAACCATGCGCGCGGCGAGGCCGCCCGCTCGCGGCACAACCTCGTCTACTGGCGCGGCCAGGACTACGTCGGCGCAGGCCCCGGCGCGCACGGGCGCATCACGACGCCCGAGGGCCGGCTCGCCACCACCGCCGCCGACCGGCCGGCCGACTACATCGCGGGTCGGACCAACCGCGAGCTCCTGACCGCCCAGGACGTGGCCGAGGAGCGGCTGCTGGGCGGGCTGCGGGTCGGCGAAGGGGTGGCGTTCGAGGAGGTGGCGGCGCTGGGCCTCACACCCGATAGCCCGATCGTGCGCCGCCTGGTCGAGCTGGCGCTGCTGGCCGACGACGCTCAACGTCTGCGGGCCACGCCGGCCGGCGGGCGTGTGCTGGACAGCCTGACGACCGCCCTCGCGACGGAGGCCTAGTCCCGGGCGCACACTCCAGCGATGCGGCTTGCCATCAGGGCCCGGAGCGGCGAAGCCTCGATCCATGGCCCGCGCGCTGCCCCCGCCGACCCTCAATGACGCCCCGCTCGCGCCCGGCCTCTACGTCGTGGCGACGCCGATCGGGAACCTGCGGGACATCACCCTCCGGGCACTGGACGTCCTGGCCCAGGCCGACCTGGTGCTGGCCGAGGACACCCGTGTCTCGGCCAAGCTGCTGCAGGCGTTCGGCCTCTCGGCGAAGCTGGAACGCTGCGACGAACACGGCGAGGGCCGCGCGACGCCGCGGGCGTTGAGCGTGCTGGCCGATGGCGGCCGGGTGGCCCTGGTTTCCGACGCCGGCACGCCGCTGGTGTCGGATCCCGGCTACCGCGTGGTGCGCGAGGCGGCGCAGGCGGGCTTCCCCGTGATCCCGATCCCCGGCGCGTCCGCCTTGCTGGCCGGACTGGCCGCCTCGGGCCTGCCGACCGACCGCTTCCTGTTCGCGGGCTTCCCGCCGCCAAAGTCCGCCGCGCGGAAGACCTTCCTGGCCGAGATCGCAGGCGTGCGGGCGACGCTGGTGTTCTTCGAGGGCGGCTCGAGGCTGGCCGACAGCCTGGCGGACATGGCTGAGGTCCTCGGCCCTGAGCGCGAGGCGGTGGTCTGCCGCGAACTGACCAAGCTGTACGAGACGATCGTGCGCGGGCGACTGGCCGAGCTGGCCGCCGATCCGCAGTTCGAAGCCCCGCGCGGCGAGCTGGTGGTTCTGGTGGGGCCGGGCCGCGAGGCGGAGGCCACCGCCGCCGACGCCGACGCGGCCTTGACCGAGGCGCTCGGCCGGCTGAAGCCCGCCGACGCCGCGGCCGAGGTGGCCAAGGCGCTGGGCCTTCCGCGCCGCGACCTCTACCGCCGGGCGCTGGAGCTGAAACGGTGAGCGGCCGCCTCGCCGAACGCGGCGCGCGGGGCGCCGCCGCCCGCGTCTCCGGCCGGCGGGGAGAGGTCGTCGCGGCGCTGTGGCTGATGCTCAGAGGCTACCGCATCCTCGGCTTCCGGCTGAAGACGCCGCAGGCCGAGATCGACCTGCTCGCCGTCCGCGGGACCGTTCTGGCGGTGGTGGAGGTCAAGCGACGGGCCAGCCTCGAGGCCGCGCTCGACGCCGTCCGGCACGACCAGCGGGACCGTCTGCGCCGGGCCGGCGCAACCCTGGCCGCGCGGCGGCCGGGGCTCAAAGGTGCGTCGGTTCGCCTCGACCTTCTGGCCCTCGCGCCGGGACGACTTCCTATGCATATTCCCGACGCCTGGAAGGGCGCCTGAGGATTCTAGTTTCACCACGGATGGACCGCGAAGAGGCCGAGACGATCCTGCTGGAGGCAGGCGCCGCCCCCGAGGGCGAGTTCCCGCTGCTGGAGGCGGCGATCGCCTGCGCGGTGCATGAGGATCCCGCGCGCGATCCGGGCGTGGCGCGCGACCTTGCCCAGGCGGGCGTCCAGCGTCTGACCGAGCGGCTGAAGCGGGAAAGCGCCGAGGAGGCGCTGGCCGAAAGCATGGCGGGCGACCTGCGGCTGAGCGGGGACCTGTTCGCCACCGAAGGCCTGGGCAACGCCGACATCATCACCGTCGCCGAGACCCGGCGCGGCCTGGCGGTCACCCTGGGGATCTTCTACCTGCACGCCGCCCGCCGCTGCGGCCTGACGGTGCAGGGCGTCGACTTCCCAGGCCATTTCCTGCTGCGCATCGAAACCGAGGAGGGGCCGCTCGCGCTGGACCCGTTCTCGGAGGGCCGCGTGGTGCTGCCGTCCGAGCTGACGCGGCGGGCGCTGCACGCCGGCCTGACCCCGAACGTCGCCGACCGGCTCGACCGGCTGATGGCGCCGGTGAGCGACCGGGCCGTCCTGATGCGGCTGCAGAACATCATCTTCGCCCGCGCCAGCGCGGTCCGCGATTATCCCCGCGCCGAGCGCGCCGCCCTGCGCCGGGCGCTGCTCGATCCCGCTGACCACCGGCCGTGGCTGGACGTCGCCGCCGCCCGCGAGGGCCAGGGCGCACTGACCGGCGCGCTGGAGGCGCTGCAGCGGGCAAGCTCCATCGACGGCGGCGCGGCGCTGGCGGCCCGGGCGCATCGCGAGCGGGTCAGGCTCCGTCTCAACTAACCTTGCCGTAGGAGACGGCGGCCACCATCCTGACCGCGATTCGGGAGCGGGGCGCGGCAACGGCGGATGGTCTTCAGCTCCGTCATCTTCATCTTCTACTTCCTGCCGCTGTTTCTGCTCGGCTACTACCTGAGCGGCTGGCGGACGGGCGCTCTGCTGGCCGGAAGCGCCGTCTTCTACACCTGGGGCGAGGGTCCCTACGTCTTCCTGCTGCTGGGCCTGATCGGCCTGAACTATCTCGGCGCCCGCTGGCTGGACGGGCTGGCCGAGCCGGGCCGCCGCAGGCTGGCTCTGGGCGGCCTGATCGCCATCGACCTCTCGGTGCTGGGCTGGTTCAAGTACGCAGGCTTCGTCGCGGCCAACCTCAACGGGCTGCTGCCGGGCGATCCGCTGCCGGCCATCGACCCGCGCCTGCCGCTCGGCATCAGCTTCTTCACCTTCCAGCTGATCAGCTACCTGTTCGACGTTCACCGCAGACAGGTCGAGGTGGAACGCGACCTGACCCGGTTCGCCGCCTACATCCTGATGTTCCCGCACCTGATCGCGGGTCCGATCGTCCGCTTCGCCCACATCCGCGACGAGTTGCACGCCGACCGGCGCAAGACCGGGCGGACGGGGCTGGGCATCCAGTACTTCATCGTCGGCCTCTGCCAGAAGGTGCTGATCGCCAACTCTGTGGCCCCGCTGGCCGACCACGCGTTTGGCCTGTCGCCCGGCGCGCTGGACGCCGGAACCGCATGGCTGGGCATGCTGGCCTACACGCTGCAGATCTACTTCGATTTCTGCGGCTATTCGAACATGGCGATCGGCCTGGCTTTCATGCTGGGCTTCACCTTCCCGAAGAACTTCGACTACCCGTACATGGCGCGCTCGGTGACGGAGTTCTGGCGGCGCTGGCACATCTCACTGTCGTCGTGGTTCCGGGACTACGTCTACATCCCGCTGGGCGGAAACCGCGGCGGGCGCTGGAAGACGGTGCGCAACCTGCTGGTCGTCTTCCTGCTCACCGGCTTCTGGCACGGCGCGGCGTGGAACTTCGTGGTCTGGGGCCTCTTTCACGGAGGCTTCCTGCTGGTCGAGCGGTTCGGCGTCGGCCGGCTGCTGGAGCGGCTGCCCCGCGTGGTCGCCACCGCCTACACCCTGCTAGCGGTGATGGCCGGCTGGGTGCTGTTCCGCGACGAGAGCCTTTCGCAGGCGCTGGGCTACTGGCGCGCGCTTGTGGATCCGACCGGCTTCACCGTCCTGCCGCTCGCCACCCAGGTGGCGCTGGACAACCAGGTGCTGGCGGCGCTGGCGCTGGGCTGCGTCTTCGCCTACCCGGCCCTGCCCTGGGCCATGAAGCGCCTCGGCGCGCCAAGGCTCGAGGCCTCGACCACCCTGGAAGCCCGCCTCGACACCCAGGGCGTCCACGTGCTGGCCACGCCGCTGCTGATCGCGGGCCTGGTGCTCTCGGTCGCTTTCCTGGCGGGCTCCAGCCTCAACCCCTTCCTGTACTTCCGGTTCTGATGGCCCGGTCCCTCCGCGCACATTGGATCGGGCTGATGGGAGCGAGCGCCGCCGTGCTGGCCGCCGGCTTCCTGGCGCCGAGGCTCGCGCCCGCGCCCGACCTCGCCGAGAACCGCGCCCCGGCCCCAGCGCCCGAGCTGAAGGCGTCATGGCGGGCGTTGCGCGAGTATCCGCAGGCGGCGGACGCCTGGGTGGCGGACCACTTCCCGGCCCGACCGCACCTGATCGGGGGCCTCAACTTCCTCCGCGCCAAGCTGGGCGTCAGCGGCTCGGAGAAGGTGATCGTCGGCCGCGACGGCTGGCTGTTCTTCGACAACGGCACGCACCTGGGCTCGGCCCGCAACGACCCGGCCTACACCGACGCCCAGGCGGGCCAATGGCTGGCGGGACTGGCCGGCCGGACCGAGGCGCTCCGGGCCCGCGGCGCGACCTATCTCGTCGTGGCGGCTCCCGACAAGGAGACGGTCTATCCCGAGCTCGGGCCCCGCTGGTTCAAGGGGCCGAACCTGAACCGCCCGGCCGAGCTGCTGCCGGCGCTGGCGGCCAGTTCCCAGGCGGGTGAGGTGCTCTACCTGCACGAAGCGCTGGAGCAGCCGACCCGCTGGGGCCTGAAGACCTACACGCCGAACGACACCCACTGGACGGGTCTCGGCGCCTATTACGGCTATGCCGCCGTGATGCGTCGGCTGCAGGCCTTGGGCGTGGCCGAGGGGCCGCGGCCGCTGGACGACTTCGTCGAGGTCCGCGAGCGCGACCCGAACAAGCCCAGGAATCTCGCCCTGATGCTGGGCGTCGCGAGCTTCGTGAACGTCGACTACCCCGAGCTCGCCGATCCGGCCGCCGAGGACCGGCTGCGCGTCACGTGGCTCACGCCCTCCCAGGACTGGACCCAGCCGCGGGTGATCGACACCGGCCAAGCGGGCAAGCCCGTGCTGCTGATGACGATGGACTCGTTCTCCAACGCCTTCCTGCCGTTCTTCTATTCGCACTTCAGCCGCATCGTGCTGGCGCACAATCAGGACGGCCCGTGGCGCGACGACCTCATCGAGCGCTACCAGCCCGACGTGGTCATCCTGGAGGTGGTGGAGAACGGGCTGCCGCTGGTGATGGCCCCGGCGCCGGAGGCCAGCCTGACCGCCCGGCAGCGCATCGCCGCGGCCCTGGACCTGCCGCATCGCGTGCCCGCCGAATACGAGGTCGCCCGGGTGCGGCCCCGCGGCCCGATGCCGACCATCACCGGCGGTCCTGGACCAGACCTCCTGCGGGGCGGCCCGCGCGCGGAGATCATCCTGGGCCGGCAGGGGCCCGACACCGTCGACGGCGGCGACGGCGACGACATCATCCGCACGGGCGCCGGCGGCGACAGGATCGACGCCGGTCCGGGCGCCGACTGGATCAGCGGCGACAAGGGCGACGACGTGCTGCGCGGCGGGCGGGGGCCGGACATCTTCGTCACGCGAGCCGACGTCGGGACCGACCACGTGCTGGACTTCTCCGCCGCCGAGGGAGACCGCGTCGTCGTGGAGCCGGGCGTGCCCTATGAGGTGCGCCAGGAGGGCCCCGATGCGGTGATCGTCACGCCGGGCGGGCGGCTGGTGCTGGTCGGGGTCCGTGCGGACACGCTGCCGACGGACGCCGTCGGCCGACGCTAGCGCGCGACGTGCGCAGCGCCTATGTCGCTGACCTGAGCCGTTCAGCCCGAGGAAGCGCATGTCTCTGAAAGTCGCCGTCCAGATGGATCCCATCGAGGGCGTGAACATCGAGGGCGACACGACCTTCCTGATGATGGAGACGGCCCAGGCGCGGGGCCATTCGCTGTTCGTCTACACCACCGACAAGCTGGCGATGGAGGACGGCCGGGTGTTCGCCCGCGGCCGCGACGTGCAGGTGCAGCGGGTGGCCGGCGGCCACGCGACGCTGGGCCCCTGGCGCCGGACCGAGCTGACCGAGTTCGACGTGGTCCTGCTCCGCCAGGACCCGCCCTTCGACATGCACTACATCGACACCACCTTCTTCCTGGAAGCGATCCATCCGCGGGTGCTGGTGGTGAACGATCCGCGCGAGGTGCGGAACGCACCCGAGAAGCTGTTCGTGACGAAGTTCCCCGGCCTGCAGCCGCCGACGCTGATCACCCAGGACCGGGACGCGATCTACGATTTCCGGACCCGCCACGGCGATATCGTCATGAAGCCGCTGAACGGCCGCGGCGGTTCGGGCGTGACCCGACACCTGGCCGACGACCCCAACATCGACGCCATGCTGGAGCTGCACGCCCAGATCGGCCGCGAACCGGTGATCGTGCAGAAGTTCCTGCCGTCCGTGACCAGGGGCGACAAGCGCATCCTGATCGTCGACGGCGAGCCCGTGGGGGCGATCAACCGGGTGCCGGAGAAGGGCCAGATCCGCTCCAACCTGGCCGTCGGCGGCAAGGCCGAGCCGGTGGAGCTGACCGCCCGCGACCGCGAGATCTGCGCGACCATCGGGCCGGAGCTGAAGGCCCGCGGCCTGGTCTTCGTCGGCATCGATGTGATCGGCGACTATCTCACCGAGATCAACGTCACCTCGCCCACGGGCGCGGTGGCCCTGAAGCGGTTCACCGGCGTCGACGCCTCCGAGGTGATGTGGACGCGGATCGAGGCGCTCCGGAAAGGCGCTTAGCGCACCACGTTCGGCGAGCGCATCAAAAGGCGCCTGCAAGTCGCCGTATCCTTTAGGTTTCCCGAAAAGTTCCTTTTCTGTTCTTGATCCAGGCCACGCTTCATGCTGTGGTTTGTGGATAAGTCTGGCTTGACCACAACAGCTTGGGGCTGGGGACGAGGATGGCGGCGCGCGTGGTGACCCTGGCGTTTTCGGGCGTGGAGGCCGTCCGCGTCGACGTCCAGGTTCAGTTCACCGGCGGGGCGGTGGCGTTCATCGTCGTGGGCCTGGGCGACAAGGCGGTGGCCGAGAGTCGCGAGCGGGTGGTCGCCGCCTTCGCGGGCATGGGCCTGGCGATGCCTGGCCGTCGGATCATCGCCAATCTAGCGCCCGCCGACCTGCCGAAGATGGGCAGTCACTACGACCTGCCGATCGCGTTGGCGGTCATGGCTGCCATGGGCGTGATCCCGCCCGACGCGCTGGAGGGCTGGGCGGCGATGGGCGAGCTGTCGCTGGACGGCCGGATCGCGCCCGTCGCGGGCGCCCTGCCCGCGGCTATGGCGGCGGGCGCGCAGGGACTGGGCCTGATCTGTCCCGAGGCGTGCGGGCCCGAGGCGGCCTGGGCCGGCGAGACCCGCGTGCTGGCGGCGCCCTCGCTGATCGCGCTGGTGAACCACTTCCGCGGAACCCAGATCCTGGCGCCGCCGAAGCCCGGGCCGATGCTTGACGACGAGCGCACGCCGGACCTGCGCGACGTGAAGGGCCAGGAGAACGCCAAGCGGGCCCTGGAGATCGCCGCCGCCGGCGGCCACAACCTGCTATTCTCCGGCCCGCCCGGCTCGGGCAAGTCGATGATGGCCGCCAGGCTGCCGGGTCTGCTGCCGCCGCTGACGTCCGAGGAGCTGCTCGAGACGTCGATGATCCATTCGGTGGCGGGCCTGATCGCCAAGGGCCAGCTCACCCGCGCGCGGCCGTTCCGCAACCCGCACCACTCGGCCAGCATGGCGGCGCTGACGGGCGGCGGCCTGAAGGCCAAGCCCGGCGAGGTCAGCCTGGCGCACAACGGCGTCCTCTTCCTCGACGAGCTGCCGGAGTTCGGCGCCCAGGCGCTGGACAGCCTGCGCCAGCCGCTGGAGACCGGCGAGGTGGTGGTGGCCCGCGCCAACGCCCACGTGCGCTATCCGGCGCGGTTCCAGCTGGTGGCGGCGATGAACCCCTGCCGCTGCGGCCAGGGCGGCCCCGGACGTGGCGCGTGCGGCCGGGCGCCGCGCTGCCAGACCGACTACCAGGGGCGGATCTCAGGGCCGCTGATGGACCGCATCGACCTGCAGGTGGAGGTCCCGCCAGTGACCGCCGCCGACCTCGCCCTGCCGGGGCCCACAGAGGGCACGGCCGAGGCCGCGTCGCGGGTGAGCGGGGCGCGGGCCTTGCAGGCGGAGCGCGCCCAGCGGCTTGGCGGGGCGGCGCTGAACGCGCAGGCCGATGGCGACTTCCTGCAGGCCGCCGCGGCGCTGGACGACCCGGCGCGGGCGCTGCTCACGCGGGCGGCTGAGGCGGGCGGCCTGTCGGCGAGGGGCTGGACGCGGACCCTGCGGCTCGCCCGCACGATCGCCGATCTGGAAGGCTCCGAGTCGGTGCGACGCGTCCACGTCGCCGAGGCGCTGATCTACCGCCGCGTGGCGGTTGCGGGCGCCCCGGCGCCGGCCTGGGCGTAGCGCGGCGAAGTCCAGGCGCCGTAGGCGATGGTGGCGAGCAGCAGATAGCCCCAGATGATCCCGGCGGTGAGGTAGGCCCAGCCGCCGACCGTCGGATCGACCATGCGCGCGATATGGGTGACCACCGACAGCAGGTGGAAGCCCGCGGCGAACAGAGGCCAGTAGCGGGCGCTGCGCAACGCGATCCAGACGAATACCGCGAGCGCGCCGATGTCCACGACCAGCACGCCCCATTCGGTTTCCAGGCCTTGGTAGCGGAACATGATCTTGCTGAGCAGCCAGCCGATCAGCACCGTATTCGCCGCCAGCCGCTCGTCCGGGCCGCCACGACACATCGCGACGGCGAACATCGCCAGGGTGGCGAGGGTCCACGGCAGGTGGGCGAGCGAGAAGAACTGGGAAAACAAAAGGGCCCTCGGTCTTGCCGAGGGCCCACAATGGCAAAAACTTCGGAGTTGCGGAACGGGCGACTAGGCCGCCCGCACCTCGCGCAGGCGGCGACCGGCCTCTTGCGTGGAGGCCGTCGGCGCCGGCTTGTCGCCCGCGTCCCCGAGGGCCACGGCGCCGAGGCCGACCTGGCCCTGGGCGACGCTGAGTTCCTTGTGGGTCTCGACGATGGCGCGGCGGGCTTCGGCCAGGGCCATGATGGCCTGGCTGGCGCGCTCGACGGCGTCCTGGCCGATGAGGGCGGAGGCGCCCGCCATGGTGCGCAGGCTGGGCATCACGCCGGTCAGGTGGGCGGTCTTGGCGAGGGCGGCGTCGATCGCAGCCTCGGCCTCGAAGAGGGCGCCGGCGATCTGCTCGGCGGCCATACGTCGTTGCTTGAGCATGAGCTCTCTCCATCGCGCCACGGGCCGTGGCGCGCCTAAGGGTTTAACAAAACAGGGTTTCGTCGCCGTTCAGGCGTTGGGTTAAGAGGCGACCAGGCTCTGAAGCGCGTGGAGTCCCGCGAGCATCCCGCCAAAGGCGAGGGCAGTCAGGATCGCCACGGCCACGATTGCGCCGAGCCGCGCGGCTGGGCCTAGCTCATTCGCGACAAGTCCTGATCCGTATCGGGCCGGAAGTTCTCGTCCAGGAGAACCCAGGTCAGGCACAGGATCTCGCGCAACACCATCTCCGGCGGCTTGAACGGCGCCAGCTTCCGCGTGGCGGAAACCAGGTGCCGGGCCATGTCCGCCTGGGCGGGCGTCGCCGACAGGTCGACGAGCTGTCGCTCCAGTTGCGTCCAGGAGAAGCCCGGAAGCGTCTCCTCGCGGTTCGCCAAGGCCGGCCAGCGGGCCTCGAAGTCGTCGATCTCCCGGCGCAGGCGAAGCGCCCGTCCGATCACCGCTCGATTGTCGAAGTTCTGCCAGTCGCCCATGGGCTCCCCCGTTGGTTGCGGGGTCATCCAGCCAAGGGTCGGGCGGATTGTCTGTCCTGATCGCGTCCTGTCCTGATCCGGTCAGGACAGGGTTAAGATCGAGCTGCCGGGCGAGGCGCGCGGCCTCGTAGCGGTCGGGCACGCCGAGCTTGCGCCGGGCGCGGTCGCAATAGGTGTCGACCGAGGTCTTGGACATGCCGAGTTCGCGGGCGATCTGCTTCGAACTCAAATGCTGGTCGACCAGGCGCAGGCATTCGCGCTCGCGCTGCGTGAGCAGCTCGGCAGGATGGCTGGCGGTGTCGTTACGCATCGACATGACGGCCTTAATAAACGACGGCTTTGGCGTTCCGTCTACTTTAGCGCGAAGTTCGCCCCGACGCCCGCGTTCTTCTGCCGCCGTTTGACCGACCGTTAAGCGCTATGGGCCAAGTTCGGCGGATGCGTAGACCGCTGAGACCCCTTTCCGAACGCCGCCCGACGCGCGCCAACATCAGCGCCGAGCAGCTGGCGTCGCTGAGCCACGAGTTCCGCACCCCGCTGAACGGCGTGCTGGGCATGGCGCGACTGCTGGAAGGCACTCGCCTGACGGCCGAGCAGCAGGCCTATGTCTCGGCGCTCCGCGAGAGCGGCCAGCACCTTCTGACTCTGGTCAACGACGTGCTCGACTTCGCCAAGCTGGGCGCCGGGCGCGTCGAACTGCACGCCGAACCGATGGAGGTGGAGAGCCTGCTGCGCGGCGTCAGCGAGCTGCTGTCGCCGCGAGCGCGGGAGAAGGGCCTGGAGATCGCCTGGGCGGCGCCCGCAGGCCTGGGCTGGGTCTACGCCGACGAAGGTCGGCTGCGCCAGATCCTGCTCAACTTCGCCGGCAACGCGGTGAAGTTCACCGAAGCCGGCGGCGTGCTGCTGGCGGTCGCCGCGCCCGAACCGGGCCGCCTGCGCTTCACCGTCGAGGACACGGGACCCGGGGTCTCGGCCTCAGCGCGCGACCGGATCTTCGAGGCCTTCGCCCAGGCCGAGGCGAGCCACGCCGACCTGGGCGGCGCGGGCCTTGGCCTGGCCATCGCCCGGCGGCTGGCGCGCGCCATGGGCGGGGAGGTCGGCGTCGAGGCGGCGCGCGGCGCCATCGGCGGCGCCGGCGCCTGCTTTTGGTTCGAGGCCCACTTCGCCCCCGTCGGTGAGGCGGACGCGCCGCCGCCGCTGAAGGGCCGCACCGTGGCGGTGATCTCCGAGAACCCCATCGTGCGCGAAGCCGCGCGTCGGCAGGTACGCGCCAGCGGCGGCCAGGCCGTAACCGCGCCGGACGTCGCCGACGTGCTGGAGAAGACGGCGATAGAGGACGTGCTGCTGATCGACGCCGCCGGATATGACGTCGAGCTTTCGCCGCCGCCCGGCCGCACGGCGATCGTCATGCTGGCCCCCGACGAGCGCGACCGCATCCCCGCCCTGCGGGAGGCGGGATTCGCCGGATACCTGATCAAGCCGCTGCGGCGGGCCTCCCTGGCTGAGCGAGTGCTGGTCGCCGCCGGCGCGGCCAGCGCGCCGGACGACCCCCGTGAGGACGAGCGGATCGCGGCGGCCGCCGCGCCGGGCGCCCGCGTCCTGCTGGTCGAGGACAACCCGATCAACGCCATGCTGGCGCGCGCCCTGCTGACGCGGGAAGGCTGCGCGGTGGAGCATGCCGTCGGCGGCGAAGAGGCGCTGGCGGCCTCGCGGGCCCAGGTGTTCGACCTGGTGCTGATGGACATGCGCATGCCGGGCCTCTCGGGCGAGGAGACCGCCCGCCGGATGCGCGAGGACGGCGTGGCCGCGCCGATCGTGGCGCTGACCGCCAACGCCTTCGAGGACGACCGCCGCGCCTGCCTGGCGGCGGGCATGGACGACTTCCTGGTCAAGCCGCTGTCGCCCGACGCGCTGCGGGCGATCCTGACGCTATGGACGGGACCCCAGTGCGGCGCCGGGGCCCGCTGGACGAAGGCCGCGGCGCGCGCCAAGGTCGGCTGACCGAGGATGCCGGGGGGCGTCCCGCAGGAACGTCGATGACCACAGAGACCGCCGCCGACGCCACGCCGAAGCGCAAGGCCCCGACCTCGCGGGACGTGCTGAAGGCGCTGCGCCATCCGCGCGTGCTGATCACCCTGCTGCTGGGCTTCTCGTCGGGGCTGCCGTTCATGCTGACCGGCAACACGCTCGGCTTCTGGCTGCGCGAGGAGGGCATCGAGCTCGCCACCATCGGCTTCCTGTCCTGGGTGGGCATCGCCTATTCGATGAAGTTCCTGTGGGCGCCGGTGGTGGACAAGGTCGGCGTGCCGCTGCTCGGCCGCCTGGGGCGGCGGCGCGGCTGGATGCTGTTGTCGCAGGTCCTGATCGGCGCGGGCCTGTTCGCCATGGCCGCGATCGGACCGCAGGGCGGACTCCTGACGTTCGCAGGCTTCGCCCTGCTCGTGGCCTTCGCCTCGGCCACCCAGGACATCGTGGTCGACGCCTGGCGGATCGAGCGCGCCGAGAGCGACGAGGACCTGGGGCTGCTCACCGCCGCCTACCAGCTCGGCTATCGCATCGCGATCCTGGCCACCGACGCGCTGATCCTGATCGCCGCGGCCAAGCTCGGGTGGAACAACTCCTACGTCCTCTGCGCGCTTGCGGTCGGCATCGGCCTCACCGCAACGCTGTTCGCGACCGAGCCTGCGCGGATCAACCCCGAGGCCGCCCAGGCCCAGAAGGGTCCGGCGCTGTGGACGCCGCGCGGCCTCTTCGACGCGGTCGTGGGCCCCTTCATCGCCTTCTTCCGCGATCACGGCGTCGGCGCCGCCCTGCTCATGCTCGCCGCCATCAGCCTCTACAGGCTGCCCGACTTCATGATGGGCCCGATGGTGGGCCCGCTCTACGTGGACGTGGGCCTGTCGAAGGAGGTGGTTGGCGGGGTCCGCGCGACGGTCGGCCTCGGCGCAACGGTCGTCGGCATCACGCTCGCCGGGCTCAGCGCGGTACGCCTGGGCTTCACCCCGACCCTGATCCTGGGGGCGATCCTGGGGCCGGGCTCGAATCTGGCGTTCGCGGCGCTGGCCTACATGGGCGGCAGCGTCGAGACGCTGAGCTTCGTGCTGATCGTCGACAACCTGTCCACCGGCTTCGCCGGCGCGGCGCTCGTGGCCTACATGTCGAGCCTGACCACCCTGGGCTACACGGCCACCCAGTACGCCTTGCTCTCGAGCTTCTACGCCCTGCTGGGCAAGGTGCTGAAGGGCTTCTCGGGCCAGATCGTGGAGACGCTGGAGCGGACCTACGACCCGATGACCGCCTATGCGATCTTCTTCACCGGAACGGCCGTCATCGGCGTGCCGGCCCTGATCCTCTGCCTCGTGCTGGGCGCGCGACATCGACGCGCGCAGCGGGCGCTGGCGGCGGCCGCGACCTAATCCGTCAGGCAGACGACCTGGGCGACGCGCAGGCCGCGGCGCAGGTCGTCGGCGGCGTAGAAGTAGTTCTGCGGCGTCAGCGAGGGTCCTTCGGCGTTGGCCGCGAAGCGGCGGCCGCTGGCGGCCAGGGTGGCGGTCACGATCTCGGGCGCGGTCGTATAGATGCGGCCCCTGCGCGGGCTCTCGGCGATCGTGACGCCCACGACGCGGCCCTGGGCGTCCAGCGCCGGCGCACCCGACAACCCGCCCAGCGTACCCTCCAGTCCCTTGGTGCGGCCGGTCTCGGCCCACACCAGCACCGGCTCGCTACGGGCGCCGCGGCCCCTGACGAGAAGGGTCTCGCGCCCGAGCAGGCGCGAGGTCGCTTCGCCGGGCTCGCCTTGCGGGAAGCCGGGGTGATAGGCGCGCTGGCCGCGCCGCAGCGGCTCGCCCAGCGCCAGCGGCAGGGGCTCGGAGCCGCCCTCGGTGTAGAGCAGCGCCGCCTCGCCACGCGGATCGATATGGACCTCGGTCGCCACGCCGACGCCGTCGCCCACCACCAGCGCCGCCCGGGCGCAGCCTTCGACCACGTGGCGGGCGGTCAGCCAGACGCCCGAGCGGGCGATGGAGAAGGCGGTGCCGGTGGCCGGGCCGGTCTGGCTCGGCACGTCGACCACCACGTTGGGATCGAAGGGCGAGGCCGGGCCGACGGTGTCCCCGAGCGGCTCGCCCACGTCGGGCGGCGCCGCAGGCGCGTCGGCGCGTTCGCCGCGCCCGAGCGCCGCGAAAAGCAGCGCGAGCACGACGGCCGCATAGACCACCCAGTCCGGCAGCCTGGGGAAATGCATCGGATCAGCCGGTCACCGCGGCGGCGACGATCACGGCGGTGGACAGCTTGGCGCCGACCAGCATGGCCGCGGCGGCCATCTCGCCGTCCTGGATCCGTTTGGGCAGCCCGTGCAGCATGACGTCCACCAGCCGGAACACCAGCAGCTGCACCACCACCGTGGCCGCGCCCCAGAGGCCGATCTCGATCAGGTTCGTGGAGGCCTGCAACGACACCGCCAGCGGGATGGAGAGCCCCAGCATCACGCCGCCCAGCGACACGGCCGCCGCCGCATTGCCTTCGCGGATGAGGGTGATCTCCTTGTGCGGGGTCAGCAGGATGTAGAGCGCGCCGGCCCCCAGCAGGATCAGCATCGTGACCGCGATGTGCAGCAGGGTGATCGGGAAGCCGGTGGCGAAGGCCTGGATCTCAGGCGACGGCGTGGGCATCAGGCGAAACTCCCCCGAAAACGAGGCGCCACCGTTAGCACGGCCTTGGCCAAAAGGTCAGTCGGCCGGCAGGTCGGCCTGGAGCTTACGGCGCGCGCTCGCCCGCAGCTTCTCGCTCTCGCTCTTGAGCTGGCCGCACGCGGCCAGGATGTCCCGCCCCCGCGGCGTCCGGATGGGCGAAGCGTAGCCCGCGCGGTTCAGCACCGCGGCGAAGCGTTCGATCGTGCCCCAGTCCGAGCACTGGTACTCGCTGCCCGGCCACGGATTGAACGGGATCAGGTTGATCTTGGCCGGGATGCCGCGCAGCAGCTGGACCAGGGCCTTGGCCTCGGCCGGGCTGTCGTTGACCCCCTTCAGCATCACGTACTCGAAGGTCACGCGCTTGGAGTTCGACAGCCCCGGATAAGCGCGGATGGCCGCCATCAGCTCGGCGATCGGGTACTTCTTGTTGAGCGGGACCAGCTTCTCGCGCAGCTCATCGTTGGTGGCGTGCAGCGAGATGGCCAGCATGGCCTGGGTGCGCTCGCCGAGCTCCGGGAGCTGCGGCACGACGCCCGATGTCGAGACGGTGATCCGCCGGCGCGAGATGGCGATGCCTTCGTTGTCGGCGATGATGTCGATGGCGGCGGCGACGTTGTCCAGATTGTAGAGCGGCTCGCCCATGCCCATGAACACGATGTTCGACAGGCGGCGGTCCTCCTTGGGGCTCGGCCATTCGCCGAGATCGTCGCGGGCGACCTGCACCTGGGCCACGATCTCGGCGGCGGTGAGGTTGCGGACCAGCGCCTGGGTGCCCGTGTGGCAGAAGGTGCAGTTGAGGGTGCAGCCGACCTGGGAGCTGACGCACAAGGCGCCGGCGCGTCCGACGTCCGGGATGTAGACCGTCTCGACCTCGATGCCCGGGGCCATGCGGATCAGCCACTTGCGGGTGCCGTCCTTGGAGACCTGGCGCTCGACCACCTCGGGACGCGAGATCACGCAGACGTCGGCCAGCGCGGCGCGGGTCTCCTTGGCGACGTCCGTCATCCTGTCGAATTCGGTGACGCCGTAGTGGTGCATCCAGCGCCAGAGCTGGCTGGCGCGCATCTTGGCCTTCTCGGGCCGCACGACGCCCAGCTCGACGAGGCAGGCGGCCAGCTCCGCCCGGGTCATCCCCGAGAGGTTCGGCTTTCGAGGCGCAAGAGGCTGCGCCGCCGAGCGGCTGAGATCGAGGGTCACGCCCAAGAGGTAAGTCCTTCGCTGAGCGCGCGAATATAGGTGAGGCGGGCCCTTCGGCCAAATGCGTCACGAAATCCGGGCTTTCAAACAGGCGTTCGACTGGCTAGCGTCGCCGCCTGCAACGATTGGGAGAGGCGCTCATGAAGGCCCTGTTGAGCAAGGAAGTCGGCGGTCCGGACACCCTGGTCCTCGAGGACGTGGCGTCGCCGGAGGCCAAGCCGGGCTTTGCGGTGGTCGAGGTGAAGGCCATCGGCGTCAACTTCCCCGACGTGCTGATCATCGAGGACAAGTACCAGTTCAAGCCCGAGCGGCCGTTCTCGCCGGGCGGCGAGATCGCCGGCGTGGTGAAGAGCGTGGGCGAGGGCGTCACCCACGTGAAGCCCGGCGACCGCGTGCTGGGCAACACCGGCTGGGGCGGCATGGCCGAGGAACTGGCCCTGGAGGCTGCCCGGCTGGTGAAGATGCCCGACTCCATGCCCTTCGACGAGGCCGCCGCGTTCATCATGACCTATGGCACGAGCTGGCACGCCCTGAAGGACCGGGCCCAGCTCAAGGCCGGTCAGACGATGCTGGTGCTGGGCGCCGCGGGCGGCGTGGGCCTGGCGGCCGTGGAACTGGGCAAGGCGGTGG
This sequence comes from Phenylobacterium sp. VNQ135, assembly GCF_049445735.1. Classification (NCBI taxonomy): domain Bacteria; kingdom Pseudomonadati; phylum Pseudomonadota; class Alphaproteobacteria; order Caulobacterales; family Caulobacteraceae; genus Phenylobacterium; species Phenylobacterium sp. VNQ135. The sequence continues at coordinate 548,301 of NZ_JBMSDS010000002.1, read as the reverse complement.
GCGCGCGGGTGATCGCCGCCGCCTCCAGCCAGGAGAAGGTGGACCTGTGCATCAGCAAGGGCGCCGACGCCGGCGTGGTCTATCCGCGCGGGCCGTTCGACAAGGACGGCCAGAAGCAGCTCGCCGCGTTGTTCAAGGAGGCCACGGGCCCCAACGGCGCCGATGTGATCTATGACGCCATCGGCGACGCCTACGCCGAGCCGGCGCTGCGCTCCATCGCCTGGGAGGGCAAGTATCTCGTGGTGGGTTTCGCGGCCGGCGAAATCCCGAAGATCCCGCTGAACCTCGCCCTGCTGAAGGGCTGCGACATCGTGGGCGTCTTCTGGGGCGCCTGGGTGGGCAAGAACCCGCAGAAGCACCGCGAGAGCGTGGCCGAGCTGATGGCCATGTACGAACAGGGCAAGATCAAGCCGTACGTGTCGGAACGCTTCCCGCTGGCGCGCGCCGCCGACGCCATCAAGCACCTGGCCAGCCGCCGGGCGATGGGCAAGGTGGTGGTGACAGTGGAGTAGTTGCGGCGACGCCGCCACGTCTCTACTGATCAGCGATAACCAACAATCAGGGAGGACGGCATGGCGGGTCGTCTGGACGGCAAGGTCGCGGTGATCACCGGGGGCGTCTCGGGCATCGGTCTGGGCACGGTGGAGCTGTTCGTCGCCGAGGGCGCGAAGGTGGTGGCCGCCGACATCCAGGACGAGAAGGGTGCCATGCTGGAGCGCCGCTTCGGCGGCCAGGTGCGCTACGCCCGGTGCGACGTGACGCTGGAGGCCGACATCGCCGCGGCGGTGGGGCTCGCCAAATCCGAGTTCGGCGGCCTGGACATCCTGTTCAACAACGCCGGCATCTCCGACATGATGCGGACCGTCGCCGAGATCGAGCCCGAACGCTGGAGCTGGATCTTCGACGTCCTGGTGCGGGGACCCGCGCTCGGCATCAAGCACGCGACGCCGCTGATGCTTGAGCGCGGCGGCGGCTCGATCATCAACACCGCCTCGATCGCCGGCCTGCAGGCCGGCTGGGGTCCGCTCGCCTATTCCTCGGCCAAGGCGGCGGTCGTGCACATGAGCCGCTGCGCCGCGGCCCAGCTCTCGCCGCAGAAGATCCGGGTGAACGCCATCTGCCCCGGCCTGATCGCCACCTCGATCTTCGGCGCCTCGCTGGGCCTGCCGCGGGAAGTCGCCGACCAGATGGCGGCCCGCGTCGCCGAGAACGCGCCGAAAGCGCAGCCGATTCCAAAGGCCGGCATGCCCGAAGACATCGCCCAGGCCGCGCTTTACCTGGCGTCGGACGCTTCGGTGTTCATGACCGGGCAGCATCTGGTGGTGGACGGCGGCATCACCGTCGGCAGCCGCCATTCCTGGGACCCGGAAGCCGCTTCGCCGCTGATGGCGCTGTTCGCCGACTTCGCGCCCCAGCCGGGATGACCGACGAGGCGGGCGACGTCGAGCCGCAGGCCAGGCCGGGCCTGACGCCGAACCTGCAGGGCGCGCTGTGGATGCTGGCCTCCGCGCTCGGCTTCACGGTCATGACGACCCTGATCAAGTTCCTCGGGAGCGATTATCCGGCGGCGCTGCAGACCTTCTACCGCCAGGCGGCGGGCTTCGCGGTGCTGCTGCCCGTGATCCTGAGGCGAGGACGGGCGGCCTACCGCACGACGCGGCCGGGCATCCTGTTCTTCCGCTCGTCGGCCGGCACGATCGCCCTGATCCTTTCCTTCTACGCCTTCCAGAAGATGCCGCTGGCGGATGCGAACGCGCTGTCGTTCACGCGGACGCTGTGGCTCGTGCCGCTGGCGGCGATCGTGGTGCGGGAGACGGTGGGGCCGCTGCGGATCGGCGCGGCCATCGTGGGCTTCCTGGGCGTGCTGCTGATGATCCGCCCGGGCGCGCAGGGGTTCGACGTCGGCCTGCCGGCGCTGGCCATGCTCGCCGCGTCGTTCCTGTTCGCGCTGACGATCACGGGCATGAAGGTGATGACCCGGGACCATTCTCCGACCGTGCTGCTGGTCTGGGCGATGACGCTGGGCCTGATCTTCTCGATCCCGGGCGCCGTGCTGACGTGGCGATGGCCCGAGCCGCTGGACCTCGCCCTGCTCTGCGCCATGGGCGTGATGGGGACGGTCACCCAGGCCTGCTACATCAAGGGCATGCAGGTGGGTGACGCGGCCGCCATGGCGCCGATCGACTACACCCGGCTGGTGTTCTCGGCGGCGGCCGGCTTTCTGCTGTTCCACGAGGTTCCGACGGCGTGGACCATGGCGGGCGCAGGCGTCGTGGTGGCCTCGACGCTGTTCATCACCTGGCGCGAGCAGCGGCTCAGTCGTCGGCCCTGAGATCCTCGATGGCGCGCTTGGCGGCGTCCTTGTGGCGAGGCTTCAGGTTCTTGCCGATAACGCTCATCAGGGCGGCGAAGACCGCCGCGTCGTCGGTGTAGCCCAGGCCGGCGATGAAGTCGGGCACCGCGTCGGTGGGCACGACGAAGTAGGCGAGCGCGGCCAGCATCATGCCCTTGGCGGCGATCGGGGTCTCGTCGTCGCGCGCGCAGTACCAGACCGACAGCGCCTCCTTGGCGAAGGGTATGCTGGCTGCCACCTTGCGGATCTTGGGCCAGAAGCCGCGGGCGACGCGTTCCTCGTTGAGCTTCATCACCGAGGGCACGAGAGCGTGGTCGCGCGCGATCGGCGCGGCCGGATCGAACGCGGCATTGACGTTGGGTGACGCTTTTTCGCTGGCGCTCATCGGGCTAAAGCCTTCACCGAACGGCCCTCCGTTCTGGGGCGTCATCATAGGGGAGCGCAGCGCTCATGGAACTGAATTCATCCGTCGCGGCGGTGGTCACGGGCGGCGCCTCGGGTCTCGGCGAAGCGACCGTCCGGGCGCTGGCCGCCCAAGGGGTCAAGGTCGCCATCTTCGACATGAACGAACAGAAGGGCGAACAGGTCGCCAAAGAGGTCGGCGGCGTCTTCTGCAAGGTCAACGTCACCTCGGAAGAGGACGTGGACGCCGGCTTCGCCAAGGCCCGCGCCGCCCACGGCCAGGAGCGCATCCTGGTGAACTGCGCCGGCACGGGCAACGCGGCCAAGACCGCCAGCCGCGACAAGCAGACGGGCGAGACCAAGCACTTCCCGCTCGACGCCTTCAACCTGATCATCCAGATCAACCTGGTGGGCACGTTCCGCTGCATCGCCAAGTCGGCGAAGGGCATGCTGGACCTGGAGCCCATCGACGGCGAGCGCGGCGCCATCGTCAACACCGCCTCGGTGGCGGCGGTCGACGGCCAGATGGGCCAGGCGGCCTATTCGGCGTCGAAGGGCGGCGTCGTCGGCATGACCCTGCCGATCGCCCGCGACTTGGCCGGCGACGGCATCCGCGTGAACACCATCCTGCCCGGCATCTTCAACACCCCGCTGATGCAGGGCGCGCCGCCGCAGGTGAAGGAGGCGCTGGCCGCCTCCGTGCCGTTCCCGAAGCGCCTCGGCAACGCCGAGGAATACGCCTCGCTGGCGCTGGAGATGATCCGCAACGGCTACTTCAACGGCGAGCACGTCCGTCTGGACGGCGCAATCCGGATGGCGCCGCGCTAAGCGGCGAGCCGATCCGGGAGGAACGAGGCCTCCGGCGGCGACGCCGGGGGCCTTTTTTCGTGGCCTCAGCCGGTCTTCTGCGAACGGCAGATCCAGGCGCCGTCGGGCTGGATGCGGCCCGCGCCCAGCGGGCAGACCGTCGGGCGCTTGTATTGCCCAGTGGGCTTCTTGCCGACCACCTGCTGGCATTCCGACCGGGTCTTGTCGACGTACTCGAGCGTGCCGCCGCCCTTGTCGGCCGGGATCGCGAAGCCGGCGGGTTGGTGCTTGTCGTCGGCGAAGCCCGCGGCGTTGCAGAAGGCGGGCACGTCGACGTTCGTCACGGCCGGACCCTTGGCGACAGGCGCGGTCTGGCCGTGGGCGGCGGACGTTGCGATGAGAGCCGCGAGGGCGGCGAAGGCCAGTGGCCGCATGGCATCCTCCCGATGCGCGCCGTCGTTTCGACGCGGCGCTTGGGTCGACGCTAGCACCACCGCAGGGCGTGGCAAGACGGCCTAGCTGAAGATCCAGTCGGCCACGGAGAGCCGCTCGGGGGCGACGCCCTGCAGGTGGATGACGTAATTGCCCCAGCCGCCGCCCGCGCCGTCGGGATCAAGCAGCACCTTCGCGCCGCCCGCGCCGTCGGCCAGGAGCACGATGCGGCCATCCGCCAGCGGATCGCCGGCAAGGCCCAACGCCGACAGGTCCAGCCGGTCCTCGCCCGGCGTGAAGTCCTTCACCTCGGCTGGCGACCAGGGCTCGGCCGTCCAGACGAAGCGGTCCGCGCCGGCGCCGCCCGCCAGGACGTCCGACCCGCGGCTCGCCACGAGGGTGTCGGCCCCAGCGCCGCCTTCCAGCGTGTCGCCGGGCCCTTCGGAGTCCACCCGCACGCCGGCCGACGGCGGCGGCTCGGCGCCCTGACCCTGCAGGTCGGCCCAGGTCAGATCGCCCGTCTTTTCGAGCTGGACGACGAAGTTCGCCCAGGCGCCCCCGGGGCCGTCCGGGTCCACCAGCACCTTCTGGCCGCCGGCGCCGTCGTCGAACAGGAAGACCCAGCCGTCCGCGACCGGGTCGGCGCCGGAATAGCCCGCGGCCTTCAGGAGGTCCGAGAGGTCGAGCCGGTCCTCGCCGGCGGTGAAGTCGGTCACCCGGGCCGGAGACCAGGGCTGGGCGGCCCAGGCGAAGACGTCGGCTCCGCCGCCGCCGGTCAGCACGTCGGAGCCCTGGCTGGCGTTCAGCGTGTCCGCGCCGGCGCCGCCGATCAGCGCATCGCCCGGACCGGACGAGTTTATGACCCGGCCGGCCCCGGGATCGTTCGACCCGCCGCCCGCCCGCCAACCTTCGAACAGCCGAAAGTAGTCCTCGCCCGACAGGCGGTAGCCCTCGGCCGAGAAGTGCAGGCCGTCGCCCAGCAGCGGGTAGGCGCGGGCGTCGATGCTGTCGGCCGCGCCGTCGGCCTGGTCCACCTCGGACTGTGCATAGCGGACGTCGGGTCCGTGCGCGGCGCTGGAGTTGATGCGGTAGAAGCCGATGTGGCCGTCGGCGTCGTGCAGCCATTCGGCGCGGACGGCGGCGAAGAGCTCGGGCAGGTTCGCGCGATAGGCGGCGGCCGAAGCGGGCGTCTCCGCGTCGGTCTCGCCCTGGCCCCAGAACACCGCCTCGGGGAGGGCGCCGTCCGCGGCGCTGGACGCGCGGCGGATCATCTGGGTGGTGGCGTCGAAGATCTCGTCCCGGCTGCGCGGCGACCAGTCGTACTTCCAGGCGCCGTTGTCCTGGTCGAGCGGCGAGCCGCCCCAGGCCGACTTCACGATCCGCAGCACCTCGTCCGGGTGCTCGGCGCGGAACTGGATGGCGAAGTGGACCTCAGGGCCCCAGGCGTCCGGCATCTGACCGAAGCCGGTATTGGCGCCGGGCGCCATCTGCTCCCACGCGCTCTTGGCGTCGTTCCAGATCAGCGTCAGCGGGTCGGGCGCCCAGCTCGCGGGGAGCGTGGACGCGTTCATGAAGGCGCCGCCGGTGTTGGACTGGCCGGCGAAGACGATGAAGGCCAAGGCTGTGGGCTCCCCAAGTGCTCCGGGTATGTCGGAGGCACGACTCGGGAAGGGCGCTCAAAGTTCCGCTTAGCGTCCGCGTTATCTGCGCCGACGGACGCCGCCGAGGACGCCGCGCATGATCTCGCGGCCGATCTGGTTGCCGATGGTGCGCAGCATGGAGGTGGCGAAGGCCTTGCCCATGGTCTCGAACTCGGAGGGCTTCTCCCTCGGCGCAGGCCTGGCCTTCTCGGGCTTCGGCTCCGCCGTCGTCACGACCGCAGCCTCGGCCTTGGCGCGCAGCATCTCGTAGGCGCTCTCGCGGTCCCTCGCCTCGTCGTAGAGGCCGCGCACGGGGCTCCGGCCCATGACCTCAGCCCGCTCGGGCGGAGTCAATGGCCCGAGCCGCGAGGCGGGCGGGCGGACCAGGGTCTTCTGCACCACCGTCGGCGCGCCTTTCTCGTCCAGCACCGAGACCAGCGCCTCGCCGACGCCCAGGGCTTGGATGGTTTCGGCCGTGTCGAAGGCGGGGTTGGGCCGGAAGCTGCCGGCGGCCGCCTTCAGGCCCCGCTGCTCGACCGGCGTATAGGCCCGCAGTGCATGCTGGATACGGTTGCCGAGCTGGCCCAGGACGGTGTCCGGAATGTCGGCCGGGTTCTGGGTGACGAAGTAGACGCCGACGCCCTTGGAGCGGATCAGGCGGACGACCTGTTCGACCTTCTCAAGCAGGGCCGGCGGAGCATCGCGGAAGAGCAGGTGCGCCTCGTCGAAGAAGAAGGCCAGCCGGGGCTTCTCGGGGTCGCCCACCTCGGGCAGCTCCTCGAACAGCTCGGACAGCAGCCAAAGGAGGAAGGTCGCGTAGAGCCTGGGATTCGAGATCAGCCGCTCGCCCGACAGGATGTTCACGTAGCCGCGGCCCGAGCCGTCGGTGCGCATAAGGTCGGAGAGCTGCAGCGCCGGCTCTCCGAACAGGTTGGCGCCGCCCTGATCTTCCAGCATCAGGAGCTTGCGCTGGATCGTGGCGACGGTGGCCGGCGAGATGTTGCCGTAGCGGGCGGAGAGGGCCTTGGCGTTCTCCGCGGCGTAGTTGAGGCCGGCCTGTAGGTCCTTGAGGTCCAGCAGCAGCAGGCCTTCCTCGTCGGCGGCGCGGAAGACGACGGTGAGCACGCCCTCCTGCACATCGTTGAGTTCGAGCATCCGGGCCAGCAGCAGCGGGCCCATCTCGGAAACCGTCGTGCGGACCGGGTGGCCCTGCTCGCCGAAGAGGTCCCAGAACACCACCGGCGCCGCCTGCGGCTGCAGGTCGAGGTTCATCCCCTTGGCCCGGGCCAGCATCTTCTCGCTGGGCGCGCCGGCCGCGGCGATGCCCGACAGGTCGCCCTTCACGTCCGCGGCGAAGACCGGCACCCCGGCGTCGGAGAGCCCCTGGGCGAGAATCTGCAGGGTCACGGTCTTGCCCGTGCCGGTCGCCCCGGCAACGAGGCCGTGCCGGTTGGCGCGGTCGAGGCGCAGGGCCTCCGGATGCTCCGAAAACCCGATCAGCACCCCGTCGGCCATGGGCGAACTCTCCGCGTGAAAATGGCAGCCGCCGAGGCTAGCGGCGGGGCCGTCGCGCCGCCAGCCCCCATCGGGGCCGAACGAACGTTGCAGAAAATTCGGCCGCGAGGGGCAAAATCGCTCCCCCTGCCCGCCAAAGCCCGGTAGAGCACACCCGCATTGACGGCGGCGCCCCGGCCGCAGACAGTCCAGCGCCATGCCAGCACCCGCCGCCGACCCGGTCTCGCGAAACGCCCTGGTGATCCTCGCGGCCATCGCGGCCGGCGCCACCCTCTACTGGCTCGCCGACATCCTGACGCCGCTGGCGCTCGCCATGTTCCTGGCCGTGATGATCGACGGCTTCGCGCGCGTGCTGCAGGCCCGCCTGCCCGGCGTGTCGCGTCGTGCGGCCACGCCGCTGGCTATCGTGCTGTCGGTGGCGATCTTCGGCGGGGCCGCGTTCTTCGTCGCCGACAACGCCACAAGCTTTGCGAGCCAGCTCGTCGCCTACACCCCGCGGCTGAACGGCTTGCTGGCCAGGCTGGCCTCGCTGGTGGGCGTCGACGTGCCGCCGACGGTGACCCAGCTCGTCCACCAGCTCAACCCGACCAGCTATCTCGGTCAGGTCGCCAAGAGCCTGCAGGACTTCCTGTCGACGGCCGCCTTCGTGCTGATCTACCTCGGCTTCATCATCGCCTCGCGCGGCGGCTGGGAGCGGAAGGCGGTCAGCCTGTTCCCCACCCGCGAAGAGCGCCAGGAGGCGGTCGCCGCCTTCCTGCGCATCCGCAACGGCGTCGAGCAGTACCTCTGGGTGCAGACCGTGACCGGGCTGATGATCGCGGCCGCCTCATGGGCGGCGATGGCGGCGGTCGGGCTGGACAACGCGCTCTTCTGGGCGATCCTGATCTTCATCGCCTCGTACATCCCGATCGTCGGCGGCGTGGTGGGCGTGGCCCTGCCGCCGATCTTCGCCCTCGTGCAGTTTCCGACGCTCTGGCAGGCCATCGTCCTGCTGGCCGTGCTGCAGGGCGTCACCATGTTCGTCGGCAACGTCATCCAGCCCAGGATGCAGAGCCGCAGCCTGAACATGGACCCCATCGTGCTCCTGCTGGCCCTGGCCTTCTGGAGCGTGGTCTGGGGCCTTACAGGCGCCTTCCTGTCGACGCCGCTGACGGTGATGGCGATGGTGATCCTGGCCCAGTTCAAGGGCACCCGCTGGATCGCGGTGCTGCTGTCCGACGACGGCGATCCCGCCCAGCTTCGCGGCAAGCATCCGCTCGAAACCCCCGACGCCGGCGTCTCCAAGGAGCCCGCCGGACGCCGCTCCAAACGTTCTTGAGACCAGGGCCTTAAATCTTGACCGTGCGTTTCCTATCTCTGGCTGGCCGGACCCCAATCCCGTCCGGCTGGTGCGTCCGCTCCCCAACCCCGCGGACGCAGCGAGCACCCCGCGTTCCGTCGCCCCCCCACGACGGAACCACACGCCGCCGGACACTCTCCTCCGGCGGCGTCCTCGCGGGGGCTCCCCAATGAGCCCGAAAAGCAAGACCGCATCCGCCCTCGTCCGCGCCGTCGTGGCGGAACTGGCCGACGACGCCGCCAAGGCGCCGGCCAAGGCGTTCGCCCAGCAGGCGTCGGCCGACGCCGCCGCCGACGAGTTGCCCGAACTCACTGCGCCCGAGCTGGCCCGCAACTTGGCGGACTTCTGGCGCTTCGCCGAGCGCCGCCGCGGCCGCGGGCCGCAGATGCGCATCGTCCCCGTCGCGGGCCTGAAGGCGGCCGGACTCGATCGCCTGGAGATCGTGCAGGACGACGCGCCGTTCCTGGTGGACAGCGTCATGGGCGAGATCGCCGACCAGGGCCTGTCGGTCCGGGCGATGTTCCATCCCATTGTCACCGTCCAACGCGACCGGGCGGGCGTGCGGGGCGATACCGGCACGCCGCGGCGCGAGTCGATGATCGAGGTGGTGCTGGAGCCGATCGGCGCCGACCGCGAGCAGATGCTGCTCAAGGGCGTGGAAGCGACCCTGAAGGACGTGCGCGCGGCGGTCGACGACTTCCCGGCCATGCTGGAGCTGATGGGCCGGACCCTGGCCGAGCTCGAGCAATCCGGTCGCGCGAACGAGGAGGAGCTGGCGTTCCTGGCCTGGATGCACGCCGAGCACTTCGTGTTCCTGGGCGCCCGCGTCTACGAATACCCGCGCCTCAAGTCCGGCGACTATGCGCCCGAGGAGCCTCTGTATCAGGCGAAGGACGGCCTGGGCGTGCTGCGCGACCCGGGCCGCACCGTGCTGCGGCGGGCCAACGAGCCGGCGATCCTGATGGGTCAGGTGAAGGACCGGCTGGTCACAGACCCGCCGGTGACGGTGGCGAAGTCCAACGTGAAGAGCCGCGTCCACCGCCGCGGCTACATGGATTACGTCGGCGTGAAGCGTTACGACGCCGACGGACGGCCGGTGGGCGAGGTCCGGTTCGTGGGCCTGTTCACGGCCGAAGCCTACGACCAGCCCGCAAGCGCCGTGCCGCTGATCCGCGAGAAGGTCGCCCGCGTGCTGGAGCGCGCCGGCGCCGTGCCCGGCAGCCACAACGAGAAGCGGCTGAAGAACATCGTCGAGAACCACCCGCGCGACGAACTCTTCCAGTCGAGCGAGGACCAGCTGCTGGAGCTGGCCGAGGGGATCCTGCACCTCTACGACAGGCCGCGGGTGAGGGTGTTCGAGCGGCGCGACCCGCTGGACCGCTTCGCCTCGGTGCTGCTGTACGTGCCGCGCGACCGCTACGACTCGGACATCCGCAAGCGGGCCGGCGAAATCCTGGCCGAAGCGTACGGCGGACGGGTCTCCGCCTTCTATCCGAGCTTCTCCGAGACCGCTCTCGCGCGCGTCCACTACATCATCGGCTTCACGCCCGGCGCGCATCCCTGGCCCGACCTGCGCCAGGTCGAGGCCCGCATCGCCGAGAACGCGCGCACCTGGGAGGACCGGTTCGAAGCCGCCGTCCGCGCCAGCGGCCGGGCTCCGGAGGACGTCGCCGCCACCGTGGCCGCCTACCGCGACGCCTTCCCCGCCGGCTACCGCGACCGCTTCGACGCCGCCGAGGCGCTGCGGGACGTGGCCGCCATCGAGGGTTTCGAGGAAGGTCAGCCGATCCGAGTGCGGGCCTATCGCACCGCGGCCGACAGCACCCTGCAGTTCCGGTTCAAGCTCTATCGCTGCGGCGAGCCGGCCCATCTGGCCGACGTGCTGCCGATCCTGGAGAGCATGGGTCTCAAGGCCATCGCCGAGGCCGGCTTCCCCATCCAGCGGGACGGCCGAGCGCCAGTGTGGGTGCACGACTTCGAGATCGAGGACCCCCGTGGCGCCGATCTGGTGTTCGCCGAGGTGAAGGAGGCCTTCGAAGCCGCCGTCGTCGCCGTCTGGAGCGGCCAGACCGAAAACGACGGGTTCAACCGCCTGGTGCTGGAGCTGTCGATCCCATGGCGCGATGCAGCCCTGATGCGCGCGCTCGCCCGCTATCGCCAGCAGTCGGGCCTGGATCCCAGCCAACGGGTGCAGGAGCAGGCGCTCTCGGCCCATCCGGGCGTTGCGCGGCTGATCCTCGACCTGTTCCGCATCCGCTTCGATCCCGCGATCACCGCCGCCCTGGAGGACCGCAAGGCCCAGGGCGACGCGGTCATGGCCGAGATCGTGGAGGCGCTGCAGGCGGTGGAGAGCCTGGACGACGACCGCGTGCTGCGGCGCCTGGCGCTGCTGGTGCAGGCGATCCAGCGGACCAACTTCTACCAGCCGGGACCCGACGGGCAGCCGAAGCCGTACATCTCCTTCAAGGTGGCGAGCGGCGAGCTCGCCGACCTGCCGGCGCCCAAGCCGTTCCGGGAGATCTTCGTGTGGTCGACCGGCGTCGAGGGCGTGCACCTGCGCTTCGGGCCGGTGGCCCGCGGCGGCCTGCGCTGGTCGGACCGGCGCGACGACTTCCGCACCGAAGTCCTGGGCCTGGTGAAGGCCCAGCAGGTGAAGAACGCCGTGATCGTACCCGTGGGCTCGAAGGGCGGCTTCTACCCCAAGCGCCTGCCGGTCGGCGGGGCGCCGGATGTCGTGCGGGCCGAGGCGATCAACGCCTACAAGACCTTCCTGTTCGGCCTGCTGGACGTCACCGACAACCTGACGCCCGAGGGCCGCGTCCAGCACCCGGCGGGCGTCGTCGTCCATGACGGCGACGACCCGTATCTGGTGGTCGCCGCCGACAAGGGCACAGCCACCTTCTCCGACATCGCCAACGGCGTGGCCGAGAGCTACGGCTTCTGGCTGGGCGACGCGTTCGCCTCCGGCGGATCGGCCGGCTACGACCACAAGGTGATGGGCATCACCGCCCGCGGCGCCTGGGAAGCGGTGAAGCGCCACTTCCGCGAACTCGGCAAGGACATCCAGTCCGAACCGTTCACGGTTGTGGGCTGCGGCGACATGTCGGGCGACGTTTTCGGCAACGGCATGCTGCTGAGCCGGCAGATCCGGCTGCAGGCGGCCTTCGACCACCGGCACATCTTCCTCGATCCGAACCCCGACCCGGCGACGAGCTACGCCGAACGCGAGCGGATGTTCGCCCTGCCGCGCTCGTCGTGGGACGACTACGACAGGAAGACCATCAGCAAGGGCGGCGGCGTGTTCGCCCGCAGCCTGAAGGAGATCCCGCTGAGCCCCGAGGTCCGGGCGATGCTGGACGTGGCCGCCGACAAGCTGTCGCCGGCCGAGCTCATCAACGCGATCCTCAAGGCGCCGGCGGAGCTGCTCTACCTGGGCGGCATCGGCACCTATGTGAAGGCCAAGCACGAGGCCAACGCCGAGGTCGGCGACAAGGCCAACGACGCGATCCGGGTCAATGGCTCGGAGCTGCGCGTGAAGGTGGTGGGCGAAGGCGCCAACCTGGGCCTCACCCAGGCCGGGCGCATCGAGTTCGCCGCCGGCGGCGGGCGGGTGAACACCGACGCCATCGACAATTCCGCGGGCGTCGACAGCTCGGACCACGAGGTGAACATCAAGATCACCACGGGGATGCTGGAGCGCACGGGCGAGCTTACTCGCAAGCGCCGTGACGCCCTGCTACGGTCAATGGTCGACGACGTGGCCGCCCACGTGCTGGCTCACAACTACGACCAGACCCTGGCGCTTTCCCTGCTGGAGATGGACACCGTGGGCGAGCTGGAGCCGCACGCCCGCTTCATGGCCGAGCTGGAGAGCCGCGGGCGCCTGGACCGTGCGGTCGAAGGCCTGCCCGACGCGATCGCCATCGCCGAGCGGATGCAGGCCGGCCGCGGCCTGACCCGGCCCGAACTCGCCGTTCTGCTGGCCTACGGCAAGCTTGAACTGAAGCGGGAGATCGTGGCCAGCGAGGCGCCCGACGATCCTTGGTTCGAGAGCCGGCTGGAGGCCTACTTCCCGAAGCCTCTGCGCAAGTGGAAGGACCCGATCCGCCGTCACCGGCTGCGGCGCGACATCATCGCCACCGTCGCGGCCAACGACATGATCAACCGCTGCGGGCCCAGCTTCCCCAGTCGGATGATGGCGGCCGCGGGCTGCGACGTGGTGGCCCTGATGGCCGGCTACGAAGCGGCCAAGGTGGTGCTCGACTTCGAGGCCCGATGGGACGCCGTCCAGGCGCTGGACCTGAAGATCCCGGCCCTGGCGCAGCTCGCCCTGTTCCGGCGGCTGACAGCCTCGCTGCGGGGGGCGACCTTCTGGCTGGCCCGGCGGGCGAGCCGCGAGGGGCTGAGCGTCTCCGAGCTGGTCGACCGCTACGGCCCGGGCTTCAAGAGCCTCGACCGCCTCACGCCCGACATCCTGCCCGCGGTCGAGCGCGCGGCCGTCGAAGGCCGCACGGCCCAGCTGATGGAGGCGGGCGCGCCGGAGGACGTGGGCCGCACCGTCGCCTCGCTCGGCCCGCTCACCACGGCCGCCGACCTCGTCGACCTGGCCGAGGCGTCGAGCTGGCCTCTGCCGAACGTGGCGCGGCTCTACCACGCCGCCGGCGAGGCCATGGCTTTCGACCGGCTGCGCGCTGCGGCGGGCGAGTTCCGCGCGGGCGACCTCTTCGAGCGCACCGCGCTCCGGCGGCTGATCGAAGACCTTCTGGCCGAACAGGCGCAGCTCACGCGGGCGATCATGACGTTCGCGGGCTCGGCCCAGGTCGGCGCCAATGGCCAAAGCGCCCGGGAGGCGGTCTCCTCATGGGCGGGGCTGCGGCGCGAGCAGGTGCAGGCGGCCACCCGGACGATCGACGAGATCGAGGCGGCGGGCGGATCCTGGACCTTCGCCAAGCTGACCATCGCCAACGCCGCCCTGCGCGAGCTGGCCAGCGAGGCGGCGAGCGGGCGCAGACGGCGGGGCTAGGCTCCGCCTAGTGGCGGAACACGCGGACGCCGGTGAAGACCATGGCGACGCCGCGCTCGTCGGCGGCGGCGATGACCTTGTCGTCGCCGATCGACCCTCCCGGCTGGATCACCGCGGTGCAGCCGGCGTCCGCCGCCTGCAGCAAGCCGTCCGGGAACGGGAAGAAGGCTTCCGAGGCGCAGGCCGAACCAGTCAGGTCCAGGCCGAAGTCGGCGGCGCGCAGGGCTGCGATCCGGGCCGAATCCTTGCGGTTCATCTGGCCGGCCCCGACGCCTAGCGTCTGGCCCTCGCGGGCATAGACGATCGCGTTCGACTTCACGTGCTTGGCCACGGTGAAGGCGAACAGCATGTCGCGGATCTCGGCCTCCGTCGGGCTGCGCTTCGTCACCACCTTGAGGTCGGCCGGCGTGAGGCGGGCGGTGTCGCGACCCTGGACCAGGAAGCCGCCCGAAACCGACCGGAAGGTCTCGCCGGCGGCGGCGGGATCGGGCAGGCCGTCGGTGACGAGCAGGCGGACGTTCTTCTTCTTGCGGAACAGCTCGACCGCCTCGTCGTCGGCGCCGGGCGCGATCACCACCTCGGTGAAGATCTCCAGCACCTTGGCGGCGGTCGCGGCGTCGAGGCGGCTGTTCAGGGCGACGATGCCGCCGAAGGCCGAGGTGGGATCGCAGGCGAGCGCACGTTCATAGGCTTCCTGCAGGCTCTTGCCGGTGGCCACGCCGCACGGGTTGGCGTGCTTGATGATGGCGCAGGCGGGACCGGCGTCGCCGAATTCGGCGATCAGCTCGAAGGCGGCGTCGGTGTCGTTGATGTTGTTGTAGCTGAGCTCCTTGCCCTGGAGCTGGCGGGCCGTGGCCACGCCGATGCGCGGGTTCGGGAAGCGGTAGAAGGCGGCCGCCTGGTGCGGGTTCTCGCCGTAGCGCATCGTCTGGACCAGCTCGCCGGCGATGGCCTTGCGGGCGGGGGCCGCGTCGCCCAACTCGGCCGCGAACCAGGTTGAGATCGCGGCGTCGTAGGCGGCCGTGCGGGCGTAGGCGCGGGCGGCGAGGCGCTTGCGCAGGGCGAGCGAAGTGGTCCCGTCGGCGGCGACCTCGGCGATCACCGCCTCCATGTCGGAGGGCTCGGTGCAGACGGCGACGTAGCCGTGGTTCTTGGCGGCTGAGCGGATCATCGCCGGCCCGCCGATGTCGATGTTCTCGACCGCCGTCTCGTAGTCCGCGCCGGCCGCGACGGTCGCCTCGAAGGGGTAGAGGTTCACATAGACGAGGTCGATCGCGCCGATGCCGTGATCGTCCATCGCCTGCTTGTGCGTCGGGGCGTCGCGGACGCCCAGCAGACCGCCATGCACGATCGGGTGCAGGGTCTTCACCCGCCCGTCCATCATCTCCGGGAAGCCGGTCAGCTCGGAGATATCCTTCACCGGCAAGCCCGCGTCGGCGATGGCCTTGCGCGTGCCGCCGGTGGAGACCAGCTCGACGCCCCTGGCGGCCAGCGCCTTGGCAAAATCGACCAGGCCGGTCTTGTCGGAGACGGACAGCAGCGCGCGGCGGACGGCGACGCGGTCGGGGGCGGGCGGAAAGTCGGGGGCGGCGGGCACGGCGGACTCCTGGCTTCGTTGGAAGGAAGAGCCCAGGCGAGCGGCGGATATGGTCTCGCGCGCTCCCCGGTGGTCGCCCACCTTGATCGCCAGTCACGCGCGGATGGGCGGGGATTAGGCCTGCTGTTTCGGCGGGTCAACCGGGGCCGCGGCGGATGAGAGCTTCCATCGCACCCGGGCGCCGGAATCGGCCCGAGCCTGCCCGCGCAGGACGATCTGCTGGCTGCGGCGGAGCTCGCCGTCCTGGCAGTAGAAGGAGGGCTCGAGCGTGACTTCCAGCGCATCGTTGCGCAACCACCACCCAGCCTCGTCCCCGTCCGGCTTCAGCAGCACGCTCTTGCGGTCGCGGGCGATCAGCGCGCTGACCTCGGGGTGCAGGTGAAAGCGCACGGTGAAGGGGATGAACCGCCGATCCTGTCCCTTCGCCGCCTTGAGGGCGGTCAGCCGGTCCTCGCCGCGCACCTCGTCCTTGGCCACGTCGAGATACAGGCGGCGCTCATGACGCAGTCCGAAGCGGCGGGCCCAGCCGTCGTGGGCGGTCTCCAGCCAGACGGCGCCGGGCGCCTCGCGCCGCTGGGCGTCCACGGGCCCGCAGCCGCGGAGCAGGCGGGGTCCCAGCACGCTTGCGGCGAAGCCGCGGAGCGGAACCCCGCAGGCGTGATCGCCCAGCGAGGTTGTGGAGGCCGCGTCGGCGACGCGCAGCGCCTGCGGGCCTGGGCCGTCCGGCGACCAGCCGGACCCCACGATCAGCCGCTTGCCGCCGGCCACCGCTTCCAGCGCCAGCGGCTGCCCGCAGGCGGCGCTGCTCCAGCTTCCGTCGGCCGGCGGCGCGGCGTCGACCACGAGCTGCAGCGCGCGGCCCTCCAGCCTCTGATAGCCGTTGCAGGCGGGCGAGAGCGGCCGTTCGTCGGGCGCTTCGCCGGCCCGCGCGGCGGCCACATACGGAGCGCCCAAGGCCTCGCCGCCCTGAAAGGCGGCGAGGCGTCCATCGGCCAGGGTGAAGACGCGCACCGCGCCCGAGAGGCGGTCGATGGCCCGCGAGACGGCTTCCGGCGCCGCCCGGCCCATCTGGGTCAGGGCCTCGTCGAGGGTGAGCAGATCGAACAGCAGCTCCAGCGCCCGCTGGGGGCTGCGGCTGACGTGACCGCCGTCGGGCGGCAAGGCCTCGTCCAGCGCGCGGTCCAGCCGTGAGAGCGCCTGCGCGAGCAGCCCCTCCGCTGCGCGGCCCGACAGTGCGGCGGCGCCCACGGCCGCGGCGCAGGCGCGCTCGGCGCCGCGTCCCTGTCCGGGCCCCTGGCCGAGCAGCGTACGCACCTGCCGCGCCAGGCTGGCGGCGATGTGTGCGGTCTCGACGTCGGAAGCGCCAGCGCAGATCGTCCGGGCGGCGCAGGCGAGGTTGAACACCCGCCGCTCCAGCACCTCAGGTCCCCAGGCGAAGCTGTTCCAGGTCCCGAACACGCGCAGCCAGTCGAGCGTCAGCCGCAGGCCTTCGGTGACGCCCTCCCCGCCGGTGGCCAGCAGGTCGCGCATCCAACCGAAGCGGTGCAGCGCCACGGCGAAGCGGCGGTCGGGGCTGGGCCGGTCCCACGGATCGCCGCGCGGCCCGGTGGCCAGGGTGGAGCCCGCCAGGACGAAGGCGCCGGCCAGGATGCGCTTGCCGGCCTGAACGTCGGCGGGACGCAGATCGCGAGGCTGAACGCCAAGGCCTTCCGGCTTCGGAGCGGTCCAGCGGTAGACCGGCGAGCCCTGCCACTCGTCGACGAGACGGCGGCGGATCCAGACGCCGGCCGCCAGCAGCGTGGACGCGCCGGGCAGTCGGGTCAGCGCCTCCATGCCGGCCTTAGCCGCGCAGGGCTGCGATGTTGGCGGCGTAACGCTCGGGCCCGCCGCGGAACACGGCCGAGCCGGCCACCAGCGCCGTGGCGCCGGCGGCGATGCACTGGGGCGCGGTCTCGGGCGTCACGCCGCCGTCGACCTCGAGGATGATGTCGGCGCCGGCGGCGTCGATCATCCGGCGCAGCGCCTCCACCTTGCGGAGCTGCGAGGCGATGAAGCTCTGGCCGCCGAACCCGGGGTTCACGGACATGACCAGCACCAGGTCGATGTCCTCCAGGATCCACTGGATCACCGAGGGATCGGTCGACGGGTTGAAGACCACGCCGGCCTTGGCGCCCAGCTCGCGGATGCGGCGCAGGGTGCGGTGCAGGTGCGGCCCGGCCTCGGGATGGACGCTGATGATGTCGGCGCCGGCGGCGCGGAAAGCTTCGAGGTAGCTGTCCACCGGAGAGATCATCAGGTGAACGTCGAAGGGCAGCGTCGAATGCGGCCGGAGCGCCTTCACCACGTCGGGCCCGATCGTGATGTTCGGCACGAAATGGCCGTCCATGACGTCGACGTGGACCCAGTCGCAGCCCGCCGCCTCGATGGCGCGCACCTCCTCGCCCAGCTTCGAGAAGTCCGACGCCAGGATCGAGGGCGCGATGATCGTCCGCTCCGCCATGGTCGCGGTGTTAAGCTGATGCGGCTTAAGAGGCCAGACCTCAGGCGTTGCGGCGCATCCGGGCGATGAAGAAGCCGTCGGTCCCGCCTTCGCGATGGTGAGGCAGGATGCGCAGCGTTCCGTTGGGCAGCAGGCTCGCCTCGGGGGCGCCGCCTTCGCCGGGCGCGACGGGGTCGAGAGCGAACTCGGGCGCCCGCTTGAGGAAGGCGTCTACCTGGGCCTCGCCTTCTTCCGGCTCGAGGGAGCAGACGCAGTAGACGAGGCGCCCGCCCGGCTTCACCCGCCGACCGGCGGCGTCGAGCAGGCGCGATTGCAGGGCGGCCAGCTTCGGAATGTCGGCGGGGCTCGCCACCCAAAGCACGTCGGGATGGCGCCGGTAGGTGCCCGTGGCCGAACAGGGCGCGTCCAGCAGCACGGCGTCGAACCGTCGGCGGTCGTTCCACTCGGCCGCATCGGCGTTGACCACCTCCGCGCCGAGCCCCGTCCGAGCGAGGTTTTCGGTGACCCGCTTGAGGCGGCCCGCCGACTTGTCGAGGGCGGTGACGCGGGCGCCGGCGGCGGCGAGCTGCAGCGTCTTGCCGCCCGGGGCGGCGCAGAGATCGAGCGCGGTCTCGCCCGATGTCACGTGGAGCAGGCGGGCGGGGACGGCGGCGGATGCGTCCTGCACCCACCAGCGGCCGTCGGCGAAGCCGGGCCAGGTCGAGACCTCGCCTTTGAGGCCGGCGCGCAGCGTGCCGCCCGGCAGCGACCAGGCCTCCAGCTGGGAGACCAGATCATCGGCCTCGCCTTGCGGCGTGATGTCGGTGGCGGGTTCGGCGGCGATAAGCGCGGCCATGGCGCGGGCGGCGTCGGCCCCGAAAGCGGCGCGCCAGCGGGCGGCCAGCCACTGAGGCGCCAACAGCTCGGGATCGTCGAGGGGCGGCGGCTCGCGGGTGAGCCCGCGCAGCACCGCGTTGACCAGGCCCTTGAAAGGCTGGCCGCCCTTCTGCCGCCCCGCGAGATCCACGGTCGCCGAGACGGCCGCGTGGGCCGGGGTCTTGAGCACCAGCAGCTGGGCCGCGCCCAGCCGCAGCACCTGGACGATGCGATCGGGCGGAGGCTTCTTGAGCCGCGCCTGCAGGGCGGCGTCGATCGGGCCGAGATGGCGCAGCACGGCCATGGCCAACGCGCGGGCGAAGGCTCGGTCGCGGGATTCGAGGCGCCCGAGCGCCGGATGGGTGAGGCCTTCCTCGAGGCCCGCACGTCGCGACAGCGCGGCGTCGATCAGGTCGAGGGCGGCGGCGCGCGCGGGCTGGCCCGCTGCGTCCTGGGTGTCGGTCGATGTCACGGCGCCGGCCTGCCCGCAACAGCCGGCCGGCGCAAGGGTTTTAGGCGGCGGCGGGCCTGCGGCCGGCCATCAGCACCGAGACGCCGAGCAGCACGATGGACAGCAGCGCGAGCATTTCGCCCACCATCAGCACCGGCACGATCGGCGGCTTGCCCTGGGTGATCAGCCAGACCATCGGCAGCATCAGCAGGTTGGCCGCATTGGCCACAGCGAACACCGTCCAGCCCAGCTTCCGCGGCGCGTTGACCCCGGCGACGCCGTAGAAGGCGCCCATCAGCGCAAGGCCGGCCCAGCCCAGCAGGTTGATGTGGGCGTGCAGCGGCCGCATCGCGAAGTCCTGGGTGGCCCCCATGTGGATGCCGAGCGCCATGCCGGCGAGGGCATAGAGGACGGCGGCGGCGAAGAACGCCGTGGCGAGACGAGACATTTGGCTTCCCCCGAAGCGTGAGCGGGCGCGCGATAAACCAGCGTTCGACGAACAACGCAAGCGTGGATTTGCGCCAGGTCGCGTCCTACATTGGCGGGATGGACGACGCTCCCGAGAACGCCACATCCGACAAGGTGCTGTCGCCGGCCGCCCAGCGCGCGCTGCAGGAAGCCGAGGCCCGTCGCAAGCAGGCGCAGGCGCTCCCGCCGGAGCAGGGCGGTCCCACCGGCCCCGAGCCCACCCGCTTCGGCGACTGGGAGCGGAAAGGCCTCGCGGTCGACTTCTAGGCCGCGGCCATCTCGGCGGCGATCCGCAGCGCCGCATCGCGGGGATCGTTGGCGGCGGTGATCGGCCGCCCGCAGACGATGTGGCTGGCCCCCGCCTTCAGAGCCTCCAGCGGCGTCGCCGCGCGGGCCTGATCGTTCTTCGCGGACCAGTCGGGACGTACGCCCGGCGTTACGACGAGGAAGTCCTTGCCCCCCAAAGAGCGCGCCAGGGCCGCTTCGTGCGGACTGGCGATCACGCCGTCGCAACCGGCGCCGATCGCCTGATGGATGCGGCGCTCCACCAGAGACCGCGCGCTTTCGGCGAAGCCCATCTCGACGAGATCCTCATCCTTGAGGCTGGTGAGCACGGTGACCGCCAGCACCTTGAGGTTCGAGGCGCCCCTGCCGCGGACCGCCGCGGCCATCACCTGCGGCTCGCCGTGGACCGTGAGGAAGTCGCAGCCGGCGCCGGCCAGCACCGCAGCCGCGCGCTGAACCGTCGTGCCGATGTCGTGCAGCTTCCAGTCCAGGAACACCTGCTTTCCCTGCGCCTTCAGCTCGCGCGCCAGGGCCATGCCATCCGAGGCGAAGAGCTCCAGACCCACCTTGTAGAAGCCGACCGCGTCGCCCAGCGCCGCGACCATCCTGCGCGCCTCGTCGACGGTGGGCAAATCCAGGGGAACGATCAGGCGCGGATCGGCGGCGGCCATGGGCTGGCTCCGTGAAAGCCGCGGGGTGGCCCGCGGTCGAGGTTTCAGGCTAAGAGCGCTGCATGAGCCAGGCCGAGTTCGCGGTCAACTTCTTCGTCGCCCTGTTCGCCCTGCTGGACCCGCTGGGCAACGTGCCGCTGTTCGCCGCGGCGACGGCCGGCGCCCTGTCGAAGGACCGGGCCCTGATCGCGGTCTACATCGGCCTCTTCGTGCTGGGCTTCCTGACGTTCTTCTACTTCACCGGCCTGAGCCTGCTGGAGTTCTTCGGCATCTCGCTGCCGGCCTTCCGCATCGCCGGCGGCATCATCCTGCTGCTCCTGGGGCTCGAGATGGCCCGCGACGACTTCACGGCCACCTTCGCCGACGCCGCCGAGGCGGCCTCCGGCGATCCGCGCAGCGCCGCCAAGCGGCGGTTCGAACGCATGATCGTCCCCTTCGCCATGCCGCTGCTGATCGGGCCGGGGGCGATCTCGACGGTGGTGATCTACGCCAGCCAGGCGCGGCAGTTCGGCCTGGCCGGAGCGGCGAGCGGCGTGGGCGTCATCGCCGGCGTGGCCGTCGCCACGACGCTGGCCTTCATGGCGACGCCGATCATCTCGCGCATCCTCGGCCGAATCGGCCTGACCATCGTGGTGCGGGTCCTCGGCCTGATCCTCTGCGCCCTGGCCGTGCAGTTCCTGTTCGCGGGATTGTCGGAAGCGACGGCAGGGTTCATCCGGCCCGAAGCCGCCTACCCCTACGCGCACTAGACCTTACGGAAGCGCTGGCCCTGGCTGGCGATGAGGGCGAGGCCCCACTCGTCGGGAAGCACCTTGGCGACGGCGGCGATCGCCTTGTTGGGCGCGCCCGGCACGCAGACGGCGCGGCCCGCCTCCACCGCCTCGTAGCCGGCGGCGGCCACCTCGTCGGCGCCCAGCCACATCCAGGGCGGGGTCGAGGCGCTGACCATGGCCCGCGTGCCGTTCACGTCGTGGAATTCCGAGAAGGTGAAGCCGGGGCAGAGCGCGGTGACGTGGACGCCCTCGCCGATGGTTTCCAGGTACAGGCTCTGTGAGAACTTGATCAGCAGGCTCTTGGACGCCGCGTAGAGCGTGTGGCCCGCCGCGCCCGGGATCAGCCCGGCCAGCGAGGCGACGTTGACGATCCGGCCGAACCGCCGCTGGAGCATGCCCGGCAGCACCCGGTGCGCGAGTTCGCAGGGCGCGGTGACCATCACCTGCAGGAAGGCGGCTTGGTCCGCCCAGCGGGTTTCGGCATAGGCGCCCGGCAGGCCATAGCCCGCATTGTTGACCAGGGCGTCCACCGTGCGGCCGTGGGCTGTGAGGTGGTCGAGAATCTGGCCTGGGCCCTCGGGCTGGGCGAGGTCGGCCGCCACCGTCAGGGTCTCGACGCCGTAGCGCAGGCGGATCTCCTCGGCGATCTGCTCGAGCCGATCGGTTCGCCGAGCCGTCAGGGCCACGTCGTAGCCGTGACTGGCCAGGATGCGCGCGAAGGCGGCGCCGATGCCGGCGGACGCGCCCGTGACCAGGGCCAGCCTGCGGTCCATGTCGGTGAATACCCCCGTAAACGCCCACCCCTAGGAATACGTGCGCCGGGCCCCGGCGCAACCCACGCCATTGAACCCGGGTGGCTTTGGGTGTATCGCGCCCGCCGCGTGACGGCATGGGGCCGCCAAGGGAACACTCTTCAGTTCGTTCCCGGAGACGATGGATGGCTGATCCGGCCGGCGCTCCCGAGAACGGAGCGGAGGGGACGCATCACGCGCCCAAGGAGAAGTTCTGGGCCCTGGCCCTGGGCTCTGTCGGCGTCGTGTTCGGCGACATCGGCACGAGTCCGCTCTACGCCATGCGCGAGGCGCTGCACCATTCGCGCAGCGGCGGCACGGCCGAGCTGGCCGTCCTGGGCGTGGTCTCTCTGATCACCTGGGCGCTCATCCTGATCGTCACGGTCAAGTACGTCGTCTTCCTGATGAACGCCGACAACAAGGGTGAAGGCGGCACGCTTGCCCTGATGGCGCTCGCCCAGCGGGTGAGCCCGGGACGGCGCTCGTCGATCATCTTCCTGCTCGGCGTGTTCGGCGCGGCGCTGTTCTATGCCGACGGCATCATCACGCCCGCGGTCTCGGTCCTGGGCTCGATGGAGGGCATGAAGGACCTGCCCGGCGTCGGGCCGCGCCTGGCGCCCCTCGTGCTGCCGGCCGCCGCCGCCATCCTGGTGGGGCTGTTCCTGGTGCAGTCCCGCGGCACGGCCAGCGTGGCCAAGCTGTTCGGACCGGTCACCGCGGCCTGGTTCCTGGTGCTGGGCGCCCTCGGCCTCTACCACATCTCGGACGACCTCTCGGTGTTCCGGGCGCTGTCGCCGCACTACGGCGTGCTGTTCCTGATCGACAACGGCTTCCTGGGCTTCGTCATCCTGGGCAGCGTGTTCCTCGCGGTCACCGGCGCCGAGGCGCTCTACGCCGACATGGGCCACTTCGGCAAAGGCCCGATCCGCGCCGCCTGGGTGGCGCTGGTGCTGCCATCCCTGGTGCTGAACTACCTGGGCCAGGGCGCCATGGTGCTGGCCCGCCCGGCCACGGCCGAGAATCCGTTCTTCGACATGATCCCTGAGGCGGTCTACTGGCCGGTCTGGCTGCTTTCGATCGCCGCCACCGTCATCGCCTCGCAGGCGGTGATCACCGGCGCCTTCTCGATGACCCAGCAGGCCGTGTCGCTGGGCCTCTTCCCGCGGATCGACATCCGCCGCACGTCCGAGACCCAGGCGGGCCAGATCTATGTGCCGCAGGTCAACACCTTCCTGCTGATCGGCGTCCTGGTGCTGCTGGTGATGTTCCGCACCTCGTCGAACCTGGCCGCCGCCTACGGCATCGCGGTGACCGGGGCGATGTTCGTCGACACCCTGCTATTCTTCTACATCGTCCGCTACATGTGGAAGCGGCCCGTCTGGCAGGCCGCGGCGGCGTCGGCCGCCTTCGGCGCGCTCGACATCGTCTTCATTTCGTCGAACCTGCTGAAGATCCCGCAGGGCGCATGGCTGCCCCTCGTGCTGGGCGGCGCGCTGGTGCTGATCATCTGGACCTGGACCCGCGGGGCGCGGATCCTCTCCGAGAAGACCCGTCGCGACAGCGTCTCGATGGCCGAACTGGCCGACATCCTGAAGGCCCGCGCGCCGCATCGGGCCCCCGGCACGGCGATCTTCCTGACCTCCGACCCCGACACGGCGCCGGTCGCGCTGATGCACAACCTCAAGCACAACAAGGTGCTGCACGAGAAGAACATCATCCTCACCATCGAGACGGCGGAGACGCCGCGGGTGAGGGAGGCCGACCGTATCCGCATCGCCCCGCTCAACGAGGACTTCAAGAAGGTGATCATCACCTACGGCTTCATGGAGAGCCCGAATGTGCCCAAGGCGCTGGGGCTGTGCCGGAAGGCGGGACTGAAGTTCGACATCATGGCCACCAGCTTCTTCCTCGGCCGGCGGTCGGTGGTGCCCTCGGCCCAGTCGGGCATGCCGCTCTGGCAGGACAAGCTCTTCATCTTCCTGATGAAGAACGCCGCCAACCCCACCGACTTCTACAAGATCCCGCCCGGCCGCGTGGTCGAGCTGGGGACGCAGGTGACGGTCTAGGTGTCGCTGAACCTTCTTTCGATCCTGGGCGACGCCATGTGGATCGTCGCCATGGCCCTGATCGCCTCAAGCTCGCAGCGGTTCTGGCGGCGTCTGCCCGACACGGCCCGCGTCCCGATGCCGTGGGGGCTTGGGCGACGCCGCGGCGGCCGGGCGCTCGCCGTCGGCCTGGCCGTGGGCGCGCCGCTGGTGCTGGGCCTGGCGCTGTCGGCGGCCACGCGGAACCCGCAGCTCGCCCCCGACCGGCAACTCCTCCTCTTCCTGCTGCGCGCTTTCCTGGCGCCGCTGTTCGTGCTGGCGCACTACGCCTGGCTGCGCGCAGCTGCGGGCACGCTCGAGGCCGAGGGGACACTCAAGCCTTGAACGCGGGAGCCGCCTGCCCTTAAAGGCGCGCGACTTCCTGTTTCTCTTTTCGCAAAGGTCCGCCGCCGATGGCCGACAAGAAGCCCGTCAAGAAGGTCGTCCTCGCCTACTCCGGCGGCCTCGACACCTCGATCATCCTGAAGTGGCTGCAGACCGAGTATGGGGCGGAGGTCGTGACCTTCACCGCCGACCTGGGCCAGGGCGAGGAACTGGGCCCGGCGCGCGAAAAGGCGCTGATGCTGGGCATCAAGCCCGAGAACATCTTCATCGACGATCTGCGCGAAGAGTTCGTCCGGGACTTCGTGTTCCCGATGTTCCGCGCCAACACGGTCTACGAAGGCCAGTACCTGCTGGGCACCTCCATCGCCCGGCCACTGATCGCCAAGCGGCAGATCGAGATCGCCCGCCAGGTGGGCGCCGACGCCGTCTGCCACGGCGCCACGGGCAAAGGGAACGACCAGGTCCGCTTCGAACTGGGCTACTACGCGCTCGAGCCCGACATCCGGGTGATCGCGCCGTGGCGGGAATGGGAATTCCGCAGCCGGGAGTCGCTGATCGACTTCGCCGAGAAGCACCAGATCCCGATCAGCAAGGACAAGCGCGGCGAGGCGCCGTTCAGCGTCGACGCCAACCTGCTGCACTCCTCGTCCGAGGGTAAGGTGCTCGAGGATCCGGCGGTCGAGGCGCCCGAGTTCGTGCACATGCGGACGATCTCGCCCGAGGACGCCCCCGACAAGCCGACGGTCATCACCATCGACTTCGAGAAGGGCGATCCCGTCGCCATCGATGGCGAGAAGCTGTCGCCGGCCGCGCTTCTGACCCGCTTGAACGAGCTCGGCCACGACAACGGCGTCGGCCGCCTGGACCTGGTCGAAAACCGCTTCGTCGGAATGAAGTCGCGCGGCGTCTACGAGACGCCCGGCGGCACGATCCTGCTGGCCGCCCATCGCGGCATCGAGAGCATCACGCTGGACCGGGGCGCCATGCACCTCAAGGACGAGCTGATGCCGAAGTACGCCGGCCTGATCTACAACGGTTTCTGGTTCTCGGCGGAGCGCGAGATGCTGCAGGCCGCCATCGACAAGAGCCAGGAGCCGGTCGCGGGCCAGGTGCGGGTGAAGCTCTACAAGGGCAACGTCACGGTCATCGGCCGCACCTCGCCCTACTCGCTGTACGACCAGGAGCTGGTGACCTTCGAGGAGGGCGCCGTCGCCTACGACCACCGCGACGCCGAGGGCTTCATCAAGCTGAACGCGCTCCGGCTGCGGGTGATGGCCAACCGCGACCGCCGCCGCGGCAAGCCGCTGGGCGCCCTGCCCGACGGCGAGCACTACACGGGCTAGGTCTCGATCCTGTTGTAGGGATAGTTGTCGCGGATCTCGGCCTGGAAGAACCGGCCCTTCGAGTCGGCTTCCAGGAACGAGCGGTGCACCTCGCCCGGCACGCCCACGTAGACGTAGCGCTCGCCGCTCTGGAACCGCACGAGCAGCTTGGCCCGCTCGGCGTCGTAGTCGATCTCCTGGATCGCCGCGGATTCCACCTGCATCGCCGTGTGCTCCGGCTCGTCTGACGGCGGATAAACGCGCGGCGGCGCCGCGAGGGTTCCGCCCGCCCTCGCAAGCTGCCAAGCTTGGCCGCGAGGTTCGGGAGGGAACTACCATGCAAAGCCACGCCTACGTCGCCATCGTCACCCTGCTGGCGGTGCTCACCTATCTCTGGATGGGCCTGCAGGTCGCCAGCGCGCGCCGGAAATGCGGGATCCAGGCGCCCGACATGACCGGCGACCCGGTGCTGGAGCGCACGATCCGGGCGCATGTGAACACGCTCGAATGGCTGCCGATCTTCCTGCCGTCGCTGTGGCTGTTCGCGTTCTACTGGAGCGATCTCTGGGCGGCGGTTCTGGGCCTGGTCTGGATCGTCGGGCGCGTCGCCTACCAAATCGGCTATGTGCGCGATCCCTCGAAGCGCGAGGCCGGCTTCCTGGTGCAGGCGCTGGCGACGGCGATCCTCCTGTTCGGGGCTATGGGCCGCGCCATCTACGTCGTCGTCATCACACAGACCTGAATTCGCTGGGCCCGCGCAAATGATCGCAGCCGCAACCACAATTGCGGCTGCGGGTTTGGGCCTTTACATCTGTCCCCCGAGGGACTGTCGAGTTCGAGACGGAAAATGTCGAAAAGATCAGCCGCTTTCGCCGTGGGTCTGGCTTTGGCGGCCGGCCTGGCCGCCTGTGCGACGCCTACGCCATACCAGCCGAATATTCCGGGTCAGGCCGCGTCCGGCGGCTATTCCGAGCTGCAGCTGGAACAGAACCGCTTCCGGGTGAACTTCCAGGGCAACACCCTCACCTCGCGCGAGACCGTGGAAGGCTATCTGCTGTTCCGCGCGGCCGAGCTGACCGTTCAGCAGGGCTACGACTGGTTCTCCATCGTCGACCGCAACACCGACCGTCAGACCCGCACCTACGTCGAGCCGGATCCGTTCTACCGGCCGTGGTACGGGCCTACCTACGGCTACTGGCGCCCGTCCTGGCGCTACTACGGTCGCGGCTACGGCTGGCGTAGCTGGGACCCCTTCTGGGGGGATCCCTTCTGGGCCAACCGCGTCGACGTCCGCACGGTCGACAGGTTCGAAGCCACCGCCGAGGTGGTGATGGGCCGCGGCCAGAAGCCGGCCGACGACCCGCGGGCCTTCGACGCGCGCGCCGTCATCGACAACCTGCGGCCCCGCATCCAGTACCCCGCGCCGCGGTAGGCCTTCCGCTCAGCCGAACGCAGCTCCTCCGGTTCCGCCGGAGGGGTTTGCGCATGTGTGCGGCGGCGATTAAGTCCGCGCCATGAAGCTGTTCTCCTCCGGGGCCTCGCCCTACGCCCGCAAGGTCGCCGTCGCCGCGCACGAGGCCGGGCTGATCGACCGCATCGAGATTGTTTCGGTCTCCGTCACCCCGGTGAGCGTCAACGCCGAAGTCGCCGCGACCAACCCGCTGACCAAGGTGCCGACCCTGGTGCTGGACGACGGGACGGCGCTCTACGACAGCCGCGTCATCGTCGAGTACCTGGATCACCTCGCAGGCGGGCGGCTGATACCGGCCAGCGACGCGCGCTGGGGAAGCCTGCGCGATCAGGCCGCCGCGGACGGCCTCTTGGACGCCGCCCTGCTCGCCCGCTACGAGCGCGCCCTGCGGCCCGAGCCGCTGCGCTGGGCCGAGTGGGACGATGGCCAGATCGGCAAGATCCGGCGGGCGCTGGATGTCTTCGAGGCCGGCTTCGCCCCCAGCGCCGGGGCCCCGCAGATCGGCGACATCGCGATCGCCTGCGCGCTCTCCTACCTGGACTTCCGCTTCGCGGACCTGGGCTGGCGTGACGGCCGGCCGAAGCTGACGGCCTTCGCCGAGGCCTTCAACGCCAGGCCTTCGATGCAGGCGACCCAGCCCGCCTGATCGCCGCGGCGATGCCGCTTGGCCGTATGGGCGGCCTCGACTAGCGTTTCCCCCGCCCATGCCCGAATCGCCAGCCACCTCCCGGCGCGCGCCCATGACCCCTTCCGACGCCGGCGTTCCTCCGGTCATCGCGCGACTGGAACAGCAGGCGACCCTCTTCGCGCCGCGCCTGAACCGCTTCGCGTTGCTGAAGCTGAAGGCGAGCCCGCCCGCGGAGGGGCCGACGCTTCGGGTGCTGCGCAACCACGCCTTCGAGGGCGTGGCGAGCGCCCTGCCCGCCTTCCTCGATCATGCCGGCGTCCCGATGCGCGCCGCCCTCGGCGACTACGACGACAGCCTGACGTTGCCCGAGGGCTCCGCTGAGGCGTGGCTCGTGTGGCTGGACTTCACCCGCTATCCGCGCCTCGCTGACGAGGCGCTGGCCGACTGGGCGATTGGGCGCCTGACCGCGCTCCGGGCGGCGACCCATGGGCCGCTGATCGTCGCCAATGCGCCCGAACCCAGCCTGCGCTACGCGGCCCTGAACGCCCGCCTGGCCGACTGGGCGCAGGCGACCCCGGGCGCAGCGATCCTGCCCCTGGACGGATTGGCCCGTGAGCTCGGGGAGGCCTTCTTCGACGAGGCCCGCTCAGCGGCCACCGGAAGCCGCTTCAGCGACGCGGCGGCCATGGCGACCGCCCGCACCCTGGCGTTCGAGCTTCTGGCGGACGCCTTCGCGCCGCCGCTCAAGGCGCTGGCGGTCGACCTGGACAACACCCTCTATGAAGGCGTGCTCGGCGAGGACGGGGCCGAGGGCGTCCGCCTCGGCGAAGGGCACGCGGCGTTGCAGCGGGCGGTGGCCGACTGGGCCGGCCGCGGCGTGCTGGTGGCGGTGGTGTCCCGCAACGAGCCCGCCGACGTGCTGAGCCTCTTCGAGACGCGGACGGACTTCCCCCTGAGGCCCCAGCACATCGCGGCCTGGCAGGTGGGCTGGGGCGACAAGTCGGCGGCCGTCGCGGCGGCGGCGGCCCGCTTCAACATCGGCGCCGACGCCTTCCTGATGATCGACGACAACGTCGGCGAACTGGCCGAGGCCGCCGCGCGGACGCCCGGGCTGCGCCTGCTGTACGCCGGCGCGGAGCCGGCGATCACCGCCAACGCTCTGGCCGCCTATCCCGGACTGCCGCGCGGCGGAGACTTCGCGGGCCGCGCCGCCGACCTCGCCGCCAACGCCGAGCGTCAGGCGATGGCGCGGGAAGCCTTCGACGAGACCGCCTACCTGGCGGCCCTGAAGGCCGAGCTCGCCTTCAGCCTGGATCCCGCCGACGATCGGGCGCGGCTGGCCGAGCTCAGCCGCAAGACCAACCAATTCAACCTGGCCCTGGCGCGGCTCGACGAGCAGGCCGTGAACGACTACCTCGCCCGGCCAGACGCCTGCGTGGTGCACATCCGCCTGAGCGACCGCCTCGCGGACTCCGGCTCGGTGGCCGCGCTGTTCGCCCGCCGCGAGGGCGACGGGCGCCTGATCGTCGACGAGCTCTGCGTCTCCTGCCGCGCGCTGGG
Source organism: Phenylobacterium sp. VNQ135 (assembly GCF_049445735.1). Lineage (NCBI taxonomy): Bacteria > Pseudomonadati > Pseudomonadota > Alphaproteobacteria > Caulobacterales > Caulobacteraceae > Phenylobacterium > Phenylobacterium sp. VNQ135. The sequence continues at coordinate 518,989 of NZ_JBMSDS010000002.1, read as the reverse complement.
GCGAAAGCTGGAAGACCTCATGGTCGGCGAGGCGCTCCGCGGCGCGGCCCGGGCGCTGGGCGCCCGTCAGGTGTCGCTCGCCTATCGCGTTGGGCCGCGCAATGCACCGGCCCTGGACTGGGCGGCGGCCTTCGCCGGCGTGTCGCTGAGCGGCGAAAGCGGCGTGGTGCGGCTTCCCGACGACCGCCTCGACACGCTGCCGGCGCAGCCGGTCGGCGTCAGCTGGACCTGAGACCATGACCACCGACGAAACCCTGGCCGAGATCCTCAGCATGATCTTGGAGCGGCCCGTGGCCCCCGGCGAGAACCTGCGCCGAGAGGACGAGGCCAAGTGGGACAGCCTGAAGCACTTGGAGATCGTGTTCGCCACCGAGGCGGCCTTCGGCGTTTCGTTCTCCGCCGAGGAGATCGCCGAACTGCAGGACGTGGCCGGCCTGAAGGCCAAGGCCGATGCGGCATGAGCTGAACCTCACGGGCTTCGGCTTCCGGCTACGGCCGGTCGTTGGCGCCGACGCGGCCTTCATTCTGGGCCTTCGCACCGACCCGGAACTCGGGCGCTACCTGCACGCGACCTCGCCGCGTCTCTCCGATCAGGAGGCCTGGATCGCCGCCTATGAGGCGCGCCCGGGCGACTATTACTTCATCGTCGAGGACGTGAAGGATGGCGCGCCGGTCGGGACGGTCGGAATCTATGACGTAGGCGCGGAGGCGCCGGCCCAGGGCGAATGGGGCCGGTGGCTGATCCACCCCCGCTCGGTCGCCGCGGTGGAGTCGGCGCTGCTGGTCTATCGCATGGCCTTCGAGCAGCTGGGTCTCGGCGCGGTCTATTGCCGAACGGTGGCCGACAACGCCAAGGTCGTCTCCTTCCACGACTCCTCGGGCGCGCGCCGCCACGGCCTGCTGAAGGACCATGTTGTCCTGGCCGGCCAAGCACATGACAGTGTCGAGCACCGCGTCGATCGTGCGCTGTGGGACGCCATGCGTCCACGGCTCGATATGCTGGCGCGGCGGCTGGCCCAGACCTGAGGCGCACGGATGCTCGATAAGCCCGGTTTCGCCTTCCACCACCTCGGCGTCGCCTGCCGCGACTTGGCGCGGGAACTGGAAGGCTGGGCGAGGCTCGGCTATCGGCCGGAAGGCGAGGCCTTCACCGACCCCGGGCAGAGGATCCATGGCCGGTTCATCGTCGGGCCGGGCCCGCGGCTGGAGCTGCTGGCCCCCAGCGAGCCGGGCTCGCCGGTCGAAGGCTACCTGCAGCGCGGGACCAAGATCTATCACCAGGCCTTCGAGGCCGCCGACTTCGACGCCGCGCTGGCCGAGATGCTGGCGACAGGCGCCCGGATCACCGCCGGCCCGGTCCCGGCCGTAGCGTTCGGCGGACGCCGCATAGCCTTCCTGATGACGCCCACCCTGAACCTGATCGAGATCATAGAGGCGCCATGACCGCGGGCATCACCGACGAGGAGCGTCGCCGGCTGGACGGGATCGCCGCCGACTCGACATACGGAGCCGGCGCGAACGGGGCGATGGTCCGTCACTCCTTCGAGATCTTCCGGCGCTACATTCGCCCAGGGCCGATCCTCGAGCTGGGGCCGGCCGAAGGCATCATGACCGACGCCCTCGTCACCCTGGGCGAGCCGCTGACCGTGGTCGAAGGCGCGAAGGTCTTCTGCGAGCAGATCCAGGCCCGCTGGCCGCAGGCCGAGGTCGTCAACGCGCTGTTCGAAGAGTTCAGTCCCCGCCAGGCGTTCCGCACGATCGTGCTGGGGCACGTGCTGGAGCACGTCGACGATCCCGTGGGCCTGCTGCGGCGCGCGCAGCATTGGTTGACCGACGACGGCCGTATCCTCGCGGCCGTGCCCAACGCCCGCTCCCTCCACCGGCAGGCCGCGGTCATCATGGGGATGCTGCCCTTCGAGGAGGCGCTGAATGACGCCGACCGCAAGCACGGGCATCGGCGCGTCTACAATCCCGAGACGTTCCGGCGCGACTTCCTCGAGGCGGGCTTCCGGATCGAGGTGTTCGGCGGCTACTGGCTGAAGCCCGTCTCCAACGGGCAGATCGAGCGGGACTGGACGCCCGAGATGCTGAAGGCCTTCATGAGCCTCGGCGAACGCTATCCGGACATCGCCGGCGAGATCTACGTCGTGGCGGGGAAGCCCTAGAGGAACAGCCGCATGGCGGGGCGCTTGCCTCCGGCCCGGGCTCGTCCTAGAGCCGTCACAACCGATCCGCGTACAGCGTCGGACCGATAAGAAGGGGGTTCGGTGGCGCCGCCTGGGCCGTCGCAGATGGAGGACGGGCAAAGCCCGCTGGTCCGCGCGTTCTTCGAGCGCCGCGAGAACCTCATCCTGTTCCTGGCCGCGCGAACCCGCGACATGGCCACGGCCGAGGACCTGGTGCAGGACCTCTATCTCAAGATCGCAGGCCTCGATCCCCAGGCCGAGGTGCGGGCGCCGGAGGCGCTGCTCTATCGCATGGCGGCGAACCTGATGGTCGACCACGTGCGCAGCGCCCAGCGCTCCTCGCGCCGGAGCGCCGAGTGGCGGATGGACACGCGGTCGGTGATGGGCGGCCAGGACGTCGCCCAGGACGCGCCGGCCGACGAGGTGGTGATCGGCAAGGAGCGGGTGCGGCAGTTGGCGGAGGCGGTCGCCGCCCTGCCGCCGCAGATGGGTCGCGCCTTCCGGCTGCACAAACTGGACGGAATGAGCCAGGCTCAGACCGCCCAGGCCATGGGCGTCTCGGTGAAGATGGTGGAAGCGCACGTCGCGGCCGCCATCAAGCACCTGGCGCAGAGGCTCCGCTCATGATGTTTTTGGCCGGACCTAGGGGTGGGCCGTTCCGGCGCCGTCTCTTGTGCTGTCCGGCGCACTCCGCGCAGGCACAGGCGAGCCCATGACCAGCATTGCGACGCGAAACGAGGAGGTGATGGCGCAGGCCAGCGCTTGGCTCGCGCGCCTGCAGCGTCAGGACGTCGGCGAGGCGGACGGCCTGGCCTTCGACGCCTGGCTCGCCGAGTCCCCTCAGCATCGGGACGCCTATGGCGCGGCGCTGGCCGCCTGGCAGGCGTTCGACGGCTGCGCGGATGCGGTGCTGGACGAGCTTGCCGCCGAGGCCCGCCGCAGTGCGCGGCGTCCCGCGCCCACCCGCCGCTGGCTGGTCGGCGGCGGCGTCGCCATCGCCGCGGGTCTGACGGCCGTGGCGGTGCTGCCGACGGTGCTCGACCGGCCCACCGTTCAGACCTACGCCACCGCCAAGGGCCAGCATCGGCGGGTGACCCTCGCCGACGGCTCGGTCGTGGACCTCAACGCCGAGACCCGGCTGACCGTGCGCTTCGCCCGCCGTGAGCGGCAGGTGGAGCTGGGCGACGGCCAGGCGGTGTTCGACGTCGCGCACGACGCAGCGCGGCCGTTCACCGTCGAGGCGTCCGGACGGGCGGTGCGGGTGCTGGGCACCCAGTTCGACGTCCGCAACCGCAGCGGCGACGTGACCGTGACCGTGGCGCGCGGCCGGGTCCAGGTGCGTCCCGTCGCCTCATCCAAGACCGGTGAGGCCTTCGTGCTCACCCCCGGCCAGCGGCTTGCGATCGCCCGGACGGGCGTGGCGCAGCTGAGCGCCGTCGATCCGCAGGAGGCGCTGAACTGGCGCGCCGGTCGCCTTGTCTACCGAGGGGAGCCGCTGGCCGAGGTCGTGGCCGACCTCAACCGGCAGTTCGTCGAGCAGATCGAGGTGAGCGATCCCGCGCTTGCCCGAATGCCGGTGACCGGCGTGATCGTGCTCGACGATCAGGCCTCGGTGGCGACGCGTCTTGCCTTGATGCTCCCCGTAAGATCAGTACCTTCCGAACGGGGGCTGATGCTGCTTCGGAAATAGCCGAGGCCGGGCTCCCGTACGGACGATCCGGGTCGAGACGGAGCTGACCATCCAAAGGCGGCGGGATTTGGGAGCCGCCATCGCGTGTGTCGCGATGGCGTTGGCCGGCGGCGACCCCGCGGCCGCGGCTCCCTCACGCGTCCGTTTCCGGATTCAGCCGCAGCCATATCCCGAAGCCCTTCTCGATCTCGCGCAGCAGGCCAACGTCACCCTGGTGGGCGCGGCCGCCTGCCAAGGCGTCTCGCGAAGCCCGGTCGTGGGCGCCATGAACGTCGAAGAGGCGCTCTCCCGGCTGCTGGCGGGCGCGCCGTGCAACTGGCGGATGATCGCCGCGGGGGCGGTGGAGATCTCGCCGCTCCGCCAGGTCGAAGCGGTCCGCGCAGCGCCGCCGCCGCCAACCACCGTCGGCGAACTGCTGGTGACCGCCACCAAGCGCGTGCGCGATCCGCGCGAGCTAGCGGTGGGGATCACGGCGATCCCGCGCCGGCGGCTGTACGAGACCGGCGCGAGCGATCCCGGCGACGCCGCCGCGCAGATGGCGGGCGTCCTCACCACCAACCTCGGTCCGGGGCGGAACAAGCTTCTGCTGCGCGGCCTGGCGGACGGCGTCTTCACCGGACGGGCGCGCTCGACGGTGGCGACCTATCTCGACGACATTCCAGTCAACTACAACGCCCCCGACCCCGACTTCCGCCTGGTAGACGTCGAGCGGGTCGAGGTGGCGCGCGGGCCCCAGGGCGCGCTCTACGGGGCCGGCGCCATGAGCGGCGTCTACCGGATCGTCACGCGCAAGCCCGACCTCGGCCAATGGTCGGCGGAGGCGCGGGCCACCGGCGCGACGACGCGAGGCGGCGGCCCCAGCGGCGCCCTGGAAGGCTACGTCAACGTGCCGCTCTGGGGCGACACCGCCGGCCTGCGGCTTTCGGCCTATCGGGAGGTCGAGGGCGGCTACCTCGACGACATCGTCCAGCACCGCAACAACGTCGACCGGACCGAGCGGCAGGGCGGCAGGCTGACGTTCCTGGCCCAGCCGAAGGACGCGCTGTCGATCACCCTGACCGGTGCGGCCCAGCGGCTGCGCTCGGAGGATACGCACTACACGATCCGCGGAATCGGCCGCAAACGGGCGGTGCTGATCCCCGAGCCGCACGTCAACGACATCGAACTGGCCGCCGGGACCGTGCGGTATTCCTGGGGCGGCTCGGAGCTGACGTCCGCCACCGGCTTCGTGCGGCACGCCTACGGCAGCTTCTTCGACGCCACCCCCGTCCAGGAGAGCTACACCGACGTCGCCGAGACCTCGGCCTATTCGGAGCGCACCCGGGCCAAGATGCTGGTGCAGGACATCTTCCTGACCTCGCGCGGCGCATCGAATCTGGAATGGCTGGTCGGGCTCTATGCCTCGGAGGCGCGGCTTAGCTCTCCGAGCGAGCTGCTCGCCCAGCGACCGGGCCTGCCGAACCTGGCCGTCTACTCCGAGCTGCGGCACGAGATGATCCGCGAGCTGGCTGGCTACGCCGAGCTCTCCTACGAACCTGCGCCGGGCTGGACCCTCGCCCTCGGCGGACGGCTGTACGACATCAACCGCCGCATCCGCTCCGAGGTCACCTCCGAGCGGTTCCAGCCTCACAGCCTGGACCGCAGCAACCACTTCACCGGCTTCTCGCCGAAGATTTCGCTGCAGCACCAGTTCGACAACGGCGACCTGGTCTACGCGGTGATCAGCGAGGGCTTCCGTCCGGGCGGCGTCAACACCGGCGGCGCCTTTCCCGTCGTCGAGACGCGTGAGAGCTTCGCGTCGGACCGCCTGCGCAACTACGAGGTCGGCTTGAAGCTCGAGCGCTTCGAACGGCGCCTCTCGCTGAGTTCGGCGGTTTATTACGACATCTGGAAGGGCATCCAGACCGACCAGTTCCTGGAGTCGGGGCTGCCCTACACCACCAACGCCGGGGACGCGCACATTCTGGGCCTCGAGGCCGAGATCGCCTTCCGCGCCGACAACGGCTTGCTCGCGCAGCTGAACGGGCGCGTGTCGCGGACGCGCACGAACAACGCCAATCCCGAGTTCATCCCGGTGCTGGCTGACAATCTTCCCGGCGCCCCGCCGATCTCGGGCGGCGCCCTGCTCGGCTACGAACGGCCGGTATTCGGCGACTGGACCATGCGCGTTGTCGGCCAAGCCATCTACGTCGGTCTGTCGCGGGTGTCGTTCGATCCGCGCCTGCCGCGCACCGGCGGCTTCGTCCACACGCGCGTGCTGGGCGAGATCAGCCGGGACGGCCGCGGCGCCCAGCTGTTCGTCACCAACACGCTGGATTCCTTCCGCGACACCTTCTCGTTCGGCAACCCATTCACCGCCGCCCAGGCCCGCCAGATCACGCCGCAGAGGCCGATCACCGTGGGCGCGACTCTGTTCGCCGCGTTCTAGAAAAAATTCCCTCGTGCGACCTAGGGATGGGCGCGCCCGGCGCCGTCTTCCCCGCGACCTTCGACTTCGTGACCAGGTCGTCGGTCGTGATCGGATGCGCCGGGAGCGGCGCAGCAGTCAAACGGAGCGCGCGTTCCCGAGCCCAACCCGCGCGCGGCGGCTGGCTGAGTGCGGCCCTGACGAGGAGAGCGTCAGGGCCGTGCCTCCTGGACGCCGGGATGAGGCCCATTCCGGGCCTGCGTCATTGCGGCCTGACGATCCCATTGGCCGATATCCACAGCAATGCTAGGCTAGGGCCGTTGATCGCGGTCGGCTCGGGCCGCGCGAGCGCGCCGCACAGCGTATGTGGCGCGCGGGACCATCAACCCCGCGTCGGCTCTCCAGTCGCTGGCACGAGACCTACCGCCCCGGCCCGAGGATCGTCACACCCTCAGCCGGGGCCTCTCGTTCCCACCAACGCCCTCCGCTCCTGGATCGACCGCCGCGGCGGTCGCATTGGCCTGACGCCCGAAGTCCGCGGGGACCGACGGGACGTCCAGATTCCACCTTTTGAGCGAGTCCGAAACTTGCGCGGGCGGCATCTGTTTCCCGCCCATGAGGGCACGCGGCGATACGAGCACCCATGGCGCCGAACGGGGCCTAAGCCGCTTCGAGGGGTTCAGCGACGCCGTCTTCGCGATCGCGCTGACCCTGCTGATCGTCGAGATCAAGGTTCCCGGCTCGCCAGAAGGGCCGCAAGGCTACACGGACCTGCTCAAGGCGATGGCCGAGCAGTGGCGTGAGCATCTCGCCCTCCTCCTCTGCTACCTCGTGATCGGCGCGTACTGGGTTCAGCATCACTACTCCGGACGCATCTACGCCAAGAGCGATCATTGGTTCAGCGTGCTCAACCTCGTCTTCCTGTTGGCGATCGTCGTCGTTCCGTATCCCATTCGCGTCTGGTGCTTCCATCTCGGCACGGAGTTCGAGCGGACCGCCTCCATCACCCTCGCGATCAGCCTCGCTCTGACGGCCTGCGCCTGGATGGCGAAATGGTTCTACGGCTTGCCGGGCCGCCGCGTGATGGACAAGCGGCTGGCGGCGGACTTCCTGCGGCAGATGACTCGGCGCTACGGCCTCGCCGCCCTGATCCAGATCGGCGCGGTGCCCATCACGATGATTGCGCCCCTCGCGGGGGTGACCATCGGCCTTGCCAGCGTCGCCTTCTTCCTGCTGCCGCAACCCAAGCCGCGCTACAATCCGGGCCAGGAGCCGCGGGCGGAGGAGACGCTCGGCGAATAGCGGCGACGAGCATCATTCGGGAAGCTCATGATTTCCTGAGAACTTATCGCTTTCCAGTCCAGCCCCGTCATCGCATCGCTGGGCCGCCGCACGAGGCGGCAGGGGGTGTTGAAGATGCAGTTGCGGCGGCTGGTGCAATCGATCCTCGGGCCGGAGCGGACCGAGCAGATGTTCTCGCTGCTGGTCATCCACCCTGACCTTTCCGGCGCGTCCGAAGTTTCGCGGGCCGTCATGGCGCAGGCGCTCAACATGGTCCTGTTCAGCGACCTGCTCGACCGCGTGCCAGCGGCGGCGGAGTACGCCGCGGATTGTCAGCGCGACGGCCAGAAGGTGCTTCACGATCATGGCGCGGTGCGCACCGTGGTGCTGAACGGTATGGGCGCGCTGCCGTCGGGCGAGGAAGCCTTGCTGCGCGTGCTGCGTCCGCTCGGCTACCGGCCGAGCGGGCTGTATCCGCTGGAGCGCCTGAAGATGACCGGTCGCTCCTACGCCCAGGCGGACTTCCCCGAGGACATCGCACAGTTCTTCGTCAGCGAACTGCACGTCGACCGCTTCTCGGCCGGCTTCGCGGCGGCGGCGCTGTCGGTGACCCGCAGTTCCGGAGATCCTCTTTCGCCCCAGGCGAAGGCCACTCTGGCGCGCTTCGAGAGCGAGGGCCGGGTGGATTTCGCGGCCGCCGCGGCCGCCCTGCCGGTGCTCGCCGCCTGCTTCGATCGACAGCACGAGATCCCCGAGCTCGCCGACTATGAGACCCTCCTCGCCGAGTCCGCCGAGATGGCGTGGATCGCGACCGAGGGGAACGCCTTCAACCACGCCACCGACCGCGTCGCCGACGTTGAGGCCCTGGCGCAACGACAGAAGGCGCTGGGGCGTCCGATGAAGGAAGCGGTGGAGGTGTCCGGTTCCGGCCGGGTCCGCCAGACGGCGTTCCGCGCCGCACAGGTGACCCGCGACTTCCGGAGCGGCGACCGCGTGGTGAGCCGCGTCGTCCCGGGGTCCTTCTACGAGTTCATCACTCGCCTTCCGATGGTCGACGAGTCCACCGGCCGGACCCGGCTGGACCTGGCCTTCGACAGTTCCAACGCGCAGGGCATCTTCAAGATGACCGAGGCCGCAGCGGCCGCCGGCTGACCATGAACCTGGAGCGCCTGACCGCCGACCTCCAAGGCCTCCTGGAGCCGGAGGACGTCCTGACGGCGCAAGAGGACCTGGCGTCCTACGACGCGCCGGCGCGTTATGAGGCCGGCCGGGCCGCCGCGGTGGTGCGGCCTCGGACCGTCGACGGCGTATCCAAGGTGATGGGCTACTGCGTCAGCCGCGGCGTGCGCCTGGTGCCGCAGGGCGCCAACACCGGCCTGGTCGCCGGATCCACCGCCGACGGCAGCGGGACCCAGGTGGTGCTGAGCCTGGAGCGTCTGCGGACGCCGCTTCGGGTTGACCCGGCGAACCGCACCGCGCGCGTGGGCGCCGGCGTGCGGCTGTCCGCCCTCAACCAGGCGCTCGAACCGCACGGCCTGTTCCTGCCGATCGACCTGGGCGCGGATCCGACGCTGGGGGGCATGGCCGCCACGAACACCGGGGGCGCGCGGTTCATCCGCTACGGCGACATGCGCCGCCACGTGCTCGGCCTGCAGGTGGTGCTGCCGGACCGGCAGGGCTCGGTCGTCGAGCTGAAGGGCGGGCTCCGCAAGGACAACACCGGGCTCGACCTGCGGCAGTTGTTCGTCGGCAGTTGCGGCGCGCTCGGCGTCATCACCGAGGTGGAGGTCGAGGTGCATCCGCGGCCCCGGCAGACGGCCGCCGCCCTGATCGCCCTGGCCAACCCCGACGCCGCCTTGCCGCTGCTGCAGTTCATGGAACGCGAGGCCGGCGAACTGCTCACCGCCTTCGAGGGCATGTCCCGCGCGGCCTTCGCCGCAGCGCTTGCCCACGCGCCGGCCCTGCGCAATCCGTTCCCCGGCGGCCCACCGCCCTATGCGGTCCTCGTCGAACTCAGCACCGCGCGGTCGCCGCAAGGAGGCGACGCGCCGCTGGGCCAAGTGCTGGAGGCGATCCTCGCCGCCTGGCTCGAAACGGCGGAGGCCGACGCGATCGACGTCCTGGTGGGCGCGCCGGAACCGCTCTGGGCGATCCGCCATGCCATTTCCGAAGGCCTCCGGGCCAAGGGGCAGGTCATCGGCTTCGATCTGGCGTTCCGGCGCTCGGACCTGCCGGCCTTCCGCGACGCGGCCCTCGACCGGCTCGGCCGCCAGTTCCCCGCCGTCGAGATCTGCGATTTCGGCCACATCGGCGACGGCGGCGTCCATTTCAACCTGGTGGCGCCCCGGCCGGGGCTGCCGGATGCCGGCCTCAAGGCGCTTCGGACATGTGTCTACGAGCTCGCCGTCGGTCAGTTTGGCGGCAGCTTCAGCGGCGAGCATGGCCTGGGACGGGCCAATCTCGAATCCTACCGCGCCTATACGCCCGACCTCGTCCGCGAGCTCGCTGGCGGCGTCCAGAACGTGTTCTCGGAAGCGCCGATCGGCGCGGTCGACTTCGTCGGCCTCTTCAGGGAGCAGGCCTAGCGGAACGGACCGCGGCCGGCAGCTCCGCGTCCGAGAAGCGCAGGTGCTCGCCCTCGACGATGGCGCAGCGGCCCGTGAACCCGACGCCCTCGCAGAGCTGCCAGCGTCCCGTCACATGGGCGCTGAGCGGCCGCCCCGCGAGTCCGGGCGCCTGGAGGGTCGCGGTCGCCTCCGTGACGGTGACCCGCGCCCCCATGAATTCGGCGCGCTCATAGAGTTCGAGCATCGGCGGCCCTGCGGCGGCCGGCTGGTCTACGCCGCGATAGGTGGCGAACAGCGACATCACCTCGAACGTCGGAGCGCCGACCTTCTCAGGGACGTAGTCGAAGTTCGGCGTGTCACGCCGCAGCACGGTGCAGGGATTGGTGAACTCGACGGCCCCGCAGATGTCCCAGTGCCCCGTGACCTTCGCGCTCCTCGGGGCGAAGCCCGCTTTGGCGGGCACGTCCTCGAGGTCGTCGCGCGTGGTGAAGGACCGTCCTTGGAAATCGGGCTCGCTGAAGAGCGTGATCTCGTCGGGCGCGGCCACGGCCGGTCCCGTCAGGGCGGCGGCCGCCAGCAGGACAAGGAATGCGGGCAGGCGAAGGGAACGGGCGTGCATGGCCATCCGATCGGTCACGCGCTGTAGGCGATGAAGCGGCCGAGCGCTCCCACCGTCAGCCAGATGAGGAGGGAGCCCGCCGCCATCAGGCGACCGGCGAGCGGCGGCGCGGCGTCCCAGTCGGTGAGCCGGCCCTCGTAGATGCGGTTGAAGACGAAGGCGTTGACCAGGCCCAGGGCAAGCCCCGTCATCTTCCACAGGAACACGGACGAGTGCGACAGCGGCCCCGCGTCCGAGGCGAAGAGCACCGCCCCCGTGAGGACGAACAGGATCAGCCCCGCCACGGCGAAGCGCGTCATGAACCGCGACAGCGCCGGCAGAGGAAGGCTCCGGGCGAAACCCAGCAGGCGGAGATCGACCACGCCGATGCCGCCGATGAGCAGCGTGAGCGCAAGCAGGTGCAGCAGGTTTGCCACAGGATAAAGCGGTCCGCCGCTGCGGGCCGCCACGCCGAGCGGCGTGGCCTCGATCGCAGCAGCGAATTCGTAGACGGCCTCGGGTAGCGCCACGGTCAGCGCATCTCGACCGTCTTGCCGGCCACCGATATCCGCTCCGCGCGGATCTCAGGCGTACCGTCCTTGCGGGGATAGCCGGTCACGCGCAGCACGGCGCCCGGCTTCAGCTGTTCGGTGCTGAGCCCCCGCGCGGCGACCCGCGGCACCGGTCCCAGGACGACGGTCCACACCTTGCCGCCGCTGCGGATGTCAGCCTCGATGTGCGGATTGCGCCAGCGCACCATCTGGACGACGCCCTCGAGCGAGGCGGCCTTGCCGGCGTCGTACGTGCCCCAACCATGGTGGGCGGCGGCCGGCGCCGGCGCCGCGAGCAGGATCGCCATAGCGGCGAACGCGGGTCGGAGCATGGACGGAGTCTCCTCTGTGCGAGGGCTGCTCCGATGCACGGACGCCCCCTTCTGCAGGTTAAGACGCAGCCCGGCGGCAGATGCGCATCACGTCGCGCCGGTTTTTCAGGCGCCCGCCTGCGCCGTGATCCAGTCTGTGAACGCCCTGAGCGCGGGAGAGGCCGCCTTTTCCTCGGGAACGACCCAGTAGTAGGCGCTGGGCCCGGTGAGCGCCTCCTCGAAGAGCACCTCGAGACGGCCGGCGGCGAGTTCGTCCTCGATCAGGACCCGGGGCAGCAGCGCCGCGCCGAGACCGGCGGCGGCGGCCTGGGCGATCATGGCGAACTGCTCGTAGCGCGGGCCGCGGTTCACGCCCTCGAGTTCGACGTCGACGAGCGCGCACCAGTCCGACCAGGCCCTGGGACGCGTCGACTGGTGCAGGAGCGTCGCGCGCTGCAGGTCCATGGGACGGACGAGCTTTCGGGCGGCGCGGTATTCGGGGCTGGCCACGACGACCGTCACCTCGTCCATGAGATGATGGCATCGCGAGGCGGCCCAGGTGGGCGATCCGTAGTGGATGGCGGCGTCGAAGGGTTCGCGGCCGAAATCGAACGGCTCCAGCCGCGCGGCGAGGTTCAGGGTCACGTCGGGATGCGCGGCCATGAAGTTCGGCAGGCGGGGCACCAGCCAGCGCGTGGCGAAGGTGGGCAGCACGGCCACGTTCAGCGTGGCCGTTTCGTCGGCATAGGACATCACCGCGTGGGTCGCCTCACGCAGGTGGGCAAGGATCCGACGGACCTCCTTCAGATACAGGCTGCCGGCGGCCGTCAGCACGACGCGCTGGCGGACGCGCTCGAAGAGCGTCACGCCGATGCGGTCCTCCAGCATCCGGACAGCCCGGCTGATGGCGCTCTGGGTCAGGTGGAGTTCGGCGGCCGCCCGGGTGAAGCTGGCGTGACGGGCCGCGGCTTCGAAGGCGGTGAGATCGCCCACCGAAGGCAGCAGGATCTGACGAGTCATACGCATCACTCATGAAAGGCCGCCCGGATGAGGTCGGATGGCGTGCGAACCCCCGGGAAGGAGACCGCCTGAAGCTAGTTCAGGAGCAACGCTCATGGTCTGTCCAGCCATCGCGCGCCGGAGGCGGCGAAGGTCCGGCGATGTGCCGTCTCCTGCGGCGCCCGCGTCTACCTGTTTGCCACCGTCGTCGCGGCGGCGTGTCCCGGGCGCGAGTCCGGGCGCTTTCGCGGAGGCGCACGCCTCCGAGCCGAGGAGCTGAAGATGCGAAGAATGCTGATGGCGGCCGCGGTTGGGCCGCTCGCCCTCGCCGGGCTTGCCGTGACCCCGCCCACCGTGGCGGCCGCGCCGGTCCCCGACGCCCAGAAGGGGGAGATCGTGGCGACCGTCGATCGCCTATCGCCGCAAATCTCGGACACCGCGCTGAAGATCTGGGAGTTCGCGGAACTGGGCTATCTCGAGGAACGAAGCACCAGGCTGCTGCAGGACCAGTTCCGCAAGGCGGGATTCCAGGTGAAGGCCGGGGTCGCCGAAATCCCGACCGCCTTCGTGGCCAGCTACCGGAACGGCGAGGGTCCGGTGCTCGCGATCCTCGGAGAATTCGACGCCCTCCCGGGCATGGCCCAGGCGGCCTCTCCCGAGCGGAAGGCCCTGAGCGGGCCCGCAGGCCACGCCTGCGGCCACAACCTGTTCGGCGCGGGCTCGATGGGCGCGGCGCTGGCGATCAAGGCGTGGATGCAGAAGAACGACGTGAAGGGGGAAATCCGCTTCTACGGCACGCCCGCCGAGGAGAGCGGCGGTGGAAAGGTCTACATGGTCCGGGCCGGGCTCTTCCAGGACGTGGACGTGACGCTGCACTGGCACGCCAGCGACTCCAACTCGGCGGGCCAGGGCGTCAGTTCGGCGAACCAGAGCGGCAAGTTCCGCTGGCGGGGCCAGGCCTCGCACGCGGCCGGCGCGCCCGAGCGTGGCCGCTCGGCGGTGGACGCCGCCGAGATCCACGACGTGATCGTCAGCTTCATGCGCGAACACATCCCGGACCGCACCCGGATCCACAACGTCATCACCAGCGGCGGCTCGGCCCCCAACGTGGTCCCGGACTTCGCCGAGACCTACTACTACGTGCGCCAGATCGATCCGGTGGTCGTCCGGGAGGTCATGGAGCGCGTGAAGCGCGCGGCCGACGGGGCGGCGCTGGCGACGGATACAAAGGTGGAGTTCGAACTGGTGAACGGGGTCTACGGGCTTCTGCCCAACGACGCCCTGGGGCAGGTCATGGACGCCAACCTGCGCCGCGTCGGCGGACCGCAGTGGACGCCCGAGGAGACCGCCTTCGCCGAGAGAATCACCGCGACCTTGCCGCCAGGGGCCAAGGCCAGGCCGGCGACCGAAGTGGCGCCCTACAAGGTCGGCGAAGAAGGCCTCGGCTCCACCGATGTCGGCGACGTCAGCTGGGTGACGCCCACCGTGGGCCTGCGGGTCGCCACCTGGGCGCCCGGTACGCCGTCGCACAGCTGGCAGGCGGTGGCGGCCAGCGGCTCCAGCCTGGGCGTGAAAGGGGCGGTGGTCGCCGCCAAGACCCTGGCGCTGACGGCGGCCGACCTCTTCCGCAGCCCGGAAACCATCGCCGCCGCCAAGCTGGAACTGGAGCAGCGCCGCGGGGCGGACTTCACCTACCGCTCGATGGCCGGCGACCGGAAGCCGCCGCTGGACTATCGCAAGGCCCCCAGCCGGGGGGCCGACTAGAGCCCCCTTCGCACAAAAAAAGGGAGCCGGGCGGCGCCGGCTCCCCCGCTTGAGGGATCTTGAGGAAAAAGGGAGCGAGCCGGCGTGGCTCGGCTCGCTCCCGGATCCGGGCCCACGGCGAAGGGGCCCGGGAAGTCCGCCGTCCTGAAAAGGGGCTATCAGAACGACTTGCGGAGGTTGACCCCGATCGTCCGCGGCAGGACCGAGCTGGTGAGCTGCTCGGAGCCGCTGCTCGAAGTGACCGAGATCTCGCCGAAGATGTCGAAGGCGTTGCGGACGAAGAGATAGGCGCCCCAGTCCTCGCCCTCGACCCCGGCGCGCAGGTTCACGACGGCGTAGTCGCCCTGCTGCTCGTAGTAGACGTTGGTCGGGCGGAAGTGGGAGTAGGACTTGCCCACGTAGCTGTAGTCCGCCCGCACCATCCCGCCGAAGCTGTCCGAGATCGGCCAGGTGTACTCGACCGAGGTCGAGGCCATGAACTTCGACACGTTCGGGATCTGGTCACCCTTGTCGCCCAGCGAGGTGGAGTCCCGGATGTTGGCGTTGATCTGGTCTTCCTTCAGCTCCGGGTCCGCCACGGTGACGCCTCCGGAGATCAGAAGGCCGGTGATCGGGCGGGCCGTGAACTCGAGCTCGACGCCGCGGATCTGGGCCTTGCCGGCGTTGACGATGAAGGAGCAGCAGCCGCTGAGCGTCTGGGCCGATGTCTGGATATCGTCCCAGTCGATCTGGAACAGCGCGGCGTTCACGGTCAGGCGGCGGTCGAACCACGACGTCTTCACACCGAGTTCGTAGTTCCACACCTTGTCGGGACCGTACGGGATGAGCGCCGTTTCCAGGTTCGGGGTGTTGTTGGCTCCGCCCGGACGGAAGCCCTGCGCCGCGGTGGCGTAGATCAGGACGTCAGAGTTCATCTGGTAGTTCAGGCTGAACTTCTTCAGCCAACCGGAGGCGTCGGCGTTGAACTCGCGGAAGGGCTCGACCAGGGAGCCGGACACCCAGTTCGGCATGTCGGTCTCGCCGTAGGTCTTCTTCTTGTACTTGAAGCGGCGCAGGCCGACGTTGGCGGTCAGGCCGTCGATGATCTCGTACGAGACGTCGCCGAAGAAGGCGGTCTGGTCGGTTTCGGTGGTGATGTCCCGGTGGAAGAAGATCGTCGGCGGGACCGCGATGATGCCGGTGTTCTTGTCCACCACCGCAAGGGTGGAGTCGACGTAGTCCTTCCGCATCTCGATGAAGCCGCCGAAGGTCCAGTTTAGGCGGTTGTCGCCGTTCGAGCTGATGCGCAGTTCGCTGTTCGTCGTGTGCACCCAGGCCGGCTTGTAGAGCGTGGTGGGCATCAGGCTGTCGGCGAAGGCGCCGAACTGGGCGAGCTGGGCGGCGTTGCACGTCGTCGTGGGAATGCCCAGAGACATCGTGAACCAGTTGCGGCAGTTCGTGTTGCTGCTCCGGTTCGACCGCATGGTGTTGGTGTAGTCGCTGGCGTTCAGCTGATCCCACTCATAGTAGGCCGCCGCCCAGGTCACGGTGGCGAAGCCGAGATCGTAGTCGAGGTCGCTCGAATAGAGCGTCAGCTCGTCCCGGTTGATCGGCACCACGTACCGGTCGGTCGAATACTCCTCGTCGCCAAGCAGCGGATACCAGGTCGAGCCGCCGCCGTCGGCGGTGGTCTTCTGGGCCATGAACATGCCATGCCAGCTGATGTTTTCCGTCGGGAAGGCGGAGAGCATCAGGCGGGCGCCGCGGATCTTGCGGTCGTTGATGTTCTCATGGCCATAGCGGACGTTGTCGATGAAGCCGCCGCGGACCTCCTGGTAGGCCACGACGCGCGCGCCCAGCTTGTCCTCGATGATCGGCACGTTGACGACGCCCTTGGCGTAGTAGGCGGCGTCGCCCTCCCGCATCGTGGACGCCATCACGTCGACGGAACCCTCATAGTCCCGGACGTCGGCCTTGTTGAAGATCACCCGCACCGTGCCGCCCATCGAGCCCGAGCCGTAGAGCGTGCCCTGCGGACCGCGCAGCACCTCGATGCGCTCGACGTCGAAGAGGTTGCCGTCCTGGGAGGAGCCGCCGGAGTTCTGGCTGGTGTCCGAGGGGCCGGTGAGCGGCGTCTCGTCGTAGTAGAGGCCGACCGTGGCCTCGCCCGAGGCCTGGATGCCCCGCAGCGTAATGCGGCCGCCGCCGTCCGAGCCCCCGCCGATCTTGAGGCTGGGTACGAGCGTCGTGACGTCCTGGAGCCCCGTGGCGCCCAGGTTCTCGATCGTGTTCTCCCCAAGCGCCGTGATGGCGATCGGCGTGGTCTGGACCGTCGTCTCCCGCCGCGTGGCGGTGACGACCAGTTCCTCGATGTCGGCGGCGCTCTCCTGCGCCTGGGCGCCCGTCGCCAGAGCCGTCGCGGCGGCTCCCACGACAAGAGCGAGCTTCAGTGCTCGATTGGCCGATGATGCACGCATCTAGTTATCCCCTGCTCGTACCGCCCGGCGTTCACGGGCGGTCTCGTCAGGGCAGACGCGGGCGGTCGCGAAATGCGCACATCATCGACGGCGTGGGAGGCGGACGAGACGCCCCGGGCAGAAGGCGTCTCAGGGGCAGACAGCCATGGATCATGCGCGCTTCGCATGGCCTTGGCCGGACGTCTCATGCGTAACAGTTATGAGTCGGTCGAAATAAATCGCTTTTCGCCTGACAAGATCAGGGGGGAAGCTGGCGTCTACCAACACAGGTCAGCAAGTATCGCGGGGGCGGTCGTGGCGGCTCTACAGTTTCACCTGGCGCCGGATTGCTATCCGTGCAGATCTAAGCTTGACAACCTGAGCGATAGTGAAGCGGCGTCGGCGATGTGGGCCGTGCATTATTTTCCGACGGTCGTTTAGCCGATGCCGCTCGACGCCCCGCCCGACGCCCCCACGCCCAGGGAACCGCCCCGCCCCACGCGGCCCACGCTTCTCCGCCGCTGGTTCGGCATCGTGCTCTGGAAGCGCGTCTTCCTGGGCATGGCCCTGGGCGCCGTGGCCGGGCTCGCGCTCGGTGAACACGCCGAACAGCTGAAGTGGATCGGCGACATCTTCATCCGTCTGATCCGGATGCTGATCGTGCCGCTGGTGTTCGCGACCATCGTCGCCGGCGTCGTGTCGATCGCCGACGTGCGGCGACTGGGCGGGATCGGCGCCAAGACCATTTTCCTCTACCTGGTGACCACCCTGACGGGCGCCTGTCTCGGCCTTGCCCTGGGAAGCCTGATCCGGCCGGGCGTGGGCGCCAAGCTCGGGCAGCACGCCGACCCCGCAATCGCGCGCCCCGCCGTCTCCCTGGGCGAGCAGTTCCTCGCGATCATCCCGACGAACCCGGTGGCGGCGCTCGCGAACGGCGAAATCCTGTCGATCATCTTCTTCTCCATGCTGTTCGGCATCTCGGTGCTGCTGGCCGGCGAGCGGGGGAAACCGATCGCCAACGCGTTCAGCGCCGTGGCCGAGGTCATGCAGAACCTCACCCGCGGGGTGATGGAGGTGGCGCCCTTCGGCGTCTTCGCGCTGATCGCCTGGGTGGTCGGCGTCACCGGCCCCGGCGCCTTCGTGCACATCTTCCTTCTGGCGATTTGCGTTCTCGTGGGCTGCACGATCCAGGTGCTGTTCATCCACGGCGGACTGCTCGTCGGTCTCCTGGGACGGCTGCCGTCGATCCCCTTCCTGCGGGACATCGCCGATGCGGTGGTGGTCGCCTTCTCGACGTCGTCGAGCGCGGCCAGCCTTCCCGTTGTGATGCGCGTCGCCGAGGAGAACCTCGGCGTGAGCCGGGTGGTGGCTTCGACCAGCCTGCCGATCGGGGTCTCCGTCAGCATGGACGGGACCGCCATGTACGTCGGCCTGCTCAGCATGTTCGCGGCCCAGGCTTTCGGCCTCGAGGTGACGCCGCTGCAGTACGCCCTGATCGCGGTGACGACGGTGATCATCGCGCTGGGTTCGGGTCCCGTCCCATCGGCTTCGCTGTTCCTTCTGGCCGGCGTGCTGCAGGTCCTGGGGCTGTCGGCCGAACAGACCGCCCTGGTCGTCGGCTTCATCCTGCCCTTCGACCGCGTCCTCGACATGATGCGCACCGTGCCGAACTGCACCTCGGACCTGGCCGTCGCCGTCACGGTGGCCCGCTGGGAGAAGGAACTCGACGAGGAGGTCTATCGGGCCAAGCCGACGAGCTGACGGGTTCACGCGAAGGTCAGGTTCGCCGCGCCGCCGGTCTGGCGGCGCGATGATTAGGTTTGCTCAAGTAATAATGGGCGGTCTGGCAAGTTACAAAGCAAGGCGCCGCTGCTCATATCCGGGCATTTTCACGAAAATTATCCGAATAAGAAAGAATCGAGTCGGGAGATAAACGGACGTCTGTCAGCGTTATGTCGGCCGCTTATTTGAAAAGTGGGGGTGGGATGGCCATTTCGGGTGCAGACTACATGATGCGGACAGGGGCCGAGCGGACGGACGCGATCGCGTTCATGCCCGCGCTCAAGGCCTTCTTCCGGCACAAGGCCCACGGCGACGACGTGGAGGACCTGATACAGGAGGTCCTGATCCGGATGCACGGACGCCGCGTCGCCGAGATCGAGAACTATGAATGCTACGTCTTCCGGGTGGCCCGGAACGTGTTGCGCGACCGCTACCGCCGCGACCATGTCCGGCGCCGTTCGGACCACTGCGAACTCCAGGAACAGGACCATCCGCCCGACGACATGTCGCCAGAGCGCATCCTGTTCGGCCGCGAACAGCTGCAGAGCGCGCTCGAGGCGATGAGCGAACTGCCGGAGCGCAGCCGGCGCATCCTGGTGCTTCTGCGCTGGGAAGGAATGTCCTATAGCGAGGTCGCCGAGCTTCTCGACATCTCCGTCAGCGCCGTCCAGAAGCACGTCACCCGTTCCATGCGTCACCTGATGACCCGGCTCCTGGAGTCCCATGATCCGCACGTCGCGACCCACCCGGAGGACGAGCGAGGCGGCCGCCGCCGCCGCGTCCGAGTGGTTCGCCCGGCTGCAGTCGCCCCAAGCGACGCTCGACGACGCGCTTGCTGCTGAACGCTGGGCCGACGAGAGCCCCGAGAACCGCCGCGCGTGGGCGATGGTCCAGGCGCTCTGGGACAACCTGGGGACCGCAGGCTGTGACCCAAGCGTCCAGGCCATGCGAGCGGACCCGGATACGAAACCGCGTCCCGTAAGGCCCGACGATCCGCCGCGAGCAGCGCGGCGTTAGGCGCGGCGCACCTCGCAGCCCGAGGGCCCCGACCTGAGGATCTTGCCTCCTCCCGATGACTGTTGCGGCCGGCCCGGCGGAAAGGGCCGGTGCGGGTGGCGGACTGCGTCTCGACTGCGTCTACCCCGATGAGCGACGAGCGCCATGTGGGCGCCGCGGCCTCGGGGAACGGATATGCGCAAGAGACTTATGGGCGCCGCTTGCGGCTTCGTGCTGGCGCTCGCGGGCCCGCAGGCCGCGCCGGCGTCGGCGCAGGTCTCGCCGCCGAAGGCGGTGTTCGGCTTCGACATCGGCGACGACTACAGCCTGGCGAACTACACCCAGATCCAGACCTACTGGAAGCTGCTGGCCTCGCAGTCCGACCGGATGGTGCTCACCTCCATCGGCAAGACCGCCGAGGGCCGCGACCAGATGATGGCCATCGTCTCCTCGCCGGAGAACCTGAAGAACCTCGCCCGCTACAAGGACATCTCGCGCCGCCTCGCGAAGGCGGAGGGGCTCACCGACGCCGAGGCCAAGGCGCTGGCCGCCGAGGGCAAGGCGGTGGTCTGGATCGACGGCGGCCTGCATGCCACCGAGACCGTGGGCGCCCAGCAGGTGACCCAGACCCTCTACGAGATGGTGAGCGGCCAGGATCCGGAGACGCTGCGGTTCCTGAACGACGCCATCATCCTGTTCACGCCCGCGAATCCGGACGGCATGCAGCTGGTGTCCGACTGGTACATGCGGAACAAGGACGTGACGAAGCGGGAGTTCAATCACATCCCGCGGCTGTACCAGAAGTATGTCGGCCACGATAACAACCGCGACTTCTTCATGTCGAACCAGCCGGAAAACACCAATATCAACAAGGTGTTGTACCGGGAGTGGTTTCCGCAGATCGTCTATAACCACCACCAGACGGGCCCGGAGGGGATGATCGTTTTCATCCCGCCCTTCCGCGATCCCTATAACTACAACCTCGATCCCCTGGTGATTACCGGGCTCGATGGCGTGGGGGCGTTCATGAACGAGCGCCTGATCCGCGAGGGCAAGCCGGGTTCGGGACGCCGCAGCGTCGCCACCTACTCGAACTGGACCAACGCGACCCTCCGCTCGACGGCGCTGTTCCACAATTCCATCGGCATCCTCACGGAGATCAGCGGCCATCCGACGCCGATGCCGATCCCGCTGGTGCCGAAGAACCAGATCGCCCGCAACGACTTGCCGTTGCCGATGACCCCGCAGAAGACGTGGAAGTTCAAGCAGTCGATCGACTACTCGGTCTCGATGAACCGCGCGGTTCTCGACTACGCGACGCGCAATCGCGAGAACCTGCTCTACGGCGTCTACCGCATGGGCAGGAACGGGATCGAGAAGGGCGAGCAGGACAGCTGGACCGTCACACCCAAGAAGATCGCCGCATTGGAGGCCGCCGCAAAGGCAGGCCCGGCGTACGAGGGCCAGCCGCAGTACGGTCGCCGTTCCGACGCGGTGAACCCGGCGCTGTTCGACAAGTACCTGCGCGATCCGGCCCAACGCGATCCGCGGGGCTATGTGATCCCGGCTGACCAGACCGATCTGCCGACGGCGGTGGCGTTCGTGAACATGCTGATCAAGGGCGGCGTCGACGTGGGCCGGGCGACCCAGCCCTTCACGGTGGGCGGTACGCGCTATCCGGCCGGCTCGTTCGTCGTGAAGACCGGACAGGCCTATCGCGCGACCGTGCTCGACATGTTCGAGCCGCAGGACCATCCGAACGACTTCGCCTATCCGGGCGGCCCGCCTGTGCCGCCTTACGACGTGGCGGGCTACACCCCCGTCTATCAGATGGGCGTGAAGTTCGACCGCGTGCTGGACGGTTTCGATGCTCCCGTGGAGCCGCTGTCCGACGTGATCGCCGCGCCCGCCGGGAAGGTGATCGGCGGCGGTTCGGCGGGCTTCGTGATCAGCCACGAGATCAACAACGCCTTCATCATCCAGAACCGCCTGCTGAAGGCGGGCAAGCCGGTCTACTGGCTGACCGACGCCGCCACGGTCGAAGGCAAGAGCTTCGCGCCGGGGGCCCTCTGGGTTCCGGCCGGACCGGGCGTGCGCCCCCTCCTGGAGGCGGCCGCGAAGGACTCCGGCGTCGACGTCTATGCGACAGGCGCTGCGCCGGCCGGGCCTACGCTCAAGATCAAGCCTGTGAAGATCGGCCTAGTGGACACCTACGGCGGTGTCATGCCGTCGGGCTGGATCCGGTGGATCTTCGAACAGTTCGAGTTCCCTTACACCGTCGTCTACCCCAAGACGCTGGACGCCGGCGGCCTGAACCAGAAGTTCGACGTGCTGCTGTTCGCCGACGACGTGGTCCCGGAGAGCGGCGGCCGCATGCGGGCGCAGCCCAAGCCGGAGGAGATTCCAGCCGAGTTCCGGCCGTGGCTGGGGAACATCACCGCCGAGAAGACCGCCCCGCAGCTGGATCGTTTCGTCCGCGCCGGCGGCACGCTGATCGCCATCGGCAGCTCGACCTCGCTCGCCGAGCCGCTGAAGCTTCCGGTGACGAACGCGCTGGAGGAACCCGGCCCCGACGGCAAGCTGGTCCATGTGCCGCGCACGAAGTTCTTCGTCCCGGGCGCGATCATGGCCAACAAGGTCGACGGTTCGGACCCCCTCGCCTACGGCCTGCCGGCCGACGTGAAGGTCTACTACTACAACAGCCCCTCGTTCCGGGTTCAGCCGGGCGCGACCGGCGTGCGGTCGGTGGCCACCTTCCCGGGCAAGGACACCTTGCTGAGCGGCTGGGCCTGGGGCCAGGAGCGGCTGGACGGAACGAGTTCCATCGTCGAAGCTGAGCTGGGCCGCGGCAAGGTCTTCCTGATGGGGCCGGAGGTCACCCAGCGCGGCCAATCCCACGGAACCTACAAGTTCCTGTTCAACGGCCTGTTCTATGGCCCCGCGACCGTGGGCCGGAGCGTGGCGGCAAAGCCAGCGGGGCCCGTGTCCGCCGGCCGCTAGCCCGACCCTTCGGGGCGCCGGACCGGCAAGGGAGGCCGGCCGGCGCCTCACGATCTTCTTCAGAGTGAGTTGGCGCCATTCCGACCGCCCGCATTCCTGCCGCCTGTGTGATCAGTGCGCTCGCCGTCGCCACATCCGGTCCCGCGCACGCCGACGAGACCGGCGACCTGCCCGCCCTGGTCGAGGCCCAGTCCGCCGAGATCCGGCTGCTGAGGGCCCGCATCGAAGCCCTCGAGAACAGAGCAGCGCCTGTCCAGCCGGCGGCGCCCATCGTCCAGCTGCCGACGGCGGCAAGGTCCGGGAAGACACCGACGCCCGTGGCGGTGCGCTGGTCGCCCGGGCCGGAGTTCGTCAGCGCGGACGGCGCCTTCCGGTTCAAGCCGCGCGCGCGAATCTACATGGACGGGTCCTGGACCGACGGCTCCGAAGCGCCGGCCCGCAACATCTCCGGGTCGGAAGTCCGCGCGCTCTGGATGGGAGTCGAGGGCCAGGCCGGCAAGTTCAACTACGCCCTCACCGCCGATTTCGCGAACAATGAGACCAACATCCGCAGCGCCTATGTGGCCTGGCGGGATCGCACGCCCGTCGGCGACGTCGAGATCACGCTCGGCAACCGGCTGACGGAGCGCAGCCTCGAGGGCTCGAGCTCGTCGGAGGGGGCGCCCTTCATGGAGCGGAACGCCGTCGCGCTCGCCATCTCGCCGACGAGAGGCCTCTACGGATTTGGCCTGGCCGGGAAGGTCTACGGCGAAGGATGGCACGTGGCGGCGCAGGTCGCCGGCGACGACATCAACAACAATCCCGGGACCTCGCGCGACACCGTCAGCACGGCGGTCCGGGCTCACTGGAACCCCGTGCGCGGCGAAAGCGGCGTCATCCACCTGGGCGCCTGGGGGTTCCACGAATCCTTCTCCAGCAGCGTCACGCGGCTCACGCGGACGACGCCCTGGGCCGGGCACTTCAACGACAACCTGACGGTTCCGCTGGGCGGCGTCGACGATCCGTCGGAGTCGCTCGCCTGGGGCCTGGAGGCAGGCGGCGTGCGCGGCCCAGGCTGGGCCTTCGCCGAGTACGGCGAGAGGCGGATCGAAGGGGAGCCTGTTTCCGCCACCGTCAGCGCCTGGTCCATCTCGGCCGGCTGGAGCCTGACGGGCGACGCGCCGGGGTACTCGCCGCGGAGCGGGAGCTGGGTGCGGACCCGGCCGGACCATCCTCTGTCCGAAGGCGGGATCGGCGCCATCGAGATCGTCGGGCGGGCGCAACGCCTGGACAACACCGACGCCCCCGGCGGCGGCCTGGGGGAGGAGGTCGCCCTGGGCCTGAACTGGAAGCCGGAAGAATGGATGCGGCTCATGCTCGACGCCAGCCTCTGGCGAACCGAGGCGCAGGCCGGGGCCTATGCCGGCAAGGACCGCGGGCAGGCGGTCAACGGCCGCCTGCAACTCAGCTTCTAGGTCAGACGGGGGCGGGCGCGTCCAGCACGGCGGCGCAGGCCGCCGCGATCCGGGCGCAGGACTCGGTGAGCAGCTCGGTCCTGGCCGCGAAGGACAGGCGCAGATGCCCCGGCCCGCCGAACACCGAGCCGGGCACGGTGGCCACCCCGGCGCTATCGAGCAGGTAGGTCGAGACATCGACGTCGGAGTGGAGCACCTGGCCCTTCATGGTCCGGGCGCCGATCAGGCCGTCCACGCGCGGGAAGGCGTAGAAGGCGCCGTCCGGGAGCGGGCAGCTCATGCCGGGGATCTTGTCCAGCAGGGCGACCAGCAGATCGCGGCGGGCGCGGAAGGTCTCCCGCATGCGTTCCACTTCGGACTGGGGACCGGTGAGGGCCGCCAGCGCCGCGGCCTGGCTGATCGAGCAGGGCGCCGAGGTGGTCTGGCTCTGGATCGAGCTCATCGCCGCGATCAGCGGCGTGGGGCCTACGCCCCAGCCGATCCGCCAGCCGGTCATGGCGTAGGCCTTGGATGCGCCGTTCACCAGCAGGGCGCGATCCGCGAGGTCCGGATGCAGGCGCAGGAACGGACGAGGCGGCGCCTCGTAGACCAGGTCCTCGTAGATG
This sequence comes from Phenylobacterium sp. VNQ135, assembly GCF_049445735.1. Classification (NCBI taxonomy): domain Bacteria; kingdom Pseudomonadati; phylum Pseudomonadota; class Alphaproteobacteria; order Caulobacterales; family Caulobacteraceae; genus Phenylobacterium; species Phenylobacterium sp. VNQ135. Next base: position 494,363 of record NZ_JBMSDS010000002.1, on the reverse strand, counting down.
TCGTCGCACAGCAGCCAGACATGCGGGTTGCGGCGGAGGACGTCGGCCACCGCGGCGAGCTCGGCCTCGGTCGCGCCCGCGCCGGTGGGGTTGTTGGGCGTGTTCAGGATCAGCCACCGTGTGCGAGGCGTAATCGCGGCCTCGATGGACGCCGCGTCGAGCCGCCAGCCGAACGCGGGGTCGTAGCGGCCCGGCGCCGTGACGGGGACGCCGCCCTTCAGCCGCACCATGTCGGCGTAGGAGGTCCAGTAGGGCGCGGGGAGCAACACCTCCTCCTCCGGCTCCAGCAGCGCTTCGAGCGCGTGGCTGATCACCTGCTTGGCGCCGGAGCAGGCGATGGTCGCGCTGTCCGCCGTGAATACGCCCCGATCGGCCATGCGTCTGGCGATGGCGCTCAGCAGCCGGGGGTCGCCGTTCAGGGCGGTGTACTTGGTCTCGCCGCGATCGATCGCCGACTTGGCGGCGGCCTTGATGTCGCCGGGCGTGTCGAAATCGGGTTCGCCGACGGTCAGGTCGATGATGTCGCGGCCTTCGGCCACGAGGTCGCGGGCGCGCTGCGACAGCGCCAGGATCGGCGAGACCTTCACGCGGGACAGGCGGGCGGCGGTTCTCAGGCTGGAGGGACTCACGCGGAACTCCACTGTTCGGCTGTATCGGTGACGGCGCCCGGCGCGGCCGAAGCAGAAGGGCGGGCCGTGACCCCGCCGGCCCTTGAGGGGTTGGGCCGGACCGGCGGGGCGGCGGGATGGCGCGTTGCGGGGCTCAGCGCCCTGCCGCGGCCGGCCCGTAGTAGAGGCTGTTGAAAAGGAACGCGTAGGTGCCCTGGGACTGGCCCAGCTGGGTCACCTCGGGTCCCATGAGGAACACCTTCCCGCGGCCGAGATCGGTTTCGAGGATCGATGCGGCGCCGTTCAGGTGCTGAGCGCCCCAGGCCCAGCCGCTGCGAAGCGGATCGGGGCGATCGAACCAGGCGATGGGCGTGGCGCCCGCCTCGGCCTTAAAGGCCGGGCTGTTGTAGTAGTAGACGTTCACTTCCGGCGGCAGGCCGAACGCCAACGGCCGGGTGTTGTCGACCTTGTTCACCAGCACCGAGCCCGGCACGTAGAATTTCGAGGCGGGCAGGTGCTTGGTCTGGCCGTTCTCCACCGTGACCAACGCGTCCTTCACCGGCAGTCCCAGATCCTCGGCGAGCTGCGTCGCGCTTCCGATGGCGACGATCGTCCCGCCGGCCTTGGCGAAGGCGGCGAGCTGCGGCGCGGTCTTCTCCTTCGTGACGTGGCCCAGCTTGGCGCGCCATTCGGCCGGGATGTCGCCAGGAGCCGGCTGGCCTCGCCGCGGACGCTCCGGGCTGGGCGGCTCCAGGACGGTCTCATCGGCGAAGACCAGGACGTCGTACTTGGCCTTGAGGTTGCCCGCGTCCAGCTGCTGCGGAAACACCACTTCGAACGGGAACTCGTAGCTTTCGAACAGCCAGCGGTTCCACCCGGAGGCCATTACGCCGCCGTAGAGGTCCACCAGGCCGATACGGATCGGCTTCATGGGCAGCGACGCCGACGCAGGCTTGGCGTCCACGGCGTAGATGTCGACGCCCGTCTGTTGGGCGGCGGTCTCCAGGATGGCCCGCACGCCCGGGCCCTCGGGAACCCAGAGGGCGCCCGGCGCGAACGCCTTGCCGCCGACATCGACCCCCGCGGTCAGCCACTCGACGGTCTTGTGGGCCTTCAGAAGCCGGTTCTGAACGATGAAGGCGTTGTTGATCTCATGGCTGATCACATAGCCGGCCTTGCCCGAGCCCACGATCCTGCCTGAGGGCGGCGCCATGACGTCGGCCACCACTTCGGTGGGTGCGTCGAAGCCGTCGAGGATTCGGTCGAACTGCACGCCCATCTGATAGGCGAGCGTGTAGCCCGTGACGTTGTGTGGCCGGATCGGCGGCGCGCCCGGATAGGGGATGTTGTCCGGATGGAACTGCGCCTCGAACATGTCCATGACCTGGGCGCGGTAGGCCTGGGCGGTCTTCACGATGAAGGAGCCGGCCGGGTAGCTCTTGCCGCCGACACTGAACGGCTGCGTCGCGCGCTCCACCTTCAGCCCGCTCTTGATCAGCGAGTTCATGAACACGACGACCCGAGGATAGTCCGCCTGGTCGGCGCTCAGGATGTAGCCGCGCGGGTCACGCTGGTCGGGCGCCTTGATGACCTTGTCGTAGAGGCTCGGGTCCACGGCGTCCGGCGCGTAGCCCATGCCCCAGCGCGGGACGTCCTGCTTGTAGGTCCCGCCTTTGGCGGCGGCTTCCAGAGCCGCGATGCGGCGCGGATTGACCGTCCAGTGGTCTGACGAGCCGCGATCGATGTTGTCCTTGCCCATCCGATAGATCGAATAGAGCAGGTGCTCGCGGTTGCTGGAGGCGTAGTCCAGCATCCCGCGGTTCAGAGCGACCGAATAGTCGATGCCGTCCTGGAACTTGAAGACCCGCGGCGCGATGGGGGTCAGGTTGTCGTTGGTCGGCAGCTGCTGGCGGGGCACCAGCTCCAGCTGGGCCGGCGTCGGTGAACCGATGATCTCGGTGATCACGCCGATGGAATTGTGGAAGAGGGCATTGGCGCGCAGGGTCGTACCGGCCCAGTTCGTGTAGGCGGCGTACTCACGCCGCACGCCGCCCGGTTTGCCCTCGGCGATCAGCCGGTCCAGCATGCGGGCGCCCACCTGGTCGAGGCCGGTGAGCACCAGCGGGTTGAGGGCGTAGTTGTACGGATTCCGGTGCGGCGGGATGAATACCACGGTGCCGGGCGGACCGGATTGGTGGTGATTGTAGACGATCTGCGGGAACCACTCCCGGTACAGGATCCGGTTGATGTTCACCGTCTCCTTCATGTTCGACATGAAGAAGTCGCGGTTGTTGTCGTGGCCGACGTACCAGTTGTAGAGGCGCGGCAGGCTGTCGAACTCCCGCTTGGCCGGCTCCTTGTTGCGCATGTACCAGTCCGAGACGAGGTCGTTGCCGTCCGGGTTGGCGTGGGCGAACAGGATGATGCAGTTGTCGAGGATCCGCAGGGTTTCGGGATCCTTCCCGCTCAGCATCTCGTAGAGAGTCTGGGTGAGCTGCTGGGTGCTTACCGTCTCGGTCGAGTGCAAGCCGCCGTCGATCCAGACCACCGCCTTGCCCTCGCGGGCCAGCTGGCGGGCCTCGGCGTCGCTCAGGCCCTCGGCCTGGCTGAGCCGCTTCGCGATCTGGCGGTATTTCTCGACGTTCCTCAGGTTCTCGGGGCTTGAGACGACAGCCATCAGCTGGTCGCGGCCTTCGCTGGTCTTGCCGATCGTCGTCAGCTTCATGCGGTCGGACTCGCCGGCCAGCCTCGTCCAGTAAGCGGCCATCTGCTTGTAGTTGGCGAGTTGGTAGTCGTCCCCGATGCCGAAGCCGTAGGCCTGGCGCGGGGTGGTGATGGGCAGGCGGGCCGGCGTCGTCGCGGACGCCGGAGCCGCGACGGCCGAGCCCGCCGGGCCGTGCAGGGCAAGAGCCAGGGCCAGCGCACTGGCCGCGAGCATTTTGTGACGCATGAAACGAACCCCCGGGATCAACCGCTGGGGCTCACAGGCGCCCCAAGAGGTAGACGCAGCCGACGGGGAATCGCCACGCGCTGCGGCGCGATCTTTCGGCCACGCTTGCAATCGGCAGGCAGCGGAAGGTCCCCAGAGTGCGCATGGGCCTGGGGAACGGAACGCTTCTTTCAGCTGGCGCTGGGTCAAGCTGCGCCATAAGAATGTGATTCCCGATTCCGGTTTGGAAGGATGTCGCATGAACGTGCTACGAGCTCTCTTCCCGCTGGCCGCCGCCCTAGCCCTGACCGTCGTCGCCCCCGCAGCCCTCGGCCAACCGGCGCCCCAGCCGGCGACCCAGCCGCCCTCGGCGCCGGAGGGTCTGCGGGTGGTGTTCTGCGGCACGTCGGGACCGCTGCCCGTGATCGGCCGCGCCAAGCCCTGCACGGCGATCCAGGCTGGCGGCGCCCTCTACATCGTCGACATCGGCGCGGAGGCGACTGAGAACCTGATGCTGTGGCGCCTGCCGCTGGGCACCACGCGCGCGGTGTTCCTCACCCACCTGCATTCGGACCACATCGGCGAGGTCGGGGAGTTCAACCTGCAGAGCTGGGTCGCGGGCCGGAGCGCGCCCTTGCCGCTCGTCGGCCCGCGCGGCGTGGAGAAGGTCGCCCGCGGCTTCAATGAGGCCTACGAACTCGACCACACCTATCGCAAGGCCCACCACGAACACGGCCCCTACAAGTTCTCGCTGTCCGCCGCGAAACTCGAGGCCAAGGCCGTCGCGGCCGACGGCAAGCCCGCGGTCGCTTGGCGCGACGGCGACCTCACCGTCACCGCCATTCCGGTGGCCCACGAACCCGTCACCCCGGCCTTCGCCTACCGCTTCGACTACAAGGGCCGTTCGGTCGTCATCAGCGGCGACACCCGCAAGTGGCAGCCCCTGGCCGAGGCCGCGAAGGGCGCCGACCTCCTTATCCATGAAGGCCAGAGCCCCGACATGATGCGTCAGCTGGCGGGCGGCCTGGGCGTCATGGGCAACCCGCGCATGGCGTCGCTGATCACCGACACCCTGACCTATCACACCTCGCCCGCCGAGGCCGCCGAGATCGCCCGCAGCGCCGGCGTGAAGGCCCTCATCATCAGCCACATCACCCAGGCCGGCCTGCCGTTCTTCACGCCGGACGCGTTCGCCAAAGGCGTCGCTGAAGGCGGGCCGCTGGACTGGCGACTGGCCAAGGACGGGATGGTCGTCGATCTGCCCGCCGACAGCGCGGAGATGCGCTTCTCGAGCTACTGAACTCAGCCGACGAGCAGGCGCCCGCCGTCGCGACGCAGCGGACGCTCCAGCGTCAGGTTCAACAGCTGTCCGGCGCCGATCGCGGCGGCGAACGCCTCACAGGCGGCGCGCGCCGGCCCGGTCTGGGCGGCGAAGAAGTCGAGCGGACGCTGGAACATCCACAGCGTGTGAAGCCGCGGCGATATCGTGAAGACGGTGTCGCGAATCCGCACCGGCCGGGGGTCCAGGACCGGCTGGGCGGCGGCCGACTCCGAGATCTGGGTTCCGGGGCGACGCATCGGATCGGCCTGCAGCCACTCGGCCCATGAGTCGGCGATCGCGGCGACCTCCGCGCCATGGGTCTCGACGAAGAACCTCAGCACCGGCAGCAGGGTCTCGGGCGGCCGGTCGTCCGGCGGATAGTCTGGCGAGAGCCCTTCGAACTCCGGCATGGCGAGCTCGGGGACGTTCATCTGCTCGATCCAGCGCGCCGTGGCGGGGCCGTGACGGCGCAGCACCATGGCCGGGTAGGGATCGCGCGAAAGGTGGGCGAACATCGGCGCCATCAGGCCGAAGTCCCCGCGGCTCGGCCGGCCGCCGAGCAGGTAGGGATGGGCGCCGAAGTGCGCGTCGAGCAACCCGAGCAGCGCCTCGAACTCGGCCTCGACCACCGGGATGGTCTGCTCGGTGATCCCGAGGCCCGGCAGCTTGCCGGACATGCGCTCGGCCACCATTCCGCCGGCCGCCTCAATCTCGGCCTGGGTTCCGCGCGGTTTCAGCGCCCGGCCGAAGTCGTGCAGGATGTAATCGCGGTTCTCCTCGAGGAAGCTCCAGCGATAGTGCATCGCAGGCCGCGTCAGCCCCTCCTGGCCGAACACCTCCAGCATCATGGCGGCAAGCCGCAGGACCGGCGTCTGCGGTGTCATCGGGGGGTCCGGATGACGGTCTTCGAGGTAGTCGAGGATCAGCGTCGAATCCTGAACGACCGTGCCGTCGGGCGCGACCAGCACCGGGATATGATGCGTCCCGGCCTTGCCGCGCACGTCGCTGCGGTACTCCGGCGCGGCGGGGAGCCGTTCGACGAACGGCAGCCCTTTCTTGCGCAGGTACGAGCGGACCTTACCCGTGTAGTACGACGACCACACGCCGTAGAGGATGTACGGCCGCATCGGGGCTAGTTCAGCCACTCGACGTATTCGACGTCGTCCGAGGCGTCTGGAGAGTGTCCGTCCACGTTGATCCGGGTCCGGGCTGTCGCCGCCCAGGCGGGGGGCAGGTACTTCTTCTCCTGCACCGCATAGACGGCCTGCAGCTCGCGCACCTTCTCGGGCTTGCGGGCGGCGAGGTTGAAGCGCTCGGTGGGATCGGTGTCGAGATCGAACAGCCACACGGCCTTGGGGTCGTCGAGCCACTGCAGCTTCCAGCGACCCTGGCGGATCATCTTGTAGTCGCCCTTGCGCCAGTAGAGCGTCCGCTCCCTGAGGGTCGAAGGATCGGCCTTGCCGCTCAGCGCGGGCAGCAGATCCATCCCGTCGAATTCCCTGTCCTTCGGCATCTGGCCGCCGGCCGCGCGAACGAGAGTCGGGAACAGATCGAGGCTGCTCGCCACACCTGGCACGAAGCTTCCGGCCGCCACCTTTTCGGGCCAGCGGACGAAGAACGGCACGTGCACGCCGCCCTCGAAATAGGTCGTCTTCCAACCCCGGTAGGGCAGGTTCTCCTCGGGGATGTGATGGTACGACGCGCCGCCGTTGTCGCTGAGGAAGACGACGATGGTGTTGCGATCCAGGCCCTCGGCCTTCAGCTTGCCCAGAACCTGGCCCACGGCCTCGTCCATCGCCTGGATCATGGCGTAGTAGACGCGGGTCTTCTCGTCCTTGATGTGGCCCATGCGGTCATAGATCGCCTTAGGCGCCTGGATCGGATTGTGGGGCGCGTTGAACGCCAGGTAGAGGAAGAAGGGCTGCGCCTTGTTCCGCTCGATGAAGCCCACCGCCTCGTCCGCCAGTTCGTAGCTCATGTACTTCTTGGCGGGGACCCGCTTGCCGTCCCGCCACACGTCGGTGGTGAGGTTGGCGTAGAGATAGCCGTCGATCCCGCTCCACGGCAGCTTGGCCGTGACGACGTTCGGATCGTCCACCTTGCCGTACAGCGCCGCCCCGCCGGGGAAGCCCACGAACTCGTCGAAGCCGCGGTTGGTCGGCAACAGGTTGGGCGCCATGCCCAGGTGCCACTTGCCGACGATACCGGTCCGATAGCCCTGCGCCTTCAGGACCTGGGCGAGGGTGATCTCGCTCATCGGCAGACCATTCTTCTCCGGCGGCACCGGATTGGGCGCCGCGTTGACGATCTTGGCCGGGTAGCGCTCCTGGGCGTAGGTGCCGTCGCGGGCGGTGACAAAGCCCGGCAGGTTGGGCAGCCATTCGAAGCCGTAGCGCGAGAAGTTGCGGCCGGTCATCAGCGCCGCGCGCGATGTCGAGCATACCGCATCGCCGGTGTAGCCCGTCTCGAAACGAGCCCCGTCCCGGGCGATGGAGTCGATGTTCGGCGTCCTGACCAGCGGATTGCCGTGCAGCGAGATGTCGTTGTAGCCGAGGTCGTCGGCCAGGATGATGACCACGTTCGGACGCGGCGAGGCCGCCGCCTCCGCGCGCCCGAGGCCAGCGATGGGGGCCGTCGAGACTCCCATCAGGCCCACCGTCACGGCCAGCGCCGCAGCCGTCGCAATCCTGCGAATTTTCATGCCCCGCTCCTCACTCCCGAATGTGTCTTTGTCGGCTGTTTCACCCCGGCGGCTGGCGCTGAAGGTCAACCGCGCTCGTACGCCCTGCGTCGACCGTGCGCTCACGCTTCGTCCCCCGCAAGGAACGGCAGGCAGCCGGTCCGGTCCAGCAGCGGACCGAGGCTCCCCTGCGTCTCGGACGGCAGCGCCGCCCACGCCTGGCGCAGCGCCTCCAGGCACTTCGCCTGATACTTGAAGCTGCCCTGCGACCAGCGGCCGCCGGGCAGATCGAGGGCAAAGTCAGGCTCGCCCGCCGCCACCGCGCGGGCGTTCGCGGCCAGGAACGGCAGGTAGATGTCTCCCGCGAAGGCCAGCAGATCGTCGACGACGGCCGCCGGCGTCCCAGGCCGCCATTCGCCCTCGACGCCGGACGCGTCGTCCATCTGCATCAGCCAGCGCACCGTGAACGGCGCGATCTCGCGCATTAGGTCGTTGGGCGTCGGATCGACGATCAGCTGCGAGAGCTGTCCGTACCAGGCGAACTCGGCGAGCGAGGGACACGTCCCGAAGAAGTAGGGCTCGGTCAGCACATGCCGCTCGAGGATGGCCGCCAGACGCCGAAGGGTGTGCTCGATCACCGGTGCGTTCTCGGGGGTGCATCCGACGATCGCCATCCGTCCCACCTGCCGCTCGCGGAAGGCGGCGGCGAACTGGCGGATGCGGGCCTCGCCGCCGCGGAAGCGGTCATAGGCGAGCCATTCGCTCATCTGCTTCTGATCCCGCTCGGCGAACCAGCGGTAGTGGAACATGAACTTGGTGCCCCACTCGTCCGCCATGTCCTCCAGCAGGAAGGACAGGAAGGCGTCGCCGGCATCGGCCGGCACGACCGGGCGCTCGGCATGCCGGCGCTCCAGGTCGTAGATCATTGGCGTGGAGTCGTTGTGGTAGCCGCCGTCCGGGTACTGGATCACCGGAATGACCGGCGCCTTCACCCGCGTCCGTTCGAAGTCATTGTCCGGATCGAGCTGGATCCAGACGTGCGGGAGGCGGCGATAGCGCATCACCGCGCGCATCTTGAGGGAATAGGGCGAGCCGAGGGCTCCCAGGATTCGGTAGGGCGTGGCGGTCAAGGCGCGGCGCTCCGGGAAGAGACGGCCGCCCCGGCTGAGCGGAGCGGCCGAGTTGGGGACATTCAGAACCGGAAGGTGAGATCCGCGCCCCAGGTGCGCGGCGCGCTGTACCAGCCCAGGAAGCCACGTGCCGCCGCCGTGCCGCCGCCGCTGGTGTAGGCGGTGATCGGCTGGGTGACGACGACCGAGTAGTAGGACTCGTCGGTCAGGTTCTTGACCCAGGCCGAGGCGCTCCACCGGCCGTCCGGCTCGCCCAGCGTCGCCCGCAGATTCACCAGGGTCACCGCCTTCTGCAGGCTGGCCGCATCGAGGGTCGGATTGAGGTACTGCGCGCCGGTATAGTTGACCTCGCCGCGCACGCTCAGCTCCAGATCACCGAACACCGGCTGGTCGTACTGGGCCGACACCGCCCCCTTCCACTTCGGCGAGCCCGCCGGGCGAAGGCCATCGTAGTTGCAGGTGTTCGGCCGCGTGCCGTTCGGCGTCTGGCCGACGGCGCAGGGTCCCGCGGAGCGGTCCGTGAACTCGGCGTCGGTGTAGGCGAAGCCGCCGTCGATCGACAGGCGCGTCGACGGCCGGGCGCGGAAGTCGACTTCCAGACCCCGCACCTCCCGCTCGCCGGCGTTGCCGACGATGAAGCCGACGCCGGTGACAGGGTTGAGCACCGACTCCTGGAAGTCTTCCAGCGTCATCTGGAAGACGGTTGCGTTGAGGACCAGACGCCGCCCGAGCAGTTCCGACTTCACGCCCGCTTCATAGGTCGTGCTGTTCTCGGGCCCGAAGGCGAAGGGATCTCCGACCGCCAGGCGGCGGGAGTTGAAGCCGCCGGACTTGAAGCCCGTCGCCGCGGTGGCGAACACCATGACAGCGTCCGTGAGATCGTACTTCGTGTTGGCCGACCAGGTCAGCTTGTCTTCCTTGCGGGAGACGTCCCCGATCAGGTTGTTGCGCGACGTCGAGAGGAAGGCGGCGCTGACGCCTGGCAGGTTGTAGTGATTGATGAAGGCGTCCTTCTTGTCGCTCGACTGGCGCAGGCCCCCGGTCAGGCTCCAGCGATCGGTGACGTTGAAGGTCGCGGTGCCGAAGGCCGCCCAGCTGCGGGTCTCCTGGGAGAAGTCCGAGATGTTGCCGTCTCCCGCCTTCACGCGGCACGGCGTGACGCCTGCGCAGGCGGTCGCCGGGAACACCCGGTTGGCGCCGAGCCCGAGGACGCTGATCTGTTGGAACATCAGGTCCTGGGCATAGCCGAACAGGCCGAGCATGTAGGTGAAGCGCCTGTCCGAGGGAGACGCGATCCTCAGCTCCTGGCTCCAGACATCGTTCTCCTGGCGTTGCGGGCTGCGGTAGATGTCGGCCGGCAGCGCATCCGACGAGATGCTGACCTTGTTGGTCCAGTGGCCGTAGGCCGTGATCGAGGTGAGCGTATGCCCGCTCGGCAGCGTCTTCTCGATCTGCAGCGAGGCATCCTGCTGCTGGACGAAGTCGTCCCCGGTGTCGTCAGCATCCACGACATGGTCATGGTCGTCGTAGTTGCGGAAAGGGTAACCGGTGGCCGCAAGCGCCGTCAGGAAGCCGGGTGTGGCGATGCCCAGCGGGCCGGTGGGATCGATCTGCTCGCCGACGCAGCACTCCTGGCTGAACTCGTTGTACGAGCCGATCAGGTTGATGGTGAGCGTGTCGTTCGGCTCCCAGAGCAGCCGGGCGCGGGCGCCCCCGCCCGCGAAGTCGTTGACCCGTTCGCCGGTGCGCAGGTTGCGGTCGTATCCGCCGCGCTTGCGCCCCCAGAACGACAGGCGTCCCGCGAGCGTGTCGGTGAGCGGGCCGGTGACGTAGCCGCTGCCGTAGATCATCGACGGCCCACCCACGCCCCAGCGGATCTTCGCCTCCGGGTTCCGCCGCGGCGCCTGGGTGGTGATGTTGAGCGCGCCCACCGGCGTGTTGCGGCCATAGAGCGTGCCCTGCGGACCGCGCAGCACTTCCACCGAGGCGATGTCCAGCAGCTCGCCCTGAACCATCCCGCCCGAAGGCTGGTACACCCCATCGAGGAACACGCCGACGCTCGGCTCGACGCCAGGGTTCGACCCCGACGACCCGATGCCCCGGATCGCCACGGAGGTGTTCCGCAGGTTGTTCGAGGCGTCGATGTTGAGGTTCGGAACGCGCGTCGCCAGGTCCTGCAAGTTCTGCACGCCCGCCCGCTCGATCATGTCCGCGCCGTAGGCCGACACCGACAGCGGGACATCCTGGATGTTCTCGGCCCGCTTCTGGGCGGTGACGACCACCTCCTCGACGACGGGGTTGTCCTGGGCATAGGCCGGCCAGGCCATCGCGGCCAGCGCCGCCCCTCCCAGCCACATGGCCCTCATGGACGCGTGAGTCCGCAAGTCGCGATTGCGACGCATTAGTACCCTCCCTCTATGATGGGCCCCTTGCTGACGGGACCTCTGGGTAGATCGTGTCAGGCCTGGCCGGCGCCGCTTCCTGCCCCGTCTCCGGGGCGGGCTGTCAGGTGGGCCAGGCAGAGCTCGGCGAGCTCGCGATGGAACTTCGGATCCCCGGGGCCGTACGGACCGGGTTCGTGGATGATGGTCGATATGATCAGGCCGTGGACCATGCGGATGACCATGTGAGCCGAGGTGATGGTGTCGTCCGTGGTCTCGACACCCCGCTGGTTCAGCACGGCCACCATTCGCTCAGCCTGATAGAGTTCCAGGCTGCGCATGGGGGTCCAGACGTCGTGCCCGCGCAGGCTCATCTCGAAGAGCGCCCGATAGTAGCCCTCGATGCCCTGCATCGTCCGGGCGGTGTTGCGCATCAGGCGGACCATGTTTTCGAGAAGCGGCTCGGTCAGCCAGCGCGGGTCGTCGAACACGGCCTCCAGGTTGCGCTGTGCGTGCGCGGCCATGTCTTCCTGAAGCGCGAAGAACAGGGCCTCCTTGTCCTTGAACCGGCGATAGAAGCTGCCGACCGAGCAGTCCGCCTGGGCGACGATGTCGGAGACATGGGCCTGCCAGAACCCCTTGGCGGCGAACACGCGCTCGCCGGCCTTCAGCAGGCGATCACGCTGCGCGCGACTACGGCTCTGGTGAACCGGCCGGACCCAGCCCGCCTCGACGTCTTTCCGTCGCTCGTCCTGCTCAGCCATCTCTACCAGGAACCTCTCCAGCGTACGCGAACACGCCGTACCGGGTGGGACGCCCTGGCGCCATAGGTGGATCGCCCGCAAGCCTTCCATCCGCACAACCTCCCCGCCGGTTGACAAGCACCGCAGCGCCAGGAAATGTGAACCGAAATTACGGTTCCTGACAAGCAGAAAAGTCCGGGGCGTTCGGGAGGCGAGTTTGACCGATCAAGTGCGCGCGGCGCCGGGCGTCGCCACCGGCGTCTCGCCATACGCATGGTACGTCCTGGGTATCCTTGTCATGGTGTCCCTGGCCCCCGCACACATGCGGGCGACCGCGGCGGCCCTTCTGCTGTTCCTGATGAACATCGTCGGGCTGGGGCTCGGGCCGCAGGCGGTCGGCGTGGCGAGCGACCTTCTCAAGCCTCCCTTCGGCGCGGATTCGCTGCGCTGGGCGCTGTGCTTCGTCGTGCTCGCCAAAGCCTGGGCGGCCCTGCACTACTGGCGGGCGGGGAAGACCCTTCGCGCCGAACTGTCCGGGAGCTGAAGCCGCCGTGTCGACACGTCCACCGATCCGCGCCGTCGTCGCCGCGCTGGTCTCCGCCTGCGGTCTCTACGCCTGCGCCAAGCCACCCGGCGAGGCGCCGCCTGCCGCCTGCCCCGCCGCGCCGGCAGGCGAGGTGGCCCTGCCCGGGGGACGGTTCGTCATGGGCGCCGATCCGCTGCGCCCGGAGGAAGGTCCCCCGCGCGAGGTGACGGTTGGACCGTTCTCCATCGACCGGACCGAAGTCACCAACGCCCAGTTCGCCGCCTTCGTCGAAGCCACGGGCTATGTGACGCTGGCCGAGCGGCGGCCCGACCCGAAGTTCTATCCCGGCGTTGATCCCTCGCGGCTGAAGCCCTCCTCGATCGTTTTCGTCGGCGATGTGGCCGACCCCTCGCGTTCGGACCCTTCGCGCTGGTGGCGCGTGGTCGAAGGCGCCGATTGGCGCCATCCCCTTGGTCCCGGCAGTTCGATCGCCGGCCGCGAGCAGCTCCCCGTCGTGCACGTCGGCTTCGAGGACGCCCTGGCCTACGCCCGCTGGCGCGGCCGCGATCTGCCGACGGAGGCCGAATGGGAGTATGCGGCCCGCGGCGGTCTGACCGAGGCGCGCTACCCCTGGGGCGATGAGCCGTCCACCGCGGCTGCGCCCCGCGCCAACCATTGGCAGGGGCCCTTCCCGGCCCTGGATTCCGGAGCGGACGGCTACAAGATGACGCCGGCGCCCGTGGGATGCTTCGCCCCCAACGGACACGGCCTCTACGACATGGCGGGCAACGTCTGGGAATGGACACGCGACTGGTACCGGCCGGGCCTCGTCGCCGAGGGGGCAGACCCCTCAGGCCCCGACCAGGCCCAGGCGTTCGATCCCGCCGAGCCGCAGACGCCCAAACACGTCATCAAGGGCGGCTCCTACCTGTGCGCGGATGACTACTGCTTCCGCTACCGCCCTGGCGCCAGACAGCCTGGTCCGCCCGACACCGGCGCCTCGCATCTGGGCTTCCGGACCGTGAAGCGCGCCACCCACGCCCCCGACGCCATGAGGAGACCCGCTTGAAACTCTACGACACCCCGATGGCGCCGAATCCGCGCCGCGTGCGCTGGTTCATGGCGGAGAAGGGCATCGACGACGTCGAGATCGTCACCCTCGACCTGATGAAGGGCGAGCACCGCGACCCCGCCTACCTGGACCGCGCCGGCCTGCCAAACGTCCCGGCCCTCGAACTCGACAACGGCGTTGTGGTCACTGAGTCCGTCGCCATCTGCCGCTATCTCGAGAGCCGCTATCCCGAACCCAACCTGTTCGGACAGACGCCCGAAGAGGCCGCGGTCGTCGAGATGTGGATGCGCCGGGGCGAACTCCTCGTGTCGCTGCCGCTGATGACCATGGTGCGGCACAGCCTTCCGGCCCTCGCCGCTCTTGAGACCCAGAAGCCGGAACTCGCCGAGGCCAACCGGGCCGGCGGCCTGCGCGGGCTGAAGGTGCTGAACCGCCGGCTTGCCGGATCGGAGTGGCTGGCCGGCGAGCGCTTCACGATCGCCGACATCGTGCCCTACTGCGGCCTCGACTTCAGCCGCCTGGTGAAGTTCGAGATTCCGGAGGAGTTGCCCGATCTTCGCCGTTGGGCCGCCGCCATGGCGGCGCGGCCCGCCGCGACCGCCGGCCGACCGGTCCGGACCTAGCCCTTCTTCCTGAACACCCGGAGACCCTGCCATGAGCGAGCCCGCCGACTACACGCCGCCCAAGATCTGGACCTGGAACAAGGAGAGCGGAGGCCAGTTCGCGAACATCAACCGGCCGATCGCCGGCGCGACCCACGAAAAGGCCCTGCCCGTCGGCCGCCACCCCCTGCAGCTCTATTCGTTGGGCACGCCCAACGGCATCAAGGTCACGGTGATGCTCGAGGAACTGCTCGCGCTCGGCCACGCCGACGCCGAGTACGACGCCTGGCTGATCAAGATCCGCGACGGCGAGCAGTTCGGCAGCGGCTTCGTCGAGATAAACCCGAACTCCAAGATCCCGGCCCTCGTCGACCGGCGAGGGCCCGCCCCCATCCGGGTGTTCGAGTCGGGGGCCATCCTCGTCCACCTCGCAGAGGCGTTCGACGCCTTCCTGCCCCGCGAGCCCGCGGCGCGGGCCGAGTGCCTGTCGTGGCTCTTCTGGCAGGTGGGCAGCGGACCGTACCTCGGCGGCGGCTTCGGCCACTTCTACGCCTATGCGCCGATCAAGATCGAATACGCCATCGACCGCTTCGCCATGGAGGTGAAGCGCCAGCTGGACGTGCTCGACCGGCGCCTCGCCGAGAGCGAATACCTGGCGGGGCCCGACTACACTGTGGCCGACATGGCCGTCTGGCCCTGGTACGGCGCCATGGCCAAGGGCCAGCTTTACGAGGGTGGCGAGTTCCTGCAGGTCCAAGAGTACCGCAACGTGCTGCGGTGGGCTGACCAGATCGCCAAGCGTCCCGCGGTCAGGCGCGGGCGCATCGTCAACCGCCTCCTGGGCGAGCATCAGCTGGCCGAGCGGCACGACGCGGCGGACATCGACGAGGTGCTGAACGCCTGACCAACGCCCGTCGCGCGACGAGACCTGCTTCCGCGCCCGCTCAGCCGAGCTCGTGGAAGCAGAACGCCGCCCCGAAGGGCGGCGCTATGTCGCTGAATTTCCCGAGAGAAAATGGAGCGGGCGAGGCGATTCGAACGCCCGACCCCAACCTTGGCAAGGTTGTGCTCTACCCCTGAGCTACGCCCGCGCTCCGCGGAGGTCGGTGACCGGCCTCCAATTGCGAGGCGGGCCTTATGGCAGAGGGCATTTCGCTTGGCAAGCGCCCGAAAACGGGAAATTTCTCAGCCGAATTTCGGGCTCTTCAGCCGGCGCTTGTTGACGTGGCCCTGCGGCGCGGGCGCGACCTCTTCCGGGAACTCGCCCTTGAAGTAGTACCGCTGCCAAGCCTCCTTGGTGGCCTCCGGGTCGCCGCGGAAGATCCGCTGGTTGAACTCCGAGCGGTGCTTTTCCCAGACGTCGTACTGGTGGCGCAGCTCGGGATTGGAATCCATCCGCCGGATCACCGGCTGGATCTCGTGCAGCGGGTGGTCCTGGATCAGGGTGATGAAGCAGAAGGGCTCGCCCTTCTCGAACCGGACCTTGCCGGGGCGGGTGAAGATCCAGTTCATCGTGAAGGGGAACGGCAGCCAGTCCGTCTCCACCACGCCGGCCAGGGGCTGGATGCCGTCCTTGATGTGGTTGGGCGGACCCATGACCATCATCGACCAGCCGGGCGGCGTCCGGAACAGATAGCCGGAATGGAAGGTCAGCACGCCGTGGCTGAAGTGGCTGGAGGCCAGGGTGTGGAAATCCGGGTGCGGGTGGTCCGGGGTCAGCCGGATGTCCTGCTGATGGATGCCGCCCGTCCACTCCGCCGTGAAGCTCACCGGCGAAAGCAGCTCCCAGCCGGAGGTGTTGGCCATCGACAGCGGCAGGCAGCGATAGGGATGCCGGTCGGCGAAGCGGTCCATCCAGCCGCGGTTGGGACGGCCCGCCACCAGCTCGGGCGGGTTGCGGGAGGTGGGGTAGCACTCGAGTTCCATGGGGAGAGACCCTTAAAGCCCCCCTCGCCTTCCCGTCCAGTTCGGCTATGTCAGCGATGGATGATGACCCGCGACGACCTGCTCGCCTTCTTCGCCGACATCGGCGTGGAGCACACGACCCACGACCACCCGGCCGTCTTCCGCGTCGAGGAAGGCGAGGATATCAAGGCCCGCATCCCCGGCGCCCACACCAAGAACCTGTTCCTGAAGGACGCGAAGGACCAGCTCTGGCTGATCTCGGCCGAGGGCCACGCCGTCATCGACCTGAAGCGGCTGCACCACGTGATCGGCTCCGGCCGGCTGTCGTTCGGCAACGCGGCGCTGATGGAGGAGACCCTTGGCGTGGCGCCGGGATCGGTCACCGCCTTCGGCCTGGTCAACGACAAGGCCCGGCGCGTTCGCTTCGTCCTGGATCGCACCCTGGCCGAGGCGGATCAGGTGAACTTCCATCCGCTGACCAATACGGCGACCACCACCGTCACCCGGGAGGGGTTCGCGCGTTTCCTCTCGGCGATCGGCGTCGAGCCGATGGTGGTGGACTTCGAGGCCATGGCCGTGGTGGAGAAGGCCTGAGGCGGCGTTGAAGCCGCGCCGTGCTGCGACCATCTTTACCGCAGAACGTTCCTACAGATGCAGTCAGACGAGGGAATTCGGGCGATGACCCTGATTGGGGAAACCTCCGGCGCCGCGGCGCCGCCGAAGGCCGACATCATCAAGGACGGAACGGACGCGAGCTTCGTCGCCGACGTGATCGAGGCGTCGAAGACGACGCCGGTCATCGTCGACTTCTGGGCGACATGGTGCGGCCCCTGCCGCCAGCTCGGTCCGGCGCTGGAGAAGGCGGTCACCGCCGCCAAGGGCGCGGTGAAGCTGGTGAAGATCGACATCGACAAGAACCCGGCCTTCGCGGGTCAGCTGCGCGTGCAGTCGATCCCCGCCGTCTTCGCCTTCGTCGACGGGCGTCCGGTGGACGGTTTCATGGGCGCCCTGCCCGACAGCCAGGTGAAGCAGTTCGTCGACCGCCTGGCCAAGCAGGGTGGCGGCTCGCCGATCGACCAGCTGCTGGACATGGCCAAGGAGTCGCTGGAGCTGGGCGACTTGGGCGGCGCGGCCCAGGCCTATGCCCAGATCCTGCAGGCCGAGCCGCAGAACGTGAAGGCGCTGGGCGGACTGGCCCGGCTCTACCAGCAGGCGGGCGACCTGGAGCGGGCGCGCGAGGTCCTGGCCATGGCCCCGGAGGGCGCGAGCGATCCCGATCTCGACGGCGTGCGCGCGGCGCTCGCCCTGGCCGAGGACGCGCCGTCCGAGACCTCCGAGTTCGAACAGCGGCTGGCCGCCGATCCCGACGACCACGAGGCGCGCTACGAGTTCGCCAAGGCGCTCGCGGGCCAAGGCCGCATGGACGAGGCCGTCGACGAGCTGATCGAGATCGTCCGCCGCGACCGGGCCTGGAACGACGAGGCCGCGCGCAAGCAGCTGCTCACCATCTTCGAGGCGGCCGGGCCGATGTCCGAGGTCGCCAAGCAGGGCCGGCGCAAGCTCTCCGCGCTCCTGTTCAGCTAGATGGCGGGGCCGCCGATGGCGCCTTACCGCAAGCTCTCGGACCTGCCGCAGGTCATTCCCGTCTTCCCGCTGGACGGGGCCCTTCTGCTGCCGGGCGGCGACCTGCCGCTGCAGATCTTCGAGCCGCGCTACCTCAACATGGTCGACGACGCGATGGCCGGCGACCGTGTGATCGGGATGATCCAGACCAAGCCGGGCGGCGACCGGACGCGCCCGATCCTGGCCAACGTCGGCTGCATGGGCCGGATCACCAGCTACGCCGAGACCTCGGACGGACGCTACCTGATCACCCTCACCGGCGTCTGCCGCTTCGAGGCGGGCGAGGAGCTGATCCTGCGAACGCCCTATCGGCAGCTGCGGGCCAAGTACGACCGCTTCGAAGCCGATCTCAGCCGCGACGAGGAACACCAGGCGCCGACCGAGGCGCGCAACCGCTTCGCGGCGGCCCTCAAGCGCTATCTCAACCGCCGCGAACTGGACATCGACTGGGAGACCGCCAGCACCGCCCCGCTGGAGGCGCTGGTCAACAGCCTGTGCATGGGCCTGCCCTTCGAGCCGGCCGAGAAGCAGGCGCTCGTGGAGGCGCCGGACCTGACGGCCCGGTTCGACACCCTCACCGCGCTGCTGGAGATCGACGCCAGCGAGCCGGATGACGACGCCCAGCCTCTGCAGTAGAGGGAAGCCATGGAAGAGCTGCCCGCCCTGGACGTGGACGTCGATCCCCGTCTGCTGGAGATCCTGGTCTGCCCCGTCACGCGGGGCCCGCTGGAGTACGACCGAGAGAAGGCCGAGCTGATCAGCCGCCAGGCCAGGCTGGCCTACCCGATCCGGGACGGCGTGCCGATCATGCTGCCCGAAGAAGCCCGCGACCTGGGCGAGGGCGAATAGCTACAGCGCCTCGCCGCGCAGCAGCCGCGGCAGGTCGCCCACCGCGCCCCCGGCCTCGTGCATGAAGAACCGGCGCGCGGGACCGATGCGGTTCACAGCGGCCATGCCGACGCCCCGGGCCATCCGGATCACCGGATTGTCGTTCGAGAACAGCCGTACGAACGCATCCATGCCGGCCGACAGGGTGACGGTGTCGAACCGGCGCCAGGCGGCGTACCGTTCCAGGACCACTTCGGAGCCGATGTCCTCCCCCAGGCGGGCGGCGTCCACCAGCACCTCGGCGAGCGCTGCAGCGCCCTTCAGGCCGAGGTTGAGGCCCTGGCCAGCGATCGGGTGCACGCCATGGGCGGCATCGCCGAGCAGGGCCACGCGTGGGCCGGCGAACCGCTCGGCGAGCTGCAGCGACAGCGGATAGGTGAAGACCGGCCCCTCGACCGTGATCCCGCCGAGGAACTCGCCGAAGCGGCGCTCCAGGTGCGCCTGGAAGATCTCGGACCGCGCGCTCTTCAGCGCCTGGCCTCGGGCGGTCGTCTCCGTCCAGACCAGGCTGGCTCGATTGTCGGTCAGCGGCAGGATGGCGAAGGGCCCGCCAGGCAGGAAGTATTCGTGGGCTACGCCCTCGTGCGGGCGTTCCAGCCGCACGGTGGCGACCACGCCGGTCTGGGCGTAGGGCCAGCCGATGACGCCGATTCCGGCGGCTTCACGCACCACCGATCCGCGGCCTTCGGCGCCCACCACGAGCGGGGCGGTGAGCACGCGGCCATCGGCGAGCGCGACCTCGGCCCTCCGGGGCGTGGATCGGCAGCTCGTCACCCTGGCGGGCGCCAGGACCTCGATGCCCTCCGCCTGCACGGCCGCCGCGAGCCCGGCACGGGTGCGTCGGTTCTCCAGGAGGTACCCCAGCGGCTCGCCCTCCGAACGCTCGGCGATCTCGTCGGAATCGAAGCGCAGGAAGAATGGGGTCTGGGCGCCCGTCGCCGCGCCCGGCGTGCGCCCGTCGGTGACCAGGATCTGTTCGATGCGCTGGGCGTGCGGGTCCAAGGCTTCGGCCAGACCGAGGGCGCGCCACTGGCGATAGGCCGCATAGGCGATCGCCGAGGCCCGACCGTCGAACGCGGGGGCGAGCTGGGCGTCGAACGCCACGGGATCCACGAGGATCGGCTTCAGCCCGCCCCGCTGCAGCGCGATGGCCAGGGTGGCGCCGGCCATGCCGGCCCCGGCGATGACGACGTCCGCGGAGAGTTCGGGAGATCCGCTCATGCGTGACCGTTACGCCAGCCGCGCCTCCGCCGCCAGCGCCCGCGCAGCATCGGCGTCAAAAGTGGACGAGCGCGTCCATTTTATCTTGAACGGCTGAGATAACGCGCCTATCTCGCCGAGGGGGTGGACCGAACAGTCCATTTTTGAGATTTCAGGGTTCGTTCAATGGCAGGGCTGCCGAGGAAGCGTCTGATTCCGATCATCGCCGGCGGCGCCGCAACCGTGGCCGTCGCGGCAGGCGGGGGACTCTGGTGGGTGGACCGTCAACGCTACGAGACCACCGACAACGCCTTCGTCCAGGCCGATACCGTGACCATCGCGCCGCTGGTGGATGGCTATGTCGCCGAGGTGCTCGTGAACGACAATGAGACCGTCCACCCGGGGCAGGTTCTCGTGCGCATCGACCCGGTCAGCATCAAGGCCCGTCTGGCGCAGGCCGAAGCCAATGCCCAGGCGCTGGAGGCCGGCGTCCGGCAGGTGGACGACAAGGTCCGTCTGGAGCAGGCGATGATCGCGCAGCGCGCCGCCGCCGTGGAATCGGCGCGCGCGGAGGCCGGGCTCGCCCGCTCCGAACTCAACCGCTATGGCCAGCTGGCCAGTCAGGGCTGGGTCTCGACGCAGCGCGCCCAGACCGCGCGGGCCGCCGAGCAGCAGGCCGCCGCCGCGGTCAGTCAGGCCGCCGCCGCGCTGGAAGCTGAACGCCGTAGCGCCGCTTCGCTGGGCTCCGCGCGCGCTCAGAGCGTGGCTCAGGCGGACGCGGCGCGTGCGGCGGTGGAGCAGGCCCGCATCGACCTGACCCGCACCGAGGTGCGTGCGCCCACCGCCGGCGTCGTCGGCGCCCGCAGCGTCAGGCCAGGACAGTACGTGCGCCCCGGCGTCGCCATGATGAGCGTCGTGCCGCTGAGCGACAGCTACGTCGTGGCGAACTTCAAGGAGACCCAGGTCGCACGGCTGCGGATCGGCCAGCCGGTCGAGATCCACGCCGACGCCTTCGGCGACGAGACCATCAAGGGCCGCGTCGTGTCGTTCGCGCCCGCCACGGGCGCAGAGTTCGCCCTGATCCCCGTCGAGAACGCCGTCGGCAACTTCACCAAGATCGCCCAGCGTCTGCCGGTCCGCATCGCCGTGGATCGCCAACAGCCGCTGGCCGGCGCGCTGCGCCCGGGCCTTTCGCTGAAGGTGAAGGTCGACGTCCGCGAGGACACCGGCCCGAGCTTTGCCGAAGCCGGCCAGACGCCGGCCCGCTACGCCCGTCAGGGCGCCGCCCAGTAGGCGCATCCGCCCATGAGCGACGCCGTCCTCGATCCCGAACGCCCGGCGCCCGCGGTCGCCACGGGCGCCGCGTCCGCCGCGGGCGGCGACGCCGTGAACTGGACGAAGGTGTTCCTGGGCTTCGGCGGCATGGTCATCGGCCAGTTCATGGCCATGCTCGACATCCAGATCGTGGCGAGTTCGCTCACCCAGATCCAGGCCGGCATTGGCGCCACCAGCGACGAGATCAGCTGGGTGCAGACCATCTACCTCCTGGCCGAGGTGGTGATCATGCCGCTCACCGCGTACCTGACGAAGATGTGGGGGACGCGCTCCTTCTACGTGGTCGCCTGCGTCGGCTTCCTGATCACCTCCGTCGCCGTCGGCCTCTCGTCGTCGGTCGGCATGATGATCTTCTTCCGCGCCCTGCAGGGCGTGTTCGCCGGCGCGATGATCCCGCCGATCTTCGCCACGGCCATGACGGTCTTCCCGCCCGAGCGGCGGATCACCGCCAACGTCATCGTCGGCCTGATCGTGACGCTGGCGCCCACCGTCGGCCCGACCCTCGGGGGTCACCTCACCGACATGCTGAGCTGGCGCTGGCTCTTCTTCATCAACGTGCCGGTCGGCGTGCTGGTGATCTTCCTGGTCTGGCGCTACGCCGACTTCGACCGCGGCGACCCCAGCCTGTCGAAGGGCATCGACTGGTGGGGTCTGGCCTTCATGACCGTCTTCCTGCTGTCGATGCAGTACGTGCTGGAAGAGGGAAACAGCGAAGGTTGGCTGGAGGACGACCTGATCCTCTGGCTGACTGTCACCGCCGTGCTCACCGGCGCGATCTTCATATGGCGTCAGCTCACCTACTGGCAGCCGATCGTCTCGCTGAAGCCCTTCCGGGACCGGAACTTCAGCCTGGGCATCGTGATGACCTTCATCTCGGGGGCCAGCCTGTTCGGCGGGACCTTCCTGCTGCCGATCTTCCTCGGCCAGATCCGCGGCTTCTCCTCGTCCGACGTCGGCAACACCATGCTGGTCTCGGGCCTGACGATGTTCCTCAGCGCGCCCCTGGCCGGCCGCATCGTCCGGATGGTGGACGCCCGCATCTCCATGGTCCTGGGCTTCGCGCTCTGCGCATGGGGCATACAGCAAGGCGTCCGGGTGACGCCCGACTGGGGATTCCATGAGTTCCTGGTGCTGCAGATCGTCCGCGGCGTCGGATCCATGATCGCCATGATCGCCGCCCAGCAGATGAGCGTCGCGTCCCTGCCCGTCACGATGATGAAGGACGCCTCGGGCCTGATTAACCTGATCCGGAACGTGGCCGGCGCCATCGGCCTCGCCCTGCTCTCGACCATCCTCAGCCACCAGGGCGCGGTGCACTACGCCGACATCGCCTCGGCCGCCTCTGTCGCCCACTTGACCACCGCCGGCCTGTACGAGGGCCTGACCCAGATGATGACCGAGAGCGGCATGGCCGATCCGGAGGGCGGCGCGCGGAAGGCCCTCAGCATGATGATGCACCGCGAGGCCTCGACCCTGGCCTTCGGCGACGCCTTCGCCGTGCTGGCGATGGGCTGCTGGCTCGCGGCGTTCCTGTCGTTCTTCGCCAAGGGCGGCAAGCCCGGCGCCGTCCAGGGCGGAGGCCACTGATGGCCAGGCTTACCGGCCAGATCGACGTCGCCAAGAGCGAGGCCATCCTGGACGCCGCTCTGGACGTCTTCGTCGAGCGGGGCATATCGGCGCCCATCGAGGAGATCGCCCGCCGCGCCGGCGTCTCGAAGCAGACGATCTACAACCACTACGGCTCCAAGGCCGAGCTGGTGCAGGCGCTGACCGCCCGCCGGGTCCACGAGATGGTCGCGCCTCTGGAGACCGCCGAGGGTGTCGCCGATCCCGAACAGGCGCTGACCGGCTTCGCCCGCGTCCTGCTTGACAAGCTGCTCAGCGAGCGGTCCCGCGGCTTCCTGCGGGTCGCGATGATGGGCGCCGTCGAGGCCCCGGAACTGGGTCAGGCCGTCTGGCAGGCGGGGCCGCGCAAGAGCCGGGTGCGTTTGGCCGAGTTCCTCGAGATGGAAACCCGGGCCGGGCGCGTCGACTGCCCCGACCCGATGGAGGCGGCCGAGTTCTTCGCCGGGATGGTGATCGGCTCGTACCAGACCGCCGCCCTGCTGGGCGTAGATCGGCCGCTGGACGAGGCGGCGGCGGAGCGCATCGCGTCCGAAGCCGCCCGCCGCTTCATGCGGGCCTACGCCAAAGCCTAGCCGGCGGCTTCCTCGTCGTCCGAGAAGCCCATGATGTGGAAGCCGGCGTCGACGTGGATGCACTCGCCGGTGGTCGACTTGCCGAGATCCGAGAGCAGCCACAGCGCACAACCGGCGACGCCCTCCATCGAGGTGTCCTCCTTCATCGCGCTGAGCGACCGGCCCTTGGCCAACATGCCACGGCCGCCGGAGATGCCGGCGAGCGACAGCGTCTTCATGGCGCCCGGCGAGACGGCGTTCACGCGGATGCCCTTGGGTCCCAGGTCGCGGGCGGCGTAGCGCACGGCCGCCTCCAGCGCCGCTTTGGCCACACCCATGGTGTTGTAGTTCGGGATGGCGCGCTCCGAGCCCATGTAGGTGAGCGTGATGATCGAGCCGCCGGCCTCCGGCATCATTCCCGCGGCGCGGCGGGCGCAGTCCACGAAGCTGAACGCCGAGATGTTCATCGCCCGCAGGAAACCCTCGCGCGTGGTGTTGTCCACGAAACTGCCCTTCAGCTCGTCCTTGTTGGCGAAGGCGATGGCGTGGACGAAGAAGTCGATCTCGCCGAAGGCGTCCTTCACCGTCTGGAAGGCGGCGTCCATGGCCGCGTCGTCGGTCACGTCGACCGGGGCGACCACCTTCACGCCGATCTCGTCGGCCAGAGGCTGCACGCGGCGCTCCATACCGGGCAGGTGCAGGAAGGCGATCTCGGCGCCCTGGGCGGCCAGCTGGCGGGCGATGCCCCAGGCGATCGACTGGTGGTTCGCCACGCCGGTGACGACGCCCTTCTTGCCCTTCATCAGGGTCCCGGTCGGCATCTGATAGTCGTCGGCCACGTCATTCTCCCTTTCGTGGTCGCAGTTTGCGCGGATTTAGGCCGCTTGGCCCCGGCGTGTCACGCCCGACGCAGATCGTCGGGATCGAGGCCGCGCTCGCGGATGCGGGCCTCCCAGCGCTCCAGCGCCCGCTCGTAGTAGTCGAAGATGCAAGGCTCGCAGCCGCGGCCGCAGCACTCCTCCGGCGCAGGCTCGCGCGGCGGCGACGGCAGGTCGGGCGGGATCAAGGCGTCTTGCGCGCTCGCTGGGCCTTCACCACGGCGAACAGCGTCACGCCCAGGGCGAGGCCCATCAGGAAGCCGCTGACGAGGCCGCCCGAGACGCCGAAAACCCGCTCGGGCATCTGCGACTGGTTGACGAGCCCCACCACCATCAGCATCAGTCCGACCACAGTGAGGGTCGAACTGGAGGTCGCGGTCTTCTTTTCCACTAGACCCTGGCCATCACCAGGCAGCCGTTGGTGCCGCCGAAGCCGAACGAATTGCTCATGACGGTTTCGAGCTGGCGGTCCTCGCGCTTGCGCACGATCGGCATGTCGGCGAAGGCGGGGTCGAGGTTGTCGATGTGCGCGCTCTCGGCCACAAAGCCGTTGTTGAGCATCAGGATCGAGTAGATCGCCTCCTGAGCGCCGGCGGCCCCCAGGCTGTGGCCGGTCAGCGACTTCGTGGACGAGATGAGCGGCGCGTCCTCTCCGAACACCGAACGGACAGCCTCCATCTCCTTCACGTCGCCCACGGGCGTGCCGGTGCCGTGCGGGTTCAGGTAGTCGATCTTGCGGCCGCCGATGGTCTGCATCGCGAGCTTCATGCAGCGCGCCGCGCCCTCGCCCGACGGCGCCACCATGTCGAAGCCGTCCGAGTTGGCCGCATAGCCCACGATCTCGCCGTAGATCTTCGCGCCGCGCGCCTTGGCCCGCTCGTACTCCTCCAGCACCAGCATGCCCGCGCCGCCCGCGATCACGAACCCGTCGCGGTCGGCATCATAGGCGCGGCTCGCCCGGGCCGGGGTATCGTTGAACTTCGAGCTCATGGCGCCCATGGCGTCGAACAGCACGCTGAGCGTCCAGTCCAGCTCCTCCGTGCCGCCGGCGAAGACCACGTCCTGCTTGCCCATGGCGATCTGCTCGTAGCCGACCCCGATGCAGTGGGTGGAGGTGGCGCAGGCCGAGCTGATCGAGAAATTGAGCCCACGGATCTTGAACCAGGTGGCGAGCGTGGCCGACGGGCCCGAGCTCATCGCCTTGGGCACGGCGAACGGGCCGACCCGCTTCGGGCCCTTGGTCCTGGCGATCTCGGCCGCTTCGACGATGGCGCGGGTCGACGGCCCGCCCGCGCCCACGATCAGGCCGGTCCGCTCGTGGCTGATCTCGGCCTCTTCCAGGCCGGAGTCGGCGATGGCCTGCTCCATGGCGATGTGGCCGAAGGCCGTGCCCTGGGCCAGGAACCGGGCGGCGCGGCGGTCCACCATCGCCTCCCAGTCGATCTGGGGCGGGGCGTGCACCTGGCAGCGGAAGCCGAGCTCCGCGTACTCCGGAGCGGCGGTCACGCCCGACTTCGCTTCGCGCAAGGAGGCCAGGACCTCGTTGGCGTTGTTGCCGATGGACGAGACGATGCCCATCCCGGTGACGACGACGCGGCGCATGCTTTCCTTCCGTGTCGCGGCTCTTAAGGCCGCTGATAGAGCCCGACCCTCAGGTCGGACGCCGTGTAGATAGGCTTTCCGTCGGCTTCCAGCACCCCGTCGCCAATGCCCATGACGAGGCGGCGGTTGATCACGCGCTTCATCTGGATCTTGTAGGTGACGAGCTTGACGTCGGGGGTGACCTCGCCGGCGAACTTCACCTCGCCGCAGCCGAGAGCCCGGCCGCGGCCCTTGCCGCCGATCCAGCCGAGGTAGAAGCCGACGAGCTGCCACAGCGCATCCAGGCCCAGGCTGCCGGGCATCACCGGATCGCCGAGGAAGTGGCAGTCGAAGAACCAGAGCGAGGGATTGATGTCGAATTCGGCCTCGATGTAGCCCAGGCCGTGCTCGCCGCCGTGGTCGTCGATGTGGGTCAGACGGTCGAACAGCAGCATCGGCGGAGCCGGGAGCTGGGCGTTGCCGGGGCCGAACATCTCGCCGCGCGCGCAGGCCAGGAGCTCTTCGAAGCTGTAGTGGTCCTTCGCCTTGACCGGGCTCATTTGATCATCCGTGTGCTTTACGAGGCGGCCCGCCGTATCAGAGCGGGCGGCAAGCCTCAACGACATTGCGGGGCTTCGGCGGTGCCCCAGAGGGCCCCTTCCCGCACCCAGCCGGACGCCCGGTCCGCCTTCACCCGGCACCAGCCCTTCTGACAACGCACGAGCGAGGCCATGGATCGCGGCGCCAGATAGGCCGTGGTTTCGGACCCCTGCCGAGGCTTGCTGTAGAGCGCCGCAGGCCGGCTCTGGAGGTTGATCACAGAGCGGCGGCCGTCGGTGACCCGCTTGTGCACCCAGGCCAGGCCGCCCTCCGGGTCGCAGACGCGACGCCACTCGGCCGTTTCGGCCACCACCTGCACCGGTAGCCCCTTGGTGCGATAGATCCACAGCAGGCGATGGTCGTCGCCGGGACCCGCCCGAGCGTTCACCTTGCCGAATTTCAGGCTCACGTAGCGCGGCACGGGCAACCCTGACGGCGTCGGGCGATCCGCGGCGTACGCCGGCGCGACGCCCGCGAACGCGACGAACAGACCCAGCGCCAGACCCGCCGCCAACTTCGGCGCCGCTACGCCAGAATCCTTCACGCCGTTCGCCTCGCCTTGGCCGTCGCTGACCCCTTTGCTAAGGGTCTCGCAAGATCGCGTCGCGAAGCACCCGCGACGCATGGAACGTCCCCTTTTCAGGTCGCACCCCGCTTTTTGCAAGAATGGCCCCCCGCAAGCCGAAAGTCATCGTCACGCGCAAGCTTCCGGACTCGGTGGAGACCCGGATGCGGGAGCTGTTCGACACCGAGCTGAACGTGACCGATCAGCCGATGAGCCGCGAGGCGCTGATCGACGCAGTCGGCCGCGCCGACGTGCTGGCGCCCACCATCACCGACAAGATCGACGCCGAGCTGCTGGCCCACGCGGGCGAGCGCCTGAAGCTGATCGCCAACTTCGGGGCCGGCGTCGACCACATCGACGTCGCCGCGGCCATCGAGCGCGGCCTGACGGTGACGAACACGCCGGGCGTGCTGACCGAGGACACCGCCGACCTCACCATGGCCCTGATGATGACGGTCTCGCGTCGCATCGTGGAGGGGGCCAACGTGGTCCAGGCCGGGAACTTCAGGGGCTGGGCGCCGACCTGGATGCTGGGCCGGCGCGTCACCGGCAAGCGGCTGGGCATCATCGGCCTCGGCCGCATCGGCTCGGCCGTGGCCCGGCGGGCCAAGGCTTTCGGCCTGCAGATCCACTACCACAACCGCAAGCGCGTCAGCCCGCGCATCGAGGAGGAGCTGGGCGCCACCTACTGGGACAGCCTGGACCAGATGCTGGCGCGGATGGACATCGTCAGCGTGCATTCGCCGCACACGCCGGCGACCTACCACCTGCTCTCGGCCCGGCGCCTCAAGCTGCTGCAGCCGCACGCCATCATCATCAACACCGCCCGGGGCGAGATCATCGACGAAGACGCCCTGGCCGAGCTGCTGAAGGGCGGCAAGATCGCCGGCGTAGGCCTCGACGTCTTCGAGCACGAGCCGACGGTGAACCCCAAGCTGCTGAACCTGCCCAACGCCGTGCTGCTGCCGCACCTGGGCTCGGCCACGGTCGAGGCGCGCGTCGACATGGGCGAGAAGGTGATCATCAACATCAAGACCTGGATGGACGGCCACCGCCCGCCAGACCGCGTCCTGCCTCAGATGCTCTAGGCCGAGCCGCACACGGGACATTCCGGGTCGCCGGCCACCTTCACCGTGCGCGTCTCGGCGGCGAGCGCGTCGTAGATCATCAGCCGGCCGGCCAGCGAATCGCCTGCGCCGGTGATCAGCTTCACCGCCTCGAGCGCCATCATGGAGCCGATCACGCCGGCCAGGGCGCCCACGACGCCCACGGCCACGCAGGTCTCCGCGTCGGGCGGGATCTCGGGCACGAGGCAGCGGTAGCAGGGCTGGCGGCCGAACACGCCCACCTGCCCGGTCCAGCGGCCAATGGCGCCTGAAACCAGCGTCTTCCCGTGGCGCACGCACGCCTCGTTCACGGCGAAGCGCACGGCGAAGTCGTCGGTGCCGTCCAGCACCAGGTCGACGCCCTCCACCATCTCGTCGGCGTTCGCGGGTTCGAAGGCGCCGCGGTAGCCTGCGACAAACACGTGCGGGTTCAGTGCGTGCAGCCGGTCGGCGGCCGCGTCCACCTTGGGGCGACCGAGGTCATCCTCGGCGTAGATCACCTGCCGCTGAAGGTTGGAGCGGTCGACCTCGTCGGGATCGGCCAGGATGATCGTCCCCACGCCCGCGGCGGCGAGGTAGAGCGCCGCCGGCGCCCCCAGGCCGCCGGCCCCCACGATCAGGACGCTGGCCGCCTTCAGCTTCTGCTGGCCGGGACCGCCCACCTCGCGCAGCACCAGATGCCGGGCGTAGCGTTCGATCTCCTCGTCGGTGAAAGTCATGACTTCGTCCCGTCTCGCTTGACCTTGCGAGCCGCGCTGCTCACATCGCGCCGATGTCGAATAGCGCAGCCTTCCCCGATTGGCACGGCACCACCATCCTGGCCGTGCGCAAGAACGGAAAGACGGTCGTGGCCGGCGATGGGCAGGTGTCCATGGGCCAGACCGTCGTCAAGGGAACCGCCAAGAAGGTCCGCAGGCTCGCCGGCGGGCGGGTCATCGCGGGCTTCGCCGGATCCACCGCCGACGCCTTCACGCTGATCGAGCGGCTCGAGGCCAAGCTGGAGCAGTATCCGGAGCAGCTCGCCCGGGCGTGCGTGGACCTGGCTAAGGACTGGCGGACCGATCGCTACCTGCGCCGGCTGGAGGCGATGCTGATCGTCGCCAACAGCGAGAGCATCTTCACCGTCACGGGCGTGGGCGACGTGCTGGAGCCGGAGCATGGCGTCGCCGCCATCGGCTCGGGCGGCAACTTCGCGCTCGCCGCGGCCCGGGCGCTGGCGGAGGTCGACGGGCTCGACGCCGAGCAGGTGGCTCGCAAGGCCATGGCGATCGCCGCCGAGATCTGCGTCTACACCAACGGGGAGCTGACGGTTGAAGTGCTTTAGCGTGGCGGCTGCGGCGGCCGCGCTGCTGACGACGCCGGTGACGGCGAAGGCCGTCGACCCCGCCCCGGTGGTCGCCGCCGAGCGCGCCTTCGCGGCTGACGGCCTGGAACTCGGCATCCAGGGCAGTTTCTACAAGCACTCGGCCCCGAACGGCATCGTCTTCTCGCCGGAGCCGCAGCTCGCCAAGGCCGTGTACGAGAAGCCGCAGCCCAAGGGCCCGCCGCTGGTCTGGTGGCCGCTCTGGGCCGGCATCGCGCGCTCGGGCGACCTGGGCTTCACCACCGGCCCTTACACCTTCGACGGCCAGCCGCGCGCCTGGTACTTCACGGTTTGGGCCAAGCAGCCGGACGGCTCGTGGAAGTGGCTGTTCGACGGCGGGCCGCCGAGCAGCACGGAGGGCGCCGCGCCCAAGGACTCGCCGGTAGCCTATGCGAAGCTGTCGGAGCGCCGCGCCGGCTCCCCGACGAAGGCCATGACCGAGGTGACTGCCGCCGAAAAGGCGCTGCACGCCAAGGCGCAGACCGACGTGAAGGCCGCCTTCCTTGCGGTGGTTGCCGACGACGGCCGCATCACCGGCTCCAGGGCCAAGCCGCCGACCAGCCGCGCCGAACTGGAAGCCGAGCTGGCCACGCGCGCCGCCTCCATCGCCTACGCCCCGCTCGGCGGCAGCGCCTCGTCGGGCGGCGACCTCGCCTGGACCTATGGCGCGGCGCGCTGGACCAAGGACGGCGCGGAGCGGCGCGGCCACTACGTGCGCATCTGGCGGAACGACAAGGCGGGCTGGCGCGTGCTGTTCGACGAGCTGCTGGAAAGCCCGCCGCCTCCCGCAAAGGCGAATTCGTGACTATCTAGTCGCCGATGACCGAATTCTCTCCGCGCGAGATCGTATCCGAGCTCGACCGTTTCATCGTTGGCCACCCGGAGGCGAAGCGAGCCGTCGCCGTGGCGCTCCGCAACCGCTGGCGCCGCCGACGCGTGCCCGACGACCTCCGGGACGAGGTCACGCCGAAGAATATCCTGATGATCGGCCCGACCGGCGTCGGGAAGACCGAGATCGCCCGGCGCCTCGCCAAGCTCGCTCAGGCGCCGTTCCTGAAGGTCGAAGCGACCAAGTTCACCGAAGTCGGCTACGTCGGCCGCGACGTGGACCAGATCGTCCGCGACCTGGTGGAGAGCGCCATCGGCATGGTCCGCGAGAAGCGCCGCTCCGGCGTCCGCGCCCGGGCCGAGGCCGCCGCCGAGGAGCGGATCCTGGATGCGCTCACCGGCCCCGGCTCGACCGCCGCCCGCGAGGCCTTCCGCAAGAAGCTTCGCGCCGGCGAGCTGGAGGACAAGGAGGTCGAGCTGCAGCTTGCCGACACCTCCTCTCCGTTCGGCGCGATGGACATCCCCGGCCAGCCCGGCGCCTCGATGGGCGTGCTGAACCTGGGCGACATGTTCGGCAAGGCCTTCGGCGGGCGCACCAAGACCCACAAGACCACCGTCTCCGGCGCCTGGGCTCCGCTGATCGCCGAGGAAAGCGACAAGCTGGTGGACCAGGAAGCGCTCACCCAGGAAGCGCTCGAGCTGGCCGAGAACCAGGGCATCGTCTTCCTCGACGAGATCGACAAGGTGGCCAGCCGCTCCGACCGCGCGGGCGCCGACGTCAGCCGCGAGGGCGTGCAGCGCGACCTGCTGCCGCTGATCGAGGGGACCACCGTCTCGACCAAGCATGGACCGGTGAAGACCGACCACATCCTGTTCATCGCCTCGGGCGCCTTCCACGTGGCCAAGCCCTCGGACCTGCTGCCCGAGCTTCAGGGCCGGCTGCCGATCCGCGTGGAGCTGAAGGCGCTCACCCGCGAGGACTTCCGCCGCATCCTGACCGAGCCGGAAGCCAATCTGATCCGCCAGCACCAGGCCCTGCTCGCCACCGAAGGTGTGACCCTGACCTTCACCGAGGACGCCATCGACGCCCTGGCCGACGCCGCCGTGGCGGTGAACGGCGCGGTGGAGAACATCGGCGCCCGACGGCTGCAGACGGTGCTGGAGAAGGTGCTGGAGGAGATCAGCTTCTCGGCCGCCGACCGCACGGGCGAGACCGTCACGGTCGACGCCGCCTATGTGCAGGGCCGCATCGGCGAGCTGGCCGGCAACGCCGACCTCTCGAAATACATTCTCTGACCCATGTGCGGCGTCTGCTTCTCACGGCGAGGCCTTATGGCGGGGCTCGGCGCCCTGTCGCTCGCCGCCTGCAGCGAGAACAGCGCCACCGGCCGCAACCAGCTGGTCTTCGTCGATGACGCCCAGCTGGCTCAGCTGGCGGACAATGCATGGTCGGAAGTCGTCGCCCAGGCGCCGCCGGTGCGCGATCCCGCCGCCCATGCGCGGCTGAGCCGCATCGGCGCGGCGATCGCCAAGGCGTCCGGCAGGACGCTCGACTGGGAGTTCGCCGTCCTCGACTCCGATGAGTTCAACGCCTTCGTCCTGCCGAACGGCAAGGTGGGCTTCTTCCGAGGCCTCTTCGAGTTCGCGGGCTCGGACGGCGAGATCGGCTCGGTGCTGGGTCACGAGGTCGGGCACGTCGTCGCCCGCCACGCGGCCGAACGTGTCAGCCAGGAGCTGGCGGTGAACGCCGGCATCTCGATCGCCCAGATGGTGCTCTCGGGCGAGAACGGCGAAGGGGCGGCGGAGATCGGAGCCGCCCTGGGGCTCGGCGCGACGTTCGGCGTGATCCTGCCCTATTCGCGCAAGCACGAGCTGGAGGCCGACCGGGTCGGGGTCGATCTCATGCGGCGGGCCGGCATGGATCCGGCCGCGGCCGTGCGGTTCTGGGAGCGGATGTCCACGCGCGCCGGAGGCCAGGCCCAGCCGCCGGAAGTGATCTCCACCCATCCGGCCGACACGCGTCGCCTCGAGGAACTTCGCAGGGCCGTGGCCGAGGCCTAGCCGCCCCGCCTGGCCCGCCAGATCGCGTCTTCCAGGGCGCGGGCGAACTCGGCGCGTTCACGGGGGCTGAGCGCGACGGCCACCGGCGTCTCCCGGCCCGACAGCGCCAGCCTGAGCGCCACCACCTGCCCGTCTTCGGCGTCCCGTTCGACGTTCACCCGGGTGAAGGCCGTGGGGCTTTCCCAGACGATCCGGCTCCACTTCGGCGTCTCGTAGGTGACGACCACCTGGTGCGGCGAGACCTGCACCCGCTCGACGTTGCGCGCCTGCCGGTAGCTGATCAGGAAGGCGACGATCACCGCCGCCAGGTCGATCCCGAGGAAGATCGGCACCCAATGGGCGCCCATGGCGACGAACACCGCCGCCGAGGCGACGTTGGCCAAGGTGATGATGCTGATCAGGACGACGAACCCCCGCTCGGACAGAGACCGGTTCGGGGTGATCACCGCATCCATGTAGAGGGCCGAGATCATCGGGGGCGATGATAGTTCGAGGTCCGCATGCGCCCAAGGGGCCACTTGGCGAACGCCTGCGGCGCAGGCCATCTAGCGCCATGGCCCGCCCCGCGACGCGCAAACCCCTGAAGCCTGCCGAGAAAGCGCGCATCCAGGAGCTGTTCTCCCGGTTCGAGAGCCTCGAGAGCGATCCGCGGACCGAGCTGGCCTACGACAGTCCCTACACCCTGGTTGTCGCCGTGGCGCTGTCGGCCCAGGCCACCGACGTCTCGGTCAACAAGGCCACGGCGAAGCTGTTCGAGGTCGCCGACACCCCGCAGAAGATGCTCGTCCTGGGCGAAGAGGGGCTGAAGCCCTTCATCTCGTCCATCGGCCTCTTCAACACCAAGGCCAAGAACGTCATCCGCATGGCGCAGATCCTCGTCGACGACTACGGCGGCGAGGTGCCGCTGGAGCGCGAGAAGCTGCAGGCCCTGCCGGGCGTCGGACGCAAGACGGCCTCGGTGGTGCTGAACGAACTGCGGGTCGAACCCGCCATCGCCGTCGACACCCACGTCTTCCGGGTCTCGCACCGGCTGGCGCTATCGCAGGGTAAGACGCCTGACGCCGTCGAGGCCGACCTGATGGCCATCGTGCCCGAGCCCTACCTGACGCGCGCCCACCACTGGCTGATCCTGCACGGCCGCTACACCTGCGTCGCGCGCCGCCCGAAGTGCGAAGAGTGCCCCGTGGCCGACCTCTGCCCGTCGCGGCATCTGTTCATCCGCACCTAGCCCGGGGCGGCCTTTCGCTGTAATCGGCCCCCACGCGCTCGCCGGGGAAGATTTTCAGCAATGCCAGAGCTCTACGACGTCGCCGCCATCGGCAACGCCATCGTCGACGTGATCGCGCCGACCACCGACGAATGGATCGTGGAGCAGGGCCTCGCCAAGGGCTCGATGCAGCTCGTCGACCAGCAGCAGAGCCAAGCGCTTTACTCGAAGATGCAGGCGGGCGTGGAAGCCTCCGGCGGCTCGGCGGCCAACACCATCGCCGGCCTCGCCAGCTTCGGCGGCAGGGGCGCCTTCATGGGCAAGGTCGCCGACGACGAGCTGGGCCGGGTGTTCGGCCACGACATGCGGGCCATCGGCGCCCGCTTCGAGAACCAGCCCCTGACCGGCGGTCCGGCCACCGCCGTCTCGATGATCAACGTCACCCCCGACGGCCAGCGCACCATGTGCACCTTCCTGGGCGCCTCGGTGGAGTTCAGCGACGCGGACGTCGAGGACGCCGTGATCGAGGCCTCGAAGATCGTCTACCTGGAAGGCTACCTCTTCGACGCCGAGGCCGCCCGCCGCGCCTTCGCCAAGGCCGCCGCCCTCGCCCACGGTTCGGGCCGGATGATCGCGCTGACCATGTCGGACAGCTTCGTGGTCGAGCGCCACCGCGCCGCCCTGCTGGGCTTCATCGAGGGCCAGGTCGACCTGCTGTTCGCCAACGAGGCCGAGCTGCTGGCCCTCTTCGAGACCAACGACTTCGACCAGGCCGCCGAAGCGCTGCGCCAGCGGGTGAAGCTCGCCGCCGTCACCCGGAGCGAGAAGGGCTCGATCATCCTCTCGGAGGGCGAGCGCCTGACCGTGGCCGCCGAGCCTGTGGAAAAAGTCGTGGACACGACCGGCGCGGGCGACCAATACGCGGCCGGGTTCATGTTCGGCCTCTCGCGGGGGCGGCCGCTGCAGCAATGCGGCAAGCTGGCGTCCCTGGCGGCGGCCGAGGTGATCTCGCACTACGGCCCGCGCCCGCTGGTCTCGCTCAAGGACCTGGCGGAATCCAAGGGGTACTGAAGACGATGAGCCGCACGGCTGAAGTCCGCCGCGACACCAAGGAGACCCAGATCCGGGTTTGGGTGGATCTGGACGGGACCGGCGTGTCCGAGGTCTCCACGGGCGTCGGCTTCTTCGACCACATGCTGGACAGCTTCGCCCGTCACGGCGGCATCGACCTGAAGGTCGAGACCAAGGGCGACCTGCACATCGACATGCACCACACCGTCGAGGACACCGGGATCGTTCTGGGCCAGGCGATCAAGGAGGCGCTGGACGGCTTCAAGGGCATCCGCCGCTTCGGCCACGCCTACATCCCGATGGACGAGACCCTGTCGCGCTGCGCCATCGACCTGTCGAACCGGCCCTACCTCATCTGGAAGACCGAGTTCCGCACGCCCAAGGTCGGCGACATGGACACCGAGCTGTTCAAGGAGTTCCACCACGCCTTCGCCATGAACCTTGGCGCATGCGTGCACCTGGAGTGCCTGTACGGCGCCAATTCGCACCACATCGCCGAGAGCGGCTTCAAGGCGCTCGCCCGCGCGCTGCGGCAGGCCGTCGAGCTCGACCCCAAGACCCACGGCCACGCCCCTTCCACCAAGGGCGTGCTGTAAGGATCATCCCATGCAGAGCGTCGCCCTGATCGACTACGGGTCGGGCAATCTGCGCTCGGCCGAAAAGGCCCTCGTCCGCGCCGCCGGCGGGCGGGCGGATATCGTCGTCACCCACGATCCCGGGTTCGTCGCCAAGGCCGATCGCGTCGTGCTGCCCGGCGTCGGCGCCTTCGCCGCCTGCATGGCGGCGCTGGAGGCGCGGCAGGGTGTCCGGGAGGCGATGGACGAGGCGGTGCGCCGCCGCGGCGCGCCGTTCCTTGGCATCTGCGTCGGCATGCAGCTGATGGCCACCCGGGGCCTGGAGTTCGGGGAGACGGCCGGCCTGGGCTGGATCCCCGGCGACGTGAAGCGCATCGAACCCGGCGATCCCGCCGCCAAGGTGCCGCACATGGGCTGGAACGCCCTGCTGGACGTGATCGATCATCCGGTCTTCCGGTCGCTGCAGGGCGGCCGACCCGTCTATTTCACCCACTCCTTCGCCTTCTTCGCGCAGGACCCCGCCGACGTCGCAGCCTATGTCGACCACGGCGGCCGCTTCCCGGCGGCCGTCGCGCACGGCAACATGGCCGGCGTCCAGTTCCACCCCGAGAAGTCGCAGTCCGCCGGCCTCTCGCTCCTAGCCGACTTCCTGGAGTGGCGCCCTTGATCCTCTATCCCGCCATCGACCTGAAGGACGGCCAGTGCGTGCGCGTGCTGCACGGCGATCTTTCCACGGCGACCGTCTTCAACAACGATCCGGGCGCCCAGGCGAAG
Source organism: Phenylobacterium sp. VNQ135 (assembly GCF_049445735.1). NCBI lineage: Bacteria > Pseudomonadati > Pseudomonadota > Alphaproteobacteria > Caulobacterales > Caulobacteraceae > Phenylobacterium > Phenylobacterium sp. VNQ135. The sequence continues at coordinate 458,634 of NZ_JBMSDS010000002.1, read as the reverse complement.
TCGTTCGCCGACGCGGGCTTCCACTGGGTGCACGTCGTCGACCTGAACGGTGCGGTGCAGGGCCAGGCCGTGAACGCCCAGGCCGTTGAGGCCATCCTGTCGTCGGTGTCCATTCCGGTGCAGCTCGGCGGCGGCATCCGCACCCTGGCCGACGTGGAGCGCTGGATCGAGGCAGGCGTCAGCCGGGTGATCCTGGGCACGGTCGCGGTGAAGGAGCCGCAGATCGTCCTCGAAGCCGCCCGCCTGTTCCCCGAGCAGATCGCCGTCAGCGTCGACGTCCGGAAGGGCAAGGTGGCCGTGCAGGGCTGGACCGCCGACAGCGACCTCGACGCCATAACCGTGGCGAAGCGGTTCGAGGACGCCGGCGTCGGCGCCCTGATCATCACCGACATCGACCGCGACGGCACGGTGATGGGCTTCAACGTCGAGGCCTTCGGAGCCATCGCCGACGTCGTCCGCATCCCTGTGATCGCGGCCGGCGGCCTGGCCTCGGTCGACGACCTCGTCAAGGTGAAGGCGCGGCCGGGCACGCCGATCGCCGGCGCAGTCCTGGGGCGGGCGCTCTACAACGGCGCCATCGACCCGGCGCAAGCCCTGAAGGTCGCCGCCTGATGCTCAACGTGCGCGTCATCCCGTGCCTCGACGTGAAGGACGGGCGCGTGGTGAAGGGCGTGCAATTCGTCAGCCTGCGCGACGCCGGCGATCCGGTGGAGCAGGCGCGGGCCTATGACGCCGCCGGCGCCGACGAGCTGATGTTCCTGGACATCACCGCCAGCCACGAGAACCGCGGCACCATCTTCGACGTGGTCGCCCGCACGGCCGAGGTTTGCTTCATGCCGCTGTCGGTGGGCGGCGGCATCCGGCAGGTTGAGGACGCCCGCCGCCTGCTGCTGGCCGGGGCCGACAAGATCAGCATCAACACGGCCGCCGTGAAGGATCGCACCCTGATCTCGGGCTGCGCCGACGCCTTCGGCAGCCAGGCGACGGTGGTCGCCATCGACGCCAAGAAGGTTGGCGACCGCTGGCGCGTCTTCATCTACGGCGGCCGCGAGGACACAGGCCTCGACGTGGTCGACTACGCCGTCGACGTCGTGAAGCACGGGGCCGGCGAGATCCTTCTCACCTCCATGGACCGCGACGGCGCCAAGACCGGCTACGACCTCGACCTGCTGCGTCAAGTGACGCAGGCGGTGGGCGTGCCGGTGATCGCTTCGGGCGGGGCCGGCAATGCACAGCACATGGTCGATGCCGTGCGCGCCGGCGCCGACGCCGTGCTCGCCGCCTCGATCTTTCACTTCGGCGAGGTTTCCATCGGTCAGGTGAAGTCGGCCATGGCCGCCGAGGGCCTCCCCGTGCGCATCACCGAGGAGGCCGCCTGATGCCCCACCAGCGCTTCACCGAGGTCATCGGCCGACTGGCCGCCACCATCGAGACCCGCAGGGGCGGCGATGCGTCGACCTCCTACACGGCCCAGCTCCTCTCGGATCTGGACCGCGCCGCCAAGAAGCTGGGCGAGGAGGCGGTGGAGACGGTGATCGCCGCCGCCCAGGGCGACCGCGAGGCCTTGACCGCCGAGAGCGCCGACCTCGTCTATCACTGGCTGGTGGTGCTGGCCGCCGCCGGCGTCAGCCTCGACGAGGTGGCCGAGCGGCTCGAGGCCCGCGAAGGGACGTCCGGCCTGGCCGAGAAGGCCTCGCGCAAGAGCTGACGCCTGAAATAGGCCCCGATCTCCCCTAGACTGGCGCGATGCTCCTGATCGCTCTCCTCGCCGCTGCGGCCGCGCCGAACGCGGAGCAGGTGCTGGCCGCGGCCACCCCGGAGGCGCGTGCGGCTTTCGACGTTGACGCCGCCGGCCTGACCCATCGCCAAAGTGGGTTCCGCTGCCCCTCGGCCACGGCCGGCGTACGCCTGACCGAGGTCACGCTCGGCGATATTCCGGACCAGGGTGCGACCGGCGCCGCCTGCGCCTACGCCGACGAGAACGGCCCGGAGACCACCCTCTACATCTTCCAGGGCGCCACGAGCGCCGCGCCGCTGGACGCCGATCGTTGCCGTCGCGTGCCCGAAACGTTCGGAGCCAGCCTTCGCAAGGGCCTGCCCGGCACGAACAAGATGGTCGGTCCCGAGCAGGTGCAGTCGTTGGGCGCCCTCAAGCTCCGCGGCGCTGACGCGATCCCTGTGACCTGCGCCTGGGTCAAGGCGCCGTTCTCGATGATGGACGTCGCCATCCGGGTGACGGCCGCCAGGGCGCCGGACGGGTGGACCCTGATGGCAGCCAGCAAACCCTACCCCACGAAAGCGCCGAGCATCCCGATCTCCACCTATCTGCGCAGCCTTATGGTGGTAGCGGCAGCGGCTGAGCCTGCGAAAGCCGATTAGCCCCGCGGCTTCCGCTTGAGCGCCACGTAAAGCGCGCCCGCCCCGCCGTGCCGGCGGTGAGCTTCGGAGACGCCGGCGACGATGTGGGCCAGGTGCGAGGCCGCCAGCCATTCGGGCGCTTGGCGGCGCAGGACGCCGTCGCCCTGCACGCCCTTGCCGGTGATCACCAGGACGGCGCGGTACCCTTCGTCCCAGGCGCGGCCGAGGAAGGCTTCCAACGCGGCGCGGGCGCGATCCTGGATCATGCCATGCAGGTCGATGCGCGCGCCGATCGGATCGCGTTCGCGCGCGATGCGGGTCTTCCGGTTGGGCTCGATATCGTCGACCCCTTCGCGCGCGCTCTCGGGAGATCTGGCCTTGAGGGTCTTGGGGTCGATACGGGCGGGCGCGTCGAGGGTCTGCGGCGCGGGCCTCTTCGGCGTCGCCTTGCCGGGCAGCGGGTGGACCGTGGCGGCCACCAGGGACCAGATCCTCAGCTCCTCCGGCTTCAGCGGACGTTTCATGACCGTGGGACGAGGCGATACATGCGCAGGGTATGGCGCACGCGCCCGGCCTCGGTCCCGGCGGCGGGACCCTCGCCCAGGTAGAGGTCGGCGCGGACCCGGCCCTTGATGGCGCCGCCGGTGTCCAGCGCCGTCACCAGACGCCGATAGGTCGGGAACGCGCCGGCCAGCAGCGGCGCCTCGCCCTCGATCCAGAACACGTCGCCGTAGGTGTTGAAGCCGGGGTCGACCGCGATCGCCCGGCCGCCGGGCAGCGGGACCCCCGCCGCGCCCACCGGCGGCTTGCCGTCGTCAGGCGCCAGCCGGAAGAAGGCGTAGCGCGGGTTAAGGCGCATGATCTCGTCGGCCTCAGGTCCGCGATGGGCGGCGAGCCAGGCGCGGATCGCCTCCCCGGAGGTATTGTCGCGCGCCAGGAGGCCTCGGTCGCGCATGGGATTTGCGATGCCGATGAAGGGCCGACCGTTGTTCGCGGCGTAGAGCGCCTTCATCCGGCGGCCGTCCTCGAACACCAGCACGCCCGAACCCTGGATCTGCAGGAAGAACAGTTCCTCGGGCCGCATCCAGGCGATGGCTTCGTCCGTCGGTCGGCCCTCGATCTCCGTCCGATCGGCATAGACCTGGCCATTGACCAGGTCGGCCGGCTTGGGCCGGACCGGCATGCTGAATTCCGCGTCGGGCTTGCGCCGGGCCGCATAGACCGGCGCGAAGTAGGCGGTGAGCACGCCGTCGCCCGGCACGGCTTCGGCCTGGAAGACCTCCTCGAAAAAGGCCTTGGCGTCGGAGGGGCCGAGGGTCCCGCGCGCCTTGGCCCGTGCGCAGGCGTCGGCGAGCTCGCGGCGGCGCGCGACGTGGCACGTCTCCCGGAACGCGCGGAAGGCGGCGGCGTGGTCCTCCCGGGCCCAACCCTGCAGGCTGGACAGTTCGACGGGTCGGACAGGCGCGGGCTCGAGCCGCGGCGCCGGGGGTTCAGGCCTCGGCCGGTGCGGCGTCACGGGACCAGGTCCCACTGGCGGGACCGCTGTGGGCGTGGCGCAGGCGGCGAGGCTCAGGGCCGCGATCGCGGCTCCCAGGACCGGGCGCAGGTTCAAGGGACTTACGCCTCCGCGGCGTCGACGTGGACCAGCATCCAGTTTGGATCGCGGCTCTTAAGATTGCGTTCGAAGGTCCAGAGTTCGGCGGTGCGGCGGTCGTCGACGGCCTCGCCTTCCGGACCCTTCGAGCGGCTGCGGAACTCGGCGAGGAAGCGGACCACCACGCGGGCCAGGTCGGACGGCCCCACGTCCGCCTTCTCCAGATCGGCGCGCGGGCTGTGGAAGAATTCCACGGTCTCGGTGCGACCCTCAGCCTCGCGCTGGTCGATCGCCTGTTCGAAGCTGGCGAGCACCTGCGGAGCGAGCAGGTTCTTCAGCGTGGCCCGGTCGCCCTCGGCGAAGGCCCGCACGATCATCTCGTAGGCCTGCTTGGCCCCGCCGAGGAAGCGGCTGACGTCGAAGCTGGGATCCAGCGCCCGCACCGCCGCCAGGCCCGTCAGCGCCACGCCGTCGTCCACCGGCTCGAGCGGGCGATCGAGGGGACGCACCGGCCCCTGCGCCGTTTCCGGCTGCGGCTGGTTGTCTTCCGGCTGGCGGCCCACGCGCCGGCCCAGCACCGCGTAGAGCTGGTAGAGCACGATGGCCGCGAGGCCGGCGAATATGATCAGCTCGAGAACTTGCAACGCTTTCCCTTGCGGCTTCGGACGCACTGGACGTCCAACGCCTCTATATAGGCTGCCGGAACGCCGCCGTCAGGGGCGGCGTTGCATCGCCAGGGGCGCCATGTTAGCCGAGCCGCCCAAGCGGGCGCCGAACTCGACGCCGCCAACAGGATTTTAGCCGAAAATGTCCGAATTTGACGCCGGCGCCGTGGGCGCCCCCGAAGGCGGCGAAGGCCCCGGCATCCGCATCCTCGCCCAGTTCATCCGCGATCTCTCGTTCGAGAACCCGCGGGCGCCCGAGGCCCTGCGCGCGGGTCAGGGCCAGCCGCAGATCGACCTGGGCGTCGAGATGAACGCCCGCGGCCGCGAAGACGGCCTGTTCGAGGTGGACCTGAAGCTCTCGGCCAAGGCCGTGCGCGAGGACGGCGCCCTGTTCGTGGTCGAGCTGCTGTATGGCGGCGTCTTCCAGATCGCGGGGATTCCGGCCGAGGACATGGAGCCGGTGCTGCTGATCGAGTGCCCGCGCTATCTGTTCCCGTTCGCCCGCCGGGTCATCGCCGACGTCACTGCGGAAGGCGGCTTCCCGCCCTTCATGCTGGATCCGATCGACTTCGCTGGCGTCTATGCCGCCCGCAAGGCGCAGGAAGCCGAGAACGTCGGTCACGCCTGACCGGCCCCCGCCCTGCAGGGGAGGGACGTCAGAGCCCGAACTTGCTCCAGAGCTCTTCGCTCTTGACCACGTCGCGGATGAAAGCGGCGTGCGCGGCGCGTTCGTCTTCGGTGGAGAGCGGAGCTAGCGGACGAGGGCGGGCGCCGTAGGCGTTGCGCGTCGCGGCATGCACCGCGCTGACCGCCGCCGTCGCGGTAAGCTCCAGCCGCCGTTCACGGCCGCCGCGAAGCTCCAGATAGACCGCCGCCAGCAGCTTGGTGTCGATGAGCGCGCCGTGCTTCTCGCGCTCGGCCAGCGAAATCTTGAACCGCCTGCAGAGCGCATCCAGCGAATTGTGCATCCCCGGGAAGCGCTGCTTGGCCAGGGCCAGGGTGTCCACCCAGCGGTGCTCGGGGATCTCCTCGCGATTGCAGTTCGCGAGCTCCCAATTGATGAAGCCGCGGTCGAATGCGGCGTTGTGCGCGATCAGCGGCGAGTCGCCAATGAAGTCGAGGAAGGCCTCGACCACCTCGGGATGCTCAAAGCGGGGCTTGCCGCGCAGGAACGCCGACGAAAGGCCGTGCACCTTCTCGGCCTCGGCCGGCATGTCGCGGCATGGATCGATATAGACGTGCAGCGAGCGACCGGTCGGCACGAAGCTCTCGATCTCCAGGCAGGCCAGTTCGACCAGGCGGTCGCCGGTGTTCGGGTCGAAGCCGGTGGTTTCGGTATCGAGGACGATCTCGCGCGCCATGACCTCTCAATGGCCTGCGTCGGCGATGGATTTCAACCGGCGGAAGCGCGCAGGGCCGCAATGATGTGGAGGACCTGGCCGCGCGCGTGCTCCAGGCCCTTGCCGGTGTCGACGAGGAAATGGGCCCGGGCCCGCTTTTCGGCGTCCGGCGTCTGCTGGGCTAGAATGGCGTCCAGGCGGTCGGGCGTCATTCCCGGCCGGGCCAGCACCCGCTCGCGCTGCATCTCCGGCGGGGCGGACGCCACCACGACATAATCCACGCGCTCGTGGCCGCCCGTCTCGAACAGGAGCGGGATGTCGAGCACCACCAGGTCGGCGCCCATCGCCTCTGCGGCCTGGAAAAAGCTGACGCGGTCCTGGCCGACCAGCGGATGAACGATGGCGTTCAGCCGCTTCAGCGCTTGGGGGTCGCCGAGCACGCGCTTGCGGAGCTCCTCGCGATCGACCCGCCCGCCCTTCACCACGCCCGGAAAGGCCTCTCCGACCGGACCCACCGCCGCGCCGCCCTCGTCATAGAGATCGTGGACGGCGGCGTCGGCGTCATAGACCGGCACGCCCGCCTCCCGGAACATCGCCGCGGTGGTGGATTTGCCCATCCCGATGGAGCCCGTCAGGCCGATGACCTTCATCGCTCGAGCGCGTCCAGGGCCATGCCGCGGACGTCTACGTCGGCCGGCGGCGTAGCGCCGTAGAACGCTTCGAAGGAGGGCGCGGCCTGCCGGATCAGCATCTCCAGCCCGTCGACCGTGCGGCGTCCTAGCTGCCGGGCTCGCGCCAGCAACGGCGTTTCCAGGGGCTTATAGACCATGTCCATCACCACCGCCGTCTCAGGCGTCGCTTCCAGGGGTACGTCGAGGGCGGGTTGGCCCGTGAGCCCGGCCGACGTGGCGTTGATCACCGCCGTCACGCCGTCGAACGCCCGCCCGGCGGCGTCCAGGGGGCAGGCGACCGCTCCCAACCCGACCGCTCCGGCGACCGCCTCGGCCTTTGCGAGGGTCCGGTTTACGATCCGCACCTGCGGCGCGCCGGCGGTGAGCAGCGCCGCCACCGCGCCGCGGGCCGCACCGCCAGCTCCGAGCACGGCCACCGGCCCCGCCTTAGGATCGAAGCCTGGAGCCTGAATAGCCATCGCCATGAGCAAGCCTGCGCCGTCCGTGTTGTCCGCCGTCACCCGCCCGTCGGTTTCAAAGGTGAGCAGGTTGGCCGCGGCCGCCTTCTGCGCCCGGGGGCTCACCACATCGGCGATCGAGAGCGCGACTTCCTTGAACGGGATGGTGACGTTCAGCCCGCGGATGGCGCCGCCGCGAAGCCCGTCGACGAACACCTCGAACCGGTCGGCGTCCGGCGCGAAGGCCACATAGACACCGTCGATGCCGGCCGCCGCCAACCAGGCGTTGTGGATCAGCGGAGACAGCGAATGGGCGACCGGCTGCCCGGCGACGCCCGCCACCAGGGTGCGTCCGGTGATCGGCGGCTTCATGCGGCGAGGGCTCCATGGCGGCGAAGGAGATCGAGCAGCCCCATCAGGGGCAGGCCCAGGATCGCGAAGTAGTCCCCCTCGATCCGGACGAAGAGCTGGGCGCCGGGACCCTCGAGCCGGTAGCAGCCAACCGAGCCCAGCGCCTGTTCCCCCTCGCTCGCCAGGTAGGCCTCCAGGAAGTCGTCCGAGAACTCGCGCATGGTCAGGGTGCAGGTGACGACCTCGCGCCAGATCGGCGTGCCGTCCTTGGCGACCACCACCGCCGAGTGCAGCTTGTGGGGCTTGCCGCGCAGCAGCTTCAGCCGCTCGCGGGCGGCCTCGACGCTATCGGCCTTGTCGTAGAGGCGGCCGTCCAGCTCCAACGTCTGATCCGATCCGATCACGAACCCCTGACGGCGGCGGGAGACCCGGATCGCCTTCAGCTCGGCCAGGGTGTCGGCGATGTCTCGGGGCGTCGCGCCCTCGGCGAGCAGCGAGCCCTTCACGGCGTCCTCGTCGACGCCCGCGACGACGCTCTCGAACGGAACGCCGGCGCCCTCGAGGACGGCCCGGCGCGCGGCGCTCTTGGACGCCAGGATAATCGGATCGCTCAACCCAGCACCTCCACCTGGCCATGGCCGCCGTGCAGGAGATTGAGCACAGCCGCCGCCGTCTCTTCGACGGACCGGCGGGTGACGTCGATGGTGGGCCACCCTTGTCGCTCGTAGAGCCGGCGGGCGTAGACGATCTCCTCGCGCACGGCGTCCACGTCGATGTAGGTCGACTCCCGGTTTTCCTTCAGGCTGAGCAGCCGGTTGCGGCGGATCTGGATCAGGCGGTCGGGCGAAACGGTCAGGCCGACCACCAGGGTGTTCTTCATCGTGAAGAGCTTCTCGGGCACGGGTCGGCCGGGCACCAGCGGCACGTTCGCCGCCCGCACGCCACGGTGAGCGAGATAGATGCAGGTCGGGGTTTTGGAGGTCCGGGACACGCCCACCAGGACGACGTCGGCCTGGTCGAGATCCTGGCCGCCCTGGCCGTCGTCATGGCCGATGGCGTAGTTCAGCGCGTCCATGCGGTTGAAGTAGTCGTTGTCGAGCCGCAGGTGCGCGCCGACCCGGCTGGTCGTCGCGGCGCCGAGATACCGCTGCATGGCGCTGACCAGCGGATCCAGCGCCGGGATGCAAGGCATGTCGAGACGCCGGCAACCTTCCTCCAGGACGTGGCGCAGCTTGTCGTCGACGATCGTGTGCAGGACGATGCCCGGCGCCTCCTCGATGTCGCCCAGGGCACGGTCGAGCTGCCGCTGCGATCGGACCAGGGCGTAGATGTGTTCGATCGGCAGCACGTTCTCGAAACGGGCGCAGACTGCCCGCGCCATGGCGTTTAGCGTCTCGCCCGTGGAGTCAGACACCAGGTGGACGTGGAAGTAGGTGGCGAGCCGTTGGGGCGTGGTGGTCGGCAATTCGGTCGCACCCAGGAAGTTGGGGATGAAATCTGTGGAACCCCTCTTAGCGAACGGGAGCGCAGATGGGGAGAACCGCCGCACCTCATGCCGGCTTTACCGGGCCCGGTGGATGGGCGGGATGAAATTGGCCGTTTACGCTTCCTTAACCAACAGGGCCGGCCCGGCAGGGCGCCGACGCCGCGAGAATGTCGACAACCGGCCGCCCCGAACCGGGAATGCCGCGGGTCGTCCCCTCGCTGGTTAACGAAACCTTAATTGCGTCAGGGGGCTTGGCGGGCTGTCCCCGCGATCCACAGGACGGGAGAACTTTCCGCGAAGGGTCGGGACGATGTGGGGAAAACGCACGTAACGCCGCAGGGACAAGCCGGTTATCCACGTCCTCGACAGGCCCTGCCTCTCCTTCCTCATCCCTTTTCAAGATTCTTAAGGATTGAAGAGAAGAGGGGGGCGTCAGACCCGGGCTTGAGCGGGAAGGCCTCTCGGGCTTTAAGGCTCCCGATGAGCGAGCCCACTCCCAAGCTCCTGCGCGCCCTTGCCGGTGAAACGCAGGACCGGCCCCCGATCTGGTTCATGCGGCAGGCGGGACGTTCGCTTCCCGAGTATCGCGAGCTGCGCGCGAGGGCGCCGGACTTCATCGCCTTCTGCCTGCACCCGGAGATGGCCGCCGAGGCCACACTGCAGCCGATGCGCCGCTTCCCGATGGATGCCGCGATCGTCTTCGCCGACATCCTGCTGATCCCGCTGGCCCTAGGCCAGAAGGTCTGGTTCGAGGCCGGCGAGGGACCGCGGCTCGATCCGCTTCCGCCGATCGAGATGCTGCGCGACCAGATCGAGGCCTCGACCGGCCGGTTGGCCGCGGTCGGGGAGACGCTGTCGCGGGTGCGGAGCGAGCTGGAGCCAGAGCGCACGCTGATCGGCTTCGCCGGCGCACCCTGGACGGTGGCGACCTACATGCTCGAAGGCCGGGGCTCGGGCCGGGAGGCCGCTCGCGCCTTTGCCTACGAGCATCCCGAGACGCTGGACGCGCTGCTGGAGGTGCTGGTCGAGGCGACCGCCCGCTATCTCGTGATGCAAGCCAAGGCCGGCGCCCAGGCTCTGAAGCTGTTCGAAAGCTGGGCCGAGGGGCTTTCGGAGGACGTTTTCGAGCGGATCGTCGTGAAGCCGCATGCCGCCATCGTCGACAAGGTTCGCGCGGCTGGCGTCACGGCGCCCTTCATCGGCTTCCCGCGGGGCGCGGGCGCCCTGGTGGAGAACTATGCCGAGGGCTCGCCGGTGGAAGGGATCGCCCTGGACACGCAGGCGACCGCCGCCATGGGTCGCCGGTTGCAGGCCCAGGGCCGCTGCATCCAGGGCGCGCTCGACAATCTGCTGCTGCGGGCCGGCGGACCGGCCCTGGACGCCCGGGTCGACCAGCTGATGGCGCAGTGGGGTCAGGGGCCGTGGATCTTCAATCTCGGACACGGCGTGCTGCCTGACACGCCCATCGAGAACATCGCCCGGGTGGTCAGCCGCGTCACGGGCAAGCCGGTGAAGGCGTGAAACGCGCGGTCGTTCTCTTCAACCTGGGCGGGCCGGACAGCCTCAAGGCCGTAAAGCCGTTCCTGTTCAACCTGTTCCGCGATCCGGCGATCATCCAGTTGCCGGCCGTCGCGCGCTATGCGCTGGCGGCGCTTATCTCCACCACGCGTGAGAAGGTGGCCCAGGCCAACTACGCGATCATGGGCGGCCGCTCGCCGCTGCTGCCCGAGACGGAGGAGCAGGCGCGGGCGCTGGAAGCCGAACTGATCCGGCGAGCGCCAGGAGTCGAGACCCGGGTCTTCATCTCGATGCGATACTGGAAGCCGCGCGCTGAACAGACGGCCAAGGCGGTGGCGGCTTTCGCGCCTGACGAAATCGTCCTGCTTCCGCTCTATCCGCAGTTCTCGACGACGACGACGGGCTCGTCGATCCAGGATTGGCGGCGTGCCTACCCAGGGCCGGGCCGATCGCGCACCGTCTGCTGCTATCCCAACGCCGCGGGCGTGGCGGCGGCCTATGCGGACGGCATCCGCGAGACGTGGGAGGCTGTGGGCCGGCCGGCGGACATCCGGGTTCTGTTCTCCGCCCACGGCCTGCCGCAGAAGGTCGTCGACGCTGGCGACCCTTACGAAGCCCAGATCCGCGCCACCGCGGCGGCGGTCGCGGCGTTGCTGCCCGAGCTGCCGGAGTGGCGGGTCAGCTTCCAGAGCCGGGTCGGCCGCCTGAAGTGGCTGGAGCCCTCGACCGAGGACGAGATCCGCAAGGCGGCCGAAGACGGCAAGGGCCTGCTGATCTGCCCTATCGCCTTCGTCTCCGAGCACGTCGAGACGCTCGTCGAGCTCGACCACGAGTATGCGCAGCTCGCTCGCGAGCTCGGCGTCGACGTCTATCTGCGGGCGCCGACGCCGCGGGTCAGGCCGAGTTTCATCGCCGCCCTGGCCGACGCGGTGGAGAGCGCGAGCCCAGAGATCGGGCCGTTCGGACCTTGGCTGTGCCCAAGCGAATATGGGAAGTGTGCGTGCCGGCGTGCGGACGCGTCGGGGAGGGCGGCCTGATGGACTGGTACAACCTGCTGCGCGCGCTGCACATCATCGCGGTCATCGCGTGGATGTCCGGCATGATGTACCTGCCGAGGCTGTTCGCCTACCACACCGAGACGGCGCCGCCGGGCAGCGAGTTCGACGCCCACTTCCAGGTCTGGGAAGCGAAGCTGCTCCGCATCATCATCAATCCGGCCATGGGCCTGACCTGGCTGCTGGGTCTCAGCCTGCTCTACTTCCACATCTTCGTGGCAGGCCGCGGCTGGGACTTCCTGCTGCAGCCGTGGATCCTGACGAAGCTCCTGGTGGTCATCGCGCTGTCCGGCTGGCACGGCTTCCTGTCGAAGTCGCGCCGCCGGCTCGCCGCCGGAGAGCGGCCGAAGAGCGCGAAGTTCTGGCGCGCCACCAACGAAATCCCGTTCCTGCTCGCGATCATCGCCGTCCTTGCGGTGGTGCTGGAATTCGGCTCGCGCTGACCCCATATCCAAGGCGGGACGGCGAAAGCGCCGCGCTTGACCCTTCATCCCCGATGTGGTCCTGCTGACCCCCACGCGTCGCGACAAGCGGCGCGCCCCGCCTTTCCGCCGGCCTGCGCGGCTTCAGAACGCGCATAGGACCGGCCCCCGAAATCGACAACGGCGACCGACAGGCCGCCTACACGTTTCCCCAAGCTGCGCCAGGACTCCGTCCTGCTGCGGCTGAATTGCTAAGTAGATTCAACATGCAAGACGATAACGAAATGCCCGAAACCGAAGCGCTGGACGCCGAGGTCGCCGAGACGCCGTCGGCCGACGCCCAGGCTGAAGAGGCCGTGGTGGCGGAGATCGAAGCCGACGACGAGCCTAGCGAGGCCGCCAAGGCGATCGCCGCCATGGGCCTGTCGCAGATGAGCCTCCAGGAGCTGAAGGACAAGTCGCCGGCCGACCTGCTCGCCTTCGCCGAGCAGCTGGAGGTCGAGAACGCGAACTCCATGCGCAAGCAGGACATGATGTTCGCGATCCTGAAGACCCTCGCCGAGGAAGGCGTGGAGATCTCGGGCTCGGGCACGCTTGAAGTGGTGCAGGACGGCTTCGGCTTCCTGCGCTCGCCGGAAGCGAACTATCTCCCCGGCCCCGACGACATCTACGTCAGCCCCTCGCAGATCCGGAAGTTTGGCCTGCGCACCGGCGACTCGGTGGTCGGCGCCGTGCGCGCGCCGCGTGAGGGCGAACGCTACTTTGCGCTGGTCGCCGTCACCCAGATCAACTTCGAGACGCCGGAAAGCGTCCGGCACAAGGTCCTGTTCGACAACCTGACGCCGCTCTATCCCGACGAGCGGCTGAAGATGGAGATCGACGATCCGACCCTGAAGGACCGATCCGGCCGGGTCATCGACATCGTGGCGCCGCTCGGCAAGGGCCAGCGCTGCCTGATCACCGCCCCGCCGCGCGTCGGCAAGACGGTGATGCTGCAGAACATCGCCAAGTCGATCGAGACCAATCACCCCGAGTGCTACCTGATCGTCCTCCTGATCGACGAGCGCCCGGAAGAAGTCACCGATATGCAGCGCACGGTGAAGGGCGAGGTGATCTCCTCCACCTTCGACGAGCCGGCGACGCGTCACGTCCAGGTGGCCGAGATGGTCATCGAGAAGGCCAAGCGCCTGGTCGAGCACAAGCGCGACGTCGTCATCCTGCTGGACTCCGTGACCCGCCTGGGCCGCGCCTACAACACCGTGGTGCCGTCCTCGGGCAAGGTGCTGACCGGCGGCGTCGACGCCAACGCCCTGCAGCGGCCGAAGCGCTTCTTCGGCGCAGCCCGGAACATCGAGGAAGGCGGCTCGCTGACGATCATTGCCACGGCCCTGATCGACACCGGCAGCCGGATGGACGAAGTCATCTTCGAAGAGTTCAAGGGCACCGGTAACTCGGAAATCGTGCTGGACCGCAAGGTCGCCGACAAGCGGATCTATCCCGCCATCGACGTGCTCAAGTCCGGCACGCGGAAGGAGGAGCTGATCACGCCGAAGGAGCACCTCCAGAAGACCTACATCCTCCGCCGCATCCTGAACCCGATGGGCGCCCAGGACGCAATCGAGTTCCTGCTCGACAAGCTGCGGCAGTCGAAGAACAACGACGACTTCTTCCAGTCTATGAACACCTAGACTTCGGCTCTAGGGAAAGTTCAGTGTTTTCAGGGGCTTCGGGAAACTGGAGCCCCTTCGCTTTGTGAAATCGGCTCTGTCGCGAAATTAACCCCGCCTGCCGTGCGGGAGTGCGTCTCCCTGCGCGACAGGCGAGGTTGTAATCAGGGGATCAGCAGGCTGGCGCCGACCGTCTCCCGGGCCTCGAGCGCCTCGTGGGCGCGCCGGGCGTCGGCAAGCGGGAAGGTCTGTCCGATCTCGATCTTGACCTGGCCCGAGCCGATCATCTCGAACAGGGCCGCGGCGCTGGCGTCGAGCTCCTCGGTCGTGGCGATGAAGTCGAACAGGGTCGGACGGGTGAAGACCAGCGAGCCGCCGCGCATCAGCCGGATCGGGTCGACCGCCGGCGCAGGGCCCGACGCGTTGCCGAACGCAACGAACCAGCCGCGACGGGCGAGGCTGCCGAGCGTACCCTCGAAGGTATCCTTGCCGACGGAATCGTAGGCGACGGGCACGCCCTTGCCGCCGGTGATCCCGCGGACCTCGGCAGCCACGTCCTGCTCGCGGTAGAGGATGACGTGGTCGGCGCCCAGCTCGCGCGCCCGGGCGGCCTTCGCATCCGAGCCGACGGTGGCGATCACCTCGGCGCCGATGGCCTTCAGCCACTGGACCATGATCTGGCCGACGCCGCCGGCCGCGGCGTGAACCAGGACGGTCTGACCGGCCTGCACCGGGTAGCACCGGCGGATGAAGGCTTCGACCGTCATACCCTTCAGCAGGCTTGCCGCGGCGGTGTGCGCATCCACGCCGTCCGGGACCCTCACCACCCGATCGGCGGCCACGACGTTCGCTTCGGCATAGCCGCCGAAGCCTCCGGAGTAGGCGACCCGGTCGCCGGCCTTGAAGCGGGTGACGCCTTCGCCCACGGCCTCGACCACGCCGGCGGCCTCGCCGCCGGGGGTCGTCGGCAGCTTCACGGGGTAGAGGCCGCTGCGATGATAGGTGTCGATGAAGTTGATGCCGATCGCCTCATGGCGGATCAGCACCTGGCCGGCGGCGGGAACCGGCGTCTCCACCTCCACCAGCTCCAGAACCTCGGGGCTGCCGGTGCGGGCGAACTGGACGGCGCGCATCAGAGGTTGGCCTTGAAGAAGGCGGCGGTGCGGGCGTTGGCCTGACCCGCGTCCGCCTCGTGGTAGTGCTCGCCGCCCTTGCGGGCGAAGGCGTGGTCACGCCCCGGATAGGTGTGCAGTTCGACCTGCGGATGGTGCGCGAGCGCCTGAAGTATGACCGCCTGGGCCTCCTTGGGCACGAACTGGTCCGCCTCGGCGATGTGGATCAGCAGCGGCCGGGTCAGCTTCTCGGCCTCGCCGACGCGGTTCTCGATACCCACGCCGTAGTAGGAAACCGAGGCGTCGGCGTCGGTCCGGGCAGCGGTGAGGAAGGCCAGCAGCCCGCCGAGGCAGAAGCCCACCGCGCCGACCTTGCCGTTGCACTGGGGATCGGCCCGGACGGCCTTGATGGTGGCGGCGATGTCCTTGACGCCCTGGTCGACGTCAAAGGCGTTGAACAGTTCGAAGGCCTTCTTCCACTCGGCTTCCGACTGGTCGGTGATGTCGATGCCGGGCTCGATGCGCCAGAAGAGGTCGGGGCAGATCGCCAGATAGCCCTGGGCGGCGAAGTCGTCGGCGATGTCGCGCATCACCTTGTTCACGCCGAAGATCTCCTGGATCACGACGATGGCCGGCGCGTTCTCGGCTGCAGGCCTCGCCACATAGGCGCTGAATTCGCCGTCGGCGGTGGTGATGGTCGTGCGCTCGCCCATGGACATGGTCTCCCGTATGCAAAGCCCTTCGGCCAAGGGTACTAGCGTGTCAGGGCCCCCCGCGGCCATATGGAACTCCAAGTACGAGGGCATGACGCCATGAAGATGACGATCGAGGTGGACTGCACCCCGGAGGAGGCCCGCCGGTTTCTCGGCCTGCCGGATGTGAGCGGCCTGAACGACCACCTGGTTCAGGAGATGAGCAAGCGCATCGACGCCAACGTCTCGCTGCTGTCGCCGGAAGAGTTCATGAAGAACTGGATGACCTTCGGCGCCGGCGCCCAGGAGCAGTTCCGCAAGATGATGGAAGCGGGCCTCGGCGGGTCCTCGCCCAAGGAATGACCGACACGATCTTCGCGCCGGCGACCGCCGCCGGCCGCGCGGCGGTCGCGGTCGTCCGTGTGTCGGGGCCGGAGGCCCGACGCGCTGTCGAGGATCTGTCGGGGAACGTGCCAGAGGCGCGGCGGGCCGCTGTGCGGCGGCTGCGGGACAGCCAGGGCCGCGACATCGATAAGGCGCTGGTGCTCTTCTTCGAGGGGCCGGCCAGCTACACGGGCGAGGACAGCGCCGAGTTCCATGTGCACGGCGGGACCGCGGTGGTCGGCGCGTTGCTCGAGGCGCTGGCGGCGCTGGGGCTGCGGCTGGCGGAGCCGGGCGAGTTCACCCGGCGGGCGTTCGAGAATGGAAAGCTCGATCTCGCCCAGGCCGAGGGCGTGGCCGACCTGATCGACGCGGAGACCGAACAGCAGCGCCGCCAGGCGCTGGAGCAGCTGGGCGGCCGGCTGTCAGGCGTGCAAGCGCGCTGGAGCGACGCCCTGACCGAGGCGCTGGCGATGTTCGAGGCGGCGGTCGACTTCCCCGACGAGGAGGTGCCGGCCGATGTGGCGTCGCGCGCCCGCCCGGTGCTGGAAGCCCTCGTCCGCGACATCGAAAAGAACATCCTCGACGCCGAGCGCGGCGAGCGGGTCCGGGAGGGCTATCGGATCGCGCTGATGGGCGCGCCGAACGCGGGAAAGAGCACATTGCTGAACGCGCTGGTCGAGCGCGAGGCGGCGATCGTGACGCCGCATGCCGGAACCACCCGGGACGTGATCGAGGTCCCGCTGGTGTTGGGCGGATACAAGGTCCTGCTCGCCGACACCGCCGGCATCCGCGACACCGAGGAGGCGATCGAGGCCGAGGGCGTCCGGCGGGCGAGGGCCTGGGCCGAGAGCGCGGACCTTAGGCTGTGGCTGGTGGATGGCTCGGCCGACGAGCTGCCCGGTCTTCCTGACGAGGTGGGCGAGGGGGACATCTGTCTCATCACCAAGCGAGACCGGCCGGTGGGTCGCGCCGGGGCCTGGGCGGCGGAGGTCGCGCGGCGGATGGGGTTGCCCTCGGCGGAAGTCACGGCCAGGGGCCCCAGCGACATGGCGTGGCTGCGCCGGCTGCTGACCGAGCGGGTCACCGAAGCCCTGGGCGGCGCTGAGCCGCCCGCCGCGACTCGGCTCAGGCATAAGCAACTGCTGACCGAGGCGGCCGAGCGTCTTCGCCATGCGCTCGCGCAGGACGAGCAGCTGGAACTGGCGGCCGAGGATGTCCGGCTGGCGGCGCGTGCGTTGGACCGGATCACGGGTCGCATCGACCCGGAGGCGGTTCTGGGACGGATCTTCTCGACCTTCTGCATCGGCAAATGACCGCGTGTTTCACGTGAAACAGGGCAGCGGCCGCCCGCGGCGA
Source organism: Phenylobacterium sp. VNQ135 (assembly GCF_049445735.1). Lineage (NCBI taxonomy): Bacteria > Pseudomonadati > Pseudomonadota > Alphaproteobacteria > Caulobacterales > Caulobacteraceae > Phenylobacterium > Phenylobacterium sp. VNQ135. The sequence continues at coordinate 441,505 of NZ_JBMSDS010000002.1, read as the reverse complement.
CGTTTCACGTGAAACACGGCCGGCCTTCCACTATATGAGCGGCCTCATGTGGGACGTCATCGTCATTGGCGGCGGACACGCCGGTTGCGAGGCCGCGGCGGCCTCGGCGCGCTTCGGCGCGCGCACGCTGCTGCTCACCCATAAGGTCGAGACGATCGGCGAGATGAGCTGCAACCCGGCTATCGGCGGGCTGGGCAAGGGGCATCTGGTCCGCGAGATCGACGCGCTCGACGGCCTCATGGGTCGGCTGGCCGACCGGGCCGGCATCCAGTTCCGCATGCTGAACCGGTCCAAGGGCGCAGCCGTCCGCGGACCTCGCTCGCAGATCGACCGCAGGCTCTATCGTGAGGCGATGCAGGCCGAGCTCGCGGCGACGCCCAACCTGACCATCAAGGCCGAGGCGGTCGAAGACCTGCTGGTCGACGGCGGCCGGGTGACCGGCGTCGTTGGCGCGAGCGGGGAGACCTATGACGCCGGCCGCGTGGTGCTGACCACGGGCACCTTCCTCAAGGGCGTCATCCATCAGGGCGAGACGCGCATTCCGGCCGGGCGGATCGGCGACGCGCCGGCCATCGGCCTGTCGGACCGGCTGTACGGCCTGGGCCTCAACATGGGTCGCCTGAAGACCGGGACGCCCGCGCGGCTGGACGGTTCGACCATCGCCTGGGACCGGCTGGAGATGCAGGCGGCGGACGAGGAGCCGATCCCGTTCTCCTTCCTGACGGACGCCATCACCGTCCCGCAGATCGAATGCGGCATCACCTATACGACGGAAGAGACCCACCGGATCATCGCCGAGCGGCTTGGAGAGAGCGCCGTCTATGGCGGCCGCGTCTCGGGGCGCGGCCCACGCTATTGCCCGTCGATCGAGGACAAGGTCGTCCGCTTCCGCGACAAGACCAGCCACCAGATCTTCCTGGAGCCGGAGGGGCTCGACGACACGACCGTCTATCCGAACGGCATATCGACCTCGGTCTCCACCGAGACCCAGGACCTGTTCCTGCGCACCATCCCCGGCCTGGAGCAGGTGGCGGTGAAACGCCACGGCTATGCGATCGAGTACGATTACGTCGATCCGCGCGAGCTCTATCCGACGCTCGAGGTCAAGCGTCTGCCGGGCCTCTATCTGGCCGGCCAGATCAACGGCACCACGGGTTATGAGGAAGCCGGCGCCCAGGGCCTCGTCGCCGGGCTCAACGCCGCCCGGGCGGCGGGCGACGCCCAGCCGGCGCAGTTCGCCCGCGACGAAGCCTATATCGGCGTGCTGATCGACGACCTCGTCACGCGCGGCGTCACCGAGCCCTATCGGATGTTCACCAGCCGGGCCGAGTTCCGGCTAAGCCTGCGCGCCGACAATGCCGACCAGCGGCTTACCGCCAAAGGCATCGACCTGGGCGTGGTCGGCGCGGAGCGGGCGGGGGTGTTTCACGTGAAACAGCGCGCCCTCGCCGACGCCCGCCGATTGGCGTCCGAGCTCCGGCTGACGCCCCAGGAGGCCCAGAGGGCCGGCCTTCCGGTGAAGGCGGACGGCCAGCGGCGCGACCTCCTGCAGCTTCTCGCCTATCCGACCATTAGCTTCGAAGATCTCGCGCGGATCTGGCCGCAGATCGGCGGCTGGTCTCCGGCAGTCCGCGAGCAGGTGGAGATCGACGCCGCCTATGCCGGCTATCTCGACCGCCAGGCGGCCGACGCCGAAGCCTTCCGAAAGGACGAGGACCTGCGCCTGCCGGGCGATCTGGACTATGCGGCCATCGGCGGGCTGTCGAACGAGGTCCGGGAAAAGCTGGCCGCCGTCCGCCCACTCACGCTTGGGCAGGCCGGCCGGATCGAGGGCGTCACGCCGGGCGCCCTGACGGCGCTGCTGGCGCATGTGCGTCGGCGCGCGGCTTGAGCATGAGAAACGCCCCCTCCGTCAGCTTCGCTGACACCTCCCCCGCTTCGCAGGGGAGGAGCGGCGCTCCCCCTACCTACTCCTCCCCCGCGCGGCGGGGGAGGTGGCCCGAAGGGTCGGAGGGGGCGTGAGCCAAGTCACCGACGCCGCATCGTTCGCGGCGGCCACCGGGGCCAGCGCGGCTCAGGTCGCCGACCTGACGCGCTTCCTGGAGATGCTGTCCGCCGGCAATGAGGTCATGAACCTCGTCGGCCCGAAGACGATCCCTGACTTCTGGAACCGCCACGCCTGGGACAGCGCCCAGCTCCTGAAGTTCGCGCCTGACGCTCTCGTCTGGGCCGATCTCGGGGCCGGCGCCGGATTCCCGGGTCTGGTCCTAGCGATCCTGGGCAAGGGGCGCGACGGCTTCCACGTCCACCTCGTGGAGAGCATGGCCAAGCGTTGCCGCTTCCTCGACGACGTGGTCCGCGATCTCGATCTGCCCGCAACCGTTCACAACGAGAGGGCGGAAAACCTCGACTTGGCTGTGGACATCGTCACGGCCCGGGCTTGTGCGCCGCTCGTCCGCCTGTTGGGGTACGCGCGCCCCTATCTGAAGGTTGGCGCGACGGGCCTCTTCCTGAAGGGACAAGATGTAGCGGCCGAGATGAGCAAGGCCGCCAGATCTTGGGAATTCGAGGCGGATGTCATACCGTCGAAGAGTGACGAACGGGGCCGCATCGTGCGGGTGAAGAGCCTTGGAAGGGAGCGCGGCCGTGGCCGTAAAGTCTGACCGGGCGCTGCGGGTCCTCGTGGTCGCCAACCAGAAGGGCGGCGTGGGCAAGACCACGACGGCGATCAACCTGGGCACGGCCCTGGCCGCGGTCGGGGAGAAGGTGCTGCTGGTCGACTCCGATCCGCAGGGGAACGCCTCCACCGGGCTGGGCGTCGGGCGGGCCCAGCGCAAGCACACCCTCTACGACGTCCTGATGGGCGAGAAGCCCGTCCTGGACGCGGTCGTGAAGACCTCAGTGCCGGGGCTGGACCTCGTCCCGGCCGACCCGGACCTCTCCGGCGTGGAGCTGGAGCTCGGCCAGCAGGCGCGGCGCTCGTTCAAGCTGCGGGACGCCCTGTCGCCGGTCCGCGAGAGCGGCGCCTATACCTATGTGCTGATCGACTGCCCGCCGTCGCTTAACCTCCTGACGGTCAACGCCATGGCGGCGGCCGACGCCGTGCTGGTGCCGCTGCAGTGCGAGTTCTTCGCCCTTGAGGGCCTGACGCAGCTGATGCGCACCGTCGACCTGGTGCGGGGCAGCCTCAATCCGGCGCTGGAGATCCAGGGCGTCATCCTGACGATGTACGACCGGCGCAACTCGCTGTCGGAACAGGTGGCGGGCGACGTCCGCGCCCACTTCGGCGACACGGTCTACCAGACGGTGATCCCGCGGAACGTGCGGGTCTCGGAGGCGCCGTCGTTCGGAAAGCCGGCGCTGGTCTATGACCTGAAGTGCGCCGGCAGCCAGGCCTATCTGAAGCTCGCGCGCGAGGTTGTCCTGCGCGAGCGGGAGCGCCGGAAGAAGGCGCAAGCGGAAGCGGTGAGCTGAGACGATGGCGGAGAAGCGTGGACTTGGGCGCGGCCTTTCGGCCCTGCTGGGCGAGGCCGAGGAGATCGAGCATGCGGCCGATCCGCAGGCCGGCGTCCGCGAGATCCCGATCGAGCTGATCCACCGCAACCCGGACCAGCCGCGCCAGCACTTCGCCGACGCCGAGATCGCCGAGCTGGAGGCCTCGATCCGCGAGCGCGGCGTGCTGCAGCCGATCCTGGTGCGGCCGTCGCCGAAGACGCCGGGCGAGTTCGAGATCGTGGCCGGCGAGCGGCGCTGGCGCGCGAGCCAGAAGGCGGGGCTCCACGCGATCCCGGCCCTGGTGCGCAACGTCGACGACAACCTGTCGTTCGAGATCGCCGTGGTCGAGAACGTCCAGCGCGCAGACCTCAACGCCATGGAAGAGGCGCGCGCCTACCAGGCGCTGATGGGCCGGATGGCCTACACCCAGGAACAGGCCGCCGAGCGCGTGGGCAAGAGCCGCAGCCACGTGGCCAACACCATGCGCCTGCTGCAGCTCCCCGAGGCGGTGCAGCAATATGTGGTGACGGGCAAGCTCACCGCCGGCCACGCGCGGGCGCTGCTGACGTCGGACAATCCCCAGGCGCTGGCGGAGCAGATCATCGACAAGGGTCTGTCGGTGCGCGACGCCGAGGCCCTGGCCAGGCCTGCGGCCGCCGGCGGGGAGGGCGCCAAGAAGGCCAGCGGGCCGAAGCGGCCGAAGGACGCGGACACCGAAGCTCTTGAGGCAGAGCTTGAAGATGTTCTGGGGATGGCTGTCGATATCGCCGACCGCGGCGGCGTCGGCGAGATCAGAATTCGCTACGCGAGCCTCGAACAGCTGGACGAGATCTGTCGTCGCCTCAATCGACGTTAGAAGGGGAACGTCATCCCGGACGGCCACAGGCCGATCCGAGACCCAGGGCCGCCGCACTGCATAGCCTCCTGGGTCCCGGTCTTCGGCTGCGCCGAAACCGGGATGACACATCAGGTCTGCGAACAATACAAGAACGTGAACTCAGAGCCCTAGTCTTCTTGCCCGGCCGGCCACGGTGAGCGCCAGGCGTTCGGCGATGAGGCGGTCAGGGCTGCCGGTGGTCTTGCAGGCCTTGTCGGCGGCCAGCACCTCGGGCTGGATCCGGTCCAGGTCCTCGAGGGTCCAGGCGCGGGCCTGGCGGAGGAACTCGCGCTCCTGCTTCCAGAACACGCCTGAGGCCTTGGCGGCCTCCTGCAGGCCGGCGCCGGCCTTGGCGAGCGTAAGCGTGCGCCGGAGCTTGCCGAGGTGCATGCCGATGGCGCGGACGGCGGCGGGGCCGCCCTCGCCCTCCTGGGCGGCGCGGCGCAGGCCGGCCTGCGCATCGGCCAGGCGGCCGCCGAAGGCGTCGGCGGCGGCGTCGAACAGGGAGGCCTCGGGCTCGACGCCCAGGAACGGCTCCAGGTCGGCGGGCGTGGCGGTGACGCCGCTGCCCGGGCCGAGGAACAGCGCCAGCCGCTCGATCTCCTGCTTGGCGACGCCGCGCTCCTTGGGCAGGCGCTGCACGAAGAGCTGCAGGGCGTCGTTGTTGAGGGACACCTGGTCCCGGGCCAGCAGTTCGCGAACGAGGCGGGCGACGTCGCCGGGCTCGTCCTCGTAGCAGGGGATGGTGGCGCAGGCGGGCGCCTTCTCGCCAGTCTTCCGCAGCGCCGAGCTGCGCTCGAGATTGCCTGCCTCGATCAGGAAGAAGGCGTCGGGGTTCAGTTCGCCGGCGGCGTGCCGCTCGAGCGCCTCGGCCACCGCCTTGTCGACGGCCGGCTTCTCGTTGGAGAGCCGCAGCCGCACCAACCGGCGTCCGCCCATCAGCGACTGGGCCGCCAGTTCGCCTTCGAGCCTCGGCGGATCGTCGGCCACGTCGGCTTCGGTGAGGATGGCCACGTCGAACGGATCGTCCGGGTTCGGAACGATCCGGGCCGCGAGCGCATGGCCGCGGTCGCGCACGACCCCGAGGTCGCGCCCGTAGATCAAGGCCGCGCGGATGTTGGCGTCAGGCGACTTTAGGAAGCGCTCGACGTCGGGACGGCGCTTGAGCTCCAAGGGGTCAGCCCTTCTTCGCCCCGTTGGCGAGCCAGACGGCGAGCTCCAGCTCGATGCGCCGGGCGGCCTCGGCCGCGGCGCGGTCCTGCGCGTCCTGCTGGGCCGCGATCGAGGCGTAGGGCTGGTCGGCGGAATCGTAGGTGAGCTCCACCCGCACGCGGCCACGCTTGGCGATCGCGCCCGAGGGCTGCGACTTCAGCACATAGTCGGCGGTCAGCACGTATTCGTAGCGCGTGGCCACGTTGTCGATCCGCACGCCGCGCGGGTAGCGCGCTTCGCCGAGGGCGAGCTGCATGGTGTAGGCCGTCGGCGCGCCCCGGCTCTTGGCGAAGGCGTCGTCCAGGTGCTGGCGCATCAGGAAGCCGGTGCGCCCTTCAGGAGCCTCGACGTCGATCGCGGCCAGCGCCCGGCCAGCCCCAGCCTCGCCGTAGAGCGGGGTGAAGCCGGCGCAGCCCGCGAGGCCCGTCGAGAGCGCGGCGGCGGAGAGCGTCAGGGCGAGGAGCGCAGCCTTGGTCATGCCGCCACGATATTCACGATCCGATCCTTGACCACAATGATCTTGCGGATCGTGAGGCCTTCCAGGCGGGCGGTGATGTCGGGATCGGCAAGCACGATCTTCTCCACCTCGGCCGGTTCGGCGCCAGCCGGCGCCGAAATCTCGCCGCGGCGCTTGCCGTTCACCTGCACGGGCAGGACCTTCACCGTGTCCTCGGTGAGGGCGGGGTCGAACTCGGGCCAGGGCGCGTCGACCACCAGGCCCTCGCCGCCGACGTGGGCCCAGCATTCCTCGGCCAGGTGCGGCGTGAAGGGCGCGATCAGCCGGGCGAAGGCCTGCAGCGCCTCGTGGCGGGCGGCCAGCAGGACCGGGTCGCCGTCGATCACCGGGGCGGCATTGAGCACGTTCAGGAATTCGTACAGCCGGGCGATGCCCGAGTTGAACCGGAAGGCCTCGATGGCCTCGGTCACCGCCTTGACGGTGCGGTGGGTCTGGCGGCGCAGCTCGCGGGCGATCTCGGTGTCGTCGGCCTGGAAGTCCTTCCAGTCGATGCCGCCGGCCGGATGGGCCTCGAACTCGTCCCACACGCGGTTGACGAAGCGCCAGGCGCCCTGGACGCCGCTGGTCGACCACTGGAAGTCGCGCTCGGGCGGGCTGTCGGACAGCACGAAGAGACGGGCGGCGTCGACGCCGTAGACCTCGAAGATCTCCTCCGGGGCCACCGTGTTCTTCCTGGACTTCGACATCTTCTCGACGTCGCCGATGCTCACCGGCTGGCCGCCGTCGACCAGCTGGGCGCGTCGGGTCTTTCCCTCGACCACCACCTCGACGGCGCTGGGCTCGATCCACTCGCCGTTCTGCCGGCGGTAGGTCTCGTGCGTGACCATGCCTTGCGTGAACAGGCCGGCGAACGGCTCGCGCACGCTGAGCGCGCCCTCGTCGGCCAGGGCCTTGGTGATGAAGCGCGCGTACAGCAGGTGCAGCACGGCGTGCTCGATGCCGCCGATGTACTGGTCGACGGGCAGCCAGTAGTCGGCGGCGGCCTTGTCGATCGGCTCGTCCGCGTGTGGATTGGCAAAGCGGGCGAAGTACCAGGAGCTGTCCACGAAGGTGTCCAGCGTGTCGGTCTCACGCGTTGCGGGGCCGCCGCAGTCGGGGCAGGTCGTGTGCTTCCACGTCGGATGACGATCCAGCGCATTGCCCGACTTGCCGAACTCGATGTCGGCCGGGTGCGTCACCGGCAGCTGGTCCTTCGGCACGGCGACGACGCCGCACTTGCCGCAGTGGACGAACGGGATCGGGCAGCCCCAGGCGCGCTGGCGCGACACGCCCCAGTCGCGCAGGCGATAGACCGTCGCGCCCTGGCCGTCGCCCTGCTGTTCGATGCGGCCCACGGCGGCGGACTTGGCCGCTTCGATGTCGAGGCCGTCCAGGAAGCCGGAGTTGTAGATCGTGCCGGGGCCGACGTAGGCCTCATCACCCACGTCGAAGGTCGCCGGATCCTCGCCGGGGGGCAGGACCACCGGCTTCACCGGCAGGCCGTACTTGCGGGCGAAGTCCAGGTCGCGCTGGTCATGGGCCGGGCAGGCGAAGATCGCGCCCGTGCCGTAGTCCATCAGGATGAAGTTGGCGATCCAGACCGGCAGCTCCCAGTTCGGGTCGAACGGGTGCTTCACCTTCAGGCCGGTGTCGTAGCCGATCTTCTCGGCCGTCTCGATCTCGGCTTCGGAGACCGCGCCCTTGCGGGCCTCGGCGATGAAGGCGGCGGCCTTCGGGTCCTGGGCGGCGATCATCTCGGCGAGCGGATGGTCGGGGGCGACGCCCACGAAGCTCGCGCCGTACAGGGTGTCGGGCCGGGTGGTGTAGACCTCGAGGCCGTCGGCATGGCCCTGCGGCGCCTCGCCGGCGAAGCGGAACCGGAAGCGGCAGCCCTTGGAGCGGCCGATCCAGTTCTCCTGCATCGTGCGGACCTTGTCCGGCCAGCGGTCCAGGGTCTCCAGGTCGTCGACCAGCTGGTCGGCGTACTGGGTGATCTTCAGGAACCACTGGGCCAGCTTGCGCTTCTCGACCGGCGCGCCCGAGCGCCAGCCCTTGCCGTCGACGACCTGCTCGTTGGCCAGCACCGTCTGGTCGACGGGGTCCCAGTTGACGACGCTTTCCTTGCGATAGACGAGGCCGCGCTCGAACAGCTCGATGAACCAGGCCTGCTGCTTGCCGTAGTACTCGACGTCGCAGGTGGCGAACTCGCGGGACCAGTCGATCGCCAGGCCCAGCTCCTTCAGCTCGGCGCGCATGCGGGCGATGTTGTCGTAGGTCCAGGCCTTGGGGTCGACGCCGCGCTCCATGGCGGCGTTCTCGGCCGGCAGGCCGAAGGCGTCCCAGCCCATGGGGTGCAGCACCGAGAAGCCCCGGGCGCGCTTGAAGCGGGCGATGACGTCGCCCAGCGCGTAGTTGCGGACGTGGCCCATGTGCAGGCGCCCCGACGGGTACGGGAACATCTCCAGCACGTAGTACTTGGGCCTGGACCGGTCCTCGACGGCGCGGAACGCGTCGGCGTCGTCCCAGCGCTGACGCCACTTGGGTTCGGTCTCTTTGGGATTGTAGCGGGCCATGACGGGCCTTTGGACCGGAGTTGGGGCCTTGGTCAACGGCCCGCGTCAGTCGGCGCCCGCGACCTCCGAACGAAGGGGGCTGGGATCAGCCCCGGATGTTCGAAAGTCGAAGCTGGCGGGCACGCGACAGGATGGCGTTCTCCAGGTCCGCCTCGGTCTGGCCGGCGGCGGGCTGGTCGACCCAGTTCCCGGCGGCGTCGCGGGCCTGCTTGAAGACGGCCACGTTCAGGCCGTCGGCGCGCAGGCGCGAGTCCAGGATGTAGACCGTGCACTTGAAGCGCTCGTTCGGCGTCTCGGGGTTCACGTACCAGTCGGTGATGATCACGCCGCCGTACGGGTCGGCCGAGGCCAGCGGCATGAACGACAGGGTGTCGAGCGTCGCGCGCCACAGGTAGCCGTTCACGGAAATGGCGGCGTTGGACGGGGTTTCGACCCGGTCGCCGCCGGTGAAGGGCAGTCGGGGGGTCGAGCAGGCGGCCAGGCCCGTCACGGCGAACGCCGCCGCGCCGATCATCAGGCCACGCTTCCACTCACCGCGCACAAACGGCATATGCATCCGTCTCCAAAGATCATTCCGCGACGCGAGCGCCACGGCGCCGCCCCGCGCCGCGCCCTCTATAACAACGCCGTCATCGGCGCCAAACAGGAATCGCGTGGCGGCTCTGCCACATCCGGCGGCGATTCGCCTGGACCGGGACCTTCCGGCCGAAGAGTCGGTTGACCTGTTCCGTTGGGTTTCTCTAATCGGCCCCAAGACCGCGAGCCTCTGCTATGGCCGGGGATGCGGTGACGGGGCTTAGGGGCTATATGTTGCGTATGTCTGTCGGACGTACCGGTGCGATCATTGCGGTGGCGGCGCTTCTCGGCGCCGTGGCCGGCGGCGCGCACGCGGCCGACAAGGGCAAGCGCATCGACTTCACGGTCAAGTCCGAGCCCAGCGCCGCGCCCGGCGCCGGCCGGCTGATGCAGTACGACGCCAGCAAGGGCCGCTTCGGCCTGACCCTCGGCGTCAAGCAGTCGGACGAGCGCGAGACCACCGCCAACGACGTCCAGGCCGGCGCCTACTTCCGGATCACGCCCTCGCTGCGGGTCGGCGGCTCGGTGGCCCTGGGCGAGCAGGAACTGGCTCCGCGTCCCAACCAGGCGCGCCCGGCCGACGCGCCGAAGGTGCGGCTGGAGTCCAGCTTCAAGTTCTAGGGCGCGAGCCCTTCCACCGCTGCGAACCCGATGAGGCCCGCGTCGAGCAGACGGCGGGCGGTTTTGTCGTTCACGCCGCCCAACGCATAGGCGGGCCGGGCCGCGGTACGGACCAGCGCCGCAAGCCGGACGGGTCCGAGCGGGGCCCCGGCCGAGGCGCTGCGCGATGGGAAGGCGGCCGAGATCACCACCGCGTCGGGACCTGCCACCCTGGCGGCGGCCAGCGAATGCGCGGCGGCGGTGACGATCCAGCCCGGATGCGACCGCTTCAGCGTCTGGGCGCGATGGGCCAGCCGCTCGGGCAGGTGGACCCCGTCGGCGCCGATCCGCGCGGCGAGGCCGGCGTCCTGGCCGATCAGCAGATGCAGGCCCCGCCGGCGGGCGACAGCTCTCAGGCGCAGGGCGGTCGTCTCGGCGTCGGCGGCTCCAAAGCTGCGGTAGACGACGCCCGCGCCTCTCGGCAGCGCCTCGGCGGCGGCTACGGGATCGGGCGTGCGCTGCGGGTCGGTGAAGAACAGCAGGGCGGGCAGGGCCTTCCGCAGCCGCCTGCGGGCCGGTAAGAGCCGGGCGGTCCGCTGCAGGGTCCAGAACGCCTCCGAAATGACCGCGCCTCCCCAGTCCTTGGCCGCCTATGCCGACGTCGTGGCCCGGATCGCCCGCGCCGCGCAAGCCTGCGGCCGCGATCCGGCGGAGGTGACGCTGGTCGCCGTCTCCAAACAGCAGCCGTGGGAGGCGATCGAGCCGGTGCTCGCCGCCGGCCAGCGGGTGTTCGGCGAAAACCGCGTGCAGGAGGCGATGGCGCGGTGGGAGGGCAAGGCGAAGGGCCTGACCCTCCACCTGATTGGCCCGCTGCAGTCCAACAAGGCCAAGGAGGCGGTGGCGTTCTTCGACGTCATCGAGAGCCTGGATCGCGACAAGCTTGCGCGCGCGCTGGCCGAGCAGGTCGAGAAGCAGGGCCGCGCGCCCAGGCTCTACGTCCAGGTGAACACCGGCGAGGAACCGCAGAAGGCGGGCGTGACGCCGGCCGAGGCCGACGCCTTCATCGCTGCCTGCCGCAAGGACTATGGCTTCGATATCGAGGGCCTGATGTGCATCCCGCCGGCCGACGAGCCCGCGGGCCCGCATTTCGCGCTGCTCAGGAAGGTCGCCGAACGCAACGGGCTTGCGAAACTCTCCATGGGCATGAGCGACGACTTCGAGACGGCCATCCGCTTCGGCGCCACCAGCGTCCGGGTGGGCTCGGCAGTCTTCGGCGCGCGGCTCTAGGCCTTACGGCGCGGCCAGAGCCGGTCGGGCGGGGTTTTCGTCACCTGGCCCGCGAAGGCGCGGATGCGGTCGGGCGACAGCTTGCCGGCCTTCACCGCCTGGCCCATCCACGCCTCGATGTTCCCGCCTGTGCGGTCGTAACCCTCGGCCTTCAGCATGCCGTAGAGGGCGGCCGCCAGGACGTGCATGCCGTCGTCGGCGGTGGACCATCGCTCGGCGGGATCGCGGGCGACGCCCAGGCGCTCGGAGACGATCTGGTCCAGGGCCTCGACGGTGTCCTCGTCGAGGATGCCGTCCATGGAGTTGTAGCCGTAGCCGGGGTCGTGCTCCTTCAGCACCCGCCGCAGCAGCGGGTCCTTGTCCAGCACCGCGAGCGCCGCCTTGGCGGTCGGCCCTTCCATCGGGAACGGCGGGTGCAGCATCTCATGGGCGACGATGCGGACGACGGTCTCCACCGGGTAGTCGAAGTGCGAGAGCGAGCGCTGGCGGCCCATGCTGGCGGCGTGCGGCTTGGAGAACCAGAGCAGGACGACCCCGATCGTCGGATCGAGGCGGCGCCCGATCAGCCGCTCCTGCTCGGCGATGACGTCGTACTTCGCCAGGCCCGCCATCAGCTCAGGCGCGCGGGTCTTCAGCCGGTCCCCGACCAGGCCGTTTCGGAAGCCTGTTAAATCCGCCGCCTTGAGCTCCCGAAAGATCGTTCTCGCGTCGTCGCGGCCGCCGGTGAGGAAGGCCCAGCTCTGCTCGTCCCAGTGGCTGCTCGGCCTCAGCGCCGGCAGGACGCGGCCGTCGAGGTCCTCCAGCGAGGCCAGCAGATCGTCGATGGTGTCGGTGGGCCCGTAGGACAGCACGTTGGCCAGCGTCGGCCAGAGCAGCTTGCCGGTTTCGTCGGCCCGGGCCTGCAGCCGGTCGACGGCGGTGCGCAGGGCTGGCGTCACGCGCGGCGCGAAGGCGCCGATCTCGGCCTTGTAGCGCTCCGCGTACAGCGGCTTGCCCGAGAGAGGACCCAGGAAGGCGATGGCGTCGAAGCCTTCGGAGGTGGTGATCGTCCACCGGGTGCGGACACCCGACTGGGCGGAAGTCGGGGTCGCGAGGGGCAGGACGGCGGCGGCGGCGAGGAAGGCGCGTCTGTTCATGCGCCTTCAGATGGCGGGCGCGCTCGCTCCGGTCTTGAACGGATTTGACCTGCGCCAAGCGCCGGGCGGCCGGCCGCTGAGGGCCAACACCGCGCGAGTCATGTGCGCCTGGTCGGCAAATCCGGTCGCCTGCGCGATCTCGGCCAGTGGATGGTCGCCGGACAGGGCGGCGTGCAGGGCGTCCCGTGCGCGGACCTCGCGGCCGTAGGCCAAGGGCCCTGCGCCGAACACCTGGCGGAAGCCGCGCGCCACATGCTCGGCCGATAGGCCGTGGGCCCGGGCCCAGTCGCCGATCCGCACCGGCGCCTCGCGCAGCGCCTCGGCCAGCAGGTCGGGCCAGTCCATCGCGATCGCCGGCGCGGGCTGGTGCTGGGCGACCAGCAGGGCGACCGCCTCGCAGGTGTCGCGTCCGGCGGCGCGGGCGATCGCGTCGGCGTCGGCCACGGTCCCGAAGGCGGAAAGCGCGTCGCACGGCAGCGGCAGGTTCAGCACCAGGGCGCCGGCGGCTGGGGTCCGGTTCAGGTGCGCCTCGAAGGCGCCGTGCACGACCACGTCGCCGGGCCGCACGGCGCGCCGGCCATTGTCTCCGGCCTCCTCGTAGGTCCCCGAGAGCACGACGGCGGCGTAGCCGTGCTCGTGGCGATGTCTCGGCAGCTCGCCGCCCGGCACGGTCTGGCGGGGCGGCGGCAGGCTCACGCCTGGCGGATCTCCACGGCGTCGCCGGGCTGGGCCCTGGCGAGCAGGTCCTCGAGGTCGGCGCGTTCGATCGCGACGCAGCCCTCGGTCGGCGGGAAGCCCGGCCGGCAGAGGTGCAGGAAGATGCACGAGCCGAGGTCCGGAACCACGGGATCGTCATTGTGTCCCAGCACGACGACGATGTCGTACACGCCGTCGTCGCGCCACAGGCGCTCGGCGCTGGCCGGATAAGGCAGGTCGACGTGGCGGTTGTAGTTCGGGTCGGCCGGGTCGTCGCACCAGCCGTCGCTGTCCTTCATGGCGTGGACCCGCAGCTCGCAGGCCGGCGGCGGACCCCTGTCGGGGCGGTACCAGACCTCGCGGATCGGCCACACGCCCGCGGGCGAAGCGCCGTCGCCCTCACGCTTCTGGGCCGCCGGGACCACTCCAGCGGGTCCCAGGGCGCAGCGCACCCTACGGTCCCCCAGGTCCAGCCATCCGTCCGATGTCGCAACGAAGTTCAAACGCAAATCCTTTGCCCGACACACGACATATGGTGTTTGTTCTAACCATGGCTCAACGCAAGACCCTCCTCATCGTCGACGACGACCAGGACCTTCGCGGGGCGATCGCCGAGCAGCTTCAGGCGGAAGGCTTCGAAACCGTCGAGGCCTCTACGGCCGGCGAAGGCGTCCGGCTGGGCTCCGAGGCCAAGCCCGACCTGGTCCTGCTGGACGTCGACCTGCCCGACATGGACGGCCGCAATGCCTGCCGTCAGATGCGGAACAACGGCGTCGCCGCCCCGGTGATCATGCTGACCGCCGCCACCAGCGACGACGACACGGTCATGGGGCTCGAGGCCGGCGCCAACGACTATGTCGCCAAGCCCTACAAGTTCGCGGTCCTGCTCGCCCGCATCCGCGCCCAGTTGCGCAGCCACGAGCATTCGGAGGGCGCGGTCTTCCGGCTGGGCGCCTACGAGTTCCGTCCGGCCGCCAAGATGCTGGTCGACGAGAAGCAGAAGAAGATCCGCCTGACGGAGAAGGAGACCAACATCCTGAAGTACCTCTACCGGGCCGGCGAAAAGGCCGTCTCGCGTGAGGAGCTTCTGGCCGAGGTCTGGGGCTACAACGCCGGGGTCACGACGCACACGCTGGAGACGCACGTCTACCGGCTGCGGCAGAAGATCGAGCCCGATCCGGCCAACGCCCGCCTGCTGCTGACCGAAGCTGGCGGCTACAAGCTGGCGCCTTAGAGCGAGAAAATCCCGTCATCCCGGCCGCAGCGAAGCGGAGAGCCGGGACCCAGGACGACCGCACTGCAAGACCTCCTGGGTCCCGGATCGGCCTGCGGCCGTCCGGGATGACAGTTGTTTTCGCTATAGAACCAGGTCCGCGCTGACCGGCGCGTGGTCGCTGGGCCGTTCCCAGGCGCGGACATCCTCATGGACGCGGCTGGCGGCGGCGCCGAGCCGGAAGGCCGCGTCGCGCAGGCCCGGCGTCACCAGGATGTGGTCGAGCCGCAACCCCCGGTTCGAGACGCGGAAGTCGGCCGCGCGATAGCTCCACCAGGACGCCATCTTCACCGGCTCGGGCGTCGTCTCCCGAGGCAGGTCGATGAAGTCGAGCGAAGCCTTCAGCCTGGCGAAGGCCTCCACCTCCACCGGCGTGTGGCTGACGATCCTCGACATGTACTTGTGGTTCCAGACGTCGAACTCGCCGGGGGCGACGTTCAGGTCGCCGACCACGGCCAGCGGCTGGGCCTTGTCCCGCCTGGAGAGCTCGGCGGTGAGCTTCTCGTAGAAGTCCAGCTTGTGGTCGAACTTGGGGTTCTCGGCGCGGTCGGGGGTGTCGCCGCCGGCGGGGATGTAGAAGTTGTGGATCTCGACGCCGGCCACCTTGGCCCCGACGCAGCGGGCGTGGCCCTCGCGGCAGACGTCCAGCTTGGGCGCGTCCTCGATCGGCAGGCGGGAAGCGATGGCCACGCCGTGCCAGCCCTTCTGGCCGGCGATCCGCAGGTGCGGCAGGCCCATGTCCCTGAAGGCGTTCAGCGGGAACTCGCCCTCGCGGCACTTGATCTCCTGCAGGCACAGCACGTCGGGAGCCTGCTCCTGGACGAAGCGGGCGACCTGTTCGGCGCGCAGGCGGACGGAGTTGACGTTCCAGGTGCAGAGGCGAAGGCGCATGCCGCTCATTTAGGCTGCCGCGCCGAATTCGGGAACGCCGCAAAGAAACGCCCGGACGATGGCTAACGTCCGGGCGTTGAAAGTTGTCTCTCATGCCGCCGCCGGGAGGGGATAGGTTCCGGCACGGACACGCCTGCGCAGGACTGCGCGGGCGACGTAGTGGCACTATCGCAACAGTGTGACAGAAAGTCAAAGGCCGAAGAAATTGGCCTTGCCTGTGCTTAACAAATCACACCTTGCCGCGACCGACGTTCTTCGGGCGGGGGTCCTTGAGGACGAAAAGCGAGGGCGAGAGGCCCGAGGCGCGCTGTAGATTCTGCAGCTGCACGCGGGTCTGGCGGTTCTGGGCGTCGGTGATGGTCCAGCCGGTGAGGACCAGTTGGGGCGCCTCGCGGAAATTGAGCGTGATCTGGCCGGCGGTGCGCTTATTGCCGTCGCGGGCGGTGATGGAGAAGCCGTCGGCCATCCGCGAGACGCGGGTGATGGTGACGTCCTTGTCCAGGCGGATGTTCTTGGCCAGGAACACCGACAGCGGCGTCGCCGACAGCGGATAGCGGTCGAAGGTCTTGAGCCGCGTGTCCTGCACGGAAACCACGCCGCCGTCCGAAACCACCAGCAGGCCCGAGGGATCATCGTAGTCGAAGCGCGCCTTGCCGGGCCGCTTCAGGAACACTTCGCCGCCAATGGCGCGGCCCCGGGCGTCGGTCTGGACGAAGCGGGCGCGGGCCTCGGCGAGGCCCTGCAGATAGGCGGCGGCGCGGTCGACCAGCGCGCGGTCCGCGGGCGACAGGGCGGCCTGGGCAAGCGCGGGGCCGGCGAAGGCGCTCGCGATCAGCGCGAGGGTCAGGCTGCGGCGGTCGAGGGTCATTCCATACTCCATGCGCGGGCTTCCTATCGCGCGCAAGCGGCGGCAATAGGGCTCAAATGGGGAGGCCGAAGCAACGCTTCCGCGGATGAGGGTGTTCCGAGGCCATGGGCGCGATCGAGGACCTGGAGCGGCGGATGGCCGAGGCCGCGGAGGCCGGCGACTTCGAGACGGCCGGCCTGCTGCGCGACGCGATCGCCAGGCTGAAGAGCGGCGAGAGCAACCTGGTGGAGCAGCGGCCCGGCCGCATGGGCCTGGGGTCCAGCCAGGAGATGTACCGCCGCGACCCGAAGAAGCCCCTGCCGAAGAAGCCGGACCCGATGACCAGCGGCCACAAGCCGGGCGGGCGACGGAAGGGCTGACGGAACGACGCCGTGGGTTATGGCGCCGCGCTCGCCAGGATCTCGCGCTTGCCGGCGTGGTTGGCGGGGCCGACGACGCCCTCGTTCTCCATCCGCTCCATGATCGAGGCGGCGCGGTTGTAGCCGATCTGCAGGCGGCGCTGGATGTAGCTGGTCGACGCCTTGCCGTCGCGGGTGACGATGGCCACGGCGCGGTCGTAGAGGTCGTTGGCGTCGCCCGTGTCGCCGCCGAAGCCGAGGTTCGGACCTTCGTCGCTCTCCTCGTCGCCGCCGGCGGTGACCTCCTCGAGGTAGGCGGGCTGGCCCTGCTCGCGCAGGAAGCGGGCCACGGCCTCGACCTCGCCGTCGGAGACGAACGGCCCGTGCAGGCGGGTGATGCGGCCGCCGCCGGCCATGTAGAGCATGTCGCCCTGGCCCAGGAGCTGTTCGGCGCCCTGCTCGCCCAGGATGGTGCGGCTGTCGATCTTGGAGGTGACCTGGAAGCTGATCCGGGTGGGGAAGTTGGCCTTGATGGTGCCGGTGATGACGTCCACCGACGGCCGCTGGGTGGCCATGATCAGGTGGATGCCGGCGGCGCGCGCCATCTGGGCCAGACGCTGGACGGCGCCCTCGATGTCCTTGCCGGCGACCATCATCAGGTCGGCCACCTCGTCGATGATCACGACGAGGTAGGGCATGGGCTCGGGGACGATCTTCTCGGACTCGAAGATCGGACGGCCAGCGTCGTCGAAGCCGGTCTGGACGGTGCGCTCGAAGTGCTCGCCCCTGGCGACGGCCTCGCGGGCGCGCTCGTTGTATGAGGCGACGTTGCGGACGCCGATCTTGGACATCCGGCGGTAGCGATCCTCCATCTCGCGCACGGTCCACTTCAGCGCGACGATGGCCTTCTTCGGATCGGTGACCACGGGCGCCAGCAAGTGCGGGATGCCGTCGTAGACGGAAAGCTCCAGCATCTTCGGGTCGATCATGATCAGGCGGCACTGTTCGGGCGGCAGCCGGTAGAGGATCGACAGGATCATGGCGTTGACGCCCACCGACTTGCCCGAGCCGGTGGTGCCGGCGATCAGCAGGTGGGGCATCTTGGCCAGGTCGGCGATGTAGGGCTCGCCGCCGATGGTCTCGCCCAGGACGACGGGCAGCGACTGGCCGCCACGCTCGTACTCGGGCGCGGCCAGCAGTTCGCGCAGATAGACGGTCTCGCGGCGCTGGTTCGGCAGCTCGATGCCGATGGCGTTGCGGCCCGAGACCACCGAGACGCGGCAGGCGGCGACGCTCATCGAGCGCGCGATGTCGTCGGCCAGCGCCACGACGCGCGCGGATTTCACGCCGGCGGCCGGCACCAGCTCGTACAGGGTGACCACCGGGCCCGGGCGGATCTGGTCCACCTGCCCGCGGACGCCGAACTCGGCCAGCACGCTCTCCAGCAGCTGCGCGTTCTGGCGCAGCGCGCCTTCGTCGAACTGGGCGGCCCGAGCGGGCGCCTTGGCCAGCATGGACAGCTCGGGCAGCTTGAAGCCGCCGGGCTGGACGAACTCGAAGGTGGCCTGGGCCTCCTTCTGCTCGCGGACGCTCTCCTTGGGCGGCGCCTTGGGCGCCTTGACCTTGGGCTCGGCGCCCGAGGCGATCGGGGCGGCGACGACGGGGGCGCCCGCGGCGGGCGCCTCGTCGGCGTCGAACGGGACCTCGTCGGGCAGCACGCTGTCCAGCGGACGGCGGCGCGCGGCGCGGGCTGGCTTCTCCGGCTTCTCGGGCCGGGCGGCCTTGAGCCTGGGCTGGAAGGCGCCCGCCACGGCCTGGCTCGCCGCGGCGCCCAGCGCGCGGAGGTCGAGACGCGAGAGGCCAATGGCGTAGCCGTAGGCGACGAGGCCCAGCGTCGCCAGCACCGCGCCGGCGATCAGCTGGCCGAGCGGCAGGCGGGCATAGGCCGCGAGCCCGGCAAGGCCTGTCAGCAGGGCGTCGCCCCAGAACCCACCCAGGCCCTTGGCCAGCGGCCAGGCGGCCGGCGGGGCGGGGAAGGCCAGGGCGCCGGCCAGGGTGAGCACGCCCACCGTTCCCACGAGGGCGCGGATGCGCAGGCGAAGCCGGCTGGCGTCCGGCGTCGGGTCGGCCACGCGGGCCAGGCCGAGCACCACAACCAGCAGGGCGAGAAGGCCCGCGGCGACGCCCAGCGACTGGACGCCGATGTCGGCGATCACCGCGCCCGCGGCGCCCAGGGCGTTCGTCGGCGCCTGGGCCCCGGCGGCGTTCAGGCTGGGGTCGGCGGCGTTGTAGGTGGCGAAGGCGATGCCCAGGATCACGCCCGCCGCCGCGGTCAGCCCGCCGCGCAGGCGCGCCGTGTTGGGATGAGACCACACGAGCCTGGCGATATGGAGCGCAAGCTCCATGCCGGTCTTCCGCGCCGCCCGCGCCATGCCTTCGAAACCCCTGGTCGAACCTTCGCCTGAAGTCCCTGTTTGGCCGCGCGCGGGTTAATGGGCGTTTACCAAGAGACGCCTCACGCGGCGCCCGCTTGCCGCTTCCGTCCGGGCGGCCCGCGCATTAGGGTCGCGCGCCATGACCTGGACCATGCCCCGCCCCGTCCTGCAGCTCGTCGCCGTCCTGATCGGCGCGGCGGCGCTGGGCGCTTTCGCCATCGGCGTCTTCACGGCGGACGCTCCGGCCCGCCTGCCTGGCGAACGGCGCGAGGCGGGCGACTACGGCCAGGCCCTCGAGGCGCAGGAAGCCGTGCCGCTGGCCCAGGAGCGGATCGAAGGCCCGCCGCCGCCGCCGGAGCTGACGCCCGAGGAGAAGGCCAGGCAGGAAGCCGAGAAGAAGGCGCGCGAGGAGGAGGCCAGGCTCAAGGCCGAGGCCGCCGCCCAGGGGACGCCGCAGCCCGGCGCGCCCGCCGTCCCGGGCGATCAGATCGGCGACGTCCTGGAAAAGGCGCGGCCGGCCCAGCCGACCCAGCCGCCGCCGGAAGAGCCGCTGTTCTAGGTTTGCCGCAGATCAAGGCGGAACCCACGGCCAAGCTGCACGTCTAGGGCTGGACGCCCCCCTAGCCGGCGAGCCGCCATGACCGCGCCTGCCATGAAGCCGATGACGTTCCGCCGCCTCACGCCCGGCGAGCGCGGACTCGCGGCCGAGATGTTCGGCCATGGCCTGGACGCGAGCCGGGTGCGGCTGTTCGCCATCCCGATCTGGAACCGGGCGTTCGTCGCGGGCCCCGGCCTGATCGTCTGGCCGGCCGCCGCCGCGCGCCCGGACTTCGCCGCCGCCGACACCCCGCTGCCCGTGCAGGCGGTTTTCGTCCACGAGCTGACCCACGTCTGGCAGGCGCAGCACGGCGTCTCCCTGCTGCGCGCGAAACTGAAGGCCGGCGACGGCGCCGCCGCCTACGCCTACGACCTCAGCGCCGGGCCGGCCTTCACCGACCTGAACATCGAGCAGCAGGCCATGGTGGTGGAGCACGCCTTTCTGGCGTCGCGCGGGGCCCGCACGCCGCACCCGGCGGAACTCTATGCGAACGCCCGTTCGAACTGGCGCCCCGATGCGGGGCACGGTTGAGCCATGTCCTTGACCGCATTAGGGACATTCCCCTTGCAGGGGGCCCATCTTTCCCCATATCCGCTGGCGACGCTGGTTCCCGAGAGCGCAAAGCTTGAAGGGCCGGCCGAGAACCTGATCGAACCGGGGGCGTCGCTTATTCCAGGGCGCTTCGCTAGAAGGCCCACCCGCGGCGTCCGCCAACAAGGAGCGAGCAAGACTCTCACATGAGCAAGATCATCGGCATCGACCTCGGCACCACAAACTCGTGCGTCGCCATCATGGACGGCAAGCAGCCGAAGGTGATCGAGAACGCCGAGGGCGCGCGGACCACCCCTTCCGTCGTCGCCTTCATGGAAGACGGCGAGCGGCTGGTCGGCCAGCCGGCCAAGCGCCAGGCGGTGACCAACCCGTCCAACACCTTCTTCGCGATCAAGCGGCTGATCGGCCGCAACTTCTCCGACCCCATGGTCGAGAAGGACAAGGGCATGGTGCCCTATGACATCGTGAAGGGCCCGACCGGCGACGCCTGGGTGCGCGCGCACGGCAAGGACTATTCGCCCCAGCAGATCTCGGCCTTCATCCTGCAGAAGATGAAGGAAGCGGCCGAGCAGCACCTCGGCGAGAAGGTCGAAAAGGCGGTCATCACCGTCCCGGCCTACTTCAACGACGCCCAGCGCCAGGCGACCAAGGACGCCGGCAAGATCGCCGGCCTTGAAGTCCTGCGGATCATCAACGAGCCCACCGCCGCGGCGCTCGCCTACGGCCTCGAGAAGAACGAAGGCAAGAAGATCGCCGTGTACGACCTCGGCGGCGGCACCTTCGACGTCTCGATCCTGGAGATCGGCGACGGCGTCTTCGAGGTGAAGTCGACGAACGGCGACACCTTCCTGGGCGGCGAGGACTTCGACCTTCGGATCGTCGACTACCTGGCCGACGAGTTCAAGAAGGAGCAGGGCGTCGACCTGCGGAAGGACAAGCTGGCCCTTCAGCGCCTGAAGGAAGAGGCCGAAAAGGCCAAGAAGGAGCTGTCGAGCGTCACCCAGTACGAGGTGAACCTGCCCTTCATCTCGATGAACGCCTCGGGCCCGCTGCACCTGAACATCAAGCTGTCGCGCGCCAAGCTGGAAGCCCTCGTCGAGGACCTGATCAACAAGACGATCGGCCCCTGCGAGAACGCGCTGAAGGACGCGGGCCTCAAGAAGTCCGACATCGACGAGGTCATCCTCGTGGGCGGCATGACCCGCATGCCGAAGGTCGTCGAGACCGTGAAGGAATTCTTCGGCCGTGAGCCCCACAAGGGCGTGAACCCCGACGAGGTCGTGGCGCTGGGCGCCGCGGTCCAGGCGGGCGTGCTGCAGGGCGACGTCAAGGACGTGCTGCTGCTGGACGTGACGCCGCTGACCCTCGGCATCGAGACCCTGGGCGGCGTGTTCACCCCGCTGATCGAGCGCAACACGACGATCCCGACCAAGCGCAGCCAGGTGTTCTCCACGGCCGACGACAACCAGTCGGCGGTGACCATCCGGGTGTTCCAGGGCGAGCGGCCGATGGCGGCCGACAACAAGATGCTGGGCCAGTTCGACCTGGTCGGCATTCCGCCCGCGCCGCGCGGCGTGCCGCAGGTCGAGGTCACCTTCGACATCGACGCCAACGGCATCGTCAACGTCTCGGCCCGCGACAAGGCGACCAACAAGGAACAGTCGATCCGCATCCAGGCCAACGGCGGCCTCTCGGACGCGGACATCGACGCCATGGTCAAGGAAGCCGAGTCCAACAAGGCCGACGACGAGAAGCGGAAGGCGGCCGTCGAGGCCAAGAACCAGGCCGATGCGGTCATCCACTCGACCGAGAAGGCGCTGTCGGAACACGGCGACAAGGTCTCGACCGAGGACCGTGACGCCATCCAGGCGGCGCTGGACGACCTGAAGGGCTCGCTGGAGGGCGGCGACGCGGAAGCGATCGCGGCCAAGACCCAGACCCTCATCCAGGCTTCGATGAAGCTGGGCGAGGCCATGTACAAGGCGCAGCAGGACACCGGCGCCCAAGGCGCTGGCGACGGCGGCGCGCAGGCCTCGGACGACGTCGTCGACGCCGAGTTCGAGGAAGTGGACGGCGACGACAAGAAGTCGGCGTGACATCGCGCCCCATGGCGGCCTTCAGCCTCAAATGCCAAAAGGTCGCCCATGGGGACGTCGCCGCCGCCTTCGCGGTGAAGGTAAGCCCCCGCCCGCTCGGCTCTCCGGAGCCTTGCAGTCGGGCGGGGGCCAACCCACTTCAACTCCAGCCCATTTTTGAGCGCCTGAACGTTTGATGCGGGACTATTACGAGATCCTGGGCGTCAACCGCGCCTGCGACGAGGCCGGCCTGAAGGCCGCCTTCCGCAAGCTCGCGATGGAGCACCATCCCGACCGCAACGGCGGTTGCGAGGAAGCGGCTGGCCGCTTCAAGGAAATCAACGAAGCCTATTCGGTGCTGTCCGACCCGCAGAAGCGGGCGGCCTACGACCGCTTCGGCCACGCCGGGGTCAACGGCATGGGCGGCGGCGGTCCGGGCGGCGCCCAGTTCCACGACGTCCACGACATCTTCAACGAGGTGTTCGGCGACGTCTTCGGCGACATGTTCGGCGGTCGCGCCGGCGGCCGCGGCGGCCCCCGCAGCGGGCCCGCCCGCGGCTCGGACCTGCGCTACGACCTCGAGATCAGCCTGGAGCAGGCCTACGCCGGCTCGGAGGTGGAGATCACGGTCCCGGCGACGCTGTCCTGCGAGGCCTGCGACGGCTCGGGTGCCAAGCCCGGCACCAGCCCGACCACCTGCACCACCTGCCACGGCGCCGGCCGCGTCCGCGCCACCCAGGGCTTCTTCCAGATCGAGCGCGCCTGCCCCCGCTGCGGCGGCTCGGGCAAGATCGTCATCGACCCGTGCGTCGAGTGCCACGGCATGGGCCAGATCCGCCGCGAGCGGACGCTGGCGGTCCGCATCCCGCCGGGCGTGGACGACGGCGCGCGCATCCGTCTCGCCGGCGAAGGCGACGCAGGCCTGCGCGGCGGCCCGCGCGGCGACCTCTACATCTTCATCTCGGTGAAGCCGCACGAGCTCTTCGAACGCGACGGCCTCGACCTGCTCTGCACCGTGCCGGTGCCGATGTGCGTCGCCGCCCTGGGCGGAGAGATCGAGGCGCCCTGCCTGATGGGCGGCGAGAACTGCGACGGCGAGTGCAAGATCACCGTCAAGATCCCGGAAGGGGCCCAGACCGGCCGGACCGTGCGGGTGAAGGGCCGGGGCATGCCGTCGCTCCGCTCGCGCGAGCGCGGCGATCTCGTGGTCGAGGTGTTCGTCGAGACGCCCACCAAGCTCACCGCCCGCCAGAAGGAGCTGATGCGCGAGCTCGCCGGCCTCTGCGGCGAGCAGCAGCATCCCAAGTCGGCGAACTTCATCGGCAAAGCCAAGCGCTTCTGGGACGACGTGACCGGCGCGGCCTGACGGGCTGCGCCAGCGCCGCGACACCTCGTCGCTGCCCCTCGCATAGCCGCGGTGCGGCGGCGTCGGGGCTGGTCCCGGACCGATCGCGTCCCTAAGCTCGCGGGCAGTTCCGCATTGCCTCGAGCGCCTGATGACTTCGACCCGGACGGTGCATGTCGTCGACGACGACGACCTGCTCCGCGCAGTTGCCGAGCAGACCCTGGGCCCCGCCGGCTATCAGGTGATCGGCCATCCGACGGGCGAGGCCTTCCTCGAGGGCCTGGACGCGGCTGCGCCCGGCTGCGTCCTGCTCGACATCATGATGCCCGGCATGAGCGGCCTCGAGGTGCAGGCGGCGCTGAACGCCCGCGATGTCGCCTGGCCGGTGGTGGTGCTGACCGCCCGCGGCGGGGTGCGCGTCGCCGTCGAGGCGATGAAGAACGGCGCCTATGAGTTCCTGGAGAAGCCCTACGAACCCGCCGCCCTGATCGCGACGCTGGACGCCGCCTTCGACGACTTCGAGGCCGAGACCGAGGCCCGCGCCGAGGTCGAGCGCGCCAAGGCCCTGATCGGCACGCTCTCGGCGCGCGAGCTGCAGGTGATGCAGGGCCTGCTGGCCGGCATGCCCAACAAGATCATCGCCTATGCGCTGGGCCTCAGCGTCCGCACCGTCGAGATCTATCGCGCCAACGTCATGGACAAGCTCCAGGCGCGCGGCCTCTCGACTGCCGTGCGCCTGGCGCTCGCCGCCGGGATCGAGCCGCTTCCGGACCCGGAATAGGCCCGATCCCGTCCGCGCCTACTTCCGCTTCGGGCGGTAGGCGATCAGCGCATTGCCGGGCTGCTGGCCAAACGAGCCGTAGCCGGAGCTCACGAACAGCATTCCGTCGCCGGCGAAGGGGCCGGCCGCGTCGATCGAGCCGCCCGAGCCGGCCAGCTTGTTCACGCCGGTGAACGGGACCGCGGTGTCGAAGGTGGACATGAGCTTGCCGCTCGCCGCCTCGAACACATAGACCCGGCCGTCCAGGCCGCCGGCGATCACCGCGCCATCCACCACCAGCGGCGGCGCGGAGAGGCCGTACTTGCTGTCGCAGCTCGGCACGCGGGCCTTGCGGTCGCCGCTGCAGTCGGCCTTGGCGCGCCACGACCAGGCGAGCTTTCCGCTGGCGACGTCGATGGCGTAGAGCCCCGCGGCGTTGTCGGGCTCGGGCACGCCGGGATCCGCGATCGGCGCATAGACGCGTTGGGCGTCGGCCGCCAGGCCCCAGTGGACGCCGCCCAGGGCGGTGCCCTTGCCGAACTGATGACGCCAGACCTTCTTCCCGCTGGCCGCCTCCAGCGCCCACACCTCTCCGGACTTCTGGCCGCCGAGGATCAGGGTCCGGCCCCCCTTGGCGCCATTGGGGCCGCGCCAGATGAGCGGGCCGCCGCCGAAGTCGTGGTCGCGCAGCACGCTGCCCTCCGCGGCGAAGAAGCAGTTGGCGCCGGGCGGGCGCCCGCCCGTGGGCGAGCCGATCGGGCAGGACATGTTCCAGACGTCGTTGGCCAGCGCCTGGAAGACCCACTTCTGCTTGCCGGTGGCCATGTCGAGGGCGACGAGGCTGTCGCTGGTGTCGGTGGCCGGAGGCGAGGTGTTCTCGCCGGTCGCCGTGTAGATGACGCCAGCTTTCAGATCCACCGATGGGCTGGACCAGATCGGCGCGCCGGACGGGCCATAGACCTCGATCCCCTTGGCGTTCTTGCGGCCCAGCGGCTTGGCGTCCTCCATGGTGTGCCAGGTCCACAGCACCTTGCCGTCGGCGGCGTTCAGCAGGGCCACCGCGCCGTGCGCCTTGCAGCAGGCGAAGGTCTCGCGCATCGAGTTGGCCACATCGATCGCCGAGATCGGCACGACGATCTTGTCGCCGGCGAACACCGGCGTGCCCGACAGCGGCACGGTCTTGTCGTGGCGGGGATCCACCTTCCAGGCGACCTTGCCGGTCTCGGCCTCGAAAGCGATCAGGTTGCCCGCCGCGTCGCCGCCGACCACGGCCCAGGGCCCGTCCTTGCCGAGGCGCCCGTACGCCAAGCTGGCGCGCACGCCGCCGGGCGTGGCCCACTTCACGCAGCCCGTCTGGGTGTCCAGCGCCACGACGTAGCCGGCCTGGCCGGCGGGATAGAACAGGGTGTTGCCGACGACCACGCCCTGGCCGCGCAGGCCGGTAGTCTTCGGCATCACGAAGGACCAGGCCACCTCCAGGTCCGCGAGGTCCTTGGTCGAGAGCTTGGCCTGGGCGGCGCTCATCCGGCGACTGTTGTCCAGGTCGACGCCGAAGCCCACCTGGGCCGGTTTGGCTGAGAGGTCGACCTTGGCGCGGGCCGTGTCGCAGCGGTTGTCGTCGATCCAGCCGGTTCCGGTCGGCCCCTCGGGCGCGGCCAGGTAGGCGACGACGGCGCGGAGCTGCTGGCGGTCCAGTTGGTCGCCCATCGGCTTCATCACGCCGGTGGTCAGGACGGTGGTGAGCGTCTGGGCGCTCATCTTCCGCAGCGCGGAGACGGGCGCGGCGCGGCTCCCGGCCTCGGGCTTCTCGTGGCAGGCGGCGCAGAACTGCTCGTAGACCGCCTTGCCCGGGGGCGCCTCCTCGGCCGCCTGGGCCGGGGCGATGCGGCCGAAGGACAGGCCGACGCCGAGCGCCGCCGCCGCCACGGCCGCGGTCACGGCTCCGTTCCTCACGACCTTGGCCTGAGCCATACGGGTCCAGACGCCCATGCATTTCCCCCAGAAACATACCGGCCGTTCGACGGCTCGCACTCGGCGGAAGCTAACCTTCGACCGTTGGCGCAAGATTGCCTGGCTGAAATCCGACGGCGCAAGAGCCTGGCGGTTTGCCGCGAGCCGCGCTTTCGGCTAGAGAGACCGCCCGCTGAAGACGCACCCGTAGCTCAGCTGGATAGAGCGTTGCCCTCCGAAGGCAAAGGTCACACGTTCGAATCGTGTCGGGTGCGCCACCGGTCTTGCCGGGCTCCTCCGCGGCTCGGCTTGCGCTGACCGCCCTCCCGAACGCTTAACCTGCCCTCAATGCGCCGCAGCCACCCTGCGGCGATGGCAGCCGAACGCCGCATGACCGCACACGGGTCGCGTTTCAGCCCCGCGCCGGCGTCGGCGGCGGCGGCGCTGCTGATGGCCGTGCTCGTCCTCTTCGCGCCGGGCGTGCTCAACGATCCCGACACCTACTGGCACCTCGCGGCGGGCGGCTGGATCCTCGACCACCGGACCGTGCCGCGGGTCGACGTCTTTTCCCACACCATGGCCGGGGCGGCCTGGGTGCCGCACGAGTGGCTGGCCGAGGTGCTGATGGCGCTGGCCTACCGCGCCGGCGGTTTCGGAGGCGTGCTGGCGCTGTTCGCCGCGGCCGCCGCCGCGGCGGCGGCGCTCGTGGCCCAGCGGCTCTCGCGGTCGCTGAGCGCCGTCGGCGTGACCCTTGCGCTGGTCCTGGCGGCGGGTTGCCTGGCGCCGAGCCTGGTGGCGCGGCCGCACCTGCTGGTGCTGCCCGTCCTGACGGGCTGGGTCGTGCTGCTGCTCGCCGCCCGGGACGCCGACCGCGCGCCGCCGCCGTGGGCGGCGCTGCTGATGGTGCTGTGGGCCAACCTGCACGGAAGCTACGTCCTGGGCCTCAGTCTCGCGGGCGCTTTCGGTCTCGAGGCCCTGCTGGCCTCGAGGGACCGGCTGGCGGTGATCCGCGGCTGGGGCCTGTTCGGCCTGGCCTGCGCCCTGGCCGCGGCGGCCACGCCAAACGGCCTCTCGGGCCTCATCCACCCGTTCACGATCACCTCCATGTCGGCGCTGCCGACCATCACCGAATGGCGGCCGGCGGACTTCTCGAAGCCGACCCCCTTCGAGGTCGCCATCCTCTCCACGGTGTTCCTGTGCCTGTGGAAAGGGGTGAAGGTCCCGCCGCTCCGCCTGCTGATCATGCTGGGGCTGCTGCACCTCGCCCTGCAGCACCTGCGCCATCAGATGGTGCTGGGCGCGGTCGCGCCGCTGATCCTTGCGCCCCACATCGGCGAGGCGCTGGGACGAGCGCCGGGCCCCGCGGCGGGCTTGCGCCGCGCCGGGCTCATGGGCGCGGCGCTGCTGGCCGCCATCCTGATCGCCGCGCGGCTGGCCGTGCCGGTGGCGCGCGACGATGCGGTGACGCCGGCGGCGGCGCTGGCCCACGTGCCCGCCGAGCTTCGCGCCCAGCCAGTGTTCAACGACTACGACTTCGGCGGCTACCTGATCTTCTCCGGCGTCCGGCCCTTCATCGACGGCCGCGCGGACATGTACGGCGACGCCTTCACCCAGGCCTATATGCGCGCCGACGCGGGCGACCCGGCCATGCTGGCCGAGCTTCTCGGCACGCACCGCATCGCCTGGACCCTGCTTCGCCCGGAGAGCGCCGCCGCCCGCCGCCTCGACGCCGATCCCGCCTGGCGGCGGCTGTACGCGGACGAGCGCGCCGTGGTGCACGTCCGCGCCGCGCCCTGACGGCTCAGCGGTCGATCGGGAAGCCCGGCGCGACCATGGTGGCGAACACCTGGCCCACCAGATCCGCCGCCTCGCTCGAGTAGCCCTTGCGCAGCTGGAGCAGGTCCTTGCGCACGGCCGTCAGGTCGCGGTCGACGAACATCAGCCGGCGGAAGGCGTTCATCAGGCGGTCGAACGGCGCGGCCTCGGCGCTCTGGATCTGGGAGTGGTCGCCGTCGGCCGCCACCGTCGTGAGGAACGGGAAGCAGACCGCGAGCCTGAGCTTCCCGGCCCGGCCGAGGTCCCGGAGGAAGAGGTCGAACGGCTGGTCCAGCGCCTCGGCCGCCTGCAGGGCGGCGTGCACCTTGCGCTTCGACGCGCCGCGGATCGCGTAGGCGGTCGCCCCGAAATACGAGGGCCGCGAGAGGTCCAGCAGGGTGAACTGGCCTTGCGCTTCCATCGTGTCGCGCCGGCTGGCGGACTGGACCATCATCGGCAGGTCGCAGAGGGCGACGTCGGTGAAGATCACGTCGTAGTCGGACGTCTTCAGAAGCTGGTCCAGCACAGGGAAGGTGCGGGTCGAGAAGACCACGTCGTCCTCGACGACGAACAGCGGGTCGCTGCTCTCCCGGTGCTTGGCGATCGCGGCGCGATGGCTCTCGAAGCAGGCCTTCTCCACGGGCGAGATGGCGCCGGCCACGCCGGCGACGTCGTCGGGCGTCCGCGCGGCGAAGCGGCTGAGGGCCCAGCCCGTCTGGCCCGCCGCCGCGAACGAGGCCTCCACCGACCCGCGACGGTCGGCCGCGCGGTCGAGGTTGATGAACACGCACTTCTTCAACGGCGATCCTCCAGCGGGCGGTCGCTAACACGACGGTACCGCGAATTGAACCGCGGCCCCGCGCCGACCTGTGCAGGAAGGTCGCACCCCTGGGCGCTCGGGGCAGAAAAGCCCCCGGATGGGTTGCGGCCGGGGTCCGTGTGGGACAAACACCCCGGGGCCGTGGAGTTGGGGGAATGAGTATGTCGCGCTGGATGAGCCTGTCCCGTGGCGTGGGCGTGATCGGCCTGGGGCTTGCGCTCGTCTCCGCCGCTCCCGCGCCGTCCGCCGACGGCGTCACCGCGATCCTCGGCGCGACAGTGTTCACCGCAACGGGCGAGGCGCCGCACGTCGCCAATGTGATCATCCGCGACGGCCGCATCGCCGCCGTCGGCCCTAGGGTCCGTGCGCCACGCGGCGCCAGCGTGATCGACGCCAAGGGCAAGGCCCTGCTGCCGGGCTTCTTCGACGTCCACACCCACTGGACGCCGGCCGGCGCGCCCAATGTCACGCCCGCGATCGCGAACGCCTACATCGCCGCCGGCGTCACGACGGTGAACGACTTCCATCAGTCGCCGGAGAGCTGGCAGCCGCGCCGCGCCTGGATCGCCACGCTGGCCTCGCCGCACGTGAACTTCACCGCCCGCACCTCGACGCCGGGCGGCCACGGCGCCGACTGGGCCGACGTGAACACGACGAAGTGGGTGAACACCCCCGAAGCGGCGCGGGCCGCGATCCGCGAACTCGTCCCCTACAAGCCCGACGTCATCAAGGCCTTCCACGACGGCTGGCGCTACGGCACGGCCGCCGACAACACCAGCATGGACGAGGCCACCCTGGCCGCCCTGGTGGACGAGGCGCACAAGAACCACTGGCCGGTGGGGACCCACACCGTGACGGTCGATCGCGGCCGCGCGGCGGGTCGGGCCAAGGTCGATTTCATCGCCCACAGCCTGCAGGACCGCGAGGTCGACGCCGAGACCATCGCGGCGATCAAGCAGGGCGGCACGACCTATGCGCCGACGCTGGCGGTCTATGAGCCGGTGAAGCCCGGGATGAAGCCGCCCGAGAACCCCGACGATCCGCGCTTCCGCCAGTCGGTGCGCAAGTTCGGCTTCGCCCTGCGCAACCTGAAGGCGCTGCACGACGCCGGCGTGCCGATCGCACTCGGCACCGACGCCGGGATGCCGAACACGCCGCACGGGTCGTCGACCCTGCGCGAGATGGAGCTGATGGTGCAGGCGGGCCTGACGCCGACCGATGCGCTGATGGCCGGCACCGCCAACAGCGCCCGCGTGCTGGGCGAGCTTTCCGACCGCGGCACCATCGAGCCCGGCAAGCGCGCCGACCTCGTGCTGGTGGACGGCCAGCCGTGGAAGACCATCACCGACGTCCGGAAGACCGTTCGCGTCTTCGTCGACGGCAGGCAGGTGCACGGGCCGGGCACGGTGCTGCCGAAGGCCAACGGGGAGGTTTCCCTGCCCGCGGTCACGGTCGCCGCCCTGATCGACGACTTCGAGCGGGCCGACGGCCGCACGGCCCTGGACACCCTGCGCACGGACGACATGGACGGCGGTCTCGACCGCACGGTGCAGGTCAGCCAGGTCGTCGCGCGCGAGGCCGGAAACGGCCGGGCTCTGAGCGTCGCGGGCAAGCTGTCGGTGAAGGACGATCCGCAGGCCGCGGTGATCCTGCCCCTGACCCGCGGCTCGGTCGCGCCGGTCGACGCCCGCCGCTACCGGGGCGTGCGCTTCGATGTCCGGGGCGGCGAGGGCGAGCACCGGCTGATGGTCAACACGCTGGCCGGCCGCTGGGCCGCCGAGGTCAAGGCTGGCCCGCAGTGGCGCACCGTGGAGGTCCCGTTCGCCGAGCTGAAGCGCGCGCCGGGCCGCGGCGCGGCCTCGGGCCCGTGGACCGGCGCCGACCTCACCGAAGTCGAGTTCGCCGTCAGCGGCCAGGGCGGCCGCAAGGTGTGGGCCGAGCTCGACAACGTCACGTTCTACTGAGGCTATTTTTCCATGAGGCCCGCAAGACCGGACGACCGGCGGCGGGCCTCGATCCAGAGGGGGTAATACGAAGATGAGACTCGTTTCCTTGCGGAGCCTGATGCTGGGCTCCACCGTGCTTTGCGGCCTCGCCTTCGCCGGCGCGGCGGCCGCGCAGAGCGCCGCAGACGCCACCGTCGAGGAACTGGTGGTCGTGGGCTCGCAGATCGAGGGCTCCAAGGTCACGGCGGCGCTGCCGGTGACGGTGCTCGGCGAGGAACAGCTCGCCGCCACGGCCGCCACCTCGGGCGACGACCTGTTCCGGTCGATCCCGCAGATGGGCGACGTCAGCTTCAACTCGTCGTACCTGCCGAACTCGTCCAACTCGGCCCGCGGCGACGTGGGATCGGTGAACCTGCGCAACCTCGGCGTCGGCAACACCCTGGTGCTGCTGAACGGCCGCCGCGTGGTCGCCCACCCGACCAGCCGCGCCGACGAGAACCTGGTGCCGGTGCTGACCTACAACACCAACGCCATCCCGGTTCAGGGCCTGAAGCGCCTGGAAGTGCTGCGCGACGGCGCCGCGGCGCTCTACGGCTCGGACGCGGTGGCCGGCGTGGTCAACACCGTGCTGCAGGACCGTTTCGAGGGCCTGCAGATGGAGGCCCAGTACGGCGCCGCCGAAGGCACCCACCTGCGCGAGGCCGAGTTCAGCGTGCTGGCCGGCAAGAACTGGGACCGCGGCAACCTGACGGTCTTCGTGACCTATGCGGACAAGACCGCGCTGCGGGCCTGGGACCAGGACTACACCTCGTCGCAGGACCGGCGTCCGCTGTTCGTGGGCACCGATTTCGAAGGGCTGGTCGGCCTTGATGGGCGCATCACCACCATGCCGTGGGCCTCGCTGCAGACCCTGGGCAACGTGGCCGTCCGCCAGAACGGCGCCCTGGTCACCTCGACGGCCGGCGCCTTCCACACCCAGCCGACCAGCTTCGGCGGCTGCACCGTCCTGCGCGGCGCCTACTGCATCGACGACGGGGCGCCGGCGACGGCGGCCGCCGACCGCGACCTGCGCTTCGACAACAGCGCATCGTTCAACACCTCGGTGATGCCGTCGACCGAGCGGTTCAACAGCTTCCTGACCGGGAACTGGGAACTGACCGAGGACCTCCAGGCCTTCGGCGAGGCGGGCTACTACAGCGCCGTCACCCACAGCGTTCAGGCTCCGACGGCGACGCTGACGTCGCTGCCGATCACGGTGCCGGCGTCGAACTACTGGAACCCCTTCGGCCCCACGACCTTCGCCAACGGCCAGGCCAACCCGAACCGGCTGCCGGGCATCACCGCGCCGGCCGCCGGCCTGGCGGTGGTCCTCCGCGGCTACACCTTCGCCGACGTCGGTGCGAACGAGGTGGACGTCAACCTGACCCAGACCCGCTTCCTCGGCGGCCTGCGCGGCGAGAAGTTCGGCTTCAACTGGGAAAGCGCGATCCTCTATTCGCACGCGAAGGCGAAGGACGTGTCGGACGGCATCAGCGCCACCCTGCTCCAGCAGCAGCTCGCCCTGTCGACGCCCGACGCCTACAACCCCTTCAACGGCGGCGATCCGGCCAACCCGAGCATCGGCGACGCCACGCCCTCGTCGCAGGCGGCGATCGACGCGATCTCCATCCGCACCAAGCGGATCTCCACGAGCTCGCTGTCGCTGGCGGACTTCAAGGTCTCGAAGGCCGATCTCTTCGCCCTGCCGGGCGGCGACCTGGGCTTTGCGGCCGGCGTCGAGTGGCGGCGCGAGACCCAGCAGGACGACCGCGACGCGCGCCTCGACGGCACGATCACCTTCACCGACGCGGTCACCGGCACGGTCTACGGCAACGATCTGGTCGGCTCCTCGCCCTCGCCCGACACCAAGGGCAAGCGCGAGGTCTTCTCGGCCTACGCCGAACTGGCCATCCCGGTGGTCTCGCCCGAGATGGACATCCCGCTGGTCCATAACCTCGAGTTCCAGCTCGCCGGCCGGTACGAGGACTTCTCGGACGTGGGCGACGTGGCCAAGCCGAAGGTCGCCGGCGCGTGGGACCTGTGGGACGGCTTCCGTGTCCGGGGCTCCTGGGCGCAGGGCTTCAAGGCTCCGAACCTCGAGCAGATCAACGCCACCCTGGTGACCCGCTCGAACACCCGCACCGACTGGGTGAAGTGCGAGGCCGACCTGCGCGCCGGCCGGATCACCAGCTTCTCCAACTGCGCCCGCTCGCAGGCGACGACCGCGCGCCGGGCCGGCAACCCCGACCTGAAGCCGGAGACCAGCGAGACGTGGGGCCTGGGCGCGGTCTTCCAGCCGCACTTCGTGCCGCCGGAGTTCGGACGCTTCACCTTCACCGTCGACTACTGGAACGTGAAGCAGAAGGGCATCGTGGGCCTGTTCGGGGAAGGCAATGCACTGATCCTGGACTACCTCGAGCGCGTCCAGGGCCGGAGCAATCCGAACGTCGTCCGCGCCGCGCCGACGGCCGACGACATCGCCAACTTCAATGGCACCGGCCTCGCGCCGGTGGGCTCGGTTCTCTACGTGAACGACCAGTACCAGAACCTCCTGCCGCAGGAGGCGAAGGGCCTGGACATCGGCGTGATGTGGAGCCTCGACACCGACCGCTACGGCAGCTTCGACGTCAACTTCAACGCCGCCCACCTGATCAAGTTCTACCGCTCGCCCTCGCCCGACATCGCCGCCCTCATCGCGGCGCGTGAAGCCGGGACGATCAACGCCGGCACCACCATTACCGGCGGCGGCGACCTGATCCGTCAGAACGGCCGTCCGGAGTGGAAGTGGTCGGCCTCGCTGACCTGGAGCTACGACCGGTTCCAGGTGGGCGCGTTCACCCAGTACATCGACGACGTGGACGATACCGACCTGCGCGACCCGGCCGGCGATCCCTGGCTGATCGACAGCCAGATCACCGCCAACCTCTACGGCCAGTATCAGTTCGAGGACGGATGGATGGGCGACACCCGCGTGCGGGTCGGCGTCCGCAACATCACCGACGAGAAGCCGCCGCTGGCGGTCGAAGGCTACCTGGGCGAGTTGTACCAGCCCTATAGCCGCTACTGGTACGTGAATATTCGTAAGACGTTCTGATCATCGGCCCGCCCCACGCGCCTGTTGCGCGTGGGGCGACACCGCCTCCGTAAAACTACGGTAGACCCCCAAGTCTAGGACTGGCGTTTCTGTCGCGTTGCCCGAGACAATTCTTTCGCACCTCGCATCGGGTAACGCGTTACTTGAGGTTTCATCTCACCACCTGCGCCAATTTGACATAATTGCGGCCACGCTTCGCCGATGTACCCCTAAGCTTGAGTGTAGCTATTGGGAGTCCGGTCGTGAGTGAACCCGCCCGACAAGTGCAGGGGTTTTCCGCTGAGGCGCAGCGGCTGCGGATCTTTTACGTCTTCGCCCACCTTTGGGAGCGGCGTGAGCGAGTCCTTTCCGAAATCTTAAGGCCGTACGATCTGTCCCTCACCCAATGGCGGCTGCTCTACACCCTGGCGAAGCTGCCGAACCGCACCATGAACGAGGTGGCCGACTTCCTGACGCTGGACCGCACCAGCCTGACGCGCGCGGTCGACAAGCTGGTGGCGCGCGGCCTGCTGCTGCGCGCCGAGGTCGCCCACGACCGCCGCCTGACGGAGGTGACCCTCACCGCCGCGGGTCGCGCCCTGCGCGCCGAGCTGCTGGACCAGAACGTCGAACTCTACGAGCGGCTGATCGAGGGCGTTGATGACGCCGCCCTGGACGCAGCGAGCGACGTGATGGAGCTGATGCTCGAGCGCATCGTCGGCCATCGCGCCGGCGCCCGCCGTATCATGGATCTCTACGACCGCCCGTAGGGCGGCCACCCTCCTAACCTGGCACGACCGCCGCGGCCGCCCTTGCTGGCGGCCGTTTTGCTTTGCGCGCGCCGAATAGGTGCATGAGCCGAGTATCGGCAAGTGCCGATTATTTTGCGTATATCCTGAATATCAACTCCGCATCTCTGTGAATATAAAGTGCCACGCAGGCGGAAACTGTAATTTTACAGATCACGACTACCTTTCTCAGGAATGAGATAGAGGAACGTAGTCGTGCTGAATCGACTTCAACTTGGGGGCGTGGTCTTCGCCCTGATTTCGCTGGTAACCGGCCTGGTACCGGCGGCCGCAGCCGCGGCCGAGAAGCCCGATGTCTCGGTCGAACTGGGCGCCGCGACGGAATACGTCTCGAAAGGCGTCGGCAAGAGCATGGGGGATCCCCATGTTTACGGCACGGTGACTGCGTCAAATGGTCCCGCCTACATCAAGGTCTACGCGACGCCTGTCGAGATGTCGAAGGGCTCTGACGGCGAGATCCTGACGACCGTCGGCGTGGCGCCCAAGGCCGCCGGCCTCGAGTTCGATTTCAAGGGCATCTACCGCCTGCGTCCCGGGACGGACGCGGGGGTCGACTCCACCTACTGGGAAGTCGAGGCCGACGTGACCAAGAAGGCCGGGCCCGTCGCGGCCCGCCTGCGGGTCAACTACACGCCCGACGGCTTCGCAGGCACCAAGGAGGCCTGGTGGGTCGAGGGCCTGGCGACCGTCAAGGTCGCAGCCAAGACCAAGGTCAGCGCCGCGCTCGGCGTCCGCAAGGCGGAACATGGTGCGGACTACACAGCCTACAACATCGGTGTCCGGCAGAGCCTGACCAAGCACGTCGACGCCGATGTGCGCTGGTACGGCAGCAGCCGCGGCGACGACCTGCGGGGCGAATACCGCCCAGGGCTCGTCGGCAGCCTCATCCTGAAGTTCTGACCTCCTGGGCCGGCCGCGCGCGAGCGGTCGGCGCCTGCCGGAAGAGGATTCCCCCGTGTCGTTCAAGAACCTGAAGATCACGCAAAAGCAGGCGCTGGCGTTCGGCGCCATCGTCGCCACGATCGTGGCCCTGGGCGTGACGGTGCTTGCGAA
This sequence comes from Phenylobacterium sp. VNQ135, assembly GCF_049445735.1. Lineage (NCBI taxonomy): Bacteria > Pseudomonadati > Pseudomonadota > Alphaproteobacteria > Caulobacterales > Caulobacteraceae > Phenylobacterium > Phenylobacterium sp. VNQ135. Next base: position 405,917 of record NZ_JBMSDS010000002.1, on the reverse strand, counting down.
CCTGCGCGCCACCGAAGCCGCGCGGCAGGCGAACGACCACAGCTACGCGGTGCTGCGCACGCTGCAGGGGGTCGAGTTCTCCCTGGCCCGGCAGGAGAACAGCTTCCGCGGGCTGCTGCTCTCGGCGGATCCCTACTACGCCGAACGGGTCAGGAAGCACCGCGCGACGTTCGAGAAGCGGCTTGGCGCCCTGCGCGACCTGGAAAAGGGCGACGCCGAGGCGCTGGCCCAGGTCGACGCCATCCTGGCCTCGGCCGACAACTGGTTCGCCAAGGTGGTGGTCGAAGGCTCGCGCCTGGCGAAGAACCCCGCCACCCATTCGCTGGCGGTCCAGATGGTCGGACCGGACGGCATCGCCGACAGCCAGATCGCGCCCGCCGAGGAAGCCATCGAAGCGATGGTGAAGGCGGAGGAGGCGCGCCTCGAGCGCCGTCGCGCCGCGATGGCGGCGGCCGACCGGATGGTCGCCGTCGTGGTCGTGGGCGGCGTGGCCCTGGCGACCCTGATCGCCATCGCCGCGGGGTTCCTCCTGTCGCGGGCCGTCGCGGCGCCCGTGGTCGCGATGACGGCCGCCATGCGCAGGCTGGCCGGAGGCGACAACACCATCGAAATCCCGGCCACTGACCGCAAGGACGAGATCGGCGAAATGGCCGGTGCGGTGCAGGTGTTCAAGGACGCCGCCATCGAGAAGCTCCGCCTCGAAGGCATGACCGCCGAACAGGCCAAGGCCGCCGAGGAGGCGCGGGCCCGGAACGAGGCCGCCAAGGCGGAGGCCGCGCGCGAGCAGCAGCAGGTGGTGGACGCCATCGCCGAAGGCCTGGCCCGTCTCTCGGCCGGCGACCTCGTGTTCCGCATCAATCAAGCTTTCGCGCCCGAGTACGAGAAGCTGCGCACCGATTTCAACGGCGCCCTGGAGCAGCTCCAGGACACGATGAAGGTCATCGCCCATGCGGCCCACGGCATCGGCTCGGGCAGCGGCGAGATCACCGAGGCGGCCGACGCCCTGGCCCGCCGCACCGAGCAGCAGGCCGCCAACCTGGAACAGACCGCGGCCGCGCTGGAGCAGATCACCGCAACGGTGCGCAAGACCGCCGAGGGCGCCAGCCACGCCCGCGACACCGTCGCCGCCGCCAAGGACGATGGCGAGGCGTCGGGCGACGTGGTGCGCAACGCCTTCGCCGCCATGAGCGAGATCGAAAAATCGTCCCAGCAGATCAGCCAGATCATCGGCGTGATCGACGAGATCGCCTTCCAGACCAACCTGCTGGCGCTGAACGCCGGCGTCGAGGCCGCCCGGGCCGGCGAGGCGGGCAAGGGCTTCGCCGTCGTGGCCTCCGAAGTCAGAGCCCTGGCGCAGCGCTCGGCGGGCGCCGCCAAGGAGATCAAGACCCTGATCTCGGCCTCGACCCAGCAGGTCGGCCAGGGCGTGACCCTGGTGGGCGAGGCCGGCGAGGCCCTGAACCGGATCGTCGCCCAGGTCGCCGACATCAACACGGTCGTCGTGGAGATCGCCGCGTCCGCTCACGAACAGGCGGCCGGGCTCGGCCAGGTGAACACCGCCGTCAACCAGATGGACCAGCTCACCCAGCAGAACGCCGCGATGGTGGAGGAATCCACCGCCGCCAGCCACGGGCTCTCGAAGGAAGCCGAGGAGCTGGTCCGCCTGATCCGCCGCTTCAACACGGGGGAACCCGCCATCCGATCCCCGACGGCGCGCGCCGATCGGCCCGAGCCTCCGCGGGCCCCGATGCCCGCGCTCAAGACCGTCTCCACCCATGCGGGCGGCGGCGGAGCCCTCCGCAGGCCCGACGTCGAAGCCGACGCCTGGGAAGAATTCTGAACCTCCCGCGCCTGCCTGACCAAGGAAGATCGACATGCTCTCCCGACTGAAGATTTCGCAGAAGCTGACAGCCGCCTTCGGCGTGCTGATCGCCATCATCCTCGTCGCCAATGCGGCGGTCCTCTGGAAGCTCCTGGAGGTGAAGGGCGAGGCCGCGGCCAACGGCCGCGCCTACGCCCGGTCGATGGAGGTCCAGGACATCTATCGCGGCCTGGTCGAGCAGCAGAACGTGCTGCGCGCCTTCTCCATCGCGGCCAATCCCTCCTACATCGAGACCTACCGCGAGCAGTCCGAGATCATCGATAAGAGCCTCGAGAGCTTCATCGCCCAGACGACGTCTCCGGACCAGAAGGCGCGCGGGGAGAAGCTCCGTCAGCAGTACGCCGCCTGGCGCGCCGATATCGCCGAGAAGTCGATCGCGCTGGCTAGCGATCCCGCCACCCGCGATCAGGCGCGCGAGCTGTCGGGACGCCGCACGCTCAAGCCGCTGCGCGTGACGCTCGACGAGCTCGAGAAGGCCCAGGACGCGCGGCAGGCGCAACGTCTGGAGGACATCCGGAAAGGCATCATCCTGTCGCTCGTCATCTTCACCGGCAGCTCGCTGAGCGCCGTGGCGGCCGCCATCGTGATGTCGGTGACCCTGTCCCGCGCGATCGCCAGCCCCGTGCGCGCCATGACGGACGCCATGGGCAAGCTGGCCAGCGGCGACAACACGGTCGAGATCCCGGCGCGCGACCGCAAGGACGAGATCGGCGCCATGGCCGGCGCGGTGCAGGTGTTCAAGGACGCCGCCATCGAGAAGCTCCGCCTGGAAGGCATGACCGCCGAACAGGCCAAGGCGGCCGAGGAGGAACGCGCCCGGAACGAGGCCGCCAAGGCGAAGGCCGCGCGCGAGCAGCAGCAGGTGGTGGACTCCATCGCCACCGGCCTCACCAAGCTGTCGGCCGGCGACCTGGTGTTCCGCATCAATGAAGCCTTCGCGCCCGAGTACGAGAAGCTCCGCGCCGACTTCAACGGCGCCATGGAGCAGCTCCAGGAGACGATGAAGGTCATCAACGGCGCCACCCAGGGCATCCGTTCGGGTACGGACGAGATCAGCCAGGCCGCCGACGACCTCTCGAAGCGCACCGAGCAGCAGGCCGCCTCGCTGGAGGAGACCGCCGCGGCCCTGGATGAGATCACCGCCACGGTCCGCAAGACCGCCGAGGGCGCCAACCACGCCCGCGACGTGGTGTCGACCGCGAAGGGCGACGCCGAGCACTCCGGCCAGGTGGTCCGCAATGCGGTGGCCGCGATGAGCGAGATCGAGAAGTCGGCCCAGCAGATCAGCCAGATCATCGGCGTCATCGACGAGATCGCCTTCCAGACCAACCTGCTGGCGCTCAACGCCGGGGTGGAAGCCGCCCGCGCCGGCGACGCCGGCAAGGGTTTCGCGGTGGTCGCTTCGGAAGTCCGGGCCCTGGCCCAGCGCTCGGCCGACGCCGCCAAGGAGATCAAGACCCTGATCTCCGCCTCGACCCAGCAGGTCGGCCAGGGCGTGACCCTGGTGGGCGAGACCGGCCAGGCCCTGGAGCGGATCGTCACCCAGGTGGCGGAGATCACCAACATCGTCTCCGAGATCGCCGCCTCGGCCCAGGAGCAGGCCACCGGCCTGAACCAGGTCAACACGGCGGTGAACCAGATGGATCAGGTCACCCAGCAGAACGCCGCGATGGTGGAGGAATCCACCGCCGCCAGCCACAGCCTGGCCCAGGAAACCGAGGAGCTGGCGCGCCTGATCAGCCGCTTCCAGGTCGGCGAAACGGCGGCCGCCCAGCGCCTCGCCGCGCGCCAGCCGGCCCGTCGCGCCGCGCCCGCACCGACCCCCCGCCAGGCCAACGCTCCGGCGCCGGCGATGAAGACCGTCTCGACCCATTCGGGCGGCGGCGGCGCGCTGCTGAAGCCGCAGGCCCAGGCCGCGCCCGAAACCGACAGCTGGGAAGAGTTCTGATGACCAGCGAACCCCTGCGCCTGGAGCCGGTCCTCGACCTGACCGCGGCCGCTCCCCTCGCCCAGGCGCTCACCGCGCGCCGGGGCCAGGCCCTCGTGCTCGACGGCTCCCGCGTCCAACGCCTGGGCGGCCCCTGCCTGCAGGTGCTGCTCTCGGCCAAGGCCACGTGGGACGCCGACGGCCAGAGCCTCACCCTCAGCGAGCCGTCCCCCGAACTCACCGCGGCGCTCGCCCTCATGGGCGCCCCGGCCGAAGCGACCTTCCACACCTCGGAGATCAGCGGATGAGCAAGATCATCCTGACCGTCGACGACAGCCGCACCATGCGCGACATGCTGCGCCTGGCCCTGGTCGACGCGGGCTTCATCGTCATCCAGGCCGAGGACGGCGAGCACGGGCTGGAGGTGATGCGCGAAGGCGGGCCCGACGTCATCGTCACCGACATCAACATGCCGCGCATGGACGGCTACGGCTTCATCGAGGGCGTCCGCGCCGATCCGCAGTACCGCGCCGTGCCGATCCTGGTGCTCTCCACCGAGAGCAGCCTGGAGAAGAAGATGCGCGCCCGCGACGCCGGGGCCAGCGGCTGGATCGTGAAGCCGTTCAGCCCCGACAAGCTGGTCGCCGCCATCCGCCGCGTCGCGGCCTGAGGAACGCATCCATGGATCCGATGCAGGAAATCCGGGCGACGTTCTTCCAGGAGTGCGAGGAACAGCTCGCCGAACTGGAGACCGGCCTGCTCGCCATGCAGGACGGCGAAGGCTCGGACGACACCGTCAACGCCGTGTTCCGCGCCGTGCACTCTGTGAAGGGCGGCGCAGGGGCCTTCGGCCTCGACGACCTGGTGCGCTTCGCCCACGTGTTCGAAACCACCCTGGACGAGCTGCGCGCCGGCCGCCTCGCGGCCAGCTCCGAGATCGTGGCCGCGCTGCTGCGCGCCGCCGACGTGCTCACGGACCTGGTCCGCGCCGCCCGCGACGGCGGCTCGGTCGACCTCGGCCATTCCGACGCCGTCGCTGCGGAGCTGTCCGCGTTCACCGGCGCCGATCCCGCGGCGGCGGACGCCGACGACGACGGCATGGGCGACCTGGACTTCCAGCCGGTGGCTTTCGCGGCGCCCGCTTTCGAGACGCCGGCGCTCGAGACGCCCGCCGACCCCCCGGCGGCCCCGGGCTGGACCGTGCGCTTCAAGCCGCGCGCCGAGCTCTACAAGAAGGCCAACGACAGCGCGCTGCTGCTGCGCGAGCTGGCGCGTCTGGGGGACGTCGAAGTCGAACTCGACGCCGCCGACCTGCCCCTGCTGCAGGGCCTGGACCCCGAGGGCGCCTACCTGGCCTGGACCGTCCGCCTGACGGGCGACGCCCAGCGGGCCGACGTCGCCGAGATCTTCGAGTTCGTCGAAAGCGACTGCGAGCTGGAGATCACCGGCCAGGGCGCGGGCGCCCCCGACGCCGCCCCGCCGGCGGGCGACGACCTCGACATCGCCGCGCTGATCAGCAAGGCCCAGGAGGTCGCCGCCGCGGAACCGCCGATCGCGACGGCGCCCGACCCGGCGCCCGCGACCGCGCCGGCCGCCACCACCGCGGCCGCGGAAGCCGCCAACGACAAGGCGCACGCCAAGGCGGCCGGCGCCGCCAACCCGACGATCCGCGTCGACCTCGACCGCGTGGACCGGCTGATCAACCTGGTGGGCGAGCTCGTCATCAACCAGGCGATGATGGCCCAGCGCGTCAGCGAAGCCGGCATGATCCGCGACACCAACGTCGCCGTGGCCCTCGACGAACTGGAGCAGCTCACCCGCGAGATCCAGGACAGCGTCATGGCCATCCGGGCCCAGCCCGTGAAGTCGGTGTTCCAGCGCATGCCCCGCCTCGTGCGCGAGGTGGCCAGCGCCACGGGCAAGCAGGTCCGCCTGGTCACCGAGGGCGAAGGCACCGAGGTCGACAAGACGGTCATCGAGCGGCTCACCGATCCGCTCACCCACATGATCCGCAACGCCATCGACCACGGGCTGGAGAAGCCGGAGCAGCGGATCGAGGCGGGCAAGCCGGCCGAGGGCGTCGTGCGCCTGTCGGCGCTGCACCGCTCGGGCCGCATCGTCATCGAGGTGGCCGACGACGGCGGCGGCATCAACCGCGCCCGCGTGAAGGCCATCGCCGTGGAGAAGGGCCTGATCGCGGCCGACGCCCAGCTGTCGGACGAGGAGATCGACAACCTGATCTTCATGCCGGGCTTCTCGACGGCGGACGCGGTCTCCGACATCTCCGGCCGCGGCGTCGGCATGGACGTCGTCCGACGCTCCATCCAGGAGCTGGGCGGCCGGATCTCCATCAACTCGCGCCCGGGCGAAGGCTCGACCTTCATCATGAGCCTGCCGCTCACCCTCGCCGTCCTCGACGGCATGGTGGTCTCGGCCGGCGACCAGACCCTGGTGGTGCCGCTGAGCGCCATCGTCGAGACGCTGCAGCCCCGCCCGGCCGACGTGCATGCGACGACGGGCGGCGGCCGGGTGATCTCCATCCGCGGCGCCTACACCCAGCTCGTCGATGTGGGCGCGGCGTTGGGCTACCGGACGCAGGCGCTGGAGCCGGAACAGGGCGTCGCCCTGCTCATCGAAGGCGAAGGCGGCGCCCGATCGGTGCTGATGGTCGAGGCCATCCAGGGCCAGCGCCAGGTCGTCATCAAGAGCCTTGAAGCCAACTACCGCCGGGTTCCCGGCATCGCCGCGGCCACGATCCTGGGCGATGGGCGCGTGGCGCTCATCCTCGACGTGGACGCTCTCGTCGCCGCCTCCCGGACCGCCGAGCAGCCTCGGCTCCTCCAAGCAGGGTGAACCTCATGAACGACATCTCGAACACCGCAGGCGGCCAGGAGCTGATCTCGTTCCGGATCGGCGCGCAGGAGTTCTGCGTGGACATCATGGACGTGCGGGAAATCCGCGGCTGGACGCCCGCGACCGCCATTCCGGACTCGCCGCCCTTCGTCCGGGGCGTGATCAACCTGCGGGGCGCCGTGCTGCCGATCATGGACCTGGGCGCACGCCTGGGCCTGGGGGCGGCCGATCCCACGGCCCGGCACGTGATCATCGTGGCCCAGGTCGAGAAGCAGGTCGTGGGCCTGCTGGTCGATGCGGTCTCCGACATCCTGACGATCACGGACGACATGATCCAGCCGACGCCGGAGGTCGGCTCCGACCTCGCCCGGTCGTCGGTCCGCGGCCTGCTGGCCATCGACGGCCGCATGGTCAGCTTCCTGTCGCTGACCGGCCTGTTCCCGCAGGATGACCTGGAGATCGCCGCGTGAGCACAGCCTCTCCGGCGATCGCGGACGGCCAGCGGCTGGTGGACGGCGAGTTCGTCTTCCAGGGCGAGGACTTCCGCCGCATCGCGGCCATCCTCCACGAGTCGGCCGGCATCGCGCTTTCGGAATCGAAGGCGACCCTGGTCTATTCCCGCCTGGCCAAGCGCCTGCGCAGCCTGGGCCTGGAGAGTTTCCGGGAGTATTGCGCGCTGGTCGCCGACGCCCGGAACGTCGACGAGCGCCAGCGCATGATCGCCGCGCTGACCACCAACGTGACGCGGTTCTTCCGCGAGCCGCATCACTTCGACCACCTGAAGACGCAGCTTGGGCCCCTTCTCGAAGCGGCCCGCCGCGGCGGCGCCGTGCGCATCTGGTCGGCGGGCTGCTCCAGCGGCGAGGAGCCCTACTCCATCGCCCTGACGATCCTGTCGCTCGCGCCCGACGCCGCCGACCTGGATGTCCGCATCCTGGCGACCGACATCGACACCAACGTGCTCGCCCACGCCCGGGCCGGGACCTACGGGTCGTCCAGCATGCTGCAGATCCCCGGCGACCTTCGCGGCCGCTGGTTCGAGAAGGACGGCGATCGCTGGACGGCGACCGATCCGCTCCGGCGAATGATCGTCTTCAACGAGCTCAACCTGATGGGCGAGTGGCCGATGAAGCGCCGGTTCGACGCCATCTTCTGCCGCAACGTCGTCATCTACTTCGAAGAGGCGACCCAGGCGCGGGTGTTCAGCCGCTTCCTGCCGCTGATGAGCCCGACCGCACGACTCTACATCGGCCACTCCGAGCGCGTGTGCGGTCCTGCCGCCGCCAGCCTCGAGACCGACGGCGTCACCATCTACCGCCTGAAGGAGGCCGGCCGATGATCCGGGTCCTGGTCGTCGACGACTCCGCCACCATGCGCAGCCTGATCTCGGCGGTGCTCGGCCGCGATCCCGAGATCGAGGTGGTCGGCCAGGCCGGGGATCCCTACGAGGCCCGCGAAGCCATCAAGCGGCTCAACCCCGACGTCATGACCCTCGACGTCGAGATGCCGAACATGAACGGCATCGAGTTCCTCGAGAAGGTGATGCGCCTTCGCCCGATGCCGGTGGTGATGGTCTCGACCCTGACCACCCGCGGCGCGGAGATCACCCTCGAGGCCCTGGAGATCGGCGCCGTCGATTGCGTCGCCAAGCCGTCCACCGGCGGCCTGGAAGGCTTCCGCGAGCTGCCCGAGAAGGTGAAGGCCGCGGCCGGGGCCCGCGTGCGGCCGCTGGACCGCCCCGCGCCCGGCTCGGCCGCCGCCGCGCCGGCCCGCCTGGAACATGCGCCCGACGGCCGGCTGATCGCCATCGGCTCGTCGACGGGCGGCGTCGAGGCGCTGATCACCGTCCTCTCCCGCTTCCCGGCGAACTGCCCGCCGACCGTGATCACCCAGCACATGCCCGAGAGCTTCACCAAGAGCTTCTCGGAACGGCTGGACCGCCTCTGCGCGCCGCACGTGGAAGAGGCGACCGACGGCGCGCCGCTGGACGTGGGCCGCGTGTACGTCGCCCCCGGCGGAGACGCCCACCTGGAGGTGGCCGGCGGATCCCGCCCGCGCTGCCGCATCGTCGCCGGCGACCGCGTGAACGGCCACCGGCCGTCCGTGGACGTCCTGTTCTCGTCGGTGGCGCGCGTCGTGGGCCCGCGCGCCGTCGGCTGCATCCTGACCGGCATGGGCCGCGACGGGGCGAACGGGCTCCTCGAGATGCGCGAGGCCGGGGCGCGCACCCTCGGCCAGGACGAGGCCACCTGCGTCGTCTACGGCATGCCCAAGGCCGCCTTCGAGATCGGCGCCGTCGAGCGCCAGGCCCCGATCGACAAGATCGCCGCCGAACTCCTGAAGGCGCCCGTCCAACAGACTGTGGAGAAAGCCTGATGCCCGCCGCGGCTTCGATGACCGTCCTCGTGGTGGACGACCAACAGACGATGCGCTCGCTGGTCCGCACGGGCCTGCAGGAGCTCGGCTTCCGGGACATCAAGGAGGCGCCCGACGGCGAGGCTGGCCTGCGCGTCATGCTGACGTCCAAGGTCCACCTGGTGATCTCGGACTACAACATGCCCAAGCTCGACGGCCTGGGCCTGCTGCGGGCCGTGCGCGGGCATGAGCCGATCCGGACCACGCCGTACATCATGCTGACCGGCCGGGCCGACCGCGAGCTGGTGCAGCGGGCGGTGCAGTTCGGGGTCAACAACTACCTGGTCAAGCCCTTCACCGTCGGCACGCTGAAGGAGAAGATCGAAGCGGTCTTCGGTCCGATCACATGAGCATGGCGGCCGACCGCTACACGGGCCTGGCGCAGCGTCCCGAGCACGTGGTGCAGGGCGAGTTCCGCGTCACCGAGCACCCCGACGCCGTGCTGACCACGGTGCTCGGCAGCTGCGTGGCGGCCTGCATGCGCGACCCCGCCCTGGGCATCGGCGGGATGAACCACTTCCTGCTGCCCGGCGCCCAGGACCAGGGCCGCGACGCCGCCGGAGGCGACGCCCAGCGGTTCGGCGCCTACGCCATGGAGCTGCTGGTCAACGCCCTGCTGCAGCGGGGCGCCCAGCGCGGCCGACTGGAAGTGAAGCTGTTCGGCGGCGCGCGGATGCTGAAGGGCCTGACCGACGTCGGCGCGGCCAACGCCGCCTTCGCGGAAGGCTATCTGCGCGCCGAGGGGCTGGCGCACGCGGGCGGCTCGCTGCGCGGCGATCAGGCCCGCCGCGTCCAGTACTGGCCCGCCACCGGACGCGCCCGGCAGATCCTGCTGCCGCATCAGGTCGCCGATCCATTCGAGGCCGAGCGCGAACGCGTTCGCCGTCCTCCGCCAGCGCCCGCCAGCGCCGGGGAGCTGGAGCTGTTCTGAGGAAACCCGCCATGACGCAGCGATATCCCGTTCCCCTCAGCGACGTCCTGGTCGCCGCCGCCGGCGTCCTCCAGGAGATGGAGGGCCGCTGCGCCGAGCTTCAGGAGGCGCTGAGCCCGGCGATGACCGCCGGCGCGCGGCCCATGGCGCTGCAGGATCTCGACTACGTCACCCAGGGCCTCGCCAGCCTGTCCTACTTCCTGGCGTCGCTTTCGGAACGCCTGCCGCGCGAATGGGCGGCCGACGCCCTGGCCGTCGCCGAGGCCCTGCCCCTCGAGGACGTGGCGGCCGCGCTAAGCCTCGCTCCTGTCCCGGTCCGCGCGGGGGCCGGCGAGCTGGAGCTGTTCGAATGAGCATGCGCCCGGCCGGCTCCGATCCGCGCCTCAACCTGTCCAAGACCGTCGTCCTGATCATCCAGAACAATCAGGCCGAGCTCGACATCCTGGGCCAGGTGTTCATCGGCTTCGGCGTCAAGGCCATCCGCAAGTACCTCTCGCTCGCCGACGCCGAGGAGGTGGCCCGCCGCGTCGACTTCGACCTCATCGTCGTCGACGGCGACTTCGAAGCCGGCGCCGGCTTCGAGTTCGTCGAGCGCCTCCGCCGCGAGCGCGACGGCCGCAACCGCCTCGCGCCGATCCTTCTGGTCGCCGGCCACACCCCGCAGAGCCAGATCTACCGGGCCCGGGATTGCGGCGCGAACTTCGTCGTCGCCAAGCCGATCACGCCCAAGGTGCTGTTCGACCGGATCCTCTGGCTCGTGCAGGACCAGCGCGAGTTCGTCGAGTCCGCAGGCTACGTCGGCCCCGACCGGCGTCACAAGGCGTTCGGCCCGCCGCCCGGCATGCAGGGCCGCCGCAAGGACGACCTCTCCCCCGAAGTCGGCTTCCCGGCCGGCCCCGATCTCGCCCAGTCGGAGATCGATGCCTTGCTCAATCCCCGAAAGGCGGTCGCGTAAATGACAGCAGCTCGGACCTTCAAGTACGTCAACCGCCTGGCCAAGGCGCTCACCCAGCACAGCGGCCTGACCATGCGCGAGGCGGTGAAGGCCGCCGACGCCCGGCTGGCGCAGCTGCGCGAGAACACCCTCACGGAGATCGACGGGATCGTCCTGCGCATCCAGGCCCTGTCGCAGGACATCACGCGCCTCGACGACCCGCGCGTCCAGCAGGTCTACGGCGCCGCCAACCAGATCATCGCCCTGGCGGGCGTCTTCGAGAAGACCGAGCTGGGCGAGGCCGCCTACAGCCTCTGCGAGCTGATCACCCGCTTCCGCAACACCGGCCGATGGAGCGCCGCGATGGTCGCCGTCCACGTCGACGCCCTTCAGGTGATGCGCCAGGTCCAGGACCACGATCCGGCCCATTGCACGGCGCTCAAGCACGGGCTGCGCAAGGTGGTGGAGTCCGTCGCCTGATTGCCAAGCGGCGCCGGTCCGTAGCACACCGGGGCGCATGACCGACGTTCTCGTGATCGGGGCCGGCCACAACGGCCTGACCTGCGCCGCCTACCTCGCCACCGCGGGGCTGAAGGTCACCGTGCTGGAGCGCCGCGACGTGGTCGGCGGCGCCGCCGTGACGGAGGAGTTCCATCCCGGCTTCCGCAACTCGGTGGCCAGCTACACCGTCAGCCTCCTGAACCCGAAGGTCATCCGCGACCTGGACCTGCATCGCCACGGCCTCAAGGTGGTGGAGCGCAGGGCGGCGAACTTCCTGCCCTTCGACGGCGACAGCCTGCTCACCGGCTCCGGCCGCACCCGGGCCGAGGTCGCTCGCTTTTCGCAGAAGGACGCCGAGCGGCTGGACGCCTATGACGCGCGCCTGGAAGCCATCGCCGACGTGCTGCGCGAGCTGGTGCTGGAGACGCCGCCCAACCTCGTCGAGGGCGGCCTGGCCCAGGCTCTGCCCGAGCTGGTGAAATCCGCGGCGCTCGGCCGCCGTCTCTCGAAGCTGGACCTGACCGCCAAGCGCGACCTGCTGGCGCTCTTCGCGCAATCGGCCGGCGACTGGCTGGACGGCTGGTTCGAGAGCGATCCGATCAAGGCCGTCCTCGGCTTCGACGGCGTCGTCGGCAACTACGCGAGCCCCTATACGCCGGGCTCGGCCTACGTCCTGCTGCACCACGTCTTCGGCGAGGTGAACGGCAAGAAGGGCGCCTGGGGCCATGCGATCGGCGGCATGGGGGCGATCACCCAGGCGATGGCCGCCTGCTGCCGCGAGCGCGGCGTCACGATCCGCACGGGAACGGGCGTGGCCGAGGTGCTGACCGAGAAGGGCCGCGCGGTCGGAGTCGTCACCGAGGCGGGTGAGACGCTCCGGGCACGGATGGTGGTCTCCAACCTCCACCCCAAGCTGCTGTTCTCCAAGCTCGATCCGGGCGTCGTGCCGGCCGACTTCACCGAGCGGCTGAGCCGCTACCGCTCGGGTTCGGGGACCTTCCGGATGAACGTCGCCCTGTCCGAGCTGCCGCGCTTCACCGTGCGGCCGGAGCCCGGCGACCACCTCACGGCCGGCATCATCATCGCCCCCACCCTCGCCTACATGGATCGCGCCTACATGGACGCCCGGGTCCACGGCTGGTCGCGCGAACCGATCGTCGAGATGCTGATCCCGTCCACCCTGGACGACAGCCTGGCGCCCACAGGCCGGCACGTCGCCAGCCTGTTCTGCCAGCATGTGGCGCCGACGCTGCCGGGCGGCCGCTCCTGGGACGATCACCGGGACGAGGTGGCCGACCTGATGATCGCCACGGTCGACAGGCACGCCCCCGGCTTCGCGAAATCGGTCATCGCCCGCCAGGTTCTGTCGCCGACGGACCTGGAGCGCACCTTCGGCCTTGTGGGCGGCGACATCATGCATGGCGCGCTCAGCCTGGATCAGCTCTTCTCGGCCCGCCCCGTCCTCGGCGCCGGCGACTATCGGACGCCCGTCCGGGGCCTGTACCAGTGCGGCGCCGGAACCCACCCCGGCGGGGGGGTCACCGGCGCGCCGGGCCACAACGCCGCCCGGGAAGTGCTGCGCGACGTGAAGCGCCGGCGCGCCTGACGCTAACCCTTCGCGGCCGCGGCCGCGGCCCGCACCTCGCCCGCCAGGCTCATCGGGTCGAACGGCTTGGCGATCACGGCGACGGCGCCCAGGCCGATCAGGCGGTCGGTCTCCTGTCGCTGGGCCCGTGCGGTGATGAACACCGCCGGCGCCGCGTCGAACTGCGGCCGCTCCCGGATGGCCTTCAGCAGGGTCGGTCCGTCCGTGCCCGGCATCATCACGTCCAGCAGCAGCAGGTCCGGAGACCAGTCGCCGGCGTCCAGCACCGCCAGCGCCTCATCCGCGGAGGCGGCCGTCCGGACCTCCAGGTCGGGATCCATCTCCAGCGACAGACAGGCCACCTCGCGGATGTCGGGCTCGTCGTCCACATAGAGGATCTTCAGCGCGCTCATGCCTCGGCTCCGGCGGCGGGACTTGGGGAATGTCGGGCGACGGCGGTGAGCCGCCGCACCGTGGCGATCAGCTGATCCAGCGACGACCGCGACTTGACCAGCACGGCGTCCACCGCCTGGGCGAGGGCCGCCTGGTCGAAGGCCTGGGCCGAGAACACCACGACGGGGATCGGCCGTCCGCTCGGATCGTGCAGCTCGGGCAGCAGGTCCAGTCCAGAGCCGTCGGGCAGTCCGACGTCCAGGATGGCCAGCGACGGCGTCTGTTCGGAGAGGGCCTGCCGCGCCGCCGCCAGGCTCTCGACCGACTTCATGCGGCAGCGGCCGCTGAAGGCCTCGGCCACCAGCTGGCGCAGGTCGGGGTCATCGTCGACGTGGAGCACCAGCGGTCCCTCGGCGGCGCCGTCGATGGCCTGGTCCAGCGCTGCGGCGAGCCGGTCCAGGTCCACCGGCTTCTCGATCCAGTCCACCAGATCGAGGCTGGCCATGGCGGCCCGATCCGCCGCGTCGGCCGATATGATGATCGCCGGCAGGCCGCGCGTGGCGGGATCGGCGCGCAGGCGGCGCAGGAGGTCGAGCCCCGAGCCGTCGGGCAGCCGCAGGTCCAGGAGCAGGGCGTCGAAGGCGCCGGGCGTCGCCAGCGTCTCGGTGGCCGCCGCGAGGGTCGTCACGATCTCGGTGCGGAAGCCGTGGCCGGCGAGGGCTTCGCTCAGCACCTGGGCGATGTCCGGGTCGTCCTCGCAGAGCAGCAGCCGGACGCCGTCGTCGCCGGGCGGCGCCGACGCCACGTCCGGGCGCGCCGGAAGCTCCACATGGAAGGTCGCGCCCTCGCCGGGCGGGCTTTCGAACCAGATCCGGCCGCCGTGCCGCTCGACGATCTCCTTGCTGATCGCCAGCCCGAGGCCCGTGCCGCCCTTCTGACGGGTGTCGGAGGAGTCCGCCTGGGCGAAACGGCCGAAGATTTGGTCCTGGAACTCCGGTGGAATGCCGGGTCCGTCGTCCTTCACCGAGAGCCGCACCCGGCGACCCTCCGGCCAGACCCGCACCCGCGCCACGCCGCCGCGCCTCGAGAACTTGACGGCGTTCGACAGCAGGTTCGTCAGGACCTGGGTCAACCGGTCGGCGTCGCCGTCGACCATGACCGGTTCCGCCGGCGGGTCGTACGCGAGCGCGACGCCCGTCTCGGCGCTGAGGCCGCCGAGGTTCTCGACAGCCGCCTGCGTGAGGTCGCCGAAGTCCAGCGGTTTGGAGACCAGGCCGAGCTTCCCGGAATCGATCTTCTCCAGGTCGAGGATGTCGTTGATCAGCCGCACCAAACGCCGGCTGTTGTTCTCGGCGATGCCGATGAGGCGGGCGGCCCGCTCGGGCAGCGCTCCGGCCGCGCCTCCGGCCAGCAGGCCCAGAGAGCCCGCGATGGATGTCAGGGGCGTGCGCAGCTCATGACTGACCGTGGAGACGAACTCCGACTTCGCGAGCTCGGCGCGGCGCCGTTCGGTGCAGTCGCGCATCACCGCGACGGCATGCACGCCGTCCGGCTGGGCCATCTCGCCGAAGTTGATGTCGACCGGGAAGGTCGTGCCGTCCTTCCGCCGGGCCTCCAGCTCGCACGTGGCGCCGGCTCGCACGTCGCCGTCGTGCCGCAGGCGCTCCAGGAACAGGGCGTCGTCGCCCGCCGCCTCCGGCACCAGGACGGAGATGTCGCGGCCGGTCAGCTCCTCGGGCGCATAGCCGAACATTTCCTGGGCGGCGCGGTTCATCGTCTCCACCCCGCCGCTCGGATTGAAGGTGATGATGGCGTCCATGGCGGAATCGAAGATCGCCTGGCGGCGCTCCGCCTCGGCCCGCGCCCGGGTGATCAGGGCGGTCCGCAGCGCGGTGTAGCGGAAGGCCATGACGGCGGCGAGGGCGATGGCGGCCAGGACGAGCCCATAGCTGGTGGACGACACGAGCCGCGCCTGGCGCGTCTGGCTCTGGGCCAGGCGCAGCCGCTCGCCGAGATTGCGCGCCTCGGCCGCGGAGATGGCGTCGGTGTCGGCGCGCAGCCGCTCCATGGCCCGCTCCCCGCGCGCCGTGGCGACCTCGGCTCCGGCCGCCGTCAGCCCTCGTTCGTCGCGGACCGCGCGCACCTCTTCCATGAGCGCGAACCGCTCGCGCGCCAGTTCGCGAACCCGGGCGAGGCGCTGCTGCTGCTCGGGCTGGTCCGAGAAGGCGAGCACGAGCTGGTCGATGCGCTGCTCCACCAGCGGCGTGACGGCCTCGTAGCGGCGCAGGAACGCGTGATCGCCGGACAGGAGGTAGCCGCGGTGGCTGCTCTCGGCGTCCTTGATCATCAAGGCGAAGGCCTGGATGGACGCGCGCCGCTCGGCCGAGCGGATCATCGCGGCCTGGGCAGCATCCTGCTGCGCCTGCTCGATGCTGGTGGCCCGCCACGCCACGGCCAGCAGGATCGGGATCAGCAGGATGACGGTCACGGCGCAGAGCCAGAACAGCGCGTCCTGCGAGAAGCGCCGACGGAGCGTCGCGATCCAGCCGTCGATCATGAAGTCTCCCGTTCGGCGCGAGGACGCTGCATCAACGTCCCGCCGTGACGCAAGCTCCCGGGGCGGAAGCGCTGCGGCTGGACATGCCTTCCATACTGTGCCGTTCAGCAAGGAAATCGCGCCTTGCGCGTCGCCTGGGCCTGTTGTCTACCTCGGAACGCTGAACTCGAAGCAATCCGGTTCCGTTTGCAGGCCGTGCGCTTCCGCAAACCAGAGGCAACTTCGTGACCACCCTGCCCCTGCCGCCGCTCGCGGCCTCCGCCCTCGACCTCATCGGGCGCACCCCCATGGTCGAGCTGACCGGCTTCGACACCGGGCCCTGCCGCCTGTTCGTGAAGCTGGAGAACGCCAATCCCGGCGGCTCGATCAAGGACCGCATCGCCCGCTCGATGATCGAGGCGGCCGAGAAGGACGGTCGGCTGCAGCCCGGCGGCACGATCGTCGAGGCGACCGCCGGCAACACGGGGCTGGGCCTGGCCCAGGTCGGACTGCTGAAGGGTTACAAGCTGCTGCTCGTCGTGCCCGACAAGATGGCGCGCGAGAAGATCCAGCACCTGCGGGCGATGGGAGTCGACGTGCGGATCACCCGCTCCGACGTCGGCAAGGGCCATCCGGAATACTACCAGGACATGGCCCAGGCGATCGCGGCCAAGCTCAACAACGCCGTCTACATCAACCAGTTCGAGAACCCGGCGAACCCGCTGGCCCACGAGACCACGACGGGCCCCGAGATCCTCGATCAGATGGACGGCGACGTGGACGCGGTGGTCGTCGGCGTGGGCTCCGGCGGCACCCTGACCGGCCTTGGCCGCTTCTTCGAGAAGGCCTCGCCGAAGACCCGGATGGTGCTGGCCGATCCGGTGGGCTCCATCCTCGCGCCGCTGGTCAACGAGGGGAAGACCGTCGAGGCCGGGTCGTGGATCGTCGAGGGCATCGGCGAGGACTTCGTCCCGGACAACTGCGACCTGAAGTTCGTCGAAAAGGCCTACGCCATCACCGACCAGGAGAGCGTGGCGACGGCCCGCGAACTCCTGATGAAGGCGGGCATCCTGGCCGGCTCCTCGTCGGGCACCCTGCTGGCGGCGGCCCTGCGCTACTGCCGCGAGCAGACCGAGCCCAAGCGGGTGGTCACCCTCGTCTGCGACACCGGCTCCCGCTACCTATCCAAGATGTACAACGACAGCTGGGTGGCCGAGCAAGGCCTGGCCGACCGCCAGCTCCATGGCGACCTCCGCGACCTGATCGCCCGCACCGAGGGCGACGCCGTCACCGTCGGCCCCGACGACACCCTGCTCACGGCCTACAACCGCATGCGCCAGGCCGACGTCAGCCAGCTTCCCGTCATGGACGACGGCCGCCTCATCGGCCTGATCGACGAGAGCGACCTGCTGGAAGCCGTCGAGCGGCGCCAGGCCGAGGGCCGCTTCAAACAGCCGGTCAGCGCGGCCATGACCGCCAAGCTCACCACGCTGCAGGCCAGCCAGCCGCTCGACGCCCTCCTGCCGATCTTCGAGCAGGACCACGTGGCCATCGTGATGGACGGCCGGGAGTTCCTGGGCCTCATCACCCGGATCGATCTCATCAACTACCTGAGGCGCGCGGCGTGACCGACCAGAACCACGGCAAGAACCGGCTCGATTTCGCCACCCGCGCCATCCACGGCGGGCAGGAGCACGATCCGACCACAGGCGCGGTGATGCCGCCGATCTACGCCACCTCGACCTACGCTCAATCGTCGCCCGGCGTGCACACCGGCTTCGAGTACTCGCGCAGCCAGAACCCGACCCGTTTCGCCCTGGAGCGCGGCCTGGCCGACCTGGAAAGCGGGACCAAGGGCTATGCCTTCGCCTCGGGCCTGGCGGCGATCTCCACCCTGCTGGAGGCGCTGGACGCCGGCGACCACGTGATCTCGTCCGAGGACCTCTACGGCGGCTCGTTCCGCCTGTTCGACAAGGTGAAGAAGCGCTCGGCCGGCCTGACGTTCAGCTTCGTCGACCTCGCCGATCTTTCGGCCATCGAGGCGGCGATCACGCCGAGGACGAAGATCATCTGGGTGGAGACGCCGACCAACCCGCTGCTGCGGCTGGCCGACCTCGAAGCCATCGCCGACCTCTGCAAGCGTCGCGGGATCATCGCCGCCGCCGACAACACCTTCGCCAGCCCCTACGTGCAGCGGCCGCTGGAGCTGGGCTTCGACGTCGTCATGCACTCGACGACCAAGTACATCGGCGGCCATTCCGACGTGGTCGGCGGCGCCCTTGTGGTCGGCGACAACGCCGAGCTGCGCGACAAGCTGACGTTCCTGCAGAACGCCGTGGGCGCCGTGGCCTCGCCGTTCGACAGCTTCCTGACGCTTCGGGGCATGAAGACGCTGGCGCTCCGCATGGAGCGGCACTGCCAGAACGGCCTCGCCATCGCCAGGTGGCTGGAAGGCCGCCGCGACGTGAAGGCCGTCGTCTACCCTGGCCTCGAGAGCCATCCGCAGCACGAGCTCGCCAAGCGTCAGATGAACGGCTTCGGCGGCATGATCACCGCGGTCCTCGACCGCGACCTCGACGGCACGCGCCGCATGCTGGAGCGGACCCGCCTCTTCACCCTGGCCGAAAGCCTGGGCGGCGTGGAGAGCCTGATCGAGCACCCGGCGATCATGACCCACGCCTCGATCCCGCCCGAGACGCGCGCCCGCATCGGCATCGAGGACGGCCTGATCCGGCTGTCGGTGGGCGTCGAGAGCACCGCCGACCTGATCGCCGACCTGGAGCAGGCGCTGGCCGGCTAGAGGAACAGCTCGGCGGCGGCGTCGACGATGGCGTCCACGTCCAGGCGGTAATGGCGGTAGAGGTCCGGCAGGTCGCCGACCTGGCCGAAGCTGTCGAGGCCCAGCGCGCTGACGCGCATGCCCCGCACGCCGCCCAGCCAGGACAGTGTCGCGGGCGAGCCGTCCACCACGGTGACCAAGCCGGCGCCGGGCGCCAGCCGTCCCAGCAGCGCCTCGGCGTGGCTCTCGCGCGTCTCACCCAGGGTCCAGCGGCCGCGACGGGCGGCCATCCAGTCGCGGTGCAGCAGGCCCGGCGAGACGACGTTCAGGACGCCCAGCCCGGGCAGATCCTCGGCGAGCTGTTCAGCCGCCTGCAGCACTTCGGGCGCCACTGCGCCGCAGAAGACGATGGCGGCGTCTGAGCCTTCGGCGGGCGCCTTGAGCCAATAGGCGCCCTTCAACGCATCGGCCTTCCAGAGATCGTCCGTACGCGGAACCTGTCTCAGGTTGCGCGTCGTCAGGCGCAGATAGACCGAGCCGCCATCGTCGGCCTGCATGTGCTCGAACGACCAGCGCATGGCCAGCGACAGCTCGTCCACGAAGGCCGGCTCGAAATAGGTGAGCCCCGGCTGGCCGATGCCGATCAGCGGCGTGTAGATCGACTGGTGCGCGCCGCCCTCCGGGCCCAGCGTCAGGCCGCTGGGCGTGGCCACCAGCATGAAGCGGGCGTCCTGGTAGCAGGCGTAGTTCAGGGCATCGAGGCCGCGGCTGATGAAGGGGTCGTACACGGTGCCGATGGGCAGCAGCCGCTCGCCCCACATCGGGCCGGCGAGGCCCAGCGCCGCGAGGTTCAGGAACAGGTTGTGCTCGGCGATGCCCAGCTCGACGTGCTGGCCCGCATGGCCGCCCGCCCACTTCTGCGGCGACGGGATCTTGGCGTCGCGGAACACGTCCGCCGTCTCGCGCCGACGGAAGAGGCCGCGCTGGTTCACGAAGCCGCCGAGGTTCGTCGAGACGGTCACGTCCGGGCTGGTGGTGACGATGCGGTCGGCGATCGGCGCGCCAGACTTGGCCAGTTCCAGCAGGATCTTGCCGAACGCGGCCTGGGTGGACTGTTCGGGCCCTTCGGGGACCGGGAACTCGGCCTCCGCCGGCACGGGGATCTTCGCCGCGCCCGGGCGGCGATCGGCGGGTTGCGCGAACGGCGCCTGGGCCACGAACGCCTTCAGCGCCTCGGCCTCGTCGGGCGAGAGGCCGCCGTAGGGCTCCCACTCGGCGCCTTCGGGGATCCCCAGGCTCTGCCGCAGCGCGTCCACCTGGCTGGGCGTCATCAGGCCGGCGTGGTTGTCCTTGTGGCCCTGCAGCGGCAGGCCGAAGCCCTTGACCGTGTAGGCGATGAACAGCGTGGGCGTGTCATCCCGCGACGCCTCGTCGAAGGCCTCGATCAGGGTCTCCATGCAGTGGCCGCCCAGGCCGATCATCAGGCTGTGCAGCGCCTCGTCGGTGAAGCTCTCCAGCAGGGCCGGGACGCCGGCCTCGCGGCCGATGTCGCGGGTGAGGCGCTCGCGCCACGCCGCCCCGCCCTGGTAGGTCAGCGCGGCGTACTCGGCGTTGGAGCAGGCCTCGATCCAGTTGCGGAGCGCCGCGCCGCCGGGCCGCGCGAACGCCCGCTGCTGGGCCTTGCCCCATTTCAGCGTGACGACGCGCCAGCCGGCGGTCTCGAAGATGTCGTCGAACCGGTCGAACATCCGGTCGGCCGTCGTGGCGTCGAGGCTCTGCCGGTTGTAGTCGACGATCCACCAGCAGTTCCGGATGTCGTGCTTGTAGGCCTCGATCAGGCACTCGTAGATGTTGCCCTCGTCGAGCTCGGCGTCGCCGAGGGTGGCCACCATCCGGCCCTCGCGGGCGGGATCCAGCCAGCCGTGAGCCCGCAGGTAGTCCTGGGTCAGCGATGCGAAGGCGGTGATCGCCACGCCGAGGCCGACCGAGCCGGTGGAGAAGTCGACGTCGTCCTTGTCCTTGGTCCGCGAGGGATAGGACTGGGCCCCGCCGAAGCTGCGGAAGGCTTCGAGCTGCTGCCGGGTCTGCCGGCCCATCAGGTACTGGGCGGCGTGGAAGACGGGGCTCGCGTGCGGCTTCACCGCCACCCGGTCCTTGGGCGTGAGCGCGTGGAAGTAGAGCGCCGTCAGGATCGTCGTCATCGAGGCGCAGGAGGCCTGGTGGCCGCCCACCTTCAGCCCGTCGCGGCTCTCGCGCAGGTGGTTGGCGTTGTGGATGGTCCAGGTGGCAAGCCAGCGCAGCCGCTCGTCGATCCGGGTGAGCTGCTCGACCTCGTGCGCGGTCCCGAGGTTGTGACCGGCGGCGGCAGCGGATTGGGCGCGGGGCATGGAATGTTCCTGGATCGGCCGAAGCGAGGCGGGTTCTTGCGCTCAAGCTCCGGCGCGGGGCACGCTTTGATCCTTCCTTAGCAGGTTCCGAGGACGGCCGTCAGCCGCCGTCGGAGACTCGAAAAACCGGTACGCCGCAGTTGACGCTGGGTTCCCCTTGCGGCTTGCTGGCGGCGAGAGCGCCGACAGACGCGCCTGCATGGAGGAAGACGAATGGCCCGCACGCCCGCGGCCGCCGACCGGCTGCCCATGAAGACCAAGCTCGCCTTTGGACTGGGCGGCGGCGCCGAGATGGTGGCGCTCTATTCGATCTCCAGCTTCGCCCTGCTGTTCTACAGCCAGGTGAAGGGCGTGCCGGCCCACCTCGTGGGCCTCGCCATCTCGGTCAGCCTGGTTCTGGACGCCATCTCGGACCCGATCGTGGGCTCCATCTCGGACCGCACGAAATCGAAGTGGGGCCGGCGGCACCCTTACCTTTTCGCCTCGGTGATCCCGACGGGCCTGACGCTCTGGGCCATCTTCTCGCCGCCGGCGGGCCTAGGCCAGACAGGTCTGCTGATCTGGCTGGCCGCGGCGGTGGTCCTGATGCGCCAGTCCATGACCTTCTTCTACGTGCCGCACCTGGCGCTCGGCGGCGAGCTGTCGCCGCACTACACCGAGCGGTCCAAGGTCATGGCCTACTACAGCTTCTTCAACTGGGCCGGCGGCTCGCTGACCCTGATCGCCGCCACGCTGTTCTTCTTCCCCGCCACGCCGGACTATCCGCGGGGGCTGCTGAACCCGGAGCCCTGGCCGCGCTACGCCCTGGCGATCGGCGCGATCACCGTGACGGCCCTCTTCGCCTCGGCCTGGCTCACCCGCGACCGCATCCCCTACCTGCCCAAGCCGGATCCGGACCAGCCGCGGCTCACCGTCGGCGGCTTCTTCGGCGACTTCGGCAAGGCGCTGACCAACATCAACTATGTCTGGCTGCTGGTGGCCTACTTCTTCGTGGCCCTGATGATCGGCATGCGCGAGGGCATGCGGCTCTACGTCTACACCTACTACTGGGACCTCTCGAGCAAGCAGCTCTCGCTGTTCGTCATCGGCAGCTTCGTGGGCTACCTGACGGCCTTCCTCTTCGCGGCGCGCCTGCACGGGCGGTTCGACAAGAAGAAGACCATGATGCTGGCGGCGCTGGTTTACGCGATCGTCCCGTCGATCCCCCTGGTGCTGGGCATGGCGGGGCTGATCTCGCCCGACACGCCCGGGCTGCTGCCGCTGCTGATCGCCTTCGCGGCGGTGCAGTACGGTTCGATCAGCGTGCTGCAGATCAGCGCCATGTCCGCGCTGGCCGACATCGCCGACCAGAACGAGCTGAAGTACGGGCTGCGCCAGGAAGGCATCCTCTACTCGACGCGCAATCTGGCCGGGAAGATCGACATGGCGGTCGGCACGGCGGTGGCGGGCGCGGTCATCACCCTGATCGGGTTCCCGAAGGGGGCGCGGAGCATCGCCGACGTTCCGCCGGACGTGCTGTTCAACCTGGCGCTCTGGGACAGCGTCCTTGCGGCGGCGCCCGGCCTGGTGGCGGCGGTGTTCTACTCGCTGTACCGCATCGATCGGAAATCCCATGCCGAGACCCGCGCGGCCCTGGAGGCTCGGCGCAAGGCCCAGGCCCCGCCCGACACGCCGCGCCGCGAGCCGCCCCTAGGCGCGGCCGCGCCGGCTCCGGCGGAGTAGGGCAAAGACGCCCAGCGCCGCCGCCACGCCCAGGCCGTCGGCCAGCAGGTCGACGGTGTCGGCGCTGCGCCCCAGGCCCATCGTTCCCTGCAGCGCCTCGATGGCCGCGCCGAACGCGAAGGCGAAGGCCGCGACCCGCAGCGGCCGCCGGGGCCAGAACAGCAGGCCCAGCCCCGTCAGCGCCGCCCAGGTCAGCGCATGCTCGGCCTTGTCCCAGACGCTGACGGTGGGCAGCGCCTCGGTGGGCGCGAGGCACACGTAGAGAACGGCGGCGCACGCGAGTGCATAGGCCAGGACGCGGAGCATGCCGCTTACTTGCATGGCCGGCCCCGTCTCTCTAGAGGCCATGGGGCGGCGGCGCGAGGAGACGGCATGGCGATCGAGGCGGTGATCTGGGATTTCGGCGGGGTCTTCACCACCTCGCCCTTCGAGGCCTTCAACCGCTTCGAGGCCGAGCGCGGCCTGCCCGCTGATCTGATCCGGCAGGTCAACGCCACCGACCCCGACACCAACGCCTGGGCGCTCTTCGAGCGCAACGAGATCGACGCCGGCCGCTTCGACACCCTGTTCCTCGAGGAGTCGACTCGGCTGGGCCATCCGGTCCGCGGGGCCGACGTCCTGCCGCTGCTCTCTGGCGCGCTGCGCCCGCGAATGGTCGAGGCGCTGAAGGCCTGCAAGGCGGCGGGCTTCAAGGTGGGCTGCATCACCAACAACGTCGTCTCGGAACACAGTCCCGGCCAGGCCGAGGGACAGCGGATGGCCGGCGCCATGGCCCAGGTGATGCCGCTGTTCGACGCCATCATCGAGAGCTCCAAGGCCGGGGTCCGCAAGCCGGACCCGCGCATCTACCTGATGATGTGCGACCTGCTGGCCGTGCAGCCGGAGGCTTGCGTCTACCTCGACGACCTCGGGATCAACTGCAAGCCGGCCGCGGGGTTGGGCATGCAGGCCATCAAGGTGACGGGGGAGGCTCAGGCGCTGGACGATCTCTCTCGGATCGTCGGTCTGGAGTTCCCGTGATGGGCCGCCCCTCCAAGATCGGCGCCGACGCGGCGCTTTCCCGGCTGCAAGGCTGGTCGAAGGTCGAGGGTGGCCGCGACGCCATCGCCAAGACCTTCCGCTTCAAGGACTTCAACGAGGCGTTCGGGTTCATGACTCGGGTGGCTATCAAGGCGGACCAGCTCGATCACCATCCCGAATGGTTCAACGTCTACAACCGCGTGGAGGTCATCCTCGCCACCCATGACGCCGTCGAGGGGGCTGGCGGCGTGACCGAGCTGGACGTCGCGCTCGCGGGGTTCATGGACGAGATCGCTTCGCCGTCATCCCGGCCGTAGCGTAGCGAAGAGCCGGGACCCAGGGCCGGCGCACTGCAGAACCTCCTGGGTCCCGGATCGGCCTGAGGCCGTCCGGGATGACGTGCAGAACAACAGGGAGGAAATTCATGGGACGCGTCGCCGGCAAGAAGGCCTTCATCACGGGCGCCGCCCAGGGGCTGGGCGCCGCCTTCGCCCGCAAGCTCGCCGCCGAGGGCGCCAAGGTCAGCCTCGCCGACGTCAACGCCGCCGGCGCGCGCGCCGTGGCCGACGAGATCAACGCCGCGTACGGCGAGGGGACCGCCTTCGCCTTCCCCCTGGACGTGACCAAGGAAGACCAGTGGATCTTCGCCCTGGAGGAGGCCGACGACGCCATGGGCGGCATCTCGGTCCTGGTGAACAACGCCGGCATCAGCCGCGGCGGCGACATCGAGAGCCTCAGCCTCGAGGACTGGAAGCTGGTGATGAGCGTCAACGTCGACTCGGTCTTCCTCGGGACCAAGCACGCGCTGAAGTACCTGCGCCAGAACCAGCCGGGCTCGATCATCAACATCAGCTCGATCGCGGGCCTGATCGCCGCCCACAACAGCCCCTCCTACAACGCCTCGAAGGCGGGGGTCTGGCTGCTGTCCAAGGGGATCGCCCTGCACTGCGCGAAACAGGGCCTCGACGTCCGCTCCAACTCGATCCACCCGACCTACATCGACACGCCGATCCTCGACCCGCTGCGCCAGCGGTTCGGCAAGGAGGAGGCCGAGGCCAAGCTCGCGCGCCAGGTGCCGCTCGGCCGCATCGGGGAGCCGGACGACATCGCCAACGCGGTCCTCTACCTGGCTTCCGACGAGAGCCGCTTCATGACGGGCGCCGAGCTCAAGCTCGACGGCGGCATTTCGGCGATGTGAGGCCTGCCGGCCCTCAGGGGGAGATGCCTGCGGCTAGTTCACCACCACGGCGCCGAGCAGCAGCTTCGCGCCGCGCTTGCCGAGCACCAGGTCGGTCTGCTGTTGCAGGGCGCGGCCGATGAACTCGACGTTCGGCGGCGCGCCCGAGGGCAGGCCCGCGGCATAGGTCTGCACGGCGGACATGTAGGCCGACCGCAGGCGCGGGACCGAGGCGTAGGTCCGCTCCCGCAGCGTCGCGTCGGGCACGTCCAGCCCGCATTCCACGGCCAGCACGCCGCGGCGGCCGTCGGCGCGGCGAGTCGTGCCCAGCACCGTCTGGATCTGCACGTAGGAGGCGCCGCCGCTCAGCTTCTTCTCGGCCTTGTCGCCGGACGCACGCGCCATTGACGGCGCGGCGGCGAGCGCGAGGAAGCCCATGAAAAGACGCCGGTTCATGCGCCGCATCAGGCGCCGACTATGGTTAGCGGTCTCTTTACGCGCGCCGCCCGAGACTCGGGGCGAGACCGAATCGCACTCCGGAGCGCCCCTTGGGCCGATTTGCACCCACACCGACCGCGCTTGCCGACAACCTCGACGGCAAGGTCGTCCTCGTCACCGGCGGGACCGGCAGCTTCGGCCGCCGCTTCGTCGAGACGGTGCTGGCCCGCGCCGAGCCGCGGAAGCTGATCGTCTACTCGCGTGACGAGCTGAAGCAGAGCGAGATGCAGATCGACCTCGCCGAGCGGTTCGGACCCGACAAGCTGTCGCGCATGCGGTTCTTCCTGGGCGACATCCGCGACCGCGAACGCCTCAGCCTCGCCTTCCGGGGCGTCGACGTGGTGATCCACGCGGCGGCCCTGAAACAGGTGCCGGCCGCCGAGTACAATCCGTCCGAGTGCATCCACACCAACGTCCTGGGCGCCGAGAACGTAGTGCGCGCCTGCCTCGCCAACCGGGTGGCCAAGGTGGTGGCGCTGTCGACAGACAAGGCCTGCAATCCGATCAACCTCTACGGCGCGACCAAGCTGGCGTCCGACAAGACCTTCGTGGCGGCCAACAACCTCTCGGGCGACATCGGCACCCGCTTCGCGGTGGTGCGGTACGGCAATGTCGTGGGCTCGCGCGGCTCGATCGCCCCGCTGTTCCAGCGGCTGATCGCCAAGGGCGCGACCGAGCTGCCGATCACCGACCCGCGGATGACGCGCTTCCTGATCACCCTCGACGAGGGCGTGGACTTCGTTCTCTCGTCGCTGGCCATGATGCGGGGCGGGGAGATCTTCGTGCCCAAGATCCCGTCGATGAAGATCACCGACATCGCCGCGGCCATGGCGCCCGCCCTGCCGATCAAGGTCGTGGGCATCCGGCCCGGCGAGAAGCTGCACGAGATGATGATCTCGTCGGACGATGCGCGCACCACCGTCGACCTCGGCGACCGCTACGTCATCGAGCCTGCTTTCGCCGAGTACCAGCGCGCGAAGCTCGATGGCGGCCAGACGCCGGAGGGCTTCTCCTACGCCTCCGACACCAACGACGACTGGCTCGACGCCAAGGGCTTCCTGGCGATGCTCGAGATGCAATCGCCCCGGCGCGGCCGCCGGGCGACCGACTGACCATGTCCGTCCCGGTCCTGCCCTACGGCCGCCAGACGATCGAGGATGACGACATTGCCGCCGTGGCCGAGGCCCTGCGCGGCGACTTCCTGACGACCGGCCCCACGGTGGAGCGGTTCGAGCGGGTATTCGCCGAGACCGTTGGCGCCCGCCATGCGGTGGCCTGCGCCAACGGCACGGCGGCCCTGCACCTGGCCATGCTGGCCCTCGACGTCCAGCCGGGGGAGGCGGTCGTCGCGCCGTCCATCACCTTCCTGGCCACGGCGAACTGCGCCCGATACGTCGGGGCCGAGGTGGTGTTCGCCGACGTCGATCCCGACACCGGCCTGATGACGCCGGACACGCTGGCCCGGGCGCTGGAGCGCCTGGATGGCCGCCGGCTGCGGGCGGTCCTTCCCGTCCACCTCCGGGGCGACGCCGCCGAGCTGCCGGCGCTTGAGACCCTCGCCCAGGATGCGGGCGCGGTCCTCGTCGAAGACGCGCCGCATGCCCTCGGAACGACGATGAAGTTCGGCAATGCGACCGAACAGGTCGGCGATGTGCGCCACTCGGCGATGGCCACCTTCTCGTTCCACCCCGTGAAGACCATCGCCACCGGCGAAGGGGGCATGGTCACGACCAACGATGCTGCGCTCGCCGAACGTCTGCGCAGGATGCGCAGCCACGGGATGGTGCGGCCCGAGGGCTGCGAGCCGTGGTGGTACGAGATGCCGGAGCCCGGCCTCAACTACCGCCTGCCCGACGTGCTCTGCGCATTGGGCCTCTCCCAGCTCGCGAAGCTGCCCAGGTTCGCCGCACGCCGGCGCGCGCTGGCCTCAGCCTATCGCGAGGCCCTGGCGCCGCTCGCCCCTCTGGTCCGGCCTGCGGCCCAGCCCGCATGGAGCGATCCGGTGCTGCACCTGATGACCGTGCTGATCGACTTCGAGGCCGCGGGACGCACGCGCCTGCAGGTGGTCGAGGCCCTGAGGGCCCGCGGCGTCGGAAGTCAGGTCCACTACATCCCCGTCCATCGCCAGCCGTACTACCGCGACCGCTACGGCGACCTCGATCTCCCCGGCGCCGAGGCCTGGTACGCCCGCTGCCTCTCGCTGCCGCTGTATCCGGGGATGGAAGACGCCGACGTGGCCCGCGTGGTCGAGGCCCTGCAGGCCGCCCTGTCTCCCACCTGAACCGCGCGCCGAGCGTCGTCCCGGGCGGTCTGCGGCGCATCGACAGATAGTTTTTGACTTCCGGCTCGATCTATGTTCTTCTTTTGTTCATGGTCAGCGATAGTGACATGCTGGAGGAGATCGACGCCCGCCTCGCGGCGGTGGCCGACGTCCAGTTCGCGCTGATCCAGAAGATCCAGGGCCGCATCGAAGCTTCGGACGATGCCGCCGAGCTCCAGGCTCTGGCCGAGCCGCTCGACCGCTGCGCCCGCTCGATCCGCCTCACCTATGCGCTGCGCGTGAAGCTGCGGAAGGACATCCGCAGCCTCGACCGCGAGGAGACCCGCCGCGCCGAGGCCGCCCACAGGGAGCGCAGCCAGGATCGCTGGGACGCAGTCCGCCACCGTGTCGAGACCCTCACCTGGCGAGAAGCCGACTGGGAGGACGAGGGCCTTCTTACCGAGTACGACCGCGTCCTCGACTTCGAAAGCCTCGACGAACGCTTCCTCGACCTCACCGTCGAACAACAGGCCGACCGCCTCATCGCCAAGCTCGACCTCAGGGCCGAGCCCCCGCCCTCATATCCCGAGGCGGAGGCGGCCGAGGCCCCCAGCTTCCAAAGCTCCGCCTGATCCCGCCGCCGCAGGATTCAGCCACGAACGAACACGAACCAACACGAACGGTTCGGTTGGTCGTCACCCCTCAGAGCTTCAGCCCTGTCGCGCGCCTTTAGGCGCGCCTTCCTCCCGAAGCGCATGCGCTTCCGGGCTCGCGCCGCATGCGCCGACCCGTTCGTGTGGGTTCGTGTTCGTTCGTGGTTCTAAAAAACCGGCGCCGGCGCGCGCCTACGCCGCCAGGCCCGCCTGCTGGATCAGCTCGCGCATGGCGTCCAGCCCCTCGGGGGCGCGGGCGAGTTCCGCGCGGGTGTCGTCGTGACGAACCAGCTTCAGCGCCTCGGCCTTCGCCCGGGCGGCCGCCGGTCCCAGGGGCGCGGTCTCGCCGCAGGCCAGCTTCAGCAACAGGGTCAGCCGCTGAACGGCCGAGGCGTTGGCCTTGGCCAGGGCGGCCGTCATCTTCGTCTCGCCCTCGATCAGGCCGCCCAGGTCGCCGAGTTTGGCCTGGATCGGCTGGGAGTCCTCCTCCGCCAGGCCGCAGCGACCGACGGAACGTTGCAGCGCCGCAAGCTGCGCGAGCCGCGCCGCCGCGGACTCCTCGCCAAGTTTCAGCATTTCCTTCTCGAACCGCAGGGAGTGCACCACGGCCGTGAGCCAGCGCCCGGCCTGACGCTTGTTGGCGCCTCCGATGACGTTCTCGGTCAGCCAGATCAGCGCCTCCACCTCTTCGTGGGACGTCCGGCCCTGCCCGAGGTAGGCCTCGACGAAGTCGCCGGTGATCAGCATCCGCGACCGATGCGAGAACGCCTGCTGGACGTCCTCCAGCGGCAGCAGCTTGCCGGAGGCGGCGGTCAGCGACATGGCGAGCGCCCGCAGCACGTCGATCTCGGCCTCGGCGTCGCCGGGCTTCAGCCGACGGGGACCGTTCAGTTCGCGCAGGATACGCTTGCCGAGCGCCGTGCGGACGTCGGCGAAATCTTCGGCGGCCAGCCACTTGGCCAGCCGCTGGGCGGTCGGCGACAGCTCGGGCATCACCTTGGCGACGGAGGGCTCCACGCGGATCAGGGCCTCCACCGCGTCGAACGCCGTCAGCCGCGTGACGGCCGCCAGGCCGGCGCCCAGGTCCAGGCCCTTGCCGAGCAGGTTGTCGAGCCCCGGCTTCGACTCCAGGATCTCGGCCAACGGCTGCTCGAGCGTGGAGAACGCCAGGGCGCGCGCGGCCTGGCCGGCCGGGGCGGCGTCGGCGAGGTCCAACAGCCGCAGCACCTTCTCGGACCAGGTCTTGGCCGGCGCAATCGAGGCGGCGACGCCGGCGCCGAGCAGGTAGGCGCGCTCAGGCTCGCGGGCCACGCGATCGGCGGCCGCGGCGAAGCCCTCCCGGTCGACGTCGGGCAGCGAGCCCTTCTTGTGGTCCTTCATCAGCCGATCGACGGCGCGTTCCACGAGACTGTGGAACACCCGGATCAGCTCATGCACCGACATGCCGCGGGCGTGGGCTTCGGGGACCGCGATCTTCTGGATGGCGTGCTGGAGATCGGTGCCGGACGCCTCGAGCTTCTCCACGAGGTCGGGGCGGTGCAGCAGTTCGAACGGCGTGGCGTTGTTGCGGTCGAGCCAGCCTTCCAGCAGCCGGCCGATCCGTTCGCGGGCGTGCAGCGTGTAGAGGTCCTGCGGGGTGACGCACAGCGGCTGCGCGTCGGGCTGCGGCTTGGCCTTGCGCGGCGCCTCCACGGCGCCCAGCTTCAGGATGATGATCGACTGGAACTCGCGGGTATCCTCGTCGAGGATCTCCTTGGTCACCTTGGCGGCGGCGACGCGGCCGGCGTTATAGAGGCTCTCGGCGGCCTCGATCGCGGCCGTCCGGCTCTCGGTGGCCATGTCCAGCGACCACGCCTGGCCGGGCGTCTTCCGGACGAAGACCTCGTAATGCACGCTGAATCCATCCATGCCAGCATCCCCCCGGACGCTCGCACGTTCACCGAACAAGCTTAAGGGCGTGTTGATTTGCCTATACCTCCACCGCGGCCCCATTGAGGCCACGCTTCCTCGCGAATAGCTTGCGACATCTCGGACTAGGAGACCTCGGGACCACATGGCCAAGATCACCCTGGTGGACGACGACGAGAACATCGTCACCTCCGTCAGCCTGGCTCTCGAAAGCCACGGCCACACCATCAAGGCCTACTACGACGGCGCCTCGGGCCTCGCCGCGCTCGAGAACGATCCGCCGGATCTGGCCATCCTGGACGTGAAGATGCCGCGCATGGACGGCATGGAGGTGCTGCGCCGGCTTCGCCGCACCACCGACCTGCCGGTGATCATCCTCACCTCGAAGGACGAGGAGATCGACGAGATCCTGGGCTTCAACCTCGGGGCCGACGACTACATCCACAAGCCGTTCAGCCAGCGTCTGCTGATCGAGCGGGTGAAGGCCGTGCTGCGCCGCGCCGGCCGCGGCGAGGAGGACACGGTGGTCGGGCCCGCCGCGGCCGCCGACGCCGGCGCGCGGGCCATCAAGCGCGGCAAGCTCACCCTGGACCCCGCGCGGCACGACTGCCTGTGGGACGGCAAGCCGGTGAAGCTCACCGTCACCGAGTTCCTGCTGCTGCAGTCGCTGGCCCAGCGCCCGGGCTTCGTGAAGAGCCGCGACAACCTCATGGACGCGGCCTACGAAGACCAGGTCTATGTCGACGACCGTACGATCGACAGCCACATCAAACGCATGCGGAAGAAGTTCCGCGAGGTGGATCCTGAGTTCGACGCGATCGAAACCCTCTATGGCGTCGGCTACCGATACCGGGAAAGCTGAGCGGCCGAAGTCGGGCCGGGGCAGGCGGGCCAAGGTCCGCTGGCTGCCGGGCTCCAAGCTCGGAAGGCTGATCCTCGCCCTGAACCTGCTGGGGCTGGCGATCCTGGTCGCCGGCGCGCTGGTGCTCAACGAGTACCGGCAGGGACTGGTCAACGCCCGCATCGACAGCCTCTCGGCCCAGGGCGAGCTGATCGCGGACATCATCAACCGCGCCGCCACCGTGGGCGAGCCCCAGCCGCAGATGGACACGGGGCTCGCCACCGAGATCATGCAGACCTTCAAGAGCCCCGAAACCCAGCGGGCCAGGCTGTTCGATGAGACCGGGCGCCTCGTGGCCGACACTGACCTCGTCGCCGACAAGGTCGAGTGGAAGGTCCTGCCGCCGGCCCGCGCCCGGGCAGACGACGGCGTCCACCTCGACCTGATGCCCCACAAGCCGAAGCCCACGGCCGCCGATGCGCAGAAGGCGCTGGCGGCCGAGGTGGCCCAAGCGCTGAAGGGCCAGCGCTGGTCGGGGATGCGCCGCGGACCCGACGGCGACCGCGTGGTCTCTGTCTCGATCCCCATCCGGCACGTCCAGGCCGTCCTCGGCGTCATCACGCTGGAGGCGAGCGACGTGGACGAGATCATCGCCGGCGAGCGCGCGGCGCTGATCCCGTTCGTGCTGATCGCCATCGGCGTGACGCTGGCGTCTTCGATCCTGCTGAACAGTCTGATCGCCCAGCCGGTGAACCGCCTGGCCCGGGCCGCCGACAGCGTGCGCCTCTCGCGCGCCCGGGCCATCTCGCTGCCCGACCTGGCGCGGCGGGACGACGAGATCGGGGGCCTGACCCGAAGCCTCGAGGACATGACCCACTCGCTGTCCGAGCGGATGGACGCCATCGAGTCGTTCGCCGCCGACGTCGCCCACGAGATCCGCAACCCGCTCACCTCGATGCGCTCGGCGGTCGAAACCCTGGATCTGATCAAGGACCCCGCCGCCCGCGACCGGCTCCTCGGCATCCTCAAGAACGACGTGCAGCGGCTGGACCGGCTGGTCACCGACATCTCCAACGCGTCGCGCCTGGACGCCGAGCTCTCGCGCGACCAGCCGAAGATGGTCGACCTCGGCCGGCTGGTCGGCGACATCGTCGGCCTCTACCAGGCGACGGCGAAGCCTGGGGACGTGCGCGTGCGGCTGGAGATCGCTCCCGGCGTAGAGCCGGTGCGCGTGTTGGGTCGGGAAGGCCCGCTGGGCCAGATCTTCCGCAATCTGATCGACAACGCGCGTTCCTTCAGCCCCGCCGGGGACGAGGTGACCGTCGCCTTGGGCCGCGGCCACGGTCGGGTCCTGGCGACGGTTTCGGACAATGGCCCCGGCATACCGCCCGAGAACCTGGAGACGGTGTTCGAGCGCTTCTACACGTCGCGTCCCAAGGGGGCGGCGTTCGGCGGAAATTCGGGCCTGGGCCTTTCGATCGCGCGTCAGATCGCCGAGGCTCACGGCGGCAGCCTCCAGGCGCAGAACCGCCAGGACTCCGACGGCCGGGTCCTTGGCGCGATCTTCATCCTGAGCCTGCCGGAGCCGATCCTTTGATCCGCCACGCCGGCCTGATCGCGCAACGGGTCGCCGGCCGCTGGTTGGGGGTGCTGATCGAAGGGCCGTCCGGCGCCGGCAAGAGCGATCTCGCGCTCCGGGCGCTCGGCCAAGGCTTCCGGCTGGTTGCCGACGATCGCGTCGCGCTCTGGGCCTCCGCCGGCCGTCTCTACGGACGCGCGCCCGATGTGCTGCACGGCCTGCTGGAGGTCCGCGGCCTCGACGTCGTCCGCGCCGAGGCCCTGCCGCTTTGCGAGGTCGGGCTGGTGGCGCGGATCGGCGAGCCCGAACGGATGCCTGAGCCAGCGTCGGGCGACATCCTCGGCGTGAGCGTTCCCGTCATCACAACTCCAGCGTTCGAAGAGTCCGGCCCTGCGAAACTCAGTCGCGCGCTCTCAACCTTTGACGCGGCGGACAAGAGGCGTATTTAGCTCCGCTCGCGCCCCGGCTAAGGCGCCATCGGGTGGGGATACCCTTTGGAACAACAGGCATGATTGGCCTCGTGATCGTTACCCACGGGCGGCTGGCGGAGGAGTTCGTCTTCGCCATGGAGCACGTGGTCGGGCCGCAAGCCGCCGTCGAGGCGATCTGCATCGGGCCCGACGACGACATGGAGCGCCGCCGTAAGGACATCCTCGACGCTTGCGGTCGCGTCGACAGCGGGGGCGGGGTGATCCTGCTCACCGACATGTTCGGCGGCACGCCGTCGAACCTCGCCATTTCGGTCATGGAGCAGACCCAGGCCGAGGTGATCGCCGGGCTGAACCTGCCCATGCTGATCAAGCTCGCCAGCGTCCGGACTCGCTACAGCCTGGAAGACTCGGTTGCCGCGGCCCAGGAAGCCGGGCGAAAGTACATCTCCGTCGCCTCCTACGTCCTGGCTGGAGAGAAGTAAGCTGAGCGAGACCGTCGCCTCCCGCACCGTCGAGATCGTCAACAAGCGTGGCCTGCACGCCCGCGCCTCGGCGAAGTTCGTGAAGACGGCGGCCGGCTTCGACGCGGAAGTGCGCGTGTCGCGGGACGGACAGACGGTGGACGCGCGTTCGATCATGGGCCTGATGATGCTGGCCGCCTCGCCGGGCTGCTGCATCGAGATCGAGGCCGAAGGCGAAGAGGCCGAGGCCGCCGTCGCGGCCCTCGCCGAGTTGGTGGCCGCCCGCTTCGACGAAGAAGAGTAGCGTCAGGTCTTCAGCCGCCAGCCGGTCTTGAAGATCCAGCCCACCGCCGCCAGGCAGAGCGCCAGGAAGCCGAAGGTGGCCGCCAGGCTCACGCCCACGCCCACGTCCGAGACGCCGTAGAACGCCCAGCGGAAACCGCTGACCAAGTAGACCACCGGGTTCACCAGGGCGACGTTGCGCCAGAAGTCCGGCAGCATGTCGATGGAATAGAAGCTGCCCCCTAAGAACGTCAGCGGCGTGATCACCAGGATCGGGATGATCGACAGCTTCTCCCAGCCGTCGGCCCAGATGCCCGTGAGGAAGCCGAACAGGCTGAAGGTAGCCGAGGTCAGCACCAGGAAGGCCAGCATCACCAACGGGTGGGCGATGGAGAAGTCGACGAACAGCCGCGCGGTGGCGAGGATCACCAGGCCCAGCACTACCGACTTCGTCGCCGCCGCGCCGACGTAGCCCAGCACGACCTCCATCGTGGAGACCGGCGCGGAGAGCAGCTCGTAGATGGTGCCCGCGAACTTCGGCATGTAGATGCCGAACGAGCCGTTCGAGATGCTCTCGGTCAGGATCGAGAGCATGATCAGGCCGGGGATGATGAAGGCGCCGTAGCTGACGCCGTCGATCTCGGGCATCCGACGGCCGATCGCCGCTCCGAAGACGATGAAATAGAGCGAGGTCGTGATTACGGGCGCGGCCAGGCTCTGGACGATGGTCCGGAACCAGCGCTGCATCTCGAACCGGTAGATGGCTTTCACGGCATGGACGTTCACGCGCGGCTCCTGACCAGGTTCACGAAGATCTCCTCGAGGGAGCTTTCCTGCGTGCGCAGGTCCTTGAAGTCGACGCCGAGCTCGGTCAGGCGCCTGATCAGCTCGGCGATGCCGGTGCGCTCGGCCTGGGCGTCGAAGGTGTAGACGAGCTCGGCTCCCTCGGCGGCCAACTCGAGCTGGTAGGCGGCGAGGCCGGCGGGCACGGTCTGCAGCGGCTCCTGCAAGTGGAGGGTGAGCTGCTTCTTGCCCAGCTTACGCATCAGGACATCCTTGTCCTCGACGAGGATCAGCTCGCCTCTGGAGATGACGCCGATCCGGTCGGCCATCTCCTCGGCTTCCTCGATGTAGTGGGTCGTCAGGATGATGGTGACGCCCTGCTCCCGCAGGCCTCGGACCATCTCCCACATGTCGCGGCGCAGCTCGACGTCGACGCCGGCGGTGGGTTCGTCGAGGAACAGGATCGTGGGTTCGTGGGACAAGGCCTTGGCGATCATCACCCGGCGCTTCATGCCGCCGGACAAAGCCATGATTTTACTGTCTTTTTTGTCCCACAGGCTGAGATCCTTGAGGATCTTCTCGAGCAGGGCGTCGTTCGGCGGCTTGCCGAACAGGCCGCGGCTGAACTTCACGGTCGCCCAGACGGTCTCGAAGGCGTCGGTGGACAGCTCCTGCGGGACCAGGCCGATCTTGGTGCGGGCGGCGCGGTAGTCCTTGTGGATGTCGTGGCCGTCGGCGACCACCTGTCCGCCGCTGGATCGCACCAGGCCGCAGATGATCCCGATGAGCGTCGTCTTGCCGGCGCCGTTCGGCCCCAGCAGGGCGAAGATCTCGCCCTTTCGGATGTCGAGGTTCACGTCCTTCAGGGCCTGATGGCCCGAGGCGTAGGTCTTCGAGAGACCTCTGACTGAGATGATCGGATCCACGCGCGCCCTCCGGAGCCTCCCAGATAGGACCCGAAGGACGCTTAAGCTAGGTCGCCGCCGACATTGCATCCTCGTCGCCGGTCGTGCTGCATTCGGACCCAAAGCGGAGGCCGCATGCCGACGGGACGTGGAGTACGCAGGGCGATGGTCGCGGCGATCGCGGCCCTCTCGATCAGCGCCGGAGCCCCGGCGGGCGCACAGCCTGCCGACCCCGCGAGCGCACCGCCCCGCTACGAACCGTCCGCGCAGGAGTGGCAGGACGCCGTCGCCAAGGTGATGGGTTACATCCGGAACGACTATCTGGGCGTCCCGCCCGACGGGACGCCGCCGGTCCAGACCGGGCGAGCGGCGCTACGCGAACTCGCCGGCCGCCTCGACCGCCAGGCGGAGTACATCGAGCCGGAGGACTTCGACCGCTTGCGGGAGCGCTCGCGCGTCGGCCTTGATGTGCGGCTGACCGCGAGCCCGGCGCACGGCCTGATCCTCACCAGCGTCCGCCCGGACGGCCCCGGCGCCCGCGCCGGCCTCAGGATCGGCGATCGCCTCCTGAGCGTGAACGGGACGCCGGTGGAGAGCCGTTCGCCCGACGACGTGCTCGGGAGCCTGGCCCCTTCGACCCCTGGACCGCTGAATCTCCGCGTCGAGCGTGCGGGCGCAACGATCAGCCTGTCGGCGGAACCCGACCTCGGCGTGCGGCCGCGCATCCGCGCCGCCGAACGTCGTGGCCCGGTGGGCTACGTCGCGGTCGGCAGCCTGGGCGAGAAGGTCTCGGAGGAGCTCCACGCCGCTATCCTGCAGCTGCTGGCCGAGCGCGACGACTTGGCCGGCCTGGTGCTCGACCTCCGCGATTGTCCAGGCGGGCTGCTGGACGAGGTCGCGCCGACCGCCGCCCTGTTCCTGGGGGCGGGCCCGGTCTTCCAGCAGCGCGAGCGCGACGGGCAGAAGCCGGTCCGCGCCAAGCGCAAGAGCCGCGACGTGCTGGGCGGCCGTCCGCTGATCGTGCTGGTCGACTCCCAGACCGCCTCCGGAGCGGAGCTGCTGGCGGGCGCGCTGCAGGAGCGGGGCCGGGCGCGTCTGCTGGGGGTCCGCACGCAAGGCATGGGCCTCGTCCAGCTGATCGTTCCGCTGGTCTTCGGTTCCGGCGGGGCGTTCAAGCTGACCACCAGCGAGCTGCAACTGCCGTCCGGCAAGGGATTCCACCGCCGCGGCCTCTCGCCGGACATCTGGGTCGCGCGATCGGCCTCGGACCTGGACCCCGATCCCCGCCTTCATCTCCGCCAGGACGATCTTCCGGAGGATCCGCGGTTGCCGATCCCCGCCACGCCTGCGCCTGTGCCGACAAGCGTCAGCATGCCGCCCGCCGGCTACGAGGGCGACTACCAGCTCGATCAGGCCATCGCCCTGCTGTCGCCGCCGGCCGCCTGACGCTCAGGCGAGCGCCGCAGATCCCATCGGTTTCATCTTCAGGTCTTCGAGCAGGGCCTCGTCGGCGCTCTTCTCGGGATTGTTGGTGGTGAGCAGGCGCCCGCCCACGAAGATCGAATTGGCGCCGGCCAGGAAGCAGAGCGCCTGAAGCTCCTTGGTCATGTGCTCGCGGCCGGCGGCGATGCGGACCATGGCCTTGGGGCAGACGATGCGGGCCACGGCGATCATCCGGACGAACTCGAGCGGGTCGACGGCCTTCGAATCGCCCAGCGGCGTGCCGGGGATCGGCATCAGGTCGTTGATCGGCAGGCTGTCGGGATGGGCCGGCAGGACGGCGAGCTGGTGCAGCAGGCCGGCGCGGTCGCGGCGGGTCTCGCCCATGCCGACGATGCCGCCGCAGCAGGTGGACATGCCCGCGTCGCGCACGGCGGCGAGCGTATCCAGGCGGTCCTGGTAGGTGCGGGTGGTGACGACCTTGTCGTAGTAGTCCGGGCCGGTGTCGAGGTTGTGGTTGTAGAAGTCGAGGCCGGCCGCCTTGAGCTCTTTCGCCTGGTCGGGCGTCAGCATCCCTAGCGTCGCGCAGGTTTCGAGGCCGAGCGCCTTCACGCCCGAGATCATGGCGGCGACCTTCGGCAGATCGCGGTCTTTCAGATCCCGCCAGGCCGCGCCCATGCAGAAGCGCTGGGCGCCGCCCGCCTTGGCCTCGGCGGCGGCGGCGATGACGGTCTCGGCCTCCATCAGTTTCGATGCGCCCACGCCCGTCTTGAACTTGTGGGACTGGGCGCAGTAGCCGCAGTCCTCGGGGCAGCCGCCGGTCTTCACCGAGAGAAGCTGGGAGAGCTGAAGCTCGGTGGGGTCGAACCAGCGGCGGTGGACCTCGGCGGCGCGGAACACCAGCTGGGTGAAGGGCAGCTCGAACAGCGCCTCGACCTCCTCCAGCGTCCAGTCGTGGCGCGGAAGCCCGGGATCGGTCGCAGGGTCGACAGGGCGGACGTGCGCGTTCATGAGGTCTCTCCAGGACGGACCGGCCCGGCCATAGCGGGCTTTCCTTAGGGTCAGCAACATGGGCGAGCCCCGCGAGATCGAGCTGAAGTTCCTTTGCGCGCCCGGCGACATGGACGCGGTGCTGGACGCGGCGCCGCCGGGCGAGGACGAGGTGCTCGAGCTTGTGTCCACCTACTACGACACGCCCGACGGCGCCTTGGCGCAGGCCCAGGCGTCGTTCCGGGTGAGAGCCTCGAAGGGGCGCCTGATCCAGACCCTGAAACGCGGCAAGGGCTACTCGCGCGAGGAGCACGAGCTCGAGGTCGCGGGGCCGGGGCCCGACCTGTCGATGCCGGTGCTGGGATCCCTGCTGGATGCGCGCCAGCTCCAGACCCTGGGCGAGGTCTCGACGGTGCGCATCACCCGGCGTCAGCGGCTGGTGCGCTTCGGCGAGGCGCTGATCGAGATCGCGGCCGACACCGGGGAGGCCCGGGCCGCCGGGCGCTCCAGCCCGATCAGCGAAGTGGAGCTGGAGCTGAAGTCAGGGCCGGAGAGTGCGCTGTTCGAATTGGCGCGCCACCTCGGCCAGGCGGCGCCGCTGCACCCCTCCACCGAGAGCAAGTCGGATCGGGGCCGGGCGCTGCGAGGCATATAAAGAATTCTTTATATGATTGTTGCGGCTGGTCGGCCGCGCGGCTATAGAGCCAGCCAAGACAATCCCACCCGAGGACACCATGACCGACTACGTCGTGAAGGACATCGCGCTCGCCGACTGGGGCCGCAAGGAAATCGACATCGCCGAGACCGAGATGCCCGGCCTGATGGCGACGCGCGCCGAGTTCGGCAAGTCGCAGCCGCTGAAGGGCGCGCGGATCGCCGGCTCGCTGCACATGACCATCCAGACCGCGGTGCTCATCGAGACGCTGCAGGCGCTGGGCGCCGAGGTCCGCTGGGCCTCGTGCAACATCTTCTCCACCCAGGACCACGCCGCCGCCGCCATCGCGGTGAAGGGCACGCCGGTGTTCGCGATCAAGGGCGAGACCCTGATCGAGTACTGGGAATACGCCCACAAGATCTTCGAGTGGCACGACGGCGGCTACCCGAACCTGATCCTGGACGACGGCGGCGACGCCACCCTGCTCTGCGTGCTGGGCCCGAAGGCCGAGGCCGATCCGTCGGTGCTCAACAACCCGCAGAACGAGGAAGAGGAAGCGCTCTACACGGTGATGAAGCGCTACCTGAAGGAAAAGCCGGGCTTCTATTCGGCGATCCGCGCGGCCTGCAAGGGCGTCTCGGAAGAGACCACGACGGGCGTGCACCGCCTGTACCAGATGGCCGAGCGCGGCGAGCTGCCGTTCCCGGCGATCAACGTCAACGACAGCGTCACCAAGTCGAAGTTCGACAACCTCTACGGCTGCCGCGAGAGCCTGGTGGACGCCATCCGCCGCGGCACCGACGTGATGCTGGCCGGCAAGACCGCCGTGGTCCTGGGCTACGGCGACGTGGGCAAGGGCTCGGCCGCCTCGCTCCGCAACGGCGGCGCGCGCGTGATGGTCACCGAGGTCGACCCGATCTGCGCCCTGCAGGCGGCGATGGAGGGCTATGAGGTGGTGACCATGGAAGACGTGGCCGACAAGGCCGACATCTTCGTCACCGCGACGGGCAACAAGGACGTGCTGACCGTCGACCACATGCGCAAGATGAAGAACAACGCGATCGTCGCGAACATCGGCCACTTCGATTCCGAGATCCAGATCGCCGGCCTGCGCAACTTCAAGTGGGACGAGATCAAGCCGCAGGTCCACCACGTGGAATTCCCGGACGGCAAGAAGATCATCGTGCTGTCGGAAGGCCGTCTGGTGAACCTGGGCAACGCCACGGGCCACCCCAGCTTCGTGATGAGCGCCAGCTTCACCAACCAGACGCTGGCCCAGATCGAGCTGTGGACCAACGGCGCCAAGTACGAGACCAAGGTCTACACGCTGCCGAAGCACCTCGACGAGAAGGTGGCCTTCCTCCACCTCGAGAAGCTGGGCGCGAAGCTGACCAAGCTGTCGAAGGACCAGGCCGACTACATCGGCGTGACCGTCGAAGGGCCGTTCAAGCCCGAGCACTACCGCTACTGATCGCGCACGCAGCGCCGAAATGATGGGCTCCCGGCGAAATCCGGGAGCCCTTTTTCGTTTGTCGGAAAGGCGACGTTAGGGCAGCGGCGCTAGGATTCCGCCATGCCCCTGGCGTTGATTCTTTCCTCGTTCGTGGCGGCGAGCCGCATCGGCGGCGGCGCCCAGCAGTATGTGCTGGCCGCGCACAGGATCGATCCCGTGCTGGCGCCGACGGTGATGTTCGGGCGCAGCCCCGCCAAGGGCGGCGTCGGCGAGGTGACATCGCCTGAGGTGCTGGCGCGGATGCTGGCGGACATCGAGGCCGACG
This sequence comes from Phenylobacterium sp. VNQ135, assembly GCF_049445735.1. Lineage (NCBI taxonomy): Bacteria > Pseudomonadati > Pseudomonadota > Alphaproteobacteria > Caulobacterales > Caulobacteraceae > Phenylobacterium > Phenylobacterium sp. VNQ135. The sequence goes on along the minus strand of NZ_JBMSDS010000002.1, from coordinate 365,411 downwards.
CGCTCTTCGGCCTGGTGGACCTGGTGGTCACCGGCCACTTCTCCCTTCCCGAACAGGTGGAGATCGCCGCCGGCGTCCTGGAGCGGGTGCGCGCCGCCAACCGCAAGGGGGCCCATGCCGACCGGCCCATCGTGGTGGTCGATCCCGTCATGGGCGACGAGCCGAAAGGCCTCTATGTGAAGCCCGAGGTCGCCGAGGTTCTGGCGCGCCGCCTGGTTCCCGTCGCCGACTGGATCACGCCCAACGTCTGGGAGCTCTCGCGGCTGGCCGACCGGCCGGTGGGCGACGCGGCCGAGGCGGCGGCGGCGGCGCGAAGCCTCGGCAAGCCGGCGCTGGTCACCTCGGTCCCGGCGGGCGACGACGAGATCGGCCTGCTGTTCGTCACGGCCTCCGCCGCCACACTGTTCAGCCACCCCAGGGTGGAGCATATGCCGAACGGCACAGGCGACCTCGTCGCGGCGAGCTTCGGCGCCGGGCTGGTTGAGGGCCTGGCGCCCGAGGCGGCGGCGCAGCGGGCGGCGCAGGCGGCCGCCGAGACCGTGCGGGCCACCCTGGAGTGGAAGGCGCCCGAGCTGCCCATCGTGGCGCTCGCCGACCGCCTCGTGAACCCGCGCGCGACCGTGCGCGTCACGCGCCTCTAACGGTTGATTTCGGAGGCCGCGGGGGGCATGCCCCGCCGATGTCCGAGACGGCGGCCGTCGACGCCAGCCGCGGTTCCATGGAGAAGGCGACGGTCTGATGGTGGAGATTTCCGGGTTCGCCCCGTCGCGTTTTTCCCAGGTGAAGGACGCCTTCGCCGCCAACTTCGCGGCCGGCGAGGAGCTGGGCGCGCGCTTCACTCTCGTGGAGGCCGGCGAGGTGGTGCTGGACCTCTGGGCCGGATACGCGGACCGGAAGCGGACCCGGCCTTTCGACGACCGGACCCTGACCTGCATCTTCTCCACGACCAAGGCGCTGGCGGCCCTGCTGGTCGCCCGGCAGGTGGACGCCGGCAAGCTCGACTATGGCCAGCGGGTCGCCGAGCTCTGGCCCGAGTTCGCCCAGGCCGGGAAGGGTGGGATCACCGTCGAGCAGGCGCTGTCGCACCAGGCGGGCCTGCCCGGCTTCCCCGAGCCGATGGAGCCCAGCCTGTGGGTCGACTGGGACGCGATCGCGGAGAAGCTGGCGGCCATGGCGCCGATGTGGCCGCCGGGCAGCGCAAGCGGCTACCACCCCATCACCTTCGGCTTCCTGGCCGGCGAGATCTTCCGGCGCACCGACGGCCGGATGATGGGCGATGCGCTGCGCGAGGACTTCCACGCAGCGTTCGGCCTGGACCTCTGGATCGGCCTGCCCGAGAGCGAGGCCGACCGCCTGGCCGAGCTGCAGCGGCCGAACGCCCTGCCGGACTTCGGCGAGGTGAACGAGGCGACGCGGGCGGCCTTCCTGACGCCCTGGGCTTCCGTTGGCGGCGTTCCGGCGGCGGAGTGGCGCAAGACGCAGGTCCCGTCGGCCAACGGCTACGCCACCGCCCATTCCCTCGCGCGGCTGATGGGGGCGCTGGCCGACGACGGCTGGCTGGAGGGCGAGCAGATCCTGTCGCCGGCCCTGATCGCCGAGCTGTCGCGCGAGCGCATCCGCGGCCAAGACCTGGTGCTGCCCTTCGAGATGAGCTGGGGCGCGGGCGTCATGCGCAATGCGCCGAACCATCCCTGGGGCCCGGGGGAGCGGACCTTCGGCCACTCGGGCTGGGGCGGCAGTTGCGGCTTCGCCGACCCTGAGCGGAAGCTGGGCGGCGCCTACGTCATGAACAAGCAGGGCACGGCGCTGATGGGCGACCCGCGGCCGCGGCGGCTGATCGAGGCGGCCTACAAGGGCCTCTAGGCGACCATCTGTGCGGACGCTGGAAACCACCAAGGGGTGAGCGCGACGCCTGCTGCCCGCAGGGGTAGATGCAAGGTTCAGTTGAACACTAGATACCGCAGGTAAATCGTGTAGCAGTTGCACGCAACCTTGGGTGAGGCTTAACTATAACCATTACATCCGTTACTAGATAATTTGCGACGTTAACGCCCCATTATCTTCGGATAACTCACAGCGAGCGTGCAATGTGCTCGACGCCGGCAAAGGCGCCCGCCGTCGATGCGACTGGAGGATTTCAGATGCTCGGACGCAAGACGTCGTATGCGTTCCGCCCGGACGCGCTCCTGGCGTCGTTGAACCGGTCGCTGGCGATCATCGAATTCGACGCCTCCGGCAAGATCCTGGCGGCGAACGCCAACTTCTGCGCGGTGATCGGCTATGAAGCCTCGGAGATCATCGGCCGGCACCACAGCATGTTCGTGGAGCCCGAGTACGCGCAGTCGGCGGACTACCGGGCGTTCTGGAAGAAGCTGGGCGACGGCGAGTTCGACGCCCGGGAATACAAGCGCATCGGAAAGGGCGGCCGGGAAGTCTGGATCCAGGCCAGCTACAACCCCGTGTTCAACGCCGCCGGCAAGGTCGTCGGGGTGGTCAAGGCGGCGACCGACATTACGGACGTGAAGCTGCGGAACGCCGAGTTCGAGGGCAAGCTGAACGCCATTTCCCGCGCCCAGGCGATCATCGAGTTCGAGACCGACGGCACGATCATCACCGCCAACGAGGCCTTCCTCTCGACGGTCGGCTACAGCCTCGACGAGATCCGCGGCCGGGAACACCGGATGTTCGTCGACCCGGCCTATGCGGAGTCGCCGGACTATGCCGACTTCTGGCGCAAGCTGAACGCCGGCGAGTTCGTCGCGGCGGAGTTCAAGCGCATCGGCAAGGGCGGCAAGGAGGTGTGGATCAGCGCCTCCTACAATCCAATCTTCGACCTGAGCGGCCGGGTCATGAAGGTGGTGAAGTTCGCGACCGACGTCACCGCCCGGGCGAACGCGGTGCACGACGTCGGCGAAGGCCTGTCCGCGCTCGCCGCCGGCCAGCTCACCCACCGCCTGGCGACGCCGTTCCCCGCCGAGTACGAGAAGCTCCGCACCGACTACAACAGCGCGATGGAGACGCTGGAGCAGGCGATGCGCGTCATCAACGGCGCGGCCAACGGGATCCGCTCCGGCACCGACGAGATCAGCCGCGCGTCGGACGACCTGTCCCGCCGCACGGAACAGCAGGCCGCCTCCCTCGAGGAGACCGCCGCCGCGCTGGACGAGATCACGGCCGCGGTGCGGACCACGGCCGAGGGCGCGAAGCACGCCCAGCAGGTGGTCTCCAGCGCGACGGACGAGGCGCGGCAGTCGGGCGAGGTGGTCCGCGAGGCGATCACCGCCATGGGCCAGATCGAGCGCTCCTCCAACGAGATCAGCCAGATCATCGGCGTCATCGACGAGATCGCCTTCCAGACCAACCTGCTGGCGCTCAACGCCGGGGTGGAAGCCGCCCGCGCGGGCGACGCGGGCAAGGGCTTCGCCGTCGTGGCCTCGGAAGTGCGGGCTCTGGCCCAGCGGTCGGCCGATGCCGCCAAGGAGATCAAGACCCTGATCTCGGCCTCGACGAGCCAAGTGTCGGAAGGCGTCAGCCTGGTGGATCGCACCGGTGCGGCCCTGCAGCGCATCGTGGCCCAGGTGGCCGAGATCAACACGGCCGTCACCGAGATCGCCGCGTCGGCGCTGGAGCAGTCCACAGGCCTCCAGCAGGTGAACACGGCGGTCAACCAGATGGACCAGGCGACGCAGCAGAACGCGGCGATGGTGGAACAGTCCACCGCCGCCAGCCACAGCCTGGCCCAGGAAACTGACGAGATGGCGCGGCTGATCAGCCGCTTCGAGGTGGGCGGGACGTCGAGCGCGCCGGCCGCCGAGGAGCCACGCCCCGCCTCCGGCCGGGTGGTGGCCCTGAGGACCGTCGCCTCCGGCGGCTCGGGCGGCGGCGCCCTGCGCAAGCCCGTGGCCTCCGAATGGGAGTCCTTCTAGGCGCGGTCAGGACGACCGGTCTGGGCCGCCCGCGGACGAGGGCGCCCGGTCCTGGCGATCGCGCTGGCCTCTAGTCGTCGGCGCTATCGACCGCGCGGCTGACCAGGTCGCGCCAGGTGGGATCGGTGTCGTCGACGAGATCGACGTCGTCCAGCAGGGCCACGGCGCCTTCGCCGTCGGGCAGGATCAGGCCCAGCACCTCCATGGTCTCGCCCTCGGTGTTGAGGTGGGCCTCGGCCTGGATGGCGACGGCGGCCTGTTCGCCATCCTCCTCCCACCAGATCACCGGCTGGGGCAGGGCCATGTCGAGGGGCCGCGGGTCGAGGGTGTCGGCGAGGGCGAAGACCGCGCGGCGGGCCTGGACGTCGTCCAGGGTGGCGACCCGGCCGGCGAAGGCCTTCAGCCGGCTCCAGTCGTCCACATCGAAACCGCCGCCGTCCTCGTCATCGTCCGGGTGCATGGGCTTGTCCTCGTCGTCCGTGACGTCATGTGCCGCAGGCCACGCAGAAATGACAGCGGAGACGCGGCGGCGTGCTAAGCGGGGCCATGGCTTCTCAGACCCCGACCTTCCGCCCGGCGGCCGCTGAAGACCTCCCCATGCTGCACCGCCTCGTGGAGAGCGCCTATCGCGGCGAGAGCGCCCGGGCCGGCTGGACGCACGAAGCCGACCTGCTGGAGACGCCGCGCACCAGCGCCGAGACCCTGGCCCGGATCATCGCCAGGCCGGGCGAGGTGATCCTGCTGGCGCTCCACGGCGAGGCCGTGGCGGGTTGCGTGCAGGTGAGCCGCGTGGCCGACGACCGAGCCTACCTGGGCCTGCTTGCAGTGGATCCCATCCGCCAGGCCGGCGGCCTGGGCCGGGCGATCATCGCCGCCGCCGAGGCCTGGGCCGTCGAGCGCTGGGGCGCCGCCGTCATGGAGCTGTCGGTGGTGTCGGTGCGCGCCGAGCTGATCGCCTACTACGAGCGGCGGGGCTACCGGCTGACCGGCGAGACGCGGCCGTTCCCGGCCGAGGTCGAGCCGCCGCTGGAGCTGGCGGTGATGGAGAAGCCGCTGGGGTCCTAAGCGGCCGCTCGCCAGGCCTGCAGGATGCCGAGGCCGTCGACGCAGGCCTGGACGTCCGCCACCAGCATGGGCTTGGCCAGGAAGGCGGTGAAGCCGTGGCCGAGGATCTGGTCCGGGCTGTTCGAGAGCACCGCGGCGGAGGTGGCGACCACCGGCATGCGCCGCGTCTGCGGCATGGCGCGGATGGCGGCCAGCAGGCCGAACCCGTCGATACCGGGCATGCGCAGGTCGGTGACGACCAGGTCGAACCGGCGTTCGTGCAGCCGCGCGAGGGCCGCGGCGCCCGAGGCGACGCTCACGGCCTCCAGGCCGGCGGCCTCGAGCATCAGCTCCAGGACCAGGCGGTTGGCCTCGTTGTCGTCGACGACGAGGGCGATCGGCTTGTCTGCGGTCCCCATCGGAGGCTCCGGAACAGGTTTGACGATCCTGTTCTGACCCGGGGGGCCTGCGCGCGACAGTTGCAGGGCTACCCAACTTGGGGGTGGTGGTCGCGCTTCGACGGCTACTCGGCGGGCTGCGCCTCGGCGACGGGGGTGATCGCCGTCGCGCGGCTGCGACGCCAGGCCGCATAAGCGAAGGTGGCCGCGCCCAGCCAGATGAAGACGAACGACAGCGCCCGGAGCGGCGTGAAGTGCTCGCCCTGCATCAGGCCGAAGCCGAAGCTGATGGTGGGCGCGATGAACTGCAGGAAGCCCATGGCCGAGAGCGGCACGCGGCGGGCGGCCCAGGCGAACAGCACCAGCGGCACGGCGGTGATGGGACCGGAGGCGATCAGCCAGGCGACGCTGGCGGCGCTGTCGGTGAAGTGACCGACGCCCTGGGCCTCGATCCAGAGGATGTAGGCGAGGCTCGGCAGGCCCAGGATCAGGCACTCGATGAAGAGGCCGGTCTGGGCGTCGGCGGCCACCTGCTTGCGCACGACGCCATAGCCGCCGAAGCTGAAGGCCAGCACCAGCGAAACCCAGGGCAGGTGGCCCAGCGCCACGGCCTGGATGACCACGCCCACCAGGGCCAGGCCGATGGCGACCTTGCCCAGCGCCGGGATGCGCTCGCGGAACAGCAGGGCTCCGGCGGCCATGTTGACCAGCGGATTGATGTAGTAGCCGAGGCTGGTCTCGAGCAGACGGCCCGAGTTCACCGCCCAGATGAACACCACCCAGTTCAGCGCGATCAGCAGGGACGAGAGGCCGAGCCACGCCAGCACCTTGGGCTTGCGCAGGACGTCGAGCGCCTGGCGGCCCTGGCGCGCGGCGAGGACGAACAGGGCCGCGGCCGGGATGCTCCAGACGATCCGCTGCGAGAGGATTTCCCACGGCCCCACGCCCAGGCGGCCGATGGCCTGGAAGGCCAGCGGCACGAAGCCCCAGATGAGGTAGCAGGCGATCCCGGCCGAAAGCGCCAGGCGGGAATCGCCCGACGCTTTCGACGGGCTCATCCTAGGCGAGCGCCTTCTGGCGGATGAGGCCCCGCTGGTGCAGCAGCTCGGCGATCTGCACCGCGTTGAGCGCGGCGCCCTTCCGGAGGTTGTCGGCCACCACCCACATGGACAGGCCGTGCTCGACGGTGTCGTCCTTGCGGATGCGGCTGACGTAGACCGGGAACTCGCCCTGGGCTTCCTTGGGCGTGATGTAGCCGGTGGGGTCACGCTTATCGATCACCACCAGGCCGGGGCTCTCGCGCAGGATCTCGCGGGCCTCGTCCTCGTCCAGCGGACTTTCGAACTCGATGTTCACCGCCTCGGAGTGGCCGACCATCACGGGGACGCGCACGCAGGTGACCGTCAGCTTGATCGCCGGATCGATCATCTTGTGCGTCTCGTTCCACATCTTGGCCTCCTCATCGGTGTAGCCGTCGTCGCGGAAGGCGCCGATGAAGGGGATCACGTTGAACGCGATCTGCTTGGGGAACTTCTTGGGCTCGCGGGCGCCCAGGACGAAGACGTCCTTGGTCTGATCCCAGAGCTCGTCCATGCCTTCCTTGCCGGCGCCGGAAACCGACTGGTAGGTCGCCACGACGACGCGCTTGATCTTCGCCCGGTCGTGCAGCGGCTTCAGGGCCACGACGAGCTGGGCGGTCGAGCAGTTGGGGTTGGCGATGATGTTCTTCTTGTTCGCCCACTCGACGTCGTCCGGGTTCACCTCCGGCACGATCAGCGGCACGTCGGGGTCCATGCGCCAGGCCGACGAGTTGTCGATGACGATGGGGCCCGCGGCGCCGATCTTGGGCGCCCACTCCTTCGAGAAGGAGCCGGAGACGCTCATCAGCACGACGTCGACCTTGGAGAAGTCGAACTGCTCGACGTCCTCGCAGGCGATGTTCTGATTGCCGAACGAGACGAGCTGGCCAATGGATTTCCGCGAGGCGATCGCGTGAATCTTCTCCACGGGGAATTTGACTTCCTCGAGGATGTTCAGCATTTCGCGGCCCACGTTGCCCGTGGCGCCGACCACGGCGACCCGGTAACCCATCTCAATTCTCCAAAGGACAGCCCGAACGACTTCGGGGCTGGTCCCGTTACGCCTTGCGTTTCCGCAACGCAAGGCAGCGATCCTCAACCCCTCATCAGATAGGCTCACGCGGGCCGACGGCAATTCGTGCGCAGCATGACGCGCCAGCGAATGGTCGAGGTTCGGGGCGTGGTGGAAAGGGAAGACCGATGAGCACCGGCATGCCGTTCTCCGACCTGATGGGCGTGGAGATCCTGGAGCGGTCCAAGGATCGCGTGCGGGGGCGTCTCGTGGTCCGCGACGACCTCTGCACCGCCGGCGGGATCCTGCACGGCGGCGCGTACATGGCTTTCGCCGACGCCCTGGGGGCCATCGGCGGCGTGCTGAACCTGCCGCCCGGCGCCCGCACGACGACGCTGGAGAGCAAGACCAACTTCCTGCGGGCGGCCCCCGCGGGTTCGGTGGTGGAGGGGGAGGCCGCGCCGCTGCACGTCGGGCGCCGCTCCAGCGTCTGGCAGACGCGGATCACGGACATGGACGGCAAGCTGCTCGCCCTCGTCACACAGACCCAGATGACGATCGAACCCTAGGCCGCGTAACGCGCCGCCACCTTCCGCAGCCCATCCAGGACCCGCTGGACGCCGGCGTCCGGAAGGTCGGGGTTCATCAGCAACCGCCACGCCCGGAGGTGCACGCCCACCGCCGCACGATCGTAATGACCCGTGGTGCGGAGATGGTCGATGAGGTCGCAGAGGCTGGTCAGCGCCTGGTCGATGGCGGGCGTGCCGCAGACGGCGCCGGCGCCGATGCCGCGCACGGCGATGGCGTAGAGGTCGGTCAGCGCAGCATCGTCGAAGACGGGCCCAAGGCGTTCGAAGGCGGCGTCGGCCAACTCCAGCAGGGCGACCAGCTCGGCGACGCACGAGGGCTTGAGCGTGTCGAGGTTCGCCTGCGCGCGCTCGAGGGCGTCCGCGACCGTCAGACCGCCCGGGGTCTTGAGGATCTCGGCCAGTCGCAGCTTGGGAAAGACGAAGCGGACGGCGCTCATGAGGCTTGGCGGACTTCGGGCGTGGGTTGAGACACGGACTGACCGGCTTCGGCCTCGGCGGCCGCCTGGGCGGCGAGATCCTCGCGACGGCGGCCGACGCCGTCCGGCGGCCCGTCGTTGCGGAAGCGGCGATCCGGTCCGACGTAGCCGCCGGAGAACAGGAAGGGCCGGCCTTCCTTGGCCACCCACAGGATCCGCTCCAGCATCACCTTGGGCGCGATCGGCTTCTTGATGATGATGTGTCCGCCGCAGTCACGCGCGCGAACCACGTCGCTGGCGGGCGTGTGGGCGGTGGTGACAAGCACGGGCGTGTAGCAATTGGGCTCCTTGGCCTCGGTGCGCAGCCATCGCACGAAATCGTAGCCCTGGCCCGACGGGGCCATGCCGTCGACGATGGCGAGGTCGAGCTCATAGTTGGAGGCGACTTCCTGCGCCTGCTCCACGGTGGTGCAGCGATAGAGCGTCTTGGCCCCCAGGCCGGTGACGATCTGCACCAGGATCGACATGCCGAGCGGCGTGTCGTCCAGCAACATCACGGCGGCGCGGTCCAGATTGAAGCGCGCACGAGAGGCGGCATCGAGCGACATGGCCTGCCCCCTGACCTCCGCACACCGGCCATCATCGGCCTTCTCGGGGCGGAGCTTAGGGGTGAGTTCCGTTAACACGAGCTTTCCGGGCGCCGCGCCCTCCGGGCCACCTGGAGGGGAGTCGGGCGACGGCGCGCCGGCGGGACCCCCAAAATGGGTAACTCCGCAGATAGTTGACTCCGTCAAATGTACGGCGTCACAGTGGAGGCATGACGGCTCCGCAGGACACCGTGGCGGTCATCCGCCGCTTCAACCGGTTCTACACCCGCGCCATCGGGGTGATGGACCGAGGCCATGTCGGCAGTCCCTACACCCTGGCCGAGACGCGCACGCTCTATGAGATCGCGACCTCGGGCGGGGTCACGCCCAAGACGGTGACCGAACGCACCGGGCTCGATCCGGGATACCTCAGCCGCATCCTCAAGCGCCTGGAACGCGACGGGCTGGTGGTGCGGGAGCGCTCGGACGTCGACGGTCGAAGCGTGGTGCTGCGGCCCAGCGGCGAGGGCGCCCGGCTGATGGCCGAGCTGCAGCAGCGGTCGAACATCCAGGCCGAGGGCCTGATCGCCGAACTGTCGGCGGCGCAGCGGGCGGAGCTGGCGGCCGCGCTCGAGACGGTGGAAGCGCTGCTCGACGGCGGGCGCGCCCCCGAGCCGTGGCGCCTCGCCGAGCCGGAGCTCGGCGACTACGGCTGGGTGGTCCAGTCGCACGGCGAGATCTACGGCCGGGAGTATCACTGGGACCACCGGTTCGAGGCGCTGGTCGCGCGGATCGTCGCCGACTTCGTGGACGACTTCGATCCCGCTCGCGAGCGCTGCTGGATCGCCAAGCAGGGCGGCCGCAACATCGGCTCGATCTTCCTGGCCAAGGGGGACGATGAGACGGCGAAGCTGCGGCTGCTGCTGGTGGACCCTTCGGCCCGTGGCCTGGGGGTCGGGCGCAAGCTGGTGGACGAGTGCATCGCCTTCGCCCGGCAGGCCGGCTATCGGCGGATGACGCTGTGGACCCAGAGCATCCTGACGGCGGCGCGCGCGATCTACGCCAGCGTCGGCTTCGAACTGAAGGACTCCTGGCCCAACCGCGACTTCGGCGGGTTCGGCCTGACCAGCGAGCGCTGGGACCTCGACCTGTAGCGGGCTAGCCCGCCATCTTGAGGATCGCCGCCCACTCCGAGGAGCTGACCGGCGAGACCGACAGGCGCGACTGGCGGATCATCGCCATCTCGGCGAGGGCGGGATTGGCCTTCATGTCGGCCAGGGTCACCGGCGACGTCAGCGGCCGGACCGGCTCCAGCTCTACGGCGACGAAGCGGCCGGAGGGGTCGCTGGCGTCGGGGAAGGCTTCCTTCGACACCCTGGCGACGCCGACGACGGCGAGGCCTTCCTGGGAGTGGTAGAACAGCACCTCGTCGCCGGCCTTCATGGCCTTCAGGTGGAGCGCGGCGGCGTTGTTGCGCACGCCGTCCCAGACCGTGCGCCCGTCGCGCTGCAGATCCTGGAAGCTGTAGGTGTTGGGCTCCGACTTCACGAGCCAGTTGGCCATGTTGCGCCCCCTCAGAGTTCGGCGAGCACCGCCTCTCCCATCTGGGCGGTGGTGAGCTTGCCGCCAAGGTCGGGCGTGCGCGCGCCCTTGTCCAGCGCTCGGCCGACGGCGGCGAACAGGCGGTCGGCGAGGTCGGCGCGATCCAGCGACCAGCGCAGCGCCATTTCGAACGACAGGATGGCGGCGAGCGGATTGGCCACGCCCTGTCCCGCGATGTCGGGCGCCGAGCCGTGGATCGGCTCGTAGAGGCCGGGCTTGCCCGCCACGCCCAGGGCCGCCGAGGGCAGCATGCCGAGCGAGCCGGTGAGCTGGGCGGCGGCGTCCGAGAGGATGTCACCGAACAGGTTGTCGGTCAGCAGGACGTCGAACTGCTTGGGCGCCTTGACGATCTGCATGGCGGCGTTGTCGGCCAGGATGTGGGTCAGCTCGACGTCCGCGTACTCGCGCTTGTGCAGATCGGTGACGACCTCGCGCCAGAGCAGGCCGGAATCCATCACGTTCGACTTCTCGGCGCTGGCCACCTTGTTGCGCCGGCCGCGCGCCAGCTCGAAGGCGACGCGCGCCACCCGCTCGATCTCGGCCGTCGTATAGACCTGGGTGTCGACGGCGCGCTTGCCGCCGCCCGGCAGGTCTTCGATGTAGCGCGGCTCGCCGAAGTAGATGCCGCCCGTCAGCTCGCGGACGATCATGATGTCCAGGCCCTCGACCAGCTCGCGCTTGAGGCTGGACGCATCCGCCAGGGGCTTGAAGCAGAGGGCCGGGCGCAGGTTGGCGAACACCTCCATGCCGGCGCGCAGGGCGAGCAGCCCGGCTTCGGGGCGCTTGTCGCGCGGGGCGCCGGCCCATTTCGGTCCGCCGACGGCGCCCATCAGGACGGCGCGCGCCTGCTTCGCGGCGGCCAGCGCCTCGTCGGTCAGCGGAACTCCGTGCGCGTCATAGCTCGCGCCGCCGAACAGCCGCTCGTCGATGGTCAGGTCTGGGGCGAGCCGTTCCGCCACGCGGCGCACCTCGGCGGTCACTTCCGGCCCGATCCCGTCGCCGGGCAGGAGGAGCAAGTCGGTCATCGTAGGTCCTGAAGGCTAGAGCGGCGTCTCGGCCGCGACGTCGTAGAGCGTCAGCCGCCGATCGGAAACCCCGAGCGCGGGCCAGGCGGCGCGCCAGTCGGCGAGATGCGGGGCGGCGAAATGGGTGTCGAGCGCGGCGCGGTCCCGCCAGACCTCAAAGACCCAGATCAGGCCAGGCTCCTGCACGTCGAGCGCGTACGAATAGGCGAGGCACCCGTCCTCGGCCCGGCTCCTGGCCAGCATGGCGTCCATGTGCGGCCGGAAGGCGTCGAGGTTCTCGGGCGGCACGCGGACCGTGCCGGCGACGATCAGACTCATGCCTCTTCGAGCCAGGGCTGCGAGAGCGCCCGCTTCATCTCGTAGAGGTCGATATCGTTCTTGGCCTGGAGGGTTTCGCCGATGGCGTCGAGGCCCCGGAGCATCTTGTCCTTGCGCGTCGGGTCGATGTCGAAGTGGAACACGGCGCCCGACGGAGAGGTGACCGTCTGGGCGGCCAGGTCGATGGACGCCACGTGGTTGCCGCCGCGGGCCTCGTCCATCAGCTGCTGGATCTCCTCGGCCTTGAGCACCACCGGCAGCAGGCCGTTCTGGAAGCAGTTGTTGTAGAAGATGTCGGCGAAGCTGGTGCTGATCACGCAGCGGATGCCGAAGTCCATGAGCGCCCACGGCGCGTGCTCGCGCGATGAGCCGCAGCCGAAGTTGTCGCCGGCGACGAGCACGCCTGCGCCCTTGTACTCGGGCCGGTTCAGGACGAAGTCGGGAACCTCTCGGCCCTGCTCGTCGAAGCGGAAGTCGTAGAACAGGCCGCGCGCCAGTCCCTTGCGGTCCACGCCCTTCAGGAACTGCTTGGGGATGATCTGGTCGGTGTCGATGTTGGCCAGCGGCAGGGGCGCGATCTTGGCGTCGAGGCGGGTGAAGGCTTCCATCAGGCGGGTTCCAGGGCTGGTTCTGCGCTGAGCATGAGGGTGGGAACGCCGGCGGGGGCGTCGCGGACGGTGAAGACCTTGGTCCCGGGCTTGCGGCCGGGGCGGACCTCGGAGACGTCGAAGCCGGCGGCGGCGATGCGCGCCTGGGCGGCGTCCGGCTCGTCGACCCGCCAGGCGAGGCCGCCGAAGCGGTCGGGCGCGTCGGTGGCGGGCTCGCCGATCTTCGCGCCGATCTCGATCACCGCGTCGCCGGCCCGGAAGAAGAGCTGGCGCGCGTTCCACTGGGGGTTCTCGCGGTCGAGGCGCAGGTCGAGGCCGAGCTTGGCGCCATAGACGGCGAGGGCGCGGTCGACGTTGCCGGTATAGACGACCACGTGGTCAAGCTTCGCGACGGGCGCTTCGCCGGTCGGTCCGGACAGCGGCCAGGGCTGGCCGTCGCGCGGCGGGGCGATCAGCAGCACCTGCAGGCCGCCTGTCGTCTCGGCGGCCGGATTGGAGCCCAGCCAGTAGCGCTTGCGGCCGTCGTCATGGGTCGAGCGGGTGAGCGCGGGCTCGGTGGTCTTCAGGCCCCGCCGGTTCATCAGCCGGGCGAAGGGGGCGAGGTCGTCGACCGTGCGGCCGACGGTGAAGGCGACGGCCCAGATCCCTTCGCCGTGAGCGTCGAGATGGGCGCGCATGCGGTCGCCGAACGCGCCCTCGCCATGCGGGCTGATGACGTCCAGGGCCATGTTCGGGAACTGGAACCAGGCGTGGCGGGCCCCGCCGTCGCCGCCCAGCCAGTTCGGCGCGACGCCCAGCAGGCGCGTGTAGCCGGCCACGGCCGCGTCGAGATCGCGGACCGCGAGCGCGACGTGGTCCAGGCCGGAGATCATGGGACCGCGATCACAGGAAGTCCCGGACGTCCGCGATGTGGCCGGCGATCGCCGCGGCGGCGGCCATGGCCGGGCTCATCAGGTGGGTGCGCCCGCCGCGACCCTGCCGGCCTTCGAAGTTGCGGTTCGAGGTGGAGGCCGAACGCTCGCCCGGCTTCAGCCGATCGGGGTTCATGCCGAGGCACATGGAGCAGCCGGGCTCGCGCCAGTCGAAGCCGGCGGCCTTGAACACCTGGTCCAGGCCCTCGGCCTCGGCCTGTTCGCGCACGAGGCCCGAGCCCGGCACGACCATGGCGCGGACGTGCGGCGCGACCGTGCGGCCTTCCAGGATCTTCGCGGCGGCGCGCAGGTCCTCGATGCGGCTGTTGGTGCACGAGCCGATGAAGACCACGTCGATCTTCGCCTCCGTGATCGGCTGGCCAGCGGCGAGGCCCATGTATTCCAGCGCCCGGGCGGCCGAGGCGCGCTTGTCGGGGGTGGCGAAGCTGTCGGGCGCCGGCACCGTCGCGGTGACCGGGATCACGTCCTCGGGGCTGGTGCCCCAGGTGACGGTGGGCGCGATCTTCGACGCATCCAGCACGATCTCGCGGTCGAAGACGGCGTCCTCGTCGGTGAAGAAGCCCTTCCAGTAGTCCAGGGCCATCTCCCACGCCCCGCCCTTCGGCGCGGCCGGGCGGCCCTTGAGGTAGTCGAAGGTGGTCTCGTCGGGCGCGATCAGGCCGGCCTTGGCGCCGCCCTCGATGGTCAGGTTGCAGAGCGTCATCCGCCCTTCCATCGAAAGCGCTCGGACCGCGGAGCCCGCGTATTCGATGACGTAGCCGGTGCCGCCGGCCGTGCCGATCTCGCCGATGACGGCCAGGGCGTAGTCCTTGGCGCCGACGCCGGGGACGGGCTCGCCCTCGATGCGGACGCGCATGTTCCGGGCCTTGGCCTGGCGGAGCGTCTGGGTGGCGAGCACGTGCTCCACCTCCGAGGTGCCGATGCCGTGGGCCAGCGCCCCGAAGGCGCCGTGGGTCGAGGTGTGGCTGTCGCCGCAGACGATGGTCATGCCCGGCTGGGTGCGGCCCTGCTCGGGGCCCACCACATGGACGATGCCGTTACGGACGTCGCCCATCGGATAGTATTCGATGCCGTACTCGGCGACGTTCCTGCCCAGGGTCTGGAGCTGCAGGCGCGCTTCTTCGTCGGCGACCGCATCGACGCCCAGGGCCTGGCCCTCCGTCGGGATGTTGTGATCGGCGACGGCGAGGGTGCGATCGGGGCGGCGGACCGGCCGGTTGTTGGCGCGAAGCCCGGCGAAGGCCTGGGGCGTCGTCACCTCGTGGATCAGGTGCAGGTCGATGTAGAGGATCGCCTCGCCGTCCTGTTCGGCGACGACATGGGCGTCCCAGATCTTGTCGTAGAGGGTCTTGCCGGGCATGGCGCGCATCTAGGTCCCCGGGGGCGCGCACGTCTAGTGCTGCGATGCCGCAATCGACGCGCGGTTGCAGCAAAAATGTGCCCCAACATTGCCGCGCAGCCATTTTGCGAAGCCTGACCTTGGGTTATGCATCCCCGTATGCCCGGGACCCTCGATTGGGATTTGTTGCAGAGCCTGCATGCAGTGCTGGAGGCCGGGAGCTTCTCGGCCGCAGCGCGCCTGCGGCGCCTGACCCAGCCCACCCTCGGCCGTCACATCGACCAGCTCGAGCGACAGCTGGGCGCGCCGCTGTTCCTGCGCAGCCCGCGGGGCCTGCAGCCGACCGACCTCGCGCTGGCGCTCGCGCCCCATCTGGCCGACATGGCCGCGGCGGCGGGCGCGGCGGGGCGCGACGCGGCCGGAGCCAGCGACGACGCCGGCGGCGTGGTCCGCGTCGCCGCCAGCGAGATCATGGGCGTGGAGGTGCTGCCGGCCATCCTCGCGCGTTTCCGCGAGGCCCATCCGCGGATCGACGTGGAGGTGGCGGTCTCCAACAAGCTGGAAGACCTGTCGCGGCGCGACGCCGACATCGCCGTGCGGATGGCGCGGCCGACGCAGAACGCCATCGTCGCCAAGAAGGTCGGCGAGCTGGGGTTCGGCTTCTACGCCACCGCCCGCTACCTGGAGCGGAACGGGACGCCCGAGGACCTGCGCAGCCTCGAGCAGCACGCGCTGATCGGCTACGACCGCATGACGCCGCCGAAGGTGGACGTGGAGATCGGCCGGCCGATCACCCGGGACATCTTCTCGCTGCGGACCGACAGCGACGCGGCCCAGCTGGCGCTGCTGCGCGCCGGGTTCGGGGTGGGCGTCTGCCAGCACCAGATCGCGCGCCGCTCGGACCTGGTGCAGGTCCTGCCCGGGACCTTCGCCTTCCGACTCGACGTCTGGATCTGCATGCACGAGGCGCTGCGCAGCAATCCCCGCATGCGGCTGATGTTCGACCACCTGGCGGCCGAGCTCGGCGCCTATGTGGCGGAGGCGGCATGAAAACGGCGGCCGGATCGCTCCGGCCGCCGTCTCGAAATCCTGATGGACCTTGGAAGCCTCAGGCTTCCGGGGTCTCGGTCGGCTCGTCCTTGGCCGCGGCGGTCATCTGACGCTCGGCGATCCGGGCCGACTTACCGCGACGGTCGCGCAGGTAGTACAGCTTGGCGCGACGAACGACGCCGCGGCGCTTCACCTCGATCGACTCGATCATCGGCGACATGATCGGGAACAGGCGCTCCACGCCTTCCCCGAACGAAATCTTGCGGACGGTGAAGCTCTCGTCGACGCCCTGGCCGCCACGGGCGATGCAGACGCCCTCATAGGCCTGGACGCGCTCACGGTCGCCTTCCTTGATCCGGACGTTCACGCGCACGGTGTCGCCGGGGCGGAACTCCGGGATCTTGCGCGCCGCGAGCAGGCGGTCGGCTTCTTCCTTACGGAGCTGTTCAATCACGTTCATCGTCGTCTTCCTTACTGGGCTTTACCCGCCCTTTGCCTGTTGATTGGCGGTCCGCTTCGCCCAGAGGTCCGGACGTCGCTCCCGCGTGGTGACTTCGCGCTGCTCCTGGCGCCAGCGGCGGATGGCCGCGTGGTTGCCCGAAAGCAGCACCTCGGGGATGTCCTGACCCTCGAACGTCCGCGGTCGGGTGTACTGCGGATGCTCGAGGAGGCCGTCCTCGAAACTCTCTTCACTCAAACTCTCGGCCTGCCCCAACACACCGGGAACCAGCCGAACGCACGCCTCGATCGCCACCAGGGCCGCCGCCTCGCCGCCGGCGAGGACCGCGTCACCGATCGTGACCTCCTCGAACCCGCGCGCGTCGAGCACCCGCTGGTCCACCCCTTCGAACCGGCCGCACAGGACGATCAGTCCCGGACCGTCGGCCCATTCCCGCACGCGCGCCTGGGTCAGGGGCCTGCCCCTGGCGCTCATGTACAAAAGCGGGCGTTCGCGCCGCTCCACGCTGTCGAGCGCGGAGGCGATCACGTCGGCCCGCATCACCTGTCCAGGACCGCCACCCGCGGGGGTGTCGTCGAGGAAGCCGCGCTTATCCTTGGAAAAGGCCCGAATGTCCACCGTTTCCAGGGACCACAGGTTCTGCTCGCGCCACGCCGTGCCGATGAGCGAAACGCCCAGCGGCCCCGGGAACGCGTCCGGGAACATGGTCAGCACGGTGCAGTCGAACGACATGGCGGCGTCAAAGCGCGCATGGCGTCCGCGGCGTCAAGCCTTGCCGCCCGGCCGCACCACGCGTATCGCCGCTTCCATGAGCGAAACGGACGCGCAAGACGAGACCCTGGTCGAGACGCTGCAGCTGGAGCGGATCGAGGAGAACCTGTTCCGCGGGACCTCCCCGGACACCTCGCCCGGCCGCATCTTCGGCGGCCAGGTGATCGCGCAGTCGCTGCTGGCGGCCTACGAGACCGTCGAGGCCCGCCTCTGCCACTCGCTGCACTGCTATTTCATCCGGCCCGGCGACCCGACCGTGCCAATCGTCTTCGAGGTGGACCGCTCGCGCGACGGCGGCAGCTTCACGACCCGCCGGGTGGTGGCCATCCAGCGCGGCAAGCAGATCTTCAACCTGGCCGCCTCGTTCAAGGACCCGGAAGAGGGCTTCCGCCACCAGGCCGAGCGGCCGGCGGGGCCGCACTGGAGCGAGCTGCGCGACCAGCATGAGGTGCTGCGCGAGCTGATGAAGGATGCGCCCGAACAGGCGAAGCGCTGGCTGTCCCGGCCGATGCCGATCGAGATGCGCTCGAAGGATGCGCGCACCTACTGGATGGAGGGGCCGAAGGAGCCGACATCGCAGAACTGGTTCCGGTGCCGCACCCCGATCGGCGACGACCCGCGCATGCACCAGGTGATCCTGGCCTATGCGTCGGACATGAACCTGCTGTCGACGGCCATGCGACCGCACCAGGTGCACTGGCAGACGCCGGGCTTCCAGTCGGCGAGCCTGGACCACGCCATGTGGTTCCACGCGCCCACGAACTTCAACGACTGGCACCTCTACGCCCACGACAGCCCGTCGGCCTCGGACGGTCGAGGCCTGATCCGCGGAGCCATCTATGCCGAGGACGGGACCCTGATCGCCTCGGTGGCGCAGGAAGGGCTGATGCGGATGCGCGAGGCCAAATAGAGCGGCCTCTTCCCATGCCGCGGCGTCGGGCGTAATCCGTCGCGCCTTCGCACTTGCAGCAAAGCCCGGCCGCCATGGACACCCAGACCCTCATGCAGACGCTCAAGCTGGAGCGGCTCGAGGTGAACCTCTTCCGGGGCACGACGCCCGAGGAGGAGTCGCGCATGCGGATCTACGGCGGCCAGGTGATCGCCCAGTCGCTGCTCGCCGCCTACGAGACCGTGGAGGCGCGGGTCTGCCACTCGCTGCACTGCTATTTCATCCGGCCCGGCGACCCGAACGTGCCGATCATCTTCGAGGTCGACCGCTCGCGCGACGGCGGCAGCTTCACCACGCGTCGGGTGATCGCCGTCCAGCACGGCCAGCAGATCTTCAACCTGGCGGCCTCGTTCCAGGTCGAGGAGGACGGCTTCGAGCACCAGGCCGAGATGCCGGCCGCGCCGCACTGGGACGAGGTGGAGGACGACCGCGTGGCCCAGCTCAAGCTGGCCGAGAAGCTGCCGGCCGAAGCCCGTGAATGGCTGGAGCGGCCGCAGCCGATCGAGATGCGCACGGTGGGCGGACGGTTCGACCTTCGGCGGCCGGAGAAGATGGACCCGGTCCAGCAGGTGTGGTTCCGCGCCAAGGACCCGATCGGCGCTGACCCGGCCATGCACCAGGTGATCCTGGCCTATGCCTCGGACATGAGCCTGCTGGGAACGAGCCTTCGCCCGCACGCGGTGAACTGGCGCACGCCGGGCATGCAGACGGCGAGCCTGGACCACGCCATGTGGTTCCACCGGCCGACCGACTTCAACGAGTGGCACCTCTACCACCAGGAGGCGCCGTCCGCCTCGGGCGGCCGGGGCTTCAACGTCGGGCAGATCTATCGGGCGTCAGACGGCGCGCTGGTGGCGAGCTGCGCCCAGGAAGGCCTGATGCGGCTCAGGAAGCCGAAAGCCTGACGGCTATTCGGTCTCTGACGGCTTCACGCCCACGACGACGCCGTCGCCGATGCGCACCTCCGGCACGGCCTCGCGGGTGAAGGGCAGGTACCAGCTCGCGCCTTCGGGAGGCTGGACCTCGAGCAGGTCGCCGGCGCCGAAATCCTGGACGTTCTTGATGGTCCCGAGCGGCTCGCCCTCGGGCGTGACCACCGACAGCCCGATCAGGTCGGTGACGTAGAACTCGTCCTCGTCGGGTTCGGGCAGCGCCTCGCGCGGGATGTAGAGCTTCAGGCCGCGCAGCGCCTCGGCCTGTTCGCGGGTCTCGACCTCGGCGGCGCGCACGACAAGGCCGCCCTTTGCAGGGCGGCCCGAGGTCAGGGTGAGCGCCGGAGCGCCGTCCTCGCGCTGCAGGTCGCGGTAGTCCAGCAGGGCCGAAGGATCGGCCGTGAAGCTGGTGATGCGGACCTCGCCGCGGACGCCGAAGGCGCCCGCGACGCGGCCCACGAGGATAAGGCTGTCGCCCACCCGGATCGCTTAGGCTTGCTCTTCGCCTTCGGCGGCGGGAGCGGCCTCTTCGGCGGCCGGAGCTTCTTCTGCAGCCGGAGCCTCTTCGGCGGCGGCTTCGGCGGCCGGGGCTTCCTCAGCCGGAGCCGCTTCAGCGGCGGGGGCTTCCTCGGCGACCGGCTCTTCGGCCGGCGGGGCGGCGGCGGCCTCAGCGGCGGCGGCGGCGCGGTCGGCTTCGCGCTGGGCGCGTTCTTCCGCACGTTCCTTGGCCTTCGTGCCCGGCTCGCCCTTCTTCGGGTTGCTGCCGGCTTCCCACTTCACGATGCCGAGCTTGCCCAGTTCGCGGGCGACGCGGTCGGTCGGCTGCGCGCCCTTGGCGAGCCATTCCTGGATGCGCTCCTGCTTCAGGACCACGCGGTTCGGGTCGTCCTTCTTCAGCAGCGGGTTGTAGCTGCCCACCTTCTCGATGAAGCGGCCGTCGCGGGGCGAGTGGCTGTCGGCGACGACGATCGAGTAGTACGGGCGCTTCTTGGCGCCGCCACGGGCGAGACGGATCTTCAGCATTCTCTCTAGTCCTTGGTCTGAAAGCTATTTCTTGAAGGGATTGAAGCCCGGCGGCAGGCCGCCGCCGAGGCCGGGAAGTTTGGGGAGGCCGCCGAGCGCGCCCTTGGGCCCGCCCATGGTCTTCAGCTGAGCCTGGATCTCTTCCATCTGCTCAGGGGTGGGCGCGGGCTGGCCGGTCATCTGGGCGATCTTGCCGATGTCCATGTTCCCGCCGCCCAGCATCTTGGCCATCTGGCCGAAGCCCTTGCCGCCGTTCTTGGACAGCGCCTTGAAGGCGTCGGCCATCTGACGGTGCTGCTTCAGCACGCGGTTGACCTCGGCGACGTCCACCCCGGCGCCAGCCGCGATGCGGCGCTTGCGCGAAGCGGCCAGGATGTCGGGCTTCTCGCGCTCGGCCTTGGTCATCGAGGAGATGATGGCGATCTGGCGGTCGAAGGTCTTGTCGCTGATCCCGCTCTCGGCGATCTGCTTCTTCATCTTCTGGACGCCGGGCAGCATGCCCATCAGGCCTTCCATGCCGCCCATGCGCTTCATCTGGCGGAGCTGCTCGGCCATCATGTCGAGGTCGAAGCGGCCCTTGGCCAGCTTCTTGGCCATGGCCTCGGCCTTGGCCATGTCGAGGTCCTGGGCGGCCTTTTCGACAAGGGCGACGACGTCGCCGCGGCCCAGGATCCGGCCGGCCACGCGATGGGCGTCGAAGACATCGAGGCCGTCGATCTTCTCGGAGACGCCCAGGAACTTGATCGGCAGGCCGGTGACGGCGCGCATCGACAGCGAAGCGCCGCCGCGGCCGTCGCCATCGGCGCGGGTCAGCACGAGGCCGGTCAGCGGCAGGCGCTCGTGGAAGGCCTTGGCCGTGCGGACCGCGTCCTGGCCGGTCAGGGCGTCGGCGACCAGCAGGGTTTCGGACGGGTTCGAGATCTTCGCGATCTCGGCCGCCTCGTTCATCATCGCCTCGTCCAGCGTCGTGCGGCCGGCGGTGTCGAGGATGAGGACGTCGTAGCCCTGCAGGCGCGCCGCGGCCATCGCGCGGCGGGCGATCTCCGGCGCGGGCTGGCCGGGAACGATCGGCAGGCTGTCCACGCCGGCCTGGGTCGCCAGCATGGCGAGCTGTTCCATGGCGGCGGGGCGACGGGTGTCGAGCGAGGCCAGCAGGACCTTCTTGCGCTCCTTCTGGAGGCGCAGCGCCAGCTTGCCGGCGGTGGTGGTCTTGCCCGAGCCTTGGAGGCCGGCCATCAGGATGACGGTCGGCGGGTTGGCCGAGATGCGCAGGCCTTCCGGCTCGGCCTCGCCGCCCAGCATCTCCACCAGGCCGTCGTAGGTGATCTTGATCACCTGGTCGGCGGGCTTCACCGAGCGGATCACCGCCTCGCCGGTGGCGCGCTCCTTGGCCTTGTCGATGAACTGGCGGACGACGGGCAGGGCGACGTCGGCCTCGAGCAGGGCCACGCGCACCTCGCGCATGGCCTCGTCGATATCCTTCTCGGACAGCACGCCGCGACCGGAGAGCCGGTCGAAGACGGTTGTCAGCCGATCAGAAAGCGCGTCGAACAAAGCTCACTCCTATGGCCCAAACGCAATCAGCCCCCGTGGACGATTGCGTCGACGGGGGGCCTCGCCGCCCTCGTCCCACATAAGGCCCAAGTGGGCTTCGGGGGGTCGTGGCGGTAGAGGGCGCTGATCGAGATCAGGGCCGGAAGGGCGCGCTTATGCCCCTGTGGAGAACTTGGAGTCAAGAAAAGCCGTTCTGCGCCGTATGAACGAGACCGATCTTCTCTGGGACCTCGAGCGGCGCTTCTGGCTGGAAGGCGAGGGCCATTACCGGGCGGCGCTGGACCCGCATTGCGTGATGGTCTTCGGCTTCGGCTCGCTGACCGGCGAGGCGATCCTGGAGAGCCTGGAGGCCGCGCCGCGCTGGAACGCGGTGGCCATGGCGGAGCGCCGGCTGGCCCGGCCGACGGACGACCTGGCGGTTCTGGCCTATCTCGCCGCCGGGCGGCGCGAGGGCGAACCGGCCTATGAGGCGTGGTGCAGCTCGACCTATCGCCGGGACGGGCCGCGCTGGCGACTGGTGCAGCACCAGCAGACGCCCGCCTAAGCGTCCGAAAGCCGCCAGCGGTTATCGGCGAACGCCACTATCTTGAGCGCATGATCCGATATGCACTCTTCGAGACGGCCATCGGCGTCGCCGGCCTCGCATGGGGCGACGAGGGCCTCGTCGCCTGCCACCTGCCGGAGCGCGACGCCGAGACCGCCCGGCGCGGCTTCCTGCGGCGGTTCCCGGACGCGGTCGAGGGCGAGGTCCCGGCTGTGCTCGCCTCCACGGTCGAAGGCATCCAGGCGCTGATGCGCGGCGAAAAGGCGGATCTCTCGGCGGCCCCGCTGGACCTGTCGCGCACGCCCGAGTTCCACGCCCGCGTCTATGAGATCGCCCGGGCGATCCCGGCCGGCGAGACCCTGACCTACGGCGAGATCGCCGAGAAGCTCGGCGACAAGCTGCTGGCGCGAGACGTCGGCCAGGCGCTGGGCAAGAACCCCTGGCCGATCGTGGTTCCGTGCCACCGGGTGACGGCGGCCGGCGGCAAGCCCGGTGGCTTTTCCGCGCGCGGCGGGGTCGAGACCAAGCTAAGACTGCTGGCCATCGAGGGCGCGAAGGCCGCCGCCCAGGGGGACCTGTTCGCGTGACGCCAGCTTTGGAACGCCGCCTCCTGCAGCTCGCCGTGGCGGTCGCAGGGATCGTGCCGGTCTATGGCGGCGGGATGGGCGCGCTGGGGCTGCTCAGCGACAGCGGCCACTTCCGCTACCTGTCAGGGCTGCTGCTCGGCATCGGGCTGACGTTCTGGTGGACGATCCCGACGCTGGAGCGCCGTGGCGTCGTCTACCGCACCCTCGCTCCGATCGTGGTGCTGGGCGGCCTCGCGCGGCTGGCGGCGACGATCCAGGCCGGCGAGCTCACCGCCTCGGCGGCCGTGCCGTTGGGCATGGAGCTGGCGGTCACGCCCCTGCTCGCGCTCTGGCGCGAGCGCGTGGAGCGGCGCATGGCCGCCTCTACGGCGTCAGCAAGCTCTTTCCATCAGCCTTCACGCCAGGGCGAAGACGGATAACGGCGTCGCGTGACGTCCCCATATGGTCTAGCTTGCTGGTGAACCGGGGATCCGCATGAAGCTGAAGATCGTCTCCGTCATGGCCTCGGCCGCCGCCCTTCTGGTTGCACCCGCGAGCGCGCAGACGCCGCCATCGCCGCCGCCTCCAAACGCTACTCCCGTCCAGGTCGCCTGCACGGCCGACTTCCGCACGCCGGGCCCGTTCTTTCCCCAGAGCCGCGCGACCGAGCCAGACCCGACCTTGCCGATTCCGTTCGACGCGGCAGAGCTTTTCCGCACCGGACTGATCTGCCATTACCACGACGCTTATGGACAGAAGCTCTGGCGGGTCGCCGGCGGTCAGGCCTGGTGCCGCCCGGTGACCGCCGCCGCTTGGCGATATCCCGTGACAGGCAACCCCACGTGCAACGCGTCGGCGGGAGATTGCGCGGTCACCTGCCTGCAGGCGCCGTCGACCCCATAGGCCGCTAGCCGCCGACCGCGACGCCCGCTAAGCACCGGACATGGCCATAGGCGTATTCGACTCCGGCGTGGGCGGGCTCACCGTCCACCACAGGCTCGTGGAGCGCTTCCCCGACGCCGACTTCGTCTATCTCGCCGACCAGGCGAACGCGCCGTACGGCGGCCGGCCGGGCGAGGAGATCGTCGAGCTGACCAGGGCCGGCTGCATCCGGCTGTTCGAGGAAGGCTGCGACGTCGTCGTCCTCGCCTGCAACACCGCCGCCAGCGTGGCGCTGCGCCGGCTGCAGCAGACCTGGCTTCCCGGCTACCGGCGCGAGCTCGGCCGTCCGGTGAACGTGCTGGGCATCGTGGTGCCGACCATCGAGGCGGCCACCGGTCTGCCCTGGGAGCACGAGGCCGAGCGGCGCGGCGAGAAGATCGAGAAGCTGGACGTGCTAGGCATCTTCTCGACGCCGGCGACCGCCAGCAGCCGGGTCTACGAGATCGAGATCGACAAGCGCCGGCAGGACGTCGCGGTCTTCTCCGAGCCTTGCCCGGAGCTTGCGCGGATGATCGAGACCGGCGCCTCGCGCGACGAGCTGGCCGCGGTCATCCAGGGCCATGTGAAGGCGCTGACCACGCGGATCGGCCGTCCGCCCGACCGCGCCATTCTGGGCTGCACCCACTACGAGATCACCGCCGACCTGTTCCAGGCCGCGCTGCCGCCGGGCACGCCGCTGATCCGACAGCCGGAAGCCACGGCCGATGCGCTGGCCCGCTACATGGAGCGGCATCCCGAGTTCCGGCCGGGAACGACCGGCCAAAGGCGGTTTCTGACGACCGGCAAGCCCGGCGCGCAGCACAGCCTGGTTGAGACCTTCTGGGGCGGCCCGCTAAGCTTCGAGCCGGCTTGAACCCGCAGGGGGCTCCGATGAAGCGTGCAATCCTGGCCGGCATGGTCCTGGCGGCTCTCGCCGGCGCCGCCCGCGCCGAGGTCGTGGACAAGGGAAGCTACGGCTTCCGGCTGAGATACGCCGCGCAGGTCGCCGCGCCGCCCGAGACCGTCTTCAAGGCGATCGGCGAGATCGGCCGCTGGTGGAGCGACGCCCACACCTATTCCGGCAAGGCGGCGAACCTCTCCATGCCGCTCGCCGCCAACGCCTGCTACTGCGAGGCCCTGCCCGGCGGGGGCGGCGTGCGCCATGGCGTCGTCGAGCTGGTGATCCCGAACCGGCAGGTGCGGGTGTCAGCCGCGCTGGGGCCGCTGCAGGACGAGGGCGTCGGCGGCGCGTGGTTCTTCGACGTGAAGCCCAAGGCCGGCGGCGCCGAGGTCGTGATGACCTACAACGTGGGCGGGGCGCGGGACTTCGTGACCTCGCTGGCGCCGGCGGTGGACGGCGTCATGGGCGAGGGCTTCCGCCGCTTCACGCGCTATGTGGAGACCGGCAGGCCCGAGTGAGCGCCTCGTCCAGGCGGACGCCTGGCCCGTAGGGCGAAAGGTCGTCGCTGCGCGGACCGGCGTCGGGCTCCGCCAGCGCCGGGCCGATCCGCGTCTCGACAGGGAACACGCCCGACCAGGCGCTCCAGCCTTCGTCAGCCGGAAGGTCGGTCGGCCCGGTCGCCTTCACCTTGGCCGAGGCTTCCTCGATCTCCATCTCGACCAGGGTGATGGCCGCGAGCTCGGCCTCCGTGGTGGGCCGCAGCCGCAGGCGACGCCCCGCGTAGAGGCGGTCGATGAAGGCCTCCATGGCCGCCCGCTTGGCGACAGGATTGGCGACGACCCTGGCGCGGCCGAAGGCCATGACCGAGCGGTAGTTCACCGAGTGGGTGATGCCCGAGCGGCCGACGATCAGGCCGTCCAGGAAGCTCACCGTGACGCAGACTGCCTGGCCGTCGACGGCGTCCAGCATCCGGCTCGCCGCCGAGCCGTGCCAGTAGAGCGTGCGCCCTTCGCGCCAATAGGCGGTCGGCGTGACGAAGGGCTGACCGTCGATCACGTAGCCGACGTGGGCCATCAGGCCGGCGTCGAGGATGCGGAACACCGTGGCCTCGTCATAGGCGGCGCGCTGCGGGCGCCGGCGGACCTGCGAGCGGGCGGTCGGCTGGAACTGCGGGGCGGCGGAACCGTCCATGGGGGGCCTCCTTCTCAGGGCTGCGCAGCTAGGCCATATGTGGTCTGCTACACAGGTCCAATCCGGGCCGATATTGCAGACCACTTGGCGAGGGGCCGATGAGCTGGGCCGAGATCTATCCGTGGCAGGCGCCGAACCCCGGCGGGCCCGTGATCCGGCAGGTCTATGACCAGGTGCGCGGCGCCATCCACGCCGGCGCGCTGAAGCCCGGAGGGCGCCTGCCCTCCAGCCGCGATCTGGCGCAGCGCCTGAGCGTCGCCCGCGCGTCGGTCGTCGCGGCCTACGACATGCTGCTGGCCGAGGGCTATGCCGAGGGGCGGCCGGGTTCAGGGACCTATGTCTGCGGCGACCTGTCGGGCGTGCTGGACCTGAAGCCCCCGCCGAACGCCGACGCGCGGGGCGCGCCGCCGCAGCCGCCGGCGGGGCTGAGCGCGCTGGAGGGCCTCGCCCTGCCCTCGATCGAGGCCGGCATGCGGATGTTCTCGAACGGCCGGACGCTGATGGACGCCCGCGCCCTCGACGCCTGGGCCGCCTCCACGCGACGGGCGCTGAAGACGCTCGATCCGGTCCACTTCGGCTACTCCGATCCGCGCGGGGAGCCGGCCTTGCGGGCGGCGGTGGCGGACTATCTGCGCGCCGCCAGGGGCGTGGTCTGCGAGCCCGACCAGGTGATCATCACCTCGGGCGCGCAGCACGCCGTCGACGTGGCGGTGCGGGTGCTGCTGCAGCCCGGCGACCCGGTGTGGATGGAGGACCCGGGCTACCTGCCGACCTGGCACGCCCTGGCGGCGGCGGGCGCCGAGCTGCACGCGGTTCCGGTGGACCGCGCCGGCCTCGACGTGGCGGCGGGCGTCGCCGCCGCGCCGCGCGCCCGGCTGGCGTTCGTGACGCCGTCTCACCAGTACCCGCTGGGCGTGACGCTCTCGATGGGGCGGCGGCTGGAGCTGCTGGCCTGGGCGCGCGAGGCGGGCGCCTGGATCGTCGAGGACGACTACTCTTCCGAGTTCCGCTACTCGGGGCCGCCGCTGGCGGCGCTGCAGGGCCTGGATGGCGGCGAGCGGGTGATCTACGTGGGCACGCTCAACAAGGCGCTCTTCCCGGGCTTGAGGCTCGGCTACATGGTCGCGCCGCGGCCGCTTGCCGACGCCCTGGCCAAGGCGCGCCAGCTCATCGATCGCCAGCCGCCGACGGTGACCCAGGCGGTGCTGCTGGACTTCATCGAGAGCGGCCAGTTCGCGGCGCACATCCGCAGGCGCAGGCTGGCCTACCGGGCGCAGCGGGACGCGCTGGTCGAGGCGCTGCGGGCGCGGCTGGGCGAGAGGCTGGAGGTCGAGGTCCCGGACCAGGGCATGCACCTGACGGCCTTCCTCAAGGATGGCGAAGACGACGTGGCGGCGCAGGCCGCAGCGGCGGCGCGGGGGATCACCGCCCGTGCGATCAGCCCGCTCTACCGCACGGCCAAGCCGAGACCCGGCCTGCTGCTGGGCTTCACCGGCTATCCGGCGCGCAGCATGGCCGGCGGCGTCGCGAAGCTGGCGGACGCCCTGGCCGATCTGGACTGACGGAAAGACCTTCAGAAGCCCGGGAGACGCTTGGGGGGAGGAGGGAGCGCCCCCCGGGCAGGCTGAAGTGCGGTGTGTGACACATCTTCAGAGAGACCGCCGGGGTGGAAGGATCACGCGCCCGACGTCGATGGCGTGGAGATAGGGGGCGCGGCTGCGACTGGCCAATCGATTGTTTTTGGAAATGGCATAGAGCGCGGCTATCGTCGCGTTTCGGCCGTCATTGGCTGGGACCGTTCACGCGATGCTGCCCACGATCCGTCAGCTCCAGTACCTGAAGCTGCTCGCCGAGCACGGCGCCTTCGGCCGCGCCGCAGAGGCGGCGCACGTCACCCAGCCTACCTTGTCCGCCGGCATCCAGGAACTGGAGCGCACCCTGGGCGCGGCGGTGGTCGACCGGGCGCGGTCAGGCGTGATCCTGACACCGGTGGGCGAGGAGGCGTTGCGGCGGGCCACGGTGATCCTCAACGAGGCCGAGGAGCTGGTGGAGGCCGCCAAGAACGCCGGCCAGCCGCTGACCGGCCGCTTCCGCCTGGGCGTGATCCCGACCATCGCGCCGTTCCTCTTGCCGCGCGCCCTGCCGTTGCTGCGCGAGCGTTTCCCGAAGCTCAGGCTGTTCCTGCGCGAGGACCTGACCCAGCGGCTGATCGCCCAGCTCAAGGCCGGACGGCTGGACGCGGCGCTGATCGCGCTGCCGTTCGACATGGCCGGGCTGGAGTGGGCGCATGTGGCGGACGACGAGCTGCTGGCGGCGGTGCCGGCCGACCATCCGCTGGCGCGGGAGACGTCCGCGACGCCTGCGGACCTGGCGCGCGAGAACCTGATCCTGCTGGAGGACGGCCACTGCCTGCGCGACCAGGCGCTGTCGGCCTGCCGGCTCAATGCGCCGCGCAGCGCCGCCGGCGAAGAGCCGTTCGCCGCCACCTCGCTGCCGACGGTGGTGCAGATGGTGGGGTCGGGCCTGGGCGTGACGTTCATCCCGCGCATGGCGGTGAATGCGGGCCTGGCCGACGCCGCGCCCGTCGCGGTCCGGCCGATCCAGGCCGAGCACCCCGCAAGGGAAATCGTCGTCGCCTGGCGGGCCGGCTCGAACCGACGCGCCGAGGGCCGGCTGCTGGCCGAGGTCCTCAAGGACGCTTGAGCCGGCCGATTTAGACTGTATCGAAAAATATCTTTGCGCCGATACGATTTCGATGTATCTGCAATCTAGACATATCGGAATAAGGTCTAAATCGACATGAGACATGGAATGTTCGGACACCACCGCCATCACCACAGCCGGCACGGCTGGGGCGGGCGCTGGGGTGATGGTCGGGCCGAAGCGCGCGACGGGGCGCATGGCGAGCGCGGTCGCGGACGCGGCGCCCGCATGGGCCGCTTCTTCGAGCACGGCGACCTGCGGTTCGTGATCCTGGCGCTGCTCGAGGAGCAGCCCCGGCACGGCTACGAGCTGATCAAGGAGCTGGAGGAGCGCACCGGCGGCGCCTATCGGCCCTCGCCGGGGGTGATCTACCCGACGCTGGCGCTGCTGGAAGACGAGGGTTCGGTCCGGCCCGCCGCCGGCGAAACCGGCCGCAAGCTCTACGAGATCACCGACCAGGGCCGCGAGGCGCTGACGCAGAACCGCGCGGGCGTCGAGGCGGTGTTCGCCCGCATGAATGCGGCGGCGGAGACGTCAGGCCCCAGCCGCCCGCGCGTGGGTC
Organism: Phenylobacterium sp. VNQ135; assembly: GCF_049445735.1. Lineage (NCBI taxonomy): Bacteria > Pseudomonadati > Pseudomonadota > Alphaproteobacteria > Caulobacterales > Caulobacteraceae > Phenylobacterium > Phenylobacterium sp. VNQ135. The sequence goes on along the minus strand of NZ_JBMSDS010000002.1, from coordinate 336,408 downwards.
GGGCGATGATGAACCTGGGCATGGCGCTCCGGACGCGGCTGTCGCGTGCGACCACGCCCGAAGAGCTGGACCGCATCATCGAGCTGATCGACGACACGGCCCGGGCGATCGAGAAGATCTGAGGACCTCTCAGTCCATCAGCCGCTGGGCGAGGTAGACGTAGTGCCTCGCCCAGCGCCGGGCGTTGAGTTCCGGGTCGGCGTCGTTGGCGTGACCGCCGAAGGTCTGCTCGTAGTAGAGGTAGGGCACGCCGAGCTGCTGGAGCCGGGCGGCGAACTTGCGGGCGTGGCCGGGGTGGACCCGGTCGTCGCGCGTGTTGGTCGTGATGTAGGCCAGCGGATACTGCACGCCGGGCTTCAGCGCCTGGTAGCCCGAGTACCTGGCGATGAAGGCGCGGTCCTCCGGCACGTCGGGATCGCCGTACTCGCCCACCCAGGACGCGCCCGCCGACAGCTTGTGGTAGCGAAGCATGTCGATCAGCGGGCTTTCCACCACGACGGCGTTCCAGAGCTCCGGGTGCTGGGTCATCGAGACGGTGGTGAGCACGCCGCCGTTCGAGCGGCCGTAGATGCCGAGCCGGCGGGCGGACGTGATCCTGCGCGCGGCGAGGTCGCGGGCGACCGCGGCGAAATCGTCGAAGGCGAGCTGGCGCTTCTCGCGCAGGACCGACTGGTGCCAGGCCGGGCCGAACTCGCCGCCGCCGCGGATGTTGGCGATGACGTAGGCGCCGCCGCGCTCCATCCAGAGCTTGCCGGCCTCGGGCATGTAGATCGGCGGCTTGGCCACCTGGAAGCCGCCGTAGCCGTACATCAGGGTGGGCAGGGAGCCGTCGAGCTTCGCCGCCTTCGGCCGCACCACGAAATAGGGGATCTTCGTCCCGTCGGACGATATGGCCCAGAACTGCTCGACAACATGGGTCGAGGCGTCGAAGCGGGCGGGCAGCGCCTTCACCCGCGCCGCGCGGCCGCTGGCGGCGTCGGCGAGCCACAGGCTGGTGGGCTCGAGGAAGCTCTCGACGGTGACGAACAGCTCGTCGTCGGACCCGGCCGTGTCGACGAGGTTGATGTTGGCGTCCTTCGGCAGCGGCAGGCGCCTTGCGCTCCAGCGGCCGTCGGCGAAATCGTAGACGTCGACGGCGCCCTTCACGTCCTCCAGCAGGGTGACGATGAGCTTCCCGTCCGTGGCGGCCACCTGCTGAACGGCCTGGCGAGGGCCGGGCTGGAAGATCAGCCGCGGCTTCGCCGAACCGGCGTCGGCCTTCAGGGCCTTCAGGTCGTAGGCGATCAGGGCGCCGGGCTGGAAGCCGCCCCAGGCCTCCTGGAGGCTGAACACCACCTGGCCGTCGACATAGGCTTCTTCCTCGGCCTTCCGGGCGAGCGGCACGCGGACCAGACCCCTGTCGCCAACGAGGCTGAACTCCCGCTCGTAGAAGGTCACGTTGCGGCTGATCAGGACGCCGTCGACCCGGGCGCCCTCGCCCCGCAGCACGCTGGCGGCGGCCGACATGTCGGTCTTCTGGCCCCGGAAGACCTCACGCGCCGAGCCGTCCCGGCCGACGATCTTCACGACATAGGGGTAGCCCGAGGTCGTGACTTCGCCGGGCGTCCATTCGCGGGCGACGGCGAGGCTGTCGCGGTCGAGCCACTGGACGTACTGCTTGCCCTCGGTGAAGCGGAAGCCGCCTTCGACGAAACGCTTCGTGCGGGTGTCGAACTCACGGATCTCGACGGCGTCGCCGCCGCCATCGGACAGCCGAACGAGGCAGGTGGTCTCGGCCGGCTTCAGGCAGACAGCGCCCTTGAAGAACCACCGCTTGCCCTCGGCCTTGGCGAGCGCGTCGACGTCGATCAGCGTCTCCCAGGCCGGGTCGGCCGTGCGGTACGAGGCCTCGGTCGTATGGCGCCAAAGACCGTGCGGGTGCTCGGCGTCCTGCCAGAGGTTGTCGACGCCGCCGGCCCGGAATTGCGGCGTCGGGATGCGGTCCTTGGCGGTGAAGATCGCGCGCGCCTCGGCCAGCATGGCGGGGTATCGCGGATCCTTCTCCAGGACGCCGGCCGTCTTGACGTTCTCGGCCTCGGCCCAGGCGAGCGCCTTGGGATCGTCGACCCCTTCCAGCCAGAGGAAGGGATCCTCCTGGGCCCGCGCGGCGGCGGGAAGGGCGAGGGCGGCGGCGGAGAACGCGACGGCGAGCAGCTTCATGGCGTGCATCTAGCGGCGCCGCGGGGCCGGCGAAAAGAGCCCCGACGGTCCGACGCCCGCCGGCGTGCAGTGGGACGCATCTTCGCCTATATAGCGGCCCCCATGGGCCGTCCGTTCCTGAAGATGAACGGGCTCGGCAACGACTTCGTCGTGGTCGAGACCCGCAGCCAGCCGTTCGAACCGGCCGCCGCCGACGTGCGCGCCATCGCCGACCGGCAGGGCGGGATCGGCTGCGACCAGCTCATCGCGCTGGATCCGGCGGAGGGCGCCGACGCCTTCGTGCGGTTCTGGAACGCGGACGGCGAGGAGGTCTCGGCCTGCGGCAACGGCACGCGCTGCGTCGGCTGGCTGCTCATGCAGTCGACCGGCAAGGACCGGGTGGAGATCGAGACCCGGGCTGGCCGCCTGGTGGCCACCCGCGCCGGCGAGCGCCTGGTGAGCGTCGATATGGGACCGCCGCGGCTGGGCTGGCGCGAGATTCCGCTGGCCGAGGAACAGGATACCCGGTCGCTGGGCGTGGCGCTGTACCACCACGCCGACCTGATGGCGCCGCCGGGGTGCGTCTCCATGGGCAATCCGCACGTCGTGTTCTTCGTGCCGGACGTTGATCAGGCGCCGGTCGCCGAGGCCGGCCCGGTCATCGAGACGCACCCGCTGTTCCCCGAGCACGTCAACGTCGGCTTCGCGCAGATCAAGGGCCGCGACCGCATCCGCCTGCGGGTTTGGGAGCGCGGCGCGGGCCTGACCAAGGCCTGCGGCACGGGCGCCTGCGCCGCGATGGTGGCGGCCTCGCGTCGCGACCTCGTCGGCCGGCACGCCACGATGGAGCTGGACGGCGGGGAGCTGTTCGTCGAGTGGCGCGAGGACGGGCATGTGATCATGACCGGCCCGGCGGCCGTGGACTTCGCCGGAGAGCTGCCGTGAGCAGCTTCGACGCCCCCTCCGTCTCGGCGCGCTCGCGCCGATCCGCCTCCCCCGCTGCGCAGGGGAGGAGCGGCGACGTCGACATCGTCACATTCGGCTGCCGGCTGAACGCCTACGAGAGCGAGGTCATCCGCAAGCGGGCGGCCGAGGACGGGCTGTCGGACGCCATCGTCTTCAACACCTGCGCTGTGACCAACGAGGCCGTGCGGCAGGCGCGGCAGGCGATCCGCAAGGCGCGGCGCGAGCGGCCGGGCGCGAAGGTGATCGTCACCGGCTGCGCGGCCCAGATCGATCCCGCGGCCTTCGCCGCCATGGACGAGGTCGACCTGGTGCTGGGCAACGCCGAAAAGAGCCAGGCGGGCGCCTACGCGCCGCAGGCCGAGGCCGGCCGGGTGCGCGTCAACGACATCATGAGCGTGCGCGAGACCGCCGGTCACCTGATCGCCAAAGACATCGGGGGGCTGAAGGACCGCGCCCGGGCCTATGTCGAGGTCCAGAACGGCTGCGATCACCGCTGCACCTTCTGCATCATTCCCTACGGCCGCGGGAATTCCCGCTCGGCGGCGGCGGGCGAGGTGGTGGAGCAGGTCCGCAGGTTGGCGGCCGAGGGCTACCAGGAGGTGGTGCTGACCGGCGTCGACGTGACGAGCTGGGGCGCCGACCTGCCGGGCCAGCCGACGCTGGGCCAGCTCGTGGTGCGCATCCTGAAGCTGGTCCCGGAGCTGCCGCGCCTGCGCCTGTCGTCGATCGACGCGGCGGAGATCGACGCCGACCTGCTGCGCTGCCTGGCCGAGGAACCGCGGCTGATGCCCTACCTGCACCTGTCGCTGCAGGCGGGCGACGACATGATCCTGAAGCGCATGAAGCGTCGGCACAGCCGTGCCGACGCGCTGAAGTTGGTCGCGAGCGTGCGCGCCGTGCGGCCGGACACGGCCTTCGGCGCCGACCTGATCGCGGGATTCCCGACCGAGACGGACGAGATGTTCGAGAACACGCTGCGCCTCGTCGAGGAGGCCGGCCTGTCGTTCCTGCACGTCTTCCCGTTCAGCCCGCGCCCGGGCACGCCGGCGGCGCGGATGCCGCAGCTGCCGCGCGATGTGGTCAAGGCGCGTGCCGCCCGGCTGCGGGCGGCCGGCGAGGCGGCGCTGGTCCGTCATCTGGACGCCCAGGTGGGACGCGCCCTGTCCGGCCTCGTGGAACGCCCCGGCGTCGCGCGCGCCGAGGACTTCACAGAGGTCGCTTTCTCGGGCGAAGCTCGGGTCGGCGCGGTCGCCGAGCTGATCGTCACGGGACACGACGGCAAGCGCGCGATCGCCGAGGTCAGGGAAAAGGTTGCGGCATGAGCTGGTCGGGCGGTTGCCAGTGCGGAAAGGTGCGCTTCCACGTGGAAGGCGATCTGGGCCGGCCGAGCATATGCCACTGCCGGATGTGCCAGAAGGCGACCGCCGGGCCGTTCGGAGCCTTCGTCACCGTCGATCGCGAGCGGCTGACCTGGACCGAAGAGCCCGCGCGCTTCCAGAGCTCCAACCTGGTGCGGCGAGGCTTCTGCCCGCACTGCGGCACGCCGCTCACCTTCGAGACGGCGAAGAGCTTCGACATCACGATCTTCGCCTTCGACAAGGCCGCCGAGATCGCGCCGGTGGTGCAGCTCGAACCCGAGAGCTCACCCGCCTGGATGGCGCACATCGCCGAGCTTGAGGTCCAGCGGCCTCCGCCGGGCTACTACGAGCGGATCGAAAGCTACCAGCACCCCGATCACGACTAGCCGGTCGGCGGCGCCCGGCCGGGAAAGCCCGGCATCTGCCAGCCGAACAGGATGGCTCCGGCGCGGATCGAGAACGCGATCAGGAACCCGCCCAGCCCGGCGACGAACAGCGGCACCGAAAGCGCATTGAGCGCCACGAAGGCGATCGCGCCCAGCAGCGCCGGGGTGACGTAGAGTTCGCGCCGCAGCAGCACCGAAGGCTCGTGGGCGAGCACGTCGCGCAGCACGCCGCCGAAGGTGGCGGTGAGCACGCCCATGACGACGGCGGTGAACGGCGGGGCTCCCAGCGAGACCGCCTTCATGGCGCCGACCGAGGTGTAGGCGGCCATGCCCAGCGCATCCAACCACAGCAGCAGGCGCTCGCGCCCCTGGCCCCAGCCGAAGATCCACACCGCCACGGCCGCCGCCAGACAGACCACCAGGTACTCGGGCCGCGCCACCCAGAAGACCGGCGCGTCGATCAGCAGGTCGCGCAGGGTGCCGCCGCCGACGCCCGTCACCGCCGCGAAGAAGCCGAAGGTGATGATGTCGTGCTTGGACCGCGCGGCCGCCAGCGCGCCCGACGCGCCGAACACGGCGACGGCGGCGTAGTCGAGCCCCGTGAGGCTGGCGGCCAATCCTTCCATGCCCCACTCATGCGGTGGCAGGTGACGCGCGGCAAGCGCCTCGCTAGAAGCGCCTCATGTCAGAACCCAAACGCGGCTGGTTCCAGCGGCTCACCCAGGGCCTCACCAAGTCGTCGAAGCAGATGGGCGACCAGATCGCCACGGTCTTCACCGCCAAGGCGCCGCTGGACCAGGCCAAGCTCGACGAACTGGAGGAGATGCTGATCGAGGCCGACCTCGGCCCGCACTCCGCCGCCCGGATCACCGCCCGCTTCGCCGAGGAGAAGTTCGGCAAGGACGTGGGCGAGGACGAGATCAAGGAGGCGCTGGCCCAGGCGATCGGCGACGAGCTTTCGACGCGGCAGGGCGAGTTCGATCCCCTGTCGGGGCCCAAGCCCTACATCGTGCTGTTCATCGGCGTGAACGGCTCGGGCAAGACGACCACGCTCGGCAAGATCGCCCAGGACCTGAAGAGCCGCGGGGCTAAGGTGCTGGTGGTGGCCGGCGACACCTTCCGCGCCGCCGCCGTCGAGCAGCTGAAGGTATGGGCCGAACGTTCGGGCGTGGATTTCATGGGGCGGCCCACCGGCTCCGACGCCGCGGGCCTGGCCTTCGACGCCGTCCAGCGGGCCAAGGCCGAGGGCTACGACGTGGTGCTGATCGACACCGCGGGGCGCCTGCAGAACAAGGAAGGTCTGATGGACGAGCTCCTGAAGATCATCCGGGTGGTCAAGAAGGTCGACGAGAGCGCGCCGCACGAGACCTTGCTGGTGCTGGACGCCACCGTCGGCCGCAACGCGCTGAGCCAGGAGAACATCTTCGGCAACCGCATCGGCGTCTCGGGCATCGTCATGACCAAGCTGGACGGGACGGCCCGGGGCGGGGTTCTCGTTCCGGTGGCCCAGGCCTCGGACAGCCCCATCAAGCTGATCGGCGTCGGCGAGGGGATCGACGACCTGCAGCCGTTCGATGCGCGGGCGTTCGCCCGCAGCCTCGTCGGCCTCGAGGAGCCCATCCGTTGACCCAGCGCACCCGGGACTGGATCCGGTACTTCGTCGACTATTCGGCCCTGGCCGTCTTCCTGGTCGCCTACTTCGTGAGCGGCAAGAACCTCACCCAGGCGACATGGGCCCTGGTGGTCGGTTCGGGCGTCGCCCTGGTGGTGGGCCTCGCGGTGGAGCGCCGGGTCGCGCCCTTCCCGCTGATCGCCTGCGCCGCCGGCCTCGTGTTCGGCGGCTTGGCGCTGTTCTTCCACGATCCCAGGCTGCTGAAGATCAAGCCGACCGTCATGAACGGCGTCTTCGGCCTGGTCCTGACGATCGGCCTCATGATGCGAAAGCATCCGCTGAAGCTGCTGCTCGGCGAGGCGTTCGACATGCCCGAGCAGGCGTGGCGCAGGCTGACGATCAACTATGCGCTGTTCTTCTTCGCCCTCGCCGGTCTGAACGAGTTCGTCTGGCGCACCCAGGCGGAGGAGGTCTGGGTCGTCTTCCGCTTCCCGGGCCTGATGATCCTCACCTTCGTCTTCTCCATCGCCCACGCCCCGCTGCTGATGAAGTACGTGCGGGCCAACGAACTGCCTCCGCCGCCGACGGAGTAGCGTCCGACGGCCGATCGTCCGTCGTCAAACCGTCGCAACTCGCCGCTATGCCTTGGGCCCGTCCGGAGCCGGGGGATGGGACGATGGCCAAGGTGAAGATGCGCAAGACCGGAGCGCCCGCGCTCGACGGCTCTGCGACCCAGCTGCTGCACCGCGCGGTGCAGCGGGCGCTCGACGAATACGCCGCCGAGTTCGGCGCCGCCGGGATCACCCAGCGCCAGTACGCCGTGCTGGCCGCGGTCGCCGCCCAGGAGGGCGCAACCCAGACCGACCTTGTCCGCGCCACCGGCATCGACCGCTCCACGCTGGCGGACATGGCGGCGCGGATGATCGCCAAGGGCCTGCTGGCGCGCGAACGCTCCTCGGCGGACGCGCGCGCCAACGCCGTGCGCCTGACGCCCGAAGGCCAGGCCGTGCTGGCCGACGCCGAGCCCAAGATGGCCGCGGCCGACGCGCGGCTGCTGAAGCTGATCGCCGGCCGTTCGCGGCGCGACGCCTTCCTGAAGCTGCTGAAGGACCTGGCGTTGGCCGAGGAGAAGCCGGCCAAGGCCGAAAAGCCGCCGAAGGCCAAGAAGGCCAAGGCGCCGAAGCCGGCGGCGAAGAAGAAGCTGAAGAAGGCCGCCTGACGGCTTCCAGCCGTCGCGCCGGCCGCTAGGATCGGCGCCATGGACGGCGAGCGATTCCAGCAAGGTCAGGCGCTGTTGCGGGAGGGCCGCTGGGCGGAGGGCTGGCCGCTGCTGGACACGCGCGTCCGCCTCGCGCCCGACCTCGTGCCGCCGGGACCCGCCACCTATCCCGAATGGATGGGGGAGCCGCTGGAGGGCCGCTCCATCCTCGTGTGGATCGAACAGGGCCTGGGCGACCAGATCATGTTCGGCCGCTTCGCGACCCTGCTGAAGGCGCGGGGCGCCGGTCGGGTGACCCTGGTCTGCCGGCCCCCGGTGGCGCCGGTGCTGGAGACAATACCCGGCGTGGATGCGGTCGTGGCCATTCCGGTGAACGGGTCGGCTCCCATCCCCCGCCACCAGTTGTGGACACGGTACTTCAGCCTGCCGGCGCGGCTGGGGATCACGCTGGAGACCCTGCCGTCCGACCCGTACGTGCGTGCGCCGCACCCGCGCCCGGCCGGTCAGGGCTTCGGCCTCGTGTGGCGCACGAGCGTCACCGGCGGCGTGGCCCATGCCAAGACGCTGCCGGAGGCCCAGGCGCGGCGCCTGGCCGAGCTTGGGGCGGTCAGCCTGCACCCCGAGGACACCGGCGCGCGGGACCTCGGGGAGACGGCGGACATCATCTCGGGCCTCAGGCTCGTTGTGAGCGTCGACACCGCGGTGGCGCATCTGGCCGGCGCCATGGGCAAGCCGGTCTGGATCCTGCTTCACCGCCCCGCGGACTGGCGCTGGCTGGACGAGGCGCGGACGGACAGCCCCTGGTACCCGTCAGCGCGGCTGTTCCGGCAGAAGACGCCGGGGGACTGGGAGCCGGTGGTGTCGCAAGTCCTGGCCGAGCTGCGCGGCTAGCGCGGCATCGTGATGTCGCCGGAGCGCAGGTGCGGCGAGCGCAGCCGGTCGTAGCCCATGTCGGGCAGGCTCTTCATGATGACGTCCAGCATCATGGGGCCGTCCGCCGTGACGGGCGGCGGTTCGCCGAAGAGCTCGCGCCACAGGGCCGCGGCTTCCTCATCTATGCGTTCGTCCCGTCCCATGACCACGTGAACCGTTTCAACAAACGACAGAACACGCCAGGCATCACGCCTGTTCCCACGTAAATTATGGTTAATTCTCGGCGGCTTAGCCGAGCCGGCCCGTTCTCAGACCCGGATGTCTAGGATGGAGCCGGGCCGCAGGATCCGCTGCGGCTGAGCCTCTTGCGGGCCTGCGGCGGCGGCGCGGGGAGCCTCGCGGGGCGCAGCCGCCGCCGGAGCCTGGGGCGGCGGGACGGCGCCCGCCTGCCCAAGGGCCGCCGCGAAGAAGGCCTTCTGCGCCGCCAGACGCGCGGGATCGATCGCGCGCTGCTGCGGCTGGCCGACCTGGGGCGGAAGATTCGGGCGGATGGGGGTCACGGGCGGCCGCCGGCATGGTTAACGGAACGCCTTCTGGAGTGCCGCCCGTCGCCTTGAGAAGTGGTTAACGCGCCAGGCCGGCGAGACGCTGGGCCTCGGCCGCGGTGAGGGGGCCGGTGTGCTTGGCCAGGATCATGCCGTCCTGGCCCACGACGTAGGTTTCGGGCACGCCGGTCACGCCGAACTCCACGCCTGCGCGTCCGTCGCGGTCGACGAGGATCTCGGCATAGGGATCGCCAAGCCGGGCGAGGAAGGCCTGGGTGTTCTGCGGCGCGTCCTTGTAGGCGACGCCGACCACCCGGACCGGCTGGCCCTTGAGGCCCATGAGCACCGGGTGCTCGATCTCGCACGGCGCGCACCAGGACGCGAAGAAGTTGACCAGCAGGGGACCTTCCGAGGCCATCTCGCGCAGGGTGGCGGGCTGTCCGCCCTCGAGCGTCGGCAGCTGAAGGGCCGGCACGGGCTTGCCGACCAGCGCCTGGGGCTGAACCTGCGGGTTGCGGTTCAGGGCGTAGAGGCCGAACAGCAGGCCGAGCGCGACGAGGATGCCGAGCGGCGCGAAGGCGAGCCAGCGGTTCATTTGCCGGAACGCTCCTGATAGCGCCGCTTCCACCGCCGGGCGTGCGCCAGCGAGGTCCAGATCAGCAGGGCGAAGGTCGCGCCGGTGATCAGGAAGGCCGGCCAGATGTAGGCGCCGTAGTCGGGCAGGGTCTCGGACATCGGTTCAGCCTCGCGCCGCACGCAGGGCGGCGGCCTCGGCGCGCCGGCGCCAGACTTCGCCGCGGATGCGGACCAGCCACAAGGAGCCGAACGCCGACAGATAGGCCAGGCTCATCAACAGCAGCGGAACGAGGAACACCGGCGGCATCGCCGGGCCGCCCTTGGCGAAGATCGAGGAGCCCTGGTGCAGCGAGTTCCACCACTCGACGCTGTAGTGGATGATCGGAAGGTTGATCGAGCCGACCAGCGCGAGGATCGCGGCCGCGCGGGCGGCCTTGGCCTCGTCGTCCAGCGAGGCGCGGAGCGCGATGTAGGCGACGTAGAGCAGGAAGAGGATCAGCACCGAGGTCAGCCGCGCGTCCCACACCCACCAGGCGCCCCACATCGGCCGGCCCCACAGCGAGCCCGTGATCAGGGTCAGGAAGGCGAAGGCGGCCCCCAGCGGGGCGCAGGCCTGGGCGGCGGCGTCGGCCAGCGTGTGACGGAAGACCAGGGCCAGGAAGCTCGCCACCGTCAGCGCGGCGTAGGCGAACATGGAGATCTGGGCCGCCGGCACATGGATGAACATGATCCGGACGGTCAGGCCCTGCTGGTAGTCGCCGGGGGCGGTGAAGCCGAGGTAGAGCCCGGCGACGGCCAACGCCGCGGCGATCGCGCCGAACAGCGGGGCCGCCCAGCGCGAAAACGCCATGAAGCGTTCGGGATTGGCGAGGAAGGCGGGCGCCGGGATCATCGGGAACCCCGCTTAAGGCCCGGCGGCCCGCCTCGCAAGCGGCTCAGATGTCGCCGGGCGGCGCCGGCGGGGCGGGCGGCGGCGGGGGTGCGGGCGGCATCGGCGGCATGGGCATGTGATGCCCGATCGGGATCATGGTCGGCCCGAAGCCCGGCCCCGCCATCATCAGCATCGGCATGGCGTCGAACGCCTTCTTCTGCTTCTCGTCGAGCTGGGCGTAGAAGGTCCGCGTCGCGGCGATGCGCTTCTTCATGGCCGCGTGATGCTCGTCGGCCTTGGCCTCCATCTCGGCGAGGCGTTCGCTGGTGGGCTTCTGCGCGGCGCCCTTCTCGAACTTCACGACGTGATGCTCGCCGTGCTCGGGCCTGGTGGCCTCGAGGAAGGCCTTCAGGGCTGGCTCCTGATTGGGGCGCAGCTGGAGCACGTCCTTCAGGTGCTGCTCGCGGCCTTCGCCCGAGCGGTAGATCATGACGTTCTTGCGCGGACCGCGCTCGCGGCGGTCGTCATCGTCGCTGCGATAGACGTGGACGTGGCGCTGCATGCGGGAGTCCTCATGGGCCTCCTGGCGTGCGCGGTCGGCGGTGGCGTCCTGGGCGATCGCGGCGCCGGCCGTGGCGGCCACGGCGGCTCCGGCCAGGAGCCAGGCGAGGGTCTTCTTCATCCGTTAGCTTCCCCGAAAGAGCAGGTGTTCAACGTCACAAGCTGCGCCTTGAGGATGCGGCGAAAAAACGGCGGCCGGCATGAAGCTTTCTTCATGTGCGATTTCCGCGGGATGGCGGCATACGGCCAAGCCTGAATCCACGGGAGACCTGAATGATCGCCGCCTTCCTCGCCGCCGCATCGGTGGCCGCCGCCGCCGCCCCCGTCGAGGCGCTGAACCCTGCGGACGTACGGGCCGTCGAGGCGGTGGCTTACGACTACGTCGACGGCCAGCTCGAAGGCGATCCGCGTCGGGTGGCGCGCGCGCTGCATCCGGATCTCGCGAAGCGCGCGGTCGAAAAGAACCCCGACGAGGTGTTCGGGCTCCGGCGCATGTCGAAGGACGAGCTGGTGGAGCTGACCGCTCAGGGCGTGCTGAAGACGCCGAAGGAGCAGTGGAGCCGTTCGGTGAAGGTGCTGGACATCACCGGAGACGTGGCCGTGGCCCGGGTGGATACGCCCTGGTTCACCGACTACTTCCACCTGGGCCGCTTCGGCGAACAATGGGTGATCGTCAACGCGATGTGGCAGCCGAAGCCGCGACCGGCGCGCTAGACTTCTACGACAGCGCGTTGCGGCAGGCGCCGGCCATGGCGATCGGCCCAAGCGCCACGGCGGCGGCGGCGTAGGCGCCGAGCAGGGCGAGGCCCGGCTTCCACGGAAGACCGCCCGCGAAGGCGTCCAGGGCGCCGCCGCCGAAGATCACCGGCGGCACGAAGAGGGGCAGGACGATCACGGCGGTGAGCAGTCCGCCTCGGCGGGCCCCCAAGCTGAGCGCCGCCCCGATGCCGCCCATGAAGGCGAAGGCGAGGCCGCCCAGCAGCGCGCAGGCGAGGATCAGCGGCGCGAGCGCCGGCGAGGCGCCCAGCGCGATGGCCGCGACGGGAGCCGCAAGCGCCAGCGGCGCGCCGGTGGCCAGCCACTGGCCCAGGCACTTGACGGCGCAGACCAGTTCCAGCGGGACCGGCGAGAGCGTCAGGAGATCGAGGGCGCCGTCCTCGTAGTCGCGCTCGAACAGGCGGTCGAGCGAGAGCAGCGCGGCGAGCGCCAGGGCCACCCAGGCCGCGCCGGGCGCGATGGCCGCGAGCCGCTCGGGTTCGGGCCCTATGGCGAGCGGCGTGAGGGTGGCGACGCCGGCGTAGAAGCCGACCGCGACCAGCGGGCCGCCGCCGCGTCCCCAGGCGAGCGTCGTCTCACGGACGAGCAGGGGCCAGAGCCGGCTCATGCGACGAGCTCCAGGCTCTTGGTCGCCACGGGCAGGGGATCGTGCACGGCGGCGAGGATCATGCCGCCGCCTGCGAGGTGGCTCGCCATCACCTCGCCCAGCCGTCCGCGCCACACCGCGTCCAGCGGACTGAGCGGTTCGTCCAGCAGCCAGAGCGTCCGGGGCGCGGCGGTCAGGCGCGAGAGCGCCAGGCGCCGCCTCTGGCCGGCGGAGAGCCGGCGGACCTCGAGGTCGAGGAGCCGCGTCAGGTCGAAGGCCTCGGCCGCCTCGCGGGCGGCGGCTTCGGTCCCGCCGGACCAGACGCCCCAGAAGGCGAGCTCCTCGCGGACGGTCCGGGCGGGTTTCAGGCCATCCTGGTGGCCGACGAAATGCAGGGCGCTGGCCCGCGCCTCGGCCGGTTCGCTCGCGCCGAAACCCACCTGGCCGGCTTCCAGGCGTACGAGTCCGGCGACGGCCCGCAGCAGGCTGGTTTTCCCAGAGCCGTTCGGCCCCGTGAGCGCACATGCCTCCCCCGGTTCCAGAACGAGCGATACGTCCTCGAACAGCACGCGCCCGCCCCGCCGGACCGAAGCCTCGGAAATGCGCAGTTCGCCGATCATGCGGACCGTCGCGCCCCGACGCGGATAGAGCGCGGATTTTGCGAACGATTCGCAGAAATAGCGGCGCATGGACGGAGGCGACGGTCGGGGCTATGAAGCCGCCGGCTGCCGCAGCCCCAGGGGGGCAACGCCGCGCGGGGACGAACGCTGTGTGTCCGTCCCTCCAGAGCGCGCGATCCCTGGGGTGGTCGATGGGCGGCCGGGAACAGAGAAAGGATCTCCCCTCATGGCGTCTGTCGACAGCCTGAAAACCCGCCGCGAACTCACGGTGGGCGACAAGACCTACGCTTACTACAGCCTTCGCGCCGCGGAGGAAGCCGGACTTTCGGGCGTCTCGCGCCTGCCGATCTCCATGAAGGTCCTGCTGGAGAACCTGCTGCGCAACGAAGACGGTCAGTCGGTCGGCGTGGACGACCTGAAGGCCATCGCCGCCTGGCTCGAGAACAAGGGCGCGGTCGAGCACGAGATCAGCTTCCGCCCGGCGCGGGTGCTGATGCAGGACTTCACCGGCGTGCCGGCGGTGGTCGACCTGGCCGCCATGCGCGACGCCATGACCGCGCTCGGCGGCGACCCCGAGAAGATCAACCCGCTGAACCCGGTCGACCTGGTGATCGACCACTCGGTGATGGTGGACTACTTCGGCACGTCCAAGTCCTTCGCCGCCAACGTCGAGCGCGAGTACGAGCGCAACATGGAGCGCTACCGCTTCCTGCGCTGGGGCTCCTCGGCCTTCAACAACTTCCGCGTGGTGCCGCCCGGCACCGGCATCTGCCACCAGGTGAACCTGGAGTACCTGGCCCAGACCGTCTGGACGAATGCGGACGAGGGCCAGGACGTCGCCTATCCGGACACGGTCGTCGGCACCGACAGCCACACCACCATGGTCAACGGCCTGGCCGTGCTGGGCTGGGGCGTGGGCGGCATCGAGGCCGAGGCCGCCATGCTGGGCCAGCCGATCCCGATGCTGATCCCGGAAGTCATCGGCTTCCGCCTGGACGGCGTGCTGCCCGACGGCACCACGGCCACCGACCTGGTGCTGACCGTCACCCAGATGCTTCGCAAGAAGGGCGTGGTCGGCAAGTTCGTCGAGTTCTACGGCCCGGGCCTGCAGCACCTGACGCTGGAAGACCAGGCGACCATCGCCAACATGGCCCCGGAGTACGGCGCCACCTGCGGCTTCTTCCCGGTCACCCAGGCGACCCTCGACTACCTGACCGCCACGGGCCGCGACCCGGCGCGCGTCGCGCTGGTCGAGGCCTACGCCAAGGAGCAGGGCATCTGGCGCGATCCGGCCGATCCGGATCCGGTGTTCACCGACACGCTGGAGCTGGACCTGGGCACCGTGACGGCCTCGCTGGCCGGTCCGAAGCGTCCGCAGGACCGCGTGCTGCTGACCGACGCCGCCGCCGAGTTCCGCACGGCCCTCGCCAACGACTTCGGCAAGGCCGACGGCTACGGCGAGCGCTTCAAGGTGGAGGGCGAAAACTTCGACGTGGGCAACGGCGACGTGGTGATCGCCGCGATCACCTCGTGCACCAACACCTCGAACCCCAGCGTGCTGATCGCCGCGGGCCTCGTGGCCAAGAAGGCCGTCGAGAAGGGCCTGCAGGTGAAGCCGTGGGTGAAGACCTCGCTGGCCCCCGGCTCGCAGGTGGTCACCGACTATCTGAAGGCCGCGAAGCTGGACAAGTCGCTGGACGCCCTGGGCTTCAACCTGGTGGGCTACGGCTGCACCACCTGCATCGGCAACTCGGGCCCGCTGCCCGAGCCGATCTCGGAAGCCGTCCAGAAGAACGACCTCGTGGCCGTCTCGGTGCTTTCGGGCAACCGGAACTTCGAAGGCCGGGTGAACCCCGACGTGCGGGCCAACTACCTGGCCTCGCCGCCGCTGGTGGTCGCCTATGCGCTGGCCGGCTCGATGCTGATCGACTTGGCCAACGAACCGCTGGGCGAAGGCAAGGACGGCAAGCCGGTCTATCTGAAGGACATCTGGCCGACGACGGCCGAGATCGCCGCCCTGCAGCGCAAGCACGTGACGAACAAGATGTTCGCCAGCCGCTACGCCGACGTCTTCAAGGGCGACAAGAACTGGCAGGGCATCAAGGTCGCCGGCGGCCAGACCTATACCTGGGACATGGGCAGCACCTACGTGCAGAACCCGCCCTACTTCCAGGACATGAGCATGGAGCCGGCGCCGGTGACGGACATCGTCGAGGCGCGCGTGCTGGGCGTGTTCGGCGACTCGATCACCACCGACCACATCTCGCCGGCCGGTTCGATCAAGGCGAGCTCGCCCGCCGGAGTCTATCTGCGTGAGCGCCAGGTGCCGCAGTCGGAGTTCAACTCCTACGGCGCGCGCCGCGGCAACCACGAGGTGATGATGCGGGGCACCTTCGCCAACATCCGCATCCGCAACCGCATCACGCCGGACATCGAGGGCGGCGTGACCAAGCACTTCCCATCCGGCGAGGTCATGTCGATCTACGACGCGGCCATGCGGTACCAGGCCGAGGGCCGGCCGCTGGTGGTGTTCGCGGGCAAGGAATACGGCACCGGCTCGTCGCGCGACTGGGCGGCGAAGGGCACCAAGCTTCTGGGCGTCCGCGCCGTGGTGGCCGAGAGCTTCGAGCGCATCCACCGCTCGAACCTGGTCGGCATGGGCGTGCTGCCGCTGCAGTTCCTGCAGGAAGGCTGGCACAAGCTGAACCTGACGGGCGAGGAGATCGTCACGATCCGCGGCCTGACGGAGCTGGCGCCGCGCAAGCAGCTGATCGTCGAGATGTACCGTCCCTCGGACGGCCGCATCGCGCGCTTCCCGGTGCGCTGCCGGATCGATACGCCGACCGAGCTCGAGTACTTCAAGCAGGGCGGCGTGCTGAACTACGTGCTGCGCAGCCTGGCCAAGCCGGCGGCGTAAGCGTGACGTTTCGGCAGGCGGCTTGACGTGCGTCGAGACGCCTGCCGATCCTCACGCCATCTTGACCACCTCAGGCGCAGGAACTGCGGCTAAACACCAACCGATGCGGAAAGCGGCGCTTCTCAGCCTGATCCTGATCGCGGCCGCGGGCTCCGCGATGGCCAAGACCCCGGTCCTGGTCGAGCTTTATACCGCCCAGGGCTGCGCCTCGTGCGTGGACGCCAATGCGCATGTCGGCAAGCTGGCCGAACGGCCGGGCGTGCTCGCCCTCACCTTCCCGGTGGACTACTGGGACTATCTCGGCTGGACCGACACCTTCGCCAAGCCGGAGTTCACCGAGCGGCAGAAGGCCTATGTCACGCGGCTGAAGCTGCGCGAGCCCTACACGCCGCAGGTCGTCGTCGACGGCCGGCACGAGGCCCCGGGCCTCAAGACTGCGGAGGTGGACCGGCTGGTTCGCACGGCCGTCAGCGGCCCCCGCAACGCGCCCGACATGAAGTTCATCGGGCCGCGCCGCGTGGACGTGGGCTCGGGACGCGTCCCGGCGGGGGGCGCAGACGTCTGGCTGATCCGCTACGATCCGCGGGAGGTCGAAACCCCCGTTAAGGCCGGCGACAATCGCGGCGAGACCGTGGTGCAGAAGAACGTGGTCCGCGAGCTGCGGCGCCTGGGGGCCTGGCGCGGGCGGCCGCAGGCCTACCGTCTGGCCGAAGCCGGCGACGAGGGGCTCAAGACGGTGGTGGTGGTGCAGGCCGCCAAGGGCGGTCGGGTCTTGGGCGTCGCGCAGCGCGGCGACTAGCCGAACCCGAACAGAAACCCGGACAAACGAAAGCCCGCGCAGCTGGAGAGGGACTACGCGGGCTTTGCGCTTGGATGAGAGCGTCGGTTGGCCAGGCCACGATCCAGGGGGGCTGGGGGGGCTGTTCAGGATCCGGGACCGGGGTTCCGACCAACCGACGATGTGAATATCGAGGGGCCATCCGACCTTCGCGGGACCGAAATAAGGTCATTTCGCGGCGGAGCTCCGATCCCCAGGGCGGCGCTTGCCGGACTGGCCGGCGCGCCTATTTCGGGTGGCCGATCCAAAAGAATTGCGTCAGGCTGACACCTCGATGGCCTTCGATCAGAGCTATTCGGCCCCCCGCCAGGCCGGCGTCTTCTTCGAGCGGCGCGAGCTGGAGCGCCTGCTTCGCCTCTATGGGCGCATGGTCGCCGAGGGCGAGTGGCGCGACTACGGCATGGACAGCCTGCGCGACGTGGCGGTGTTCTCGGTCTTCCGGCGCACCGCCGAGCAACCGCTCTACCGCATCGAAAAGCGGCCGGCCCTCGCCAAGCGGCAGGGCGCCTGGGCCGTGGTCGGCGAGGGCGGGCACGTCCTGCGCCGCGGTCATGAGCTGGAGCAGGTGCTGCGGTTCTTCGACAAGGGGCGGTTCAAGGTCGTCGACTGAGGCCGTCAGGCGTCCTCGCCGCGCTCCTGGATGACCGCATGGAAGCGCCGGGCCAGGCTCTCCAGCGCCAGCCGCGCCGGCTCCAGGTCGCGATACGCCTTCGGCGTCAGTTGCAGCGTCTCCTCACCGGCCACAACCCAGCCGGCCTCCACCAGCTGGACCACCTTGCGCCGGACGGTCTCGCGGGGAATGCCCGACGTCTCGGCGATCGATCGGACGTTCACCCCGCGGGTCGGGAAAGGCGGCGTCTCGTCGGACGTGCGTTCGGCCTCGCTTTGCGCCCGGTGGGCCGGATGGGCGACGCTGCGTTCGGCGATGGCCAGCAGGATGACGTGCTTGTGCAGGTCTCCCTTCAGGATTCGCAGGTGGATCTCCAGGAAGCGGAGCATCGGGCCGACGAGATCGTCGACGAGCGGTTCGTCCCCGGCCATGCGCTCCAACCCCTTTGCAGAACAGCGATATCATGAGGCGCTTGCGCGGCGGCAAACAAAAACCCCGGCGGTCGCCCGCCGGGGCTTCGTGTTCAGCGCGTGGTCGGCCCCTAGCGGCGGTCGCCGAAGAGCGCGAGCAGGAACTGGAACATGTTGATGAAGTCCAGGTAGAGGCTGAGCGCGCCGTAGCTGGTCGCCACGCCCATCGCAGCCTGGTTACCGCCCACTTCGTAGTAGGTCATCTTCAGGCGCTGGGTGTCGTAGGCCGTGAGGCCCGCGAAGATCAGCACGCCCAGGACGCTGATGATGAACTGCATCATCGAGTTCTGGAGGAAGATGTTGACGACGCCGGCGATCAGCAGGCCCCACACGCCCATGATCAGGAAGCTGCCGAAGCCGGTCAGGTCCTTCTTGGTCGTGTAGCCGAACAGGCTGAGGGCGCCGAAGGCGGTCGCCGTGATCAGGAACGTCGAGGCGATCGAAGCGCCGGTATAGCGCAGCGCCAGCACGCCCAACGAGGCGCCGATCAGGCTGACCACGGTCCAATAGGTGATGCTCGCCGTGCGCGGGCTCTGATTGCGGATGGCGAAGCCGGAGAACAGCAGGACCGCCAGAGGCGCGAAGGCCACGATCATGCCCAGGATGCTGTAGCCGACGCGGCCGTTGGCCACGACGAACATCGCGTCGCGAACAGGCGGGAACGAGCTGGTGACCCAGGCCAGAGCGGCCGAGAGCACGAGGCCCAGCGCCATCTTGTTGTAGACGCCGAGCATGAAGCTGCGAAGTCCCGCGTCCACCGACATGTCGGCGCGGTCCGCCGGGACCGAGCGCGCGTAGCCGCGGTTGAAGTCGCTCATGAGAGGCTTAGCCCTTTAAGTTCGCGTCCCAAGCGGACGCAGGTCGAAATATCGGGACGGTTACGCCCGTAAGCAAGGGCAATCGGCGGCGAAGGGTTCCATTTTCGAGCGGACTGTCGCAGGCCCTTGAGGAGCCGCAATCGCGCGCTAGATGGCGGATATGTCGAACGAATTCACGCGCAGGAGCGTCGTGGTCGCCGCCGGCGCGACCTCCGTGGCGGCCCTGGCCGGTCCCGCCCTGGCGCAGCGTCCCGCCCAGGTGGCGATCTTGGGCGACTCCATCACCGCGGGCTACGGGCTTCCGAAGAGCCAGGCGCTGCCGGCCCAGCTGGAGCGCGAGCTGACGCGCCTGGGCCGCGCCGTCAGGGTCATCCCGGCCGGCATCAACGGCGATACGACCGCGGGCGGCCTGCGCCGGGTGGACCGGGTGACCCAGGCTGGAACGGACGTCTGCGTCGTGGCGCTGGGCGGCAACGACCTCTTGCTGGGCGCCGATCCGAAGGCCGTGGAGAAGAACCTGGACGGCATCGTCGGCCGTCTGAAGGCGCGCGGCGTCACCGTGGTGCTGGCCGGCGTGCAGGCGCCGGTGATCCTGGCCGGCGCCTGGGGCCGGAGCTTCAACGGAGCCTTCGCCAATGTGGCCCGGCGGCACGGCGTGGCCTTCGTGCCCGACATGCTGGCGGGCGTCGCCCTGAACCCGCAGCTCAATCAGAGCGACGGCATCCATCCCAACGCCGCGGGCGTCGCCGTGATCGCGCGGCGCCTGGCGCCCTACGTGGCCAGGACGCTGCCGGCGCGCTAAGACGAGGGCATGATCCGCCTCTTCGCGGCGCTCGCCCTGCCGCCCGAGATCGTCAAAGGCCTGGTCCGCCGCCAGAACGGCGTGGAGTTCGCCCGCTGGCGCCCGCCCGAGAGCCTGCACATCACGCTGCGCTTCTTCGGAGAGGTGCGCCAGGACGTGGCGCGCGACCTCGACGCAGAGCTGGCCGGCATCGACGTGCCCCCCTTCGAGATCGTACTGGAAGGGGCGGGATCGTTCGGCGAAGGCCGCGACATCCACGCGATCTGGGCCGGCGTCGAGGAGAGCCCGATCTTGCGCCGGCTGGCCGACGCCTGCGAGACCGCTGCGCGCCGAGCCGGGCTGAAGCCCGAAAAGCGGAACTACAAGCCGCACGTCACCCTGGCCTACCTGAAGCAGGCCGATCCGGCCGAGGTGGCCGCCTGGATCCAGGGGAACAACCTGCTGAAGTCGCCGCCGATCACGGTGGACCGCTTCGGCCTCTATTCCAGCACGCTGGGCGGCGAAGGCTCGCACTACCGGCTGGAGGCGGAGTACCCGCTGGGCTGATCAGGCCTTGGCGGCGTGGTCCTTGAGGACGCCCAGCGGCACGATCGCGAGGGTCTCCTCGTGGGTGCTCTCCAGCACGATCCGCGGAGCCGCGCCGGCGTCGAGCGCTTCCTTCCAGCGCGGCGCGCACAGGCACCAGCGGTCGCCGGGCCTGAGGCCCGGGAAGCCATATTCCGGCATCGGCGTCGACAGGTCGTTCCCCACGGCTTTCGAGTAGGCGAGGAACTCGGCGGTCATCACGGCGCAGACCGTGTGCATGCCGGTGTCGTGCGGCCCGGTCTCGCAGCAGCCGTTGCGGAAGAAGCCGGTCACAGGGTCCAGCGAGCAGGGCTTGAGCTCCGTGCCCAGGACATTGCGGGCGGAGGCGTCGTAGCGGAGCGGACGGATGGCCATGGCGCCATCCTAATCGGGAACTCGCGCGTTGATAGGGCGCCGCGGGTCTTGTCCGCGGCGGATCTCACGGCCAAGCTTGGCGTCGCAGAGGACAGTGCGGGAATGACGACGAGGACGGGAGCTCTGATCGGACTGGCGGCGGCGCTGAGCGCCTCGGCCGCGCTCGCGCAGACTGCGACGACCGTCGAGCAGGTCGACCCGACCGAGGCGATCCCGCTGGTCGCGCCGGCGCCGCAGCTCAGCGGCGCCGCCTACGACTCCCGGCTGAAGGCCTCGCTGATCTCCGCCCAGAGTTTCCAGGGCCCGCTGGACGGCGGCTGGCGGCTCGCCGCGGCGGGGAGCGGCCTGTACGACTTCCAGTTCGTCGATCGGAACAACGGCGTCGTCGAAGGCGCCTGGCGCGATCTGAGCCGGCCGGGCGCGCTGGACGGCTCCGGCTTCGTGGACGCCGTCGAACGCGACGGCGCCGCGCTGCGCCTGAGGTTCGGGGCCGGCAAGGTCGCGACGCTCACGCCCGCGGCCGGCGGCGGCTGGGCCGGCGAGCTGGACGGCCGGGCCGTCACCCTAGCGCGTCGCGCGCCGTAACCAGGGCCGTGGCGAGTTCGGCGGGACGGTAGCGCCGCGCCTCGCCCACGCCCCAGACCGGACCGGGCCAGGCCGCGTCGTCCGCCCGGCGGCCCACGACGTGGACGTGCAGCTGCGGCGTGACGTTGCCGAGCGCGCCGACGTTCAGCTTCTCCACCGGCCGGGCGAGCTCGTGGCCGATGGCGCGGACCGCGCGGCCGGCCGCCAGCACCTCGTCCATCAGGCGAACGCGGTCTTCAGCCGACAGCTCCTCCAGCTCACGCAGCCCGGGACGGCGCGGGATCAGCACGATCCAGGGGAAGCGGGCGTCGTCCTGCAGGCGCGCCTGGCAGAGCTCGAGCTCGGCCAGCGGTTCTGACGTGGCCTCGAAGGCGGGATCGATCCGGAACATCCCCGCACCGCTGCGGCATTGCGGCAGGGCCGTCAATTGGCTAGGGGACGGCCCGAAAACATCCCCAGCCTTCCAAGGAGCAGCCCCATGGCTTCCAAGCCGCCCATCCGCGTCGCCGTCACCGGAGCCGCCGGCAATATCGGCTACGCCCTGCTGTTCCGCATCGCCTCGGGCGAGATGCTGGGCAAGGACCAGCCGGTCATCCTGCAGCTGCTGGAGATCCCGGCCGAGGGCCCGCAGAAGGCGCTGAAGGGCGTGGCGATGGAGCTGGAGGACTGCGCCTTCCCGCTGCTGCAGGACATGGTGCTGACCGACGATCCGAAGGTCGCCTTCAAGGACGCCAACTGGAACCTGCTGGTGGGCTCCAAGCCGCGCGGTCCGGGCATGGAGCGCGCCGACCTGCTGAAGGACAACGGCAAGATCTTCATCGCCCAGGGTCGGGCGATCGACGAGGTGGCCGCCGACGACGCCCGCGTCGCGGTGGTGGGCAACCCCTGCAACACCAACTGCATGATCGCCGCCAGCCAGGCCAAGCGCCTGACGCCGGACCGCTTCACCGCCATGGTGCGCCTGGACGAGAACCGCGGCCGCGCCCAGCTGGCCAAGAAGGCCGGCGTGTCGATCAACGACGTCTCCGAGCTGTTCATCTACGGCAACCACAGCCCGACGATGTTCGCCGACTTCACGCACGCCAAGATCGGCGGCAAGGCGGTGACGGACGTCATCACCGACCGCGCCTGGCTCGAGAACGAGTACCTGCCGACGGTCGGCAAGCGCGGCGCGGCGATCATCGAGGCGCGTGGCCAGAGCTCGGCGGCCTCGGCGGCCAACGCCCTGATCGACCATGTCCGCGACCTGGTGACCCCCGGCGCGATCCACTCGGTGGCGGTCGCCTCGGAAGGCCGCTACGGCTTCGCCGACGGCGTCTGGGCCGGCATGCCGGTGAAGACGACCGCGCCGGGCGCCTATGAGGTCGTCACCAGCTACGAGATGGACGATTTCGCCAAGTCGAAGATCGCGATCACCAATGACGAACTCGTCGGCGAGCGCGACACGGTGAAGGACATGCTGGGCTAAGGCTCGGCGCTTCCCAGATCGAACGAGGAGGCCTCCGGCGCGAGCCGGAGGCCTTTTTGGTCAGCGGCCCAGGTCGTCCAGCTCGGCGATGCGCTGGCGATAGATGCTCTCCACCGCCTGCGGCGAGCGGCGGGCGGCGTCCTCGCGGATCGACAGCCAGTCGTCCTGCTCGGCGCGCAACTCGCGGTACGGGATGCCCGAGGCCACCGCGCGATCGAACGCGCGGTCCAGCCGCCGGTCCAGGCGGGCGAGTTCCGGGTCGCCGCAGATCATGCGCTCGGCCCGGGTGCCGGCGAAGCGGCAGTTGAAGCTGGGGTCGGCCCGCACCGGCGGCGGCGCCTCGGCCACGCGGGTCGGCGGGACGATCTCGCGGACCGGCGGAGCCGGCGTCTCGACGGTGGGCGTCCTGGCCGGCGGCGCCGCCCGAATGGGAGCCCGGGCCTCGGCGGCGCGGGCGAGCTCGGGAGGCAGCACCTCCAGCTTGCCCGCGGACTTCGGCGCAGGCGCCGGCGTCACGGCGGCCACCTCGACCGGCACCGGCGTTACGACCGTCTGCTCGGCCGTGCGGCTCACCGGCCGCATGGGCTCGCGGTCCCGGCCGCCGGCGCCGAGTTCCGGCTTGGCGAAGAGGCCGAACAGCAGGCCAAGGCCCACGGCCGCGCCGACGCCACCCAGCAGCATGCCGCGCGAAACGCCTCGCCTCGGCCGGTCCGGCAGCCGATATTCGTCCGGCTCGAACTGGCGCTGGGCCGGCCGCTCGATGCGCAGGCCGGTGTCCGGTCCGGCTCGTCCCGCGAAGCCGTGGTAGGCCCCGCCCGGGTAGTCTGTCATCACGCAGGTCTCACGCTGCGTCCCTCAGGGGAAGCAAAGCGCGCGAAGCCGCCGCGCGTTGCAAATGCGAAGGTCGTTCGCGCCTAGTAGTCGCGGGCGTCGCGGGCGAGGTCGTTGAGCTCGGCGATGCGCGCCTCGTAGACGTCCTCCACGGCCCAGGAGCCGTCCCGGGCGGCCGCCGCGCGGGCCTGGCGCCAGCGCTCCTGCTGGCGCTGCAGGGAGGAGGCCGGCACCCCGGCGGCCTCGGCGTTGCGGAACGCCCGCTGCAGCTGGCGGTCGCGCTGGTTCAGGCGCGGATCGGCGCACACCAGAGCCTCGCCGGGATCGACCGAGGCGCAGGCGCTGTTGCGGGCCACGCGCATCGGTCCCTCCCCACGGGGCGCGATCTTCTTCTTGGGCGTCGAGGCCTTTTCGACCGGCGGCTTGCCCTTCGCCTTCTGCGCCAGCTTCTGCGACGCCTTCAGGGCCTTCGCCTTCTCCGCCGCCGCCAGCCGTTCGGCCTTGGCCTTGCGCAGCTTCTCCGCGCGCCGCGCCTCGGCGACCTCGATCTCGCGCTTGGTCTTGCGCTCGGCGGCCACGGCCTTGGCCTTCAGCGTCTTGGGCGCGGTCTTCACCGCCTTGACCAGCTTGGCCAGCTTCTTCGGTTCGGCCTTCTCAGTCTTGGCCTTGGCCTTGGCCTTGGGTTCGGCCTTGGCGACCTTGGCGGTACGATCTTTCTTCCGCTCGGCCGTCTCGAGCTTCCTGGCCTTCGGCTTCTCCACCCTGGCTGTCGCCTTGGGCTCAGTCTTTCGCGCCGGCTTGGCTTCAGCCTTCTTCGCCTCGGCCTTCTTCGTCTCGGCCCTTGGCGCCTCGATCTTCGCGGCCGGCTTGCGTTCGGACCGCGCGGGCTCGGCCTGGGGGCCGGGCTCAGGCTTTGACGCGGCGACCGCGGGCAGGACCGCCGGCAGGGCGGCGACGGGCGCGGCGACGGCGTCGACCTTCATCAGGCCGGCCGGTGGCCCCTGCGGCGCGATCAGCTCGGCCGCGGGTCTGTGCGCGCCGGCATCGGCCGGCATGACGTCCAGCAGGGCGCCGATGGGCGCGGGCGTGTCGTCCAGGACGATCTGCAGCTTGCGGTCCGGCGCCTCGGCCTCGATCTCGGGCTTGGGCGGCGGCGCCGCCTCGCCCCGCTCGGCCGAAGACGGACGGGCCCAGAGCCCGAGGCCCACGCCGAGCGCGCAGGCGCTCACCACGCCCGCGACCACGAGCCGTCCGCCGCCGCGGCGGCGGGTGGTCTGGAGCTCATCTTCCAACTGGTCGTGCGCCATCGGCGACCTCGCGTGGTACGGGTCCCTCGACGCGCAGGGCAGGAGGCAGCATACCGGCGCAGCAAAGCTGCGCGCGCGACGCCCCAACCCCGAACTCTCTCCCGAAACCGATAAAGGCCGAAAAAGGTGGAGATTCCAATACCGACGCTTGAGACAGAACGCCTCATTCTGCGGGCGCCTGTTCCTTCGGACTTCGAAGCCTGGGCGGCGTTCGCGGCGGACGCGGAGGCGGCGCGCTACATCGGCGGCGTGCAGACGCGTGTGGGCGCCTGGCGAGTGATGGCGACCATGGCCGGCGCCTGGCTGGTCCGAGGCTTCTCCATGTTCTCGGTCGTCGAGAAGGCCTCGGGCGAATGGGTGGGCCGCGTGGGTCCATGGCAGCCCGAGGGCTGGCCCGGGACGGAAGTCGGCTGGGGCATCGCCCGTGAACACTGGGGCAAGGGCTACGCCACCGAGGCGGCCGAGGCCTCGATCGACTGGGCTTTCGATCACCTGGGCTGGGACGAGGTGATCCACACGATCGAAGACGCCAACGTGAACTCGCAGAAGGTGGCGCAGCGGCTGGGTTCGCGCATCCTGCGTCAGGCGGTTCTGCCGGCGCCGCTGAACATTCCGGTCGACGTGTGGGGCCAGAGCCGGGAGGCGTGGCTGGCGCGCCGCGCGGCCCGCTAGATCCAGCCGCGCTCGCGCAGGATCCCGGCGTAGGTTCGGCTGACCGGGACCTGGGCGCCGTCCTTCAGCGTCAGGGTCGCGCGGCCGTCGCCGCGCCGGGCGTCCACGATGGCGTCGCGCGCCACCCACCACGAGCGGTGGACCTGCAGACCCTCGATCCCCTCCAGCTCGGCCACGGCGTCGGCGAGCCGCATCAGGATCAGATCCTGGCCCCTGGAGGTGTGCAGGCGCAGGTAATGGTCTTCGGCCTCCACCGCCCAGACCTCGCCGCCCCTGAGCTTCAGCGGCAGGCGCTCCAGGAACTTCGGCGGGACCGCGGCCTGTGGCTCTGCGGCGTCGGGCCTCGGGCGGGAGCGGATCCAGGCGACGAGGAAGCAGAAGAACAGCGAAGTGCCGAAGGAGACGGCGACGAAGCCGGGGATCGCCCGCAGCGGCGGGTCCGCCTGCGGCGGCGCCACGAGGTTCACCCCGGTCCACACGACGAGACCCATGGGAACGAACATCATCAGCGCGCCCACGAGCGCGACCCGCTCCCACCGGCGTCCCACCCAGGGCATCCGTTCCGCCGCGGCGAAGGCGAAGTAGCCCATCAGCGACGCCGCCCAGCCGATGCCGACCATCAGCAGGGTGCGCGGCACGAACGGCGAGTCGCCCGACCCGAAGGCGCCGATGAAGCTCAGGAAGCCGCCGACGATCACGGCCGAGATGAAGGTGCCGCGCAGCAGGCCCAGCACCTTGGCGGTCGTCCACGAAGCGTGAACGGCGCCCGCCCGCGGTCCACGCACGCCGGCCGTCACCTCACGTATCCCCGCTGGCTGGCTGCAAAGGTCCGCCGCATCCCTCGACCCCGAAGACGGCCGTGCGCCGTCGCTGTGCTCCGAGGAATTAAGGGATGTCGCAACCTTCGCAAACGGGCGACGCGCCGCAGGCCCGCTTCGATCGCCGCTTCGCGCTTCGCTTCGGCCTCGGCATAGGCGCGGTCGTCGCGATCCTCGCCGTCGCCCTGGGCGGCGGCGGCGACGAGCTCGCCGCCAATGTCCGCAACGCCCGGCTGCACGGGCCGGACGTGGCGATCTGGGGGAGGCTGTCCCTGCCCATCAAGATCCACCTGCTGGCCGCCGTCGCCGCCCTGGCGCTGGGCGCGGCGCTGATGGCGGTGCGCAAGGGCCGGCGCTTCCACCGGATCGGCGGCTGGGGCTGGGTGGCCTTGGTCTCGGTGACGGCGGGCTCCACCCTGTTCATCACCAGCCTGAAGCCCGGCTCCTGGTCGATCCTGCACCTGTTCACCGCCTGGACGCTGATCGCCCTGCCGCTGGCGGTGGTCTTCGCCCGACGCCACAACGTGGCGCGGCACCGCGGGACCATGATGGGCCTGTTCTACGGCGGGTTCGCCGTGAACGTCTTCATCGCCTTTCTCCCCGGGCGCAGTCTCTGGCAGATGTTCTTCGGCTAGGCGGGCGACCGCAGCCCTGCTCACCCTGGGACAGCAACGCGCAGGAGAACGCCGTTAGAGGGGGCCGGCGCGGTTGTCATCGCCTGGGAGGGCGCCTATAAGCCCCGTCACTCGCCCCGGCGTCCGCCGGGAGCGAGCGTTTGGCAAAGCGCTCCAAGGCCTCATGAACATCCACGAACACCAAGCCAAAGCCGTTCTCGCAGAGTTCGGCGTGGCGGTCCCGCGCGGCTATCCCGCGTTTTCGGTCGAAGAAGCCGTGCAAGCCGCCGAAAAGCTCGGCGGGCCGGTCTTTGTGGTGAAGTCCCAGATCCACGCCGGCGGGCGCGGCAAGGGCAAGTTCGAGGGGCTGGGCCCCGACGCCAAGGGCGGCGTCCGGGTGGTCAAGAGCGTCGAGGACGTCAAGGCGAACGCCGCCGAGATGCTGGGCCGGGTTCTGGTGACGCATCAGACCGGACCGTCCGGCAAGCAGGTGAACCGCCTCTACATCGAGGAAGGCGCCCAGATCGCCAAGGAATTCTACCTGTCGCTGCTGGTCGACCGCGAAACGAGCTGGGTCTCGGTCGTGGCCTCCACCGAAGGCGGCATGGACATCGAAGAGGTCGCCCATTCGACGCCCGAGAAGATCGTCACCTTCTCGATCGACCCGGCGACGGGCGTCTTCCCGCACCACGCCCGCCACCTGGCCAAGGCGCTCGGCCTGACCGGCGGCCTGGCGAAGGAAGCGGCGACCCTGCTGACCCAGCTCTACACGGCGTTCCTGGCCAAGGACATGTCGATGCTGGAGATCAACCCGCTGATCGTCACCGGCGACGATCACCTGCGGGTGCTGGACGCCAAGGTGTCGTTCGACTCCAACGCGCTGTTCCGTCACCCCGACGTGGTGGCCCTGCGCGACGAGAGCGAGGAGGACCCGAAGGAGATCGAGGCCTCCAAGTACGACCTCAGCTACATTGCGCTGGACGGCGAGATCGGCTGCATGGTGAACGGCGCCGGCCTGGCCATGGCCACCATGGACATCATCAAGCTGTACGGCGCCGAGCCCGCCAACTTCCTGGACGTCGGCGGCGGCGCCTCGAAGGAAAAGGTGACGGCGGCCTTCAAGATCATCACCGCGGACCCGAACGTGAAGGGCATCCTGGTGAACATCTTCGGCGGCATCATGCGCTGCGATATCATCGCCGAGGGCGTGGTGGCCGCGGTCAAGGAAGTCGGCCTGAAGGTGCCGCTGGTCGTTCGCCTGGAAGGCACGAACGTCGAGCTCGGCAAGAAGATCATCAACGAGAGCGGCCTGAACGTCATCGCCGCGAACGACCTGTCGGACGGCGCTGAAAAGATCGTCGCCGCCGTGCGTGGGGCTGCGTAGGAAATATGTCGATCCTGATCGGTAAAGACACCCGCGTCATCTGCCAGGGCATCACCGGCAGCCAGGGCACGTTCCACTCGGAACAGGCGATCGCCTACGGGACCAAGATGGTCGGCGGCGTGACGCCCGGCAAAGGCGGGACCACCCACATCGGCCTGCCGGTGTTCGACACCGTCGCCGAAGCCGTGCAGCAGACCGGCGCCGAGGCCTCGGTGATCTACGTGCCCCCGCCGTTCGCCGCGGACTCGATCCTGGAAGCGATCGACGCCGAGGTGCCGCTGATCGTCTGCATCACCGAGGGCATCCCGGTGGCCGACATGATCAAGGTGAAGCGCGCCCTGTCCGGCTCGAAGTCGCGCCTGATCGGCCCCAACTGCCCGGGCGTGCTGACGCCGGGCGAGTGCAAGATCGGCATCATGCCGGGCAGCATCTTCAAGAAGGGCTCGGTGGGCGTTGTTTCGCGCTCCGGCACGCTTACCTATGAGGCCGTGTTCCAGACCTCCCAGGTGGGCCTCGGCCAGACGACGGCCGTGGGCATCGGCGGCGACCCGGTAAAGGGCACCGAGTTCATCGACGTGCTCGACATGTTCCTGAAGGACCCCGAGACCGAGTCGATCATCATGATCGGCGAAATCGGCGGTTCGGCGGAGGAAGACGCCGCGGAGTTCATCAAGAATTCAGCGATCAAGAAGCCTATGGTCGGCTTCATCGCGGGTCGTACGGCGCCTCCGGGCCGCCGCATGGGCCACGCGGGCGCGATCATTTCGGGCGGCAAGGGCGGCGCCGAGGACAAGATCGCCGCGATGGAGGCTGCGGGCATCCGCGTCTCGCCGTCGCCGGCGAAGCTTGGCGAGACCCTGGTCGAGGTGCTGAAGGGCGCCTGAGTTACATTTCTAACGTAGGGCGGTCCGCGCCAGGCTCCTTCTTCAGAAGTCCGCGGGTCCGCCCCCGGAAGGCGAAGACATGGCGGACGACGCAGGCCTGATCAACGAAGTCCTGGCCGAGACGAGTTTCCTCTACGGCGGCAACGCCGCGTTCGTGGAGGATCTCTACGCGAAATGGGCGGCGAACCCTGAGTCGGTCGAGCCGTCCTGGCGCGCATTCTTCGCCTCCCTGGCCGACCGCGCCGACGAGGTGAAGGCGGCGGCCCGGAAGCCCGCCTGGACCAAGCCGGCGGCGCCGCAGCCCCGGCCCGACTGGCTTTCGGCGATCGACGGCCTCTGGCCCGCGGTGGAAGCCAAGGTCGGCAAGGCCATCGCCGACAAGAAGCCGGCGGCCAGCCAGGACGAGGTGCGCGCCGCGACCCTCGACAGCCTGCGCGCCATCATGATGATCCGCGCCTATCGGATGCGCGGCCATCTCGCGGCCAATCTGGACCCGCTGGGCATCGCCACGACGCCCGGCGACGCGTCCGAGCTGGATCCCGCGACCTACGGCTTCTCCGACACCGACTTCGACCGGCCGATCTTCCTGGACTACGTGCTGGGCCTGGAGACCTCCACGCTCCGCGAGATCCTGGACATCCTGCGCCGGACCTACTGCGGCAACGTCGGCGTGCAGTACATGCACATCTCCGATCCCAAGGAGAAGGCGTGGCTGCAGGAGCGGATCGAAGGCCGCGACAAGGAGATCGCTTTCACCAAGGAAGGCAAGGTCGCGATCCTGAAGAAGCTGATCGAGGCCCAGGGCTTCGAGGCCTTCCTGCATCGCCGCTTCCCGGGCACCAAGCGCTTCGGCCTGGACGGCGGCGAGGCGATGGTCCCGGCGCTGGAGCAGATCATCAAGCGCGGCGGCGCGATGGGCGTGAAGGACCTCATCGTCGGCATGCCGCACCGCGGGCGGCTGAACGTGCTGGCCGCGGTGATGGGCAAGCCCTACCACGTCATCTTCCACGAGTTCCAAGGCGGCTCGTCGGTGCCCTCGGACATCGAGGGCTCGGGCGACGTGAAGTACCACCTGGGCGCCTCGTCCGACCGTGAGTTCGACGGCAACAGCGTGCACCTGTCGCTGACCGCGAACCCGTCGCACCTCGAGATCGTCAACCCCGTCGTGATCGGCAAGGCCCGCGCCAAGCAGGCCTTCACCCTGCGCGAGCAGCAGGACGCCGGCCGCGCCCACGTCCTGCCGCTGCTGCTGCACGGCGACGCCGCCTTCGCCGGCCAGGGCGTGGTGGCCGAGTGCTTCGCGCTGTCGGGCCTGAAGGGCTACGGCGTCGGCGGCACCATGCACTTCGTGGTGAACAACCAGATCGGCTTCACCACCAGCCCCAAGAACTCGCGCTCGTCGCCCTATCCGTCGGACGTGGCGCTGATGGTCGAGGCGCCGATCTTCCACGTGAACGGCGACGATCCGGAAGCCGTGACCTATGCGGCGAAGGTCGCCACCGAGTACCGCCAGCTGTTCGGCAAGGACGTGGTGGTCGACATGTTCTGCTACCGGCGGTTCGGTCACAACGAGGGCGACGACCCGACGATGACCCAGCCCCTGATGTACGCGAAGATCAAGGGCCACCCGTCGGTCCGAGATCTCTACGCCCAGCGCCTGGTGGGCGAGGGCGTGGTGACGCAAGGCGAGGTCGACGGCTGGGTCTCGGAATTCGACCAGTTCCTCGACGCCGAGTTCGAAGCCGGCAAGACCTACAAGCCGAACAAGGCCGACTGGCTGGACGGCAAGTGGTCGGGCCGCAAGCCCTCGGGCGAGGAGAAGTACGCCACCGGCGTGCCGAAGCAGAAGCTGCTGGACCTCGGCCGCAAGATCACCTCGATCCCCGAGCGGATCAGCGTCCACAAGACCGTCGAGCGGGTGATCGGCGGCCGTCGGGAGGCGATCGAGAGCGGCGCTGGGATCGACTGGGCCACCGCCGAGCACCTGGCCTTCGCCAGCCTGCTCGACCAGGGCTATCCGGTCCGGCTGTCGGGTCAGGACAGCGTGCGCGGCACCTTCAGCCACCGCCATGCGGGGGTGATCGACCAGAAGAGCGAGGAGGTCTATTTCCCGCTCCGCAACCTCGGTCCGAACCAGGCGCACTTCGAGGTGCTGGATTCCGCGCTGTCGGAAGAGGCGGTGCTGGGCTTCGAGTACGGCTTCTCGCTGACCGATCCCGACACCCTGACGCTCTGGGAAGCCCAGTTCGGCGACTTCGTGAACGGCGCCCAGGTGGTGATCGACCAGTTCATCTCGTCGGGCGAGCGCAAGTGGCTGCGGATGAGCGGCCTCGTGATGCTGCTGCCGCACGGCTACGAAGGCCAGGGCCCCGAGCACTCCTCGGCCCGCCTGGAGCGCTTCCTGCAGCTGTGCGCCGAAGACAACATGCAGGTCGTCAACTGCACGACGCCCGCCAACTACTTCCACGTTCTGCGCCGGCAGCTGCTGCGCGACTTCCGCAAGCCGCTGATCGTGATGTCGCCGAAGAGCCTGCTGCGCCACAAGCGGGCGGTCTCGAACCTGTCGGACCTCGCGGAGGGCACGGCCTTCCATCGGGTGATGTTGGACGGCGCCGAGGCCGGCTGCGACGTGGGCGGCGTGACGCTCAAGCCGGACGACAAGATCACCCGCGTGATCCTGTGCTCGGGCAAGGTGTACTTCGACCTCGTCGAGCAGCGCGCCAAGACCGGCCGCGACGACATCTACCTGCTGCGCCTCGAGCAGTTCTATCCGTGGCCGCTGAAGTCGCTCTCGGGCGAGCTGAAGCGGTTCAAGAACGCCGAGCTGATCTGGTGCCAGGAAGAGCCCAAGAACATGGGCGGCTGGCAGTTCGTCGATCCCTGGCTGGAGCTCACGCTGGAGCGGATGAACGTGAAGTCCAAGCGCGCCCGCTACGTGGGCCGCCCCGCCTCGGCGTCGACCGCCGCCGGGCTGATGAGCCGCCACCTGAAGGAACTCGAGGCTTTCCTTGCGGAAGCCTTCGCGTAAAGACCTGCACGACCTCTTGTTTGTGTCCGAGACGATCTAAGGAGCGATCCCGAAAATGGCCGACATCATGACCCCGGCGCTGGGCGAGTCCGTCACCGAAGCCACGGTGGCGCGCTGGACCAAGAAAGCCGGCGATGCGGTTCGCAAGGACGAGATCCTGGTCGAGCTCGAAACGGACAAGGTGAGCCTGGAGGTGGCCGCGCCGTCGGACGGCGTGCTGGCCGAGATCTCGGCGGCTGAAGGCGCGACGGTCGAGCCGGGCGCGGTCCTGGGCAAGATCACCGAAGGCGCGGGCGCTGCCGCGACCCCGGCCAAGGCTCCCCCGGCCGCCGCCCCGACCTCGACGCCGACGCCGGTCCCGGCCGGCGAGCTGCAGCCCGAGCCCACGCCGGGCAAGGCCCCGCCGACCTCCGCGCCCGTGCCCGACACCTCGGCTCCGAAGGCGGAGAAGGTGCTCGCGCCGTCGGCCCAGCGGATCGTGGGCGAGAACAAGCTGGACGCTTCGTCCATCTCCGGCACGGGCAAGGACGGCCGCGTGACCAAGGCCGACGCGCTGGCGGCTCTCGAGAACCGCGCCAAGGCGCCTGCGGCCCCCGCCGCGCCGGCCGCGCCGCGCGAGTTGCACGACCGCGAAGAGCGCGTGCGGATGACCCGCCTGCGCCAGACGATCGCGCGCCGCCTCAAGGAGGCCCAGAACGCCGCGGCTATGCTGACCACCTTCAACGAGGTGGACATGACCAACGTCATGGCCCTGCGGAATTCCTACAAGGATCAGTTCGAGAAGAAGCACGGCGTGAAGCTGGGCTTCATGAGCTTCTTCGTGCGCGCCGTGATCCACGGCCTGAAGCAGGTGCCCGAGGTCAACGCCGAGATCGACGGCCAGGACATCATCTTCAAGAACCACTACGACATCTCGGTCGCCGTCGGCACCGAGAAGGGCCTGGTCACGCCGGTGGTCCGCGACGCGGACCTGATGAGCCTCGCCGACATCGAGAAGGAGATCGGCGCTCTGGGCAAGAAGGCCCGCGACGGCCAGCTCGCCCTGGAAGACCTGCAGGGCGGCACCTTCACGATCTCGAACGGCGGCGTGTACGGCTCGCTGATGTCGACGCCGATCCTGAACGCGCCGCAGTCGGGCATCCTGGGCATGCACAAGATCCAGGAGCGTCCGATGGTCGTGAACGGCCAGATCGTGGCGCGGCCGATGATGTATCTGGCCCTGAGCTACGATCACCGGATCGTCGACGGCAAGGGCGCCGTGACCTTCCTGGTCCACGTCAAGGAAGCCATCGAAGACCCGCAGCGCCTGCTGCTGGACGTCTAGGCGCCAGCGAAAGAACCGACGAAGGGCCGCGCGGCGAAGGTCGCGCGGCCTTTTCGTTTCAGGCCGCCTTCCTGGGCGCAGGGCCCACATACACCGACTGCGGCCGGATCAGCCGGCCGCCCGCGACCTGTTCACGGGCATGGGCCAGCCAGCCGGCGACGCGGCCCATGGCGAAGACGCAGGTGAAGGCGCTGGGCGGGAACTGGAGGGCCTCCAGCAGCAGCGCCGTGTAGAACTCGACGTTCGTCTCGAGCGCCCGGTCGGGCTTGCGCTCGCGCAGGATCGCCAGCGCCGCGGCCTCGACCGCCTCGGCGAACTCGATGCGGCCCTGGCGGGCGTCCAGCCAGCGCACGGCCTGCTTGAGCGCATCGGCGCGAGGGTCGCGCACGCGATAGATCCGGTGGCCGAAGCCCATCAGCCGGTCGCCGCGAGCCAGCGCCGCCTCGATCCAGGCCCGAGCGTTCGCAGGCTCTCCGATCTCGTCCAGCATCTCGATCACCGGGCCGGGCGCGCCGCCGTGCAGGGGGCCCTTGAGGGCGCTGATCCCGCCGAGCGCCGCCGAGGTGAGGCCGGCGCGGGTCGAGGCGATCACGCGCGCGGCGAAGGTCGAGGCGTTGAGGCCGTGGTCGCTGACCGTGACCAGGTAGGTGTCCAGCGCGTCCGCCTCGGCCTCGGTCGCCGCCGCTCCCCGGAGCATTCGCAGGGTGTCGGCGGCGTGGCCCAGCGCCGGATCGGGGGCGACGGGGGCCTCGCCGGCGTCAGCCCGAACCACGGCGGCGGTGAAGACGGCCGGCGCCGCCAGCAGGCGAAAGGCGGTGGCCGCGTCGTCGCCGTCGGACAGGCGCGCCATCAGCGCCCGAACGGCTTCGACGGGCGTCCGGTCCAGCAGGCCGGTGTCGAGCGCCGCCACCTCGCCGAACACCTCGACCCGGGCGCGGCCCAAAGCGCGGCGAATGTCGGCCGGGAGGTCGGGATAGAAGCCCTCGAACAGCAAACCGACGAGGTCTTCAAAGGTGGTGCGGCCGGCGAGCTCGTCCAGCGAATGGCCCCGGATGATCAGCCGGCCGGCCTGGCCGTCGACTTCCGAAAGCACGGTGTGGGCGGCGACGACGCCTTCAAGTCCGTCCGACATGGCTGTCTCCTAGCTCTTGCGGACACTCACATTTGCGCTCAACCTGCTGGGGTCAATCTTGATCAATGTAATCAATATATGAACCGTGACTGGATCGCCGCTGAAGATGCTCAGGCCCGGTTGGGGGTCCGGCCGCAGACGCTGTACGCCTATGTGAGCCGCGGGCGCGTGCAGGTGCGTCCCGACCCGAAGGACCCCCGCCGCAGCCTCTATCGCGCCGCCGACATCGCCGCGCTGGCCGAGCGCAAGACCCGCAGCCGCCGACTGTCCGACGTGGCGGCGGGGGCGATCCACTGGGGCGAGCCGGTGCTGGCCTCAGAGATCACGACTGTTGCCGGCGGGCGACTGTTCTACCGCGGGCGTGACGCCATCCGTCTGGCCGAGACCGAGACGCTGGAGTCGGTCGCGCGGCTGCTGCGCGGCGGTCACGGCGCGGCGCTCAAGCGGACCGAACGCCCGCAGCCGCCGCACGGCGCGGAGATGCGGACAAGGGCCTATGCCGCGCTGGCGGCTCGTGCGGCCGTCGACCCGCCGGCCCGGGGGCGCGCCCCCCTGGCGCTGGCGGTGGAGGCGGCGACCCTGCTGGACGTCCTGGCCGACGCGGTCGCCGGCGACGTCGGCGCGGGCGCGATCCACAACCGCCTCGCGCTGGCCTGGGGCCAGGCGCCCGGCGGCGCCGGGGCCGACGTCATCCGCCGCGTGCTGGTGCTGGTGGCGGACCATGAACTGAACGCCTCGGCCTTCGCGGCGCGCGTGGCGGCGTCGACGGGCGCCTCGCTCTCGGCCTGCGCGCTCGCAGGTCTCGCGACGCTGTCCGGACCCAGGCATGGCGGCGCGACGGCGGCCGTGCGGACCTTCGCCGCCGAAGCGGCCCAGGCCGGGCCGGCCGAGGCGATCCGCCGCCGACTGCAGGACGACCGCGCCCTGCCGGGCTTCGGCCACCCGCTCTATCCCGATGGGGATCCCCGCGCGGCCGCGCTGCTGGACCGGTTCGCGGCGCCACGGCCTTTGGCCGACCTGCAGCGGGCGGTGATGGACATCGCGGGCCTGGCGGCCAACATCGACTTCGCGCTTATCGCCGCCTGCGAGGCCCTGAGGCTGCCCGAGGACGCGCCGTTCGCGCTGTTCAGCGTCGCGCGCTGCGCCGGCTGGATCGCGCACGCGATCGAGCAGGGACAGTCGGACGCCCTGATCCGGCCCCGCGCGCGCTACGTGGGGCCGGAGCCGGAGTTCGCCTAGGCGCGGTGGTGGACGGCCTCTTCGGCCTCCAGCGCCTGCTCGTGGCGGCCGACCATCTCCTTGGGCACGACCTGCCAGAACTTGCCGAGCGCCACGTCCCAGTTGCGCAGGATGTCCTGCGCCAGCACCGAGCCGGTTTCGCGGGCGTGTTCCTCGACGAGGTCCTTCAGCACGCCGATCCAGTGGGGCGCGCTGGGCCGAAGGGTGATCACGCTGTCGGCGTTCAGCGACATCTGGAACTCGCCGTCCTCGTCGTAGACGAAGGCCATGCCGCCGGTCATGCCGGCCGCGAAGTTGAAGCCCACCTTGCCGAGGATCACCGCCAGGCCGCCGGTCATGTACTCGAGCCCGTTGGCGCCGCAGCCCTCGACGACGGCGGTGGCGCCCGAGTTCCGGACCCCGAAGCGCTCGCCGGCAAGGCCCGCCGCGAACAGCCGGCCGGAGGTGGCGCCGTACAGCACGGTGTTGCCGATGATCGCGTTCTCGCGCGCCCGGCCTTCGATGTGCGGCGAGGGCCGCACGACGATGGTGGCGCCCGACAGGCCCTTGCCGACGTAGTCGTTGGCCTCGCCGGTGACCTCCAGCCGCAACCCCTGGGCGGCGAAGGCGCCGAGGCTCTGGCCGGCCGAACCCTTCAGCTGCACGGTCAGGTGTCCGGGCGCCAGGCCGTCCATGCCGAACTTGCGCACGATGTGCGACGAGGTCCGCGTGCCGATCGCGCGCGCCGTGTTCGCCACCGTATAGGTGAGCTGCATCTTCTCGCCGCGCTCGAGCAGGGGCGCGGCGTCGCGGACGATCTGGGCGTCCAGCGTGTCGGGCACCTCGTTGCGGCCGGTCATGGTGCAGTAGGGCTTGTTCAGGCCCGGGTCGGCCTTCACCAGCAGCGGGTTCAGGTCGAGGTCGTCCAGGTGCTCGCCGCCGCGCGAGACCTGCATCAGCAGGTCGGTGCGGCCGACGATGTCCTGCAGGCTGCGGGCGCCCAGCTGGCCCAGGATCTCGCGGACCTCTTCGGCGATGAACGTGAAGAGGTTGATCACCTTCTCCGGCGTGCCGGTGAACTTGGCGCGGAGCGCCTCGTCCTGGGTGCACACGCCGACCGGGCAGGTGTTCGAATGGCACTGGCGCACCATGATGCAGCCCATGGCGATGAGGCTGGCGGTGCCGATGCCGAACTCCTCGGCGCCCAGCATGGCGGCGATCACCACGTCCCGGCCGGTGCGGATGCCGCCGTCGGCCCGCAGCCGCACGAAGTGGCGCAGGTTGTTCAGCGTCAGCACCTGGTGGGCCTCGGACAGGCCCATCTCGAACGGGGCCCCGGCGTACTTGATCGAGGTCTGAGGCGAGGCGCCCGTGCCGCCGACGTTGCCCGAGATCAGGATGATGTCGGCCTTGGCCTTGGCGACGCCTGCCGCGATCGCCCCGATGCCGGTCATGGCGACCAGCTTCACGGTCACCTTGGCGTCGGGGTTGATCTGCTTCAGGTCGTAGATGAGCTGGGCCAGGTCCTCGATCGAATAGATGTCGTGGTGCGGCGGCGGGCTGATCAGCATCACGCCGGGCGTGGCGTGGCGCAGCTTGGCGATCAGCTCGGTGACCTTGAAGCCGGGCAGCTGGCCGCCCTCGCCGGGCTTGGCGCCCTGGCTGACCTTGATCTCGATCTCACGGCACTGGTTCAGGTACTCGGCCGTGACGCCGAAGCGGCCCGAGGCGATCTGCTTCACCGCCGAGTTGGGGTTGTCGCCGTTCGGCAGCGGCTTGTAGCGCGCGCGGTCCTCGCCGCCCTCGCCCGACACCGACTTCGCGCCGATCCGGTTCATGGCGATGTTGAGCACGCCGTGGGCCTCGGGGCTCAGCGCGCCCAGGCTCATGCCCGGCGTGACGAACCGCTTGCGGATCTCGTTGACGCTCTCGACCTCGTCGATGGCCACGGGCTTCACGTCCGAACGCCACTCCAGCAGGTCGCGAAGCTGGATCTGCGGCTGGCTGCGCAGGGCCTCGGAGTAGCGCTTGAAGAGCTGGTAGTCGCCGCGGTCGCAGGCGCTCTGCAGCACATGGATCGAGCGCGCCTCGAAGGCGTGCGCCTCGCCGGCCCGGCGGGCCTTGTAGAAGCCGCCGACCGGCAGGCTGAGCGCCGCCGGGTTCCAGGCGCGGCGGTGCAGCTCGACCGCCTTGGCCTCGAGGCCGGCCAGGCCGATGCCCGAGATGCGCGACGGCATGCCGGGGAAGAACTCGGCCACCAGCGAGCGCGACAGGCCCACGGCCTCGAAATTGTAGCCGCCGCGATAGGACGAGATCACGCTGATGCCCATCTTAGAGATGATCTTCAGCAGGCCGCCCTCGATGGCCTTCTTGTGGTTCAGGCACAGGTCGCGCAGCGACAGCTCGCCCGTCAGGCCGCGTTCCTGGCGGTCCAGGAAGCTTTCCTGGGCCAGGTAGGCGTTCACCGCCGTCGCGCCGACGCCGACCAGGACGGCGAAGTAGTGGGTGTCCAGGCACTCGGCCGAGCGGACAATGATCGACACGTAGGAGCGCAGGCCCTTGGCCACGAGCCAGGCGTGCACGCCGCCGGTCGCCAGGATCATCGGCAGGGCGACGCGATCCGGGCCGGTGGCGGCGTCGGTCAGCACGATGGTCGAGCAGCCGCGCAGCGCCGCCTCCTCGGCCTCGGCGCGGATGCGGTCGAGGTTGGCGCGGAGCGCATCGCCCGGCCGCGATTCCGCAACCGGGATCGGCATGGTGCAGTCGATCTCGGCGATGTTCTTCTCACCGATCACGCCGATCACGCGGTCGTACATGCCGGTCGTCAGCACCGGCGAGTTCAGCACGAACACGTCGGTCTGGGTTTCGTCCTCGGCCAGCACATTGCCCAGGTTCTTGAACCGGGTCTTCAGGCTCATCACCGCCGTCTCCCGCAGGGAGTCGATCGGCGGATTGGTCACCTGGCTGAAGTTCTGGCGGAAGAAGTGCGACAGCGGCCGGTACTCGGCCGACAGCACCGCCAGCGGCGTGTCGTCGCCCATGGATCCGACGGCTTCCTTGGCCTCCTCGACCATTGGCGCCAGGATCAGCTCCAGGTCCTCAAGCGTCAGGCCGGCGGCGGCCTGCCGGCGGACCAGCTCCTCGCGGGGGAACAGCCGCGGCTCGGGGCCGGGGCCGATACGCTCCTCGAGCTCGACCATGTTGCCCAGCCAGCGGTCGTAGGGGTGCTGGTTCGCGAGGCGATCGATGATCGCCTCTTCGCGGTAGAGGCGGCCCTCGAGAAGATCGACGGCCAGCATGCGGCCGGGTTCGATGTGGGTCTTCTTGACGATGCGGGCCTCTTCCACGCGGCACATGCCGGCTTCCGAACCCACGATCAGCAGACCGTCGCTGGTCTCCGCCACACGGAGCGGGCGCAGGCCGTTGCGGTCCTTGCCGGCCACCACCCAGCGGCCGTCCGTGGCGCACATGGCGGCCGGGCCGTCCCACGGCTCCATCACCGCGTTGCAGTAGGCGTAGAGCGCCCGGTGGCTCGCCTTCATCTGTGCGTCCGAGCGCGTGTTCCACGCCTCGGGGATCAGCAGGGTCTTGGCCATCGGCGCGTCGCGACCGGCGCGCACCAGCACCTCGAAGGTGTTGTCGAGGGCGGCCGAGTCGGAGCCGCCCGGCTGGATCACCGGCTTGATGTCGTCCTGGTAGTCGCCGAACGCCGAGGCCGCCATGCGGATCTCGTGCGACTTCATCCAGTTGGTGTTGCCCTTCAGCGTGTTGATCTCGCCGTTGTGGGCGAGCATGCGGAACGGCTGCGCCAGGCGCCACTCGGGGAAGGTGTTGGTCGAGTAGCGCTGGTGGAAGATGGCCACCGCGGCCATGAACCGCGGATCCTTCAGGTCGGGATAGAACTCGTCGATGTGCTCGGCGAGGAACATGCCCTTGTAGATCAGCGACCGCGCCGACAGCGAGCAGATGTAGAAGTGCTGGATGTTAGCGGCGGCGACGCGCTTCTCGATGCGCTTGCGGCAGAGGAACAGAGCGCGCTCCAGCGCCGCCTCATCCATGCCGGGGGGCGGCGAGAGCATGATCTGCTCGATCTCGGGCCGCGTGGCGTTGGCCTTCTCGCCGATGACAGAGGTGTCCACCGGCACCTGGCGCCAGCCATAGATGTAGAAGCCGAAGCGCAGGGCCTCGCTCTCCACGATCGTCCGGGCTGCCTCCTGCGAGGCGAGGTCGGTGCGCGGCAGGAAGACCTGGCCGACGGCGATCGGGCCGGGGCGGACCTGGTGGCCGATCCGCTCGACGTGGGCGGCGAAGAAGTCCTGCGGGACGCTGACCAGCACGCCCGCGCCGTCGCCGGTCTTGCCGTCGGCGTCGACGGCCCCCCGGTGCCAGACCGCCTTCAGGGCGCGGATGGCGAGCTCCACCACCTCGCGGCGCGGCTTGCCGTCGATGGCGCAGACGAGACCCACGCCGCAGGCGTCGTGCTGGGCGGTGATGTCGTAGCCGCCGTTCGCCTCGATCAGGGCGTCCCGGTCGCGTTCGTAGCGGGCGAGGATGTCCGTCATGGGTTCTACTCCGCCGCCATCAGGGCGGCTTGGGCGTGGGCCGTCAGATAGCGATCGATGGCCTCGGCGGCGTCGCGGCCGTCGCGGATCGCCCAGACGACGAGGCTCGCGCCGCGGACGATGTCGCCGGCGGCGAAGACGCCCGGGACCGAGGTCATCATCGAGCGGAAATCGGTCTTCAGCGTCCCCCAGCGGGTGACCGCGAGGTCCTCCGCCTGGAAGTTGGCCGGCAGATCCTCGGGGTCGAAGCCGAGGGCCTTGATGACGAGGTCCGCCTTCAGCTCGAAATCGGCGCCGTCAACCTCTTCGGGGCTCTGGCGGCCGGAGGCGTCGGGCGGGCCGAGCCGCATGCGCGCGGCGCGCACGCCGGCGGCGGCCAGCGCCTCGCCGGTGATCGCCTTGGGCGCCGCCAGCCATTCGAAGACGACGCCTTCCTCTTCAGCATGGGCCACCTCCCGGACTGAGCCCGGCATGTTCGCGCGGTCGCGGCGATAGAGGCAGGTGACGCTTTCGGCGCCCTGGCGGATGGCCGTCCGGACGCAGTCCATGGCGGTGTCGCCGCCGCCGACCACCACGACGTGCTTGCCGGCGGCGCTCAGGCGCGGCTCGACCGCGCCGTCGCCGAGCTGTTCGCGGTTCGAGGCGATCAGGTACTCAAGCGCCGGAACGACGCCCTCCGAGCCTGCGCCCGGGACGGTAAGGTCGCGCGCTGCGTAGACGCCGGTGGCCAGCAGCACGCTGTCGTGCCGCTGCTTCAGCTCGGGCAGGGTGGCGTCGCGGCCGACCTCGAAGCCGAGCTGGAATTCCACGCCGCCATCGGCCAGCCGCCGGGTCCGGCGCTCGACGACGTCCTTCTCCAGCTTGAACCCCGGGATGCCGTAGATCAGCAGGCCGCCCGCGCGATCGTGGCGGTCGTAGACCGTGACCTTGTAGCCCAACTCGACCAGGCGCTCTGCGGCGGCCAAGCCGGCCGGCCCCGCGCCGACCACGCCCACGGACTGGCCGCGGCTCTCGCCGGCCACGAGCGGACGGACCCAGCCTTCTTCCCAGGCCTTGTCGGTCAGGTAGCGCTCGACGGCGCCGATGGTGACGGTGCCGTGGCCCGACTGCTCGATGACGCAGTTGCCCTCGCACAGGCGGTCCTGCGGACAGATGCGGCCGCAGATCTCGGGCATGGAGTTGGTCGCCTGCGACAGGGCGTAGGCTTCCTCTAGGCGACCCTCGGCCGTCATCCGCAGCCAGTCGGGGATATTGTTGTGAAGCGGACAATGGCTCTGGCAGAACGGCACGCCGCACTGCGAGCAACGCGAAGCCTGTTCCGCCGCCTTGGCGTCGATGAAGTCGCGATAGATCTCGTGGAAGTCGTGCGAGCGCGCCTCGGCCGGACGCTTCTCGGGCGTCGACCGCTCAACCACCGTGAACTTCAGCATGCGCTCGGCCATGGGACGCCTCCTCCGCAATCGCGCATTTAGAGGCCGCGCGACCGTCCGCAAAGATGATCATCCAAAAACAGGACTATCAGAATCGGCGGGACCCGCGGCAGAGCTGGCCGGCGGAGCGAACGCGGCTGAACTAGTCCAATTTTGAGATGAACTTCTTCTTCACCATAGTGCCGCCCCTTTCAGCCTTCCTCGCGAACTGGAGCGCAGCCGTGCCGGACTGGGTCTATGCCGTCATTCTCGGGATCATCGAGGGGCTGACCGAGTTCATTCCCGTCTCCTCGACGGGGATGATGCTGCTGGCCAAGGAGGCGATGGGGCTGACGGACCCGTTCTGGAACACCTTCGCGGTGATGATCCAGCTCGGGGCCATCCTGGCGGTGGTGGTGCTCTACTTCCAGAAGCTCTGGGGCGCGGTGGTCACCCTGCCGACCCGGCCTGAAAGCCGGCATTTCGCGCTGACGATCATCGTGGCCTTCCTGCCCTCG
Organism: Phenylobacterium sp. VNQ135; assembly: GCF_049445735.1. NCBI lineage: Bacteria > Pseudomonadati > Pseudomonadota > Alphaproteobacteria > Caulobacterales > Caulobacteraceae > Phenylobacterium > Phenylobacterium sp. VNQ135. The sequence goes on along the minus strand of NZ_JBMSDS010000002.1, from coordinate 294,132 downwards.
GTGATCCTCGGCCTGCTGCTGCACGACTTCATCAAGGCGGTGCTGTTCGACAGCCCGCTGGTGCAATGCATCTCGCTGGTGATCGGCGGGGTGATCCTGCTGTTCATCGACCGCAAGGCCCCGGCGCCGGTGCACGACGACCCGATGCGGCTGCCGCTGAAGACGGCGCTGACCATCGGCCTCTTCCAGGTCCTGTCGATGATCCCCGGCACCTCGCGCTCGGGCTCGACCATCGTCGGCGGCATGCTGATGCGGGTCGAGAAGCGCGCGGCGGCCGAGTTCACCTTCTTCCTGGCGATCCCGACGATGCTGGGCGCCTTCGTGCTCGACGCCTGGGAGAGCCGCGATCAGCTCGCGGCGGCCGGGCGCATCGAGCTGCTCGGCATCGGATTCGTCACCGCCTTCGTGGTGGCGGTGGTGGTCATCAAGGCGATGCTGGCGGTCGTCACCCGCCGGGGCTTCGCGCCGTTCGGCTGGCTGCGGATCGCGATCGGCGGCCTGGGCCTGGCGATCCTGGCGCTGAGCTAGGTCCTAGGCGCGGCCGCCCGCGACGGCGCGGGCTTCCTGGTCGGCGTACTGGCCGCCCTTGCGGTAGCGGTAGAGATAGGTCGGCAGCACGGCCTCCAGGGTCGTGGGCGTGATGCCCAGCGCCGCGAGGCCCGGATACTGGCCGGTCGGCACATTGTCCGCCCGCAGGCTGCGCACCTGGTCCGAGGTGACCGGCGGCGGCACGATGCCGGCGACCAGATCACCCACCGAGCCCAGCAGCCCCGCGGCGCCGAACGGCACCGGCAGCAGCAGGCGCCGCTGCTGGGTCTCTTCCAGCATCATCTCCATGAGCTCGCGGAAGGTGAACTCGGCGGGGCCGCCCAACTCATAGGTCTGGCCGGCGGCGTCGGTGTCGGTGACGACCTGCGCGATGGCCTTGCCCACGTCGCCCACGAACACAGGCTGGAAGCGGGTCGCGCCGCCGCCGATCAGCGGCAGCACCGGCGAGAAGCCCGCCATGGTGGCGAATTTGTTGAAGAACTTGTCGTCCTGCCCGAACACGATGGAGGGGCGCAGGATCACGGCGTCGGGACGGACGGCGCGAACGGCCGCCTCGCCTTCGGCCTTGCTGCGGGAATAGACGGACGGGCCGGCGGCGTCGGCGCCCAGGGCCGACATCTGCACGATGCGCGTGGCGCCGGCGGCCTGCGCCGCTTCCGCCACCGTGCGGGCGGCGTCCACGTGGATGGCCTGGAACTTCTGGCGGCCGGTCTCATAGAGAACGCCCACCAGGTTCACCGACGCGGCGGCGCCGTCGAGCGCCCTGCGCACCGACTCGGCGTCGCGGACGTTCGCCTGCACGACGTCGATCTGTCCCACGTCGCCCAGCAGGCGCATGCGGTAGCCCAGGTTCGGGTTGCGCACGGCCACCCGCACGCGCCAGCCGGCCCGGGCGAGCTGTCGGACGGCCTGGTTGCCGACGAAGCCGGAGCCGCCGAAGACGGTGACGAGGTTCTGCATGAGGATCCGCGGGTCTTGAAGGGTGCAGGCTTGAGAGCCGTCGGATTAGACGATGCGGCCCCGCGCGGCAATCGGCCCGGGCGATCGCGAGTCCTCAGACCGCCTTCGCGCTCAGCGCTTCGTAGACCAGGCGCAGACCGAGGGCTCCCATGACGGCGGCCGCCGCCCGGTCGATCCACGCCTTCCAGCCCGCATAGAGGGCCCGCGGGCCGGGCGCGGAGAAGGCGAGCGCCACCAAGACGTACCAGCCCGTCTCCAGGATGAAGACGGCCGGCGCCAGGACCGCCAAGAGCCAGGCGGGCGCCGGCGTCGGAAGCAGAGCGGCGAAGACGCTGCCGTAGACGACCGCCGCCTTGGGATTGCTGACCTGGGTGATGAACGCGAGGCAGAAGGAACGGCGCAGCGCCCCGGCCGCGGGCAGGCCGTCCGCCTCGCCCGCCAGCGGTTCCGCCGCGCCGCGCCAGATGCGCCAGGCGATGTACATGAGATAGAGCCCGCCGCCGATCTTCAGCGCCAGGTGGAGGGTCGGCGCCTCGCGCAGCAGGGTGACGAGGCCGGCGAGCGCGAGAAGCGCGAACATGGCAGCGCCCAGGCCCATCCCGGCGGCGGCGGCAAGGCCATGCGCCCGCGATCGGGTCACCGCCGTCCGCGAGACCAGTACGAAGCTGGGCCCTGGACTCATCGCTCCGATCAGGAGCGCGCCCAGGATGGCGAAGAGGCTGGCTGCGGCGGACATAGAGGCTCCGTTCAGATGGATTGTGAAGCTTGGCCCTTGTGTCCAAAAACCGCGATCGTCCAATCATCTGCGACGAACGTCCGCGCCGTGTTGACCAGGTGCGGCCGGCGCCATATGTAGCCGCCTCCCGATCCGACGGACGGGGCCCAGGTGGCGGAATTGGTAGACGCGCTGGCTTCAGGTGCCAGTGGCTTAACGGCCGTGAAGGTTCGAGTCCTTTCCTGGGCACCACCCTCTCGTATAGTGGGGGTGGACAAGACGGCGTCGGAGTCTGAGGCGAAGTGACCACCTACGTTCACGAAGGGGATCTTCCGGCCGATGCGCTGGCGGGCGCATCGTTCGTCGCCATCGATTCCGAGACCATGGGCCTGCGCCTGGGGCGCGACCCGCTGTGCGTGGTGCAGCTCTCGGCCGGCGACGGGCACGCCCACCTCGTGAAGCTGGACCGGTCGACCTACGACGCTCCGAACCTGAAGCGCCTGCTGACCGATCCGGCGGTGACGAAGATCTTCCACTTCGGCCGCTTCGATATCGCCATGTTCTGGTTGCACCTGGGCGTGGTGACCCAGCCCGTCTACTGCACCAAGATCGCCTCGAAGATCGCCCGCACCTACACCGACCGCCACGGGCTGAAGGACATCAGCCGCGAGCTGCTCGGCGTCGAGATGTCCAAGGCCCAGCAGAGCTCGGACTGGGGCCAAGCCAAGCTCACCGACGAGCAGGTCGCCTACGCCGCCTCCGACGTCCTGCACCTGCACGCCCTGCGCGAGCGGCTGCAGACCATGCTGGTGCGCGAAGGGCGTGACGCGCTGGCCAAGGCGTGCTTCGAATTCCTGCCGCATCGCGCGGTGCTCGACGTCGCCGGCTGGGAAGACGTCGACATCTTCGCTCACGCCTAGAGGCCGGAATGACGGCGACGGACGCATCGATCGCAGGCCCGCCCGCCCGCCGCGCCGATTTCGAGCGGTGGCGCCGGCGTTCGCGGCTGATCCGGCTGCTGCGCATCCTGCTGCCGGCGCTGATCGTGCTGATCTTCCTAGGCCTGGCCGGCAGCGTCGCCTGGTCCACCTTCCGCTCGCAGCCGCGCCAGACCACGGGCGGCGACGAAACCATCCGCCTGATCAATCCGCGCTTCGTCGGCCGCGACGACAAGGGCCGCGCCTTCGTGCTGACGGCCGATTCGGCGATCCGCGACCGCACGGACTACCAGCGCGTCCTGCTGGAGAAGCCGGCGCTGATCCTCGACGAGGGCGGCCCCGACCAGCTGCGCCTGAACGGCGCGCACGGCGTCTTCCACGAGGCCACCGGCAAGCTGCAGCTCTCGGGCGGGGTGCAGATGGCCGACCCCCGCAACGCCTTCCAGACCGCCGCCTCGCTGTTCGACACCAAGACCGGCGAACTGGTCGGTTCAGGCCCCATTCAGGGCTCCGGCGGCCTAGGAGAGATTGAAGCGAGGTCCTATGGCGTTTACGGCAAAGGCGATCGCATGGTCTTCAAGGGCGGCGTGCGTGCGCGCATCGAACCTGGCAAAGAATAGAAGCTGGCAGTCATGAAGTCGTACGTCCCCATCCTGGCCGTCGCCGCGGCGCTCCTGACGGCGGCCCCCGCCGCCGCCCAGCTGTCGCGCTCGTCCGACGGGCCGATCGACGTGACCGCCGACGAGCTCGAGGTCCAGCAGAGCGAGTGCGTCTCGGTCTGGCGCGGCAACGCCGAGGCGCTGCAGGGCGACGCCCGCCTGCGCGCCAACGTCATGCGCATGTACATGGCCAAGACCGCCGGCAAGCCGGGCGGCGCGGGCGGAAGCTGCGGCGAGCTGCGGCGCCTGGAAGCCGAGGGCGGCGTCTACTACGTGACGGCCCAGCAGCGGGTGCGCGGAGACAACGGCGTGTACGACGCCCAGAACGAGACCGTCACCCTGACCGGCGACGTGGTGGCGGTGCAGGGTCAGAACGTGCTGCGCGGCACGCGCATGGTGTTCAACACCCGCACCGGCGAGGGCAAGATGGAGGGCGCGGCCAAGGGCCGGAACCAGAACGCCCGCCCGCGCGGCGTCTTCTACCCGAGCAAGAAGTCCAACCCGTGACCAAGCCCGAGCGGATCGACGCGCGCGCCGGGGTGCCCCTCGAGGGCCTCGTCGTCGACAACATCGGCAAGTCGTTCCGCGGCCGCCCGGTCGTGAAGGGCGTCTCGCTGCGGCTGGCCCGCGGCGAGGTGGCGGGCCTCCTGGGCCCCAACGGGGCCGGCAAGACCACCACCTTCTACATGATCACCGGCCTGATCCCGGCCGACTACGGCGCCATCTACCTGGACGGCGAGAACATCACCGCCCAGCCGATGTACCAGCGCGCCCGCATGGGCGTGGGCTACCTGCCGCAGGAAACCTCGATCTTCCGCGGCATGACCGTCTGGGAGAACGTGATGGCGGTGGTCGAGCTGCGCCAGCGCGACGCCAAGCAGGCCCGCGCCACGGTCACCCGGCTGCTGGAAGAGCTGCACATCGAACACCTGCGCAACGCCCCGGCCGTCTCGCTGTCGGGCGGCGAACGCCGCCGGGTCGAGATCGCCCGCGCGCTCGCCTCCGAGCCGTCGTTCATGCTGCTGGACGAGCCGTTCGCCGGCATCGACCCGCTGGCCATCGCCGACATCCGCGAGGTGATCAGCTACCTGAAGCAGCGTGGCATCGGCATCCTGATCACCGACCACAACGTCCGCGAGACGCTCGACATCATCGACCGCGCCTCGATCATCCACGCGGGCGAGGTGCTGTTCGAGGGCAGCCCCGACGAGATCGTCGACGATCCCGAAGTGCGCCGGGTCTACCTGGGCGACCGCTTCAGCTGACGCTGAACCGGGGCCAGCCCTCGTCGAAGAGGCCGGACTCGCGCAGGCCCTGCCAGCGCCGCTCGACGGCCGCGTAGTCGCCCACCTCGCGGCCCAGCGCCACCAGACGCGCCGCCTCGGCATGCTGCTTCATCCAGACATGCACCGTGCTCCGGCCCGGCATGGCCGGGTCCCAGCAGATCGCGCGCAACGGCTCGCCCTCGCACAGGCGCAGATAGATCCGCGCCATCAGGGCCTCGCGGTAGGCCGAGGGGCGGCCGATCCCGGCCAGCCCGCCCTCGGCGCGCGCCGCGGCGACGTCGCGCGCGAAGTCCGGCCGCTCGCGCAGCCACCGCATCACCGTCGGCCGCGTCGGCATGTCCTCGCCCCGGCAGATCTCCCGCAATCCGCAGCCCCAGCTCAGGCCGAGCAGGATGGTGTCCGCAACGGCCAGGCTGAACGGGACATAGGGCTTCGGCGGCTTGGCCATGCCGGGGATGTGGGGTGGGAACGTAGGGGGAACAAGGGGGCGGCTGATGGGCAGAGCGCCGTAGGGCTGCAATGCGCCAGCAGCAGACCTTCTAAGGCCAAGCTCGTGCGAGCGCCCGAAAGCTACCTGCCCAAGGTTCGCTTTCGAGCCACCTCCCGCCGTCACCTCCGCCCCTCAGCTCGCTTCCCTCATCTTGCTCCAGTGCTCCTCGCGCAGGCGGCGCCAGCGGGCGCGGAGGGTGGCGGGGCGTTCGGGGTAGCGGTCGTCGGAGAACTCGGCGGCGGTGACGCGGTCGGTGCGGAAGCTGCGGAGGGCCTGGCGCATCTCGCACCAGGTGACCAGCAGGCGGCTCGTCTCGTAGTAGCCGATGGCGAAGGGCCAGACGGTGCGGCGGGTCTCGCGCTCCTGCTCGTCGCGGTAGGTGAGGGTGATCTTGCGCCCCGTGCGGATGCAGCGGCGGACCTGCGCCATGTCGACGTTGTCGGGCACGGCGTGCCAGCTGGGGGCGGCGCGGGTGGCGGGCTCCAGCACCAGGGGGCGGAGCTGTTCGGGGATGACGGCGGCGATCTTGGCGATCAGGTCCTCGGCCGCGCGCTTCAGCGCCGGGTCGCCGCGGGCGGCGACCATCTGGGCGCCCAGGACGGCGGCCTCGACCTCGTCGGGGGTCAGCATCAGCGGCGGCAGGTCGAAGCCGTCTTCCAGGATGTAGCCGACGCCGGCCTCGCCGCGGATCGGCGCGCGCTGGCCCACCAGGTCGGCGATGTCGCGATAGACGGTGCGCTTGGAGGTCTCCAGCTCCTCGGCGATGGCGTCGGCGGTCACCGGCTGGCGACTGCGGCGCAGGATCTGGATGATCTGGAACAGGCGGTCTGCGCGGCGCATGGCTCCTCCCGCCAGGCTGCTGACAGAATGCTGGCAGCAAGGCGGAGCTAGCGTCGTTCTGTCAAGAGAGACGGAGCGGCCGCGATGATCACCCTGCATGGATACGGACCCGGCGGCGGCCTGCCGGAAACCAGCCTGCCGGCGATGAAGTCGGAGGTGCTGCTGCAGATCGCCGGCGTGGCCTATCGGAAGGCCGAGCTGGGGCTGGCCGGATCGCCGGTGCTGGAGGTGGCGGGCCAGCGCCTCGGCGGCGACGCCCTGGTGCGCGCCTTCCTGGAGCAGGTGCACGGCGTCGACTTCGAGGAGGGGCTCGGCGGCCGCGAGCGCGCCCAGGCCTGGACCATCGAGCGCATGGCGGAGGACCATCTGCGGCCGGCGGCGGAAAGCGGCGAGGTCGAGCGCGAGACCCTGGTGCTGGCGGTCCGCTCGCTGGCGGCGCTGGCCGAGCTCCTGGGGGACAGTCCGTTCCTGTTCGGGCGCCGGCCCTGCGCGGCCGATGCGGCGGCGTTCCCGGTGCTGGCCCGGCTGATGTCGCCCGCGGGCGCGCCGATCCTGCGCCGGCGGGCCGAATCGTTCGGCGCCCTGGTGGCCTATGTCGACCGGCTGATGGCCCGCTACTACCCGAACTTCCCCTGGCTCATCGAGGCGCCGGCGGCCGCCTGACGGCGGTTAACCAATCGGTGGGGAACGCGGGCCTAGCCTCCTTCAGCAAGAAACAGGCCAGTCGGCCGGTGCGGAAGGACAGGGTTCAGTGGCGCTCGCCGCGCGTTTGGAGCTTCGTCAGGGACAGGGGCTGGTCATCACGCCCCAGCTGCAGCAGGCCATCAAGCTGCTGCAGATGTCCAACATGGAGCTGGAGGCCTTCGTGGAGGCCGAGCTGGAGCGCAACCCGCTGCTCCAGCGCGACGAGCGCGACAGCGAGCCCGAGCGCGAGGCCGCGGACGAGGCGCCGGCCGCCTCGGCCGATTCCGCGCTGGACCGCGTCGACGACGCCGGCGCCCGGGCCGAGCTGGACGCCGCCCACGACGAGGTCTCGCCCGGCGAGCGCGCCACCGGCGATGCGCCCGAGCCCGCGGGCGACGCCGGCGGGGCGGTGGACTGGTCCCGGGCCGGCAAGGGCGGCGGCTTCGACGGCGACCTCGAAGGGCTCGAGGGCGCGCTGGTCCACGAGAAGACGCTCTCCGAACACCTGCACGACCAGGCGGCGGTGGCCGGCTTCACGCCCGCCGAGGGCGCGGTGGCCGGCGTGCTGATCGATTCGGTGGACGAAGGCGGCTACCTGCGGGTCGACCTGGACGAGGTGGCCGAGCGGCTGGGCTGCGAGATGGCGCTGATCGAGCGGGTGCTTTCGGTGCTGCACGGCTTCGAGCCGGTGGGGGTCTGCGCCCGCGACGTGCGCGAGTGCCTGATGCTGCAGCTGAAGGACCGCAACCGCTACGACCCCGCCATGGCCGCGCTGCTCGACAACCTGCAGCTGCTCGCCCGGCGCGACCTGACGGCGCTGCGCCGGGTCTGCGGCGTGGACGACGAGGACCTGCGGGAGATGATCGCCGAGCTGAAGGGCCTGACGCCCCGGCCGGGCGCGGCCTTCGGCGGGGAGCCGGCCCAGCCGGTGGCGCCGGACGTCTTCGTGCGCGAGGGACCCGGCGGCCTCTGGCACGTGGAGCTGAACGGCGAGACGCTGCCGCGCCTGCTGGTGGACCAGCGCTACCACGCCCACGTCAGCGGCAAGGCGCGCTCGGACCAGGAGAAGACCTTCGTCGCCGACTGCCTGGCCCAGGCCAACTGGCTGATGAAGAGCCTGGACCAGCGGGCCAAGACGATCCTCAAGGTCTCGTCCGAGATCGTGCGCCAGCAGGACGCCTTCCTGGCCTACGGCGTCGAGCACCTGCGGCCGCTGAACCTGAAGACCGTCGCCGAGGCCATCGGCATGCACGAGTCGACCGTCAGCCGGGTCACCTCGAACAAGTACATGGCCACGCCCCGCGGCGTGTTCGAGATGAAGTTCTTCTTCACCTCGGCGATCGCGTCCTCGGAGGGCGGCGAGGCGCATTCGGCCGAGAGCGTCCGGCACAAGATCCGCCAGCTGATCGACGCCGAGGCCCGCGAGGAGGACGTCCATTCGGACGACCGGATCGTGGAAATCCTCAAGGAAGCCGGCGTCGACATCGCGCGGCGCACGGTCGCCAAGTACCGCGAGGCCATGCGCATCCCGTCCTCGGTGGAGCGCCGGCGGATGCTGAAGGAAGCCGTCTAGCCACTTCTGGCCGGTTCCCGCGTTCCGGCCCTTGGCGCGGCCTGTGAGGCGCGCCAGATGAGGGGCGCATGCTGTTAGCCGACCGCCATCAGCCTCTGTCGGAGGTGCTGCAGGAGATCGCCGACGCGCCGTCGGAGCGGATCACCGTGAACGAACTGTCGGCGCGGTTCGGCGGCCGGGCGCTGGGCGCGCTGTTGCTGATCTTCGGAATCCTCTGCCTGCTGCCGCTGCCGCCGGGCGGCACCACCATCTTCGGCCTGCCGCTGCTGCTGCTGGCGCCGCAGCTGATGATGGGCGCCCGCGCGCCGTGGCTGCCCCAACGACTGCGCTGCCGGGAGATCGCGCTCGACGACCTGCGGGCCGGCCTGCCGCGGGTGGTGCGGTGGCTGCGCCGCATCGAGGGACTGTCGCGGCCCAGGTTCATCTTCCTGTTCAGCGGCGTGGGTCAGCGGCTGATCGGCTTTGTCTGTACGCTGTTGGCGCTGGTGCTGATCCTGCCGATCCCGCTCGGCAACCTGCTGCCGGCGGCGGCCGTGTGCGTCCTGTCCCTGTCGCTGGTGCAGCGCGACGGCCTGCTGGCGCTTGTGGGCTATGCGGCGGCGGCCACGAGCGCCTCGGTCCTGGTGCTCGCCGCCCACCTGATCATCAGGGTCTTCGACCAGGCGCGCACTCTCGTCGGACTGGGTTGACACCAACTCCCGGCAGGCGCGTTCATCGTCTCATGCAAGTCCAAGTCACCGGAAAACACGTCGATGTCGGCGAGGCTCTGCGTGCGCGAGTCTCCGACGAACTCAGCAACAGCATCGAGAAGTATTTCGACCGCGGCGGCGGCGCCGACGTGGTGATCAGCCGCGAGGGCAACGCCTTCAAGGTCGACTGCGCGGTCACCCTCGCGTCGGGCCAGCAGCTGACGACCCACGGCGTCGGCGGCGACGCCCACATGGCCTTCGACGTGGCCATGCAGAAGATGGCCAAGCGCGTCCGGCGCTACAAGAACCGGCTCAAGGACCACCACCAGCAGGCGGTGGCCAAGCAGGCCGAGAGCGCGGCCTATTTCGTGATCCGGCCGCCCGACCTCGACGACGAGGACGAGGAGGAGGGCGACGGCCAGGCCTTCCCCGAGCCGATGATCATCGCCGAGACCGAGAAGCCGGTCCGCACGATGACGGTGTCGATGGCGGTCATGGAGCTCGACCTGACCGAAGCTCAAACAATTGTGTTCCGAAACGCTGCGCACGGCGGCATCTCGGTGGTATATCGCCGGCCCGACGGAAACATCGGCTGGATCGACCCGGAGCGGACGCGAAACCGTGACGGGATGGATGAGGAAGGAACCGGTCCAGCCCACTAGCGCTATCAGACGACCGTCATATCCCGCCGGTAGAGCCGGGGCCGTCGGTCATTTGCGAGTACCTGAAGAGAAGCATGAACATCGGCGACCTCCTCGATCGCACCGCGATCTCCCTGCGCGTGAGCGCATCCAGCAAGCGCCAGGTCCTGGCGGTGGTCGCCGAGATCGCGGCCCGCAAGCTCGGACTCGACGCCGGCGACATCCTGGATGCCCTCATCGAGCGTGAGGCCGCCGGCTCGACCGGCGTCGGCCACGGCGTGGCCGCGCCGCACGCGCGGCTGGAGGGCCTCGAGCGCATGCGCGGCGTGTTCGTGCGCCTCGAGCAGCCGGTGGAGTTCGACGCCGTCGACGACCAGCCGGTGGATCTGATCTTCGCCCTGTTCGCGCCCAAGGACGCGGGCGCCGACCACCTGCGCGCCCTGGCGCGCGTCTCGCGCCTCCTGCGCCAAGCCGAGCTGCGCGAGCAGCTGCGCCAGGCGCGGACGGCCGACGCGATCTACGCCCTGCTGGTGCAGGACAACGGACCGATCCGCTCGACCGCGGCGTAGCGGCGGCAGGTCTTACGGAAACGAAAAAGGCCGGCGGTCTCCCGCCGGCCTTTTGCATGTCTGGTGTCTGCCGGCGGGCTAGTGGACCGACACCGGCGCCAGTTCGTGGGCCAGGGCGGCGGCGACCGCCGATTCACGATCCGTCAGCACGGCGAGACGCTCGCCGTCGGCCCGGTGGACCGCATAGAGGGTCTGGTCGGGATCGAGCTCGAAGCCCTGAATCTGGGCGGACGGCACGCTGGCCAAGATTTCGGCCGCCTTCACGGGGCGCACATAGACCAGATGCGGGGCGCCCAGCGCCGCAAAGGCTTCAGTCGAAAGTACAGGCGTCATCATGACCACCTCCATGAAACTCAACGCTCCGAACGGTCGCCGGTTCAGCCGGCCGTTCGTTTGATATTCGTCCCGGTTGTTCCGGCGACGAGGTACTTACATCTCGATTTCAGCTTAACCGGCGGTCCGGATGGGGATGTTCTGCACCCGCTTTTCCGGCTCCGGCCGCGCCAGATCGATGTGGAGCAGGCCGTGCTCCAGGGTCGCGCCTTCCACCACCATCCCGTCCGCCAGCACGAAGCTGCGGATGAAGCCCCGGGCGGCGATCCCGCGGTGCAGGTAGGCGTCCTCGGGCTTGGCGCCGGCGCCGTCGCGCTTGCCGGCGACGACGAGCTGGCGGTCCTCGACGGTCACCTGCAGCTGGTCGGGCGAGAACCCCGCCACCGCGAGCGTGATCCGCAGGCCGCCGGCGCCGCGATCCTCGACGTTGTAGGGCGGATAGCTCTCCGCGGCGGCCTTGGCCGCGCGCTCGATCAGCGATCGGGTGTGCTCGAAGCCCAGAAGGAAGGGGCTGTCGAAGATCAGGGACCGGTTCATGCCTCGTGGAGTCCTCGAAAGAAGCGACTCTCCGGCTCGCCGCCCGAGATCGGCGCGACAGGCTCGGACCCTCGCTATTTGGGGTTCCCGGGGTCGGGTTGCAACGGCGACGCCTCCGGCCGATTGCGTCCCCCGCGACGGCTGGGCTAAACGCGGAAGGTCAAGAATCCCTGGCGGGTTGGGGCGAACCTCGTCGGCTTAACGCGAGGAATTCCGATGGCTGTTCGCCACGAACGAGTCCTGATCAGTCTCGATCCGCCCTATCGACTGGGCGATCAGGACACGACCTTCAACTTCATCGGCTGGGCCGAGGTCGACGACCTCGACGATCCCGGCATCCGCCTGACCTTGAACGGGGTCGAGGTCCCGGTCCGCAGCCAGCCTGCGCCGCACGTCGCGGATGTCTTCCCGGGGATCACCGCCGCCACGATCTTCGCGCGCGTGGACTTCCCGGCGCTGTTCCGGGGCGTGACGCCGGAGGAGCCCTTCCTGCTGAACGCGGTGGTCACGTCGGGCGCCCGGACGCGGCCGTTCGAGTACGAAGTCAGCGAGGCCTGGGCGCAGGCGGTGTTCGGCCGGCCGGTGCGCCGCAAGCGCACGCCGCCCGAGCACCTGCAGATCCGCGTCACCGGCGCGGCCGCCGGCCAGTTCCACGTCACCGGCCGCAAGGTGGCCGAACAGATCGCCGCCATCCTCGAACGCGGCGGCGCGCCCTTGCAACAACACCGCAAGATCCTGGACTTCGGCTGCGGCCCGGGCCGGGTGATCTCGTCGATCAAGGAGATGCATCCGGACGCCGAACTGTTCGGGTCGGACATCGACGGCGAGGCGATCGGCTGGGCGCGGGCCAACCTGCAGGACATCGGCGACTTCCGCGTCAACGGGCCCAACCCGCCGCTCCCGTTCGCGGACGAGAGCTTCGACCTGATCTATTCGATCTCGATCTTCACCCACCTGCCCGAGGACATGCAGCACGGCATGCTGGCCGAGCTGCGCCGCATCCTGAAGCCCGGCGGCGTGCTGCTGACCACCAAGCTGAATCCCGAAGCCTACGAGCTGCCGGACGACGTGCGGGCGAAGGGGCTGAACGACGGCTTCGTCTACTGGGGCGACGCAGACGCCACCGAAGGCCTCCCGGGCTTCTACCGGCTGGCCTACCATACGGAGTCATACGTCCGGCGGGTGTGGGCCGACTATTTCGACGTGCTGCACGTGGGCTCGCATGACCTCAACAACACCCAGGACGCGGTGCTGATGCGGCGACCGAAGAGCGGCCGCGGCTTCCTGGGCGGCCTCTTCAAGGCGCGCGGGCCGAAAGCCAGCGCCTGACCCCAGGCCCTAGAACTGGATGTGGCCCAGCTTGCAGGCGCCCTGGCCGTCGTCGGTGATCCCGTAGGCGTCCAAGGCGCCGGCGGGCGTCGTGGCGATCGCCCGCCAGCCGGTGTTGGGATCGGTGATCTGCGGCTGCGCCGCCGGCACGTCGGGGCGCGACATGCCGGTCTCGCCAGCACCGACGACGCGCATGGCCGAGTCCACCAGAACGATCCGGGCCACGGCCTTCTTGGCCGCATTGTCCCAGCCCCAGCCGATGACGGCGACGCCATCGGCGTAGCGCGCCTCGACGGCTTCGGTGTTGCCCACGCAGTCGCCGGTCTTGGGGAAGAGCTGGCCCAGGCCCTTGCCCAGGTAGTCCGTGGCCCAGGCGGGCTGCGGCGGTCGCGGCGGCGCGGCCGGAGCGGCGGCGGCGGGCGCCGCCTGCTCGGAACGGTCCTTGGCCTTGTCGCAGCCGGCGACGAGGACGAGGGCGCCGCCGAGGGCGGCCACGAGCGAAGGGGTCAGGACAGCGGCTTTCAGCATGTCCATTTTCTTAGCCGTCCGGCCGGAGCCTCGTCAAAGGCGGAAGCCTGACAAGGCGAAGGCCCGCCGGCGTTACCGGCGGGCCTTCATGGTGGAGCTAAGCGGAGTCGAACCGCTGACCTCTTGAATGCCATTCAAGCGCTCTACCAACTGAGCTATAGCCCCAGGGTCGTCCTTCCCGGCTGTTGGCCCGCCGGGAAGGCGCGGAACCTATTCAACTCGGTTCCCGCGATCAAGCCCGTCTGAAGGGCTTTTTTCGCAGGCCCTTTACCGATCGTCGTCGCCCTCGTCCGGGAGGCCTTCGATTTCGGAATCGTCGAAGTCGTCGTCTTCTTCGTCCTCGAGGAACGGCACGTCGTCCGCGTCCTCGACATCCTCGTCGTCGGTGAACTCGCCGAGGTCTTCCGACACGGCCGGGCTGGGCTCGGCGGCGTCATCGTCGTCGTCCGCGGCCAGCGGCGGCTCGTCGGCCACCTCGTCCAGCTCGGGCGTGACGGCTTCCTCGTCCTCGTCCTCGTCGCGCTCGGCCTCCTCGGCGACCTGGTCCTCGCGCTCCTCGTCCGCCTCGGTGTCGGGCGTGACGGCGCGGGCCCGGACGCGGCGGTTGCGGACCGCCTCGTCAGGATCGAACTCGGTGTGGCACTTCGGGCAGTGCGCGGGACGCTTGCCCAGATCGTAGAATTTCGCTTGGCAGGTCGGGCAGATCTGCTTCGTGCCCAGCTCGGGATTGGCCAAAGGCGACGGCCCTCTATCTGTATAAGGTGGCGCGGAAAAAGCGGGCTCCCTTGCCACGCGCGAGAGCCGCTGTCAAAGCAATCCCCCTCATGATTTTTCGCCCATTCCGGAGGCTCGTTTTAAGCTCATGACGGCGGCGTACCTGACCGCCAGCCGCGCGGGGTCCCTCAAGGGGACCGTGCGGGCTCCGGGGGACAAATCCATCAGCCACCGCGCGCTCATCCTGGGCGCGCTGGCGCATGGGACGACCGAGATCGAAGGCCTGCTGGAAGGGGACGACGTCCGTCGCACCGCCCAGGCCATGCAGGCCTTCGGCGCCGAGGTCGTCCGCACGGGCGAGGGCTGCTGGCGCGTCCAGGGCAAGGGCGGCTTCGCCGAGCCTGCCGACGTGGTCGACTGCGGCAACGCCGGCACCGGCGTGCGCCTGATCATGGGCGCGGCGGCCGGGTTCGACCTGGCGGCCACGTTCACGGGGGACGCCTCGCTCCGCGGCCGGCCGATGAACCGCGTGCTGAAGCCGCTCGGGGAGATGGGCGCCACGTGGATCTGCCGCGCGGGCGGCCGGCTGCCGCTGACGCTGAAGGGCGGCGGGCTGCGCCACCTCGCCTACCGGCTGCCGGAGCCGTCCGCCCAGGTGAAGTCCGCCATCCTGCTCGCCGGCCTGAACGGCGCCGGCTGCGAGGTCGTCGAACCCGAGGCCACCCGCGACCACACCGAACGCATGCTCCGCGGCTTCGGCGCCGAGGTGGAGGTGTTCGAGCAAGGCGCGGGGCGCCGCGTCGTCCTGCCCTCGGGCCAGTCGCTCCAGGGCATCAGCGTCCGCGTGCCGGGCGACCCCTCGTCGGCGGCCTTCCCGCTGGTGGCGGCGCTGATCACGCCGGGCTCGGCGGTGACGGTGGAGGGCATGCTGCTCAATCCGCTGCGCATCGGCCTGCTGGAGACCCTGGGCGACATGGGCGCCGACCTGTCGGTGACCAACGTCCGCGACGAAGGCGGTGAGACCGTCGCCGACGTCACCGCGCGGCACTCGGCGCTCGAAGGCGTCGAGGTCCCGCCCGAGCGGGCGCCTTCGATGATCGACGAATATCCGATCCTCGCGGTGGCCGCGGCCTACGCCACGGGCCGGACCGTGATGCGGGGCATCGGCGAGATGCGGGTGAAGGAGAGCGACCGGATCGCCCTGATGGCCGCCGGGCTCGCGGCGTGCGGCGTCACCGTCGAGGAAGAGCCGGAGGGGCTGATCGTCACCGGCGGCGCGGGTCAGGTTCGGGGCGGGGCGAGCGTCACCACCCATGGCGACCACCGCATCGCCATGTCCCACCTCGTGCTGGGGCTGGCTTCGGCCGAACCGGTGCGGGTGGACGAACCCGGCATGATCGCGACCAGCTTCCCCGGCTTCATCGGCCTGATGGGCGGCCTGGGCGCGGAGATCGCGGAGGGCGGGCTGCAGCCGGCATGAGCGGTTTCGTGATCGCCGTGGACGGCCCGGCGGCTTCGGGAAAGGGCACCATCGCCGCCAAGCTGGGCGCCCTCTACGGCCTGCCGGTGCTGGACACGGGCCTGCTGTACCGCGCCGTCGGCGTGCTCACCCAGGCGGCGGGCGCCAGCGTCGACGATCCGGCGGCCGCCGCGGCGACGGCCCGCTCGCTGAGGCCGGAGCAGCTGGAGGACCCGGCCCTGCGCACCCGTGGCGCGGGCGAGGCGGCGAGCCGTGTGGGCGTCCACACAGCCGTGCGCGAGGCGCTGCTGGACTTCCAGCGGGCCTTCGCCGCCCAGCCGGGCGGCGCCGTGCTGGACGGCCGCGACATCGGCACGGTCATCGCCCCCGACGCGCCGGCCAAGCTCTATGTGACCGCGACGCCGCAGGTGCGGGCGGAGCGCCGCTGGAAGCAGCTGACCGGCCAGGGCGAGGCCGTCGCCTTCGAGGACATCCTCGCCGACATCCATAAGAGAGACGCGCGCGACGGCGGTCGCGACACGGCGCCGATGCGCCCCGCCGAGGACGCCGTCTTGCTGGACACGTCCGATTTGAGTATAGACCGCGCCTTCGATGCAGCCCGCCGCATCGTCGAGGCCGCGCGCGCCCGCTGGGAAAGCTCTCAAGAGCCCTCTTCCCGGTAAGGCAATCCAACCGCGCTTCAGCCTCCGGACGGCCGCGGGCGCAATCCCACACACGTTAACCCGACGCGCGGACTCCGCCTGGCCTTTGCGCCAGGGCCTCGCGTCCAACCAGACGAAAGACCCTCATGGCTGACGATCTTAGCCTCAACCCCTCGCGCGACGACTTCTCCGCGCTGCTCGACGAGTCCTTCGGCGGGCGTGACATCATGGAAGGCCAGGTGGTGCGCGGCACCGTCGTCGGCATCGAGAAGGACTTCGCGATCATCGACGTCGGTCTGAAGACCGAAGGCCGCGTGGCGCTGAAGGAATTCACCTCGCCCGGCGAAGACAAGCCCGCCCTGAAGACCGGCGACACCGTCGAGGTGTTCCTGGAGCGCGTCGAGAACGCCATGGGCGAGGCGGTCATCAGCCGCGAGAAGGCCCGCCGCGAAGAAGCCTGGACCCGCCTGGAAGCGGTGTACGAGCGCAACGAGCCGGTGATGGGCGTCATCGTCGGCCGCGTGAAGGGCGGCTTCACCGTCGACCTGGGCGGCGCCTCGGCGTTCCTGCCGGGCTCGCAGGTGGACATCCGTCCGGTGCGCGACGTCGGCCCGCTCATGGGCCGCGAGCAGCCGTTCGCCATCCTCAAGATGGACCGCCCGCGCGGCAACATCGTCGTGTCGCGTCGCGCCATCCTGGAAGAAGCCCGCGCCGAGCAGCGCACCGAGCTGGTCAGCCAGCTGCAAGAGGGTGAAGTCCGCGAAGGCGTGGTCAAGAACATCACCGACTACGGCGCGTTCGTGGACCTCGGCGGCATCGACGGCCTGCTGCACGTCACCGACATGAGCTGGAAGCGCGTCAACCACCCGAGCCAGGTCCTGGCGGTGGGCGACACGGTCAAGGTGCAGATCGTCAAGATCAACCCCGAGACCCAGCGCATCTCGCTCGGCATGAAGCAGCTCCAGTCCGACCCCTGGGACGGCGTGGAAGCCAAGTACCCGGTGGGCGCGAAGTTCACCGGCCGCATCACCAACATCACCGACTACGGCGCCTTCGTGGAGCTGGAGCCGGGCGTGGAAGGCCTGGTGCACGTGTCGGAAATGTCGTGGACCAAGAAGAACGTCCACCCCGGCAAGATCGTCTCCACCTCGCAGGAAGTGGAAGTCGTCGTACTCGACGTCGATCCGTCCAAGCGCCGCGTGTCGCTCGGCCTGAAGCAGGCCATGGCCAACCCGTGGGAGGCCTTCCTGGAGGCCCACCCGATCGGTTCGACCGTGGAAGGCGAGGTCAAGAACGCCACCGAGTTCGGCCTGTTCATCGGCCTCGACAACGACATCGACGGCATGGTGCACCTGTCGGATCTCGACTGGGCCGTGTCGGGCGAAGAAGCCATGGCGCGCTACAACAAGGGCGACATGGTCAAGGCGCGCGTCCTGGACGTGGACGTCGAGAAGGAGCGCATCTCGCTCGGCATCAAGCAGCTCGCCGGCGACCCGATGCAGGGCGACAGCTTCCGCAAGGGCCAGACCGTCACCACCACGGTGACGGAAGTGACCTCGGGCGGCATCGAAGTCCGCTTCGGCGAGGACGACGCGCCGATGACGGCCTTCATCCGCAAGTCGGACCTGAGCCGCGACCGCGCCGACCAGCGCCCCGAGCGCTTCGCCGTGGGCGACCGCGTCGACGCCCAGATCACCAACGTGGACAAGGCCGCCCGCCGCGTCTCGCTGTCGATCAAGGCGCTCGAAATGGCCGAGGAAAAGGAAGCCATCGAGCAGTTCGGCTCGTCGGACAGCGGCGCCTCGCTGGGCGACATCCTGGGCGCGGCTCTGCGCGAGAAGGCCCAGAAGGACTAAGGCCCTTCGCCTGATCCAGGCGAAAGGCGCAAAGGAAACGCCCCGTCCGGCTCGCCGGGCGGGGCTTTTTCATGGGCCCAGCAAAAGTTGGGCGCGCCGCGGCGGAAGAAGCTTGGCCGCGGCGCCCGTAAACCCTATTTCCGCCTTGAACCGCGTCAGAGAGTCGCCCATGGTCGCGCCGGTTCGAGGGGCCTCATGATCAAGTCAGAGCTGATCGCGAAACTCGCCGAAGAGAACCCGCACCTCACCCAGCGGGACATCGAGCGCGTCGTCGGCGTGATCCTCGAGCGGATGATCCAGGCGCTCGAAGACGGCGGCCGCGTCGAGCTGCGGGGCTTCGGCGCGCTGTCGGTGCGCTCGCGCGACGCCCGCGCCGGCCGCAATCCGCGCACCGGCGAGCCGGTGGACGTGCGGGCCAAGCACGTGCCCTTCTTCAAGAGCGGCAAGGAGCTGCGCGAGCGGCTGAACGCCGACGACGAAGCCTAGGGCGGGCGCCGACGGTGGCGGGCATCCTCCACGAGTTCCGCGAGTTCATCGCCCGGGGCAACGTCATCGACCTGGCGGTCGGCGTGATCATCGGCGCGGCCTTCAACGACATCGTCAAGGCGCTGGTCGACAACGTCATCATGCCGCCGATCGGCCTGGCGACGTCGGGCATCGACTTCTCGAAGCTGCAATGGGTGCTCAAGGCCGACAATCCGGCGACGCCGGAGCTCGACCCCGTGGCGATCCAGTACGGCGCCTTCGTCAACACCTGCATCCGCTTCCTGATCGTCGCGTGGGCGGTGTTCATGCTGGTGAAGGCGGTGAACGCGATCCGGCGCGTGCACCATCAGGAGCAGAAGGCGAGCGCGGAGGCCGAACCGCCGGCCCCCACGCCGCAGGAGACCCTGCTCATCGAAATCCGCGACCTGCTGAAGGCGCAGCAGGCCCGGTGACGGGCGGCCGCGCGGCCTCCGTCACGCGACCTTGAAGCCTTCCCAGTTCATCATCCGGGTCAGCCGCGCGTTCTCCTCGTCGGGCAGGGCGGCCCGGAACGTCGGGAAGATGTCGTCCTCTTCCTCGCGGACGTGCTCCTGAAGGTCGGCGAAGAACCGCCGCGCCGTCTCGATCCAGCGGGGATCCTCGGTCGGCATCCGCCGCAGCTCGTAGATGAAGGTCTTCACGTCGCCGTGGTCTTCGATCAGGTGGCGCGCCTGGTCCTCGCGGCCGGCCTCGATCATCGCCGGATAGATGACGTTCTCCTCCTCCACCGCATGCTTGGTGAGCGCGTAGGCGATCTTGGTCAGCAGCATCTGCCGCTTCACCGGTTCGGCCTCGGTGGTCTGCAGCAGCATCTCGAAGGTCTTCTCCACCAGCCGGTGCTCGGCCTTCAGGGCCTCGACCCAGTCTCCTGCCGCGATCGAAGGGCCCTGGGCCACCGCCTTGCGGGCGTGCGGCAACGCCAGGCCCGCCGCGAAGCCGAGCGCGGCTCCCGTCGCGAGCCGGCCGAAGTTTCCATTGCTGAGGTTAGGCATGTCTCGTCCTCCAGACTGGCGGGACAACCCTCGGCGCGCGGCCCTGTTCCGGCCCTTGCCCAATGTAGGCCTCAGCGACTAAGCCCCGGCGCATGACGGCGAAAGCCAAGATCTGCGGGGTCTCGACGCCCGAGGCGGTGACCGCCGCCCTGGACGGCGGGGCGGCGTACCTGGGCTTCATGTTCTTCGAGCGGAGCCCCCGGAACATTGCGCCGCAGGCCGCGGGCCGGCTGGCGCCCGCGGTCCGCGCGCGGGGCGCCAAGGCGGTGGCGGTGGTCGTCGATCCCTCGGACGGCGAGCTGGACGCGATCATGGCCGGGATGGAGCCCGACCTGATCCAGCTCCACGGCAAGGAGACGCCCGCCCGGGTGCGCGAGATCGCCCAGCGCACGGGCCGCGGGATCATAAAGGTGCTGCCGGTCTCCGAGCCGTCCGATTTCGCCGCGGCCCAGGCCTACGAGCCCCTGGTCGAGCACCTGATGTTCGAGACCAAGCCGCCGAAGGACGCCGACCGCCCGGGCGGCCTGGGCGTCGCCTTCGACTGGAGCCTGATGCAGGGGCGGCGGTTCCAGCGGCCGTGGTTCCTGGCCGGCGGGCTCGACCCCTGGAACGTGGCCGAGGCGGTGTCGGTCTCGGGGGCGCCGCTGGTGGACGTTTCCTCTGGCGTGGAGCGCGGTCCCGGACTAAAGGACGCCGCCTTGATCCAGGCGTTCCTCGACGCCGTCAGACGCGCTTGAGACCTCCGCTTTGAACGCGCCCAGCCGTCCCAACGACTATTCCGCCTACCCGGACGCCCACGGGCGCTTCGGCGACTACGGCGGCCAGTACGTGCCCGAGACCCTGATGCCGCTGGTCCACGAGCTGACCGCGGCCTATGCGCAGGCCAAGGCCGATCCGGAGTTCCAGGCCGAGCTTTCCGGCTACATGACCCACTATGTGGGCCGGCCCTCGCCGCTCTACTTCGCCGCCCGGCTGACCGAGCATTTCGGCGGGGCCAAGATCTACCTGAAGCGCGAGGAGCTGAACCACACCGGCTCCCACAAGATCAACAACTGCATGGGCCAGATCCTGCTGGCCATGCGGATGGGCAAGACCCGGATCATCGCCGAGACCGGCGCCGGCCAGCACGGCGTAGCCACGGCCACCGTCTGCGCCCGCTTCGGCCTGCCCTGCGTGGTCTACATGGGCGCGGTCGACGTCGAGCGGCAGAAGCCGAACGTCTTCCGGATGAACCTGCTGGGCGCGGAAGTCCGCCCCGTCACCTCGGGCTCGGCGACCCTGAAGGACGCCATGAACGAGGCGCTCCGCGACTGGGTGACCAACGTCCACGACACCTACTACCTGATCGGCACCGCCGCCGGCATGCATCCCTATCCGGAGATGGTCCGCGACTTCCAGTCGGTGATCGGCCGCGAGGTGCGCGAGCAGGTGATGGAGGCCGAAGGCCGTCTTCCCGACGCCGTGGTGGCGTGCGTGGGCGGCGGCTCGAACGCGATCGGCATCTTCCACCCGTTCCTGAACGACGCCTCGGTGAAGCTCATCGGCGTCGAGGCGGCGGGCAGCGGCATGGACACCGATCGGCACGCCGCCGCCATCAACGGTGGCCGTCCGGGCGTGCTCCACGGCAACATGACCTACCTGCTGCAGGACCGGGACGGCCAGATCACCGAGGCCCACTCGATCTCGGCCGGCCTCGACTATCCCGGCATCGGGCCCGAGCACTCGTGGCTCCATGACGTGGGCCGCGCGACCTACCTGACGGCGACCGACCAGGAGAGCCTGGACGCCTTCATGCTGCTCTCCAAGCTGGAGGGCATCCTACCGGCCATCGAGAGCGCGCACGCCATCGCCCGCATCGGCGACGTGGCCCGTGAGGTCGGCAAGGACGGGATCGTGGTGCTGAACCTGTCGGGCCGGGGCGACAAGGACGTGGCCACCGTCGCCGCCCACCTCGGACGCCAGATTTGACGAAAGCCCGTATCGACGCCCGCTTCGCGGCGCTGAAGGCGGAAGGCCGCGCGGCCTTCATCCCCTATGTCATGGCCGGCGACCCGGACCGGGAAACGGCGCTGAAGATCCTGAAGGGCCTGCCGGCGGCGGGCGCCGACCTGATCGAGGTGGGCTTCCCGTTCTCCGATCCCATGGCCGAGGGCCCGCCGATCCAGCGCGCGGCGCAGCGGGCGCTGGCCAAGGGCATGACCACGCGCGACACGCTGGAGCTGATCCGGGCGTTCCGCGAAGGCGATCAGGCGACGCCCGTGATCCTCATGGGCTACATGAACCCCATCGTGAGCTGGGGCTTCGAGGCGTTCGCCCAGGAGGCGGCGGACGCGGGCGTCGACGGGCTGATCGTCGTGGACTGCCCGCCGGAGGAGGCCGAGCCGCTGGCCGACGCCCTGGACGCCGCCGGCGTCTCGCTGATCCGGCTGGCGACGCCGACCACGGACGACGCGCGCCTGGCGGTGGTGGTCAAGCGCACGTCCGGCTTCGTCTATTACGTCTCGGTGGCCGGGGTGACGGGCGTGAAGGAGGCGGACGCCGCCGCCGTCGCGCCGCACGTCGAGCGGGTTCGCAAGGCCTCGGGCCTGCCTGTCGCCGTCGGATTCGGCATCAAGACTTCGGAAAGGGCGAAGCAGGTAGCCCAGGTCGCCGACGCGGTCGTGGTCGGTTCCGCGCTTGTGGACGAAGTCGCCGAAGCAGTGGACATGAACGAAGACGTGACCGCGAGAGTTCTTTCCAAAGTGGAATCCTTAGCTAAGGCTGTGCGCCTCGCGCGAACGAGCCAAACGGCGGTCTGAAAACCATGGCGATGGCTGATCAGCGTAACGACAAGTCGAACCGGCCCGCCGGCGCCCGCGAACGTCGCGGCTGGCTGTCCCGCATCGCGCCTGGCGTGCGCAACTTCGCCAAGCGCGAGACGCCTGAGAACCTCTGGGTGAAATGCCCCGAGACCGGCGAGATGATCTACCGGCCCGACCTGGAGGCGGCCCTGTGGGTCACCCCGTCCGGCCACCACATGCGGATCGGCGCGGCCCAGCGGCTGGCCATCACCTTCGATGACGGCGTCTTCGAGAAGATCGAATGGGCGCCGGTGGTCGAGGACCCGCACAAGTTCCCCGACGACCGCTCGTACCCCGACCGCCTGAAGGCGGCGCGCAAGGCCACGGGCGAGCAGGACTCCATCGCCGCCGCCTACGGCCACGTCGCCGGCCAGCCGTGCGTGGTGATGGTCCAGGACTTCCACTTCATGGGCGGCTCGCTGGGCATGGGCGCGGGGGAGGCCTTCATCGCCGCGGCCAAGGCGGCCGTGCAGCGCGAGGTCCCGCTGGTGATCTTCACCGCCTCGGGCGGCGCCCGCATGCAGGAGGGCACGCTGTCCCTCATGCAGATGGCCCGCACGACGCTGGCGCTGAACGAGGTGAAGGCCGCCGGCCTGCCCTACATCGTCGTGCTCACCGACCCGACTACGGGCGGCGTGCTGGCCTCCTACGCCATGCTGGGCGACGTCCACCTGGCCGAACCCAACGCCACCATCGGCTTCTCGGGTCGCCGGGTGATCGAGCAGACGATCCGCGAGACCCTGCCGCCGGGCTTCCAGAAGTCGGAGTTCCTGGCCGAGCGGGGCATGATCGACCAAGTGGTGCCGCGCGCCGAGCTGCCGGAGAGGCTGGGCTCGATCCTGAAGACGCTTATGATGGGGCGTGAGCGCCTTTCCTCCGCCGCCGCCTGAGCTGAAGTCCGATCCAGGCTTCGATCCGATCCGCGCCTCCGACGCGGTGATCCAGCGGCTGCGCGCCAACCACCCGACGCTGATCGACCTGACGACCGGCCGCGTGGAGCGCCTGCTGGCGGCGCTGGACCATCCTGAAAGGAAGCTGCCGCCGGTCATCCATGTCGCCGGGACCAACGGCAAGGGCTCGACGGTCGCCTACCTGCGCGCCATCGGCGAGGCGGCGGGCCTGCGGGTGCATGCGCTCACCTCGCCGCACCTCGTCCGCTTCGCGGAACGGATCCGGCTGGCGGGCAAGCTGATCACCGACGAGCAGCTCATGGCGCTGACCGAGCGGGTGGAGGCGGCCAACGCCGGCGGCGACATCAGCTTCTTCGAGATCACCACGGTGCTGGCGTTGCTGGCCTTCGCCGAGACGCCCGCCGATCTGTGCGTCGTGGAGGTTGGCCTTGGCGGGCGCTTCGACGCCACCAACGTCTTCGACGCCCCGGCCGTCAGCGTCATCACGCCCGTGGACTACGATCACCTGGAGATGCTGGGGCCGGGCCTCGCCAAGATCGCCTGGGAGAAGGCGGGGATCATCAAGACGCGCCGGCCCGTGGTCGTCGCCCGCCAGATGGAAGAGGCGCTGGAGATGATCACCCGGGAGGCGGACGATCGGATGGCGCCGGTCCTGCAGATGGGCGCCGATTTCGACGCCTGGGAGGAGCGCGGCCGCCTGCTGGTGCAGATGCCCGACCGGCTGCTGGACCTGCCGCCGCCCAGCCTGTTCGGCGGTTATCAGTTCGAGAACGCCGGCCTCGCCGTCGCCGCCGCGCTGACCTTCGACCATTCGCTGTCGGACGAGGTGCTGGGCGCGGGCGTCGCCTCGGCGGTCTGGCCCGCGCGCATGCAGCGCCTGACCGCGGGCCCGCTCGCCGAACTCGCCCGCAAGCGCGGCTCCGACCTCTGGCTGGACGGCGGCCACAATCCCCACGCCGGCCGGGCGCTGGCCGAAGCCGCCTCGCGCATCGTCGATCGCGACCCGCGACCGCTGACGCTCGTCACCGGCATGTTCGCGCGAAAGGACGCTCCGGGCTTCTTCCGCCCCTTCGCCGAGATGCGTCCGCGGGTGATCGCCACCACCTTCGATTCGCCCCAGGCGGCGTCGGCCGAGGACATCGCGGTCGGGGCGGTCCAGGCAGGGCTGCCCGCCGAAATGGCTCCGAACGTCGAGGCGGCGGTGCGCCTGGCCCTTGCGGCGGAAGGTCCCGCGCCGCATGTCCTGGTGTGCGGGGGCCTGCATTTCGCCGGCGAGGTGCTGGCGATGAGCCCCGAGACCTGGCCCGCCTGATGCCCGCGAAACCCTACAGCCTGCGCTTCGCCCTGCCGCGCCACTACCTGATCACGCTCGCCGTGGCGCTGCTGATCCTGTGGATTCTGATCGAGGTGTTCGGCCGCACCGACGTGGTGCTGATCGGCTGGGTCGTGGGCTTCCTGTTCGCGACCCGCGCCGTGCGCTGGTACGTGCTGAAGCAGAGGCCGAAACGAGAAGGGCCGCCCGAAGGCGGCCCCGAAAACCCGGTCTGAACGGACGGACTCAGGCGGCGACGCCGGCCTCGGTCAGCCACTCCAGGATCTTCTGCTTGGGCATGGCGCCCACCTTCATGGACGCCATCTGGCCGCCCTTGAACAGCATCATGGTCGGGATGCCGCGGACGCCGTAGCGCGAGGGCGTGGTCGGGCTGTCCTCGATGTCCAGCTTGGCGATCGTCACCTTGCCGGCCAGCTCGTCCGAGAGCTGCTCGAGGGCAGGGGCGATCTGCTTGCAGGGGCCGCACCACTCCGCCCAGAAGTCGACCAGCACGGGTCCCTGCGCCTGCAGGACGTCGGTCTCGAAGGTGGCGTCGGTGACCTTCACGGTGCTCATAGGAAAACTCCTCTCGCGCGCGGCTGGCGGTTCAACGCCGCCGAACGCCTCTTGATCCGCCGATGTAGGCGGAGGCGGTCCAGGTATCAACCGCCACGGCGGAGCTCGGCAAGCGTCTGGGTCAACAGCTTTTCTGGAACGGTCATCAGCTTCGGCCCGTCGGTCCAGACCAGCGCCGCCTCGATGCGGCGTCCGGGGAACACTTCGGCGAGCACGGCGGCGTACAGCGCCATCTGGCGCAGGTAGGCGGGATCGGCGTCTTCGATGCGGTCGGGCGAGGGCCGGTTGGTCTTGAAATCGGCCACCAGGACGCGGTCCGGCAGCACCACCAGCCGGTCGATCCGGCCCGAGATCTTCAGGTTCGGCGGCAGGGCGGCGGCGGAGCCGGCGATGGCCACCTCGGCGCGGGAGCCCGGGCCGAACACCTCGGCGAAGCGGGCGTCCTCCAGCACCGACAGCGCCGCGCCGGCCATCTCGGCGCGCTGGTCGTCGGAGAGGTCGGGTTCGCGCGCCAGGAGGGCGCGGGCGCCGCCCGGCCGTTCGGCGGAGGGCAGGTCGGGCAGCACCTGCAGCAGGCGGTGGATGATGTCGCCGCGCCGGAACCGGCCGAGGCCGCCGGCCGCCGCCAGGGGCGAGGGCGCGGCGACGACCGTCCCTTCGCCCAGGTCCGACGGGGAGGCGTAGCGGGCGAAGGCTTCGGGCGCGGGGTCGACGCCGGTCCACTCGGGCAAGCCGACCATCCCGGTCGCCGTCTCGGCGACCCGGCCGAGCGGCTGCGGGTCGGGGCCATACCGCTCGGCGAGCACGTCGCCGCAGGCCGCCGGCCGCACGTGCGGGGCGATCTTCTCGTGGGCGAAGCCGGCCTTGATCGCCGCCCACCAGCCCTTCAGGCCGTCTTCCTTGCGGTTGGCGGCGATGCGGCCGCAGAGGATCAGGCGTTCGCGGGCGCGGGTCAGCGCCACGTAGAGCAGCCTCAGCGATTCCTCGGCGTCCTTGCCCTGGCGCAGCGCCCGCGCGGCGGCCGAGGCCTCGCAGTCGCCCTTGCCGCTGGCGCACCACAGGAAGCCGCCGTCGGCGGTCTCCAGCATCGGGGAGCCGCGCGCGCCCTGTTCGGCGGTGGTCTCGGGCAGGATGACGATCGGCGCCTCCAGGCCCTTCGCGCCGTGGGCGGTCATGACCCGGACCTCGTCGCGGCCGCCTTCCAGCTCGCGCTTGACCACGATGTCGAGGCCGGCGAAGTCGGCGGCCAGGCACTCCAGGTCGTGGACGCCGCGACCCTCGGCGGCCAGCACCTGGGCCAGGAACTCGTCCAGAGCGTCCTCGGCCTCGGCGCCCAGGCGGCGCAGCAGTCGCATCCGCATCGAGCGGCCTTCGGCGTCGCGTAGTCCCAGGGCGCGGCTGTAGAAACCGAACGGCCCCGTCGCCCCGGCCGTCTCACGCATCCGGGCCAGGAAATCCGCGGCCGCGCGCCAGGCCTGATGTTCGTCGGCCCGCGCCCGAAGCACGTCCCAGAGCGCGGCGCGGTCGCGCTTCCAGGCGAGCTGGAACAGGTCCTCGTCGGTCAGGCCGCAGAACGGGCTCTTCAGCAGGGCCGCGAGGGTCAGGTCGTCGTCGGGGAACAGCGCGAACCGGGCGAGCGCCATCAGGTCGTCGAAGACGATGTGCTCGGAGAGCGCCAAGCGGTCCGCGCCGGCCACGGGGATGCCGGCGTGCTTCAGCGCCCGAAGGATCTCCTCGAAGAGGCCGCCCCGCTTGCGCACCAGGATCAGCACGTCGCCCCACGATGCGGGGCGCGCCTTGCCGCGTTCGACGACCGCGTCGCCACGCTCGACCAGGGCCTTGATCTCGCAGGCGATGTTGCGGGCCAGCCGCTTCACCGCGCTTTCCTCGCCCTCGACGTCCAGGGGCGCGTCCCAGGCCTCGCGGACCTCGCCCTTCGGCTCCCGCTCCAGCGGCCACAGGTCGACGCAGCCGCGCTCGCCGGCCCGCATCGGGATGTGCTCCAGCGGCTCGACGCCCGGCGGCACGCCGGTGCTGAACACCGCGTCGACGAAGCCCAGGACCTCCACCGTCGAGCGCCAGGACGCGTGCAGCGGCACGGCCGCGCCCTTGCGGCCGGCGGCGGCGATCTCGGCGACGTAGCGGCCCGTCTCGGACAGCAGGCGCTCGGGCGCGGCGCCCTGGAACGAGTAGATCGACTGCTTCTCGTCGCCGACCACGAACAGGGTCCGGTCGGCCTCGCTGCGCCGGAGCATGCTGTCGCCGGCGAAGAACTCGCCGGTGAGCGCGCGGACGATCTCCCACTGGTCGGGGGCGGTGTCCTGCGCCTCGTCCACCAGGATGTGGTCGATGCCGCCGTCCAGCTTGTAGAGCACCCAGGCGGCGGCCGGCCGGCTGGCCAGCAATGCGCGGGTCTTCTCGATCAGGTCGGCGAAATCGAGGGCGCCCGCGATGGCCTTCTCGATGCGGTAGGCGGCCAGATAGGCCTCGGCCAGCGTCAGGGCGTCGACGGTGTCGGCGGCGACCTTGGCGGCGCGCAGCCGCTCGCGGGCGGCGGCGAGCCGGTCCTGTTCCGTAAGCAGCGCCATCCGCAGGCCTTCGTGGGCCTTCAGCCCCGAGGTCTTGGCCACCCAGGTGGCGGGCGTGCCCTCGCCCTTCTCGGTGAAGAGCGCGGCGAGCGCGCCGGCGAAGGTCGGCTCGCGGGCGACGGCGAGCAGTTGGCCGGCGCACTTCTGGTCGGTGGCCGTGCCGGCCTGCAGGGCCTCGCCCACGGCGCGCCAGAGGTTGCGGTCCAGGGCGGCTAGGGCGTCGCGCTCGACGGTCTCGGCGTCTTCACCCGGGGCGAGGGCGCAGGTCGTCCAGATCCAATCCACGGCGCCGTCGTAGCCGCCCTGGGCCTCGAAGAAGGCCGCGAGCTTCCCGCGCCGGGCCTCGAAATCGAGGAACATCTGCTGGAAGGACCCGAAGTCCAGCGCCACCGACAGCCGGGCGTAGGCCTCGGCCACGCGGCCCTCACCCTTCAGCGCGTGGCGGGCGACGGCGGCGCGGGCGGCGGCGGCCACGGAGGCGGCCGCCGCGTCGTCCATCACCCGGAACCCCGGCGAGATGCCGGCCTCCAGGGGGAAGCGGCGCAGAAGCTTCTCGCAGAAGGCGTGGATGGTCTGGATCTTCAGCCCGCCGGGCGTCTCCAGCGCGCGGGCGAAGAGGGCCCGGGCTTCCGACAGGCGGCGATCGTCGTAGGCGTCCAGCGGGCGGCCCTCGAGATCGGCGAGCTCCTCGGTCAGCGGCGCGTCGGGCATCACCGACCAGCCGCCCAGCCTGGCGAACAGCCGCCGCTGCATCTCGGCGGCGGCGGCCTTGGTGTAGGTGACGCAGAGGATGGTCTCGGGCTCGGCGCCGATGAGCAGCAGGCGCGCCACCCGGTCGATCAGGGTCTTGGTCTTGCCGGAGCCGGCGTTGGCCGTGACGAAGGCCGAGATGGCGGGGTCGGCGGCGGTGCGCTGGTGATCCTGCGGGGCGATGTGCAGCGTCACGCCTCGCCCTCCTCGCCGCTGGTGGACCACTCGAAGACGCGGGCCAGGTGGTCGTAGTCGGAGGCGTAGGTCTTCACGAACTGCGGCGCGGTGCGGGAGACGTAGGCCTGGTCCGGCTGGAAGTAGCGCGCCAGGAGGCGGCGGGCGCCGTCCAGGGCGCGTTCGGCCGCCTCGGCGCTCTCGTCCACGCTGGCGCGGACCTCCTCGCGACCCGCGGGCTTGCGGCCGGTGACCTCCAGATAGACCAGCTCGCCGGGCGTCAGGCGGCCGATGTCGGCGAAGCCGCCATGCGCCAGGATCGCCGCCGTCAGGGTGAGCTGGGGCGAGAAGCCGGCGTCCACCACCTTCTGCGAGGGCGCGCGGCCGGTCTTGTAGTCGAGGATGTGGCCATAGCCCTGCGGGTCGGCCTCGATCCGGTCGGCCTTGGCGCCCAGCACCACCTCGTGGCCGTCGACGCGGATCGGCAGCTTGCCGGTCTTCTCGACATGGATGGCGCGCCCGTCGGCCCGGCGCCGCGCCTCCAGCTCGGCGACCCAGGCGGCGGCCTCGCGGGCGAGCGCGCTCTCGCGGGCCAGCGCCTCGCGCGGCATCCCGGCCTTCTCCAGCTCCTCGACGTAGAGCGCCTCGAAGATGGCGGCGGCGTTGGGCGGCAGGTCGCCCGGGTGGTCGAGGGCGAGCCGTTCGAAGGCGGCGTGGATGGCGGTGCCGCGGGCGCGGGCCTCCACCGGCTCGTCCGGCCGGTCCATCAGGCGCAGGCCGAGGATGTCGCGGGCCCAGACGGCGTAGGGATCGCGGGTCAGGGTCTCCACGCGGGTGACGAACAGCTCCCGGGGGCGGGCCTCCAGGGGCGGACAGGGCGCGGGGCGGCTGACGGGCTCGTAGACGTCCGGGGCGTCCAGGCTGCGGGCCCATGCCAGGGCCTCGGCGTGACCGGCGATCTCGACGCCCGCGCCGCGGGCCAGGGTCTCCAGGCGCCACAGCCAGCGGGACTTCACGGCCGGCTGACCCTCGCGCCGCTCGGCATGCAGCAGGATCACCTCGGGCGCGCACGCGGCCTGGGCGAAGTCGTGGGCGGCGAGGCCGACGCGCCGCTCGGGCGGCGGCAGGCCCAGCGTCTGGCGCATGGGCCGCGACAGGAAGGGGTCGAGCGGAGCGCCCCTGGGCCAGACGCCTTCCTCCAGCCCTGCGACCACCAGCCGGTCGGCGCGCACCAGGCGGGCCTCGATGGCGCCCAGGATGCGCAGGCGCGGGTGGGTGGCGCCGCCGGTGCGGACCGTCTCGCCCTGCATCAGGCGGGACAGCAGGTCGGCGAAACCGCGGGCGGAGACCTCGGGCAGGCCGTGGGTCTCGTGGATCAGGCCAGCCAGCAGGCGGCTCATGGCCTCTCCGCCGTGGCCGCTCCACAGCTCGCCCGTGCGGCCGTGCGCGTCGGCGGCCAGGGCCTCCATCACAGCCGTGACGGCGCGCGCCAGATCGGCGACGCCGCCGGCGTCCGGCGGGGCGGCGAGGACGCTCTCCAGCCGCTCGACCAGGGGCAGCCCGGCATGGCCCTTCGCCCTCAGCCGGGCCCCGACCATGCTCCAGCTCCAGGGGCGCGGGCCACGCAGGGCGAAGCGCTCCAGCACGTTGCGCTGCCGGGCCAACTCGGCGGGCTCGAAGCCTAGGCGGACGTAAGGGTGCTTCAGCAGCGCCAGCAGGGTGACGGGGGCGAGCGGATCGACCAGGGCCCGGGCCGCGAGCCCGGCCAGGACGCCGCACGGACAGCCCGCAAGGCTCTCGCCCGCCGAGGAGTCGGGAACGATGCCCCAGCGGCCGAGCTTGGCGACGACCCGGCGGGCGAGGACCTGGTCGGGCGTGACGAGGGCGGCGGTCTTGTCCGGCGTCTCCAACGCCTCGCGCAGCAACAGGGCGGCGACGGTGGCGGCCTCCTCTTCCGAGCGGGCGCTGGCCAGGGACAGTCCGGCGAGGCCCTCGGCCACAGGGTCGATGCCGTCGGACTCCGCCTCCGCCCGCAGCCGCTCGATGGCGTGCAGCCAGTCGGCGGTGGCGCGCGGCGGGCGCAGCGCCTCGTTGACGACCCGGCGGCGCCAGCGGCCCTGGGCGCGATGGGCGAGGGAGGCCGGCCAGACCTCCACCTCGCCGCGATCGATGCGCGAGCGGGCAAGGAGGCGGCGCAGGGCGCCCTGAGGGTGCTGTTCGTCGACTTCGCGCCAGGCGGCCTCGGCCAGGCTGTCGTCCAGGCCGGGCACGACGACGGCGCCGCGCGGCGCGGCGGCGATCACCGCCAGCAGGTCGGCGGTGGCGGGCGCGGTGCCTGTCGAGCCGGCCGCGACCAGCACGCCCTGGGGCGGCTTGGCGGTCCAGACCTCGGCCAGGCGGCGCAGCAGGCGGACGCGCCGTTCGCTGACGTCGACGACCCCCAGCGCCTCCAGCCGCTTCGGCCACGCGACCAGGGCGGTTTCCAGGAAGTCGCGGCTGACCCGCCAGTGCTCGGCGAGGTCGGCTTCGACGAGGCCCGCCAGCTTCTCGCCCGCCTCGACCTCCTCGATCTGCAGGCTGTCGAGGAAGCCGCCCAGGGCGTCGGCGAGTTCCAGGGCGGATGAGGCGGTGAGTTCGCGGCCGGGCAGCAGGCTCCAGTTCTCGGCCACCAGGCGGGTCAGCTCGAAGCGGCGGCGCAGAGGGTCGATGGCGGCGGGCAGGTCGAGCGCCAGGTCGCCGGGTTCGAAGGGCGGTTCGCCGGCCTCGAGGTCGCCCAGCGGGCGCATCTGCGGCGGGAGGACGGCGCGGCCGTCCGCGGCCCGGACGAAGGCGTCGGCCACGGCGCGGGCGCCTCTGCGGGTCGGCGTCAGGACGAGGGCGTCCGACAGCGCCTCGGGGCCGAACGGGCTCAGCGCCTCGTAGAGGCCGCGGGCCAGGTCGTCGGCGAACGGCCGGTGCGCCGGGATGTTGAACCAGCGCGGACCCGGACGCTCGAAGAAGGCGGTCACGAGAGCCTCTGCCCCAGCCTTTGTTCGGCGGCGTCGCGGGCGGCGGGATCGCCGACGTGCATCCAGAAGGCGTCCATCACGGCGCCGTGGAGACGGCCCTTCGCCTGGAGCTCATGCCAGACCGGCAGGATCGAGAACGGGCCGGTCTTGGGCGAGCCGTCCAGCACCTGCGGCTTCAGCACGCCGAAGCCGATGTTGGCGTAGGGCGTCGGCGGCTCAGGTCTCACCGAGTGGGTCAGCCGGCCTTCGTCGTCCATGAAGAAGCCGTTCGGGCCCTCGAAGCCGATGCCGTTGCCGCGCTTCACCAACAGCAGCAGGATGTCCATGCGGGCGGGGTCCCAGAGCCGCTTCAGCGTCTCCATCGGCGGCTCGCCCTCGGCGATCCAGAGGCTGTCGATGTTGGCGACGAAGATCGGGTGCTCGCCCAGCAGCGGGCGGGCGTGCTGGATGCCGCCGCCCGAGTCCAGCAGCTCGGCGCGCTCGTCCGAGATCAGCACCTCCAGGTCCGACCGCTTCGCCAGATGGGCCTCCATCTGGTCGGCGAAGTGGTGGACGTTGACCACGGCGCGGGTGACGCCGGCGGCGACCAGCTCGTCCAGCACCCGGTCGATCAGCGTGCGGCCGGCGACCTCGACGAGGGCCTTGGGCCGCGTGTCCGTCAGCGGCCGCATGCGGGTGCCGAGGCCGGCGGCCAGAACCATGGCGGTCGTCGGGGCGCCGCTCACGCGCGGGCCTCGGCGGCGTGCCGGTCCATCCACATCTTCAGCGCCGCCAGTTCGGGGTCGGCGAGGCAGCGATCGAGATAGCCCCAGAGCCTTGGCATGAAGGCGGCGTAGCGGGGCTTGCCGTCGCGGGTCACGAGGCGGGCGAAGATGCCGAGGATGCGGCAGATGTTGAGCGCGCCCAGGGCATGGAAGTCGGCCAGGAAGCGGGCGCGATCCACATGCGGGCTGAGTTCGAAATAGGCGGCCAGGGCCGCGGCCTCGCGCCCGGGTGAGACGTCGCGGCGGGCGTCGTGCAGCAGCATCGACATGTCCCAGGCGGGGTGCGCCTTCACGGCGTCCTGGAAGTCGAGCAGGCCGGCGCGGGCGCCGCCCTGGCGCTCGGGCAGCCAGATCAGGTTCTCGGCGTGGTAGTCGCGGTGGCAGAAGACGCTCGCGCCGGCCGCCCCATGGGCGCGGATCGGCGTCCAGATGGCCTCCCACTCCGCCGCCGCCTCGCCGCCGAAATCGAGGCCCGGCCTCAGCTTGGGCAGCCATTCGAGGAACAGCCGGTCCGCCGTCTCCAGCGCCGTCTCGTCGTAGGTCAGCAGCGGCCAGGCGGCGCCGTCGTAGGCCAGCACGTCCGGCGGGCTCGCGGCATGCATGCGCACCAGGGCCTGGATGGCCGCCTCGTACAGCGGCGCCTCGTCCTGTCCCTGTTCGATCAGCCGCGCGAACAGGTCGTCGCCGAGGTCCTCCAGCACCGCCAGTCCCACCGGCGCGTCGGCCGCGAGGATCTTCGGCGCCGAGAGCCCCTGGTCGCGCAGCCAGCCGCTGGTGGCGATGAAGGCGTCCACGCGCCCGGCGGCCAGTCGGGCCAGGGCGTTGTAGCCCAGCGCCCGGCGCTCGTCCGGCGTCGCGCCCGGCGGACACGGCGCGGTCTCCATCGACGGCGGCTGGTCCATGAAGATGAAGGTCGCGCCATCGGCCGCATGCAGCCGCTCGTAGCTGCGGGTCGAGGCGTCGCCGCCCATGGGTTCGCGCCGCGCCTGGCCGAAGCCGGCGGCCTTGAGGAACTCGGCCTTCAGGATCTCGCGGTCGTTCATCTCAGGCGCGGAACTCAAGCCCTCGTCCTTCCCAGGCCCCGTGCGGGATCAGCCGCACGCGCCTGCCGTCTGCATCGTCTTCCGAAGGCGCGATCTCTACATCGAGTCGGTCCGCGGGCAGGCGGCCCTCGAGTCGCTCGGGCCACTCGACGACGGCGGCGCCTTCGTCCAGCGCCTCGTCCAGACCGATCTCATAGGCCTCGTCCGGATTCGAGAGGCGATAGAGGTCGAAGTGGGCGACCTTCAGCCGCGGCCCTTCGTAGAACTGCACCAGGGTGAAGGTGGGCGAGGGCACGTCCTCGGTCGGCGTCGTCAGCGCCCGCACCAGCGCCCGGGCCAGGGTCGACTTGCCGGCTCCCAGCGGGCCGGTCAGGCAGACGGCCTCGCCCGTCTTCAGCTCGGCGGCGATGGCGGCGCCGAGCCGCGCCGTGGCCGCCTCGTCTCCTAAGCGGAAGTCGCCCTCGGCTTCCAGGATCATGCGAACCGCCGATCCGGCTCGTCGACCAGGACGCGCTCGACGTGGTGTTTCAGTCTTGGTGTCACCTCGGCGGGATCGCCCGCCAGGGCCTCGAGCGCAATGGGTGAACCGATGGTCAGGGTGAAATGCCGGGCGCGCTTGTTGAGCAGCTCGTGGAAGAGGGTGATGTCCCGCAGCTCCTGGGAGAAGCCGTTGAAGACGTGGAAGAGCGTGGACCACGGACCTGCCACGTGAACCGGCACGATGGGCGCTTCGTACTTCCGCGCCAGCGAGACGGCGGTGGGCATCCACGTCGGATCCGCCAGCAAGCCGTCCGGCTGGCGGCGCGCGAGGCGACCGGCCGGGAAGATGCAGAGGCAGCGTTCGGCCTCCATCGCCTCCCGGGTGAGCTGCAGGGTGGCGCGCGTGCGCTCCCGGGTCCGCTTGGCCTCGACCCACTCGACGGGGATCAGCACATCGTCGAACCGGGGGCAGACGCGGTGGGCGTCGGAGTTGGCGTAGAAGCAGATGTCGGGCCTGAGCCCCTTCAGCGCATCGAAGACCGCGATCCCGTCGGCGATGCCGGTGGGATGGTTGCAGACGACGATGGCGCGGCCCTCCGCCGGCACATGCTCCAGCCCGCTCGCCGACACCTTCACCGACAGCAGCTCAGCGACGTGGTCCAGCGCCGCGCGTCCGGGGAGCGGCGCGATGGCGTCGGCCATCCGGCGCGCCTTGCCATAGTCCAGCATCGCGTAGAGCAGCGGACGCAGCAGCGGCCAGGCCGCCGAACCGGCTAGCTTCGGCGCCCGCTCGGCGATCAGCACGTCGACGATGTGGTCCCGCGCCGGGCCGGTCTTCCAGGCGTGCGCGGTGGGGAGAACCGTCATGGGCGCACATTCGCCGCCCGGCGCCGCTGGGGCAACTAGCGGGCGCCGCTGGGTGAGCCTAAAAGCCGTTCCCATGCGTGAGATCACCCACTTCATCGACGGCGCGTCCGTCGCGGGCGCGTCCGGCCGCTACGGCGACGTGTTCAACCCCAACACCGGCGAGGTTCAGGCCCGCGTGCAGCTCGCGACCGAGAGCGAGGTCGACAAGGCCGTTGCCTCGGCGCTTCGGGCGCAACAGACCTGGGCGCTGGTGAACCCGCAGCGGCGGGCGCGGGTGATGTTCGAGTTCAAGCGGCTGGTCGAAGCCAACATGAACGAGCTCGCCGAGATCCTGTCGTCCGAACACGGCAAGGTCATCGCCGACAGCAAGGGCGACATCCAGCGCGGCCTGGAAGTCATCGAGTTCGCCTGCGGCATCCCGCATGCGCTGAAGGGCGAATACACCGAGGGCGCCGGCCCCGGGATCGACGTCTATTCCATGCGCCAGCCGCTGGGCGTCTGCGCCGGCATCACCCCGTTCAACTTCCCGGCCATGATCCCGATGTGGATGTTCGGCATCGCCATCGCGACGGGGAACACCTTCATCCTCAAGCCCTCCGAGAAGGACCCGACGGTCCCGGTGCGCCTGGGCGAGCTCATGATGGAAGCGGGCGCCCAGGTGGGGCAAGACTTGGCGGGCGTGCTGAACGTGGTGCACGGCGACAAGACGGCGGTGGACGCCATCCTCGATCATCCGGACATCAAGGCGGTGAGCTTCGTCGGCTCGTCCGACATCGCCCACTACGTCTATTCCCGCGGCACGGCGAACGGGAAGCGGGTCCAGGCCATGGGCGGCGCCAAGAACCACGGGATCATCCTGCCCGACGCCGACCTGGAGCAGGCGACCAAGGACATCATCGGCGCGGCCTACGGCTCGGCGGGCGAGCGCTGCATGGCCCTGCCGGTGGTCGTCCCTGTGGGCCAGAAGACCGCCGACGAGGTGCGCGAGCGCGTGCTGGCCGAGCTGGAGACCCTGAAGGTGGGCGTCTCCACCGACGCCGCCGCCCAGTACGGCCCGGTGGTCAGCCAGGCGCACAAGGACAAGATCGCCGGCTACATCCAGATGGGCGTCGACGAGGGCGCCGAGCTGGTCGTCGACGGCAGCGGCTTCTCGCTTCAGGGCTACGAGAAGGGCTTCTTCATCGGCCCCTCGCTGTTCGACGGCGTGAAAAAGGGCATGAAGACCTACAACGAGGAGATCTTCGGCCCGGTCCTGCAGATCGTGCGCGCCGAGAGCTTCGAGGAGGCGCTCGACCTGCCGAGCTCCCACCAGTACGGCAACGGCGTCGCCATCTTCACCCGCAACGGCCGCGCCGCTCGCGAGTTCGCCGCCCGCGTGCAGGTGGGCATGGTGGGCATCAACGTGCCGATCCCGGTGCCGGTCGCCTACCACACCTTCGGCGGCTGGAAGCGTTCGGCCTTCGGCGACGTGAACCAGCACGGCATGGAAGGCGTGCGGTTCTACACCAAGGTGAAGACGATCACCGCCCGTTGGCCCGAAGGCGCGGTCGAGGACTCGGCGTTCGTCATCCCGACGATGAAGTAGCGACTGCCATTTCCTTCTCCCCCTGCGGGAGAAGGTGTCGGCCGGAGGCTGACGGATGAGGGGTCACGCGGACTGTGCGTGGCCCCTCTTCGTTCGGATGGAGGCCGGATCGACCCCTCATCCGACCTGCTTCGCAGGCCACCTTCTCCCGCAGGGGGAGAAGGGGCGTTCGCGCTAGGTCCGACGGCTGAAGGTGTCCTTGTTGTGGGCGCGGGTCTTGGCGCCCTGGCCGCGCTCGAGCTCGGTGCGGCCGCCGCGGTTGGTGTTGGTCGAGGAGAAGGTCGCGCCTTCGTCGGCCGGGTCGCCCCAGTCCTGCTGCGGCTTGTCATCCTGGCCGAGCTTGTGGACGTCGACGTTGGGCGGGGTGCCCGCGCCGAGATCCCCGTCCACGTCGCCGAGGCCCGCCTCGTTGCGCCCCAGGTTGGGATCGACGCCCCAGCCGTCGCGGCGGGCCGCAGCGCTTTCCTCGGGCGGCGCGGAGCCGTCGGCGCCGGCCGAGCCGCCGCTGTTCGCCGCCCGCAGGTCGGTGTCGCCGAAGTCGGCCTGGCTCGGCCGATCGGCGTTTGTCGTATCGTCGAGATCGCCTTCGAAGCTGCGCTGCTCGGGGTTCGTGGCCGTCTGGAAGCGGTTCGGATCGCGCTGCTGATCCATCTCGCGGGCGCCCACGCCGCCGCCCTGCATGCGGGTCCGGTTGGCGTCGGTTTCGCTGGGGTCGAAACGGCGATCGTCATGGTCGGCCATCTGGAAGGCTCCTTCTTGCTGGTCATGATCTGAACCCCGTGGCCGCGCGGCTGTTCCTTGCGTCGGCCGCTTCGCGCCTTTAGGCCGAGGCCCGATGCCCTCCGCGCTGAAAGCCGCCTACGACGCCCGTATCGCCGAGGGCCTGATCCGTCCGGACCCGGCGCAGGCGGCCGCTCTCGCGGCGCTCGTGCGGCTGGAGGGCGACCTCGCGAACGCCCAGCCCGGCGGCGGGCTGAAGACGCTGTTCCGCCGCGCCGCGCCCGAGGGGCAGCGCGGCGTCTATCTCGTGGGGCCGGTCGGGCGGGGGAAGTCCATGCTGATGGACCTCTTCTTCGAGACCGCGCCCGTGGCGAAGAAGCGCCGCACCCACTTCCACGTCTTCATGGGCGAGATCCACCGCCTGATCGACGCCTGGCGCAAGGGCGATGCGGCGGCGCGCAAGGCGCGCTTCGGCCAAGCCAAGGGCGACGACCCGATCCCGCCCGTGGCCGACGTCGTGGCCGGCGAGGCGACCCTGCTCTGCTTCGACGAATTCCAGGTCACCGACATCGCCGACGCCATGATCCTGGGGCGGCTGTTCGAGGCGCTGTTCGATCGCGGCGTGACCCTGGTCGCCACCTCGAACCGCGAGCCGCACCAGCTCTACAAGGACGGCATCAACCGCCAGCTCTTCCTACCGTTCATCGACCTCCTGACGTCGAAGGTGGAGGTGGTCTCGGTGGCCGGGCCGCACGACTACCGGCTGGACCGCCTGCGGGCGGCGGGCTCCTGGTTCTCGCCCATCGATCCCGACAACGAGCGCCAGTACGACAGGCTGTGGGCGGAGATGCTGGGGCCGGAGCCGGAGACCGGCGAGACCCTCGAGGTGCTGGGCCGGCGGATCGAATTCCCACACGCGACCGGCGGCCTGCTGCGCGCGAGCTTCGCCAGCCTCTGCTCGGTGGCGCTCGGACCCAACGACTATCTGGCCCTCGCCGAACGCTTCCACACGGTGTTCCTGGAAGGCGTGCCGAAGCTCACGCCCAGCCGGCGGGAGGAGGCGCGGCGGTTCGTCATCCTCATCGACGCCCTTTACGAGGCGCGCACCCGGCTGGTCGTCCTGGCCGAGGCCGAGCCCATCAAGCTCTACCCTGAAGGCGACGGCGCCTTCGAGTTCGAGCGGACGGCCTCGCGGCTGCAGGAGATGCGCTCGGCGGACTGGCTCGAAGACCGGGGTTAGGCCAAACTCGGCCCATGGCCGAGATCAAGACCAAACCGACCGCCATGACCGTCGACCAATTCATCGACGGCCTGGAATCCGACCGCCGGCGGGAGGAGGCGCGCGTGATCGCCGAGCTCATGGCCCGCGTCACGGGCGAGCCCGCGACGATGTGGGGCGCCTCGATCATCGGCTTCGGCAGCTATGCGTACCGCTATGAAAGCGGCCACGGCGGACGGATGTGCAAGGTGGGCTTCTCGCCCCGCAAGGCGGCGATCAGCCTGTACCTGACGTGCGATGCGGAACGCCTGTCCGAGCATCTCGCCCGGCTGGGCAAGACGACGCACGGCAAGGGCTGCATCTACGTCAAGAAGCTCTCCGACATTGACCTCTCGGTCCTCGAGGAGATGACCGCCGAGGCCGTTGCCTGGACCGACAGGACCTATCCGGCCGCCTAGCCGCGCAGACTCGCGACCAGCTGCCGGGCGTAGGGCCGAAGCTCGTCCTCGGCGCGGAGGACGATCTTCAGCTCGCGCTGCGCCCAGTCGTCGTCCAGCTCGACGATCGAGAGCGCCATGGTGCGCGACGAGCGGTGGGCGGTGGTGCGCGGCACGACGCCCACGCCCACGCCGCATTCCACCAGCCGGCAGACCGCGTCGAAGCTGCGGAGCTGGACGCGCAGCTTGAGCGGGCGGCCCTCGCG
Source organism: Phenylobacterium sp. VNQ135 (assembly GCF_049445735.1). Taxonomy (NCBI): domain Bacteria; kingdom Pseudomonadati; phylum Pseudomonadota; class Alphaproteobacteria; order Caulobacterales; family Caulobacteraceae; genus Phenylobacterium; species Phenylobacterium sp. VNQ135. The sequence goes on along the minus strand of NZ_JBMSDS010000002.1, from coordinate 255,064 downwards.
GGCGGCCTTGGCGGTGAGGAACCGCTGGAGCGAGCTCGACCGCTCGAGCCCGACGAGGTCGTAGTCCAGCACCTCGGCGAAGGTGACGCTGCGCCGGGTGGCGAGCGGATGGCGCGTGGCGGTGACCACCACGAAGCGGTCGGATCGGAACGGATAGGTCTGGAGCGCGCCCACCTCGACGGTGCCGGCGACGATGCCGATGTCGCCGACGCCCTCGGCGATCAGGCCCACGATCTCGTCGGAGAGCCGCTCCTCAAGGTCGACGCTGACGTGCGGGTGGTCGGCCAGGAAGCTGGAGAGCGCCTCGGGCAGGAACTCGGTCAGGGCGTTGGTGTTGGCCAGCACCTTCACCTCGCCCGAGAAGCCGCCGGCGTAGGCCGAGAGGTCCTCCCGCATGCGGGCCTGCTGGGCGAGGATGGTGCGGGCGTGCTTCAGCAGCATGCGCCCGGCGGGTGTGGGCGCCACGCCCTGGCGCGAGCGGGAGAGCAGGGGCGCGCCGAGCGCGGCCTCCATGTTGCGGATCCGGGTGGACGCGGCCGCGAGCGCCAGCGCGCTCTTCTCGGCGCCGGCCGTGATGGACCCTGCGTCAACCACTTCGCAGAACAGGCGCAAGTCGGTCAGGTCGAACCGCATCCTTCGTCTCCTGCGAAGGAAAGCTACAGGAAAGACAGATTGTGCAGAAGCTTGAAGCGCGCAAACTTCGGCGCTTGCGAAGGAAGGCATGCTGCGCCGAGCTTGCGTTGACACCGCAGGTCGCAGGCTTACAAGCGGGCCAGCTTCGAACACTTTTGGACGGCAGGGCAGGAATGGCTGAGGCTTCGAGGGTGGTGCGGGAGCGACCGACGTCGCCGCACACGACGATCTGGCGGTGGCACCTCACCATGGCCACGTCGATCCTGCACCGCTTCACGGGCATCGCGCTCTACGGCGCAGCCCTGATCGCGGCGGCCTGGGCGATCTCGCTGGCCGCCGGCCCCGACACCTACGGCGCCTACAAGGCGGTGATGGGCTCCATCCTCGGCAAGGTCGTGCTGTTCGGCCTGACGCTTGCGGCCTTCTTCCACCTGGGCAACGGCATCCGCCACCTGACCTGGGACCTGGGCTTCGGCCTGGACGTGAAGAGCGCGAACGCCTCGGGCGTGGGCGTGATCGCCTTCACGGTCGCCGCGACGCTCGCGGTGTGGGTGATCGCCGGCATGGCGGGGGCGTTCTGATGGCCAGCTATCGCACGCCCCTTTCCCGCGCCCGCGGCCTCGGCTCCGCCAAGCACGGCGTCGGCCACTGGATCGGCGAGCGCGTCGGCGCGGTGGCGCTGATCCCGCTGACGCTGTGGGCCATCTACGCCGTCATGCGGCTGGCCGCCCTGGACTACTATGGCGCCGTCGAGTGGATCGGCTCGCCCCTGAACATGACGCTGATGGTGCTGACGCTCGCCATCAGCTTCTGGCACATGCATTCGGGCCTGCGGGTCGTGGTGGAGGACTACATCCACAAGACCCTGACCAAGACGGGCCTCCTGCTCCTGAACCTCTTCGTCTGCGGACTGGCCGGCGCGCTCGCCGTCTTCTCCGTGCTGAAGGTCGCGCTGGGAGGCGCGTGAGAGACCGATGTCGACCTACGAATTCATCGACCACAAGTTCGACGTCGTCGTCGTCGGCGCTGGCGGCTCGGGCCTCCGGGCCGCGCTCGGCTGCGCTCAGGCCGGGCTGAAGACGGCCTGCATCACCAAGGTGTTCCCGACCCGCTCGCACACCGTCGCCGCGCAAGGCGGCATCTCGGCGTCGCTGGGCAACATGGGCGAGGACGACTGGCGCTGGCACATGTACGACACCGTCAAGGGGTCGGACTGGCTGGGCGACCAGGACGCCATCGAATACCTCTGCCGGAACGCGCCGGCGGCGGTCTATGAGCTGGAGCACTGGGGCGTGCCGTTCTCGCGGACGGCCGACGGCAAGATCTACCAGCGCGCGTTCGGCGGCATGACGCGGAACTTCGGCGAGGCCCCGATCCAGCGCACCTGCGCGGCGGCCGACCGGACCGGCCACGCCATGCTGCACACCATGTACGGCCAGTCGCTGGCCCACGACACCGAGTTCTTCATCGAGTTCTTCGCCCTCGACCTGATCATGGACGAGGGCGTCTGCCGGGGCGTCACCGCCTGGAAGCTGGACGACGGCACCCTGCACCGGTTCCAGGCCCAGCTCGTGATCCTGGCCACCGGCGGTTACGGCCGGGCCTACTTCTCGGCCACCAGCGCGCACACCTGCACCGGCGACGGCGGCGGGATGGTGCTGCGGGCCGGCCTGCCGCTGCAGGACATGGAGTTCGTGCAGTTCCACCCCACGGGGATCTACGGCGCGGGCTGTCTGATCACGGAGGGCGCGCGCGGCGAGGGCGGCTACCTCACCAACTCCGAGGGCGAGCGCTTCATGGAGCGCTATGCGCCGACCGTGAAGGACCTGGCCCCGCGGGACATGGTGAGCCGGGCCATGACCATGGAGATCCGCGAAGGCCGCGGCGTGGGCCCGAAGAAGGACCACATCTTCCTGCACCTCGACCACCTGGATCCGAAGATCCTGGCCGAGCGCCTGCCGGGCATCTCGGAGAGCGCCAAGATCTTCGCGGGCGTCGACGTGACCAAGGAGCCGATCCCGGTCCTGCCGACCGTGCACTACAACATGGGCGGCATCCCGACGAACTTCTACTCGGAGGTCGTGACCAAGGCCGGCAAGAACCCCGACCAGGTGGTGCCGGGCCTGATGGCTGTCGGCGAGGCGGCCTGCGTCAGCGTCCACGGCGCCAACCGCCTGGGCTCCAACAGCCTGATCGACCTCGTGGTGTTCGGCCGCTCGGCCGCGCTGCGGGCGGCCGACACGGTCAAGGCCGGCGCCACCCAGCCCGAGCTGAAGGACCACATGACCGAGGCGCACCTGGCGCGCCTGGACCGCTTCCGCTACGCCCAGGGCTCGACGCCCACGGCCGCCCTGCGCCTCGAAATGCAGATGGCGATGCAGGAGGACGCGGCGGTCTACCGGACGAGTGAGGCCCTGGCCTCGGGCGTCAAGCGCATGAACGTCGTGGCGTCCAAGCGGCCGGACCTGAAGGTCACCGACCGTTCGCTGATCTGGAACAGCGACCTGATGGAGACGCTGGAGCTGGACAACCTGATCGGCCAGGCGGTCGTCACGGTCACCGGCGCGCACAACCGCACGGAAAGCCGCGGCGCCCACGCGCACGAGGACTTCCCCGAGCGCGACGACAAGACCTGGATGAAGCACACGCTCACCTGGTTCGACGACCGGACGGGCGCGGTGAAGATCGATTACCGTCCGGTGCACGACTACACCATGACCAACGAGATCGCGCCGTTCCCGCCCAAGGCGCGCGTGTACTAAGGCGGAAGGAAGAGATCCGAGATGGCCGAAATCCGCCTTCCCAAGAACTCCCGCATCACCGCCGGCAAGCACTGGCCGGCGCCGGCGGGGGCTGCGAACGTCAAGACGTTCAAGGTCTATCGCTACGATCCCGACAGCGGCGCCAACCCGCGCTGGGACACCTATGACGTGGACGTCAGCCAGTGCGGGCCCATGGTCCTGGACGTGCTGATCCACATCAAGAACACGATCGATCCGACGCTGACGTTCCGGCGCTCCTGCCGGGAGGGCATCTGCGGCTCGTGCGCGATGAACATCGCCGGCCGCAACACGCTGGCCTGCACCCACGGCCACGCCGAGTGCCCGGGCGACAAGGTCGCGATCAGCCCGCTGCCGCACATGCCGGTGGTGAAGGACCTGATCCCGGACCTGACCCTGTTCTACGCCCAGTACGCCTCGGTCGAGCCCTGGCTGAAGACCGAGACGCCCGAGCCGCAGAAGGAATGGGCGCAGTCCCCCGAGGATCGCGAGAAGCTGGACGGCCTCTACGAGTGCATCCTCTGCGCCTGCTGCTCGACGAGCTGCCCCAGCTACTGGTGGAACCAGGAGAAGTACCTGGGTCCGGCCGCCCTGCTGCACGCCTACCGCTGGATCATCGACTCCCGCGACGAGGCCACCGGCGAGCGCCTCGACGACCTGGAAGATCCGTTCAAGCTGTACCGCTGCCACACGATCATGAACTGCGCCCAGGTCTGCCCGAAGGGCCTGAACCCGGCGAAGGCGATCGCCGAGGTCAAGAAGATGCTCGTGGAGCGGGTGGTCTAACGGTCACCTTTCCAGGCGGAAAGTTGACGGCGCCGTCAAGTTTGGGCAACGAGGTTCCATGAGCGACCCGCAGGCCCACATCGTGATCCTGGGCGCCGGCCATGCCGGCGGCACGGCCGCGGCGCTGCTCCGTCAGTACGGCCATGAGGGTCCCATCACGCTGGTGGGCGAGGAGCCGATCCCGCCCTATCAGCGGCCGCCGCTTTCCAAGGCCTGGCTGAAGGGCGAGGCGGACGCGGACTCGCTGGCGTTGAAGCCGCTCGAATTCTACGCCGAACACGGGATCGACTTCCGGCCCGGCGTCCGCGGCGTGGAGCTCAAGCGCAGCGAGAAGACGGTCGTCCTCTCCGACGGCTCGACGCTTTCCTACGACATCCTGATCCTCGCCACCGGCGCGCGGGCCATCGCCCTGCCGATCCCGGGCGCGGACCTGCCGGGCGTCATGGCCCTGCGCACGGCCGCCGACGCCGAAGCGCTGAAGGCGGCCATCGGCCCGGGCAAGACGCTCGCGGTGGTGGGCGGCGGCTACATCGGCCTGGAGGTCGCCGCCTCCGGGCGCGCCCTGGGCGCCGAGGTCGTGGTGCTGGAGCGAGAGGCGCGCCTGCTGGCCCGCGTGGCCTGCAACGCCCTGTCGGAATTCTTCCGGAGCTATCACGAGAAGCATGGCGTCCGCTTCGAGCTCGGCTGCTCGGTGGTGGGCTTCGAGGGCGAAGATCGCGTCACGGGCGTGAAGCTGGCCGACGGCCGCACCATCGCCTGCGACGCCGTCGTGGTGGGCGTGGGCGCGGCGCCGAACGACGAGATCGCCGCCGACGCGGGGCTGGAGACCGCCCGCGGCGTGGTGGTCGACCTCGACGCGCGCACCTCGGACCCTTCGATCTTCGCCATCGGCGACGTCGCCCACCGGCCGATGCCGATCTACGACCGCATGTTCCGCATGGAGAGCGTGCCGAACGCCCTGGAGCAGGCCAAGCAGGCCGCCTCGGCGATCACCGGCCGCCCGCGCCCGGCCGGCGAATGCCCCTGGCAGTGGTCGGACCAGTACGACCTGAAGCTCCAGATCGCCGGCTACCCCTTCGACGCCGACGAGATCATCCTGCGCGGCGATCCGGCGAGCGCCAGGTTCGCCGTCTTCCACCTCAAGGGGGACCAGCTCCAGGCGGTGGAGGCGATCAACGCCCCGCCCGAGTTCATGATGGGCAAGCAGCTCATCCTCAACCGCAAGCCCGTCGACAAGGCCAAGCTTGCCGACACGTCCATTTCCATGAAAGAGGTCGCCGCCTAGACGCGGCCGCGAGAGGATCCATGGCCAAGATCACCTACATCGAGCACGACGGAACCGAGCACGTGATTGACGTGAAGCCGGGCCTGTCGGTCATGGAAGGCGCGGTGAAGAACAATATCCCGGGCATCGACGCCGACTGCGGCGGGGCCTGCGCCTGCGCCACCTGCCACGTCTATGTGGACGAGGCCTGGCTGCCCAAGACGGGCACGCGCTCGGCCATGGAGGAGTCGATGCTCGACTTCGCCGAGGGCGTCGAGGAGAACAGCCGGCTCTCGTGCCAGATCAAGGTCTCCGACGACCTGGACGGCCTCGTCGTCCGCATGCCGGAAAGCCAGCACTAGGCCGGGCGTCGCGAGGTGGTCGAAGCCGCTCCTGCGGCAGGATCGCCCCGCACCTCCAGGATCGGAAGCTCCTCGGACCCTGAGAGCAGGAGTTCCAGGACGCACTGCAGGCCGTCGGGCTCGTAGAGCAGCCGCGTCTGCCCGTCGCGCGACGGATCGAAGCTGCGTTCGATGAGCCGGCTGCCGAAGCCTCGCCGCGCGGGCGGCTGAACGGCCGGTCCGCCGGCCTCGCGCCAAAGCAGCACCAGGCGCCTCGCGCCGCGCTCGTCGTACCCCAGGTTCCAGGTGACCGCGACGCGGCCGCTCGGGACCGACAGGGCGCCGTACTTCAGCGCGTTGGTGGCCAGCTCGTGGACGACCAGCGACATGGACACCGCCTGCTGTGGGCTGAGCCGCACGGGCGGCCCTTCCAGTTCGAAGGGCGAGCCGTCCGTCCGTTGATGCGGGGACAGGGCTCGGCGAAGAACGGCCTCGAGGTCGGCGCCGGCCCAGCTCTCCGCGACCAGCACGTTGTGCGCCTCGGAGAGGGCCATCAGCCGATCGGTGAGCGTCTCGCGCGTGGCCGCATCGACCCCTGCGGTGCGAAGCGTCTGTTCGACGATCGACTGTACGGTCGCCAGGGTGTTCTTGATGCGGTGGTTCAGCTCGTTCAGCAGCAGGACGCGCTGGTCCTCCGCGAGCTTGGCCGAGGTCTCGTCGCGCATGACCTTCACGAGCGTCGGGGCGCCCGCCAGACGCATGGTCACCCCGTTCGCCCAGAAGGTCTGGCCGTCCTTGCGGACGTGCCAACGGGTGTCTTCGGCGCGACCGTCGTGGATCGCGCGCGTCAGCTCCTCCGCCGGACGATCCGCGGCGCGGTCGGGCTCCAGGAACAGGACGGCGAAGTCCATCCCGATAGCCTCGTCGGCGGAATAGCCGAGGATGCGTTCGGCCCCGCTGCTCCACGAGGCGACGCGCCCTTCGAAGTCCAGCGTGAAGATCGCGTAGTCGATGGCGCCTTGGACGATCTGCTCCGCCAGACGGGGGTCGATCGGGCTGGCGGACGAGGCCGAGGGTCGCTCCATGCGGCATGAACGCGACCCGGCCGGAAACGTAGCCGTGGGCGTCAATTGATGGCCTCGCCGACGTTCGGCTAGAGCGCCAGCTCCCGCTGGGTCGTCACCGCCTCGGCCCCCTCGGGCAGGTGGCAGGTGAAGCGCGCCCCCGCGCCGGGCTCGCTCTCCAGCGCCACCCAACCGCCGTGCAGCTCGGTCAGCGCCTTCACCAGCGCGAGGCCCAGTCCGGGCCCACCGCGCTCGCGGCCGATGAAGCGGTCGAAGATGTGCGCCTGCACGTGGAACGGGATGCCCCGGCCGGTGTCCGACACCTGCAGCTGGATCTCGCCCAGGGCCTTGCGGGCCGCCAGCGTCACCGTGCCGCCGGCCGGCGTCTGGGTCAGCGCGTTCTCCACAAGGTGATCCAGGATCTGGCCGAGGCGGTGGGCATCGCCGCGGATCAGCCCGATGTCGTCCGGCCGCTCGATGACGAGCGAGACCTTCGCCGTCTCGGCCGGCCTCTGCCAGCGACTGACGACGCCGATCAGCAGCTCGGCGACGTTCACGTCGGCGAGGTCGAGCGCCATCTCGTCGGCGTCGATCTGGGCCATGTCCAGCACGTCGTCGATGGAGCGGGCCAGCTGGGTGGCCGCCGACTTCACGGCGGCCGCGTGCCCGCGCGAGCGCTCGGGCAGGGCGTCGCCGGAATGCTCCAGCAGCTCGGAATAGCCGATGATGGTGGTGAGCGGCGTGCGCAGCTCGTAGGAGACGTTGCCGACGAAATCGCGCTTCAGCCGCTCGGCCTCGGACAGGGCCGCCTCGCGGTCGGCGAGCGCGCTCTCCAGGCGCCGGGCGTCGCTGACGTCGGTGAAGGCGATCAGGGTCGCGCCGTCGGGGAGCGGCCGGGAGCGATATTCCACGATGCGGTCGTCGGAGGTGCGGGTCTCGCCGGTCATCGGCGTCCGCGCGCTGGGATCGGGGTCGGCGACCCGGCCCTTCAGCTCGCGCCAGAAGCCCATGTCGTGCAGCTTGGGCACGCAGAGTTCGACGACGCCCTCGAAGTCGCCGGCCGCTTCCAGCTTCTCATGGCCGATGCCCCAGAAGCGCTCGAAGCTCTCGTTGTGCAGGCGAAGCCGCCCGTCCGAGCCGAACACCGCCACCGCGTCCGACAGCTTGTCCAGCGTGGCCTGCTGGATCTGGATCTGGGCGTTGTACTGTGTCTTGAGCTTCAGCTCGCCGGTGATGTCGGCGAACAGCACCAGCATGCCGCCCATCGGGTGCGGCTGGCGGACGACCCGCAGCGTGCGCCCGTCCGGCAGGCTCCACATGTCGTCCGGCTCTTCGCCGAGCTTCTCGTAGCGGTCGAGCTCGGCCGCCTTCCACTTGCCGTAGTCGGCGGTCTCGGGCAGGCGGCGGCGCTGGCGCAGGCGGTCCAGCACCTCGCCGTGCGTCGGCCGTTCCTCGAGCCAGGCGGGCTCCAGGCCCCAGAGCTCGGCGAAGGCCGTGTTGTGGAACATCAGCCGCCGGCCCTCGCCGAAGATGGCGACGGCGTCGTCGATGCGGTTCAGCGTCTGGTCGTGCGCCTCGATGTTGCGCTTGAGCTGCTCGCGCAGCTCCTCCAGCTCGGTGACGTCGTCGGTCCAGACGCCGACCCCGCCGCCTTCCAGCGGCTGGGCGACGATGTGGAAGGCCCGCCGGCGGCCGTCCAGCGACAGCCAGCGCACGGCCTCGCGCTTCTGGCCAAGGTTGGCGGCCTCGGACGCGACGGCGTCCGCGCCCCGGTCGAAGGCCGCGCCGCGCCCGGCGGCCTCGTCGAGGCTCTCGGCGCCCACCGCCTTCAGCCACGCGCCGTTGACCCAGACGGGCGAGCCGTCGGCGGCCGCGATCCACGCCGGGCAGGCGCGCGAGCTCAGGAAGGCGGCGAACCGGGGCGCCGTCGGCAGGCCGGCGTCCTCGCCCAGCACGCCCGAGACCCGCAGCCAGGCCACGGCCCCGGCCGCGCGGCCCTCGACCGCCACCGCCCCGCCCGATCCCTGCACCTCGAAGGCGCAAGGCTCGCCGCGTTCGAAGAGGGCCCGCAGCCGTCGGGCATGATCGGGGTCGGCGCGCATCAGGGCGTTCAGCAGCGCCTGCGGCTCGGCCTCGGCGAGACCCAGCGCCTCGGCGCAGATCGCCAGGCTTTCCTCGCCGGAGGCCAGCAGGGCCTGACCGTCCTCGACGGCGAGCAGGGCGGAATCGAACGCCTCGGCCGAGGCCGTCGCCGCCTCGGCCCGGGCTTCCAGGCCCCGGAGCCTGGCGGTCAGTTCGTCCAGGCGCGTCTGGTTATGCCGGCGCTGCGCCAGCGCCCAAAGGACGGCGGAGATGGCCAGGGACACCGCGCCGGCCGCCGCCGCCAGGATCAGTTGGTCCGAACTCATCCCCGCCCCGGCGAATCACTCCCTCGGAGCTTACGGCGGGTCACGCCCTGCCGCACGTGATGGCGCGTTCCTATGTGGAGGAAAGTTCGCAAGAATGGGCGCATGACCATCCTCTATCCCGTCGCCACGAACGCCGAGCAGGCGCTCTCCCGCCCGCTGGGCCGGGCGGCTCGCGAGAGCGAGGCCCGGCGCAGGGCCGGCGGGGACGTGGCCTTCACCACGGATCCGGCGGGGCCGGCGTTCCCGACCCGCGAGGCGGCCCTAGCGGCCTACGCCGAGCGGCTGGAGCCCTCCGAGCCCGGGGACCGCTACTGCCAGCTCGTCGAGCAGGTGGTGGCCGAGGCCGGCCGGCCGCCCGGGCCCGTGGAGCCGACGTACGAGGACGGCCGCCGCTGGCCCAAGCCCGCGCCGCCGCCGCAGACCGCCTGGCGGCTAACGGTCTCGTACTGGCGCGTCCCCACCGCCGAACGCCCGCTGGAAGCGCCGCAGGCCCGCCAGGCGCGGAAGTCCAGGCAGGCCCTGGAACCCGAGACCCTGCGCGCCATCGCCCGCGCCCCACTGCGCGCCGTCAAGCCGCAGCAGCCGCTGGACATCGGCCTGTTCGAGACACGCCCCCCCGAGGCGCCGCATATCGTGATGCCCGATGAGTGAGCTTCGCGTGGGCCGCGCCCCTTCGCTGGACGACCTGGCGGCGATCGCCGAACGCGTCTTCGCAGATCTTCCGGAAGGCTTCCGCCGGCTGGCGGGGGACGTGGTGTTCCGCGTCGACGACTTCCCCGAGCAGGCGGTGCTGGACGAGCTCGGCATCGAGGACGCCTTCGAGCTGACCGGCCTCTACCAGGGCGTCGACCTCGGACGTCGGTCCGTGTTCGACGTCTCGCCCCAACCGTCGCGCGTCTTCCTCTACCGGCGGCCGATCCTGGACGAATGGGCCGAGCGCGGCGACGTCACGCTGGAGGAGCTGGTCGGCCACGTGCTGGTGCACGAGATCGGCCACCACTTCGGCCTGTCCGACGCCGACATCCACGCCATCGAGGCGGCCGCGGAGTAGTCGCGGGCAAACCTGACGGGGGCGTCATTTTGTTTGACTGAACGCCGGTCCCGCCACATGCTGCCGCTCAAGAGACGGCGGGGGCGCGCCGCACGACAGGGTAGGAGCGAAGCACATGGCCGCCGACGGCAACATCACCAAGGACATCATCTACGACGCGGTGGCGCCGGACGACTTCGAGTCGATGCTCGAACTCGACCGCTACAACGCCCGCTCGACGGCCTTCGACAAGATCATCTCGGCGACCCATGACCACTTCTGGGATCCGCTGGACGCCAAGTACATCGACTTCTCCGAGCCGTTCGACATGGAGAATGAGATGATCCTCCCGGAGGAGATGATCGTCTCCCTGCAGACGGACTACGTCTCGAACCACCTCAAGGACCACAAGACGCGCGTCCGGTTCGTGAACCAGTCGACGCTGCGCACCTTCTCCTCGATCCTGCACGGCGAGCAGGGCGCGCTGAACCTGTCGGCCAGCCTCTGCCATGTGCTGAAGGACCAGGGCGCGCAGGAGTACGCCGCCAACCAGACCCGCGAGGAAGCGCGCCACGTCACGGCCTTCGCGAAGTACATCAAGGCGCGCTGGGGCCGGCCGGTGGAATGCGGCCCGACCCTGAAGGCCCTGCTGGTCGAGATCATCGGCAGCCCCGAGGTCTACAAGAAGATCATCGGCATGCAGATGCTGGTGGAGGGCCTGGCCATGGGCGCCTTCGCCACGATCTACGCCAAGACCAACGACCCGCTGGCGAAGAAGCTGACCCAGCTGGTGATGACGGACGAGGCCTTCCACCACAAGTTCGGGAAGATCTGGGCCGACCGGACCATCCCGCACCTGACCGAGAAGGAACACGAGATCATCGAGATGTGGGCGGCGCACTGCTTCCAGACGCTGCTCTTCAATCTCGTGGCGCCGACCCAGCAGCGCGACCTCTACGAGGCGTTTGGCCTCGACCCCGAGCGGGTGATCGCCGAGATGGCGCAGATCGTCACCGACGACACCCGCCGCCAGAACATGAAGGAGCAGACCAACATCTTCCGCGTGCTCGTGAAGACGCTGGTCAACGCCGGGATCGTCACCGACCGCACCAAGGCGTTCTACGCCACCTACGTCGACCTCGACGAGCTGCGCGGCGAGGGCGACCGGATGGTCGGCGACGACATCGCCGAGGAGGGCATCAAGTACCTCCAGGAGATCAACTTCAAGGATCGCGCGAAGCAGGTCCTCATCGCCGCCGAATAGGGCCGGGCCGCCGCCGAAAAACCTGGCGGCGGCGCTTGCCTCTGGAACGTAGGCGGAACAGAGTGGCGGCCATGGACGTGTCCGTCACCGTCGTCGCCTTTTCCCGGCCCGAGACCACCGCCGCCGTCACCCGCGGCGCCGCGCGCTTCCTGACGGCGCTCGGCTATGCGCCGCTCGCAGAGGTGACCCTGCCGAACGGCCGCCGCGCCGACCTGATGGCGCTAGGCCCCAAGGGCGAGGTGTTCATCGTCGAGGTGAAGTCGGGGGTCGACGACTTCCGCACCGACCAGAAGTGGCACGAGTACCTGCCGTACTGCGACGCCTTCGCCTTCGCCGTGGCGCCGGAGTTCCCGCGCGACATCCTGCCGGACGAGCCGGGCCTGATCGTCGCCGACGGCTTCGGCGGCGCGATCCTGCGCGAGGCGCCGGTGACGCCGCTCGCGGGCGCGCGGCGCAAGGCGCTGACTCTGGCGTTCGCCCGCCTCGCCGCCCTCACGGCCGCGGGCGTGGAGACCAACGCCCTCTAGCGCGGCGCGCGCTTGGCCAGGATCCGCTGGAGGGTCCGGCGGTGCATGTTGAGCCGCCGCGCCGTCTCGGAGACGTTGTGATTGCAGAGCTCGTAGACCCGCTGGATGTGCTCCCAGCGGACCCGGTCGGCGCTCATGGGGTTTTCCGGCGGGGCCGGCGCCGCATCGCCGCGGGCCAGCAGCGCGCGAGCCACGTCGTCGGCGTCGGCCGGCTTCGAGAGATAGTCCACGGCCCCGGCCTTCACCGCCTGCACCGCCGTGGCGATGTTGCCGTAGCCGGTCAGCATGATGATCTTGGCGTCCGGCCGGGCGTCGCGCACCGCTTCCACCACCTTCAGGCCCGAACCATCCTCCAGGCGCATGTCGAGCACCGCGTAGGCCGGCGGCTTGGCGCGGACGGCGGCGATGGCTTCCGAGACGCTGCCCACCAGCGTGGGCTCGAAGCCGCGTTGCTCCAAGGCGCGCCCCAGCCGGTTCCGCAGCGGCGCATCGTCATCAAGGACCAGCAGGGATTTGTCAGGAAGCGCGGCGATGTCGGAAGACAGGTCGGTCATGCTTGGACCCCGGGCAGGGGCTCCCTATGGTTGTACTGCGACAGTCTGTCGCACCTGAACGCATTTCCGCAAGCTTGGCTGCGCTCACGCGTTCGGCGCCTCGATGGTCTGGCGGGGCCAGCGCGCCGAAACCACGGCGCCGCGCGGCTTGCCGTTCTGGAACGCGACCTGGGCGCCGGTCCGTTCCAGGAGCGTCTTGGCGATGAAGAATCCCAGACCCATGCCGACGTGGCCCGTGCGGCCGCCCTCCACGCCGGGGCGGCTGGTGACATAGGGCTCGCCCAGCTTCGCCAAGATGTCGGGCGCGAAGCCCGGCCCGTCGTCTCGCACTTCCATCGAAACAGTGTCGGCGTCGAACCGGGCGGTGACCAGCACCTCCGAGGTCGCGAAGTCGACGGCGTTCTCCACGAAGGTGGTCATGGCGTGCAGGATTTCCGGCAGGCGGCGGATATCGGGGGTCTTCACGCCCTTGGCCCCGGTGACGATCGCCTCGACCCGGACGTCCTTGATGGCGGCGTGCGGCTCGATCACCTCCTGGACGAGCTGGCGCAGCGACAGACGCTCGTGCACCTCGTCCGAGGCCTGGTCCGGCGTCTCCGACAGCCGCTTGAGGATTTCGCGGCAGCGTTCGGCCTGGGCGATCAGCAGCTCGGCGTCCTCCTTGACCTGCGCCGTGGGCGCTTCCCGGACCATCTCCTTCGACACGATCGAGATGGTGGCGAGGGGCGTGCCCAGCTCGTGCGCGGCGGCGGCGGCCAGCGCGCCCAGGGCCGAGAGCCTCTGCTCGCGGGCTAGGACCGCCTGGGTGACGTCGAGGGCGAGGGCCATCCTCGCCGCCTCTTCGGCCGACTGGCGGACGTAGACGGCGACCAGGCCCATGGCGATCACGGTGGCGACGCCGGCCACCAGCCGATGCTCGAGCGGCAGCCAGGGCGGCTCCGACATCGGGAACGGCAGCGACAGGAACACCAGCGCCAGGGTGGCCGAAGCGGCCAGCACGCCGACCGCCAGCACGGCCCGCCACGGCAGGGTCGCGGCGGCCAGCGCCACGGGCACGATCAGCAGCACGATGAAGGGGTTCGCGGTCCCGCCGACCAGGCCCAGGAACACTGCGATCTGCAGGACGTCCGCGGCCAGGTGGGCCATGCCCTCGCGATCGCTCGTCACCCGCTGAAGCGGCCAGACGAGGCTGATAACCAGGTTGCAGGCGACGCAGGCGCCCACGATCAGGCCGGCCAGCAGGTAGGGCGCGGGATAACGCAGCCCGAGGCCCAGCAGGATGAGCAGCGCCGCCTGCGCCCCCAGCACCCACCAGCGCAGCGTGACGAGGGTGCGGACCCTCAGGTGGCTGCGGCTGACGTCGGCCTGGTCCCACACGCCTTGCGCGGTCTGCGAGCCCGTCCTATCCCCGCCTTCCATTGGACCGGACGCCGCCGTGTGCGCAGGTGCTGCGGGCATCGCGGCTCAGGCCCCGTCGGAGCGGCCGCGCCGCTCGTTCGAAAAGGCAGGAAGGGAGGCAAGCATGTCCAGGCGTGTCCTCGCGCTCGTCGCGGTCTTGGCTGTCGCGCTCGCCATCCTCACCGGCCTCGCGGTCCGTCGCGGCGTCCTTGGTTCGGGAGAGCAAACCGCCGCCGTGGGCGGACCGTTCCAGCTGGTCGACACATCGGGCGCCAGCGTCGACCAGGATGTCCTGAAGGGCAAGTGGAGCGCGGTTTTCTTCGGCTTCACCCACTGCCCGGACGTGTGCCCGACCACGCTGTTCGAGATGGCCGAGGTGGAGCGCCTCCTGGGCGGCCAGGCCAAGGACCTGCAGACGGTCTTCATCTCCGTGGACCCGCAGCGCGACACGGTCGAGCAGGTGGCCGCCTATGTGAAGAACGACGCCTTCCCGAAGCAGCTCGTGGGCCTCACCGGCACGCCGGCGCAGGTGGATCGGGCCGCCAGGGCCTATCACGTCTATTATTCGAAGCAGGGCGAGGGCGAGGACTACCTCGTGAACCACGCCTCCTACACCTACCTCATGAGCCCCAAGGGCCGTTTCGTCTGCGTCCTGCCGTACGAACTGACGCCCGAGCAGGCCGCCGCGAAGATCGCCGCCGCGATGAAGGCCGGCCCGAACGCCGAAAGCTGCTGATCGGACAGCTTAAGCGTGTGGAGCTTCTTTACGCTTCACATGTTATGTTGCGACGCAGCATAATGGGGCGTCCATGCTCTACACCCTCTACGAGGCGGGTTATCACGCCTCCACGCCATTCCGCTTTGCGGCCCTCGCCGCCCGCCAGTTCTGGAGCTCGCCGCTGAATCCGGCGGCCGAGACCGAGGCGGGCCGCCGGCTGTTCGCCGTCTCGGATCTCGTCACCAACCTGACCCGCCGCTACGGCAAGCCGGCCTGGGGCATCGACAAGGTGGCCATCGACGGCCAGGAGGTGCGGGTCCGCCCGACCGAGGTCTGGTCGAGCCCCTGGGCCAGGCTGACCCACTTCGCCCGCGACCGCGCCGACCTGCGCCGCGCCGGCCGTCGCGAGCTGGAGCCGGCGGTGCTGATCGTCGCGCCGCTGTCGGGCCACTACGCCACCCTGCTCCGGGGCACGGTCGAGGCCTTCCTGCAGGACCACGAGGTGTTCATCACCGACTGGTCGAACGCGCGCGACGTGCCGATGATGGAAGGCCGCTTCGACTTCCACGACTACATCGACCACGTGCGCGAGATGCTGCGCGCCCTGGGGCCGCGCCCGCACGTCGTCGCCGTCTGCCAGCCCGGGCCGCCGGTGCTCGCCGCCGCGGCGCTGATGAGCGAGGACGGCGAGGAGAGCCGCCCGGCCTCCATGACCTTCATGGGCTCGCCGATCGACGCCCGCCTGTCGCCTACCGTCACGAACCGGCTGGCCGAGGAGCGGCCCTTCGCCTGGTTCGAGAGCAACATGATCTACACCGTGCCGGGCCCGTATCCCGGCATGGGCCGGCGCGTCTATCCGGGCTTCGTCCAGCTCGCCAGCTTCATGTCGATGAACCTCGACAAGCACCAGGAAGCGCACCTGCGCTACCTGCAGCAGCTGATGGACGGCGACGGCGACAGCGCCGAGAAGCACCTGGAGTTCTACGACGAGTACCTGTCGGTCCTCGACCTCACCGAGGAGTTCTACCTCCAGACGGTGGACGTGGTGTTCCAGCGCTACCTGCTGCCGAAGGGCGAGCTTTACCACCGCGGCCGCCACGTGCGTCCCGACCGGATCTCGGACATCGGCCTGCTGACGGTGGAAGGCGAGAACGACGACATCTCAGGCATCGGCCAGACCCAGGCGGCGCACGACCTCTGCTCGTCGATCCCGGCCGAGCTGAAGGAGGACTACGTCCAGCCGCACGTCGGCCACTACGGCGTCTTCAACGGCAAGCGTTTCCGCGAGGAGATCTACCCGCGGGTCCGGGCGTTCATCCGTCGCACCGATCAGGCCTTCGACATGGGCGACGTCGCTGCCTAAGTAAGGGGCGTGGGTCCCTTCCGCGCGTCCTTCAACGATGGAGACGAACTCCAGGTCGCCGGCGCCGTCGTGCGCCTGCGGGTGAACCGCCGCGCGCGGCGCGTGTCGCTGCGCCTGGACCGCACGCGCCGCGAGATCGTGGCCACCGCGCCCAGCCCCCGCCGCCTCGCCGAGGCCGCCGCTTTCGCCCACGACCGCGCCGCCTGGATCGCCGAGCGCGTGGCCGAACTCCCCGAGGCCGCTCCGCTCGCGCCGGGGCAGCTCATCGAGGTGCTGGGCCGGCCCGTCCGGCTAGAGCAGGGTGCCGGCCGCGCCCGCTGGATCGAGCCCGAGGACGGCTCCACCCCGCGCATCGCCGCCATGGGCGAGGGCGAGGGCTTCGCCCGGGCCGTCATGCTCGTGATCAAGCGCAAGGCGGCCGAGGTGCTGGCCGAACGCACCGCCTTCCATTGCGAGCGCCTGGGCGTGGCCGTACCGAAGGTCACGGTCGCCGACGCCAAGTCGCGCTGGGGCTCGTGCCGTCCCGCGACGGGACGGCTGCCGGCCTCGATCCGCTATTCGTGGCGCCTCGCGCTCGCGCCCTTCGACGTGGCCGACTACGTGGTCGCCCACGAATGCGCCCATCTGCTGGAGCTGAACCACGGGCCGCGCTTCTGGGCGCACGTCCGCAGTCTGGTGGGCGACGAGCGCCGACATCGCGCCTGGCTGCGGGCCGAGGGCGCGCGGCTGCACGCCTTCGGCCGGTAGCATCGGCCGCTAGAACGGAACCTCTTCCCGGCGGCGCTGGGGCGGCGGCTGGCCCTCGTCGAACTCGGACCTCGGCTCCTCGCCGCGGTCGCCGCCGAAGAAGTCGGTGATGCCGTCGATGACGTCGCCGATCGGGTCGGGCTCGGCGGGCGCCGGCGCGATGCCGCCCGGGATGGGCTGCACCTTCAGCCGGGGCAGGGCCGCGGTCATGAAGTCCTTCCAGATGCCGGCCGGCGCGCCGCCGCCGGTCACCCGGCGCATGGGCTTGTTGTCGTCCTTGCCGACCCAGACGGCGGTCACGAAGCCGCCCGTGTAGCCGACGAACCAGGCGTCGCGGTAGTCGCTGGTGGTGCCGGTCTTGCCCGCGATGTCGTAGCCGGAGACGTTCGCCCGCGTGCCCGTGCCGGAGACGATCACGGTCCGCATCATCTGGTTCATGTAGGCCAGCGCCGGCTGGCCGATCACCGCCTGGCGCGGCGGCCGGTCCACGCTGTGGTCGTAGAGCACGCGGCCGCTCGACGTGCGGATCCGCTCGATACCGTAACCCCTGGCGAGGAAGCCGCCGTTGGCGAACGGCGCATAGGCCTGGGCCATCTCCAGCGGGCTCACCTCGACGGCGCCAAGGGCCATGGAGGGATCGAGCTGGATGTTCGAGGTGATCCCCAGGCGGCGGGCGGCGGCCGCGACGTTCGACGTGCCGACCTCGTTGGCGAGCCGTGCGGCGACGGTGTTCACCGACTGGGCGAGCGCCGTCTGAAGGTTGATGGGGCCCAGGTACTCGCCGGTGTAGTTGCGCGGCTCCCAATTGCCGATCTTCACCGGCTCGTCGACGACCGGCGTATCGGGCGTGCGGCCCGCCTCCATGGCGGCCAGGTAGACGAACGGCTTGAACGCGGAACCCGCCTGCCGCCTTGCCATCGTCGCCCGGTCGAACTGGGTCTGCAGATAGTTGGTGCCGCCCACATAGGCCCGGACGCGGCCCTCTCCGTCGATGGAGACGAGCGCGCCCTGCTCCACGCCCTGGCCCTTGGCGGCGGCGACGCCGCGCTGGACGGCCTGCTCGGCGGCCGCCTGCAGCGGCAGGTCGAGGGTGGTCTCCACCACCAGATCCTCGGTGGGCTCGCCCACCAGGCTGCGGACCTGATCGTCGACCCAGTCGGTGAAGTACTGCGCCCGCTGGTTGGCCAGCACCGGGTTCACGCGAACCTTGGTGCGGAAGGCGGCCTCGCGCTCCTGCGGGGTGATGAACTTCGCCTCGACCATCTTGTCGAGCACGACGGTGGCGCGACGCGCGGCCCGATCCGTGGCCGATACGGGAGAATACCGCGACGGGCCCTTCATCATGCCGGCCAGCAGGGCGGCTTCGCCCAGGGTCAGCCGCTCGGCCGGCTTGCCGAAATAGCGCTGGGAGGCGGCCTCGATGCCGTAGGCGCCGGCGCCGAAATAGACCCGGTTCAGATAGAGCTCGAGGATCTGCTTCTTGGAGAACCGCGCCTCCAGCCACACGGCCAGGATCAGCTCCTGCGCCTTGCGGCGATAGTTCTGGCTGGGCGTCAGGAACAGGTTGCGCGCCAGCTGCTGGGTGATGGTCGAGCCGCCGCGCAGCGGGCCGCTCTCGCGCCGCATGTTGTAGATCTGGCTGCGGACGATGCCCCAGGGGTTGAAGCCGAAGTGCCAGTAGTACCAGCGGTCCTCGATGGCGATGAAGGCCTCGGGCACGTACTCGGGCAGGCGGTCCAGGTCGACGGGCGGGGCGTACTGGCTGCCGCGCACCGCCACCAGGGCCCCCGAGCGGTCCAGATACGAGACCGAAGGCTGGCGCTTCACGTCGTAGAGGCTGGAGGTGTCCGGCAGGTCGACCGCGAACACCGCGAAGAACGCCACCAGGAAGATCAGGCCCCAGACGCCGAGGACCAGCACCCAGTAGATCAGCGCCTGCAGCGGCGAACGCTTCTCCCGGGGCGGCCGGGGTCCGCGACCACCCTGTCCCGCATTGGCCATCTCAGCGTCGTCCTAACCGTTCGGAGCCGCCCCAGCTCTGGCCCCTGCCATATCCCAGGCGCACGGAACGCCAAACAAGATTGACGGGATGTGAACGTCGCCGGCTCCGCCGCCGTCCATCGGCTCCCGGGGACGCCAGCTCTGCATTCCCGCATAGCAACGTTGCGCAAATAGCGGTTGCGCAGCTGATCTTAACACCGTTATCTTTACGTTGCTCAGTTCGTCGTGCGCTGCGGGTGGGGATACCCGCGGCGAACCCACGCGGCGGAAGGGGCCGGCGTCTTCGAGCAGGGACGCCGCCACTCCCCGAAACGCTGGAGGGCTCTCGATGAAGCTCCGTACCCTTGCGGCCGCCTGCGCCGCCCTGACCACCCTGGCCGCCGGCTCTGCCTTCGCCGCCGACGCCGTGACCGCGAAGCTGCAAGCTCCGGTCGCCGAAAAGACCAAGTTCATCGCCGGCGGCGCGATGTTCGTCTGCGAAGCCGACGCCTGCGTGGCGACGGCCCCCACCTCGCAGACCTTCGCCACCGCGACCTGCAAGACCATCGCTTCGAAGGTCGGCGCCGTGTCGTCGTTCGCGGGCCGCAAGTCGCTCGAAGACGCCAAGCTCGCCGACTGCAACAGCAAGGCCGTGGCCAAGGCCGACGGTACGCAGCTCGCGAAGCAGTAAGTCTCCCAGCAGCTCTCTCTAGTCGAGCTCTGTCGCCTCAGCCCCGCCGGCGCCGCCGGCGGGGTTTTCTTTTCCGGCTACTGGAAGATCCAGTCCGATGCGCCGAGGGCGGACGGCGCGACCTTCTCCACCTGGAAGACGTAGTTGGGCCACTGCGGATTGGGGCCGCCCGCGTCGCTGTCGAACAGCACCTTGGTTCCCCCGGCGCCGTCGTCGATCAGCTTCAGATAGCCGGCCGCGAACGGGTCGCTCCCGGTGTAGCCCACCGCGTCCAGCATGCCGCGGATGTCGATCCGGTCGACGCCGTCCTCGAAGTCGGTGATCCGGGCCGGAGCCCAGTTCTCCTGATTGAAGACGAAGTGGTCCGCGCCGCCCCCGCCGGTCAGCACGTCCTGGCCGCGGCTTGAGACCAGCGTGTCGGCGCCCGCGCCGCCGGTCAGCGTCGCCCCCGGCCCGGTCGAGGTGATGGTCTGGCCGCCGCCTGGGGGCGGAGGCGGAGGAGGCGGTTCCGCGGTCCCGCCCGTGCCGCCGCCGGTGAGCTGGGCCCAGGTCGTGGTGGACGCCGAGACCCCTTCCAGCTTCGCGAGGAAGTTCGGCCACTGCGGATTGGGTCCTGCGCCGTCCCAGTCGAACAGCACGTTCAGGCCGCCCGCGCCGTCGTCCTGCAGCCAGACGTACTTGTCGGCCACCGGGTCCGTTCCCGTGTAGCGCGCGGCCTGCAGCATGGCCGACAGGTCGAGCTTGTCCTCGCCGACGTGGAAGTCCTTGATCGTGTGCGGCGACCAGGGGTTCTTGTTGAACACGAACCAGTCCGCGCCGGCGCCGCCGGTAATGACGTCGCCGCCCTGGCCGGCGGTGATCGTGTCCGCGCCGTCGCCGCCGTTCAACGTCGAGTTCGGGCCGGGCGAGACGATCGTCTGCCCGCCGCCGGGGCTTCCGCCGCCCGTGCCGCCGCCTGTGAAGGTGATGGTCAGCTTGCCCGGAACCGGCGGCGTCCCGTCGGTGTCCTTGAGATAGTAGGTGAAGGTGTCGACCGCGCCCGCGGCCACGCCGCTGAACGGGGTGTAGGTGTAGTCCCCGACGATCCCGAGCTTCAGCGTCCCGTACTGGCCGTTCAGCTGCCACTGCCCGTTCGACGCGTAGCCGACGTTCGAGGTCCCCATGTTGACCGAGGCGACGCCATAGGGGTTCGACTGGTCGGCCCCCCGCAGGTCACGGCCGCTGTCGCCGTCTCCCGAATCGCCCTCCGACGCGTCAGTGACGACGTTGCCGGTGGCCGGCGTCGTCGTGCCGGCGGTCACCGTGTCGGCGTCGTCGCGGGTGATCGGCCTGTCATCCTCGATGCGGGCCTGGAGGCCCACGTTGGCCCGGTCGCCGTCGCGGTCGGTCAGCACCAGGTTGAAGCCTTCGACCAGGACGGAGGTCTCCTGGCCCGGCGCCGGTTCGAAGTGCGACTTGGCGTACTTGTGGACGTAGCTGTAGGCGAGCGCGCCCGTCGCGGCGTCAAAGGACGTGAAGCGCAGCTCGTTGCCGTAAGTCGAGGTCAGCGTCGCGGCGGTGAACGCGCCGTCGCGGATCACGGCGGTCTGGTTGACCGTGAAGTCGTCGATCCCATCGGTGGCGCGCAGATAGATGAAGCCGCTGCGCGTCAGGGCCGCGGCGTCGGGATTGGTGCCGTTGGCGATGTTGGCGTCGCTGACGGTGACGACGAGCGCGCCGGTCCCGTCCGCATTGGCGGAGATCGACGGCTGGCTGTCGGCCGGCGGCGGGGCGCCGCCGGGATTGGCGAGCGCGGTCCACGTCAGGCCCTGCGCCGACACGCCCTGCAGATGCAGGACGTAGCTGGGCCACTGCTGCTGGGAGCCCGCGCCGTCCCAGTCGTAGAGCACCTTTGTCCCGCCGGCGCCGTCGTCGAGGAAGGTGATGTAGCGGTCGCGGACGGGGTCCGAGCCGCCGTAGACGCTGCTCAGGGCCTGGAAGTCCAGCTTGTCGGTTCCGAGCGTGAAGTCCTTCACCTCGTGCGGCGACCACGGCGCGCCCTTCAGCACCAGGACGTCGGCGCCGGCGCCGGTGGTGATCGTGTCGCCGCCCTGGCTGGCGGTCAGGGTGTCGGCCCCCGCCCCGCCGGCCAGCGTGGAGTTCGGGCCGGGGGAGGTGATCGTCTGTCCCTCTGCGGGCGAACTGCTGGAGCCGCCCTGCACCTGGATGTGCAGCCACGAGTACGCCTCGTCGCCGTCGCCGTCCGCGGCCCAGTAGGTGATGTGTTCGACGGAGCCGGCCGGCGCGTCCGCCCGCGCGACATAGCTGTAGTCGCCGGCCCCGCTGACGGTCACCGTTCCGTATTGACCCTGGTAGACGAAGGCGCCGGAGGCGTCCTTGGAGACCCAGGCGCCGTCGATGCGGCCGATGCGCGTGACGCCTGCGAAGCCGTCAGCGGTGAAGACGTCGGGCGTTCCGCCGGTGATGAGATTGCCGGTGACTGCCGCGCCGCCAGCGACCGCGGTGGCGCTGTCCTGGCTGAGCGTCAGGGTCTCGTCGTCGCGGATCTGGATGCCCAGGCTGGCCTGGGCATGGTCGCCGTCGCGATCGCTCAACGTGATCGGCGCGCTCAGGAAATCGCCGTAGCGCTGCTGCGGCCCGGCCTGAGGGCTGTGATACGGCGAGGTGATCTCGAAGGCGGCGGTGACGGATCCGTCGGCCGGGTTGTAGCCGGTCACCGAGAGCACGCCCGGCCCGAAGGCGATGGAACCTGCGGTGAAGACGCCGTCCGTGATCGCGCGATAGCCTCCGACGGTCAGGTCGTCGACGCCGTCCGGGGCGTTGATCGTGAAGGTCCAGCTGCCCGAGGTGCGCGCCTGGCCGGCCTGGCTTCCGCCGGGCAGGCCGGTTTCGGAGACCCCGATCTGGCCTCCGGGAACCGAGGCGATGGAGATGGTGGGGATGGTCCCGGCCATGGTTCAGCCCTCCGCCACGTGCAGGAGCGGACGTTCGCCGCAGGCCTTCGCCCGAGCGCCGGTGAAACTCTTCAAGGACATATGCGACTCCGAGGACCAGCCGCGTCGCGCTCCCCGACGGCGCACGTTCGCGGGCCGCCGCGGCGCCAGTCCCCGGCAGCGACCACCAACCCTTTGAAACTGCGGTCTGTTCCTGCGGCGTAGGTTCACGCTCGCGTGTTATGCCCAAGGTCGCCGGGCGTACGGCCCCCGCGGCGCCGTCGTCGGACAGAAAAGCCGTCGGCCGGGGCCCCCTCGGTTGCGGCGCAAAAGATCGCGTGCTAGTAGGCGCGCGGCTTTGGGCCAGGGGCCTTTCGGGCTTTTGGCTCGTTGTGCCTTTTTCAAGCGCTTTCAAGCTTTTAGTGCCGCAACGGAAGCTCCGCTAGCGGCTCATGACACGCACCGGGCGAGTTTTAAGTGGCGGACGACTCCAAGGCATCGAATGTGGGCGGCAGATATGCCCAGGCCCTCTTCGACCTCGCGAACGAACAGAACCAGGTGCGCGCCGTCGAGGCCGACCTGAAGTCCCTGAAGGCGGCGATCGCCGACAGCAAGGACCTGCGCACGCTGCTGGTCTCGCCGGCGTTCAGCGCCGAGGACAAGCGCAAGGGCCTGGCGGCGATCTCCGCCAAGGCGCGCTTCAGCCCCACGACCCAGAAGTTCCTGGGCCTGGTGGCCGCCAACGGCCGCGCCTCCGCCCTGCCGGAAGCGATCGCCGGCTTCGAGCGTCTGGCGGCCGCGGCGCGCGGCGCGGTGTCGGCCGAGGTGGTCACCGCCCTTCCCCTGTCCTCCGCCCAGGCCAAGGGCGTGGCCGCGGCGCTCCGCCAGGCGCTCGGCAAGGACCCTGAAATCACGACCCGCGTCGATCCGTCCCTGCTGGGCGGCATCAAGGTGAAGGTCGGTTCCCGTCTGTTCGACGCTTCGCTCCGCTCGAAGCTCGACTCCCTCAAGTTCGCCCTCAAGAGAGCGTAAAGCCCATGGATATCCGCGCCGCCGAGATTTCGGCCATCCTGAAGTCCCAGATCGCCAACTTCGGCGAGGAAGCCGACGTTTCGGACGTCGGCTCCGTGCTGTCGGTGGGTGACGGCATCGCCCGCGTCTACGGCCTCGACAACGTGCAGGCCGGCGAGATGGTCGAGTTCCCCTCGGCCGGCGTGAAGGGCATGGCCCTGAACCTCGAGCGCGACAACGTCGGCATCGTGATCTTCGGCGAAGACCGCGCCATCCGCGAAGGCGACGAAGTCCGCCGCCTCGGCGAAATCGTGGACGTGCCGGTCGGCAAGGGCCTGCTGGGCCGGGTCGTGAACCCGCTGGGCGAGCCGATCGACGGCAAGGGCCCGATCCAGAACGTGGCCGAACGCCGCCGCGTGGACGTGAAGGCTCCGGGCATCATCCCGCGCAAGTCGGTGCACGAGCCCGTGCAGACCGGCCTGAAGGCGATCGACACCCTGATCCCGGTCGGCCGCGGCCAGCGCGAGCTGATCATCGGCGACCGTCAGACCGGCAAGACCGCCGTCGCCATCGACACCATCCTGAACCAGAAGCAGATCAACGCCGGCGGCGACGAGAGCCAGAAGCTCTACTGCATCTACGTGGCCATCGGTCAGAAGCGCTCGACCGTCGCCCAGATCGTGAAGACGCTCGAGGAGCGCGGCGCCCTCGAGTACACCATCGTCGTGTCGGCCACGGCCTCGGAGCCGGCCCCGCTGCAGTTCCTGGCCCCGTTCGCCGGCTGCGCCATGGGCGAGTGGTTCCGCGACAACGGCATGCACGCCGTGATCATCTATGACGACCTGTCCAAGCAGGCCGTCGCCTATCGCCAGATGTCGCTGCTGCTGCGGCGTCCGCCGGGCCGCGAAGCCTATCCGGGCGACGTGTTCTACCTGCACTCGCGCCTGCTGGAGCGCGCCGCGAAGCTGAACGAGGACAACGGCCTGGGCTCGCTGACCGCCCTGCCGATCATCGAGACGCAGGCCAACGACGTGTCGGCCTACATCCCGACGAACGTGATCTCGATCACCGACGGCCAGATCTTCCTCGAGACCGACCTGTTCTTCCAGGGCATCCGCCCGGCGGTGAACGTCGGCATCTCGGTGTCGCGCGTGGGCTCCTCGGCCCAGATCAAGGCGATGAAGACCGCGGCTGGCCCGATCAAGGGCGAGCTCGCCCAGTATCGGGAAATGGCCGCCTTCGCGAAGTTCGGTTCGGACCTCGACGTCGCCACCCAGCGCCAGCTGGCCCGCGGCGAGCGCCTGACCGAGCTCCTGAAGCAGCCGCAGTACTCGCCGCTGTCGGTGGAAGAGCAGGTCGTCAGCGTCTACGCCGGCACCCGCGGCTACCTCGACAAGGTCCCGACCGCCCAGGTCGGCCGCTTCGAGTCCGAGCTGCTCAGCCACATGCACGCCAAGCACCAGGACATCCTCGACACGATCCGCACCAAGAAGGATCTCGGCCCGGTCGAAGACAAGCTGAAGTCGGCCCTGGCCGCCTTCGCCGAAACCTTCGCCTGAAGCTGATCTGACCGGGAGCGAGTAGCCGGCGATGGCCAGCCTCAAGGAGATGCGCAATCGGATCGGAAGCGTGAAAGCCACGCAGAAGATCACGAAGGCGATGCAGATGGTCGCTGCGGCCAAGCTGCGGAAGGCGCAGGACGCCGCCCAGAACGCGCGTCCGTACGCCCAGCGGATGGCCGCGGTGATCGGCAACCTGGCCGCCGGCGTGTCCGGCGACGGCGCGCCGAAGCTGCTGGCCGGCACGGGCTCGGACCGCCGCCACCTGGTGGTGGTGGCGACCTCGGACCGCGGCCTCGCGGGCGGGTTCAACTCTTCGATCGTCCGCGCCGCGCGCGAGAAGATCAATTCGCTGTCGGCCGAGGGCAAGGACGTCCGCGTCCTGACCATCGGCCGCAAGGCCCGCGACCAGCTGCGCCGCCTGGCGGGCGATCGCCTGATCGCCACCTACGAGGCGGGCGGCAATCCTTCGCTGGCCGTGGCCGAAGAGGTCTCCACGAAGATCCAGGAGATGTTCGAGGCGGGCGAGGTGGACACCGTCCACCTGATCTATTCCAGCTTCAAGTCGGTGGTGACGCAGGTTCCGACCACGCGCCAGCTCATCCCCGCGGAAGTGGGCGGGGGCCAGGCGCCGCTCGACCTGAAGGGCGCGGTCTATGAGTACGAGCCGGGCGAGGAGGAGATCCTCGAGACGCTGCTGCCGCGCAACGTCACGACCCAGCTCTTCTCGGCCACCCTCGAAAACCAGGCCGGGTTCTTCGCCGCGCAGATGACGGCGATGGACAACGCCACCCGCAATGCCGGCGACATGATCGCCAGCCTCACCCTGCAGTACAACCGCTCACGCCAGGCGCAGATCACCAAGGAGCTGATCGAGATCATCTCCGGCGCCGAGGCGCTCTAGTCACCGAAAGAGCCCGACATGTCTGAAGCTCCCGCCAAGAAGCCCGCCCGCAAGGCTCCCGCCAAGAAGGCCGCCGCGCCGCAAGTCCCGGCCGCGCAAGCCGTCGCCACCGGCAAGATCGTCCAGGTCATCGGCGCCGTCGTCGACGTGGAGTTCACCGGCCACCTGCCGGCGATCATGAACGCGCTGGAAACCTCCAACACCGACCAGCGGACCGGCGCGCCGTTCCGCCTCGTGCTGGAAGTCGCCCAGCACCTGGGCGAGAACACCGTCCGCACCATCGCCATGGACACCACCGAGGGCCTCACCCGCGGCCAGCCCGTGGTCGACACCGGCGCCTCGATCCGCGTGCCGGTGGGCCCGGGCACGCTCGGCCGGATCATGAACGTCATCGGCGAGCCGATCGACGAGGCCGGCCCGATCAACACCACCGAATATTCGCCCATCCACCGCGAGGCCCCGAGCTTCGCGGAGCAGTCGACCTCGGCCGAAGTGCTCGTCACGGGCATCAAGGTCATCGACCTGATGTGCCCCTACACCAAGGGCGGCAAGATCGGCCTGTTCGGCGGCGCCGGCGTCGGCAAGACCGTGACGATGCAGGAGCTGATCAACAACATCGCCAAGGCGTACGGCGGTTACTCCGTGCTGGCCGGCGTGGGCGAGCGGACCCGTGAAGGGAACGACCTCTACCACGAGATGATCGAGTCCAACGTGAACGTGGACCCGAAGAAGAACAACGGCGCGACCGAAGGCTCCAAGTGCGCCCTCGTGTACGGCCAGATGAACGAGCCGCCGGGCGCCCGCGCCCGCGTCGCCCTGACCGGCCTGACCCAGGCCGAGTACTTCCGCGACGTGGAAGGCAAGGACGTGCTGCTGTTCGTCGACAACATCTTCCGCTTCACCCAGGCCGGCGCGGAAGTGTCGGCTCTGCTGGGCCGCATCCCCTCGGCCGTGGGCTATCAGCCGACGCTGGCCACCGAGATGGGCAACCTGCAGGAGCGGATCACCTCGACCAACAAGGGCTCGATCACCTCGGTCCAGGCCATCTACGTGCCCGCCGACGACCTGACCGACCCGGCGCCCGCTACCTCGTTCGCCCACCTGGACGCCACGACCGTGCTGTCGCGCGACATCGCCGCCCAGGCCATCTTCCCGGCCGTGGACCCGCTGGACTCCACCTCGCGGATCATGGACCCGCTGGTGATCGGCGAAGAGCACTACCAGGTCGCCCGCCGCACGCAGGAGATCCTGCAGCAGTACAAGGCGCTGAAGGACATCATCGCCATCCTGGGCATGGACGAGCTGTCGGAAGAGGACAAGCTGACGGTCGCCCGCGCCCGTAAGATCCAGCGCTTCCTGTCGCAGCCGTTCCACGTCGCCGAGCAGTTCACCAACACGCCCGGCGCCTTCGTCGAGCTGAAGGACACGATCCGCTCGTTCAAGGCGATCTGCGACGGCGAGTACGACCACCTGCCGGAAGCCGCCTTCTACATGGTCGGCGCCATCGAAGAGGCCGTCGCCAAGGCCGAGAAGCTGGCGTCGGAAGCGTAAGGCAAGATGGCCGACAAGCTCCACTTCTCGCTGGTGTCCCCGGAACGCGAGCTCTTCGCCGGGCTCGTGGACCAGGTGGACGCGCCGGGCTCCGAAGGCGACTTCGGGGTGCTGGCCAACCACGCGCCGTTCATGACGGCGCTGAAGGAAGGCCAGGTCCGGGTGCATCACGACGGCAAGGTGACGGTGTACGACGTCCGCGGCGGCTTCGCCGACGTGACGCCGGAAGGCCTCACCATCCTCGCCGAGCACGCTTCGGAAGCGGCATAAAACGACAGAGGTAAAATCGCCTTGAGTTGGGCGCCGTCGGGCCTTGCCTCCGGCGCCCCGCTCACGTTTTATGCGCGGCCTGAAGTCAGGGGAACTCTGTCCATGCGTCTCGCCATCTCCAGCCTGGTCCTCGCCGCCGGCCTGGCCACCGCCGCCAGCGCCCAGGATCCGGCCCAGCCCGCCGCGCAACCCGCCGCTCCGGCCGCCACGGCCGCTCCGGCTCCGGCCGCTGCTCCGGCTCCGGCCGCCGAACAGCCCGCCGCGCCTGCCGCGGCCGCCCCGCAGGCTCCGCCCAGCCTGCCCACCACCGGCGACGGCGCGGCGCTGATCTCGGTGATCGACAACGTCTGCAAGCCGGCCGTCCGCGGCGGCAAGTTCGACGACCTGGCCAAGGCCAACGGCTTCAAGCAGAACCGCCGCGACCAGACGTGGGCCAAGCCGCTCGGCGGCGCGAAGACCTACCAGATCGTCCTCTACCCCCAGGGCTCGAACAAGGACGTCTGCTTCGGCGAGATCCGGTTCGCCCAGGGCCAGGACGCGCCGATCACCTCGGCGCTGAACATCTACGCCTTCGTGCAGCAGCCGCCGCTGGACCCGACCGCCAACTACACCCAGCCGGTCGATCCGGATGGCCTGAAGCGTGTCCGCCGCTCGTGGGAGCACCTGTCCTCGGCCCAGTCGATCGGCCTGAACATCTCCACGGTTCGCAAGCCGGACGACAGCCCGGTCAACCGCGGCTACGACTTGGCCACCTTCCAGTACCAGGAACGCAAGCTCTAGGCGCGGCGCGGCGCGCCGGGGACGACCCCGGCGCGATCCTCTCCCCGGGAGGACGACCTCCGTCGCAAGAAGGAGGCCTCGCATGGCCTGGGTCGTCCTGTTCATCGCCGGCCTGTTCGAGATCGGCTGGGCCGTCGGCCTGAAGTACACGGAAGGCTTCACGCGCCTGGGACCCACGGTGTTCACCGCCGTCAGCCTCGCCGCGAGCATGGGCCTGCTGGGCGTCGCCGTGCGCAGCCTGCCGCTGGGCACCGCCTATGCGGTCTGGACCGGGATCGGCGCGGCCGGCACCGTCATCCTGGGGATCGTCTTGTTCAAGGAGCCGGCGACGGTGGCGCGCCTCGTCTGCGTCGGCCTGATCCTCTCCGGCATTCTCGGACTCAAGCTGCTGACCAAGACGTCCTAGGCGGCCGCGCGGCGCTCACCGTCCAGCCAGTCGAGCGCCAGCGCCGCCACCTGCGCCCATTCCGGTTCGGCGACCAGCCAGTGGCTCATCTCCGCGGCCTCGCGATAGGCGGCGCCGATGCGCTCGGCGGTGCGGCGAGCCGTAGCCGCGGGGTGGACCTGATCGCGCCCGCCGGCGACGATCAGGGTGGGGACGGGCAGCGGGCCTGCACCGACGCTGGTCGTCATGAAGGGGTCCATCCACCAGTTCAGCACCTCGCGCAGCGCCCGGGCGCTCTCCGGCCGCACCCGCGCGAGCACCGCGTCGCGGTAGGGCGCCGGCACCCGGTCCAGGCTGTGACGGCGCATCAGGGCGCGGTCGGGATCCACCGCGCCGGACCAGAACGGGTCCAGCAGGCCGACGGCGGCGGCGGTGATCGCCTCCTCCACGCTGGCGCCCGTCACGCCCCAGGGCGGCGACGGCGCGAGCAGGACCATGGCGCTCGGCCGGATGCGCCGGGCCGCCATCTGGCAGACCAGCCCGCCCATCGAGTGTCCGATCAGCACCGGCGGCTCGGCGAGATCCGCGCACAGCCGCTCCAGGTCGCGCGCGTAGTCCTCCATGGAGAGGCCCGCCACCGCCTCGCCGTCGCCATGGCCGCGCAGGTCCGGCGCGAGCACGCGCCAGCCCGCCGCCTCGAACGGCTCCCGGAA
This sequence comes from Phenylobacterium sp. VNQ135, assembly GCF_049445735.1. Taxonomy (NCBI): domain Bacteria; kingdom Pseudomonadati; phylum Pseudomonadota; class Alphaproteobacteria; order Caulobacterales; family Caulobacteraceae; genus Phenylobacterium; species Phenylobacterium sp. VNQ135. The sequence continues at coordinate 225,410 of NZ_JBMSDS010000002.1, read as the reverse complement.
ATATTCGAAAGCCCAGCCGCCGCAGAACGCGCCGTGGACCATTACCGCCGTGGTCATCAAGCCTCGCTCCCCCCGGAGCCATTGCTCTGAGGGACAGTGTAGCCGCAAACACGGCCGGGCGGTCGAGGGTTTCAGTTGTCGCGCTTGTTCGCCGGCATCGGCGCCGCGAGCGGCGCGAACGCCTGGGCAACCTGTTCGTAGGTCGGCCGCTTGAACGGCACGATCAGTCCGGGCGCCTCGGCGAGGTAGCCCCAGCGCCATTCGTCGAACTCGGGCTGGTGGTGGGCGGCGAGGTCGAACTCATCCTCCGAGCCGTCGAAGCGGAAGGCGAACCACACCTGCCGCTGACCTTTCCAGCCCCGCCGCAGCGCCTCGCCCACCAGCGGCGGGAAATCGTAGGTCAGCCAGCCGTCGGTGCGGGCGAGGTAGGTGACGCGGGTCGCCCCCGTCTCCTCGGCCAGTTCGCGGCGCGCCGCGGCCTCCAGGTCCTCGCCGTCGTCCACGCCGCCCTGCGGGAACTGCCAGTTGTGCGGCGGCGGCGTGCCGGCGCGGCGGCCGAGCCAGGCGCGGCCGTCGGGATGGAACAGCACCACCCCGACGTTGGGGCGGTACAGCGAAAGGTCGGTCATTGGCGGGTCGTAAGGGCGGAGGCGGGCGCCAACTGATAGCCCCTCTGTTCCACCTCGCCGGCCCACCGCGCAACCGTCTCGAGCGTGACGGGATAGGCGAAGCCCGAACCCAGGGCCTGGCCGCGTTGCAGGGCGCCGGCCTCCAGCGCGAGCAGCTGCTGGTCGATGGCGCCGGCCGAAAGCTGGTCGTCGATCACCCGCTCGGCCGTGGCGCGGGGCAGGTTCCCGCCGCGGCGCACCGCCGAGCCGTCGTCCACGAACGCCAGGCCGCGCGCCCGCAACGAACTGGCCAGCGCCTCATAGGCCCGGTCGTCGGCGAGGAAGCGGGAGCCCAGATAGTTGGTCAGGCCAAAGTATCCCGTCGCCCGCGAGAGGATCCATTCCAGCTTCTTCACCGTCTCCGGCGGCGAGGCGTCGGTCATCAGGGTGTAGGGGCCGGGGTCGTTGTCAGGATAGTCCAGCGGCTCCAGCGGGGCTTCCAGCAGCACCTCGTGGCCGTGAGCGCGGGCCATGTCGATCCAGCCCTGCAGGCCCTCGGCATAGACCACGAAGGACAGGGTGATCTCGGGGCGCAGGGTCTCGATGGCCTGGCGGGTCGCGCGCGCGTTGAGTCCAAGCCCGCCGACCACGAGCCCGATCTTCGGCCGGCCGTTGGACGTGAAGGGGCGGGCATAGGCCTGGGCCGGCGTGCGGCCGTCCTGGGCGATGATGGGCAACGGGCCACCGGGGCCCGGCGCGAAGAAGCCGGCAATCGGAGCGGGCGGCAGCGCGCCGCCGGCCAGCGACCGGACCGGAGGCGAGGCCGGCCCGTTGAAGCCCGCGCCGGCCATGGGCGCCAGCGGGCGTTCCGACAGCCGCAACACGTCGGGCTGCGGCGTCGCCGGGCCGTGCAGGGGCTTCAGGGCCTCGCGCCACCCCGGCGGAGCGGCGCGGAGGACCTCGTCGAGCGACTGCCGCGCATGGCCGCCGCCGCCGTCCAGCGGCCCCAGCATCTGCAGCAGCGCAAACGCAGCGCCCACGAAAAGCACGGCGGCCGCCCCCACGCCGACGAAGGGGCTCTTCAGCAGGCCGCCCAGGTTGATGGCGGGGGCCTTGATCTGCGGCAGTGCGATGTTCGCCACGGGCGGACGCTCCTTCGCCCAGGAGCCTCCCGCAACATGGTTAACGCCGCATCAACCAGAAGCCCGCGGCCGCAAAGGAAAAGGGCGGCGCCCGAGGGAGCCGCCCTTCGCCTGCCGGTGGCTGACCGGCCTTATTTCTGGGTCGTGGTCGCCGGCGGCTTCACGACGGCCACCTTGTCCTTGGCCACGATGCTGGCGAGCTTCGGCTGCGGCTTGGGCAGCTTCGGCGTCTGGGCGACCGAGCCGTACTTCAGCACGTCCTGCGCCCGGGCGATCTGGAAGTCCTTCTTCTCGTCGAAGGCCTCGGGCGGCGCCTCGGCCGGCTCATGGGCCCCGCGGCGCACCTTGCCCTCGTCGGCGTTCAGCGCGTTGCGGAAGGAGGCCTCCGAGAACTGGTAGCTGCGGTTGGCGATCGCCTGGGCCTCGTCACGGGTCAGCGCCACTTCCAGGTCCGGTTCGATGCCGGTCTTCTGGATGGAGCGCCCGGCCGGGGTGTAGTAGCGCGCCGTCGTCAGCTTCAGGGCCCCGTCGATGCCGCCGCGCAGCGGGATCACGGTCTGAACGGAGCCCTTGCCGAAGCTGGTCAGGCCGACCAGTTCCGCGCGCTTGCGGTCCTGGAGGGCGCCCGCCACGATTTCCGCCGCCGACGCCGAGCCCGAGTTGATCAGCACCACCATCGGCAGGCCGTTGGTGATGTCGCCCGGGCGCGCGTTGTACCGCTCCACGTCGCGCGGATCGCGGCCGCGCTGGCTGACGATCTCGCCGCCTTCGAGGAACAGGTCCGACACGCCGACCGCCTGGTCGAGCAGGCCGCCCGGGTTGTTCCGGAGGTCGAGGATCAGACCCTTCATGTTCGGGTTCTTGGCGCGCAGCTCGGCGAAGGCCTCTTCCGCCTCGTCGGTCGTCTTCTCGTTGAAGCTCGCCACGCGCAGCAGGCCGTAGTCGCCTTCCATCCGCGCGGTCGCCGACTTCGGCTTGATGACCTCGCGCACCAGCTTCACGTCGAACGGGTCGGACTTCTCACGGGCGATGGTCAGGGTCACGGCCTCGCCGGGCCGGCCGCGCATCTGCTTGACCGCGTCGTTGACCGACAGCCCAAGCACGCTCTCGCCGTTCACGGCGGTGATGTAGTCGCCGGCCTTGATCCCCGCCTTGAAGGCCGGTGTGCCGTCCATGGGCGAGATCACCTTGACCACGCCGTCTTCGCTGCTGACCTCGATGCCCAGGCCGCCGTACTCGCCGCGCGTCTGATCGCGCATGTCGTCGAAGTCCGCGGGATCGAGGTAGCCCGAGTGAGGATCCAGCGACGTCAGCATGCCGTCGATGGCCGCCTGGATCAGCTTGGTGTCGTCGACGTCGGTCACGTACTGGTTCTCGACCGTGTTCAGCACGTCGCCGAACAGGCCCAGCATCCGGTAGGTCTTGGCTCGCGGCTCGGCCGAGGCGATCGCCTGCTGGCTGACGTAGGCCATGGATCCGGCGCCCAGGACGAACGCGGACGCGCCGATCAGGAGGTACTTCTTCATCGCCTTCCTCAGGCTCCCCTTTCGCGGTGCTCGCCGCGTTCTGACAGGCCCCCGGACGCTTCCCTTACAGCAGCGTTCAGCCCGCTCTTTTGTTCAACCACCGGTCCGGATCGACCGGCGAACCCTGCTCCCGGACCTCCAGATAGAGTTCCGAAGTCGATTGTCGACCATCGGGGGCCCAACCGACAGGCTGCCCCGCCGCGACGGATTGTCCGGCCTGGACCGATGTTCTTTCGAGGCCAGCCAACACGAGATGATAGCCGCCCGCTAGTCTTAAAATCACGATGACGCCCCAGCCCTTCACGGGGCCGACATATTGCACCACGCCTTCGCCGGGGCTGATCACCCTTGCGGCGCGCCCCACCGCCAGGGTGACGCCGTTGGCCCGTCCCCCGCCGGCCAGGGGCTCGCCGAACCGCCGGACGATCGGCCCGGCGGCCGGCGCCAACAGGGTCGCCGGCGCCCGCAGCGCGTCCTCGGGGCGGGGCCGGACGGCGCCCCGCAAGGCCAGGCCCGCGTTCGACTCCGGCTCGGGCAGTGACTCCGCGGCTAGGCTTTCGCGCTCGAACAGGGCCTCGCTCTGCACTGCGGCCAGCCGGCGTTGGCGCATCACCTCTCCGGCGTCCTGGGCGTAGGTCCTGGCGCGGACCTGCAGTTCCGGCGTCACCGCCTTCACCAGTATGGCTGCGCGCACCGCGTCCTTGGCGTCGCTGGGCGAGACCAGCAGGGCGGGCGGCGGATCGCGTTCAAGCTGCTCCAGCACCGAGAGCAGCCGGGCGAGCTGGTGGCGGGTCGCCGCCTGATCGGCGGAAATCTCGGTCTCGGCCAGGTTGAGGCGTTGTAGCCGGTCGCTGGTCGCCGCCGCCGCGACGACCGAGAGCGCCGCCGCCGCCAGGGTTCCTACAAGAAGGATCCGACCGTGCATCTAATCCCTATGATAAGGGGAACCCGCCAGAATTGAGACCGCACGATAGACCTGTTCGGCCAGCATGGCGCGGGCCAGCGCATGCGGCCAGGTCTGGGGCCCGAAGGCGAGCTTGCTGTCGGCCTCCGCCACGAGGTCCGGATCGAGGCCGTCGGCCCCGCCGATCAGGAACACCAGCCGCCGCACGCCGCGATCCCTGAGGGTGGCGATCTCGTCGGCGAAGGCGCGAGACGGCCGCGCCCTTCCCCGTTCGTCGCAGGCGATCACGTGACTGTCGGCGAGATGCGCCCCGAGCGCCTCGGCCTCCGCCCCCTTGCCGGGCTTGCGGCTTTCGACCTCCACCACCTCCACGGGGCCGAGTCCCAGGGAGCGCCCCGCGTTGGTCGCTCGTTCGAGATAGAGCTTCACGAGCTCCGTCTCCGGAGAGCGCGGCAGCCGCCCGATCGCGACGATGGCGATCTTCAATTGGCGGCGCGGTGGCCGCCGGTCTCAACCGACCAGATCTTCTCGATGTTGTAGAAGGCTCGGACTTCGGGCCGGAAGAGGTGGACGATCACGTCGCCCGTATCGATCAGGACCCAGTCGGCATGGGGCATGCCCTCGACCCGGCACTTGCCGTAGCCGGCCTCCTTCAGCGCGCGCAGCAGGTGGTCGGCCATGGCGCCGACATGGCGCTGCGACCGGCCGGACGCCACGACGAGCGCGTCGGCCACGGGGCTCTTGCCCTTGAGGTCGATGAGTACGACGTCCTGCGCCTTGTCTTCGTCCAGGCGGGCCAGGATCAGGTCCTCCAGGGCGCCGATGGGACCCTGGTCGTCCGAGGAGGTGTCGGCGGCGGACGCCGGCGCCTCGTGCGCACTAGGCGCGGGTTCACGTTGCAGCGGGGTTGCTCCTTTGGTGTCCTCGCTCAATCAAAGACCCTAGCACGGGCGAGCCGCCCGGTCAGCCGGTCTCGCGATCACATCAAGAGCGGGAGCGGCGCAGTCGTTCCCGAAGCAGCGTCGACGACAGGAAGTTGAAGCGGCCGAACAGGAACGCCCACGCCGGAGGGGTCCGGTCTGCGAGGGTGCGGACCTGGTGCGCGGGGAGACGCCGCGAGGCGAAACGGCGGGCGGCGGGCGAGAACCGGCTCTTCAGCGAAATCCACGGGCGCGAGACCACCGCGACCGGCACCTCGCGCATGATCTGCGTCCAGCCGCGCCAGCGATGGAAGGTCGCCAGGCTGTCGGCGCCCATGATCCAGACGAACTTCACGCCCGGATAACGGGCCTTGAGCCAGCGGATGGTGTCGATGGTGTAGGCCGACCCCAATCGCGTTTCGAGGTCGGAGACGATCATGCCCGGTCCGCGCGCAACGGCGGCGGCCTGCGCCATCCGCTCGGCGAGGTCGGCGGTCTCGTGGCGCGACTTGAGCGGGTTCTGCGGCGAGACCAGCCAGATCACCCGATCCAGGTTCAGCCGCCGCTTGGCCGTCTCGGCGACGTGGGCGTGGCCCTCGTGCGGCGGATTGAACGAGCCCCCGAACAGGCCGACCCGCATGCCGCGCTCCAGGCGGAACCCGACCCGAAGCGCCGCCGGCCGGCCCGCCGCGGGGGCCCGCCGCGCGGGGCCTGCGAACCACATGCGGCCGCTCAAGGCTGTCTCTGCGGCGTCGGCGCGCCGGCGCGGTCGAGGTGGGGATCGGCCTGGGCCACGCGGCTGCGCACCGTGAACACGCCGTCGCCGGCCAGGACGCCCGCGCGGGCGAACAGGCGGCCGTGCTCCCAGTTCGACAGGCCGAGTTCCGGGCGGTTCAGGGCGTACTGCCCGTCCACCCAGCGGGTGAAGCCGTCGCCGACGAACGGCGCGTCGACGGCGGCGAAGAACCGCCTGTGGGCCTCGGCGTCCTCGGAGATCAGGGTGGCGACGAAATGCGGGCTGTAGCGGTTGAACAGCGCCACGGCCTCGGCCTCGTCGCGAACGATCCGGAGGCTGACCTCGGGCGTCTCCTCCCACTCCCACTCGCGGCCGAGGTCGGCGTCGGCGAGGGGTTCGGCCAGGGCCTCTTCGCGCGGCCCCTCGGCGCGGACCACCGTGGCGCGGGCCGTGCGCCAGGCCGAAGGCAGCCGGTCGAAGTCCTTCTCCGCGACGTGCAGCTTGCAGCCCTTGCGCCGCTCGCCCGCGGCGGTCAGCGCCTGCAGGAACACCGGGACCAGGGCGTCGGCGCGGGCCTCCACGATGCAGCAGACGTTGAGGGTGTTGCAGACCTTGCGGTCCAGCGAGTGGTAGGCGGCGGCGTAGAACCGTTCGGCGTCGGCGGCCTCGCCGGCCACCATCCACGCGCCGCCCGTGCCGTGCAGGCTGACCGGCGTGCCCGCCTGCCGGGCGATGGCGCCGAGCTGGGCGACGGCGGGGCCCGAGCCGCGCGCGACCGCCAGAGACAGGCGGCTGTCCGCGAACATGGCCCAGCCCGCCGCGTGGGCGGCGGAGTCGACCAGCACGGCCGCGCCCTCGGGAAGGCCGGCGTCGGCGAGCGCGGGCTCGAGCGCCAGCGCCACGATGGCCCGGGCGGTGCCCAAGGCGTCGGAGCCGATGCGGAAGACGACGGTGTTGCCGGTGCGGATCACGCCGGTGGCGTCGGCGAAGACGTTCGGCCGGCCCTCGAAAACGAAGCCGAGGACGCCCAGCGGCGCGACCACCTGTTCGACCGTCCAGCCGGCATGCTCGATCCGCTCCAGCACCCGGCCGCGCGAGGCCGGCGCGCCTGCCCAGGCCCGCAGGCCTGCGACCATGTCGGCGCGCATGGTCTCGGAGACCTGGAGCCGCGTGGTGGAGCGGCCCCGCGCCCTGGCGGCGTCCACATCCCGGACGTTGGCTTCGGCGATGCCCGCCCACACCGCGTCATCGGCGAAGCGTGCGGCGAAAGCCTCGAAGAAGGCGCTGATGGCGGAGTCCGTCACCTCGCCCATGCGGGCGAAGGCGGTCGCCGCGCGCCCGACCGCGGCCTCCACGAGGGCGTGCTCGGCGGCGGGGACGTGGAGCAGGGCGCCGTCGGCCGTCAGCAGCCGGTCGCCGGCCTTGAAGGCGGCCGCCAGCTCGGGCGTCACATAGGCCACGCGGTCGCCGCCGAACGGGATCGGCTGGCCGGGGCTCAAGGCCTCCAGCCGGGCCGCGCCCCGCATGCTCGTTCCGCCGTCGTCCACCGCCGACCCCATATGCTCAAGATGAGCCTTACTCCGCCGGCGCGGCCTGGGCCAGAGCGAGATCGTCCGCATGCACCATCGGGCCGGAGGTGTAGCCCAGAGCGTCCTCGATGGCCTCGGACTTCAGGCCGCAGATCCGGCGCGCGTCCTCGGCCTCGTAGCGCGTCAGGCCGCGGGCGATCTCACGGCCCGCTTCGTCCCGGACGATGACCGCGTCGCCCTTGTCGAAGCGGCCTTCCACCTGGCGGACGCCCGCCGCCAGCAGGCTCTTGCCCTTCTGCACGGCCGCCGCCGCGCCCGCATCGACGGTCAGCACGCCGGCCGGGGCGAGGCTGCCGGCGATCCAGGCCTTGTAGGCTGCGGCCGGCGTGGTGGCCGGCTCGATGACCGTGGCGCGTTCGCCGGCCTCGACGGCGGCGAGCGGCGCCTTGCGGCTGCCCACGGTGATGATCGTCGCGCAGCCGCTGGCCGCGGCGATGCGGGCGGCGGCGATCTTGGTGGCCATGCCGCCAGTTCCGACGCCGCCCTCGGCGTTCGCCCCGCCGGCCATCGCCTCGATCTCGGGCGTCAGGCGGGGGACGCGGGCGATGTGCCGGGCTCCGGGGTCCTTGCGCGGGTCGGCGGTGTAGAGCCCGTCGACGTCGGACAGCAGCGCCAGGGCGTCGGCTCCCACCAGCTGCGCCACGCGCGCCGCCAGCCGGTCGTTGTCGCCATACCGGATCTCCTCGGTGACGACGGTGTCGTTCTCGTTCACCACCGGGACCACGCCCAGCGCAAGCAAGGTTTCCACCGTCGCCCGGGCGTTCAGCCAGCGGCGGCGGACCTCGGTGTCGTCGCGGGTCAGGAGCACCTGGGCGCAGACCGCGCCGTGCGGCTCCAGCGCCGTCTCCCAGGCCCGCATCAGCGCGGACTGACCCGCCGCGGCGGCGGCCTGCTTCTCGGGGAGCGTCAGGGCGCGCTTGGCCAGCCCGAGGCGGCGTCGGCCGAGCGCCACCGCGCCCGAACTCACCACCACCACCTGCTGGCCCCGCGCCCGCAGCCGGGCCACGTCGGCGGCGAAGTCGGCCAGCCAGCCGGAATGGGCGGCGCCGTCGGGCCCGACCAGCAGGGCCGAGCCGACCTTCACCACCACGCGCCTGGCCGACGACAGCTCCATCAGGGCTGCCAGCCCTCGGAGGATTGCGCCTGAGCCTCTTCGGCGGCCTCGGCCTTGCGCTGGCGCACCAGGGCATAGGCCTCGCGCAGCAGCTCGGTGACGAACTCGCCGGTGAAGCCCGAGACCAGCCGCACCGGCGCGCCGGCCGCCCTGGCGAGTTCGGCCTGTTTCTCGGCGCGCATCTCGTCGTCCAGGGCGTCGATCTTGTTCAGCGCCAGGATCTCGGGCTTGTCGGCCAGGTCCTCGCCATAGGCCTCGAGTTCGTGGCGCACCGTCCGCCACGCGCCGACGATGTCCTCCTGTGTCCCGTCGACCAGGTGGATGAGCACCGCCGTGCGCTCGATGTGGCCCAGGAAGCGCGTGCCGATGCCGGCGCCCTCGTGCGCGCCCTCGATCAGGCCCGGGATGTCGGCCAGCACGAAACGCTCGCCCACCGAGAGGTCGACGACGCCAAGGTTCGGCGCGAGCGTGGTGAAGGGATAGTCGGCGATCTTGGGCTTGGCCGCGCTGGCGGCGGCCAGGAAGGTCGACTTGCCGGCGTTCGGCAGGCCCACCAGGCCGACGTCGGCGATCAGCTTCAGGCGCAGCCACAGCGCCATCTCCTCGCCGGGCAGGCCGGGATTGGCGTGGCGGGGCGCCTGGTTCACCGGGCCCTTGAAATGGGTGTTGCCGAAGCCGCCGTTGCCGCCCTTCAGCAGCAGGAAGCGTTTGCCCGGCTCGTCCATGTCGACGATCAGGTTCTTGTCCTCGTCCAGCACCTCGGTGCCCACGGGGACCTTCAGCACCACGTCCTCGCCGGCCGCGCCGTGGCGGTTGCGGCCCATGCCGTGCACGCCGGTGCCGGCCTTGAAGTGCTGCTGGTAGCGGTAGTCGATGAGGGTGTTCAGCCCCTCGACCGCCTCGATCCACACATCGCCGCCGCGGCCGCCGTCGCCGCCGTCGGGGCCGCCGTACTCGATGTACTTCTCGCGCCGGAACGAGACGGCCCCGCCGCCGCCCGCGCCCGAGCGGGCATAGATCTTCACCTGGTCGAGGAACTTCATTCGCCTGCCTCTAGCCCGGCTCTGCGGGCGAACGCCACCCCGAGCGCCTTCAGGGTGGCCGCCGCCGCCAGGGTTTTGACCACCGCGCCGGGCAGGAACGGCAGCACGCCGCCGCGGAAGGCCGAGCCGGCGTCCATGCGGTCGAGCAGCCCCAGGAAGCCGATCGCCAGCACGAGGGCGTGGCCGATGAGAAAGGCTGCGAGCAGCGTCGCCCAGTCCGACCGGCGCTGAACGGCGTAGCCCGCGAGCCCGCCGGCCACCGCCATGCCGAACAGATAGCCTTGGGTCGGCCCAAAAAGCGCGTCCGGTCCGCCCGCGCCCTCGGCGAGCACGGGGGCGCCGAGCGCCGCCGCCGCCAGCCAGATCAGCACGGCCCGGAGCGTCAGCGACCCGCCCAGCACCCCGCTCATCACGAACAGCGCATAGGTCTGCAGCGTGATGGGCGCGACGGGCGCCGGCAGGGCGACCTGGGAGGCCAGCGCCATGACGCCCGCGCCCGCCACGACCGCGATCAGCCGCGCCCAGAAGGACGCGGCGGACGGCAACAGCGGCAGGGCGGAGGTCATGGGCTTAGCGCTTAGCACGGGAACGCCGTTCGCCTTAGGCCAGCCAGACCATCTTGCGCGACGGGACCTTCTGCCCGCGCGCCAGACAGTCCTGCAGCACCACGTCGCCGGTGTAGAGGAAGCCGGCCTTCACCAGCACCTGGCCCGAGGCGCGGTTGTCGCTGAAGTGCCCGGCCCAGACGACCTTGCGGCGCCATCCCGACTTCATCCAGCCGAGCGCGCCGCCCAGCGCCTCCGTGGCGTAGCCGCGCCCCCAGAAGGGACGGCCCAGCCAGTAGCCGACCTCGGGGCGGCCGGGCTCCTTTTCGGAGAAGCCGATCATGCCGATGAAGCCGAACTCCCTGTGCTCGATGGCGAAGTTCGGCTCGCGCCAGTTCGCCTCGCGCCCGAGGAACTCGTCGGCGTCTTTCGGGGCGTATGGATAGGGCATGGTCGAGAGCATGCCGGCTACGCCGAGATCGTTGGCCAGCTGGCACAGCTCGCCGGCGTCCGAGATCACCGGGCGGCGCAGGATCAGCCTGTCCGTCTGGATGACCGGCGTCGTTTCGATCGCACACATCTCTCTACCCTCCCGGACCCTCTCGCGGGGCCCAAAACGAAAGCGGGGAGCCCGGCTGACCGGACTCCCCGCTAGGATCGTCTTCTCCGGTCCGCCTCAGTTGGATGGGCGGAACCGGTTGGAGGGGTTCCGCCTATTCGGCAGCAATCACCTCGGTCGCCGGCACCACCGTCGCGTAGGTACGGTTGTTGCGCTTGGTGACGAATTTCACCGCGCCGGTGACGAGCGCGAAAAGGGTATGGTCCTTGCCCATGCCCACGCCTTCGCCCGGCCAGAACTTGGTGCCGCGCTGACGCACGATGATGCTGCCGGCGTTGATGGCTTCGCCGCCGAACTTCTTCACGCCGAGACGGCGGCCCGCGGAATCGCGCCCGTTGCGCGAGGAGCCGCCAGATTTCTTGTGAGCCATTGTGTGCTCCTGCTCTCTCTAGAGGACGCTACCGATTACTCGGCGGCGCCGTCATCCTTCTTGGCCGCCTTCTTGGCGGCCGGCTTCTTGGCTTCACCTTCGGCCTTCGGGGCGGCGGCCTTCTTCGGCGCGCGCGTTTGCTTGGCTTCGGTTTCGACCGGGGCGTTCGTTTCGGCGGACGCCATGGCTTCCTTCACCGCCGGATCGGCGGCGACTTCCTCGGCGGTCTTCGCCTTCGGAGCGGCCTTCTTGGCGGCGGCCTTCGGAGCCGGAGCGGCTTCAGCGGCCGCGGCGGCCTTCTTCGGCTTGTTCAGCGTGGCGAAGTCGAAGCCGCGGGCGCGGGCGTCCAGTTCGGCCTTGGTGGTCAGGTCCACCGTGCCGTCCCACTTGGTCTCCTTGCCGCCGGCGGTGATGCCGGTGACGCGCAGGACCGTCTCGGCCTGGCGGTGACCGCGGGTGCGGCGATAGCCCTGGCGGCGGATCTTCTTGAAGATCTTAACCTTCTCGCCCTTGCGGGTTTCGATCAGGGTCGCGGCGACCGAGGCGCCTTCCACGACGGGGGCGCCGACCGTGACGGCGTCGCCGTCGCCCAGCATCAGCACTTCGCCGAAGGCGACGTTCGCGCCCGGCTCACCGTCCAGCTTTTCGACGATCAGCAGGTCGCCGGGCTGGACCCGGTATTGCTTGCCGCCGGTCTTGATCACCGCGTACATCATTCGCGCCTTTGTATTTCTTCTTGATTGAAAGCGTGTTCGCGCCCGCGAGCAGGGCTCACGAGCGAGGAGGCGCGGTTATACAGCGGAAGCCCGCCGAGTCAACGGCGGGCGGTCAGGCGAGCGCGTCTCGCCGCCTATCCCCGCTTCATCCAAGGCTTGGATTTCGACGACGAGGCGTGCGCGGCGGCCCGCTCGTTCGGCAGCTTGGCGCCCGGGCGCTGCTGCGCGGCCTGGGCGGCCTTCTTCAGCCGCAGCGCCTTCTGGATCGGGGTTTCGTCGGCGGGAGGGTTGCTCATCCCGCCGACCTAGCACGTTTGGGTCAGAACACGACCATCGCCGCCCGGATGGCCAGCACCGTCAGGACGACGGACGCGGCCATGAAGACCAGGAAGCGGACCATGATCACGTTGGCCGTGGCCTGCACCAGGCTGTGGACCACGCGGAGCGCGACATAGGCCCAGGCCAGCCAGGCGTTCAGCCCTTCGCCCGCCCCGGCCACGGCGAGCGCCAGGGCCGTGGCGTAGAAGATGGTCGGCTGCTCCATCAGGTGGTTGTAGTTGTCGGCCTTCCACCGGACGTTCGGCGGCACCTTGGCTGCGAGCTCGGCCGTGGTGATGTTCGGGTCGAGCGGGACCTTGGCCTTCCGCATGGCCGGGATGCGGGTGGCGTAGAGCCACAGCCACATGACCAGCGACCAGAGGACCAGCGCCACCACGGGCGCGAGGATCGTCGTGGTTTCCATCGCAGGCGTCCCTCCCCAGACGCGTCTTCGAGGCGGCGAGGATGGCCCGAAAAGCCTGGCCGTGGCCAGCGGCGCGCGAACCGGCCCTTCCCGCGGGCCGGGCGGGGCCTTAAGCCGGGCGCTCGAGGGAGGCAGCCAAGTGACGAACCGCAATCCGGCCTGGCCGTCGGGCGTGATCCTGCCGTTGGCGGCGGTGACGCTGGCGATGTGCGCGTTCCAGGTGGGCGCCGCCCTCGCCAAGGGCCTCTTCCCCGCCGTCGGTCCCCAGGGTGCGGCGGCGCTGCGTATCTCGCTGGGCGCGCTGATGCTGCTGGCGGTGGGGCGGCCGTGGCGGGCGTGGCCGGGGCGCAAGTCCGCCCTGCCGCTGGTCGGCCTGGGCCTCTCGGTGGCCGGCGTGATCCTCTTCTTCTACCTGGCGATGGAGAGCCTGCCGCTGGGCGTCGCCATCTCGCTGCAGTTCCTGGGGCCGCTGGGCGTGGCGATCTTCGGCTCGCGCAAGGCCGGCGACCTCGTCTGGGCGGCCATGGCCGCGGCCGGGGTCTGGCTGCTGGTGGGAACGGGCCTCTTCGGCGGCGCGCCGCTGGATCCCGTGGGCGTCGGCTGGGGCCTGTGCGCGGGCGCTTGCTGGGCGGCCTACATCCTGATCGGGCGCGGCGTCAGCGGGAACTACGGCGTAGCGGCGGCGAGCCTCTCGGTGGCCATCGCCGCCGTCGCCGTCCTGCCGGTGGGGTTCGCCCACGCCGGGGTCGCGCTCTTCGATCCGGCCATCCTCCCGTACGCGCTGGGGGTGGCGCTGATGTCCACCGCCGTGCCGTTCGCGCTCGAATTCTTCGCCATGCCGCGGATGCCGGCCCGCACCTTCGCAGTGTTCACCAGCCTGGAGCCCGCGTTCGGCGTGCTGTCCGGCCTCGTCCTGCTGCACGAGCGCCTGAGCCTCGCGCAGATCGCCGGCGTGGCGCTGGTCGTCGGCGCTGCGGCCTGCGCCGCCTGGTCCAGCCAGGCGAAGCCTCCGGCCGGGGACGTCGGCGAGCCGCCGCAGACCTGAGCGGAACCGGGACGCGGCCAAGCTCGTTCGATGGCCATGACCAGGGCTGAAACCTACCTCAAGCACGCCGCCGAAGCCGAAGCTCTCGCGGCCCGGGCGCAGAGCCTGTCCGGCCGTCTGCGCTGCCTCGATCTCGCCGAAGGCTACCGCGCGCTGGCCGAACGCATGCAGGCCATCGCCGCCGAACCGCGGAGCTGGACCCTCGAAGAGCGCCGCGCGGGCTGAGCCCCTATATCCGGCGTCGGCGCGGACGGCGCCGGTTGCAGACCAGGAGCTCTTCGAATGATCCGCAAGGCGAACGCGGCGTGGCGCGGCACGGGCCGCGATGGAACGGGCGCGCTGACCTCCGGGTCCGGCGTGCTGTCCGAAACGCCCTACAGCTTCAAGACCCGCTTCGAGGGCGACCCGGGCACGAACCCCGAAGAATTGATCGCGGCCGCGCACGCGGGCTGCTTCACCATGGCCCTGGCGTTCGGCCTGCAGCGGGCCGGGTTCACGCCGGACGAGCTCCGCACCGAGGCGGCCGTGTCGCTGGATCAGGACGGCGCGGGCTTCAAGATCTCGAAATCGGCGCTGACCCTGCGCGCCAAGGTCCCGGGCCTGGAGGAGGCCAAGTTCCAGGAGCTTGCCCGCGAGGCGGAGCAGAATTGCCCGGTCTCGAGGGTCCTGAACGCCGAGATCACCCTGGACGCGGCCCTCGAAACCTGAGGCGCTGTTTGCCCCGGAGCGGGAACCGATCCGAGGCCGGCACGCTGAAGCTTGTGTAAGATCTCCCTGCGCCAGGGAGAGTATCGCTAGCCCATCTGCCCCGCAGGCGTCCCCGGCCCGCGGGGCTTTCTTTTTTGGCGTCCGCAACGTGTGTCGGGCGGCTGGCGAGATGACCGGAACCTGAACAGCGCGTTTCAGGGTGGGTTCAGTCGGCCCCCGTTAGAACTGGCTCCAACGAACAAGGAGCTACCCATGAACATCCAAGGCAAGAAGACGAAGATCGCTGTCGCCGCCCTGGTCGCGGGTTCGATCGCGCTGCCGGCCGGCACGGCCGCCGCGGGCGAGAAGACCGAACGGGCCATCATCGGGGCCTTGATCGGCGGCGTGGCCGGCGCGGCCGTGTCCCGTGACGACACCACCGGCGCCCTGGTCGGCGCGGCGGCGGGTGCGGCGCTCGGCGCGGCCACCGCGAAGGACAAGAACCATCGCCGCTACGGCTACCGCGCGGCCCCGCGCTACTCGAACTACAACCGCTACGACCGCTATGACCGCTACGGCCGTTACGACAGCCGCTACTACGCCCCGGCCCGCAGCAACTACTACGGCTATTACCGCTAGCCGACATCAGGCGGCGCGACGACTGATCAGCGTTAAGTAGAGATCGGACGCCGTCGCGCCGCCCCCCGGCTTCCGCGGGGTGAGACCAAGTAACCCTAACGCTTACGACTCTAAGATTCGCGCCCCAGGCGAGTCCCGTGCTATCGAAGACGTGGCCGTCGTCGTGGCCATCAGCTCTTCAAGCTCGCGGATCGCTGCGGATGCAGAAGTTCGTCATCAGTCAGAATATCCAGCACTTCGAGGATCTGCTGGAATCCGCCGTGGCGCCTGAGGACCGGCAGCGGCTCGAAGCCCTGCTCGCGGCCGAACGGGCCAAGCTGCAGGCGCTGGAAGAGGAAGGCGGGGACTAGCCGCCTAATCCAGGACGCAGGCCGCCAGGCCCTGGCCGCGCACGGCGGCGGCGTTGCGGCGGATGCTGCCCGAGCGGCGCTTGATGTACGGCCCGGGCTTGGCCGCCTTCCAGGACAGGGGCTTGGGAACGATCGCCGCCAGTCGCGCCGCCTGCGCCGCGGTCAGGTCCTTGGCCGAGACGCCGAAGTTCTTCTGCGCCGCCGCCTCCGCGCCATAGACGCCGGGACCCCACTCGATGGAGTTCAGATAGACCTCCATGATCCGCCGCTTCCCCCAGCCGATCTCGATCAGGACAGTGAAGTAGGTCTCCAGGCCCTTCCGCACCCAGTCCCGCTTGGGCCACAGGAAGACGTTCTTGGCCGTCTGCTGGCTGATGGTGGAGCCGCCGCGAATCCGCCTGCCGCTCTCGTTGTAGACCATCGCCCGGCGGATCGCGTTGAAGTCGAACCCGAAGTGCTCGCAGAAGCGTGCGTCCTCGCCGGCCATCACCGCCCGCACCAGGTTCGGCGACATGTCTTCCAGAGGGACCCACTTGCGCTCGACGCCCTGGCCCTCGAACACCCGCTGGACCATCAGATAGGTCAGCGGCACGGGCACGAAGCGATAGACGGCGACCGTGAGCACCGGCCCAATCCAGAAGACGATCAGCCCGGCGATCACCAGGCCCGTCATCAGCTTGCGGAACCAGCCGCTGCCCTTGCCCCGCTTCGCCACGCCTGTCCCAACCGGCTTGTGTTGACCCTGGGACCGGATGCTAGGTCCCGCAGAAGGGAACGTCCGAAATCATGGTTGCCGCAAGATGAACGTCACCGAGGCGGTCGCCGCCCGCATGTCCGTCCGCGCCTTCCGGCCCGATCCGGTGCCGGCCGGAACGGTGCGGGAGATCCTGGAGCTGGCGGCCAAGGCGCCGTCCGGCGGCAACCTGCAGCCCTGGCGGGTCTACGCCCTGACCGGCGCCCCGCTGGAGGCGCTCAAGGCCGAGGTCCGCTCCAACCCGCTGGGCGAGCCGCCGGAGTACGACGTCTATCCGCCGAACCTCTGGGACCCGTTCCGCACGCGCCGCTTCCAGAACGGCGAGGATCTCTACGCCACCATCGGCATCCCGCGGGAAGACAAGCCCGCGCGCCTGCGCCAGCTCGCCAAGAACGGCGAGTTCTTCGGCGCGCCGGTCGGCCTCTTCTTCTGCCTGGACCGCAAGCTGGGGCCGCCCCAGTGGGCCGACGTCGGCATGTACATGCAGACCGTGATGCTGCTGGCGGTCGAGCGCGGCCTCGACACCTGCGCCCAGGAGTACTGGGCCCGGTATCCGCAGACCGTGGCCAAGGTCCTCGACCTGCCCGAAGACCACATGCTGTTCTCAGGGATGGCGTTGGGCTGGCGCGAGGCCGACCACCCGATCAACACCCTGAAGGCCGCCCGCGACCCGTTCGACGCCTGGGCCGAGCTGAAGGGCTTCTAGCCGGCCACCTCGGCGACGCCGGCGTTCCCGTCCTCGTCGCCCCAGGCCACGCGCTTACCGTCCGGCGTGATGGCGAGGGCGGTGATCTGCACGCCCTTCTCGGCCTTCAGCGGGATGAGTTTCTGCCCGGTCAGGTCGCAGGCCCAGACGCGGCCGTCCTCGGTTCCCGCCGCCAGCCAGCTCGTCGCCGGCGCCGCGGCCACCTGGGTCACCGTCGTGCTCTCGTCATAGCCGACCTCGGCCGCCTCCTTGCCCATCGGGCCGGCCGGGCCGGAGAACGGCCAGATGACCACGCCGTTGGCGCCGGAGGTGGCGAGCAGGCTGCCCTTGGACAGGAAGGCCAGGCTTCTCGGCTTGGCGGGATAGCCGCCCATGCGCATGTTCTTCTCGTCCGCCACCCGCCAGCCGTGCAGCTGGTTCTCCTGCATGGCGCTGATCAGGAACTTCCCGTCGGGGCTCCAGATCACCGCCACGTGGCTGCCGGCCCACTTCAGGGTCACCGGCTTCTGGTCGGCGATGCGCGCATACCAGAGGAACGCGCCGCCATAGCTCGCCACCGCCAGCCGGCGGCCCTTGGGATCGAACGCCGCGTGGGCGACGGTCTTTTCGTGGGCGAAGGTCCGCTGGAAGCCCGCGTCCTTCGCGTCGCGCACGTGCAGCTCGCGCCCGGCGCCGAAGGCGATGAGGCCCGACTCCCGGCTCGTGGCGACCGTCTCGATCCACTTGCCCTTCAGTTCGGCGAGAACTTCGGTCGACCCATCCGGCCTGGCCCACACGAGCCGGCCGTCGTCGCCGCCGGAGACAAGGCCCGAACCGCCCGGCTGGACCGCCGCCGCGAGGCTGGCGCCGTCGTGCGCCTCCACGGTCGGCCCCTCGGCGAACCGCACCGTCCCGTCGCCCAGTGCGAATCCGGCGTTCCCCGAACCGTCGAAAAGCGCGGCGGTTACATAGGCGTCGAAGCTGAAATTCATGGCTTCCCCCTAGATCGGGGCCTCTCCGGCCGCAAGGCGCACGCGTTGACGCTTTACAAGTCGTTTTCGGCTTGCCAATGGTCCCGACGAACGGGCGCGCGACGTTGGTGCGCCTGAGGGAAGGATCCAGGACGAATGGCTGCAAAGATTGGCGGCGGCAAGGGCGGCAAGTTCGGCCTTGGCCAGAACGCGGACATGAACGTCACGCCCTTCGTGGACGTGATGCTCGTGCTCCTCATCATCTTCATGGTGTCGATCCCGGCCGCCACGGTGTCGATCAAGCTCGACCTGCCGCCGGCCATCCCGCCGCCGCCCGGCACGGTGGTGAAGGAGCCCACGCTGATCAACATCCAGCGCGGCGGCCTCTTCATCGGCGACCAGCCCACCCAACTCGAGCGTCTGGCCGGCGACCTGACCGCCCGCCTGCAGGTGGACGATCCGGCGACGCCGCCGACCGAGCAGCGCGTGTACATCCGCGCCGACCGCGACGTCCGCTACGGCGACTTCATGTCGGTGATGAACGACCTGCAGGGCAACGGCTTCTACCAGGTCGCCCTGATCAACGAAGAGCTCTAGGCCCTTCGCACAAGCTACGGACGAGCCCGCCCGGGAAACCGCGGCGGGCTTTTTCGTATCCGCAGGCCGGAACCGCCTCCGTCGTCGCCGATTGTCGGACGAGGAGGCGAGGCCATGGCGAACCCATCCGAACAGAACATCCAGCACGGCGTGCCGATCGGCGACGGCATGCGCGACAGCGACGAGCGCATCGCCACGGGCGACCGTCGCGAAGAGATCCACTTCGAACGGCGCGACGACGGCGACCTGAAGGCCCAGCACCTCAAGCGGCCCGAGGGGCCGTTGCCGCCGCAGATGGCCACCGTGGAAGGCCAGGGCGCATCCAAGGGCCAGCCGGTCCAGGACGTCGCCGTGGCGCCGGAAGGCCCTTCGGTCTGGGACGCCCGCCCACGGGATGACGAAGCCGAGGATCATCCGGGCAAGCGATGAGGCTCCCGGAGAACTCCGGTTGACTCCGGTACAGTCTCCCCCCAAACCACGCGCTCTCCGCAATATCGCACCCCGATGGAGGGCCTCATGCGCGTTGGCGTGCCTCGTGAGATCAAGCCGGACGAATATCGTGTGGGTCTGACCCCCGCGGCGGTCCGCGAGTATGTCGCCCACGGCCACGAAGTCCTGGTCGAGCAGGGCGCCGGCGGCGGCGCGGGCTACGCCGACGAGGCCTATGTGCGGGCCGGCGCGAAGATCGTCCCCGACGCCGAGGCGGTGTTCGCCGGCGCCGAGATGATCGTGAAGGTGAAGGAGCCGCAGGCCGTCGAATGGGCCCGCCTCACCGACAAGCACATCCTCTTCACCTACCTGCACCTGGCGCCCGATCCGGCGCAGACGGAAGGGCTGCTGGCCTCGGGCTGCGCGGCCATCGCCTACGAGACCGTCACCGACGACGCCGGCGGCCTGCCGCTGCTGGCGCCGATGTCGGAAGTCGCCGGGCGCATCGCCGTCTTCTCGGCGGGCGAGACCCTGCTGAAGCACAACGGCGGCATGGGCCTCTTGATCTCGGGCGTGCCCGGCGTGCCGCCGGCGCGTGTCTGCATCCTGGGCGGCGGCGTCGTCGGCGCCAACGCCGCGGTGATGGCGGCGGGCCTGGGCGCCGAGGTGGTGATCATGGAGCGGTCGATCCCGCGCATGCGCTACATCGACGACATCTTCGCCGGCAGGGTGATCACCCGCTACTCGACCTATGACTCCGTCGAGGAGGAGATCCTGAAGGCCGACGTGGTGATCGGCGCCGTGCTGACGCCGGGCGCCGCCGCGCCCAAGCTGGTGCGCCGCGAGCACCTGTCGAAGATGAAGCCGGGCGCGGTGCTGGTGGACGTCTCCATCGACCAGGGCGGCTGCTTCGAGACCTCGAAGCCCACCACCCACAAGAACCCGACCTACACCGTCGACGGCGTGGTCCACTACTGCGTCGCCAATATGCCGGGCGCCGCGCCGCGCACCTCCTCCGAGGCGCTGGGCCACGCGACCCTGCCCTTCGGCCTGAAGCTGGCCGACCAGGGGCTGGATGCGCTGAAGACCAACCGCCACCTGGCCAAGGGCCTGAACGTGCTGAAGGGCGAGATCACCCATCCGGCCGTGGCCGAGGCGCTGAACAAGCCGTTCAAGGACGCCTACGGCGTCTGGGGCTGACCCGCAGCCGCCCCATCCGATGACGAAGGCGCCGGCCCCGCGAGCCGGCGCCTTTTTCTTTGTTCCCCTTCCCGAAATAACGCCGCAACAATCGCGCCCACGCTTTCGGGCCGAACGAAGAGGGAGGACGCGCCATGTGCGACGAAGACATCAATCCGTGGGCGGAGCCGGTTTCGCGCCGCACGGTGGGCCTGGGCGCGCTGGGCGTCGCCGCCGTGGCGCTGACCGCCGCCGAGGCCCAGGCTCAGGCGAACGTCACCGAGAAGGACGTCGTGGTGAAGACGCCGGACGGCGAGTCCGAGGCAGCGTTCTTCCATCCCGCCGGCAAGGGCCCCTGGCCCGGCGTGCTGGTGTGGCCCGACATCGGCGGCCTGCGGCCGGTCTTTCGCGACATGGGCCGGCGGCTCGCGGCCCAGGGCTACGCCGTCCTCGTGGTGAACCCCTTCTACCGCTCGGCCAAGCAGGCCGAGACCCAGAAGCTGAACTTCGGCGATCCTGAGGGCCGCAAGGCGCTGATGGGCTACCGCGCGGCCCTGATCGAGGGCGAGAACCCGTTCGAGGACGCCAAGGCCTATGTCGCCTTCCTCGACGCCCAGCCGCAGGTCAACAAGAAGAAGCCCGTTGGCGTGCAGGGCTACTGCATGGGCGGGCCGCTATCGTTCCAGACGGCCGGCGCGGTCCCGGGCCGCATCGGCGCGGTGGCCAGCTTCCACGGCGGCGGCCTCACCACCAAGGATGCGGCCAGCCCGCACCTGCTGATCCCCAAGACCAGGGCATCCTACCTTGTGGCCGTCGCCAAAAACGACGACGCCCGCGATCCGGAGTCGAAGGAGATCCTCAAGAAGGCCTTCGCGGAAGCCAAGCGCCCGGCGACGGTCGAGGTCTACCAGGGCGACCACGGTTGGACCGTGCCCGGCAGCCAGGTCTACAACCAGGCCGAGGCCGAGCGCGCCTGGGCCGAGCTGACCCGGCTCTACAAGAAGGCTCTCGGCTAGGCCTCAGCCCTGCGGTTTCGTTTCCGGGGGTCGCCGCTCGAACGTGCCGGCGGCGCCCGGGAACACCACGGGGCTTTCCCAGCCGTCCTTCGAAACGGCGCTGACCCCGAAGAACCAGTCGTCGATGTTGACGCCCTTCAGCGTCACGGAGCCCTCGGGTCCTGCGGGCCGGGCATAGCGCCACTGCGGCTCGGTCGTCCCGCGCCACCAGACGCGATAGGCCGCCGCGTCAGCCGATGGCTTCCACTTCACCGTCGTGTCGGGGCTCACCTGGCCTGAGATCTCCACGCCCGTCGGCGGGGCGGGCGCCATGGCCAGCGAGGCCATCGTCAGGACGTTCAGCCGTGTCACCTGGGCCAGGTAGTCGAAGTCGACGCCGTCGATCGTGTCGCCGTACTTCACGCCCTTCTCGGTGCGCAGGTCCTGGTGCTGGCGGTGATAGTGCTCCTGGGCCTCCGTGACGCGCACCGCCGGAAATCCTGCGCGCAGCATCTCCACCTGGTCCCCGCCGCGGCCGAAGCGGTCGGTGCGATAGACCATGACCACGTCGAAATTCGTCAGGTACTCGTCGGCGACCCGATCCATGAAGCGGGCGAGGTTGCGCGAGGGACTGTCGACCTCGCCGCCGTTGTAGCGCCGGCGGTTGGCCTCCTCGGCGCTCTCGGTCGTGCGGGTGCCCTCGGAGAACACCCGGACGTGGGCGTTGTCGCGCACGCCGCCGATGCCTTCGGAATTGCCGACGATGTCGTTGTTGAGGTTCGCCTCGACCCGCCAGCCCTGGCTCACCGCATAGTCGGCCAGCACCTTGCCGCCCAGCAGGCCCTGTTCCTCGCCCGACAGGGCGGCGAAGACCAGCGTCGCAGGGAAGTCGTGCTTGCAGAGCAGGCGGGAGGCTTCGATCACCGCGGCCACGCCGGAGGCGTCGTCGTTCGCGCCCGGCGCGTCGTCCTTGGCGTTCATCACGTCGGTGACCCGGGAATCCAGGTGTCCGGAGATGACGATCACGCGCTCGGGGTCGCTCGTGCCCTTCTTGATCGCCAGGACGTCCATGACCTCGGTGGGCGTCGGCACGCGATTGTTGGTGAAGGTCTGCGACGGCGTCGCGACCGTCAGCTTGCCGCCGCAGTCGGCGGAGATGCGCTCGAACTCGCTGGCCACCCAACGCCGGGCCGCGCCGATCCCGCGCTTGTCGCTCCTGGTGTCCGACAGCGTGTGCCGCGTGCCGAAGCCGACCATCCTGGCGATGTCGGCCCGCTGGCGCGCGGGCTGCACCTGGCCGGCGAGTTCCCGCAGCAGCGGCTTGTCGCCGGGAACCGTCTGGGCGACGGCGAACGGAGCGGCGGCGAGGCTCAGGGCCGTCGCGAGGGCGAGGGTGCGCATGCGCCGAGCATTGCCCGCCCGGCGGCGGCCGCGCAATGGCGTGTGAGGCAGCCTAGGCCGCGGCCCAGGCCAGGGCCTCGGGATCGTCCAGGGCCATCTCGTCCCAGTCGAGGTCGGGCGGCGGGCTCATGGCGGCGGCCACGACGGCGCTCATCTCGGCGGCCGAGCTGACGCCCACCAGCACGGCGGAGGCCTCAGGGCGGGAGAGCGCGAAGCCCAGGGCCGCCTGCAGCGGGTCGGACCGGCCCTCGGCGATCAGGCGCCGCGCCCGGCTGATGCGGCCGGCGGCGGCCTTCAGGTGGCTGGGCGCCCGGTCCGGCGGCAGGAACAGCACGCCGTTCAGGAAGATCGAGCGCAGGTGCACCTCGACGCCCATGCCCGCGAGTTCCGAGAGCGTGCCGTCGATCAGCAGCCGCTGGTCCAGCAGCGAGGCCGGCGCCTGCACGATGTCAGGCTTGAAGCGCTTGGCGAGCCCCACCGGATCGTCCGAGGCATAGACCGAGACGCCGATGCGGGCGCAGAGGCCCTCGTCCTTCAGCTTGCGCAGCCGGTCCCAGAGCTGGGGCCCGAGCGGAGAAAACAGGTCGGTGGCCGACGGCGCCAGCAGCGCGTCCACCCGCTCGACGCCCATGCGGGCGAGCTGTGCGCGGACCTCGGCTTCAACGAGGTCGGGCCCGCGGTCGGGGCGGACCGTCGTGACGGTGAGGCGGAAGGGGCACGGGCGCGGCAGCGCCTGGCCCAGGAGACCTTCGCCCGCATGGCCGTGACGGCCGATCTCCAGCACGCCCAGGCCCGATCGGGCGGCGATCGACAGGATATCGCGGGCTTCGGCCTCACGGGGCCGGCCACGGAGGGCCGGCTGGTCGAGCCCGAATTGCCCGGAGCCGAGCCCGAGCTTGTTGAGCAAGGAGGTCATGGGATGCGAAGGCTTGGTGTAGTCCTCTTGGGCCGTCATCTTCACCTGGAAGGCCTAAGAAGCCGTGACCGAGACCTTTCGTGAGTCTTAAAGCGTGATTCCGCCGCATATCTCAGCGTTACCTGACTGGCCGATCTTCGGTCTCGCCGACGACATGCGCCCGGCCCTCCAGGCTGTCCGCGCGGCGGGCGAGGCCTGCGTGCTGGCGACGCTGACGGCGGTGGAAGGCGGCGGGCCGCGGCCGGCGGGCACGCAGATGGTCTTCGCGGCCGACCTCGTCAGCGGCTACTTCTCGGGCGGCTGCGTGGAAGGCGACGTCGCGGGCCATGCCGCCGCCTGTCTCGCCGACGGGGAGCCGCGCACCCTGGTCTATGGCGAGGGCAGTCCCTGGCCCGATATCCGGCTGCTGTGCGGCGCCCGGATCGAGATCTTCCTCGAGCGGATCGCCGCCGACGACAATGCGGTCGCCGAGATGCTGGCCGCCTGGGCCGAGCGCCGGCCGGTCGCCTACGTGAGCGACGGCTATGCGCGGGTGTGCGCCGCCGAGGTCTCGCCGTGGATGGAGGCGGTGGTCGAGCGCGCCTACGACCCCACGCCCCGCCTGGTGGTGGTCGGCGGCGATCCCACGGCATTGGCCATCGCCGAGCTGGGCGTCCGTTCCGGCTTCGAGACCACCCTCGTGCGGCCCAAGGGCCCTGCCGCCCCGCCGCCGATCGTCGGCGTCGCCTACCGGCGAGAGGCGCCCGCCGAGGCGCTGGCGGCTGTCGGCCTGGACCCCTGGACCCACGTCGCCGTCGCCACCCACGATCTCGAAACCGACCGGGAGGCGCTGCGCGCGGCCCTGCCGTCGACGGCGGCCTACGTCGGGCTGCTCGGCGCGCGGCGGCGCCTGGCCGGCCGGCTGGAGGAGCTGCGCGCCCAGGGCATGGCCGAGGCCGCCATCGCGCGCCTGCACGCCCCTATCGGCCTCGACATCGGGGGCAAGGCGCCGTTCGAGGTCGCCGTCTCGGTGATCGGCGAGATCACCGCCCTGCGCTATGCGCGCGACAGCGGCAGCACCTCGACCACCTCGCCCGCCGAGGCGGCCGGCGCGTCGGCCTGACGCCGCAGCAGGGCGTCGGCGGCGGCGAAGACGGTCACCAGGGAAGAGTCCTGGTCGGGGAACGGCCGGACAGTCACGCCGCCGCCGGCGAACGACAGCTTCGCCCGCATCCAGTGCTCGCGTGAGCCGTTGGGCGGCAGGTCCTGTTCCAAGCGTGCCGGGATCGTCGGCGGCTCGACCGGCGCGCCCTGCCACTTCGCCAGGATCGGCCGCAGGAACATCTCGGCGCAGACGAAGGCCGAGGCGGGATTGCCCGGCAGGCCCAGCATCAGCCGGCCATCGGCCAACCTGCCGAAGAAGGTGGGCTTGCCCGGACGGACGTTGACGCTGGCGACGCGCAGCTCCAGGCCCAGGGCGGCGCCCGCCTTCCGCACCAGGTCGTGGTCGCCGACGGACGCGCCGCCGACGGTGACGATCAGCTCGCCGTCTGCCTTGCGCAAGGCCTCCACGGTCGCCTCGAGATCGTCGCGGACGGGCCGCGCGCGGCTCACCGCGCCGCCCCAGCCGGCGATCATCGCTGCGAGCGCGGGCGTGCCGGAATCGTAGATCTGGAAGGGACCGGGCGCTGCGGGCGCCTCGACGATCTCCTCGCCGGTGGAGAACAGCGCCACGGGCGGCCGGCGCGCCACGGCCAGCTCGGCGCGGCCGGCGGCGGCGGCGAGCGAAATGCGCCAAGGGTCCAGCGGTGCGCCGGCCGCCAGCAAGGCCTGACCGGCCTGGAAGTCGCCGCCCGCTCGCCGGATGTGTTTGCCCGCCTCGACCTCCGGCACGGTCACGCGCTCGCCGTCACGTCCCGCGTCCTCCTGGATGACGACGGCGTCCGCGCCGGCCGGAACTGCCGCCCCGGTGAAGATCCGTACGGCCTCGCCCGCCGCCAGCCTTCCATCGTAGCCGCGCCCGGCGGCGCTCTCGCCCACCACGCGCAGAAGGCCCGGCGCATCGGCGCTCCGCACCGCATAGCCGTCCATCGCCGAGGCATGGAACGGCGGCTGGTCGCGCACCGCCGCGACGTCTTCCGCCAGCACCCGGCCGCAGGCCTGGGCGACGCTCACCGTCTCGGCGGCGGCCGCGGGAACCTCAGCCAGCATCCGCGCCCGCGCCGCCTCGACGGGAAGCAGCTTCATTTCAGGTGTCATCCCGGTTTCCGCGAAGCGGAAGACCGGGACCCATAAGCGCCGGATCGAGGGGAGGAAGGCGCATCATCTGAAGATACAAATCCTCCCAGTGCGGATTGTCCTCCTCGATGAGCCGGATCTTCCACTCTCGTCGCCATCGCTTCAGTTGTTTCTCGAAGTGGATCGCAGCGTGGACGTCTCCGAAGCCGCGATAAAACACAAGCCGGTCCACACCGTACCTCAGCGTGAAACCAGGGATCTGCTTGGCCTTATGCTCTCCCACACGACGCGCAAGATCGTTCGTCACACCCACATAGAGCGTGCCGAATCCCTTGCTCGCGAGGATGTAGACCCAATAGGTCACTCCGCCACCATCGGGCGCTTATGGGTCCCGGACAAGCGCTTCGCGCTTTCCGGGATGACAGTCTAGGGGGCCCGCCAGTCCCCGCTCTTGCCGCCGGTCTTGCTGACCAGGCGCACGGCCTCGATGACCATGCCCTTCTCGGCGGCCTTCAGCATGTCGTAGAGCGTCAGCAGCGCCACCGAGGCGGCGGTCAGCGCCTCCATCTCGACGCCCGTCTGGCCGGTGGTCTTCACCCGCGCGCTCACCGAGAGCCCGCCGTCGCCGGGCTCGACCCGCACCTCCACCTTGCTGATCGGCAGGGGGTGGCACATCGGGATCAGGTCGGAGGTCTTCTTCGCCGCCATGACGCCGGCGATCTCAGCCACCGCGCGCACATCGCCCTTCCGGCCCTCGCCGGACAGCGCCAGGGCAAGGGTCTCGGGCGCCATGCGCAGGAAGCCCTCGGCCGCCGCCTCCCGGGTCGTCACCGCCTTGTCCGAGACGTCGACCATGCGGGCGCGGCCCGTCTCGTCGAGATGCGTGAGCTTGCTCATGCTTCCATGAGGCGCGGCATCAGCTCGACCATGTTGCAGGGGCCGTGGCGGCTGTCGAGCTGGGCCGAGATCACCTTGTCCCAGCCATCCTTCACCGCGCCGTTCGAGCCCGGCAGGCAGAAGACGAAGCAGCCCTTCACGATGCCGGCCAACGCCCGGCTCTGCAGGGTCGACAGGCCCACCGACTGGTAGCTGACGAGGTGGAAGATCACGCTGAAGCCGTCGATCTCCTTGTCGAACAGCGGGCGGATGGCCTCGGGCGTCACGTCGCGGCCGGTGATCCCGGTGCCGCCGGTGGTGACGATGGCTTCGACGCCCTGCTCGACCCAGGCCAGCACCTGGCGGCGGATCGCCTCGACGTCGTCGGGCACGATGCCCTTTCCCGCCAGCTCGTGTCCTGCGGCCTTCACCCGCTCGGCCAGCAGGTGGCCGGACGTGTCGCTCTCCTCGTCGCGGGTGTCGGAGATGGTCAGCACCGCGACCTTCACCGGCTTGATCGGCTTGCTCTCGTCGATGCGGCCGCCGGGGGTGAAAGCGTTCATGACGGGGTCTCCTCATCCCAGCGCGCCCGATCGGCGTGGTCGGCGTCCGTCGGCTCGATCCAGCGGGCGCCGCCGGGGCCGTGCTCCTTCTTCCAGAAGGGCGCCTTGGACTTCAAGTAGTCCATCAGGAAGTCGCAGGCCTCGAACGCCGCGCGCCGATGCGCGGCCGCCGTGGCGACGAAGACGATCGGCTCGCCCGGCGCGATCCGGCCCACGCGGTGCAGGATCATCAGGTCGTCGAGGGCGAAACGTTCGCGCGCCTGGTCGGCCAGCGCCCCGATCTGCGCCTCGGTGAAGCCCGGATAGGCCTCGAGCTCGAGGATCGCCGTCGAGCCCTTCTCGGCGCGGGCGAGGCCGGTGAACGTCGCCACCGCGCCCGTCTCCGTGCGTCCCCGCGTGAAGGCGGTCAGGAGATCGCCGGGATCGAACGGTTGGTCGGTGAGGGTGATCATCCGCCGCTCATCGGCGGCAGAAAGGCCACCTCGCTGGCGGGACCCAGCGCCCGGTCGCCGCGCACCAGCGCCTGGTCCAGCGCCACCTGCACGCCCGGTCCGTCCAGCGCCTCGGCCAACGTCGCGTCCTCGGCGGCGATCAGCGCCTTCAGGCCCGACAGCGAGCCGGCGTCGATGGTCCGCTCCCGCCAGCCGGCGAGGTCGCGCAACGGACCGAACAGCAGCACGCGGGCCATGCTCAGCCGCCCGTGGTGGACATGTGCCGCGCCACCGCCGGCTGGGCGCGGGCCACGTCGAAGTCGTGCCCCTTGGGCTTGGCGTCGACGGCGTTGCGGATCGCCTCGATCAGGTCGGCGTCGGAGGCGCCGCCCCGCA
Organism: Phenylobacterium sp. VNQ135; assembly: GCF_049445735.1. Taxonomy (NCBI): domain Bacteria; kingdom Pseudomonadati; phylum Pseudomonadota; class Alphaproteobacteria; order Caulobacterales; family Caulobacteraceae; genus Phenylobacterium; species Phenylobacterium sp. VNQ135. The sequence goes on along the minus strand of NZ_JBMSDS010000002.1, from coordinate 197,705 downwards.
GCACGGCCCGCAGGTCGGCGCTATCCTCCTGGCCCAGGCAGGTGTGGAGCGTACCTGTACAGGTCAGCCGCACCCGATTGCAGGCCTCGCAGAAATTGTGGCTGAGCGGGGTGATGAAGCCGAGGCGCCCGCCGGTCTCGGCGACGCGCACGTAGCGCGCCGGCCCGCCGGTGTTCAGGCCGATGTCTTCCAGGCTCCAGAAGCTCTCCAGCTCGCGCCGCACGTCCTTGAGCGACAGGAACTGGTCGGTGCGGTCGGCCTCCACCTCGCCCAGCGGCATGGTTTCGATCAGGGTGATGTCGCAGCCCTTGCCGTGCGCCCAGGCGATCAGGCCGGGCAGCTCCTCGGCGTTGTCCTGCTTCAGCGCCACGGCGTTGATCTTCACCGACAGGCCCGCGGCCTGGGCCGCCGAAATTCCGTCCAGCACCTTTGTCAGGTTGCCGCCGCGGGTGAGCGTCCGGAACAGCTCCGGCTTCAGGGTGTCGAGCGAGACGTTGATCCGCTTCACCCCGGCCGCCGCCAGCCGGTCGGCGAACTCCACGAGCCGGGCGCCGTTGGTGGTCAGGGTCAGCTCCGAAAGCGCGCCGCTCGCCAGGTGCCGCGACAGCCCCTCGATCAGCCCCATGACGCCCTTGCGCACCAGCGGCTCGCCGCCCGTGAGGCGCAGCTTCCGCACGCCCAGCGTCACGAAGGCCGAGGCGATGCGGTCCAGCTCCTCAAGGGTCAGCACCTCGGCCTTCGGCAGGAAGGTCATGTGCTCGGCCATGCAGTAGACGCAACGCAGGTCGCAGCGATCGGTCACCGACAGGCGCAGATAGGTCACCGTCCGGCCGAAGCCGTCGACGAGCGCCCCTTGCGGCGATCCTGGATCGGTGAGCGTCATGTGGGACCCAAGATAGAGGCGAAGACGGCGTGGCGACAGAGGCGGTTGTTCTCGCGGCGGGGTCGGGCTCGCGTTTTGGCGGCGGCAAGCTGCTGACGGCCTACGGGAAAGGCGTCCTGCTGCATGGCGCGCTGGCGGCCGCTTTCGCCGCGCCCGTCCGCCGGGTCACGGTGGTCACCGGGGCCGACGGCTCCCAGGTCGCCGAGGCGGCCATCGCCTACGACCCCAGCGTCCAGATCGTCGACGCCCACGATTGGGAGGAGGGCATGGCCGCCTCCCTGCGCGCCGCCATCGCGGGCCTGCCCGCCGACACCGAGGCCTGCATGGTCTTCCTGGGCGACATGCCGCGCGTGCCGCACGAGGTGCTGAAGCCGCTGTGCGAGGCGGTGGCGGCCGGGGCGCCGGCGGCGGCTCCCGTGTTCGACGGCCAGCGCGGCAATCCCGTGGTCCTGGCCCGGGCGCTGTTCCCGCAGGTGCTGGACCTCCGCGGCGACGTCGGCGCCCGCCGCATCCTGGATGCCCTGGGCGAAGCCGTGGCCCTGGTCGAGGCGCCGGACGACGGCGTCCTCTTCGACGTGGACCACCGCCGCGACGTGGAGACCGCCTAGGCCTTCACGCCTAAGCCTTCACGAACGGCTGGCTCAGCACCGGCTGGCCGTTGATGGCGAGCAGGGCGTTGGCCACGGCAGGGCCGATCACCGGCGTCCCGGGCTCGCCAACGCCGCTGGGCGGATTGGTCGACGGCACGATGTAGGTCTCCACCGTCGGCGCCTCGGAATTGCGCAGCACGCGGTAGGTGTCGAAATTGGCCTGGTCGACCGCGCCGTCGGTCAGCGTGATCTCGCCGAACATCGCGCCGGAAAGGCCATAGCACGTGCCGCCCTCCATCTGGGCGGCGATCTGGTCGGGCGAGATGACGATGCCGCAGTCGATGGCGGTGACCACCCGACCCACCTTCGGCGCGCCGTTCTCCAGCTGCACCTCGGCGATCTGGGCCACCACCGAGCCGAAGCTCTCGTGGACCGCCACGCCGCGCGTCCAACCCGCCGGCGCGGGCGTGGTCCAGCCGGCCTTCTCGGCGGCGGTGTTCAGCACGGCGAGGTGCCGGTTGGCGCCGGCCTTCACGTAGAGCGCCCGGCGGTACTCGACGGGGTCCTTGCCGGCCTTGCGGGCCAGCTGGTCGATGGTGTGCTCCATGACGTAGGCGGTGTGCGTCGCGCCGACGCTGCGCCACCACAGCACCGGAACGCCGGCGTCGGGCGTCAGCAGTTGGGCGTCCACGACGGGCGTCGCCTTCAGGTACGGCGAGCCCATGGCGCCTTCGACGGCCGTGAAGTCGATGTCGCCGCCCGGCATCCCCGGAGGCGCGCCCTTCATGATCGACTGGGTGACGATCCGGTGCCGCCAAGTGGCCGGGAATCCGTCCGCGTCGGTGGTCACGCGGACGGTGTGATGCACCAGCGGCCGGTAGTAGCCCGCCCGCATGTCGTCCTCGCGGGTCCAGACCAGCTTCACCGGCCGGCCGCCGCCCACCTTCTTGGCGATCTGCACGCACTCGGCCACGTAGTCCGATTGGAAGTTGGCGCGGCGCCCGAACGAGCCGCCGGCCGGCAGCGTCTCGATCTGGATCGCGCCCGGCAGGTTGCCGACGATCTTCGCCGTGTTGAGCTGGTCCAGCGTCTGGGTCTGCGAACCGAACACCAGCCGGGCGGAGTTGCCCTTCACGACGGCCACGCAGTTCATCGGCTCCATGGTCGCGTGCGCCAGGTACGGGAAGTCGTAGGCGACCTCGACGGCCGCCGTCCCGCCCGCCGCGCGCGCGGCGTCGCCCTTCGAGTCGAAGCCCTGCCACTTGGCGCCCTCGGCCGGCTGCGCCTTGCCCGCGGCGAGGTCCTTGAAGCTGGCGAGGATCGCCGCCGAGCTCCGCGTTTCCGCCGCCGACTCGTCCCAGGTCACCTGCAGGGCGTCGCGGCCCTGCCGCGCGGCCCAGGTGTCGTTGGCCACCACCGCCACGCCGGTCGGGATCTGATGGACTGCGACGACGCCCGGGACCTTCTTCGCCGCCGCGGCGTCGAAGGATTTCACCTTGGCCCCGAATTTCGGCGGATGCGCCACCATGGCGACCAGCATGTTCGGCAGCCGGACGTCCTGGGTGTAGCGCGCCGTCCCCGTGCTCTTGGCGACCGAGTCCTTGCGGCGCACCCGGTCGGTGCCGATGAGGGTGAAGGTCTTCGGGTCCTTCAGCGTCACCTCGGCCGGCGGCTTCACCTTGGCCGCGTCCTCCAGCAGTTCGCCGAAGTGGGCCTGCTTGCCCGAGGCGTGGCTGACGAGCCCGTTCTGCACCCGCACCTCGCCGGCTGGGACGTTCCACTTGCCGGCGGCGGCCTGGACGAACATCGCCCGCGCCGAGGCGCCCGCCCTGCGGAGCTGCTCCCAGGAATTCGAGATCGCCGACGAGCCGCCGGTCCCTTGGGTGCCGCCCATCCCGGCGTTGCCATAGACGTTGGCGATGGCCGGCGCCTGCTCGACGCGCACCTTGGCCCAGTCGGCGTCCAGCTCTTCGGCGACGATCGCCGCCAGGCCCGCGTGGTTCCCCTGGCCGAACTCGATGTGCTTGGAGACGACGGTGACGGTCCCGTCCGCGGCGATGCGGATGAAGGGGCCGAAGGCGCCGAAGTCCTTCTTGGCGCCGACGCTCAGCATGTCGGCGGGCGAGCAGCCGACCAGCAGGGCGCCGCCGGTCAGCGTTGCGCCGACGACCAGCGCGTCGCGGCGGGTGACGGCCTTGGGGAAGAGCGGCTTGTTCATCGGGGCTCTCCTCCTCAGGACTTCGGCGCCGGAACCGCCGGCACGGGCGCGCCCGCGACGACCGGCATGCCTGCGGCGTCCTTGATGGCTGCGCGGATCCGCTGGTAGGCGCCGCAGCGGCAGATGTGGCCGTCCATCGCCGCGTCGATCGCCGCATCGTCCGGCTTGGGGTTCTGGGCCAGCAGGGCGGCCGCGCCCATGATCTGGCCCGACTGGCAGTAGCCGCACTGGGGCACGTCGTGCTTCACCCAGGCCTGCTGCAGCGGATGCGCGCCGCCGAGCCCCTCGATGGTGGTGATCTTCACGCCCGAGAACGCCGAGACCGGCGCCGAACAGGACCGGATCGGCTGCCCGTCGGCCAGCACCGTGCAGGCGCCGCACTGGGCGATGCCGCAACCGTACTTCGTGCCGGTCAGCCCCAGTTCATCCCGGAGCACCCAGAGTAGGGGCGTGTCCGGGCCCGCGTTGACGTTCAAGACGCGTCCGTTCACATCGAGCGTCGAAGCCATTCCACGTCCTCCCACGACACGTCATCTGGCATAGTAGCTGTGCTGCGGCGGTCTGGGAAAGCCGGTGATGGCCTTGCGCACGAAGGCCCGCTAAAGCGTACCGCTCTTACGAATTGCCCGTTCAAGAACCTGGGGAGAGTTCATGATCCGCGTCGCCGCCGCCCTGGCGCTCTCGCTCGCCGCCGCTCCGGCCTTCGCCGCCGACGGCCAGCAGCTGTTCAACATGCAGTGCAAGATGTGCCACGCGGGCGGTCCGATGGGCCCGAGCCTGACGGGCGTAGCCGGCGCCAAGATCGCATCGAAGGACGGCTTCGCCTACTCGCCGGGCCTGAAGGCCAAGGGCGGAACCTGGACCGACGCCAACCTCGACGCCTTCCTGAAGGCGCCCGCCCAGTTCGCGCCCGGCACGAAGATGATGATCTCGGTCCCCTCGGACGAGAACCGGCAGGCGATCGTCGCTTTCCTCAAGACCCTGAAGTAGCCGCGCAGTAGGCTCCGGCGCATGGACGCCTTTCCCGCCTTCTTCCCGCTCGCCGGCCGCACGGTGGTGATCGCGGGGGAGGGCGAGGCGGCCGACGCGAAGGCGCGCCTGTTCGAAGGCTCGCCCGCCACGGTCGTGCGCCTCTCGGCTGAGGAGGCGCTGGACCATCGCGCCTATGCCGCGGCCACCCTGGCCTTTGTGGCCGCCGAGGACGACCACTTCGCGCGCCAGGCCGCCGAGGCCGCGCGCGCCGCCGGCGTTCCGGTCAACGTCGTCGACCGTCCGGCGCTCTGCGACTTCACCACGCCGGCGGTGATCGATCGCGGCGAGGTGGTGGCCGCCATCGGCACCGGCGGCGCCTCGCCCATGCTGGCCACCCTGCTGCGCCACGAGCTGGAAACCCGCGTGCCCGAGGGCGCCGGCCGGGTCGCGGCCCTGTTCCGACAGATGCAGGACGAGGTGCGCCAGGCGCTGCCCGAGCCGCATCGCCGCCGCGCTTTCCTGCGCGGCGCGCTCACCGGGCCCGCGGCGGAGGCCGCGATCGCCGGGGACATGGACCGCGCCCGCGACCTGCTACGCCAGGGGCTGGCGCAGGACGCGCCTCTGCCCGCCGCGGTGCAGTACATCGACGCGCGCGGTCCCGCCGACCTGCTCACCCTCCGCGCCGCCCGCGCGCTCGCCGCCGCCGACGTGCTGGTCTGCGACGAGGGGGCCCACGCCGACGTCCTGGCGCTCGCCCGCCGCGACGCCGAGCGGCGCTCCGGCCTTCGGACCGACGCCCTGGCCGACCTCGCCCGCGAGGGCCGCCGGGTCGCCCGCCTCGTCACAGGCTCGACCTGGCGGACCGAACAAGCCGCACTGGAAGCTGACGGGACCGAGACCCAGGTCCTGCCGATCGCCGGCTGATCCACGCGCGGCGTTGACCGCCGCGGCCGCGCTTGCCAAGCCTTGCGCATGAAGAGGCTGTTCTGCTCGGTCGCGCTCGCGGCCCTCGTCGCCACCGGCGCCCACGCCCAGACCGATCCCAGGATCGCCGCCCGCGTCGACCGCGTGCTGGCCAGGACGCCCCTCATCGACGGCCACAACGACCTGCCCTGGGCCATCCGGGAGCGTTTCGCGAGCAAGGTGGAGAAGGTCGACCTGTCGAAGGACACCACCGTCCTGCCGCACGCCCCGGCCGATCCGCCGCTGATGACCGACATCCCGCGCCTGAAGGCCGGCCGCGTCGGCGGCCAGTTCTGGTCGGTGTGGATCCCCGCCACCATCACCGGACCGGAGGCGGTGCAGGTCACGCTGGAGCAGATCGATATCGTGCGCCAGATGGCCCAGCGCTGGCCGCAGGCGTTCGAGATGGCCTACACGGCCGACGACATCGTCCGCATCCACAAGGCCGGCAAGGTCGCCTCTCTCGTCGGCGTCGAAGGCGGCCATCAGATCAACGGTTCGCTGCCGGTGCTGCGCCAGATGCACGCCGCCGGCGCGCGCTACATGACGCTGACCCATTCCTCGACCATCCCATGGGCCGACAGCGCCACCGACAATCCGAAGCACGGCGGCCTCACGCCCTTCGGCGAGGCGGTGGTCCGCGAGATGAACTGGCTGGGCATGCTGGTCGACCTCAGCCACGTCTCGGAAGACGCCATGAAGGACGCCCTGCGGGTCACCCAGGCGCCGGTGATCTTCTCCCACTCGGGATCGAGGGCGGTCGCCGACCACCCGCGCAACGTCTCGGACGAGGTGCTGGCGCTGGTGAAGCGGAACCGCGGGGTCGTGATGGCCAACTTCGCGCCGGGCTATGCGTCCGACGCGTCCGCGCGCTGGGCGTCGGACCGCGCCGCAGAGGCGACCCGCAACAACGCGCCGCCCTACGCTGGCAACTTCATCGGCCAGCCCGAGAAGGCGAAGGCCGCGCTGGAGGCCTGGGAGAAGGCCCATCCGCAGCCGCCGGTCACGCTCGCCATGATCGCCGACCACGTCGAACACATCGCCAAGGTCTGCGGGAAGGACTGCGTGGGCATCGGTTCCGACTTCGACGGCATCGGCTCGGCGCCGGCGGGGCTCGACGACGTGGGCAAGTTCCCGGCGCTGCTGGCCGAAATGGCGCGTCGCGGCTGGACGGACGCCGAGCTCGCGGGGCTGGCCGGCGGCAACGTGCTCCGCGTCATGCGCGAAGCCGAAGCCGTCTCGAAGCGCCTCCAGGTCGAGCGGCCGGCTTCGAACGCGACGATCGCCGAGCTGGACCGCCCCGCCTCCTAGAAGTCCAGGTCGCGGCCCTTGGTCTCGCGCATCAAGAGCAGGCAGGTGGCGACCGAGATGGCGGTGAACACGACCGGGAACCACAGGCCGGAGTAGATGTTGCCGACCGCCGTCACGATGGCGAAGGCCGAGAACGGCACGAAGCCGCCGACCCAGCCGGTGCCCACGTGGTACGGTAGCGACAGCGCCGTGTACCGGACCCTGGTCGGGAACATTTCCACCAGCGCCGCCGCCATCGGCCCGTAGAGCGCGGCCGCGGCGATCACGAACACCAGCATCACGGCGAACGCCCCGGCGAAGTTCATCCGGGCGGGATCGGCCTTCTCGGGATAGCCCGCGCGCGCCAGGCCTTGCTTGATGCGGCCCTCGACGCTGGCCTTCACGGCCTTCGCGGCGTCGGCGGGCAGGCCGCGGGCGTCGGCCGAGGTGATGGTCGCCAGGCCCACGCGCACCATGGCCCGCTGGCGCGGCGCGCCCGCCTCGTTGCGGTACGAGACCCCGGCGTTGGCCAGCACCCCCTTGGCGATGTCGCAGGACGAGGTGAAGTGCGCCTTGCCCACCGGGTCGAACTGCAGCGAGCAGTCGGCGGGATCGGCGATCACCACCACCGGGGTGCGCGCCTCGGCCTCGGCCAGGGCCGGGTTCAGGGTCTTGGCCAGCATGTGGAAGCCGGGGAAGTAGGCGACCAGCATCAAGGTCATGCCGAACAGCATCACGGCCTTGCGGCCGATCCGGTCCGACAGCCAGCCGAAGAAGACGTAGGCCACGGCGCTCACCGCGGTGGCCGAGAGCATCAGGGCGCTGATGGTCTCGGGCGGCGCCTTCAGGAACCGCTCCATGAAGGTCTGGACGTAGAAGAAGGCCGTGTACCAGACCGCCCCCTGCGCACACATGAAGGCGAACAGGGCCAGCAGCACGAGCTTCAGGTTGCCCCACTGGCCGAAGGCTTCCTTGAACGGCGCCTTCGATTGCTGGCCCTCGGCCTTGAGCTTGGCGAAGGCCGGGCTTTCCGACAGCTTCAGCCGCATCCAGATCGAGATCCCCAGCAGGCCGGCCGAGAACAGGAACGGGATCCGCCAGCCCCAGGCGTCGAACGCCTCGGCGCCGACGAACTCGTCCAGCACCAGCCGGGTCGCCAGGATCACCAGCAGGGCGCCGGCCAGGCCCAGGGCCGCCGAGGTCTGGACCCAGCTCGTCGCCCAGCCGCGCTTGTCGGCCGGCGCGTGCTCGGCCACGTAGATGGCGGCGCCGCCGTATTCGCCGCCCAGCGCGAAGCCCTGGATGATCCGCATCAGGATGAGCAGGGCCGGTCCGAGGAGGCCCGCCTGCTGATAGGAAGGCAGCAAGCCGATGGCGAATGTGGCGCCGCCCATCAGCAGCACCGTCATCAGGAAGGCGCCCTTGCGGCCGGCGCGGTCGCCGATGCGGCCGAACACCAGCGCGCCCAGCGGCCGGAACAGGAAGCCCGCGCCGAACAGCGCGAGGGCCGCGGCCAGGCCGGCCGTCTCCGGCAGGCCTGCGAAGAACACCCGGCTGATGACGCCCGCCAGGCTCCCGAAGACGAAGAAGTCGTACCACTCGAAGGCGGTGCCGGCCGCGGACGCCGCGACCACCGTCCTCAGAGACGTTTCGTTCTCCGGCGCGTCGGCCCGGTCTGCGGCGACGTCCGCCATGCGCTGATCCTCCCCCGAGGGCGTTGTTTCGCCTGCTCTAACACCGCTTCGCGAAGCGGGGGAAGGCGGCGTCAGGCCACGACGGCGTCGCCGACGTCTTCCTCCGGCGCCGCCGGGGCGCTCAGGCGGGCGATCTCGGCCAGCAGCGCCGCCGGCGAGATCGGCTTGCCCACCACGCCGTCCATGCCCGCGTCGAGGTAGGACTGGCGCTGATGCGAGAGCACGTTGGCCGTCAGCGCCACGATCGGCGTCGCCGCCACCGCGCCGCCCAGACCGCGGATGCGGCGCGCCGCCTCCAGCCCGTCGATGCCCGGCATCTGCACGTCCATCAGGATCAGGTCGAAGCCCCCGCGGCCGGCCGCCTCGACGCCGAGGTAGCCGTCGGCGGCGGTCTCGACCGAGGCCCCCAGGTTCTCGAGCAGCTTGGTGGCGATCAGCCGGTTGGTGGCGTTGTCCTCGACGACCAGGACCCGCAGGCCCTCCAGCACGGTCTGCGGCGCGGCCTCGACGGCGACCTGAGCCTCGGCCGGCTCGGCCGCGACTTCGAGCCAGAACGTCGAGCCCTGGCCCTCGACGGACGTGAAGCCCACGTCGCCGTTCATCAGCTCGGCCAGCCGCCTTGTGATGGCGAGACCCAGGCCCGAGCCGCCGAACTTCCGCGTGGTGGAGGCGTCGGCCTGGTTGAACCGCTGGAAGAGCCGCGTCTGGGCGCTCTCGGGGATGCCGACGCCGGTGTCCTCGACCTCGAAGCGCAGCACGCCGGCGTCCGCCGTCCGGCAGCGGACCACCACGTGGCCGCGCTCGGTGAACTTCACCGCGTTGCCGACCAGGTTGAACAGCGCCTGGCGAAGGCGCACGGGGTCGGAACGCACCCAACCCACGTCGGGGGCGGCCTCGACGATGAGCTGCAGGCCCTTGGCCTGCGCCTGCGGCTTCAGCAGCCGCGCGACGCCTCCCACCAGAGCTCTGACGTCCACCGGCTCGCAGGCCAGCTCCAGTCGGCCCGCCTCGATCTTGGAGAAATCGATCACGTCGTTGAGCAGCTCGGCCAGCATCTGGCCGCACGACAGCGCCTCCTCGAGCAGGGCGCGGCCGTCTTCAGTGAGATGCTCGCTCTTCAGCAGGTGCAGCACGCCCATCACGCCGTTCAGGGGCGTGCGGATCTCGTGGCTCATGTTGGCCAGGAAGGCGGCCTTGGCCTCGCCGGCCGCTTCCGCCGCGCGCTGGGCCTCCTTCAGCGCCAGCTCCTGCCGCTTGCCGGCGTCGCAATCCTGGATCAGGCCGACGGCCTTCAGCCAGCGCCCGCCGCGTCCGACCTTCAGGTGATGGTGGACCCTCACCCAGCGTTCGCTGCCGTCCGGGCGGATGATCCGCGCCTCGAAGCTCTCGCCCGACCGCTTGTCGCCGCGGTGCAGCGCGCGGAACGAGGCGCGGACGTGCGGCAGGTCGTCGGGGTGGAAGCCGGGATAGCTGAGCTCGACCGCCTCCTCGTAGCTGGAGCCCCGCAGGCCCGTGATCCGCTCGAACTCGGGCGAGGCCCAGAAGCTGCGGTTCACGTGGTCGATTTCGTAGACCCCGGCCTCCGCGGCCTTCAGCGCCATCTCCAGGCGCCGGGCGGCCACCTGCACCTCGCGGCGGGCCTTGCGCGCCTGCTGTTCGCCATGGCGGGCGGCGTCGCGCGCGGCGGCGAGTTCGGTGATGTCCTCCGAAATCCCCTTCAAGGCGTGCTGGCCGCCGGGGCGCGGTTCGGTGGCGACGGTGGCGCGAACCGTTATCCAGTGATCGCGCGCCCACATCCGGTGCTCGAGCTGGATCGGATGGCCCTTGGTGACCGCGCGCGTGAAGGCGTCGATCACCCGCTTGCGTTCGCGCGGATGGACCAGCGCGGCGAAGCCTTCGGGCGTGTCGTGCTCGACGGGCTTGAAGCCCACCATGCTGACGATTTCGTCCGACCACCAGATGCGGCTCTCGTGCGGCTCGAAGGTCCACATGCCGATGCCCGCCGAGACGCCCAGCGCCTTGCGGGTGCGGCGCGCCGAGTCCAGCTCGTCGCGATGGGCGCGCTCCTGGGTGGCGTCGCGCATCGTCACCAGGTGGCAGCCGTCCGCCAGCATCGAGCGACGCGCGGCCGCCCAGCGATAGCTGCCGTCCTTCAGCAGGACACGCGCCTCGCTCTCGTACATCACGCCGGGTTTCGACTGGGCCGCGCGCTCCCGCACGCCCGGTCGATCGTCGGGGTGGAACAGCTCGATCGCGCGGCGGCCGATCAGCTCGTCCTCGGTCCAGCCGGTGAGTTTCGTCCAGGCCGGATTGACGAGACGCAGGCGCCCGTCGGGCCCGACCACGTGCATGAGATCGCAGCTGTTCTCGAACAGCCGCTGCACCATCTCAGCCCTGTCGCCGGCGCTGATCGCGCTCTTGCGGGCCATCTGTTTCCCCCAGTGTGCGGCGAAGGCTTACACCTCCGGGGGTAAACGCAAAGTTGTGGGCGTACCGCGATGGTCGTCCGCGATCAGAAGGCGCTTTCGCCCGTGATCGCCCGGCCCAGGATCAGCGCATGCACGTCATGCGCGCCCTCGTAGGTGTTCACGGTCTCGAGGTTCGAGGCGTGGCGCATCACGTGGTACTCGCCCGAGATGCCGTTGCCGCCGTGCATGTCGCGGGCGACGCGGGCGATCTCGAGGGCCTTGCCGCAGTTGTTGCGCTTGAGCATCGAGATGGCCTCGGGGACCCAGGCGCCCTCGTCGATCAGCCGGCCCAGGGCCAGCGCGCCCTCGAAGCCGAGCGCGATCTCGGTCGACATGTCGGCCAGCTTCTTCTGCACCAGCTGGCGCGAGGCCAGGGTGCGCCCGAACAGGCTGCGGCTGGAGACGTAATCCCGCGACGCGTGCAGGCAGAACTCGGCCGCGCCCATCGCGCCCCATGCGATGCCGTAGCGGGCCTTGTTCAGGCACGAGAACGGCCCGCGCAGGCCTTCCACGCCGGGCAGCATCATGTCTTCGGGCACGAACACGTCCGAGAGCGCGATCTCGCCGGTGATCGAGGCGCGGAGCGACAGCTTGTTCTGGATCTTCGGCGTCTCGAAGCCCTTCGAGCCCTGCTCCACCAGGAAGCCGTGGATCTTGCCGTCCAGCTTCGCCCAGACGAGGGCGACATCGCTGATCGGCGAATTGGTGATCCACATCTTCGCGCCGTTCAGGACGTAACCGCCGTCGACCTTCTTGGCGACCGTCCGCATCGAGGCGGGGTCCGAGCCGCCGTCGGGCTCGGTGAGGCCGAAGCAGCCGATGATCGTCCCCGCCGCCATGCCCGGCAGGAACCTGCGCTTCTGGTCCTCCGACCCGAACGCGTAGATCGGATACATGACCAGCGAGCTCTGCACGCTCATCGCCGAGCGGTAACCGGAATCGATCGCCTCGATCTCGCGGGCGATCAGGCCATAGGCCACGTGGTTCACCCCGGCGCAGCCGTATTCCTCGGGCAGCGTCGGGCCGAGGAAGCCCAGCTCGCCCATCTCGGTCATGATCTCGCGGTCGAACCGCTCCTCGGCATAGGCCGAGACCACGCGCGGCAGCAGCTTCTCGCGGGCGTACTGGCGGGCGGCCTCCCAGACCATCCGCTCCTCTTCCGAGAGGCGCGAGGACAGGTCCAGCGGATCGTCCCAGCGGTAGGTCTTCTGCGGAGCGCTATCGAGCGGCATGGCGGTTCCCCTTGGTCTTTCCCCACGATCTTTCCGCGGGGGCATACCGGCTTTTCAGGGGCGCGGGTAGGCCCTCTTCAGGTCTCGGCCCACATCCTCAGCAGGTTGTGGTACCCGCCCGTCAGCGAGATCAGCTCGGGCGCGTCGGCGCCGACCCTGGCCGAGAGCTGCTGAATGGCCAGGTCCATCTGGAACAGCAGCTCGCGCCGGGCGTCCTCCCGCACCAGGCTCTGGATCCAGAAGAAGCTGGACACCCGCGCGCCCCGTGTCACCGGCGTCACCCGATGCAGGCTCGAGGCGGGATAGAGGATCATGTCGCCGGCCGGCAGCTTCACCTCGTGCGCGCCGAAGGTGTCCTCCACCACCAGCTCGCCACCGTCGTAGGCCTCGGGCTCGGTGAGGAACAGCGTCGCCGACAGGTCGCTGCGGATGCGGACCCGCCCGTCGCGGCTCTGGCGGATCGAATTGTCCACGTGCATGCCGAACGCCTCGCCCCCGGCATAGCGGTTGAACAGGGGCGGGAAGACGACCTGCGGCAGGGCCGCGGCCACGAACAGCGGATTGCGCGACAGCGCGTCCAGGATCGCCTCGCCCGCCTGGACGGCCGCCGGCGAGCCCTCCGGAAGCTGCGCGTTCTTCTTGGCCAGGGCCGCCTGGGTCCCCGAGGTCTCGTTGCCGTCGACCCAGGGCGCGGCGTCGATCAGCTCGCGCAGGGTCGCGACCTCGGTTTTGGTCAGCACCTCGGGGATATGCAGCATCATGGCGGGTCAACCTTAAGCCTCGGCGGGTCGGGATGCGAAGCGGCCCCGCCTCCGTGCGGGAGGCGGGGCCGGCGCGTCCGCTACCTCGGAGGGGAGGATCAGTAGCGGACGTTGAGGGTTAGGATCGCCTGGCGGGCGGGGCCGTAGTCGGCGTGGTGCACGCCGTTGGTCCGGATGATGTAGTCCTCGTCGCCGACGTTCTGGACGTTGAGCTGAAGGTCCACGTTCTCGGTGATCCGATAGGAGGCGAAGGCGTCGAACCGCCAGTAGGCGGGCGCGTAGATGCGGTTGGTCCCGCCGCCGGCGCCGCCCTGGTTGCCGCCGAAGCTCTTCGACACGTAGTACGCCCCGCCGCCGAGGGTCAGCGCGTCGGTCACGTCATAGGTCGTGAACAGGCTGAAGCTGTGCTTGGGCGAATTGGCCAGAGGGTCGCCCTCGTTGACGACGTTGTAGGCGCCGCGAACCAGCTCGGTGTCCATGTAGGTGTAGCCGCCGAACACGTCCCAGCGCTCGGTCACCGCGCCCGTGACGCCGATCTCGACGCCCTTTGCCGCGGCCTCGCCGACCTGGGCGTAGACGCCGCTGGCCACCTGGATCTGGGCGTTCTCGCGCTTCAGGTCGAAGTAGGTGACCGAGGCGCTCAGCTTCTCGCCGAAGAACGTGGCCTTGGCGCCCACCTCGAAGTTCGTCACCTCCTCGGGGTCCAGCAGCAGGTTGGCGAGGTTGCCCGTGCCGGTGCCCGTCCCGGTGTTCTGGTCGCCGGAGGCGATGGTCGGCGGCGTCGAGGTGGTGGCGTAGGCCACGTAGACGCTGGAGTTTTCGGTCGGCTTGTAGACGAGGCCCACCTGATAGTTGGTGAATTCCCAGTCGCCGTGGCGCGGCGTCAGGGTCTCGCCGGTGATTACGCCGTTGGCGCTGGTCACCGTGACGTCGGTCCCGTTCACCTCATAGCTGTCGTGCCGGACGCCGAGGTTCAGCAGCCACTTCTCGCCGAACGAGATGGTGTCGAAGGCGTAGATCCCGACCGTCTTGGTGATGTTCCGCGACGGCGTCGGGCGGGTGAGCGTGCCCTGCCAGGGATCGTTCGGGTTCGGGTCGAACAGCAGGGTGCAGTCGCCGACGCCCAGGTTGTTGCTCGCGCCGGTGAACCCGGCCGGGCAGGGCGCGCCGGCGGTCGTATAGACGACGTAGGCGGCGTTCTTGTTCTGCTCGCGGCTCAGCTCCAGGCCGACGTCGTAGCTGTGCTTGATGAAGCCCTGGTCGAACGCGCCATAGACGTCGGTGACGTTGGCGACCGTCTTCGTGGGGTTCCAGCGGCTCTTGGTGCCGCGCTTCATCCACCACTGGCCGCCCACGAGCTGGGCCACGCCGCCGTCGCCGGGATTGGTGACCACATAGTCGTTCAGGGTCTTCGACGCCCGGAAGACGCTGCGGATCTTGAAGGCGGTGGAGACGTCGTGCTCGGCGATCAGGGTGGCGATGTCGGCCTCGGTCTCCTGATAGTCGCGCGCCTTCAGGCCATAGAAGCTGTCGCGCGGCACGGGCAGGACGCCGCTTGCCGTGCGCGGCAGGGCCTGCGCCTTGGTGAACAGCGGCACGCCGTAGTCCGGCAGGTCGTCGGTCCGCAGGCGGTAGTAGAGCAGGGTGGCGCGGGTCTCGGTCCCCAGGCCCGTGGCGACGCCCGCCAGCAGGCCGTAGCGGCTGAAGTTGGCGGCATCCCGGCCGGGGCTGTCGTTGTCCATGCCCATGACGTTCAGCCGGACGGCCGAGGTGTCGCCCACCTGGTAGTTCGCGTCGATCACGCCGCGGTAGTAGTTGCCGGTGCCGACCGAGGCGCTCGCGTTGACGAAGCTGTCCAGGCGGGGACGCTTGGTGGTCAGGTTGATGCTGCCGCCGCCCGAGCCGCGGCCGGAATAGGCGCTGTCGGCGCCCTTCACCACTTCCACCTGCTCGATGGCGAACACCTCGCGCATCTGGCCGCCGGTGTCGCGCACGCCGTCGACGAAGATGTTGTTGCCCGAGGACTGGCCGCGGATGAACGGCCGGTCGGCCAGCGGCTGGCCGCCTTCGCCCGCGCCGAAGGTGATGCCCGGCGAGGTGCGCAGGATATCGGTCAGCGACGTGGCGGCGGTCTGCTCGATGACCTCGCGCGGGATCACGGTGATGCTGCGCGGCGTGTCCACCAGCGGCGCCGTGTACTTGGGCGCGTCCGGCTCGCGGGCGCGGACGCCGCTCACGTCGACGCCGGACAGCTCCTTGGGCGCCGCGGCGTCCACGGCGTCGGCCGCCAGGTCCGCCGCCTGCGCGACCGCGCCCATCGAGAGGCCCGCCACGCCCGCGGCGGCGAACACCAGGGCGCGCTTCTTCCGCGCGACAACGCCCTTCACCGACATAACCCCGTCCCCTGTCCACTTAAGAATAAGAATGCGAGGCGTTCTTAGTTGCCCTGGTGAAGGTCCGCAATGAGAATCGTTCGCAATTATCAAGGGCGGCGCTGGGGCCCGCACCCGCGACCCGCGCAACCTTGCCTCGCGAAGGGGGTTAAAGCCTTCAGAAGCCAACGGGATCTGCCGAGATGACCGCCGCCGCTGAAGTGCTCCGCCCGTTCCTGTGGTTGGCCGCTCTCGCCTTCCTGGTGGGCTTCGTGAGCTACCTGGCGCTCGGCCGGCCGGTGGCCACGGCCGCCATGACCGCCCAGCACGAGGCTTGGCCCGCGCAGGTATCGGCGCCCGTCTCCGACGAGTGGAACACGCCCAAGCACATCTGACGGACGTCGGCCGTTGTCAGCCCCCGCGGGCGACGAACCAGCCGTTCCGGAAGCGCTTGTCCGCCTTGCCGTATACGAACGCCTCGCCTTCGGGCGTGGACAGGCTCCCGCCCGCGCCCAGCAGCACCGCGTGCGCGGCGGCGATATCCCACTCCATGGTCGGGCCGTGGCGCGGATAGATGTCAGCGGCGCCCTCGGCGATCCGGCACAGCTTTATCGAGCTGTCCATCGCCTGCGTCCGGACGAAGCCGTACTGGTCGGTGAGGTTGCGGATCTGCTCCTCGGTGGCCGTGTGGCTGATCAGGCCCAGCGCGGTCGCCGGGTCCCAGGCGCGCACCCGCACGGGCTGTGGCGCGCCGCCGTTCACCCGCTTCCACGCCTCGCCGGCCCGGGTGAACCAGGTCTCGCCGGTCGGCGGCGCCGTCACTGCGCCGGCGACGGGGCGGCCATCCACGATCAGTGCGATGTTGACCGTGAAGTTGGGATCGCCGCGCACGAACGCCTTGGTCCCGT
Organism: Phenylobacterium sp. VNQ135; assembly: GCF_049445735.1. NCBI lineage: Bacteria > Pseudomonadati > Pseudomonadota > Alphaproteobacteria > Caulobacterales > Caulobacteraceae > Phenylobacterium > Phenylobacterium sp. VNQ135. The sequence continues at coordinate 181,354 of NZ_JBMSDS010000002.1, read as the reverse complement.
CCAGCGGGTCCACCAGGAAGAAGACCGGCCCGATCTGGTCGGGCGTGCCGAACTCGCTGGCGTCCTCCTCCGACACGACCGGCACGTCGGGGAAGGCGGCCGCGAGCCGCTCCAGGATCAGCGCCTCGCCGCGCCGGTCCGCCTCCGTGACCGGGCTTTCGTCCGCCTTGGAATGCACCGTCAGACCGGATCGCCAGAGCGGCAGGATCACCCCCGCCGCGGCTTCGCAGATGGCGGCGAGGGTCTCGCCCACGTCGATGTCGGAAAGCGTCAACTCGCCCTCAGCCTCTGATTCGATCCCTGGGATCGTCGCCCACGAAAACCAGCCGCACGACGGCGGCGTCGATCGTCTGCTTGCCCGCGTTCTCGAAGTTCACGGTGATCCTGCGACCGGCCACGGACTGCACCTGCCCCAGGCCCCAGTCGTCCTGCGTCGGATGCCGCACGAGGACGCCGGGCTCCAGGAAGGGTCCGCGAACGGCTCCATGGCGGGTCTATTAGAGAGCCGCAGGCGTTTTCCAAAGGCTCAAATCACCTCAAGGTCCGCCGCCATGACCGATATGCCCGAAGACGTCCCGGCCGCCCCCTCTGGGGCCGGCGAGGCTGTGCGCCCGGCGGAGCTCGCCGCCTACTTGGCGGCGCGGATGTGCCACGACTTCATCAGCCCGGCGAGCGCCATCGTCTCGGGCCTGGACCTGCTGGAGGACCCGTCGGCGCAGGACATGAAGGAAGAGGCCATGGGCCTCATCGAGACCTCGGCGCGCAAGCTCGCCGACCTGCTCGCCTTCACCCGGGTGGCGTTCGGCGCCTCGGCCTCGGCCGAGACCTTCGACGCGCGCGACCTGGAGAAGCTGGCCCAGGGCGTCTTCCGACACATGCGGGCCGAGCTCGAGTGGACGGTCGAGACCCCGGCGGTGAACAAGCCCTGCGCCCGCACGCTGCTGAACCTCGCCCAGATGGCCGGCGCCGCCTTGCCCACCGGCGGGACCGCCCGCGTCCGCGCCGTCCAGGAAGGCGCCCAGGTCGCGCTCGCCGTCGACGCCACCGGCCCGCGGGCCAGGCTGCGGCCCGAGGTTCTGCGCGGCCTGCAGGGCCAGCCGCTGGGCGAGGGGCTGCACGGCCACTGGGTCCAGGCCTACTACGTCCACCTCTTCGTCGCCGACGCCGGGGGCCGGGTCTTCGCCGACGTCAACGAGGAGCGGATCGTCTTCGCCGCGACCCTGCCGGCCTAAGCCTCGCGTTAACCCTCTTGCGCGACAAGTCGTCCCGTTAGGGGGCGCCGTAGAACCTTGAAGACCTGCCTGGTCGTCGACGACAGCCGCGTGATCCGCAAGGTCGCGCGCCGGATCCTGGAGGATCTCGGCTTCGAGGTGGCCGAGGCGGGAGACGGCGTCGAGGCCATGGCCTGGTGCCACGCCGCCATGCCCGACGCCATCCTGCTGGACTGGCGAATGCCCGTGATGGACGGCCTGGAATTCGTCCGCCGGCTGCGCACCGAGCCCGGCGGCGACAAGCCCCGCGTGGTGTTCTGCTCGGTCGAGAATGACCTCGCCCGCATCCGCGAGGCGCTGGACGCCGGCGCCGACGAATACGTAATGAAACCGTTCGACGGCGAGATCCTGGCCGGCAAGCTGGCCTTCGTGGGGCTCGCGGGGAAGCTCGCCGCATGATCCCGCTCGAGGACCGCGAGCGCATCGCCGCCATCTGTGCGAGCCGCGCGGGGCTGCGCGTCGATCCCGATAAGGCCTATCTGATCGAGAGCCGTCTCGCCCCCGTGGCGCGCCGGGAAGGCTTCGGCTCGCTGTCGGACTTCCTGGAAAGCGTGCGCCTCCGGGCGGAGGAGCGGCTGGTCTGGGCGATGGTCGAGGCCATGGCTCCGCCGGAAACCGCCTTCTTCCGCGATCCGGCGGTGTTCGAGGCCCTCGCGCGCGACGTACTCCCCGGCCTCGCGGCGCGGACCGAGGGTCCGGTGCGCGTGTGGAGCGCGGCCTGCGGCGCGGGGCAGGAGGTCTATTCCCTCGCGATGCTGCTGGCCGAAACGCCGGCGCTGGCGGGCCGCGTCGAGCTCTTCGCCTCCGACCTCTCCGAACGCAGCCTGGAGAAGGCGCAGGCCGCCCTCTATTCGCAGTTCGAGGTGCAGCGCGGCCTGCCCGCGCAGCGGCTCGTGCGGCACTTCGAGCGCGAGGGCGAGTTCTTCGCGCTGTCGCCGCGCATCCGCCAGATGGTGCGCTGGAGGCGCGTGAACCTGCTGGACGATCTCTCCCGCCTGGGCGGCTTCGAACTGATCCTGTGCCGCAACGTGCTGGGCGGGCTCACCGGTGAAGCGCGGGAACGCGTGCTGGAAGGCCTGACGCGGGCCCTGGCTCCGGGAGGGCGGCTCGTCCTCGGCTTGAACGACGGCGCCGAGGCCTGGCTCGACCCGGTGGCGCCGCACGCTGGGGTCTTCGCCGTCGGCGCGGCGGCCTGATCCGCAAACGAAAAGCCCCGCCGCTCGCGCGGCGGGGCTTCGCAACATCGGCCCTGCGGCCTCAGTTCTTGGCGTCTTCGGCCGTTTGCGAGACCGCTTCACCGGCGGCCTTCACGTCCTGGCCCGCGCCCGAAACGGTGTTGCAGGCGGCAACGGCCATGCTGGCGGCGAGAGCCGCCAGGACGATGATCTTACGCATGAGAGATTCTCCCGGGATTTGCATCTGGCGTCGCGAGAACGGCTAAGCCGCAGCCTGGTTCCCCGCCGAGCCTTCAGGCGCCGCCGGCAGGCCGTCGGCCGCCGGCGTGGGGAAGACCAGCCGCGCCGTGACGCCGCCCCGCGCGTTGCGCGACAGTTCCACCCGCCCGCGGAGCTGCCGCGCGAAGGCGGTCATCAGGGTGCGTCCGACGCCCGAGGCCTGCAGGCCTTCGTCGCTCGCAGTCCCGTCGTCCGAAATGGCCAGCTCCGCCTCGTCGCCATGGACGGTGAAGTCCAGGGTCAGCACCCCGCCGCGGCCGGCGAAGGCGTGCTTCTGGGCGTTGGTGATCGCCTCGACGGCGAACAGGGCCAGCGGCGCCAGCCGGTCGGGGTCGATCACCAGCGGGTCGACCGACAGCTCGGTGCGCACGGCGGGTCCGTGCACCAGGTCGCCGGAGACGAGCTGGGCGGTCAGCTCCTCCAGGAACGGTCGCAGGTCCACCCGCTTCAGGTCGGGGCCCTGGTAGAGCGCGCGATAGATCAGCGCCAGGGCGGTGATGCGCTGGCGGGTGTCGCTCATCGCCGAGCGCGCAGCCGGGTCGGACAGCGAGCGCTGCTGCATGTTGAGCAGGCTGGAGATGACCTGCAGGTTGTTCTTCACCCGGTGATGGATCTCGCGCATCAGCGCGTCCTTCTGGGCGAGGCTGTCCCGCAGGGAGGCGTCGCGGCCGACGATGGCGTCCGCCATGTCCTCGAGCGTCTCGGCCAGGTCGCGGATCTCCGGCGGCATCTGCTCGGCCTGGACCGGCCGCACGCTGAGACGGCCGCGCGCATACAGGGCCGCGATGCGCTGGAGATAGGCGATCCAGCGCACCACCACCCGATCGGTGACCACCGACACGGCCGCCAGCGCCAGCGCGAAGGTCAGCAGCGGGAAGAGCACGCCGGTCAGCGGGTTCAGCCAGGCCGCGGAGAGGATTCCGGGCGAGTTGGCCGAGAGCACCACATAGACTTCCTCGCCGACGACCGGCGCGGCCGAATAGACCCGGCGTCGGCCCTCGCCGTCGCGGCCGTACCAGACCAGCGTGCCCTGGGCGTCGACCTTGGCGCGCCAGTCCTGCGGCAGCCGCGGGAAGGCGGCGGCGCTGGTCATGCTGATGTACTGCCCGGTTCGCTCGACCAGGCCGACCTCGGCGCCGGGCGGCAGCGAGGGATCGGTCACCGCCGGCTGCAGGCTCGAGAGCGCGATCACCGCCACGAAGGCGCCGTCGAAGCGGCCGTCCGGCGTCAGCGCGCGTGCGGCGGTCAGCACGGCGGGCTCGCGGGCGTAGGCCGATCCGGGATCGCGGGTGATGGCCAGGTCCTCGCCCGCCGCGAGGCGCTGGAACCAGGCCCGGCTGGCGCGCTGCGTGTCGGGCGGCACGTCGCCGGCGGCGCAGACCACGCGGCCCTGCCGATCGAACCGGATCAGGTTCACATAGCCTGGGATGCGCGCCTTCACCTGCGCCAGCCGCTGAGCGCACTGGAAGCCCACGGCCCCGGGCGCAAGCGTCTGGAGCAGCACGTCGGCGCTCTCCATCCGCGCGCGCGCCGTCGCCGCGCTGCGCTCGGCCGCGAAGCCGAGGTTCTCGCGCAGGATGCGGCCTTCGCGCTGGAAGCCGATCACGGACTGCAGCACGCCCAGCATCAGCACCGGCAGCAGGGCAGCCGCCAGCGCCGCGATGAGACGGACCCGGATCGTACTCGGCGAGGCTGAGGGCAGTCGAAACATCGGCGACCCGCTCCGTCGCTAACGGACGGTGCTGAGCCGCTCCGCATCCGCCAGGATAGAGCGCATGGCGTCACCGGCCGAGGCGCCGTCGCGGTCGTACGCCCCTTCGTCGAGGATGGCGTGCAGCGCCCGCCGAGCCCGGCTGACGCGGCTCTTCACCGTGCCGACCGCGCAGCCGCAGATGTCGGCCGCCTCTTCGTAGGCGAAGCCGCCGGCGCCCACCAGGATCAGCGCTTCGCGCTGTTCCGGCGGCAGCATGGCGAGGCCCTGCCGCAGTTCGTCCAGCGCCACAGGGGCTTCCGGATCGTCGACCGCCACCAGCGTGCGTTCGGCGGCCTCCTGGTCGAGCTGGCTTTGGCGCCAGGACCGGCGCTTCTCCGAATAGAACTGGTTGCGCAGGATCATGAAGGTCCAGGCCTTCATGTTCGTGCCCATCTGGAAGCTGGCGCGCGCGTCCCAGGCCTTCATCATGGCGTCCTGCGCCAGGTCGTCGGCCGCCGCGGGGTCGCCGCACAGCGTGCGGGCGAAGGCGCGCAGGTGGGGGATGAGCTGGACCAGCTCACGCTTGAAGGCGTTGTCGTCGGCCGCTGTCCGGGGCGGCCTGGCTTGGGGGTCCGCCGACATCAGCGATCCCCCGCGCCGCGTTCGTCGGCCCTGCGGAGGATGTCCAGGAACTCGTCCGGTACGGACTCATTGACGACTTCGTCGAACATCTGGCGCAGGCGCACGCCGATCGCCTGCTGGCGCAGGCGGGCTTCGTCCAGGGCCGCGGACGGCCGGGTACGATCCGGTGAAGGACGCTGTTCTATCATATCGTCGGCGTTCCGCTCGCGCGGAGGCCGCCCCCTCGCTGGTTCCTTGTCGCCGTCCAACGCCTCAACTCACGTTCGGGTTCCCGCTTCGGAACGGACAAGATGCGGAAAACTGGCGGCGAAGGGAACCGGTTCCATTCGCTGGCGTTTTTGGATCATCATGCAGATCGGGGCGGGGGCGCAGCCTCTGCCTTGGGCTGCGGCTTTCGATCCGTTGAAACGGGAGGGGTCAATTTGAGTCTTCTAGCCCGACTGGCGCCGCATCTGCCCTATGTGCGCCGTTACGCCCGCGCGCTCACGGGCGACCAGTCCACCGGCGACCATTATGTTCGCGTCGCTCTCGAGGCCCTGGCGGCCGGGGAGCGCGTGCTGGAAGCCAGCATGACCCCGCGGGTGGCGCTCTACCACGTGTTCCACGCCATCTGGTGCACCTCGGGCGCCCAGCTGGAAGGGCCGCAGGAGGATGACCTCTCCACGGACGACACCACGCGCCGGCTGATGCGCATCGCGCCGCGCTCGCGCCAGGCGTTCCTGCTCACCGCGCTCGAAGGCTTCACGCCGACCGAGGCCGCCCAGATCCTGGGCGCCGATTTCTCGGAGGTCGAACGGCTGATCGCCGAGGCCCAGGCCGAGATCGACGCCGAACTGGCCACCGACGTCCTGATCATCGAGGACGAGCCGGTCATCGCCGCCGACATCGAGGCGCTGGTGAAGGAGCTCGGCCACACGGTCGTCGACATCGCCGCCACCCGCACCGAGGCGGTGGACGCCGTCGCCCGCAAGACCCCGGGTCTGGTGCTGGCCGACATCCAGCTCGCCGACGGGTCGTCGGGGATCGACGCGGTGAAGGACATCCTGCAGCGCTACGATGTGCCGGTGATCTTCATCACCGCCTTCCCCGAGCGCCTGCTGACCGGCGAGCGGCCCGAGCCGACCTTCCTGATCACCAAGCCGTTCCAGCCCGAGACGGTGAAGGCCGCCATCGGCCAGGCGCTGTTCTTCCATCCGCGGAAGGCCAGCAAGCAGGCCGCCTGAGGCTCCAGCGTTCCATCCGAAACGAAGAGGGCGCCGCTCCGGACCGGAGCGGCGCCCTTTTCACGTCCGGCTTCTGCCGAGGCCGCTTAAGGCGTCGGGGTCGAGGCCGTGGAAGGCGCGCTGCCGCCGGCCGGGGCGGCGGACATGTTGTCCTGCGCCGCGTTGCCTTCCGTCGCCGAGTTGATCGGCGCGGGCTCGGGCGCGTTGAACACCTCGGCCCGGTCGGAGGGGCCGTTGTTGGTGTTCGTGGAGGCCAGGTCGTCGGACCGCCACATGTAGGCGGCGGCGAAGCCCAGGATCACGAGCAGCAGCCCGAACCCCAGGACGAGCAGGACGTGGCGCCCGGAGCGGCCCTGTCGGGCTCGCGTGGCGCCGACGACCGGCCTTGAAGTCTCGCGCGTCGAAGACGCCATGGAAGTCTCCTTACTGATAAGGGAAATAGCTGAACGGCCCGGTCTCGACCGAGCCTTGCGGATGGGTGCGGCCGGTGGTGAGCGCCCCGATGGCGCCGCTGGCCAGGGCGAGCGCCAGCATGCCGCCCGCCACCATCCAGCGCCGCCGCGCGGCCTGCTGGCGATGGTTCGGCGTTCGGGCGAGCGGCAGCCCGCCCAGCGAGACGCGAGCACGTGTGGCGAACGAACTGCGCATGACCCGAGCCCTTTCCTGCGGGCGCGCCGTGTGCACCCCCGCCATGAGGCGAAACGCGCGGGCGCAAAGCCACGTTCCCCCGCCTGCGGCCAAGCTTCGCAAGCGTTTGATGTTGTTCGCGAAGTTTTCAACGGCTCGGGCGGCGCGCGAAAATTTCCAAAAAAGTTGATCGCCGTTCGGAACGCACGCCGCGATCTTGTGTTTATGATCATGCGGAGGCGGCGACGCCCCCCCCGACTTGAGACTGGCGAGCATGCCAGTCTGCCGTCTCCGCACCCCTTTTCTCGATGATGCACACTGGGCGGGTCCGAGGACCCGCCCTTCCTTTTTGCGTGCGTGCGAACCGGCGGCGGTTCGCGACCGCGCCGGCCTGGGCTCCTATTTCTTCATGTGCAGGGTGACGTCGGCGCGGCGGCGCAGCGGCGCGGCCCGGCCGTCAGAGGTCACGGCGCCCGCTTGGCCCGCGGCGGCGACGCTGAATTCGGCGGCGGGCAGCCGCGCCGCCACCAGGGCCGCGGTCACCGACTGCGCGCGCTTCTTCGACAGCTCGAGGTTCGCCGTGGCGCCGCCGGCGGCGTCCGCCAGGCCCAACACGCTCACGCGCTCCACCGTGCAGCCTTGCGCCTGGTTCGCCGCCGCGGCGATCACGCTCCGGCCTTCCGGCGTCACCTCCGCTTGGTCCGGCTCGAAATAGATCTGCACCGTCTGGTCCTCGCAGCGCGCGGGCGCCTTGACCCAGCGATCGCGTGCGTCGCGCACGGTTTGACAGCCCGCGAGCGCCAGCGCCGCGGCGACGATCAGAAGTCCTGCCTTGGGCGCCATGAAGCCCCTCCCGTTCTCTGTTTCGATAGGTACGAAAAGGGCGGCCGGAAACCTCCGACCGCCCTCGCCGTCTGAAAAGAGGCGTGCAGCCCGTCAGCGGGGCGTGCCGTTTTCCCAGTAATAGCGGCCGGTGCCGGAGTCGTAGTAGTAGTAGCGACCGGCGCGCTCATCGTAGTACTGGCGGCGGTTCGCAGGCGCCGCGCCGCAGCCGCCGTCTTCACGGCAGCCCTTCACGGCGCCGGCCACGGCGCCGACGCCGGCGCCGACAGCGGCCCCCGTGCCGACACCCACGTCGCCGGACACCGCACCAATAGCGGCGCCCGCGAGAGCGCCCAGAGCGGCGCCGCCGACGGCGTTCGATTCCGTATTGCCGGTCGTGGTGCAGGCCGACGCGAGAACACCGGCGCCCACGAGGGCGATAAGAGGCTTGAGCATTCCTTGGCTCTCCTTACGTGTCCCCCTACGACCGTCCAAAACGCGGTCGAAGCTTCACAGTTCCGTCGGCAGGTCGGCGGAACTAAGGCGAAGGCTTGCCGTTGCATCGCCGGACCGCCTGAGGAGGGCTCGAACCGTGGTTGCACGTTCCTACGACAACGACCCCGTCCGCCGTGACGTCGACGATCGGGCGGATCTGCGGGAAGCTTACGAGCGCGGCCGGCGCGATGCCCGCGCCGCGCGCAAGCGTCATCCCATCCTGATGACCTTCATGTTCATCGCCGCCGCGATCGGGGTGATCCTGCTGGCCCTGGCCGCCATCAACGGCTCGTTCAGCGGCGCCGGACGCACGGTGGACCAGAACCTGTCGGTCGCCGCCGACAGGGCCGAGCCCGTGGTGCGCGACGCCGCCGACGACGCCGGGCGCGCGATCAATGACGCCACGGACGGCAACGACGCGACCCAGCCTGGCCGCTGATCCCGTCTCACCATCGGCCGCGGAGGGGGCGGTGACTCAGATCCGCAAGGTCGAGGTCGTCGCCAACGTGGCGTCGGGCAGCGTCAACGACGACGCGCCGCAGCAGCTCGGCAAGATCTTCGCCGACTTCGGCGTGACGGCGAACGTCTGCGCGCCGGAGACCCATGAGCTGACCGACTGCCTGCGCCGGGCGGTCGACGCCGCGCCGGACCTGCTGGTGGTGCTGGCGGGAGACGGGACCGCCCGCGCCGCCGCCGAGCTCTGCGGCCCCGACGGCCCCATGCTCGCCCCGCTGCCGGGCGGGACGATGAACATGCTGCCCCACGCCATCTATGGCGTCCGGCCCTGGCAGGACGCGCTGACCATCGCCCTGGCCCAGGGCGAGGAGCGGGCGATCGGCGGCGGCGAGGTCGAGGGGCACCGCTTCATGGTCGCCGCGATCCTGGGCTCGCCCGCGCTGTGGGCCCCGGCCCGCGAGGCCGCCCGCTTCGGCCGCCGGCGTCTGGCCTGGACACGCGCCAAGCGGGCGATCCGCCAGGCCTTCACCGGCCGCCTGCGCTACGCCCTCGACGGCGGCCCGCGGGAGAAGGCCGAGGCGATGGTCTTCATGTGCCCGACCACCTCCCGCGCGCTGACCGACGAGGAGCAGGTGCTGGAAGCCGCCGCCTTAGACGTGACGGGCGTCGCCGACGTCCTGCGGCTCGGCCTCAACGCCCTGGTCCGCGACTGGCGCGACGACCCCGCGGTGGCCAGCCGCCGCTGCCGCCACGCCCGCATCTGGTCCGCGCAAGGCATCCCGGCGGTGCTCGACGGGGAGTCCGTCCGTCTGAAGTCCGCGACGGAGGTGCGCTACACGCCCCAGGTCGCGCGGGTGCTGTCGATCCCGAAGGACGTCTGATGACGATCCGCATCGCCCATCTGTCCGACATCCATTTCGGCGGCGAGAACGAGGCCGCCGTGGCGGCCGCCGCCGACTGCCTGTCGCGGGAGGCCTTCGACCTCATCATCGTGTCGGGCGACCTCACCCGCTTCGGCGAGGTGCACGAGTTCCAGAAGGCGAGGGCCTGGCTGGACCGCCTGCCCGAGCGGCGCCTCGTCACCCCGGGAAACCATGACGCGCCGTACCTCGCCTGGGCCGAGCGCATCTTCGCGCCGTTCCGCCGGTTCGAGCGCTGGATCGGGACGGCGCCGGCCCAGACCTATGCCGGCGGCGGGTTCGCGGTCCGCGGGGTCAACACCGCCCGCGGCGCGCAGCCCCGCCTGAACTGGTCGAAGGGGCAGATCTCGCTGCGCCAGGCCCAGGCCGCCGCCGCCTGGTTCGACGGACAGGACGACGCCTCCGTCCGCATCGTGGTGGTGCACCACCCGCTGATCGAGATGATCGGAGGCCCGATGACCGCCAAGGTCTGGGGCGGCGAGAAGGCGGCCGCGGCCTTCGCCGAGGCGCGGGTCGACCTCGTGCTGTCCGGCCATATCCACGCACCCTTCACCTGGCCCTATCCCTACGGCGACGGCCGCACCTACGCCGTCGGCGCGGGCACGCTCTCGGTGCGCGAACGCGGCGTGCCGCCGGGCTTCAACGTGGTGGAGGTCGAGGCGGGTTGCTTCCGGGTGAAGGCCCTGGCTTGGACCGGATCGCGCTACGAGCCCTACCGCACCTGGTCTCTCGACCGCCGGGGGCGCTAGGCGTCCATAAGCCAGGGACGGCGCGGCAGGGCCCGGCGTGGAGCCCCAGGGCCGCGAGCCGGCGGGGCCGTTCCGCCTACTTGGTCTCGGTCTTGGCCGCCCCGCCGGCCAGGACGGCGCTGAGGATGGCCGTCAGGACCGCCGGATTGCGGATCAGCACCGTCACCGCCGCCGCCGCGGCGCCCAGGGCCATCAGCGGCCGGGCCTTGGCGATCTGGAGAAGCTGCTCCACGAGCGAGACGTCGTCAGCCGCCGCGGTCGGCGCCGGCGGCGGCGCCTTGCGCACGGCCCAGGCCGCCACGCCGACGGCCACCAGGGCAAAGGCCACGGCCACGACCGCCGCGGCGCCGGCCGAACTCAGCCAGATTCGCGCCACCGCGTAGAGCGCGAAAGCGGCGGCCGTCACGCACACGATCACCGCCGCCACGATGGCGGCGACGGCGGCGGCGAGGCTGAACAGGCGCCGGACGATCACCGGCGGGTCTGCTGGGCCAGAAGCAGGCCGATCACCACGCCGACGCCCAGCGCCAGCCCGGTGGCCGCGAGCGGGCGGCTGCGCACCTGCTCGCTGACGTATTCCGATGCGTCCTCGATCTGCTGGCTGGCGGCGTCGGCCGCCACGCGGCTCTGGGCGCGCAGCTGTTCCAGGCCCTGCTGGACGGCGGCCTCGATCTGCTTGGCGGCGTCGGCCAGCACGCGCTGGGCCTCGTCGGCCAGGCTCGCGGCCTCGGCCGCGGGCGTTTCGTCGGGAGTGAGCTCGTTGGCCTTGGGCATGGGAAGGCGCCTCCGGAGAGCTTGGCTGTTCCGCCCAATGTAGGCCTCGGACGTGACGGCGGGAAGACTTGTCGGAACGCGGACCGATGTTGCGCCGAAACCGGTCGCGCAGCCTGCCGGGTTTGCCTATGGTTCACCCATGACGCGCCGAGAGCTGGGCCGCAGCCCGGACCGACGACGCCTCGACCTGGCCCTGAAGGCGGCCGGGCTTGGCGAGTTCGAATGGGACATCGACCGCGACATCTTCGTGGTCAGCGAACGCATGGCCGCGATCACCGGCCTGCCCGCCGGCGAGGTTCCGGCGGACGGCGGACGCGCGCTGATCCAGCACGTCCACTCCGAAGACATCGAGGCGCTGATCGCCCAGCGCGACCAGGATCTCGCCGGCCGGGATTCCTTCGAGACCGAATACCGTCATGTCCGCCCGGACAACGGCGCGGTCCAGTGTCTGCGGGTGGCCGGCGTCATCGTGCGCGACCCCGATGGTAGGGCGGTCAGCATCACCGGCATCGTCCAGGACGTCACCGCCCAGCGCCTCGAGGACGATCAGCGTCAGGAGCTGATGGCCGAGCTGGATCACCGGGTGAAGAACGTCCTGGCCACGGTCCAGGCCCTGGCCGTCCAGAGCGCCAAGCGGACGACCTCGCTGCAGGCGTTCCTGTCCAACTTCGGCGGCCGCCTGAAGGCGATGGCGTCGGCGAACGAACTGCTCACCGCCGCCCGGTGGCGGGGCGCCGCCGTCGAGCACCTGGTGGCGGCCGAGCTGAAGGCGCTCGCGCCGGGCCAGACCCGCTCGGACGGTCCCGAGCTTTTCCTGACGCCCCGGGCGGCCAACGCCCTGTCGCTGGCGCTGCACGAGCTGGCCGCCAACGCCGTCAAGTTCGGAGCGCTGTCCACCGAGACCGGACGGGTGGAGGTCCGCTGGCTGCGCACCGCCGACGGGGGCTTCGAGCTCACCTGGAGCGAGAGCGGCGGCCCGCGCGTGGTCGCGCCTGCGCGCCGGGGCTTCGGCTCGACGCTGCTGGAACAGGTCACCGGCCGCGAACTCAACGGCGAGGCCCGGGTCGAATATCCGCCGGCGGGCGTTCGCGCACGCCTCCGGGCCGGGCCCCAGGCCGTGGCGCCGCGTCCCGAGACCGTGCCCGACGGCCCGACCCAGCGGGTCACCGAGACGGTCGTCACCACCTCCGGCCCGGCCAGCCTCAAGGGCTCGCGCGTGCTGATCGTCGAGGACGCCGTGCTGCTGGCGCTGGAGCTCGAGACCGGGTTGTCGGAGGCGGGCGCCGAGGTGGTGGGGCCGGCCTATGAGCTGGAGGAGGCGCTGGCGCTCCTCGACCGGCCCATCGACGCCGCCGTGCTCGACGCCAACCTCAATGGCCGCTCGGTGATGCCGGTCGCCGAGCTGCTGGCTCAGCGCGGCGTGCCCTTCGTGTTCGCCACCGGCTACGGCGAGGCCGGCGGCGCGCCGGGGGGCTTCGACGCTCCCGTCATCCGCAAGCCCTACGATGTCACTCAGGTGGCCGCCGCCGTCGCCGAGTTGCTCGCGACGTCCTGACGCGCGGCAGCCTGTCCTGGGACAAGGCGCCGCCTCGGCGCGGCCCGAGCTATGCCTTAAGTCGCGGTCCAGGAGGCCCGCGGCTTGTCGCGGGGGCCGGACCGGCGGCCATGGGATATCGCCCGGAAACACGCGACCCTACCTCCTGATGCCGATCCGGGCGGATCGCGCGCGGCGACCCGCGCCGGCCCCCTCGCGACACCTGCCGTTGCGTGGGGTTCACTTCCCCGGCCGCGGGGCGTAGATGCCCGGCCATGGCCGAATTCGCGATCGCACCCGCCCCTGTTCCCACGGTCCCGATCGAAGGCGAGGCCCAGGCCTTCCCGGTTCGCCGCATCCTGTGCGTCGGCCAGAACTACGCCGCCCACCGAGCGGAGATGGGCGGCGACGACCGCGCCCCGCCGTTCTTCTTCTCCAAGCCGAGCGACGCCGTGGTCCCGCCGGGCCGCGACCCCGCCTATCCCTCGCGCACCCAGAACCTGCACCATGAGATCGAGCTGGTGGTCGCCATCGGCAAGCCGGGCGCCGACGTCGCGCCGGACGCCGCCCTCGACCTGATCTTCGGCTACGCGGTGGGCGTCGACCTCACCCGCCGCGACCTGCAGGCCGCCGCCAAGGGCGCGGGCAAGCCGTGGGACGCCGCCAAGGGGTTCGACGATAGCGCGCCGATCTCCGCCATCCGCCGCTGGAGCAAGGCGCCGCCGGCGGGCCGGATCCGCCTGTCGGTCAACGGCGAGACGCGGCAGGATGCGACGCTCGACGACATGATCTGGAACGTCGCCGAGATCGTCTCCGAGGCTTCGAAGCTCTGGGCGCTGGCGCCCGGCGACCTGATCTTCACCGGCACGCCGGAAGGCGTGGGGCCCCTGTCGCGCGGCGACCGCGTCGAGGGCGAGGTGGAGGGCGTGGGCCGGCTCGCGTTCACGGTGGCCTGATGCCGCTCATCCTTCACAGCTACTGGCGCGCCACCGCGCCTTACCGGGTGCGGATCGGCCTGAACCTCAAGGGCCTGCCCTACGAGTACGCGCCGGTGAACCTGCTCAAGGCCGAGCAGAACGACGAGGCCTACGCCGACCTCAACCGTCAGGAACTGCTGCCGGCGCTCGACACAGGCGACGGTCACGTGCTGACCCAGAGCCTCGCCATCCTCGAGTGGATGGACGAGGTCCATCCCGAGCCGCCGCTGCTGCCGAAGGATCGCTACGATCGCGCCACCGTCCGCGCCATGGCCGCGATCGTGGCCTGCGACATCCACCCGCTGAACAACCTGCGCATCCAGAAGCAGCTTTCGGCGCTGGGGGTCGACGACGCCGGCCGCACGCTCTGGACCCAGCGCTGGATCAACGACGGCTTCCGCGCGCTGGAGCCGATGGTCGCCCGGCATGGCCGCGGCTTCGCGTTCGGCGATACGCCGACGCTGGCCGACTGCCTCCTGATCCCGCAGGTCTATTCGGCCGAACGCTACGCCGTCGACCTCGCGCCCTATCCGGCGATCCGCGCCGTGGCCGACACCTGCGCGGGCCACCCGGCCTTCGCGGACGCCCATCCCGACAAGCAGCCCGACGCCCAACCTTCCTAGAGAGACCGGCCGCCCGATGCTTCAAGACCTGATCGCCAACAACCGCCGCTGGGCCGACCGTAAGATCTCGGCCGACCCGGGCTTCTTCAAGCGCCTCGTGGGCCAGCAGGCGCCCGAGTACCTGTGGATCGGCTGTTCCGACAGCCGCGTCCCGGCCAACGAGATCGTCGATCTCGATCCGGGCGAGCTGTTCGTGCACCGCAACGTCGCCAACCTCGCCCCGCCGCAAGACGCCAACTACCTCAGCGTGCTGCAGTTCTCGGTCGACGTCCTGAAGGTGAAGCACATCCTGGTGGTCGGCCACTACGGCTGCGGCGGCGTCGCGGCCGCCGTGGACGGCAAGCGCCGGGGCCTGATCGATCACTGGCTGCACCCGATCCGCGAGGTGCACCACGACCACAAGCACGAGCTGGACGCCCTGCCGGACGAACGCGCCCGCTGGGACCGCCTCGTCGAGCTGAACGTGATCCGCCAGGTGCGCAACGTCGCCTCCGACGTCTTCGTCCAGGACGCCTGGGCCCGCGGCCAGGAGCTCAACGTGCACGGCTGGGTCTATTCGCTGGCCAACGGCCTCGTCACCGACCTGGGCGTCACGGTCTCCAGCATCGAGGCGGCCGACGGCCTCGACCGCTTCCGCAACATCCCGGACGCGTCCGAGGGCTGAAGGCCGGCCGGGCCGCCGGCCCTGGCTTGACGGGAAGGGCGCGGGCGGCTTGTGTCGCCCGCAACGGCCGCCAAGGCCGATGAAAACGCTCAGGAACCGTCAATGAAATCCATGCTGATGGCCGCCGCCGCGGTGGCCGTGCTCGTGGCCGTCGGGCCTTCCGTGGCCCAGACCCCGGCCCCGGCCTCCGCCGCCGCGCGGCCCACCGCCGCCGACGCCAAGGCCTTCGTCGAGAGCGCCGAGGCCCAGCTCGAGAAGGTGAACGCCTTCGCCAGCCGCGCCGCCTGGGTGCGGGCCAACTTCATCACCCCCGACACCCAGTGGCTGGAGGCCAAGGCCTCGGCCGAGCAGAACGAACTCGCCACGCGCCTGGCCAAGGAGGCCGCCCGCTACAACGGCGTGGCGGTCGACCCCGTCACCGCGCGCAAGCTGAAGCTGCTGAAGCTCTACATCGTCTCGCCGGCGCCGGACCGCCCCGGCGCGGCCGACGAGCTGGCCGGCCTGCTGACCAAGCTCGACAGCACCTATTCGACGGGCAAGTTCGACTACAAGGGCAAGCCGATCACCCTCAACGACGCCGAGGACGTCCTGGCCGAGAGCCGCGACCCGGCCGAGCTGAAGGCCGTGTGGGAGGGCTGGCACAACACCGCCCGGGTGATGAAGCCCGACTACGCCAAGTTCGCCGAGCTCTCGAACGAAGGCGCCACGAGCCTCGGCTACAAGGACACCGGCGCCCTCTGGCGCTCCAACTACGACATGGAGCCCGACGCCTTCGCCGCCGAGACCGACCGTCTCTGGAAGCAGGTCGAGCCGTTCTACAAGAACCTGCACTGCTACGTGCGTGCGCGCCTCAACGAGAAGTACGGCGACGCCGTGCAGCCGCGCACCGGCCCGATCCGCGCCGATCTCCTCGGCAACATGTGGGCCCAGCAGTGGGGCAACATCTACGACGTCGTCCAGCCGAAGGGCGTGACCTCCAGCTATGATCTCGACAAGCTGCTGGTCGAGAAGGGCTACGACCCGGTGAAGATGGTGAAGACCGGCGAGAACTTCTATTCGTCGCTGGGCTATGCGCCGCTGCCGGAGACCTTCTGGGAGCGCTCGCTGATCACCCGTCCGCGCGACCGCGAAGTCGTCTGCCACGCCTCGGCCTGGGACATCGACGACAAGGACGACATCCGCATCAAGATGTGCACCAAGGTGAACGCGGACGATTTCCGGACCGTGCACCACGAGCTGGGTCACAACTATTACCAGCGCGCCTACAAGAACCAGCCGGTGCTGTTCCGCGGCGCGGCCAACGACGGCTTCCACGAAGCCATCGGCGACTTCGCGGCGCTGTCGGCCTCGACGCCAACCTACCTCCAGCAGATCGGCCTGCTGGAGAAGGTCCCGGGCGAGCAGGAGGACATCCCGTTCCTGCTGAAGATGGCGCTCGACAAGATCGCCTTCCTGCCGTTCGGCCTGCTGGTCGACCGCTGGCGCTGGCAGGTGTTCTCCGGCGAGACGACCCCGGACGAATACAACACGGACTGGTGGAAGCTGCGCCTGCAGTACCAGGGCCTGACGCCGCCGGCCCAGCGCCCGGCCGACGCCTTCGATCCGGGCGCCAAGTACCACGTGCCGGGCAACACCCCGTACACGCGCTACTTCCTGGCCCACATCTACCAGTTCCAGTTCCACCGCGCCGCCTGCAAGCAGGCCGGCTGGAAGGGGCCGCTGCACCGCTGCTCCGTGTACGGCGAGAAGGAGATGGGCCAGAAGTTCAACGCCATGATGGAGCTTGGCCAATCGCAGGAATGGCCGAAGACGCTCGCGGTGTTCACCGGCGAGAGCCGCACCGACGCCTCGGCCGTGGCCGACTACTTCAAGCCGCTCAACACGTGGCTCGTGAAGCAGAACAAGGGCGAGAACTGCGGCTGGTAGGCCTCAGCGTCTCAGCTCGATGATGTCGAGGGTGGACTCCACCTTCGGATAGGGCAGGACCAGGCGGTAGTGGTTGGGGCCGATGCGCTCGAACACGCCCGCCTGGTCCCGTTCCGGGTCGCGGCCATAGGCGGCGTCCCGCTCCTGGCCCCAGGCCACTGCGCCCAGGTAGACCAGCCGCCGGGCGGTATCGGGATAGAGATTGCCCATCGGCCGCTGCGAGCCGGTGGTCTTGCGGATCGTCAGGTCGCCGCCGGGGCTCAAGGCCACCCGGCACTGGAACCAGCCATAGGCGATCACGCCCCCGCCCGCGCCGCCGGCGCCTGCGCCCAGCTTGATGGTGCGGCAGCGATAGGTCCCCGGCGTCGGCTGGGGCCGCGCCAGCGCGCCGCCCGGCCTCGCCACCGCGCCCAGCCGGCGGAGCTCCGGCGCGCGGCCGCTGCTCTCCAGGGCCTCGCTCCAGGCGCGGTCGAGCTGCCGGATACGGCGCACGTCCTCGCGCGTGGCGTCGTCGCGCCAGTTCCCGGATGCGGCATGGGCGCCGGTCGCCGCGAAGGCGAGGGCGCAGGCGGAGGTCAGGATCAGCGTCTTCATGACGCCAGAAAACGCGCTGGCGGCTGAACCGTGCCTGACTTGCCTCCCGCCGCTCGGGGGAAGGCAGGTCAGGCCAGCTTGATCTCGCGCAGGCGCTCCTGGAGGTACTCGTCCGCCGTGATCGGCGTCGGGTAGCGGTCCGGGTGCTCGGCGTCGACGCAGTTGGGCAGCGTGCGGATCTCGTAGTCCGAGTTGAAGTGCAGGAAGAACGGCGTCGAGTACCGCGGGAAGCCGCGGCGCTCAGGGGCCGGATTGACGACCCGGTGCGTCGTCGACGGCAGCCGGTGGTTGGTCAGCCGCTGCAGCATGTCGCCGATGTTCACCACCAAGGCGCCGGGCGGCGGGTTGATCGCGATCCAGCGGCCGTCGTGGTCCTTCACCTCGAGCCCGGCCTCTTCGGCGCCGAGCAGCAGGGTGATGACGTTGATGTCCTCGTGCGCGCCGGCGCGGATGTGCGGCCCGTCCTGCGGCACCGGCGGATAGTGCAGCAGGCGCAGGATCGAATTGCCGAAGTCGACCGTGGGATCGAAGAAGTGGCGGTCGAGGTCGAGGTAGCTGGCGATCGCCTCCAGCACCTTCAGGCCCATGGCGTCCAGCGCCTGGTACAGCCAGCCCACCTTGGCGCGGAACTCGGGCAGTTCCGCGTCGGGCCAGACGTTGTCCGGCATGTGGTTGCGGAAGCGGTGGCCCGGCGGCAGGTCGCGGCCGACGTGCCAGAATTCCTTCAGGTCGTAGTGGGTATGGCCCTTGGCGGTCTCGATGCCGAACGGCGTGTAGCCGCGCTGGCCCATGACCGGCAGCTTGTACTTGAGCTTGGTCTCCTCCGGCAGGGCGAAGAACGCCTTCGTCTCGCCGATGGCGGCGTCGACCTTCTGCTGCGGCAGGCCGTGGTCCTTGATCACCGCGAAGCCCCACCGCTGGAAGCTGTCGCCGAGCGCCTTGGTGAAGGCTTCGAAGTCTTGGTCGAAGAGGGCGTACGAGACCGGCTCGATACGGTCCTGGATCTGGAGGGCTTGGCTCATGGGCGGTTTCTACACCCACGACCCAAAGGCTGGAACCGCTTTGGCGCCCCCGCAGCGCCGGCGCGCCTAGCGCCTCTCGCTCGCCGCCAGCCGCGGCGCCTCGACCTCGTCGTCCTCGTCGTCGAGGCGCTGCATCTCGGTCTGCAGCAGCTTCTCGAACGTCTCGCGGGACGCGCGGCTGGCCATGACATACCGCTCGTCCTCCGTGTGGACGGGGCGCAGCTTCTGGAACAGCCGGTCGTCGTGTTCGCGGAACAGCACGGCCGCCCGCAGCGCCCGCCGCTCCGACAGTCCTAGCGCCGAGAGCGCCTTGCGCCCGAAGTTCAGCGCGCTCTCGTAGGTCTCGCGCTCCACCCCGTCGGCGCCGGCGTCCAGCAGCTCGTAGGCGTGCCGACGGTCCCAGGCCCGGGCCAGCACCGTCAGATGCGGGAAGGACTCCTTGGCCAGTTCCACGATCTCGCGGGCCTTGTCGCGGTCGTCGATGGCCACGATCAGCAGCCGGGCCCTGTCGGCGCCCGCCGTGCGCAGCAGGTCGAGGCGGCTCGCGTCGCCATAGTGCACCCGCCAGCCGAAGCGGCGGATCGCGTCGATCTGCTCGATGCTGGAATCCAGCAGCACGACGTTGAAGCCGTTGGCGATCATCAGGCGGGTGGCGATCTGGCCGAAACGGCCGAAGCCCGCGACGATCACCTCCGGCGCGGCTTCGTCGAACGGCAGCCGCTCGGGCTCGGGCCGCGCCTCCTGCCGGTTCAGCACCAGCTTCTCGTAGGCGGCGAACACCAGCGGCGTGGCCGCCATCGACACCGCCACCACCGCCGTCAGCATCCGCGACAGTTCCGCGTCGAGCACGCGTGCGCCCAGCGCGAAGCCCAGCAGCACGAAGGCGAACTCGCCGCCCTGCGCCAGCGCTGTCGCCGTCGTCGCCGAGGTCCGCCGGCCGCGGCGGAAGATCATGCCGGCGGCGTACATGGCGAGCCACTTGATGACGATCAGGCCGGCCACCAGGCCGATCAGCAGCAGCGGCTGGGCCAGCAGCAGCGCCAGGTCGAGGCCCGCGCCCACGGTGATGAAGAACAGTCCCAGCAGCAGGCCGCGGAAGGGCTCGATGTCGGTCTCCAGCTCACGGCGGAACTCGCTCTCGGCCAGCACCACGCCCGCCAGGAACGCGCCCAGCGCCGGCGACAGGCCCACCACCTCCATGAGCGCCGCCACGGCCACCACCAGCAGCAGGGCCGAGGCGGTGAAGATCTCGCGCAGCCTTGCCGCGGCGATGAAGCGGAACAGCGGCCGGGTCAGGTAGCGCCCGCCGATCACCACGGCGGCCACGGCCGCGATCACCGCGATCGGCCGCCCCCAGGCGGGCAGCGCCTCGAGCAGCGCCCCGCCGTGATGCCCGCCCGCCTCCGCGGCCGCGGGCGCCGCGCCGGTCATCGCCAGGAACGGCAGCAGGGCGAATAGCGGGATCACCGCCAGATCCTGGAACAGCAGCACGCCGAAGCTGGCCTCGCCCACCGGGCCCTGCCGCAAGCCCTTCTCCTCAAGGCTCGCCAGCACGATGGCCGTCGAGCTCATCGCCAGGATCAGGCCCGAGGCGACGGCGGCTTTCCAGTCCAGGCCCAGCGCCAGCCCCGCGGCGGCGACCAGGGCGGTCGTGCCGGCCATCTGGCCCGCGCCCAGGCCGAAGATGTTGGTCTTCATCTTCCAGAGCAGGGCAGGCCGCACCTCCAGCCCGATCAGGAAGAGCAGGATCACGACGCCGAACTCGGCGAACCGCATGACGTCCTCGGCCTCGCCGACGAGGTCCAGGGCGAAGGGCCCGACGATCACGCCCGCCACCAGGTAGCCCAGCACCGAGCTCAGCCCCAGCCGCTTGGCGATCGGCGCCGCGATGACGCCGGCTGTCAGATAGACCAGGGCCTGCAGCAGGAGGTTGTCGGCGGTCATCGGATCCCCGGAATTGTCGGCTGCGATGGAGAAGCGCCGCCGTTTCTTCATCAATCGATGAATTTTTTGCGGCGCCCGGTTCTCAATAGGACGTTTGCGGCGTATTGGCGAAGCCATGGCGGACAAGGTTCGAAACGACGCTGTCGAGGCGCTGGCTGGCCTGCTCTTCGACGGCATGACGATCATGGCCGGCGGCTTCGGCCTCTGCGGCATCCCCGAAAACCTGATCGCGGCGATCCGCGCAGCGGGGACGAAGGACCTCACGGTCGTCTCCAACAACTGTGGCGTGGACGACTTCGGCCTCGGCGTCCTGCTGGCCGGCGGACAGATCCGCAAGATGATCTCGAGCTACGTCGGCGAGAACAAGCTGTTCGCCGAGCTGTACCTGTCGGGCAAGCTGGAGCTCGAGTTCAACCCCCAGGGCACCCTGGCCGAGCGCATCCGCGCGGGCGGCGCCGGCATCCCGGCCTTCTTCACCAAGACCGGCGTCGGCACCCTGGTGGCCGAGGGCAAGGAAGTCCGCGAGTTCGACGGCGAGCTCTACGTCATGGAGCGCGGGCTGACCGCCGACCTCTCCATCGTCAAGGCCTGGAAGGCCGACCGCGAGGGCAACCTCGTGTTCCGCAAGACCGCCCGCAACTTCAACCCGATGATGGCCACGGCCGGCAGGGTGACGGTGGTCGAGGTCGAGGAGCTGGTGGAAATCGGGTCCATCGACCCGGACCAGATCCACACGCCTGGCGTCTACGTCGACCGCATCGTCCAGGGCACGTTCGAGAAGCGCATCGAACAGCTCACCGTCCGCAAGCGTGAGGAAGCCTGAGCCATGGCCTGGACCCGCGACCAGATCGCCGCGCGTGCGGCCCGCGAGCTTCGCGACGGCTTCTACGTCAACCTCGGCATCGGCATCCCGACGCTCGTGGCCAACTACATCCCCGCCGGCATGCACGTGACCCTGCAGTCGGAGAACGGCATGCTGGGCATGGGCCCGTTCCCCTATGAGGGCGAGGCCGACCCCGACCTGATCAACGCCGGCAAGCAGACGATCACCGAGCTGGCCTCCTCGTCCTATTTCAGCTCGGCCGACAGCTTCGCCATGATCCGCGGCGGCCACATCGACCTCTCCATCCTGGGGGCCATGCAGGTGGCGGCCAACGGCGATCTCGCGAACTGGATGGTGCCGGGCAAGATGGTGAAGGGCATGGGCGGCGCCATGGACCTCGTGGCCGGCGTCAAGCGCGTGGTCGTGGTCATGGAGCACGTCGAGAAGTCGGGCGCGCCCAAGCTCATGAAGGCCTGCACCCTGCCGCTGACCGGCGCGGGCGTCGTGGACCTCGTCATCACCGACCTGGCCGTCTTCGACGTCAGCCGCGGCAAGAAGCCCCTGACCCTGCTGGAGCTCGCGCCAGACGTGAGCCTCGACGAGGTGCGGGCCAAGACCGAGGCCGCCTTCGAAGTCGCCCTGCAGACGGCCTGAGCCGGGCTGCATCCGCCGGCCGGGCTCCCGCGTACATGCGGGGTGACCCTGTCGTTCCGGAGTGGCATGCTCTTCTCATGAGACACCGCATCTTCACGGCGGCCGCCGTGGCGGGCCTGATCGCCGCCGCGCCCGCCACCGGCGCCGCCACCAAGACCGCCGTCTTCGCCGGCGGCTGCTTCTGGTCGATCGAGAAGCTGTTCGAAGGCAAGCCCGGCGTGGTCAGCGCCGTCTCCGGCTACGCCGGGGGCGCATCGCGCAACCCCACCTACGAGAACCACGAAGGCCACCTGGAGTCGGTGCGCGTCACCTACGACCCGGCCAAGGTCTCCTACGCCCAGCTCGTCGACCACTTCTTCCACAACATCGACCCGACCGATCCCAACGGCCAGATCTGCGACAAGGGCCCGGCCTATCGCACGGCGGTGTTCGTCTCCACGCCCGAGGAGCGGAAGATCGCCGAACAGGCCAAGGCCAAGGTCGCCGGCGAGCTGAAGGCCAAGGTTGCGACCCAGGTGCGCAACGCTGCGCCCTTCTGGAACGCCGAGGCCTATCACCAGGACTTCGCCAAGAAGAACCCGGCCCAGTACGAGCGCTACCGCATCGGCTGCGGCCGCGACCGCTGGCTCAAGACGGTCTGGGGCGGCCGGTCCTAGGATCGCGCGGCTTCGGCGCGAAGCCCTCGCCCACGAACATCTCGATCCGACGCCTGCGCTTGGCGTCCAGCCACACGCTGGCGATCTCCAGGCCCGAGGCGCGGCGGAAGTCGCCTTCCATCTCGGCGCGGTAATTGCCCTCCATGGCGACGGCCAGCACGCGTCCGCCCTCCGCGGGGCGCAGCGCGGCGCTCGCTTCGGCCTGGTTCTCCGGCGTGCCGGTCAGCAGCCAGCTCCGGAGCGGCGGCGCGCCGCCCGTGAACGCGTCGCGGCCGTAGTAGCTCATGGCGTAGAACAGGAAGCGGTTGTTGACCGCGATGGCGGTGAGGCCGGGCTCCACCGCCGCGCGCCGCAGCACCACGTCGGTGGTCTCGGCCCACCCCTTGGCCCGCTTGAAGCTGTTGCCGAGCCCCGTCTGCTCCGACAGCCGGGGGGAGATGGCCACCGCGAAGAACAGCGTCGCCACCACGGCCTGCATCGCCAGGGCCGCGACCAGCCAGCCTTTCGCGCGCCAGCGCACCAGCCAGGCGCCCACCAGCACCGCGCCGGCCAGGTACCCTGCCCCGGACCAGTTGGCGTTGGCCCGGCTGATGAAAGCCTGGCCGGTCACGATCAGCAGCGGCGGCAGCGTGAAACAGAGCAGCAGGAGGTCCTCGCGGCTGAGCCTCCGCCGCATCGCCGCCAGGGCAAGGCCGGCGATCAACGCCCCCAGCGGGATCGGCCCGAACACGCCGAACTGCGACAGGGCGAACTCGCCGAGCTCCGGCAGGTTGAACAGCTGGCGCCCGCCCCAGGCGGCGTTGGCCGCGGTGTGATGCAGGGTGGCGAAGCCGTGGGTCGCGTTCCACGCGACGTTCGGCGCCAGGATCACCGCGAAGGCCAGGACGGCCGCGCCGGCCCGCGCCGGCGTCCACGCCGCCCGCGCCCGGCCCGAGACGATCAGGTGGATCGCCAGCCCGATCAGGAAATAGACGGCCGCATACTTCGACAGGAACGCCAGCCCCAGGCCTGCGCCCAGCGCGGCGGCCAGCAGCGTCGCGCGGCGACCGTCCGCCTCCAGCAGCGCGACGTAGGCGAGGATCGTCAGGCCCAGGAAGAACAGCAGCGGCGCGTCGGTCGCCGCAACGAGCGAGGAGAGCTGCACGCCCGGCATCAGGGCGTAGAGCGCGGCGCCCGCGAACGCGCCGCCGCCGCCGTACAGCCGCCGCCCGATGGCGAACACCGCCAGCGTCGCGCCCGCCTGGAACAGCACCGCTGAGAGGCGCACCCAGGGCTCGGCGTCGCCGCCGATCGCCGTCGTCGCCCAGATCGCCCAGGCGATCATCGGCGGCTTGGAATAATAGCCGAAGTCGAGCGTCCGCGACCAAAGCCAGTACTGGGCTTCGTCCGGGTAGAGTTCGAGGGGGCTGGAGAACAGCACGACCAGCCGCACGGCCGTCAACGCGGCCACCAGCAGAACGGCCGCGCGCCAATCCTGGCGACCGCCGCCGTCTTTCGGGCCGAATCCGGTAACGTCGGTCATGGGTCTCCCAGCGCGCGGTGCGGACGCAAGTGGCGCGGCGTGCCGTGTAAAGCACACGGCGCCGCCTTTCGCCGCACTCCTGCATCTCCCCCGGCCACCGTAACAAAAGCGTCACCCACGTGGCGAAATTTGGCGCTATAGGGGCGCGCAAGACTCGCGGCGTACGGAAGGGGCGTCCGCCGTAGGCAGTCTATCGGATGAGGGGATACTTAATGAGAATGCTCCAACGGCTCGCGTGCGGCGCGGCGCTGACGGTCCTCGCCTCGGCCGCCTCGACGGCCGTGTACGCGCAGGCGACCACCGGCGCCATCCGTGGCCAGATCACCAGCGACTCCGGCGCGGCCGTGCCGAACGCCACGGTCACCGTCACCCACGTGCCGACCGGCTCGGTGGCGACGTCGGTCACCGGCGCGGACGGCTTCTTCTCCGTTCGCGGCCTGCGTCCGGGCGGCCCGTATCGGGTGAGCGCCACGGCGGCCAACTTCGAATCGGCCAGCGCCAACGTCTCGGCCATCGGCATCGGCGAGCCCGCCACGATCGACGTGGTCCTGTTCTCGGCCGGCAACCAGGTCGCCGAGCTGGTCGTCACCGCCGCCGCCGCGGCCAAGAGCCAGGGCGGCCCCGCCACCAACTTCACCGCCGGCGACATCGAAGCGCTGCCGTCGATCAGCCGCGACCTGAAGGACGTGGCCCGGATCGACCCCTTCGCCTCGATCGACCCCACCAACCAGGACGCCCTGTCGTTCGCGGGCACCAACACCCGGTTCAACCAGCTGACCGTCGACGGCGTTCGCCAGAACGACGACTTCGGCCTGAACAACAACGGCTACCCGACCCAGCGCTCGCCGATCTCGCTCGACGCCGTCGCCGCCGTGAACGTCTCGGTCGCCCCCTACAGCGTCATCAACAACGGCTTCGTCGGCGGCCAGATCAACGCCGTGACCAAGTCGGGCGGCAACAAGTTCTCGGGCACGGCCTTCTACGAGTACACCGACCAGGACCTGCGCGGTGACTCGCTCGAAGGCGTGAAGATCGAGCGCGCGTTCGAAGAGAAGACCTACGGCGCCACCCTCGGCGGCCCGATCATCAAGGATCGCCTGTTCTTCTTCGGCTCGTACGAGAAGTTCGAAGGCGTGCTCGGCTTCGACGAAGGCCCGGCCGGCTCGGGCGCGTCGACGACCATCCCGCGCATCACCCAGCAGACGATCGACCAGGTGCGCGCCGATACCCAGCGCATCTACGGCTACGATCCGGGCGGTGCGGTCATCGGCGCCTTCCCGGTGGAAGACGAGAAGTGGCTGGGCAAGATCGACTGGAACATCAACGACAACCACCGCGCCTCGTTCACCTACCAGAACACCAAGGGCAACTCGTTCAACGGGTCGGTGTCCGACACCTTCGCCCAGGGCAACAGCACGACCCAGCCCGCCATCGGCCTGGAATCGCGCCAGTACAACAAGACCGAAGAACTCACCGCCTACACGGTGCAGGTGAACTCGGACTGGACCGAGAACTTCTCGACCGAGTTCCGCTACTCCTCGAAGGAAACCGACACCACCCAGACCCCGCTGAACGGTCTGACGGTCGGTGAAGTCGCGGTGCGCGGCAACGACCTGCCGGGCCTGCAGGCGGGCGGCGGCACGCCGGAAATCCGCTTCGGCGCCGACATCAACCGCCACGACAACTATCTGAACGTGAAGCTCGAGACGATCGAGGCCATCGGCCGCTATCGCCTGGGCGTTCACGACCTGCTGTTCGGCTTCCGCACCGAGAAGGACGACCTCTACAACGTCTTCGTCTCGCGCTCGCTCGGCCAGTGGCAGTTCAACAGCTACGCCGACTTCCTCGCCCGCCGCGCCGGCTCGTTCTCGCTCACGGGCGGCATCGATCCGAGCTCGGGCACGGTCCCGGCCACCCTGGGCACCGCCCGGGCCGGCGCCGCCGACTTCGGCTTCCGTCTCTCCAGCATCTATGCGGAAGACCGCATCCAGATCCTCGACAACCTCGATGTGACGGCCGGCGTCCGCTTCGACTGGTACTCGACGAACGACGCGCCGATCCTGAACACGGCCTTCCTGTCGCGTCAGGGCTTCGCCAACACCAAGAGCCTGGACGGCGAGTCCGTCGTACTGCCGCGCGTCTCGTTCAACTACGAGCCGATGGACCGCCTCAACATCAGCGGCGGCTTCGGCCGCTTCTCGGCGACCGGCCTGAACGTCTGGATCTCGAACTCCTTCTCGAACACCGGCGTCAGCCAGACGAACGCGGTCTGCACGGGCTCGTATCTGCAGAACGTCGACATCACCAAGGCTCCGACCGGGTGCACGTTCACGCCTCGCGGCGGTGACGTGAACGCCCTGTCGCCCGCGTTCCAGATCCCCACGACCTGGAAGGCGAACCTGTCGGTCGGCTACGAGTTCGATCTCAGCCGCTTCGGCATCGGCGACGGCTGGCTGGTGCAGGTCGACTATCTGAAGGCGATCAACGAGAACGCCCTCTACTGGTCGGACGCCCGCTCGCGGGTGATCGGCCTCGCGCCGGACGGCCGTCCGGTCTATGGCCCGACGACCGTCGGCGACCTGACCGGCAACCAGGGCGACTTCATCCTCCGCAACATCGACAAGGGTGGTTCGGACTCGGTGGCCCTGACGCTGGCCAAGGACTGGCGTGACGGCCTCCTCGAAGGCCTCGGCTTCAACTACAGCTACACCTACACCGACGCCGAAGACGCCAACCCGATGACCAGCTCGATCGCTTCGTCGAGCTTCACCCGGTTCGCCAGCCAGAACCCGCTGAACCCGCCGGCGGCGACCTCGGACTACGAGGTCCGTCACCGTCACGCCCTGAACCTCTACTACGCGAAGAAGTTCTTCGGCGATAACGAGACCCGCTTCACGATGTTCGCGCAGCATCGCTCGGGCCTGCCGTTCAGCTACACCTTCGCCAACAGCCGGACCGGCAACTTCGACAACGACTTCGGCTACTACACCTCGAGCTACTCGGGTCGTCAGGCCACGTCGAACGCGCTGCTGTACGTGCCGCTGGCGAGCGACCCGATCGTCACCTACGCGCCGGGCTTCGACCAAGCCCGCTTCCGGACCTTCCTCGAGGACTCCGGTCTCGCGAAGTACGCCGGCAAGATCGCGCCGCGGAACGCCTTCCGTCAGGCGGACGTCACCACCTTCGACATCCGCATCAGCCAGGAACTGCCGGCCTTCTTCCCGAACGGGGCGAAGCTCGAGGTCTTCATGGACGTCGAGAACCTCGGCAACCTGCTGAACGACGACTGGGGCGTGCTCGAACAGTACGACTTCTCGCGCATGGTGCCGGTCGTGAACGTCAGCTGCGTCAACGGCGCCGGCGGCGCTGTCGGCTGCGGCGTCCCGGGCGCTCGCTACCTCATCAGCGGCACCGGCGCGAACGGCGCCTTCCAGGAGCCGGTCAAGGCGTACCGCCGCGACCAGTCCCTGTGGCAGATCAAGTTCGGCGCGAAGTACAAGTTCTAAGCCGAACGACACGTTGAGAGTTGGGAAGGGCGGCTGCGGCGACGCAGCCGCCCTTTCTCATTTGCCGCACATGCTTGACGCAGGGGGCGCGGGGGGCCATCTGCGCCCGGCTTCGAGACCCGTTCTCGTCCTTTGGGGGCCTAGATGACCTTCACCGTTCCCGCCGAGTGGGCGCCGCACAAGGCCATGTGGCTGGGCTTTCCCAGTCATGCCGACCTCTGGCAAGCCGACCTCGACGAGGCGCAGGCCGAGGTGGCCGCGCTCGCCCGCGCCCTCGCTGGGCCCGGGGGCGAACGCGTGCGCCTGATGACCGGCCATCCCGACGGCGAGGCGGCCGCGCGCCGCCTGCTGGGCGAGGTCGCCAACATCGAGATCGTCCCCGGCCGTTTCGGCGACATCTGGCTGCGCGACACCGGCCCGATCTTCGCCGGCGGCAAGGCTCAGGGGTTCAGGTTCAATGGCTGGGGCGGCAAGTACGACCTGCCGCATGACGACGAGGTGGCGGCCCAGATCGCCGAGGCCTCGGGCGTGGAACTCGTGCAGCACGACTTCATCCTGGAAGGCGGCGCCGTCGACCACGACGGCGCGGGCACGGTGCTGACCACCGGCCAGTGCCTCCTCAACGCCAACCGCAACCCGGGCTGGGACGACGCCAGGGCCGAGGCCGCGCTCGCCCGGTCGCTGGGGGCGAAGAAGGTCATCTGGCTGGGCGAGGGCCTGCAGAACGACCACACCGACGGCCACGTCGACAACCTGGCGCGCTTCGTGGCGCCGGGCGTCGTCGCCGTGCCCGTGGCCTGGGGCCGCGGCGATCCGAACGCGGCGGCCTATGACGACGCCGCGCGCCGGCTGGCGCATCAGACCGACGCCCAAGGGCAGGCGATCAAGGTCGTCCGCATCCCGTCGCCCGGCTTCGTCGAGGGCGAGGACGGCCCGATCCCCGCCAGCCACATGAACTTCCTCATCGCCAACGAAGCGGTGATCGTGCCGATCTACGAGGAGCGGCCGGGCGAACTCGCCGTCCAGTCGCTGGAGCAGCTCTTCCCCGACCGCAAGGTCATCGGCCTGCCGTCGATCGCCATCCTCACCGGCGGCGGCTCGTTCCACTGCATCACCCAACAGGAGCCCGCCGCCTGATGACGCGCACGCTGAAGGTCGCCGCCATCCAGACCTCGTACGGCGAGGACATGGCGGCCAACATCGAGAAGACCAAGGGCTTCATCCGCGCCGCCGCGGCGCAGGGCGCGCAGGTGATCCTGCCGTCCGAGCTGTTCCAGGGCCCGTACTTCTGCGTCGCCCAGGAGGAGCGCTGGTTCGCGACCGCCTACCCGTGGCGCGAGCATCCGGCCGTCGTCGAACTGCAGCCGCTGGCCAAGGAACTGGGCGTCGTCATCCCCGTCTCGATCTTCGAGCGCGAGGGGCCGCACTACTTCAACAGCCTCGTCATGATCGACGCGGACGGCGCGCTGATGGGCGTCTATCGCAAGAGCCACATCCCCGACGGGCCGGGCTACATGGAGAAGTATTACTTCCGGCCGGGCGACACCGGCTTCAAGGTCTGGGACACGAAGTTCGGCCGCATCGGCGTCGGCATCTGCTGGGACCAGTGGTACCCGGAATGCGCCCGGGCCATGACCCTGATGGGCGCCGAGGTGCTGCTCTATCCCACCGCGATCGGCTCCGAGCCGCACGACCCGACGCTGGACACCGCCGCGCCGTGGCGCCGCGCCATGCAGGGCCATGCCGTCTCGAACGTGATCCCGGTCGTGGGCGCCAACCGCACGGGCTTCGAGCCGTGGGCGGGCTATCCCAACGGCGGCCAGCAGTTCTACGGCTCCAGCTTCATCGCCGATCACCGGGGCGACCTGGTCTCGGCGCTGGGCCGCGAGGACGAGGGCATTGTCCAGGCCGAGTTCGACCTGGAGTTCCTGGCCACGCACCGCGCCGCCTGGGGCTTCTTCCGCGACCGGCGGACGGACCTCTACGGCGCCCTCGTCGGCGCGCGGCCGGCCTAGGCGCCGCAGCCGCTCGCCGCAGGCGCCGTCGCCAGCTCGCGCTTGGCGGCGGCGAGGTCGGCCATGAACGCCGGATCGGCGTGCAGGCGCGCGACCATGCCCGCCGCCAGCGTGCGGCCCGCCTCCACGTCCGACGGGAAGTGCACGCCGCAGACCACGCGGCTGTCGCCGGATTCCTGCCCGAGCTTCAGCAGGGCGTCGGCGCTCGCCGGGGCCGCTTCGGTGAGGATCAGCGCCCACGACCAGGCGACCATGGAGTGGCCCGAGGGGTAGGAGGCGTTGGTCTCCAGCCACTTCTCGCGCGGCACGCAGATCGCCTTGTCGTTACCCAGCGCCGGACGCTTGCGGTCGAAGAAGTTCTTAGCCGGCGTGCCGATGGTGCGGACATCCAGCTCAATCTTGTGCAGCAGCTTCCAGGCCACCGGCGTCGCCTGGGCGTTCACGTCCTTCCCCATGGCGCAGGAGAATCGCTTCAGCGCGCCGCCCTGCCAGAGGTCGTTGTCCTGTTGCGCCAGCTTCCAGCGGGCCGAGCCTTCGAGGCTGCGGGTGGCGTCGTAGTTCGCCCGGTCGGCGACGTCGTAGGGGCTGCCGGCCGCCGGCGGGCCGGGCAGGATGTCCTTGCCGCTGAGCGCGCTGGCCTGAAGGTAGCCGGTGGTCTGGCCGCCCGGCGCGGCCTGGGCGGCGGCGCGCGGCTGCGGCGCCGGATCGGCCTCCGGCGTGGCGGCGCAGGCGGCCAGCGCCAGGGCGGCGCCGGAGATGGTCAGCATACGGAGCAACGGAATCTTCCTCAGGCTCGAAGGACGGTCTTGCCGTTCTTGATCACGGTCACGCCGCGTTCCTTAACCCGGGCTTCGAACGAGATCACGTTCCCATCCCGCCAGAGGTCCACCGTGATCGTGTCGCCCGGGAACACCGGGGCCGAGAACCGCACCTGATGGCTCTGGATCACGCTCGGATCGAAGCCGGTGATCTCCTGCAGCACCGCCCGGCAGGTGATCCCGTAGGTGCACAGCCCATGCAGGATCGGCCGCTCGAACCCCGCCGCCTTGGCCACGTCGGGGTCGGAGTGCAGCGGGTTGCGGTCCCCGTTCAGGCGGTAGAGCAGCGCCTGGTCCGGACGGGTCGTAAAGTCGACCGAGACATCGGGTGCGCGGTCCGGGACCACGTGCGGCTCGGGCGCGCCGTCGCTGGGCCCGCCGAACCCGCCGTCGCCGCGGGCGAAGGTCGAACTCGTCAGGGTGGCGACCTTCTCGCCCTTGGCGTTGGTCCAGACCGTCTCGTTGACGATCACCGCGCCCTTGCCGGGACCCTTGTCGTAGGCGCCGACCACCCGCATCTCGGCGGTGAAGGTCCCGTAATCCGGCAGCGGCCTGTGCAGCTCGACCTTCTGCTCGCCGTGGACGACCATCAGGTAGTTGATCTCGCTCTGCCGCCAGCCTTCCCGCGGCGCGGCGGTCGGCGTCCGCTCGGCGCGTCCCACGCCGGCCGAGGACAGCACCGTCGCCGCGGTCGGGACCACCTTCAGCTCGCGCTCGTAAACGAACGGCAGCTCGTCGCGGTTCATCGGGTCGGCGCCCAGCCCGATCCCGAGCGCATACAGCATCACGTCCTTGTCGCCGTAGGTGAAGGTCCAGGCGTTGGGCGGGTTCTCGAGGATGTCGGGATAGTAGATCGGCACGGACGCGCTCCCCCTTGAGGTCTTTCCGCGATTGAAGGGCTTTGCGGCGGGGCAGGCAAGCGCGGACGGCCGCATTTGCCGCCCCCCTTCGGATCGGCTAGAAGCGGCGACTTCGCGCACGGGCGGACCTTGAGGAGGCTTCCGTCGGGCGCTCCAGAGATTTTCGAAGGTTCCGATGTCCGAAACGACCCAACTGCCCGCAGGCGGCGAGCTGACCGGCAGCGTCCTGTTCTACAACAAGCCCGAACCGCTGGCCCGCGAGCTGCACGGGAAGCTGGGCGTGAAGCGCATGGACGGCCCGTTCAAGTTCGCCAAGGCCGGCCACGCCATCCCGCTGACCGTCGGCGAGTTCCCGCTGGCCGCCGTCACCGGCCCGATCATCTTCGTCGGCGACGAGAAGCTGCCGATCGCGGTCATGGGCCTGAACGCCGGCGAGAACATGTTCGTCCAGGACAACGGCCTCTTCGAGCCGGGCGTCTACATCCCCGCCTACGTCCGCCGCTATCCGTTCGTGTTCGCCAACGACACCGCCAACAACCAGATGGTGCTCTGCGTCGACCGCGAGGCCGAGTTCGTGGTGGAGGGCGGCGACCTGTCCTTCTTCGACGACAAGGGCGAACCCACGCAATACACCCAGCAGTGCATCGAGTTCTGCAACAACTTCGAGGTCGAGCGTCAGCGGACGATGAGCTTCGTCCAGCTGCTCAAGGACCTCGACCTGTTCGAGACCAAGACCGCCCAGTTCACCCCGACCAACCCGGACGGCAGCCAGGGCCAGCCCCAGAAGATCGCCGAGTACTTCGGCGTGTCCGAGGACAAGCTCAACAAGCTCCCGGCCGACAAGATCATCGAGCTGCGCGACAACGGCGCGCTCGGCCAGATCTACGCCCACCTGCTGTCGCTGGTCGGCTGGGACCGCCTGATCGCCATCGCCATGGCCCGTCAGGTCCAGCAGCCCGCCGCCGCGAACGCGTAAGGCTCTGAGAACTCGGAAAGGGTCGGGGCGCCGCTCCGGCCCTTTTTCATGCCTTATCGGCTGAACACGCTCCGCGTGAGGCACGAGAAGACCAGGCGTCCGGCCTCGTCCAGCAGGTCGTGCTGGGCGATGACGATGCCCTTGCCGTCGCCGACGGGATCCTTGGCCATGATGGTCATCCGGCCCCGCAGCAGCTCGCCGGCCGGCGGGTTGCGCATCCAGCGCAGGGCGTCGACCCCCAGGCGCTTGGTCTGCGGCCACTCCGCGCCCGCCGCCGCGTCCAGCTTGGCCCACAGCGCATAGATCATCGCGTCGGGCGCGCCGCGCTCGGTCGCCCAGCCGGGCGTGAAGGCTCCGCAGAACGACGCCAGCGCCCCGGGGTCCACCGCGCAGGCCCCCAGCGATACGACCTGGCCGATCTCGATGTCGTCGAAGCTGGCGGGCACTTGGGGTCCTCTCCTGGCTGGAATCTGGCGTGAGAATGGACAACGCCGGAAGCCGAAGTCGAGCCCCCGCCTTTGCGCAGCCGAAATCCGCAGGCCATATAGCGGCCGTATCTGCTGAAGGTTGTCCTTCGAAGGAGTGGCGATGCGGTTGCTGGCGGGCGTCCTTGCCGCCCTGGCGATGTTCGGAACGGCGCACGCCGCGCCGGTGAACACAGGCCACCTCACCGCCGAGCTGGCCCCGCAGGCCCGCGGCATCGCGCCCGGCCAGACGATCCACGTCGCCCTCGTCCAGAAGATCCAGGACGGCTGGCACACCTACTGGCGCAATCCGGGCGACAGCGGCGAGCCCACCGCCATCGCCTGGGAGCTCCCGCAAGGCTGGACCGCCGGGGACATCGTCTGGCCGAAGCCGCACCGCCTGCCGGTCGGCCCGCTGGTCAACTACGGCTTCGAGGGCCAGGTGGTCCTGCCGGTCCCCGTCACCGCGCCGGCGAACGCCACGCCCGGCCAGACCGTCAGCCTGAAGGCCAAGGCCACCTTCCTCGTCTGCGCCGAGATCTGCGTGCCGGAGAACGCCGACCTGACGCTCGACCTGCCGGTCACCGCCGCGCCCGCGCCGCCCGACGGCCAGTGGGGTCCGGTCATCGACAAGGCGCTGGCCGCCACGCCCAGGCCCGCGGGCCTCACCGCCGCCTTCACCAACGACGCCGCCGGCCTGAAGCTCGCGATCGCCGGCTCCGTCGTGAAGGGCGTCGACCTGGCCGACGCCTACTTCTTCCCGTTCTCGGGCACGGCGATCGACCATGCCAAGCCC
Organism: Phenylobacterium sp. VNQ135; assembly: GCF_049445735.1. Lineage (NCBI taxonomy): Bacteria > Pseudomonadati > Pseudomonadota > Alphaproteobacteria > Caulobacterales > Caulobacteraceae > Phenylobacterium > Phenylobacterium sp. VNQ135. The sequence goes on along the minus strand of NZ_JBMSDS010000002.1, from coordinate 147,854 downwards.
CAGCCCGTCGAGCGCGGCCCCGAAGGCCTGACGCTGACCCTGCCGCCCGGCGTCGACTTCCAGGCCGGCGAAGGCCCCGCTGAACTCGCCGGCGTGCTGACCTTCGGCGACCGGGCCGTGGAGCTCACCGCCGCCAGGGGCCCGGCCCCGGCCGGCGCCGCCGGCCTCGGCCCGCCGCCCGCGAAGGCGGACGGCGCCGCCGGCGGAAGCCTCGGCCTCCTCGGCTACGCCGCCTTCGCCCTCCTGGGCGGGCTGATCCTCAACCTGATGCCCTGCGTCTTCCCGGTGCTCGCCATGAAGGCCGCCTCGCTCGCCAGCCACGGCGGCTCGGCCTCGGCGCGGCGCGAGGGCCTGGCCTTCGGCGCCGGCGTCCTCGTCACCTTCCTGGCCCTGGCCGGCCTGCTGATCGCGCTCAAGGCGGCGGGCTCCGAGATCGGCTGGGGCTTCCAGCTGCAGTCGCCGCCGGTCGTGGCCTTCCTGGCGCTCCTGATGCTGGCCGTGGCGCTCAACCTCTCGGGCGTCTTCGAGATCGGCGGCTCGCTCCAGAACGTGGGTTCGGGCGCCGCCGCGCGCGGCGGCGTGGCCGGCGCGTTCTTCACCGGCGTCCTGGCCGTGGTCGTCGCCGCTCCCTGCACGGCGCCCTTCATGGGTGTGGCGCTGGGCTGGGCGCTGGCCCAGCCGGCCGTGGCGGCGCTGGTGGTGTTCGCCGCCCTGGCGCTAGGTTTCGCCGCCCCGTTCGTCGCGGTGGCCTTCGCGCCCGGCCTGCTCGCCCGCCTGCCCAAGCCCGGCCCCTGGATGGACGCCTTCCGCAAGGCCCTGGCCTTCCCGATGTACGCCGCCGCCGCCTGGCTCGCCTGGGTGCTGACCCAGCAGGCCGGCGCCGACGGCCTCGCCCGCCTGTTCGCCGCCGCCGTCGTCCTGGCGCTCGCCGCCTGGCTGGCCGGCATCGCCCAGCGGCGCGCCATCCTCGGCGGCCGGCCCGTGGCCCAGGCCGTGGCCGCCGGCGCGCTCACCGTCATCGCCATCGCCGCCGTGGTCGGCCCCAGTTACGCCGAAGCCCCGGCGGGAGCCGCCGCCGACACAGTCGCGGAGGGCGCGGCCTACGAGCCCTACAGCCCCGAGCGCCTCGCCGCCCTGCAGGCCGACGGCCGGCCGGTGTTCGTCAACTACACGGCGGCCTGGTGCGTCTCGTGCCAGGTGAACGAGCGGGTGGCGCTCTCCACCAAGGGCGTCGCCGAGGCCATGGCCCGCAACGGCGTCGCCTACCTCAAAGCCGACTGGACCAAGAAGGACCCGGTCATCGCCGAGGAACTGGCCCGCTTCGGCCGCGCCGGCGTGCCGCTCTATCTCGTGTATGGCAAGGACGGCGCCCAGCCGCGTATCCTGCCCGCCATCCTCACCGAAGGCGCGGTGGTGAAGGCCCTCGACGCCGCCGGAAAGCCGAGCTGAACCCTCAAGACGCCAGGAGCCTCCCCCATGTTCCGAGTTGTCGCCCTCGCCGCCGCCGTCGCCGCCATCTCGGCGCCGGCCGTCGCCGCTCCGGTGATCGGCCAGCCGGCGCCCGCCTTCCAGGCCAAGGACGCCGACGGCAAGACCCGCTCGCTGGCCGAGTTCAAGGGCAGGACGGTGGTCCTCGAATGGACCAACAACGGCTGCCCCTATGTCCAGAAGCACTACAACTCGGGCGCCATGCAGCGCCTGCAAAGCCAGGCTGCCAAGGACGGCGTCGTGTGGCTGACCGTCGTCTCCTCGGCTCCCGACATGCAGGGCCATCTGGACGGCGCCGGCGCCAAGGCCTGGAAGGCCAAGGCGAAGGCGCACTCCACCGCCGTTCTGCTCGACCCGTCGGGCGAGGTCGGCCGCGCCTACGAGGCCAAGACCACGCCGCACATGTTCATCGTCGATAAGGCCGGCAAGCTCGCCTACATGGGCGGCATCGACGACAAGCCGTCGTCGGACCCGGCCAGCCTCAAGGGCGCGAAGAACTACGTCACGGCTGCCCTCGCCGACGTGAAGGCCGGCCGTCCCGTCGCCCAGGCTGCAACCAAGCCCTACGGCTGCAGCGTTAAGTACGCCTCGGCGGACTGATCAAATTCCACGTCATCCCGGGCGCCGAAGGCGACCCGGGACCCAGGGGCCGTCGTACTGCAGAACCGCCTGGATCCCGGCTCTCCGCTTCGCTGCGGCCGGGATGACGGCACGAGATTGAACTCTGGAGTCGTAGGACCTTGACCACCAACACCGACGCCGCCTGGCGCGCCCTGACGGCGGCGGCCGACGCCTGCGCCGAAAAGCCGATCGCCGGTCTTTTCGACGCCGAACCCAACCGGTTGCAGCGGCTGACGCTGGAGGCCGCCGGCCTCGTCCTCGACCTCTCGAAGCAGCCGTGGGACCGGGCCGCCGTCGACGCGGCCCTGGGTCTCGCCCGCGCCGCGGGCGTCGAGGCCGCGCGCGACCGCCTGTTCGCCGGCGAGATCGTCAACGCCTCGGAGAAGCGGCCCGCCCTGCACATGGCGCTCCGCGCCCCTGACGGCGCGGACTTCAAGGCGGACGGCGTCCCCGTCTCGCGCGAGGTCGAGGCCACCCGCGCCGCCATGCGCGCCTTCGCCGAGGCCATCCGCTCGGGCAAGAAGGTCGGCGCCACGGGCAAGCCGTTCCGCGCGATCGTCCACATCGGCATCGGCGGCTCCGACCTGGGCCCGCGCCTGATCTGGGAGGCGCTGAAGCCGCTCCAGCCGCAGATCGAGCTGCGCTTCGCCGCCAACGTCGATCCCAACGAACTCGCCCAGGCGCTCACCGGCCTCGATCCGGCCGAGACGCTGCTGGTCACGGTCTCCAAGACCTTCACAACCCTTGAGACCCTGGCCAACGCCGAGACCGCGCGCGCCTGGCTGCGCGAGACCCTGGGCCAGGCGTCCGACGCCCACCTCGTCGCCGTCTCCGCCGCTCCGGACAAGGCCAAGGCCTTCGGCGTTCCGGCCGATCAGGTGTTCGGCTTCTGGGACTGGGTCGGCGGCCGCTATTCCATCTGGTCGGCGGTCGGCCTCTCCTGCGCGATCGCGCTGGGATACGACGTCTTCCAACGCCTGCACGCCGGCGCCGCGGCCATGGACGCCCACTTCCGCGAGGCGCCGCTGGAGCGCAACGCCCCGGTCATGCTGGCGCTGGCCCACGTCTTCAACCGCAATGGCCTGGGCCGCCCCATTCGCGCGGTCGTCCCATACGCCCAGCGGCTTCGCCTGTTCGCCGCCTTCCTCCAGCAGCTCGAGATGGAGTCCAACGGCAAGCGGGTCACCGCCGACGGCCGTCCCGCGCCGCACGCCACCGCGGCGTCCGTCTTCGGCGACGCCGGCACCAACGGCCAGCACGCCTTCTTCCAGCTCCTGCACCAGGGGACCGACGTCATCCCCGTCGACATCCTCGCCGTGGCCCAGGGCTCGGAGGGCGATCCCGCCGCCCAGAAGAAGCTGCTCGCCAACGCCATAGCCCAGGCCGAGGCCCTGATGATCGGCCGCGCCATGCCGGACGATCCCCAGCGTCACTTCCCGGGAAACCGGCCGACCAGCTTCCTCCTTATCGAGCGCCTGACCCCCGAGGCGCTGGGCGCGCTCATCGCGCTCTACGAGCACAAGACCTTCGTCGAAGGCGTGCTCTGGGAGATCAACAGCTTCGACCAGTGGGGCGTCGAACTCGGCAAGACGCTGGCCGCCCGCGTCCTCGCCGACCTCGACGGCAGCGCGTCCAACCCCCACGACCCGTCCACCCAGGCCCTGATCGCGCGGCTGCGGTAGGCCCCACAGCACGTCATCCCGGACGGCCCAGGCCGATCCGGGACCCAGGCGCGGTGCGCACGGCCTCTGGGTCCCGGCTCTCCGCTTCGCTGCGGCCGGGATGACAGCAGGATGGAGGTCCGCTATACGCCGCCCGTCATGACGCGGTTCGCGCACCATCACGGCCATCACCACCATCCGACCCCGGCGGGTTCGGACGGCGGCCGCGTGGCTTAAGACGCACCGCCCCCGAAGCCCCGCCCAAGCGGACGGGGCCTCCTTGAGACAAGCGCCCGTCCGTCCCTCAGACTTCCCGAGAGACGACGATGACCGACCTTCCTGCCTTGAGTGACGCTCCCGCAGCCGGTAAGCGCCCGGGCATGTCCAGCGACGCGCCCCAACGCCCCGAAGCCCGAGCCCCGCGCGGGTTCGTCGACCGCCGCGCCCGCGACGTGGTCGCCGAGCGCCGCATCCTGGCCGCCGTCTCGGGCGTCTACGAGCAATGGGGCTTCGAGCCGCTGGAGACCGGCGCCTTCGAATATGCCGATGCGCTGGGCAAGTTCCTGCCCGACGCCGACCGCCCGAACGAGGGCGTGTTCGCCCTGCAGGACGACGACGATCAGTGGATGGCGCTGCGCTACGACCTGACCGCGCCGCTGGCGAGGTTCGCCGCCCAGAACTGGGAGACCCTGCCGAAGCCCTTCCGCCGTTACGCCTACGGGCCGGTGTGGCGCAACGAAAAGCCGGGCCCGGGCCGCTTCCGCGAATTCGTCCAGTGCGACGCCGACACCGTGGGCTCGGCCCGTCCCGAGGCCGACGCCGAGATCATCGCCATGGCGGTGCAGGGGCTGGAGGCCGCGGGCCTGCCGGCGGGCTCGGCGCTCATCAAGATCAACAACCGCAAGCTCCTCAACGGCCTGATGGCCGCCGCGGGCGTCACGGACGAGGGCCAGAAGCTCGGCGTGCTGCGCGCCGTCGACAAGCTGGACCGCCTGGGCCCCGACGGCGTCCGCCTGCTGCTGGGCGAGGGCCGCATGGACGAGAGCGGCGCCTTCACCAAGGGCGCGGGCCTGAACGCGGCGGCGGCCGAGCGCGTGCTCGCCTTCACCGCCGCCGGCGTCGGCGGCCGGGCCGAGACCCTGGCCAAGCTCGCCGACGTGGTCGGCGGCTCGGCGGAAGGCGACGAGGGCCTGGCCGAGCTGGCGGCCATCGATGCGGCGCTCACCGCGCTCGGCGTCGGTGCCGACCGCGCCATCGTCGATCCCGCCGTCGTGCGGGGCCTCGAGTACTACACGGGTGCCGTCTTCGAGGCCGAACTGCTGCTCCAGACGACGGACGAGAAGGGCCAGAAGGTCACCTTCGGCTCCATCGGCGGCGGCGGCCGCTACGACGACCTCGTGGCCCGCTTCACCGGCGAGCGCACGCCGGCCACCGGCTTCTCCTTCGGCGTCTCGCGCCTGGCCGCCGCCCTGCGCGCCGCCGGCCGCGACGCCGCGCAAGCATTCCGCGGCCCCGTGGTGGTCATCGCCTTCGACCAGGCCCGCATGGCCGACTACTTCGCCCTCGCGGGCGAGATCCGCGCCGCGGGCATCCCGGCCGAGGTCTATCTCGGCCAGTCAGGGATGAAGGCGCAGATGAAGTACGCCGACCGCCGCCTGTCGCCCGCCGCCGTCATCGTCGGCGAGGACGAGCTGGCCGCCGGCACAGTCACGGTGAAGGACCTCGACCTCGGCCGCGAACTCGCCAGCAAGGTCGCGGACAACGCCGAATGGCGCGAGCAGCGCCCCGGGCAGCAGACCATTCCGCGCGCCGATCTCGTCCCGGCGCTCCGCCGCATCCTGGACGCCGGCTGATGCGCGTCGAGCCGCCCGTTCCGGAGGCGGCGCTCGCCGCCATCCGTCAGCCCCTTGAGGCCGCCGGCGCGACCCGCGCCGATGCGCCCCTGCTCCAGCCGCTCAACCTGCTGCTCGATCTGGCGGGCGAGGCGATGCGCGCCCGGCTGTTCGTGGTCCAGGCCGAGGGCGGGGCCGAGGCCTGCCTCCGCCCCGACTTCACGGTCGCCATCGCCCGCCAGCACATCGAGGCCGGAGGCGGCGAGGGGCGCTACGCCTATGAGGGGACAGCCTTCCGCGCCTCGTCGGGCGCCGAGCGGCCGGAGGAGTTCCTGCAAGTCGGCCTGGAGCTGTTCTCGCCGGCCGGCGAGGCGACCGAGGCCGCCGACGCCGAGATCGCGGGCCTCGCCTGGCGCTCGGCCGTGGCCGGCGGCCGTTCCGACCTGACGCTCCGCCTGGGCGACGTCGGCCTCTTCGGCCCGTTCATCGAGAGCCTGTCGCTGGCGGACGCGCTGGCCGCCCGGCTGAAGCGCGTCGCCGGCCGCCCGCGCCTGCTGCAGGCCGAGCTGGCCCGCGTCGGCGAAGCCGCCCCGGCCCAGGGCGGTACGCTCGCGGGGATTCTCTCGGGCCTTTCGGAAGCTCAGGCCGGCGCCCTGCTGGAAGAGGTCTGGAGCCTCGCCGGCGTCGAGCCCGTCGGCGGCCGCGGTCCCGCCGAGATCGCCGCCCGGCTGGTCCGCAAGGCGGAAGCCGCCTCGGCGCCCGCGCTCACCGAAGAGCAGGCCGCCGCCATCCGCGCCTTCATGGCCATCGACGACGCCCCCGACGCGGCGCTGGCTCGCGTGGGCGAACTGGCCGGCCGCAAGGACCAGGCGCTGAAGGCCGCCCTTGCCGCCTGGGCGCGGCGGCTGGAGGCGCTGGCCAAGGTCGCCGATCCGCACCGCATGTCCTTCGCCCCCGCGCTCGGCCATGCCTTCGACTACTATGACGGTCTCACCTTCGAGGTGGTCTCGGACGCCCTGGGCGCCGATCGCCCGGTCGCCGTCGGCGGCCGCTACGACGGCCTCCTGGGCCGCCTGGGCGGCGGGGAAGGCCGGGCGGTGGGCTGCATGGTCCGGCCCTGGCGCGCGTGGTCGGAGGGCGAAGCATGAGCGACGAACTGATCATCGCCGTCCCGTCCAAGGGACGCCTGAAGGAGCAGGTGGAGGCCTGGCTCTCCGACAGCGGACTGTCGCTGAGCGTGTCCGGCGGATCGCGCGGCTACATGGCCGCCCTGAAGGGCGTAGACGGCGCCCAGGTCCGCCTGCTCTCGGCCCGCGACATCGCCGACGCGCTCGATGCGGGCGAGGTCCACCTGGGGATCACCGGCGAGGATCTGCTGCGCGAGCGCGGCGAGGATCTCAAGGCCCGCGTCCTGCTGCTGCGCGCCCTGGGCTTCGGCCGCGCCGACCTCGTCGTCGCCGCGCCCAAGAGCTGGCTCGACGTCGAGACGATGGCCGACCTCGAGGAGGTGGCGCACGAGTACCTCTCGCGCACCGGCCGCCGCATGCGGGTGGCCACCAAGTACCTGACCCAGACCCGCGCCTTCTTCGCCCGGCACGGCGTCGTCGATTACCGCATCGTCGAATCGGGTGGGGCGACGGAGGGGGCTCCGGCCGCGGGCTCGGCCGAGCTCGTCGTCGACATCACCACCACCGGGGCGACGCTCGTGGCCAACGGGCTGAAGGTGCTGGCTGACGGGGTCATCCTGAAGAGCCAGGCCCAGCTCGCCGCCTCGCTGCGCGCCACGTGGAGCGAGACGGCCCTGGCCGCCGCCGAGCGCCTGCTGCGCCTCGTGGAGGCCCGCGCCGCCGCCCTGCGTTCGGCGACGTTGATCTGGCCCGCTCGCGGCGACGCGGCCGAGGAAGGGGTGGTGGACGCCCTCGTGGCCCGCGGGGCTTCGCGGCGGCCGAACGGGCTCCTCGTCGATGTCGCGGGAATCGCCGACGCCGCCCAGGCGCTGACCGCGGCGGGCCTTGGCCCGGTGACCGCCGCGCGGCCGGAGTTCGTCTTCGACGTGCGCTGCCCGCCGTTCGACACCCTGAGGCGAGAACTTTTGACGGTTCCGTCAAAATAACGGCGTAAATTTTCTTACGATCGCGAAATTCTGATCGAAGCTTGCGGAGAACCTCTGCCTGGGCCGTTGACTCAGGGTGAAAATTGCCGTTCTGTCATCAGGCGAGAGACATGACGGCGTAAGTCCGAAGGTCTCCGGCGTTTCGGGGAGGAAACGCCCGCTCAATCAGAGCGACTGCTCAAGACGGCCCGCTGAGATTATCCCCCTCAGCGGGCCGAATCTTTTCTGGCAAGCCACAACTTTTGACGAAAGAGTCAAAAGACAATCCCTCCCCCGAAGGGGAGGGACCGGTCTCGCATCACCAAAGGCGAACGCGCTGTTCCGGCGGCACGTACATCGCCTGGCCGGGCTTCACGCCGAACGCCTCGTAGAAGGCGTCGATGTTCTTCATCGGCACCTCAACGCGGGCCTGCGGCGGCGCGTGCGGATCCGAGACCAGGATCTGCTTCATGAAGTCGTCGCGGTACTTGGCCCGCCACACCTGCGCCCAGCCCAGGAACACCCGCTGGTCGCCCGAGAGGCCGTTGATCGTCGGCGCGGGCTTGCCCTTCAGCGACAGGTGATAGGCGTCCAGCGCCAGCAGCAGCCCCGCCAGGTCGGCGATGTTCTCGCCCATGGTCAGGTCGCCGTTGATGCGCGCGCCCGGCAGGATCTCGGTCGCCTCGTACTGCTTGCCGAGCTTGGCCGCCTGGGCCTGGAACTTGGCCGCGTCCTCGGCGGTCCACCAGTCGGCGAGCCGGCCGTCCCCGTCCGACTTGCGGCCCTGGTCGTCGAAGCCGTGGCTGATCTCGTGGCCGATCACCCCGCCGATGCCGCCGTAGTTGATGGCCGGGTCGCCCTCGGGGTCGAAGAAGGGCGGCTGCAGGATGGCGGCCGGGAAGACGATCTCGTTCTTGGTCGAGGAGTAATAGGCGTTGATCGTCGGCGGGGTCATTTCCCACTCGTCGCGGTCCACCGGCTTGTCCAGCCGGTTCACCTGCCGGGCCCATTCGAAGGCCGAGGCGCGCTCCACGTTGCCGTAGAGGTCGTCGTCCTTCAGCGTCAGGCCCGAGTAGTCGCGCCACGTGTCGGGGTAGCCGATCTTCACCCGGAACTTGGCCAGCTTCTCGTGCGCCTTGGCCTTGGTGGCCGGGCTCATCCACTCCAGACGGTCGATGCGCGCGCCCATGGCGGTCTTCAGGTCGCCGACCAGGGCCTCCATCTTGGCCTTGGACTCGGCCGGGAAGTAGGCGTCGACGTAGAGCTTGCCCAGCGCCTCGCCGACGTTGTTGTCCACCAGGTTCACGCCGCGCTTCCAGCGGGGCAGCTGGGCCGGCGTGCCCGACAGCGTCTTCGAGCGGAACTCGAAGCGGGCGTTCACGAAGTCGTCCGACAGGTAGGGCGCCGCCTGGTCGGCGGTGGTGAAGGCCAGCCACGCCTTCAACGTGTCCACCGGCGTCTTGGCGTAGATCGCCGCGATCTTCGGGAAGGCGGTGTTCTCGGATGCGATCACCCGCTTGGCGCGGCCCAGGTCCGCGCCGGCCAGGAAGGCGTTCCAGTCGAAGCCCGGCGCGAAGCCCGGTAGCTGGCTCACCTCATAGCGGTTGTAGGTCTTGTCGTCGTCGCGGCGCTCGGCCCGGGTCCACGAGACCTTGGCGATCTCGGTCTCCATCTCGAGGATGGCCTTGGCGTGCGCCTGCGCGTCCGGCCAGCCGGCGAGCGTCAGGATCTTCGCCACATAGGCCTCGTAGGCCGCCTTCTGCGGCGCGAAGCGCTCGACGAGGTAGTAGTCACGGTCGGGCATGCCCAGGCCGCCCTGGCCCAGATAGACTGCGTACTTCAGCGGGTCCTTGGCGTCGTCATAGACTTGGGCCGAGAACACGCTCTGGCCGAAGCCTTTGGAGGTCTCGCCCATCAGCCGGGCGATGTCCGAGCGCGTCGCCGCCGCCCGCACCTTGGCGAGATCGGCCGCCAGCGGCTTGGCGCCCAGGGCGTTGACGCGGGCCTCGTCCATGAAGCTGCGGTACAGCGTCCCCACCTGGCCCTCGGCGCCCGACGCGTTCCGGTGGCCGGCGGCCTTCTCCACGACCGCGCGCATGCGCTCGCGCGAGAGCTCGTCCAGGGCGTTGAACGCGCCGTAGCTCGACCGGTCGGACGGGATCTCCATCCGGTCCAGGTACTTGCCGTTGGCGTAGCGGAAGAAGCCGTCGCCCGGCTTCACCGAAGTGTCCTGACCGCTGGCGTCGAAGCCCCACGGTCCCATGCGCGGCGCCTTAGTCAGGTCCTTGGGAACGGCCGTCGTCGCGGCGGTGTCGGCGGCGAAGGCGGCAGGCGCGGCGGCCAGCAGGGCGGCGGCCGCGCACGCGGCGAGCCAGGCGGTCTTCATGGGCAGTCTCTCTCGATGAGGCGTTTGGCGGCGACCATGCTCCCGGCCGCCGCCGCTTCGCTCGTTACATTTTGGTTAGATATCAGTGATGTGCGTGGCCGCTCGGCGGCGCGCTTACCCTCACCTCGAACTCGGCCTTCACCTTCGCCCCGCTGGCGAAGACCAGCGTCGCAGGCAGGCGGTCGCCCGTCTTCAGGGGCCGCTTCAGCTCCAGGAACATCAGGTGATAGCCGCCCGGTGCGAACAGCACGCGGCCGCCCGGCGCCAGGGCCACGCGCGGTTGCTTCTGCATGCTGCTCATCCCGCCGCTCATCATCGAGCGGTGGATCTCCACCGTCTTGGCCCAGGGGCTCTCCACGGCGGTCAGGGCGTCGGGCGCCTTGCCCGGGTTGGTCAGGGTCATGAACCCCGCACCCGTCATCCCGGCGGCGGCCGGCCGGCTCCAGGCGTCGGTCACAGCCGGGGCGGCCAGGGCGATGGACGGGGCGGCCAACGCCGCGGCGAGGGTGAGCTTCAGGAGGGCCATGTGACGGCTTTCGGCGAAGGGCGCCCGTCGCCGGGCAGGGACGCGGCGTCGCGGCCGCAGGCTATCCAGATCCATATGTGTCGTCTCCGAACGTGAGAGATGAGGCGCGGCGAGGCGGGCTCGCGGGCGCAGCGTCGTCGTCAGGCGTTCGGGGCAGGAGGTCCCTGGCCGAAGGGACGCGGCGGTCCCCGGGCGGGCGGCGGGCCCTGGATCGCGAGGCCTTGTGCGACATCGGCGGCGTAGGCGAAGCGCTTCGCGGCCCCCAGCAGCATCGGCGGCGCGAGCGCGGCGTCCGCGGGCGGGCAGGCGCAGTGGCCGCAGGAGCCGCTCGCATCGCCGCCAGGGCCGTCACGGGGCCCGTCGTCCGAAGCGTCGCCGGCGCCCGCGATCTGCAGGCCGTGGCTGGTGCAGATCGCCTGCTTGTCGCCGAAGGGCGCGCCGGGCCGGGCCGCCATGGCCGGCATGGCCGCCAGCAACTGGACCAGCAGGGCGAACACCGCCACGAGGGCGATCATCGCCCGGCGTTCGGTGCGCGCATCGACGGCCTGGTTCGGCGACGGTCCCACGGAACCTGCCTCTAAACCGAACCCGGGATTCCGCAAGCGCGTTGCGGGCGCCATACTCGCGCGCCAGTCCAACCGGGAGAGCGAATGGAAGGCCACGTCGAAGCCGGCGCCTACAAGGACGTCGTCCTGTTCCTCGCCACCGCCGGCGTCGTGGTCCCCCTGTTCCGCCGCTGGAGGATCAGCCCGATCCTCGGCTTCCTCGTGGCCGGCGTGCTCCTCGGACCCTATGGCCTGGCGCCGCTGGCCCGCGAGTTCGGCTGGCTGGAGATCATCACCATCGACAACCCGGCCGAGCTGTCCCAGCTCGCCGAGCTCGGCGTCGTCTTCCTGCTCTTCACCATCGGGCTGGAGCTGTCGTGGGAGCGCCTGCGGGCGATGCGCCGGCTGGTGTTCGGCCTTGGCGCCCTGCAGGTCGGCGTCTGCATCAGCGCGGCCGGCGCCGTGGCGCTGCTGGCGGGCCAACCCCTGGTCGCCGCCCTGGCGATCGGCGCGGCGCTCGCGCTTTCGTCCACCGCCATCGTCATGCCGATCCTGGCCGAACAGAAGCGCCAGCATTCCCAGGCGGGTCGGGCCACCTTCTCGGTTCTGCTGTTCCAGGACCTGGCGGTGGCGCCGATCCTCGTCACCCTCACCCTCCTGAGCCGGGGCGACCAGGACGCGCTCGGCCAGCGTCTGCTCTTTTCCCTCGCGCCCTCGGTTCTGGGCGTCGTCCTGCTGCTGGTCATGGGGCGCCTGCTCCTGCGGCCCATGCTGCGCTCGGTGGCCAAGGCCAAGAGCGAGGAGCTGTTCCTCGCCGCCTGCCTGCTGGTGGTCATCGGCGCGGGTCTGGTCAGCGCGCTCACCGGCCTTTCCATGGCGCTGGGCGCCTTCATCGCCGGCCTGCTGCTGGCCGAGACCGAGTTCCGCCACGAGGTCGAGGTGCGGGTGGAGCCGTTCAAGGGCCTGCTGCTCGGCCTGTTTTTCATCTCGGTCGGCATCCAGTTGAACGTGCCCCTGCTCCTGGAGCGGCCGGCGATTATCCTGGGTGCCGCCACGGCCATGATCGCCTTCAACACCGCGGTGGTCTTCGGCCTCGCCCGCCTCTTCGGCCTGAAGACCCGCGCCGCCGCCGAGGCCGCCCTGCTGCTCGCCGGGGCGGGCGAGTTCGCCTTCGTCATCCTGGGGCAGGCGATGAGCGGCGGGCTGGTGGAGCGCACGGCCGGCCAGACCGCGCTCGTGGCCGCCACCCTGTCGATGTTCTGCATCCCGCTGCTCGCCAATGTCAGCGTGCGCGTGGGCGGCCGCCGGATCGCCCCCTCCGAGCTCCCGCCCGAGCCCGAGCCCGAGCCCGGCCTGGGCCCGTCGGATGGCGAGGAGGATGCGGCCGAGCCCAAGGTGCTCATAGTCGGCTATGGTCGGGTCGGGCGGCTGGTCGGCGAGATGCTCAAGCGTCACCAGATCCCCTGGGTGGCCGCCGAGCTCGACCCGCGGCTGGTGGAACAGGGCCGCCGGGCCGGAGAGGCGATTTATTTTGGCGACGCCGCCCGTCCCGAATTTCTACAGCGCTGCGGCCTCGTCGACGCGCCGGCCGTGGTGGTGACGATGGACAACCCTGAGGGCGTCGAATCGATCGTCGCCGTCGCTCGTAGCCTCCGGCCTGACCTCACCATCGTCGCCCGGGCCCGCGACGCCCGCCACGCCCAGCGGCTTTACGACCTCGGCGCCACCGACGCCGTGCCCGAGACGGTGGAGGCCAGCCTGCAGCTTTCCGAGGCCGTGCTGGTGGAGATCGGCATCCCGATGGGGCTGGTGATCGCCTCCATCCATGAGCGTCGCGACGAATTCCGCGCGGCGCTCAATCGGCCAGACTCGATGGGCGGCCGGACTCGTCGCTTCCGCCGGGCTGGCGGGTAGGTGAAGGTCGCGGGACCGGTGCGGGCGGCCGGGTCGAAACGGCGCCTTCATTTCGGCGATGAAAAAAAATCTGTCAGCCGACGTTCATCTTCGGGAACTAAGCGTCACCATACCCGTTGAGGGCGAAGGCGCGACAGGGGCGCACAGGTCAGGCGAGGGGTTCATGTCGGCGGGAGGCCAGGCTTTCGAGCGCGCGGCCGCGGGTGCGGACCCGCTGCGCCAGCCTGCGTCTCTGTTGATGCTTCACAAATACTTCCAGTGGCTTCGGCCAGCATTCGACGGCTCGGGCGTAAAGCTTGGCCTTGAACAGCGGAGGTGTTCGAACTGAGATTTTCCGGCTGGCCGGGCGAAAGCCTGGTCTGCGGCCGGGTCGCTGGAGCGGGATTAACTCTCCCGACGACACCGATCACTGTTAAGGTGTTGTTCAGCGTCCTGGTGAAGGTCGGAAGAGGGGGGCCAGATTGGGGTGGGAGTGTGGCTTCGGCGACACTTACGCAATCCAACGGCCTTGTTATAAGAGCGGCTGGGTCGATTGGCCGCACCACCTGAGGGCAACGAGAGGGCTCTGATTATGAAGTTGAAACTCCTGGCAGGCGCTGCGATGGCTGCGGCCTTCGCCGCTTCCGCCGCGCAGGCGCAAGTCGGCTGGTACGGCGCCGTGGACCTTGGGTACCACTGGCCGCAAGAGTTCGAGCTCGAAAGCTCGAACAACGCCGCCAACGGCAATCCCTACATCTGGGATTTCAATCAGGAAGATGACTGGGCCGGGTTCGCCCGCCTCGGCTATCAGCTGACGGACAACTGGCGCGTCGAGCTCGAGCTCGGCTACCGCGGCGGCGACATCGAGTCGGTCCGCGGCGGTTCGAACCAGTCGGTCCTCGGCCTCTGCACCCCGGGCGTGACCCGGACGGCTGCGGCCCCGACCTGCGGTTCGCCGGACGGCGACGTGACCTCGTGGACGGTCATGGGCAATGTCATCTACGACATCCTCCCGGGCTCCACGATCAACCCGTTCATCGGCGGCGGCATCGGGATCAACCACGTCTCCATGGAGACGGTCGGTCAGTTCTCGAACATCCCGACGGCGATCACGGCCGCCAACCCGGCCATCCAGAACCTGACGATCGACGACGACGACACGGCCTTCGCCTGGCAACTGATCGCCGGTCTGGCCTGGAAGGCGACCGACCGTCTGAACGTCGACCTGACCTACCGCTACCTCGGCGGTTCGGATCTCGACTTCGCCTCGACCGGTTCGGCCGCTGGCGGCCTGCAGCCGGGCGTGTTCGGTGGCGAATACCGCGACTCGTCGGTGACGCTGGGCCTGCGGTACTCGTTCGCGGCTCCGCCGCCGCCGCCGCCGCCGCCCCCGCCGCCGCCGCCTCCCCCGCCGCCGCCTCCGCCCCCGCCGCCTCCGCCGGCGCCGGCCTACGAGGCCAAGCAGTTCATCGTCTACTTCCCGTTCGATCAGTACGTGCTGACGCCGGAAGCCCAGACGGTGGTCTCGGAAGCCGCGAACTACGCCAAGAGCGGCAACGCCACCCGCGTCGTGGTCGTCGGCCACGCCGACACCTCGGGCTCGCAGACCTACAACGTCCGCCTGTCGGAACGTCGTGCGAAGGCCGTGGCCGACGCGCTGGTCGGCTCGGGCGTGAACCAGACGGCCCTGTCGGTCGACTGGAAGGGCGAGACCATGCCCGCGGTCGCCACCGGCGACGGCGTGAAGGAACCGCTGAACCGCCGTTCGACGATCGACATCAACTTCTGATCTCGGTCGCCGACGACAGTCGGAAATTAAGCGAGGGCCCGGCGGCGACGCCGGGCCCTTTGCTTTGCGCAAAATAATTTTTGGCGTTCGTCGCTTTTCGTGTTCTACTTTTGTTCATGATCAGCGATGCCGACATGCTGGAAGAGATCGACGCCCGCCTCGCGGCGGTGGCCGACGTCCAGTTCGCGCTGATCCAGAAGATCCAGGGCCGCATCCAGGCTGCTGACGACGCCGCCGAGCTCCAGGCTCTGGCCGAGCCCCTCGACCGCTGCGCCCGTTCCATCCGCCTGACCTATGCGCTGCGCGTGAAGCTGCGGAAGGACATCCGTTCGCTCGACCGCGAGGAGACCCGCCGCGCCGAGAGTGCGGCCCGCGAAGAAGCCGAGCGGCCCTGGAACCGCATCCGCAACACCGTCCAGACGCTGACCTGGCGCGAGATCGACTGGGAGGAAGAGGACGAGGACGAGTTCGCCGAGAAGCTCGACCGCATCCTCGACTACGAAGCCCTAGACCCCGCCTTCATCCACCTGCCCCTCGAACAGCAGGTTGCCCGCGTGATCCGGGCCCTCGGCTTCAAGGCCGTCCTCTATCCTCCCCCACAGGGGGAGGGGGACCGCGAAGCGGTGGAGGGGGCTCAAACCCACTCCCCCTTCCAAAGCTCCGCCTGAACCCGCCGCCGCGGGGTTCAGCCACGAACAAACACGAACCAACACGAACGGTCTGGTTCGTCCTCGTCCCTCAGAGTTTCGGCCCTATCGCGCGCCGCCGGCGCGCCTTCCTCCCGAAGCGCATGCGCTTCCGGGCTCGCACCGCATGCGCCGACCCGTTCGTGTGCGTTCGTGTTCGTTCGTGGTTCAAAAATACGAAGCCGCTCGCACGCGGCCGCGCCCGCGCATCTGGATGGCCGAGACAAGCACGGCCACAACGGCTCGAGGGAGGTGTCGGCTCACGCCGACCCGTTCGTGTTCGTTCGTGGTCCGAGAGAGCAGCGCCGCCGGCTCACCGATCCTGCGACCGGCTCACCACCACGCCGACGCCAGCGCCCACCGCGGCGCCCACCGGGCCGCCGACCACCGCGCCCGCCACGGCCCCGGTCGCCGCCCGCTGCTCCACATTGTGTCCGCAGGCGCCCAGCAGCAGGGCCGCAGCCGAAAGGGCCAGGAGGAATCGCGCCATGAACAGCTCCGCTTCTCGATGCGAAGCCTGTCAGCCACAGGATTCGGACAGGTTTTCGGCGCTAGTTCTGCGGCCGGATCGAGAACGTGAACGCCGCCACCGTGTCGTCCCGGGTGTGCTGCCCGAAGACCATGTGGTTGCCCTTCACCTCGCGGTGGATGACCCCGAACGAGCTCTGCATGTCGCCCTTGCGCCAGCCGACGCCCACGTGGGCGTCGCCCACCAGCTCGCCGGTGTCGTCGGTGGTCCAGTCGCCGCGACTCCAGTCACCCTCGTTGCGCAGCATGTTCAGCCCGACGGCCCGGCCGCTTGCGGCGGCGAACAGGTACCAGCGGCCCTTGTCGCCGTACTCGGTCCCCTCGCGGACCCCGATGTCCTTCAGGGCCTCGACGGCCTGCTTCTCGCGCTTCTGGCCGACGGTCAGGGTCGCCCCCGCCTCGGCCGACCCGCCGCGCGAGCCCACGCCCACGCCGGCGTGCGGCGAGACGTCGAACTGCAGCTTGCCGTCGCTGAAGTTGATGGCGCGCGGCCACGAGCGGATCAGGGTGACGTCGTAAGCGCCGGTGTCGAACTCGTCGCGAAGCGCCGGCAGCGGCAGGCCCCTGAGGCTCTCGTCGACGCCGATACGAAGGGAATCGACCGCCCCGCCGCCGGCGGCCAGGGTGACCTCGCCGGAGCGCCGGCGCGTGACGCCCGCGTCCGGGGAATAGCTCTCGCGGTCGAGGAAGGCGGCGCTGGCCAGCCGGTCGGCCGCGCTTGCGACCAGCGGCTGCCCGCGGGGCGCGCCGATGGGCGCAAAGTCCTGGGCGGCGGCAGCGGTCGCTGCGCCACATCCCAGCACGACGGCCATGAAGACCGCTCGCCGCACCATGCGTCTCTCCCAGCCCGCCTTATGTGGCGGATCCTTGGCGGGCATACTTCCATGAATGGCGGCCGGCACAAGCCCAAAAGATCATTGCACTTTCCGGTCCGCCACGATCGGCTTGCGGCCTTAACCATCCAGCCAAAGGAAAAGGCTGGCGTTTCCGCCAGCCCCTGCCTTGAAGATCGGAGAAGGGTCTTCGGGTCGGCCGGCCTACTGGCAGGCTAGGCACTCTTCGTAGTCGGTCTTGGCCGCGCCGCTCATGTCGACGACCTCGGCCTTCTCGCCGCCGGCGTGAGCCGCGCGCTGCACCGACTTGGAGCGCAGGTAGTACAGCGACTTGCAGCCCCGCTCCCACGCCGTCCAATGCAGCATGTGCAGATCCCACTTGTCGACGTCGCCAGGCAGGAAGACGTTCACCGACTGCGACTGGCAGACGTCCGGCGTGCGGTCGGCCGCCAGTTCGATCACCCAGCGCTGATCGATCTCGAAGGCGGTCTTGTAGACGTCCTTCTCGTCCTGGCTGAGGAATTCGAGGTGCTGCACCGAGCCCTCGTTCTGCAGGATCGAGTCCCACACCTGCGGCGTGTTCTGGCCCTTCTCGTCGAGCAGGGCCTCCAGGTAGGGGTTCTTGACCGCGAAGGTGCCCGAAAGGGTCTTGTGGCTGTAGATGTTGGCCGGGATCGGCTCGATGCCGGCCGAGGTGCCGCCGCAGATGATCGAGATAGAGGCCGTGGGCGCGATCGCGATCTTGTGGCTGAAGCGCTCCATCACGCCCCGCTCGGCGGCGTCGGGGCAGGGGCCCCGCTCGGCGGCCAGGGTGCGCGAGGCCGCGTCGCATTGGCGGCGCAGGGTCTTGAAGAGGCGCATGTTCCAGCTCTTCGCCAGGGCGCTCTCGAACGGCACGTTCTGGGCCTGCAGGAACGAGTGGAAGCCCATCAGACCCAGGCCCACCGAGCGCTCGCGCTTGGCGGCATAGACCGCGTTCTTCATCTCGGGCGGCGCCCGCTGGATGAAGTCCTCCAGCACGTTGTCGAGGAAGCGCATGACGTCCTCGATGAACGTCGGGTGGTCGCGCCACTCCAGGAACTTCTCGGCGTTGACCGACGAGAGGCAGCAGACCGCGGTGCGCTCGGCGCCCAGGTGGTCCTTGCCCGTGTGCAGCATGATCTCCGAGCACAGGTTCGACTGGCGCACCGACAGGCCGAGCTCGCGCTGATGCTGCGGCATCGCCCGGTTCACGGTGTCGGAGAAGATCAGGTAAGGCTCGCCGGTCTGCAGGCGGATCTCGAGGATCTTCTGCCACAGCGAGCGGGCGTCCACCTCGCGGATCACCTCGCCGGTCTTCGGCGAGCGCAGGCCGAACATGGCGCCGTCGCGGACCGCTTCCATGAACTCGTCGGTGATCGACAGGCCGTGGTGGAGGTTGAGGCTCTTGCGGTTGAAGTCGCCCGAAGGTTTGCGGATCTCGAGGAACTCCTCGATCTCCGGGTGGTGGATGTCGAGATAGACCGCCGCCGAGCCGCGCCGCAGCGAGCCCTGGCTGATCGCCAGCGTCAGGCTGTCCATGACGCGGATGAACGGGATGATGCCGCTGGTCTGGCCCGCGCCCTTCACCTTCTCGCCGATCGAGCGGACGCCGCCCCAGTAGGTGCCGATGCCGCCGCCGTTCGAGGCGAGCGCCACGTTCTCGTTCCAGACGCTGACGATGCCGTCGAGGTTGTCGGGCACGGCGTTCAGGAAGCACGAGATCGGCAGGCCGCGCGAGGCGCCGCCGTTCGACAGCACCGGCGTCGCCGGCATGAACCAGAGGTTCGAGATGTAGTCGTAGATGCGCTGGGCGTGGTCCGCGTCGTCGGCGAAGGCCGTGGCGACGCGGGCGAACATGTCCTGGTAGCTTTCGCCCGGCAGCAGGTAGCGGTCTTCCAGCGTCGTCTTGCCGAAATCGGTCAGCAGCGCGTCGCGGCTGCGATCGACCTCGACCTTCCGCACCAGCTGGAGCTGCGGCTTCGCCGCCGCTTGCGGGGCCGCTCGTTCAGCACCTTCGGCAATCCCAACCTTCGCCGCTTCGCTCATCGTCCCTACTCAGCCCCTCGTCCCTACATCTTGTGGTTCAGCCCCCGAACCAGCCCACATATGGGGACACTAGGCTAATGACTCGTCAATGAGGCGACCCGTCCGCCCACAGCCTTTTTCGTAAACGAGACGTTAACGTTGGGCCTCCTCCCTCGGCAGATCAATCGGTTGCATGGCGCCGTCCACAGCCCGCTCACGAACCTGTGAACGGTTATCCCTGCAGCGGCCACACCGCCGCGATCAGCGGCGTCCCCACGAACAGCACCAGGGCCGTCAGCGGCGCGCCGAGGCGGGGATAGTCCCCGAACTTGTAGCCGCCAGGCGCCATGACCAGGGTGTTGCACTGGTGGCCGATGGGGGTGAGGAAATCGCAGGCTGCGCCCAGCGCCACCGCCATCAGGAACGGGTCCGGGTTCAGGCCCAAAAGCTTGGCCAGGGCGGCCCCGATCGGGGCGACGATCAGCACGGTGGCGGCATTGTTGAGGAACGGCGTGGCGGCCATGGCGACGGCCATCACCGCGCCTAGCGCCAGGATCGGCGGTCGCCCGGCGAAGATGTGCGCCAGCGTCGAGGCCACCAGGTCCGCCCCGCCCGTCGCCCGGATCGCGTCCGACACCGGAATCAGGGCCGCGATCAGGACCAGGACTGGTCCATCCAGAGCGCTGTACGCCTCCCGCATGCGGATCGCGCCGGACAGCACCATCGCCACCGCGGCGGCGAAGAAGGCGACCGCCACCGGCACCACCTGCACCGCCACCAGGATCATCGCCGCGCCGAGGATCAGGGTCGGCAGGATCTGCTTGCGGATGCCGCCCAGCCGCAGCTCGCGCTCCGCCAGCGGCAGCACCCCGAGGGCCTTCAAGGCGCCGGGCAGCGTCCGCTCGCCGCCTTGCAGGACGATGATGTCGCCGGCCCGTAGGCGCACGCCCTTCAGCTCGTTGCTGGTGCGGTAGCCCGAGCGGCTGACCGCCAGCAGGTTGACGTTCTGCTGGCCGTAGAGGTCCTCCTGCTTCGCCGAGCGGCCGACGAGCAACGAGTCGGGGCTGATCACCGCCTCGACGATCCGCACCTCCTCCGTGGGCTCCTCCATCGACACCGGCCGATCGGCCCGGGTCAGCTTAAGCCGCGCGCGGCTGATGAAGTCGTCCAGCTCGCGGTGCTCGCCCTCGAGCAGCAGGATGTCGCCCGAGCGGACGCGCAGATTGCCCGCGGGCGAGGGCCGGCGCTTGCCGTCCCTGATGAGGGCTACGATGGTCACGTCGCCGCTCGCGAGGCGATGCAGACTGGCGACGGTCCGCTTCTCGAGCGTCCAGTCCTCGGGAACGATCACCTCGGTGAAATAGGGCGCGGTCTCGATGGCCGCGTCGAGCGTCTCCGCCGCGACCCGGGCCCTCGGCAGCAAGCGGTAGCCGAACGCCAGGAACACCAGCCCAAGCGCCGTCACCCCGAGGCCCACCGGCGCGTAGTCGTACATGCCGAAGGGCTGGCCCAGGATCTGCTCGCGCACCTCGGAGACGAGGATGTTCGGCGAGGTGCCGACCAGGGTCACGGTGCCGCCGATCAGCGAGCCGAACGCCATCGGCATCAGCAGGCAGGAGGGCGCGGTGCCGGTGCGGCGGGCGACCTGCAGGGCGATCGGCATCATCAAGGCCAGCGCGCCGACGTTCTTGGTCACCATCGACAGCAGGGCGACCACGGCCGTGAACAGCGGCACCTGGGTCCGGGCGCTGGTCAGGTAGGGCAGCAGGGGCCGCAGGACCGTCTCGACGACGCCGGACCGCGCGAAGGCGGCGCTGACCACGAGGGCGCAGGCGATGATCACCGTCACGTCGTTGGCGAAGCCGGCGAACGCCTTGTCCGTCGGCACGACCCCGATGGCCAGGCCCGCCAGCAGCGCGGTCACGGCGATCACGTCGTATCGCCACCGCCCCCAGATGAAGGCGGCGATGGTCACGCCCACCAGCCCGAAGGCCAGGGCCTGCTGCAGTGTCATTCGGCATCCCTCGTACCGGCCGAAGCCGGCTCTCGGGATCTTAAACGCGCGTCAGGCGTCGAGGTTGAGCAGGGCCGGATCGCCACCTTGGGCGGTGATGTTCACGCTGACGGCGCGCTCGACTGCGTAGCGCAGCAGGGCGTGCGGGCCGCCGGCCTTGGGACCGGTGCCGGAAAGCCCCTCGCCGCCGAACGGCTGGACGCCCACGACCGCCCCGATCATCGAACGGTTGACGTAGGCGTTGCCGGCCGGGACCGCCTGCTGGACCTCCTCGGCGAAGGCCTCGATGCGGCTGTGGACGCCGAGCGTCAGGCCGTAGCGGGCCTGAACCAGCGGCGCCGCCGCCTCGGCGAGCCTGGCCGGGTCGTAGCGGACGACGTGCAGGATGGGGCCGAACACCTCCTTCTGCAGCCAGCCGGCCTCGCCGATCTCGGCGAGGGTGGGCGCGAAGAAGTGCCCGCCCTGCGGCACGTCGAGGCGGTGGATCACCTTGCCCTCGGCCTCGAGCTTGCGGACGTGCGCCTCCAGCGCCTCGTGGGCCTCGGCGTCGATGACCGGGCCGACGTCGGTGCGCGGATCGGCGGGGTCGCCCACCACGAGGGTCTGCATGGCGCCCTTCAGACCCTCGATCAGGGCGTCGGCGGTCTCGCGGGGCGCGAACAGCATGCGGAGCGCCGAGCAGCGTTGCCCGGCCGAGCCGAAGCCCGAGAGCAGGACGTCGTCGATGACCTGTTCGCGCAGCGCCGTGGTGTCGACGAACATGGCGTTCAGGCCGCCGGTCTCCGCGATGAAGGGCACGATGGGGCCTTGGCGGGCGGCCAGGGTCCGGTTGATCGCCCAGGCGGTGTCGGTGCCGCCGGTGAAGGCGACGCCGTCGCAGGCGGGATGCGCCGTCAAGGCCGCGCCGACCGTCGCCCCGTCGCCGGGAACGAGGTGCAGCAGATCGACCGGCACGCCGGCCAGGTGGAACAGCTTCACGGCCTCCGTGGCGATGATCGGCGTCTGTTCGGCCGGCTTGGCCAGCACGCCGTTGCCGGCGGCGAGGGCGGCGGCGACCTGGCCGGTGAAGATGGCCAGCGGGAAGTTCCAGGGGCTGATGCAGACGAAGACGCCGCGACCGTGCAGGCTGAGCTGGTTGGTCTCGCCCACGGGGCCGCGCATGGTCTCGGCCGAGGCGAACTGCCGCTCGGCGAGATAGGCGTAGTAGCGGCAGAAGTCGGCAGCCTCGCGGACCTCGGCGATGGCGTCGGCGAGGGTCTTGCCGGCTTCGCGGACGCAGATGGCGATCAGCCGGTCGCGACGGGCCTCAAGCGCGTCGCCCATGGCGCGGAGCACCGTGGCGCGGCCCTCGCCGCCGAGGGCGTCCCAAGGCCTCTGCGCCAGGCGAGCCGCGGCGAAGGCCTCGTCGATGAGCTCGGGCGAGGCCTGGACCGCACGGCCGATCCGCTGGGCGAGACGCGCCGGAGAGACGCGATCCTCCTTCGCCCCGTCGCGGACCTTGCCGCGGACGATGGGTGCGCCCACCAGGTCTTCGGCGTCGAGGGCGACGACCGCGGCGGCGAGCTGCTCACGGACCGCGGCGATCGAGAGGTCCAGGCCCTCGGAGTTGCGGCGCGCAGGGCCGTAGAGGTCGCGCGGCAGGGGGATCTTCGGATGCGGCGCGCCGCCGGCGGCCTCGACGGCGGCGATCGGATCGCCGACCACCTTCGACACCGGCGTCTTCTCGTCGAGCAGGGCGTGGACGAAGGAGGTGTTGGCGCCGTTCTCCAGCAGGCGTCGGACGAGGTAGGGCAGCAGGTCCTCGTGGCTCCCGACCGGGGCATAGACCCGCAGCGGGAAGTCGCCGTAGCGGTCCTTGGCGGCGCCGTAGAGGGCCTCGCCCATGCCGTGCAGGCGCTGGCATTCGAAGGGCGCCTGGGCCTGGCGGGCCATCTGGCGGACGGCGGCCAGGGTGTGGGCGTTGTGGGTGGCGAACTGCGGATAGAGCGCGGGGGCGGCGGCGATCAGGGCGCGGGCGCAGACGAGGTAGGACAGGTCGGTCGCGGCCTTGGTGGTGAACACCGGATAGCCGGGCAGGCCGCCGACCTGGGCGCGCTTGATCTCGCTGTCCCAGTAGGCGCCCTTCACCAGCCGCACCATCAGGCGTCGTCCCGAGCTGCGGGCGATGCCGGCGACGGCCTCGATCACCTGGGGGCCGCGCTTCTGATAGGCCTGGACGGCGAGGCCGAGACCGGTCCAGGCGCCCAGCGACGGCTCACGGGCGAGGCGGTCCAGCAGCTTCAGGGAGATGACGAGGCGGTCGGCCTCCTCGGCGTCGAGGGTGAAGTTGATGTCGGCCTTGGCGGCCATCTCGGCCAGGCGCAGGGTCCGCGGGTAAAGGTCGGCGAAGACGCGCTCTTCCTGGCGCGCCTCGTAGCGCGGCGACAGGGCCGAGAGCTTCACCGAGATGCCGTGGCCGGCTTCGGGCCCCTGTCCCTTGGCGGACTTGCCGACGGTCTCGATGGCGCGGGCGTAGGCCGCCTCGTAGCGGTCGGCGTCGGCGTCGGTGCGGGCGCCCTCGCCCAGCATGTCGAACGAGCAGACGAAGCCGTCCTGCGCGGCGCGCTTGATGGCCTTGTCGATCGTCGAGCCCAGGACGAACTGCTCGCCCATGATCTTCACGGCGGCGCCGACGGCCCGGCGGATGACGGGCTCGCCCAGGCGGCCGGCCAGCTTCTTGATGAAGCCGGAGAGGTCGTTCTTCGCCTCCTCGTCCGGATCGATCAGCTTGCCGGTGAGCATCAGGCTCCAGGTGGAGGCGTTCACGAGAACCGAATCCGACTTGCCGGCGTGGCTGGCCCAGTCGGCGGAGGCGATCTTCTCGGCGATCAGACGGTCGCGGGTTTCCTCGTCCGGCGTCCGCAGCAGGGCCTCGGCCAGGCACATCAGCGCGAGGCCCTCGCGCGTCGAGAGGCTGAACTCCTGCAGGAAGCTCTCGACGACGCCCTGCCGGCGGGCCGACTTGCGGGCGGCGCGCACCAGGGTCTCGGCTTCCTGGCGGATCGCATCGCGATCGTCCGCGGACAGGGGGCGGACGGCGAGATGGGCGGCGAGGACCGCACGTTCGTCGGCGAACTTCAGCGAATCCAGATGATCGAACGGCATGTGAGCCCTTCCGCGGAGATGATCTCCGGAGTAACCCAGGGTGGACAGCAGGTGCTGCGGATCGCGAGCCGAGCCGCCGCACATCCTGCGGCTGGGAGGCATGATGGCGAATAACCTGCGGCTGGACGACACCGATCGCCGGCTTTTGCGCGCCCTGCAGTCGGACGGGCGGATCAGCAACGCCGACCTGGCGGAGCGGTGCAACCTGTCGCCGTCGGCCTGCTCGGAGCGGGTTCGGCGGCTGCGGGAGGGCGGCTTCATCACAGGGTTCACCGCTTTGCTTGATCCGGAGAAGGTGGAGCGCGGCGTGCTGATCTTCGTGGAGGTGGTGCTGGACCGCACCACGCCCGAGGTGTTCGAGACCTTCGCCGCCGCAGCCCGCCGCTCCCCCGACGTGCTGGAGTGCCACATGGTGGCGGGCGGGTTCGACTATCTGATCAAGTCGCGGGTGAAGGACCTGGCGGCCTGGCGCGTGTTCCTGGAAGAGGTGCTGGTGCGGATCCCCGGGGTGCGGGAGACCCGGACCTATGCGGTGCTGGAAGAGGTGAAGTCGACGACCCAGCTGCCGGTTTAGGTTTGCCGGTGGCTGCACGGTGAACGTGGATGGGGCGCCGGCGCTGCTTCTCTTTGGAACCACGAACGAACACGAACCCACACGAACGGGTCGGCGCATGCGGTGCGAGCCCGGAAGCGCATGCGCTTCGGGAGGAAGGCGCGCCCGAGGCGCGCGATAGGGCTGAAACTCTGAGGGACGACGACCAACCGCGCTGTTCGTGTTGGTTCGTGTTGGTTCGTGGCTAGATCCTGCGGCGGCGGGATCAGGCGGAGCTCTGGAAGCCCTCGCGAGCCTCGGCCGCTTCCGCCTCGGGATATGAGGGCGGCGGCTCGGCCCTGAGGTCGAGCTTTGCGATGAGGCGGTCGGCCTGTTGTTCGACGGTGAGGTCGAGGAAGCGTTCGTCGAGGCTTTCGAAGTCGAGGACGCGGTCGTACTCAGCCAGCAGGCCCTCGTCCTCCCAGTCGGCTTCGCGCCAGGTGAGGGTCTCGACACGGTGGCGGACCGCGTCCCAGCGATCCTGGCTGCGCTCCCTGTGGGCGGCCTCGGCGCGGCGGGTCTCCTCACGGTCGAGGCTGCGGATGTCCTTCCGCAGCTTCACGCGCAGCGCATAGGTGAGGCGGATCGAGCGGGCGCAGCGGTCGAGGGGCTCGGCCAGAGCCTGAAGCTCGGCGGCATCGTCCGAAGCTTCGATGCGGCCTTGGATCTTCTGGATCAGCGCGAACTGGACGTCGGCCACGGCCGCGAGGCGGGCGTCGATCTCCTCCAGCATGTCGGCGTCGCTGATCACGAACAAAAAGAGAACACGGAAGCTGGCGAAAGTCAAAAACTTTCGTCGATCGCGCACCCGCTGGGGGCGTCAGCCTTCCCAGCCGTCGAAGAAGGGCATGCGCTCAGGCCAGAAGGCGGCGAGCCCCGGCAGGGCGTCGACGGCCTTCACGACAGGGGTCAGGCCGGGCGCGGCCTCGTAGAAGGCCTTGCGGCGCGGACCCCAGCGGGAGACGACGGTCAGGTAGAGGTCGAGGACCGAGACCTCGTCGCCCAGCATGAAGCGGCCTTCCGGCGTCACCTGGGCGTCCATCATCCGCCAGCAGTCGAGGATGCGCTGCTTCGTACGCTCCAGCAGGATCGGCTCGTGGGCGGGGTCGGCGGCGAGGCGGCTGGCGTCATCCCGGATCCAGTAGAGCGAATAGATCTGGGCCGAGACGTAGGTCATCCAGCGGAGGAAACGGGGCCGAAGCGGCGAGTCCACGGCCGGGGCCAGCCGCGCCGCCGGGTGCGAGTCGGCGAGGTGGATCAGGATGGCGGCGCTCTCGGTCATCAGCTCGCCGGACGGCAGGACGAGCGCCGGCACCTGCCGCTGGGGATTGACCTTGGCCATCTCCTCGGCGGCGGCGGGGTCTTCCCAGACGCGGCGCTCGATCACCCGGTAGGGTTCGGCAAGCAGCGTCAGCGCAGCCTCGACGGGCACCGAGCCCGAGCCCAGGCCGCCATAAACGAGATAATCCCCAGCCATTCGAGAACCTCGTGGAAAACTCTAGATGCGGCGTCTCACCCACTTTACGCCCACAAGATGTTGGGTCACCCTTCAATCCGACACCAGGGGCAGGCAGCAGGGACGCTGAGTCGAATGAGCGGGATTATCACTCCGAACGGCAAGGCCCTGCCGGGTCTGATGACGCCTTCCTACGCCTACAAGCCCTTCCGCTATCCCTGGGCCTTCGAGTTCTGGCGCCGCCAGCAGCAGGTCCACTGGATGCCGGAAGAGGTGCCGCTGGGCGAGGACCTGAAGGACTGGGCGGTCAAGCTGAACGACCGCGAGCGCAACCTGCTGACCCAGATCTTCCGGTTCTTCACCCAATCGGACGTCGAGGTGAACGACAACTACATGGAGCGCTACAGCCGCGTCTTCAAACCCACCGAGGTGAAGATGATGCTGGCGGCGTTCTCGAACATCGAGACCGTCCACATCGCCGCCTACGCGCTGCTGCTCGAGACGATCGGCATGCCCGATTCCGAGTTCACGGCCTTCCTCGACTACCAGGCCATGCGCGACAAGCACGACTACATGCAGCAGTTCGGCGTCGACACCGAGGCCGACATCTGCCGGACGCTGGCGATGTTCGGGGGCTTCACCGAAGGCCTGCAGCTGTTCGCCAGCTTCGCCATGCTGATGAACTTCCCGCGCCACAACAAGATGAAGGGCATGGGGCAGATCGTGAGCTGGTCGGTGCGGGACGAGAGCCTGCACTGCGAAGGCATCATCAAGCTGTACCACGCCTTCAACAAGGAAACGGGCGCGGTCACCAAGGCCGTGGCCGACGACATCGTCGACTGCTGCAAGACCGTGGTGGGCCTGGAAGACAAGTTCATCGACCTGGCCTTCGAGGCCGGCGAGGTCCAGGGCATGACGCCCGACGACATCAAGCAGTACATCCGCTTCATCGCCGACTGGCGCCTGCGTCAGCTCCACCTGCCGGAAGTGTACGGCATCAAGGAGAACCCGCTGCCGTGGCTGCAGTCGATGCTCTCGGGCGTCGAACACGCGAACTTCTTCGAGGCCCGGGCGACCGAGTACTCGAAGGCCGCCACCCGGGGCCAGTGGCACGGCGAAGAAGGCGTCTGGGCCGAGTTCGAGAAGATGCAGGCCAAGCGCGCGGCGGAGGGAATGCCGGCGGAGTGACCGCGTAGCGTGTCATCCCGGACGGCGCGTCAGCGGCGATCCGGGAACCAGACTAGGCAGGAAGCTTCTGTCGCCGATCCAAGAAGCGGCCAAGCAGGACCGTCAGCACAACGTTGCACGCGGCGACGCCGGCGACGGGCAGGCCGAGCAGCCACGAAAGGACGGCGATTCGTTCGCTAGTCCAACCGTAAGCGCCGCCGTACTGGGCATCGAGACCGGTAGAGAACCGGACATCGGCCTGCCAAAGGATGAAGGCGCTGCAGAAGGCCAGTGCCATGGCCGCCCATGTGCGACGCTTCGCCAAGCCGTAGAACGCTGCAGGCATGGCAAGCACCAGCGCTGAAGCCACGATCAGTTCCGCCCTTTCACCAGCATCCTCGCCGACCCTGAAGCCGAAGAAGATCTGGTAGGTGAGCGCGCCTCCGAGGAGGCCGGCCGCCAATCCGGTTCGAAGCCAGCCGCTCCAAGAGCCTACCACCTTAGACGCCCCACGTCGTTCTCTGGCCTCGATGCGAGCCTGCGGATCCGGGTGTGTCAAGGACCGGCCGACAGGCCGCCGCGGCCGGCGGGCGCTGCGCAGGCGTCCTTGAGACGCCCGGCCCCGAGGTGACTGGCTGCCGTGGAATCGAAGGCCGTTTCCCTTCTCCCCTTGCGGGAGAAGGTGGCCTGCGGAGCAGGTCGGATGAGGGGTTGCTAGGCGGCTGAGCTGCCGGTCGCCTCCGCCGGCTCACAGAAACCCCTCATCCGTCACCCTTCGGGCGACACCTTCTCCCGCAAGGGGAGAAGGCGGTGAGCGGAACCTGGCGCCGCCTCCGCAGCTTCCCGGCGCGAGGAGAAAGCCGCGATGACGGAGAAGACGTTCAAGGCGGGCGACGCCGTGAGGTGGGACCACAGCCAGGGAACCACCAAGGGCAAGGTGGTGCGCAAGCAGACCACGCCGACCAAGATCAAGGGCCACAAGGTGGCCGCGTCGAAGGACAATCCCGAGTACATCGTAAAGTCCGACAAGACCGGCGCGATCGCCGCGCACAAGCCGTCCGAGCTGCGGAAGGCGTAGCGTGCCTCCCCCTTCCTCCCCGGGCGTCATCCCGGAAGCCGCGCAGCGGCTATCCGGGACCCAGTGGCCGGCGCACTGCAGAACCCTCTGGGTCCCGGCTCTCCGCTTCGCTGCGGCCGGGATGACAAGGAAAGGGTTGAGGGGAAGGTGCTTCAATCTTGAACAAGCGGAGCCGTACCCCCTGTAAACATCTTGGGCGGGGATGGTCACGAATGGGCCGCGTTACGGCCTTGGACGCTGCCGACTGCTGAGCGCTTCCCGACGGGCGGAGGCGCTTCCCATGGCCATGCTGAGCGAGACCGCGCCCGTCGCCGCGCCCTTCCGTATCCGCGGGCGCAACTTCATGGCCCTGGTGCTGGCGCCGGATCTTCCCGCCACGGCGTGGTTCGCGGGCCTGGACGCCCAGATGCGCGACGCCGCCGGCGTGTTCGCCGACCGGCCCGTGGTGGCGGATCTGTCGGCGGCTGTGGCGGCGGGCGGGCCGGACGTCGCGCCGATCCTTCTGGAGGGTCTGGAGGCCCGCGACCTGCGGCTGGTGGGCGTGGACGGCGTGCCGGCCCGGGCGCTGGAAGGCACGCGCTGGGCCAAGCTGCCGCGCATCCAGGGACGCGATCTTCCCCGGGAGGCCGAGGCGCGGGTCGCGCCGCCGCCGCCCGCCTCCCTGCTGATCGAGGGGCCGGTGCGCTCGGGCCAGTCGGTGGTGTTCGAGGACGGCGACGTGACCATCGTGGGCGCCGTGGGCTCCGGCGCCGAGGTGATCGCCGGCGGCTCCATCCACATCTACGGGCCGCTGCGCGGGCGGGCGATCGCCGGCCTGAAGACGGGACCGCAGGCGCGCGTCTTCTGCCGCCGGCTGGAGGCCGAGATGGTCGGCGTCGACCACCTCTACCGCACGCCCAATCATCAGGATGGCTCGCACTGGGGACCGGACCTGCACGGCCGGCCCGTGGAGGTGCGCTGCGACCGCGGCGCCATCCGGATTTCCGTCATCGAGTAGGAGGAGAAGGCCGATGTCCAAGGTTCTGGTGGTGACGTCCGGCAAGGGCGGGGTGGGCAAGACCACCTCGTCGGCCTCGCTGGGCGCGGCCCTGGCGCAGGCCGGCAAGCGGGTGGCGGTGGTCGACTTCGACGTGGGCCTGCGCAACCTCGACCTCGTGATGGGGGCCGAGCGGCGGGTGGTGTTCGACCTGGTGAACGTGGTGCAGGGCGACGCCAAGCTCACCCAGGCGCTGATCCGCGACAAGCGGCTGGAGGGGCTGTGGCTGCTGCCGGCCTCGCAGACGCGGGACAAGGACGCGCTGACCGAGGCGGGCGTCGGCCGCGTCATCGAGGAACTGCGCGGGACCTTCGACTGGATCATCTGCGACAGCCCGGCGGGGATCGAGAAGGGCGCGCAGCTCGCCATGCGGTTCGCCGACGCCGCCGTGGTGGTGACCAATCCCGAGGTCTCGTCGGTGCGCGACTCAGACCGGATCATCGGCATGCTGGACGCGCGGACGCGCAAGGCCGAGGCCGGCGAGCCGATCGAGAAGCACCTGCTGCTCACCCGCTACGACCCGGCGCGGGCGGCGCGGGGCGAGATGATGAAGGTGGAGGACGTGCTGGAGATCCTGGCCATCCCGCTGCTGGGCGTGGTGGCCGAGAGCCCCGACGTGCTGACGGCCTCGAACGTCGGCTGTCCGGTGACGCTGAACAATCCGGCCTCGCCGGCGGCCCGGGCCTATGCCGACGCGGCCAGGCGGCTGATGGGCGAGAGCGTGACCCTCAGGATGCACGAGCCCGAGAAGAAGGGCCTGATGAGCCGGCTGTTCGGCCGGAGGGCGGCGGCGTGAGCTTCCTGAACTTCTTCACCCGCGGGCGCGGCTCGGCGCCGGTGGCCCGCGACCGGCTGCAGGTCCTGCTGGCCCACGAGCGGATCTCGGGCGGCGGCACGGACCTGGCTGCCGTGCTGCACAAGGAGATCCTGGCGGTGATCGCCCGGCACATCCCCATCGACCAGGACAAGGTCGTGGTGAAGCTGGATCGCGGGGATCAGGTCTCGACGCTGGAGATCGACATCGAGATGCCGGACGAGGCCCTGACGCGCTAGGCAGCCGCCTCCCGTGTCATCCCGGTTTCGCCGGGAGGCGAAGACCGGGACCCATTGGCGTCGATGCTCGGAGTGTTCGCGCTGGCGTGTCGCCGTCCACCCTTTGGCGCTTATGGGTCCCGGTCTTTGGCTGCGCCAAAACCGGGATGACAACGGAAGGTTAGTTCCAGGGGCTCTTCCGGGCGGCGGTGAGCGGGACGGCCGTGCCGCTGCGCCGCGCCGGCTGGACCGTCGCCTCGGCGGCGACGCCGGTGAGCTGCATCAGCGCGGCCACCCGGTTGTGGGTCGCCGGGTGGGTGGAGAACAGGCTGTCGCCGCCCTTCGTCCCCGCCAGCGGGTTGATGATGAACATGTGGGCGGTGGCCGGATTGCGCTCGGCGTCGGGGTTGAAGTAGCCGCCCTTGGCGTAGGCCTCGATCTTCTGCAGGGCCGAGGCCAGGGCCTGGGGATCGCCCGAGATCTCGGCGCCGTGGCGGTCGGCCTCGTATTCGCGCCCGCGGCTGATGGCGAACTGGACGAGGGCGGCGGCCATGGGCGCCACCAGGGCCACGACGATCATCGGGATGATCCCGGTGGGTCGGCCTTCCTCGTCGCGGCCGCCGAAGAAGAAGGCGAAGTTGGCGAGCGCCGAGACTGCGCCGGCGATCGTCGCCGTGATGGTCATGGTCAGCGTGTCGCGGTTCTTTACGTGGGCCAGCTCGTGGGCCATGACGCCGCGGATCTCGCGGCGGTCCAGCATCCGCAGCAGGCCGCGCGTGGCGGCGACCGCGGCATGCGCCGGGTCGCGCCCCGTGGCGAAGGCGTTCGGCTGGTCCTGGTCGATGACGTAGATCTTCGGGCGCGGCAGGCCGGCGCGGTTGGCGAGCTCGAGCGTGTCCTCGACATAGTTCCGGATGAGCGGCTCGGGATGGTCGCGGTCGACCTCGACCGCCCGGTACATCTTCAGGACGATCTTGTCGGCGTTCCAGTAGCTGATCAGGTTCATGCCTGCGGCGAAGACGAAGGCGATCGCCATGCCGGTCGGGCCGCCGATCAGATAGCCGACGCCGACGAACAGCGCCGTCAGAGCGGCCAGCAGCATGAAGGTGCGAAGATGGTTGCGCATGGTCCCTATGGATCTGTGCAGTCCGGAACGTCCCCACTGCCGATATGGGGATTCGCTGACGCGGTTTTAAGTCAGCGGGCGGCGCGGCGGGCGGCGCGGGCCGGCTCGGCCTGGGCGGCGGCCTCGCGGAGCTGGGCGTCCATGGCGTCGCCGCACATCGGGCGGGCGAAGAAGTAGCCCTGCATCCGGTCGCAGCCGGTGGAGCGGAGGAAGAGCGCCTGGGCCTCGTCCTCCACGCCCTCGGCGACGATGGAGACGCCGAGGGCCCGGGCGGCGTGCAGCATGGAGGCCACCAGCTTGGAGACCCGCGCGTCGCGGCCCACGTCGGCGATCAGCGAGCGGTCCAGCTTCACGGTCTGGATCGGCAGGTGCATGAGCGCGCGCAGGTTGGAGTAGCCGGTGCCGAAGTCGTCCAGGGCCACGCGGACGCCGCGGGCGGCGAGGCGCTCGATATGGCGGCGCGCCAGTCCCAGGTCCTGCAGCAGGAAGGTCTCGGTGATCTCGACCGTCAGCGCGGTGGCCGGCAGGTCGGTGCGGTCGAGGCGGCCGATCAGCTTGCGCGAGAAGCCGGGATCGAGCAGGTCGCGGGGGCTGACGTTGCACGAGACGAGCTCGATCAGGCCCTCGGCGACCCAGGCGGCGGCGCGGCGGCAGGCGGCGTCGAACACCGCCTCGTCGATGGCGCGGATCAGGCCCAGCTCCTCGGCCATCGGCACGAAGGCGGCGGGGGCCAGCAGGCCCTGGTCGGGATGGTTCCAGCGGGCCAGGACCTCGACGCCGACCACGGCGCCCGTGCCGCTGTCGATCACCGGCTGGAACCAGGGCTCGATCTCGCCGGCGGGGATGGCGCGGCGAAGCTCTTCCTCCAGGGTGCGGCGGCGCTCGCTCTCGGCGCGCAGCTCGGCGTCGAAGATGGAGAAGCGGCGACCGCCCTTGGTCTTGACCCGATAGAGCGCCATGTCCGCGAAACGCTGCAGGTCGGAGGCGTCGGCGGCGTCGTGCGGATAGACAGCCACGCCCACCGAGGCCCCGGGCGAGACCTGGCGGCCGTAGATGACCTGCGGCTGCGAGACGAGGTTGACGAGCCGCTGGGCGCGGCGGGCCACGTCGGCGACGTCGGAGATGATGGCGAACTCGTCGCCGCCGAGGCGAGCGGCGATCTCGGTCTCGGAACAGTCGCCGCGCAGGCGCTGGCCGAGCTCGGCCAGCAGGAGGTCGCCGGCGTGGTGGCCCAGCGTGTCGTTCAGGTGCTTGAAGCGGTCGAGGTCGACGACGAACAGGGCGACCGCGCCGCCGCCGGCGCGCGCCGCCTCCAGCCGATCGCACAGGGCCGCCGTGAAGGCGCCGCGGTTGACGAGGCCGGTCAGGGAATCGGTCTGCGCCAGGCGCAGGGTGAGCGCCCGTTCGGCCTCCAGCGCCGCGACGCGCTGGACGAGTTCCGCATGTGTGTTTCGCGTGTCGGACACGACCGGCGTTCTGCCTCACCTCGACGGGAGGCGGACATTGTGGCGAACGAGGCGAACGGGACGTTAAGCGTCGAGGTTAACGGCGGGTTCGCCGCGGGCCGGGCGACCCGCGGCGAGCCTGCGCCTCAGGCCCGGGCGGGCTCGGGCGCCGGCTCCTCGATCTGGTTCTCCCACTTGGCGACCACGGCGCTGGCGACGGAGTTGCCGACCACGTTGGTGGCCGAGCGGCCCATGTCGAGGAGGTGGTCGACGGCCAGGATCAGGGCGATGCCGGCCTCGGGCAGGTCGAAGAAGGTGAGGGTGGCGGCGATCACGACCAGCGAGGCGCGCGGCACGCCGGCCATGCCCTTGGACGTCACCATCAGGAGCGCCAGCATGGTGATCTGCTGACCGATGGTGAGGTCGATGCCGTAGACCTGCGCGATGAAGAGCGTCGCGAAGGTGCAGTACATCATCGAGCCGTCGAGGTTGAACGAGTAGCCCAGCGGCAGGACGAAGGAGGCCACCTTGCGGCTGACGCCCCACTTCTGCAGCTCCTCGAGCGTGCGCGGGTAGGCGGCTTCGGACGAGGCGGTGGAGAAGGCGAGCAGGGTGGGCGCGCGGATCTGGCCGATCAGCTTCAGGACCCGGGGGCCGACGATGATCACGCCCGCCAGGATCAGCAGGCCCCAGAGGATGCCCAGCGACAGGTAGAAGCCGCCGACGAACTTGGCGTAGGTGAAGATCACCTCGATCCCGCGCGTGGCGATGGAGGCGGCCAGCGCCGCGAAGATGGCGAAGGGCGCCGTCTTCATCACATAGCCCGTGACCTTCAGCATGATCTGGGCGACCTGCTCGACGAGGGCCAGGACCTGGGGCGCGCGGTCGTCGACCGCCGAGACGGCGACGCCGACGAAGACCGAGAAGACGACGATCTGCAGGATCTCGTTGCGGGCCATGGCGTCGAAGATCGACGACGGCACGAGGTGGGTGACGAACTCGCGCAGCGTGAACTTCGACATGTCGACGGCTGTGGAGGCCACGGCGGCGTCGGCGGTCGAGAGGTTCATGCCCACGCCCGGCCGCAGGATGTGGACCATGACCAGGCCCAGCAGCAGCGAGCAGATCGAGGCGACGATGAACCAGCCGATGGTCTTGACCCCGACCCGGCCCACTTCCGAGGCGTCGCCCATGTGGGCGATGCCGACCACCAGCGTCGAGAACACCAGGGGCGCGATGATCATCTTGATCAGGCGCAGGAAGACGTCGGTGATGATCGTGAGGTTGCCGGCGACGGCGGCGGCGCTCTCGGCGGGCAGGTAGGCGTTCAGCGCCCAGCCGACGACCACGCCGAGCACCATGGACCCGACGATGAAATAGGTGAAAAGGCGGTTCATTCAGACCCCGACGGAATTTCGAGGCGTCTTTGTCGCGAAGAACCGCGGCGCAGTCCAGCGGCGGGGAATGGCAAGCGTCACACGAGGTCGCTATAAGTGGCCATGATGAAGAAAACCGATGCAGCCGGCATCGTCGATCGGCTGGAAAACGAATACCGCACGAGCGTCACGGCGCTGCGGACCTCCCTGAAATCCTTCCTGGCCGGCGGACCGCCCCCGGATCCCGTCGCACGGCGGGCCGGCGCCTACGTCTATCCCGAGCTGCGGCTGCACTGGCCGGCGGGACGACCCTATCCGCGGATCGGCCGGGCCTTCGCCCGGATCGGCATTCCCGGCCGCTATGCGGTGACGGTGACGCGGCCCGACCTGTTCCGGTCCTACCTGACCGAGCAGCTCACCCTGCTGCAGGAGGACTTCGACGTCGAGCTGGAGGTGGGCCGCTCCAACCAGGAGATCCCGTTCCCCTATGTGCTGGACGGCGCCCACGACCTGGCGCTGGCCGACATCGGCGCGGCCGAGATCGCCCGCCACTTCCCCTCGACCGAGCTCGCCCACATCGGCGACGAGGTGGCCGACGGCGCCTGGCTGCAGCCGGACGACCAGCCCCGGCCGCTCGCCCTGTTCGACGGCCTGCGCACCGACTTCTCGCTGGCGAGGCTCGCCCACTACACCGGCACGCCCGCCGAGCACGTGCAGCAGTATGTGCTGTTCACGAACTACCACCGCTATGTCGACGAGTTCGTCCGCTGGGCCGCCGCGCAGCTGAAGGCCAAGGACAGCCCGTACACGGCCCTGTCCGCGCCGGGCCGCATCACGGTGACGGCCGACACGGTCGATCCCGAAGGGACGGTGGCGGCCGGGCCGTGGCGGCGGCACCAGATGCCAGCCTACCACCTGATGGCCGAGGGCGGCGCGGGCGTGACCCTGGTGAACATCGGCGTCGGCCCCTCCAACGCCAAGACGATCTGCGACCACCTGGCGGTGATGAGGCCGCAGGCCTGGCTGATGATCGGCCACTGCGGCGGCCTGCGCGGCAGCCAGACCATCGGCGACTACGTCCTGGCCCACGCCTATCTGCGCGACGACCACGTGCTGGACCGCGTGCTGCCGCCAGAGATCCCGATCCCGCCGATCGCCGAAGTGCAGGTGGCCTTCAACCGGGCGGCCGAGATCGTCACCGGCGAAAGCGGCGAACTGCTCAAGCGGCGCCTGCGCACCGGCACGGTGGTGACCACCGACGACCGGAACTGGGAGCTGCGCTATTCGACCAGCGCGCTGCGCTTCAACCAGAGCCGGGCGGTGGCCATCGACATGGAGAGCGCCACCATCGCCGCCCAGGGCTACCGCTTCCGCGTGCCCTACGGGACCCTGCTCTGCGTCTCGGACAAGCCGCTGCACGGCGAGATCAAGATGCCGGGCCAGGCCAACGCCTTCTACGAGCGGGCCATCGGCCAGCACCTGCAGATCGGCCTCGCCACCGTCGACCTGCTTCGCCAGGAAGGCGCGCGCCTGCATTCGCGCAAACTCCGCAGCTTCGACGAACCGCCTTTCCGATGAGCCCCGGCCGATGACGCGACACCTGCCCTTCGAGGGGATCGAGAACTTCCGCGACTTCGGCGACTACGCCGCGGGCCAGCGGCGGCTGAAGAAGGGCCTGCTCTACCGCTCGGCCAACCACGCCCAGGCCACCGACGCCGACCTGCAGCGGCTGGCCGACCTGGGCCTTGCGGTGATCGTCGACCTTCGCCGCTCCAACGAACGCGAAACCAGCCCCAGCCGCCGATGGCAGGGGTTCGCGGCCGAGGTCATCGACAACGACATCGGCCAGGAACACGCCGACGAGTGGCACGAGTTCATCGCCCGCTCGGACCTGACCGCCGCCTCGTTCCGCGACTACATGCTGAGCTACTACGACGGCGCGCCGCACGCGGCCCGGCATATCGACCTCTATTCCCGATACTTCCGGGCGCTGGCGCAGACGGAGGGCGCGGTGCTGGTCCACTGCGCGGCGGGCAAGGACCGGACGGGCATCCTGTGCGCGCTCACCCACCACGTCGCGGGCGTCCATGACGACGACATCGTCGACGACTATCTGCTGACCAACGATCCGGCGCGGATCGAGCGCCGGCTGCCGATCATGCGCCAGCACTTCACCGAGCTCGGCGGCCGCGTGCCGTCGGACGAGGCGCTGTACGTGGCGATGCGCGTCGAGGCCGAATACCTGGAGCGGGCCTTCGCGGTCATGCGAGATCGGCACGGCTCGATCGACGGCTACCTGGACGAGGCGCTGGGGCTGACCCCCGCGCTGCGCGAGAAGATCCACGACCGCCTGCTGGCCTGATCCTCCGGGCAGGGGCCGGCCGCCGCGGCGGCCAGCGAGCCGACCTCTTAGAGGTCCGCTAGGGGTGGTTAGAAGCCCTCAGCCTGTGAAGTAGGCTCTGCCGAAAAAAGCGACCGTTATCGCGGCTGTTGCAATCAAGGTCGCCCATCGGATGACAGCGGCGGGAAGACGCCGTCCAAGGTGGGCGCCGCCATAGCCGCCGATGATCGCACCGGTACCAAGCGCGGCAGCCGCCCCCCAATCGACGGCCCCAGCCACGGCGAAGCAGATGATCGCCACTGTATTGGCGGCGGTGACGAGTAACGTCTTCACGGGGTTCAGCGACTTCACGTCGGCTTCGTCGAGTAGGCTCCAGGCGGACATCATCATCAGGCCGACCGCCCCGCCGAAGTAGCCGCCGTAGACGCCGAGCATGAACTGCAACGAGAGAATGAGCGTGGCGCTCGCCTGAAAGCGCCGTTGCACCAGCGTCCGCAGTCTCGGCCCAAAGAAGAGGGTGGCGGTCGCGCTTAAGAGTAACCAGGGCAGCACTCGGTCGAAGATGGTCGATGGGGTCCAGAGCAGCAGCAGCGCACCCATAAGCCCGCCGACGAGGGTGACAGCTAAGGTAGGCCGCAGCGGCACGCCGCACACGCGGGTCAGCCCACCGCGATACACCCACGCCGACACGGCTCCGGCTGGATAGAGGGCCACCGAGCTGGACGTATTCGCCGCCACCGACGGCACGCCAGCGGCAATGAGAGCGGGCAACGTCACGAACGAACCACCCCCGGCAAGCGCGTTCATCGCGCCGCCGACGAAGCCCGCCAGCGCCAGAAGCACGAGTTCGGTCATTCCGCCGTTGTACGGGCCGGTTCTACGTCCGCAAAGGGTCGGAAGCAGACACGAGCCGAGCGCCGGGAAGCGGAAGTTCGTGGTCGCCGTTCGGGAAGCAGACGCTCCGAATGTCAGCTAAGGGTGGCAAGCGGCCCTTCCGACCCGTGGAAGGCCTCCAGTTCTAGACCGTCGCCGCGACCGGCAAGCGGAACGGCGCGCCCAGCCGGTTGAACGCATTCATCGCTGCGATGGCGATCGTCAGGTCGACCAGATCCTTCGGCTCGAACGCCGCCGAGGCTGCGGCATAGGCTTCGTCCGATGCATGGGTCTCGCTGACGCGGGTCACTTCCTCGGCCCAGGCCAGCGCAGCGCGTTCGATGGCGGAGAAGAGGTGCGGGACCTCATCCCAGACCGGGACGAGGGTGATCTTCTCGACCGACATCGTCTTTCGCAGATCGCGACTATGCAGGTCGACGCAGTGGGCGCAGCCGTTTATCTGTGACACGCGAAGGAACACCAGGTGGATCAGTTCTGCCGGGAGGTTGGTTCGGGTGACCACGTAATGATGGACGCCGTAGAGCGCCTTCGCCCCGTCAGGGGCCACCTCTGACCAGTTCAAGCGCGCCATTGGATCTCCTCTCAATGATGATGGTGAGGAGACGCGCGGTTCGCGCCCGCTGTGACATGGGAGCCGCCTATTTCTTCAGGTGGCGTTCGAACCAGGCGACCATCGCGGTCATGGCCTCGGTGGCGTAGGCGTCGGTCCTGGCCGGGTCGCCCTTGACGTAGAAGTCGTGGTCGGCGCCGGCGAACATCTTCAGCGCGTTCTCGACGCCGGCCTTGTCGAGGGCCGCGTGCATCATTTCGGACTGGGCGGGCGGCACGCCGCGGTCGGCGTCGCCGTGCAGGAGCAGCGTCGGCGGATCGCGGGGATCGACGGCGTGGATGGGCGAGATCGACGGAAGCAGCTTGTCGTCGAACGCGATGGGGCCCGCCTTGGGGCGGCCCTGCAGCAGGACGGCCAGGTCTGTGGGCGGGAAGTAGGCGACGACGGCGGCGACGCGATTGCCGGATCGCTCCAGGGGATTGGCGGCGGCCGGGTCTCCGTCATCGGCCATCAGGCCCGCCACAAGCGCCAGGTGACCGCCGGCGCTCGCGCCCCACACGCCGATCCGGGCGGGATCGGCGCCGTAGTCGCGGGCGTGCAGTTTGATGTGGCGCATGCCCAGCCGGACGTCCGTCACCGCGTCGGGCGCCTGGAAGCGCGGCGCCGAGGAATGGTAGAGCGCGACGACGGTGAAGCCCTTGTCGATCAGGGCCTGATAGCGGGCCTGGCGCTCCTCCGGCGGCGCCCATGACGAGCGCCAGCCGGCGGAGACCATGTTCACCACCAGGGCGCCGTTGGCCTTCTTCACCGGCCTGAAGACGTCGTAGGTCAGGGCCATGCCGTCGCGGTGGCCGTAGATGACGTCGCGGACGTAGGTCGCGGTCTTCAGTTCCGCAGGAGTCGGCGGCCGCAGCGCATTGCGGGGATAGCCGCTGAGCGGCGGGCCGGGGTCGGCGGGCGGCTGGGCGGCCGGCTGGGCCGCAGCGACGCCTGCAGCCGTGAACGCCCAGGCGATGGCGAGCGCCGCGCTGCGGAACCTAGCCATGAACATCCCCCCTTGCCGTGTTTGCTGGAGCCTAGCGAGGGGAAAGGCTCGGCGCCAAGCCGACACGGCCGCGCCCGCCACGGTCTCCGCAAACCGTAGCGGGCGCTTCAGGGACAGACCTCAAGAGAAGCCGTATCGCGACTCTGCGCTCGGGGGCGGCGCGCGCCCAATCACCTGCGCGTGAATCACGGAGTGATGATTGCGGCCTCGCGCCAGCCGTCTAACGTGGCGGACAAGCGCCGCCGATCAGACGCGGCCGAAGGAGAGGGGACGTTCATGCTCGATCCGGAAGCGGTGGATGCGCGCGGGCCCGCGGCGGTGGTCGATCCGCCGGTGACCGCGACCATCGGCGGAGACGGACGGCTGAACCGCGGCGGCGTCTCGTGGGCGGTGTTCCAGGGCGGGCGCGACCCGTTCATCATCCTGGTCACGATCTACATCTTCATGCCCTACGTGGCCGGGACGCTGGTCGGCGATCCGGTGCAGGGCCAGGCGGTGATCTCGCGCTGGGACCAGTACATCGGCTGGACCGTGATGCTGACCGCGCCCTTCCTGGGCGCCTCGATCGACAAGCTGGGGCCGCGGAAGGGATGGCTGGCCCTGACTGTCGCGCTGATGGTCCCGGCGATCGCGGCCATGTGGTTCGCCAGGCCCGGCGGCTGGATGTCGCTGACCACGGTGCTGGCCCTGGGCGCCTTCGCCCGCGTGCTCTTCATCTACACCGAGGTGCTGCACAATTCGCTGCTGGTGCGGGCGGCCGGCATGGGCGGCGCCCACAAGGCCTCGGGCCTGGCGCTGTCGCTCGGCAACCTGTTCTCGGTGGGAGCGCTGGCGTTCACCGCCTGGGCCTTCGCCCTGCCCGGCAAGGTGGACTGGGGCTTCGTGCCCGCCCAGCCGCTGTTCGGCCTGGACCCCGCGACCCACGAGCCCGAACGTGTCGTGGCGCTGATGGCGGCGGGCCTGCTGGCGCTGGGGACCATTCCCCTGCTGCTGTTCACGCCGGATGCGCCGCGCACGGGCATACCGGCGCTGCGGGCCTTCCGCGAGGGTGCGGCCGAGCTCGGCCGGATGATCCGCACGGTGGGCCAGCAGCGCGACGCGGCGGTCTATCTGGGCGCGCGGATGTTCTTCGTCGACGGCATGAACGCCATCCTGATCTACGCCGGCGTGCTGGCGGTGGGCGTGATGAAGTGGGGCGCGCTGGAGATGCTGGCCTATGGCGTCCTGCTCAGCATCTTCGCGGTGCTGGGCGGCTACGTCGCCCGCTGGCTGGACGGAGCCCTGGGGCCGAAGCGGGCGCTGCAGATCGAGATCGCCTTCTCGATGGCCGCGCTGCTGGCCATCCTGGGCATGGCGCCCGACCGCATCGTGTTCTTCTGGGCCTATGACGCGGCGGCGCACGCGCCGCTGTGGTCCGGGCCGGTGTTCCGGACGCTGCCCGACTGGATCTACGTCGGCCTGGGCTTCGTCTCCGCGATCTT
Source organism: Phenylobacterium sp. VNQ135 (assembly GCF_049445735.1). Classification (NCBI taxonomy): domain Bacteria; kingdom Pseudomonadati; phylum Pseudomonadota; class Alphaproteobacteria; order Caulobacterales; family Caulobacteraceae; genus Phenylobacterium; species Phenylobacterium sp. VNQ135. The sequence goes on along the minus strand of NZ_JBMSDS010000002.1, from coordinate 107,151 downwards.
CATCACCGCGCAGTACGCCTCCAGCCGGACGATGCTGGTGCGGCTGACGCCGGCGGCGCAGAGCGGGGCGTTTTTCGGCGTCTTCGCCCTCTCCGGGGTGGCGACGGCGTGGCTCGCCCCGACCCTGGTGAACCTCGGAACCGAGATCACCCGGACCCAGCAGGGCGGCCTCGCGACGATCCTGGCGCTGCTGGGCGTGGGCCTCGTCGGACTTTTCTTCGTGCGGGGCGGCGGGCGGCTGGAGGAGGCCGGCGCCTGAGATGGCGCTGAATCCGTTGAACAAATCGGCCGATTTCGCGGCTTTGGTTAATGCATATCAATGATGAATACAAGTAAACTATAGAATAATCATACAAGTACTGGCTGTGTTTACTGGCGATTAAGCGCAGTTTGCGATTGTGGTCATGCCAATTGGGGCGAGCAGGCGTCAGCTTGAAGCCCCCCAACGTCTGCTCGCTGAGACCTCAAGGAGAATGACCATGTCGAAGTTCGTTACCCGCTTCATGAAGGACGAGTCGGGCGCCACGGCCATCGAGTATGGCCTCATCGCCGCCCTGATCGCGGTGGTGCTCGTGGGCGCCCTGACCGCCATCGGCACCGGCCTGAACACCAAGTTCAAGGCGGTGGAAAAGGCGATCACCGGCTAAGCCGACCCGCCATACGCATCGACGAGACCCCCGGCGGTGACGCCGGGGGTCTTTTCTTTGCGGCCTTTCCCATTCGTTCACGGCTGGCGGCCATGATGGGGCCATGACCGCAAGCCTCGCCATGCTGCCGGCGCTCGCCCTCCCGGCCCTCGTGATCGTGGCCGCCGTGAAGGACGTCACCAGCTTCAGGATCCCGAACTGGATCTCGCTGGCCCTCGCCGCGGCCTTCGTCCCCGCCGCCCTGATCGCCGCGCTGCCGCCGGCGACGCTGGGCCTGCACCTGGGCGTGGGCGTCGCGGCGCTGATCGTCGGCATGGGCCTCTTCGCCCTGCGCTGGATCGGCGGCGGCGACGCCAAGCTGTTCGCGGCCGCCGCCCTGTGGCTCGGCTGGCCGGCGCTGACGACCTTCCTGCTGGCCACCGCCCTGGCCGGCGGGGCGCTGAGCCTCGCCATCCTGGGCATGCGCAACCCGGCGCTGCGTCCAATGGTGCTGATGGGCCCGCGCTGGGTGATGCGCCTGGCCGAGCCCGAGGAGGGCATCCCCTACGGCGTAGCGATCGCCGTGGGCGCGCTGGCGGCCTTCCCGCACTCGCCGTTCCTCGCGGTGCTGTAGGTTGCGGCGTCCGGTTCGATCGGCGAGAGGAAAAGCATGTCCGACGTGATCCTCGAAGCCTGGGACGGACCGGCCGCGCCGGTCCATGCGCTTACCGACGCCGGCGTGGAGGCGCTGCTGGCGGCCGATCCGGTCGTGGCGGCGCTCGCCAGGACGGCCGACTTCAAGGGCAAGGCGGGCCAGGTGCTGCTGGTCCCCGGCGCCGACGGGACGCTGTCGAAGGTGCTGTTCGGCCTGGGCCAGAAGCCTGAGGCGATGGACTTCCGCGCCCTGGCGGCCAAGCTGCCGGCCGGCGCCTACCGGATCGTCGAGGCGCCCGAGGGCCTGGAGATGGCGCGCGTGGCGCTGGCCTTCGCGCTCGGGAGCTACCGGTTCGACCGCTACAAGGGCCGCGACGGCGAACGGCCGAAGCTGGTCTGCCCCGGCGCCGACCTGGCCGAAGCCCGGGCCGTGGCGCACGCCTGCGCGCTCGCCCGCGACATGGTCAACACCCCGGCCAACGACATGGGCCCGCGGCAGATCGAGACCATCGCCCGCGAGATCGCCGAGCAGTACGGCGCCCGGATCACGGTGATCGAGGGCGAGGGGCTGCTGGAAGCCAACTATCCCGCCGTCCACGCGGTGGGGCGGGCGGCGCATCCCGACCGCGCGCCGCGGATGATCGAGCTGTCGTGGGGCGAGGCCGGCCGGCCGCTCGTGGCGATCGTCGGCAAGGGCGTGGTGTTCGACACCGGCGGCCTCGACATCAAGCCGTCGGCCGGCATGCGGCTGATGAAGAAGGACATGGGCGGGGCGGCCCACGCCCTGGCGCTGGGCCGGATGATCATGGCGGCCGGCCTGCCGGTGCGGGTGGCGGTGCTGTGCCCGGTGGTCGAGAACGCCATCTCGGGCGACGCGATGCGGCCGGGCGACGTCCTGGCCACGCGCAAGGGCCTGAGCGTCGAGGTGGGCAACACCGACGCCGAGGGCCGCCTGATCCTGGCCGATGCGCTGACCCGGGCCGGCGAGCTGGAGCCGGCGCTGACCATCGACCTGGCGACCCTGACCGGCGCGGCGCGCATCGCGCTCGGGCCGCAGGTGATCCCGTTCTACACCGACGACGACGAACTGGCCGCCCAGATGGCGGCGGCGTCCGAGAGCGAGGCCGACCCCATGTGGCGGATGCCGCTGTGGAAGGGCTACGTCGAGGCGCTGGACAGCGACATCGCCGACCTGAAGAACGATCCCGACGGCTGGGCCCAGGCGGGCTCGGTGACGGCGGCGCTGTTCCTGCAGAAATTCGCGCCGACGAGCGGTTCGTGGGCGCACCTCGACGTCTTCGCGTGGAATCCGAGGGGCAAGCCGGGCGCGCCGGCCGGCGCCGAGGCCCAGACGATCCGCGCGCTCTACCGCATGATCCGGGAGCGGTTCGCATGATGATGGATACGCGCACGACCCTGATGCGCGACGGGATCGCAGCCCGCGGCCTGGAGGGGCTGGTCGAGGCCGAGGTCTATCTGGACCCGACGCCGATGAGCTGCGTGGCCGCGGCCGCCGGCATCTTCCGCGCGCCCGATGCGGCGTCCGAGCAGATGGACCAGATCCTGTTCGGCGAGCGGTTCGAGGTGCTGGAGGAGGACGGCGGCTTCTGGCTGGGCCAGGCCCGCCGCGACGGCTACGTGGGCTATGTCGCCAAGGCGGCGCTGGGCAAGGTTGCGCCCGCGCCGACCCACCGGGTGGCGACGCTCCGGACCTATGCCTTCGAGGGGCCCAGCATCAAGTCGCGGGCGGTCAGCCTGCTGTCGCTCAACAGCCTCGTCGCCGTCGAGGCGCAGGACGGGCGGCTGGCCAAGATCGCCGGCGGCGGCTGGGTCACGGCCGACCACCTCGCGGCCGTCGGCGAGTTCGCCGAGGATCCGGCGGCGGTGGCGCTGCAGTTCGTGGGCGCGCCCTACCTGTGGGGCGGGCGCGAGAGCCTTGGCCTGGACTGCTCGGGCCTGGTGCAGCAGGCGCTGTTCGCCTGCGGCGTGGCGTGCCCGCGGGACACCGACCAGCAGCAGCAGCTGGGCCGCGAGATCGAGGCCGCCGAGTTCGGCCGCAACGACCTGGTGTTCTGGAAGGGCCACGTGGCCCTGGGCCTCGGCGAGGGACGGATCGTCCACGCCAACGCCACGCACATGATGACGGTCGTTGAGCCGCTGGCCGAGACCATCGCCCGGCCGGCCTATGGCGAGCCCACGGGCTACCGGCGGGTGCTCAGGGCCTAGGCCAAAACGAAGAAGCCCCCGCTTTCGCGAGGGCTTTTCGAAGATCGTCGATGCGGCGCGGCCTACTGGCGGCTGTTGCCCGAGGCCGTCGGAGACGCGGCGCTCGCGCCCTTCTGCTGGCTCACGGCGCCGGGCGCCGGAGCGCCGACGCCCTGGCCGGCCGGACCGCCGGAACCCGCGGCCGGGGTGGCCGTGGAGCCGGTGGCGGTGGGCTCGCCCGCGGCGGCGGCGCCCTCGGCCGGAGCCGCAGCGGCGTCGGCGGGAGCGGCGGCGGCGGCCGGATTCGGCGCCGGGACCGGCAGCGTGCCGCCCTGGCTGCGCAGATAGGCGATCAGGTTGATCCGGTCCTCGGCCTTCTTCAAGCCGACGAAGGTCATCTTGGTGCCGGCGATGTACTTCTGCGGGCCCTTCAGGAACTCGGAGAGGTGCTCGTCGTCCCAGACCGGCTGCTTGCCGCCGAATTCGGTCATGGCCGGCGAATAGGCGAAGCCGCCGTGGGTGCCGGGCTTGCGGCCGACGACGCCCCAGAGGTCGGGGCCGGTGCCGTTCGGGCCGCCCTGTTCGATCGAGTGGCAGGACTTGCACTTGGCGAAGGTGGCCTCGCCCGCGGCGACATCGGCGGTCGGCAGGACCGTGCCCCAGTCGATCGGCGCGTCGGCGGCGGCGCCGCCTTCGGTCGTCTCGGCGACCTCGACGAGGTAGCCCATCTTCTCGGGCGCGTGCGGCTCGAAGACGCCCTTGGAGAGCTCGCGAAGGCCCACGATGGCCAGACCGGTCGCCAGAACCGCACCGGCGACTTTGTTGAACGTCAGGTCGCTCATAGTCCCTAGATCACGCCTCTCTTCAGCCGGCGCGCGCGCCAGCGAACGCTGCGGGAATCCCGCCCCTTATTGCGTGCGGCTCTCTTACACGCTACCGGCGCGGGCGCAACCGCCCAGACAATGCCATGAACCCCATCGTCCTCATCCCGGCGCGCATGGCCGCGACCCGCCTGCCGGGAAAGCCGCTCGCGGACATAGACGGCGTACCGATGATCGTCCGGGTGCTCCGTCAGGCGCAGGCCGCCGGCGCGGGTGCCGTGGCCGTGGCGGCGGGCGATCGCGAGATCGTGGAGGCGGTGGAGGCGGCCGGCGGACGGGCGGTGCTCACCGACCCCGACCTGCCGTCCGGCTCGGACCGCATCCTGGCGGCGCTGGACGCCCTCGACCCCCGCGGCGAGCGGGACGTGGTGATCAACCTGCAGGGCGACATGCCATTCGTGGACCCGTCGGTGGTCACCGCCTGCGCGAGCCTGCTGGCCGAGCAGCCGGACTGCGACATCGCCACGGTGGTCGCGCCCGAGGCTTCGCCCGCCGACCGCACGAACGCGGACGTGGTGAAGGCGATCCTGTCGCTCGCGCCGGAAGCGCGGGAAGGCCGGGCCCTCTATTTCACCCGCTCGACGCTGTACGGCGACCAGCCGGTGTGGCGCCACGTCGGCATCTACGGCTATCGCCGCGAGGCGCTGGTGCAGTTCAACGCCGCCCAGCCCTCGCCGCTGGAGCGGCGCGAGAAGCTGGAACAGCTCCGGGCGCTGGAGCTCGGACTGTCGATCTGGGCGAGCGTGGCCGACGCGGCGCCGATCTCGGTCGACACGCCGGCCGACCTGGCCGCCGCCAGACACTTCGCAGAGACCATCGGGGGACCTCCATGAGCCAGCAGCGCATCGCCTTCCAGGGCGAGCTGGGCGCCAACTCCCACGAGGCCTGCGCGACCTATTTTCCCGACTACCAGCCCGTGCCGCACGCCAGCTTCGAGGACGCCTTCGAGGCGGTGAAGTCCGGCGACTGCCAGCTGGGCATGATCCCGGTGGAGAACTCCATCGCCGGCCGGGTGGCCGACGTGCATCACCTGCTGCCGTCGTCGGGGCTGAAGATCATCGGCGAGCGGTTCAAGCCGATCCACTTCCAGTTGATGGTCAATCCGGGCGTGACGCTGGACCAGGTGACGACGGCGGTCTCGATGCCGATCGCGCTGGGCCAGTGCCGCAAGACGCTCAGGAAGATGAAGCTGAAGACCCAGGCGGCCGGCGACACCGCGGGCGCGGCCAAGGAGCTCGCCGAGAATCCCGATCCGACCAAGGCGGCGGTCAGCCCCGCGCTATGCGCCGAGCTCTACGGGCTGGAGATCCTGGCGCGCGACCTCGAGGACGAGCACAACAACACGACGCGCTTCCTGGTCATGACGGCCGAGAAGAGCCCGCCGCCGCCGCCGTTCACCGCGCCCTGCGTGACCAGCTTCATCTTCCGCGTAAAGAACCTGCCGGCCGCCCTCTACAAGGCGCTGGGCGGGTTCGCGACCAACGGCGTCAACATGACCAAGCTCGAGAGCTACATGGAGAACGGCTCGTTCGCGGCGACCTTCTTCTATTCGGAAGTCGATGGCCGACCCGAGGACCTGGGCGTCGCCCGGGCCTTCGAGGAACTGGGCTTCTTTTCGGAGCGCTTCGAGATCCTCGGCGTCTATCCCGCCGACCCGTTCCGCGCGAAGGCGTGAGCAGCGTGCTCTCGCGCCGGGGCTTCGTCGTCGCCGGCGCGGCGGCGTTCTGCGCGACGGAGGCGGCGGCCCAGACCCTGGTGCAGCTCCCCGTCTCGGCGACGCGGAAGGCCGACGTCACCGTCTGGACGCCGAAGGGCGAGGCGGCGGGCGTTCTCCTGTTCTCCCACGGCCACGGCTCCTGGCCCGACCGCTACGCGGCCCTGGTCGCCGGCCTGACGGGGGCGGGCTATGCGGTCGTCGCGCCGTTGCATGTCGATTCCGTTCGCCACGCGGACCGGGCGAAGTACGGGGCGCAGGCGAGCTTCGCAGAGCGCCTGGCGGACATGAAGGCGGCGAGCGCCTATGCGGCGAAGCGCTGGCCCGGCGCGCCGGTCGCGGCGGTCGGGCACAGCTTCGGAACCCTGATCGGGCTGTGCCTGGGCGGCGCGCTGGCGTATCTGGCGCCGTTCCGCGACCCCTCCGTCAAGGCGGTGCTGGGCTATTCGACCCCTGGCCGCATTCCGGGCCTTGTGCAGCCCGCCGCCTACGCAAGCCTGAAGACCCCGATGATGATCGTCACCGGCGACAACGACGTCGTGCCGGGCTTCGCGACCGATCCGGCCGACCATCTGTTCCCGGTGCGGACGGCGCCCGCCGGCGCGGCGTTCGGCCTGGTGCTGGAGGGCGCGGCCCACGACCTTGCGGGCGGACAGCCGGCCGAGCTGTTCCGGCGGGGGCGTGACGCGGGCCTCGCCTTCCTGGCGGCCTATGTGCGGGACGATGCGGAGGCTCGGGCGCAGCTCCTGGCCCGAACCGACGCGCCGCCGGAACGCTGGATCGTCCGCTAGCCCTCTTCGACCCACGCCTTCAGGAGCTGGCAAGCGATGGCCATGGGCGTCGGCGCGTTCACGCCGTCGTAGCCGCCGGCCAGGATCTGCCGGGCCTGATCCCGGGTGAACCAGCGTACCTCTTCGAGTTCCGTCTGGTCGGGCGCGCCCTCGTCGTCCTCGACCTCGGCGATCAGGCCGATCATCAGCGACGACGGATAGGGCCAGGGCTGGGAGGAGTGGTAGCGGACGGTCCGCGTTCGCAGGCCCGCCTCCTCGGCGAGCTCGCGGGCGCAGGCCTCCTCGATGCTCTCGCCCGGCTCCAGGAAGCCGGCAAGCGCCGAGAACATGCCCTTTGGCCAGACCTGCTGGCGGCCGAGCATGCAGCGATCGCCGTGGACGGGCAGCATGATCACGACGGGGTCGGTGCGCGGGAAGTGTTCGGCCTCGCACGACGGGCACTGGCGCTTCCAGCCGCCATCGCGGGGCTCGGTGGGCTCGCCGCAGACGGCGCAGCGGCGATGGCGGCGGCGCCATTCGAACATCGCCTTGGCGGTGGCGCAGATGCCGGCCTCGGCGGGGGTGAGCTGCAGGGCGATCTGGCGCAGGTCCTGGAAGGCGCCCAGGCCCCGCAGCGGGCCGTCGGTGGGATCGGCCTGGCCCTCGAGGTCGACGGCGAAGACCGCCGTCTCCTTCCAGAGGCCCAGGAAGAGCAGGCGCTCAGGACCGCCGGCGAGCTCGCCCGCGAGCCTGGCGGGGAGGTAGGCGATCTGCACGCCGCGACCGTCCTCGGTCTTCTCCACCAGCGGGCGGCCGTTCCACATCGCAAGTCCGAGGGATTCGGGAGAGGCGAGCTGGGCGGCGATCCAGGCGGCGTCGGGCCGGCGGTCGCTGGCGCGGTCCAGCGGGTTGCCGGCGAAGGTGTTCATGAACGCGGATAGGGCCATGGGCGCTGTTGTAACGCCCATGGCCCGAGCCGCGATAGTCCGGGTGGGACGGGGCTTACGCGGCCTGCTTCAACGTGGACTTCCACTGCGGGAGCAGCTCTTCGTGCGGCCAGGCGGCCGGCACGGGCTCGGCGACGGGGCCGCCGGCCAGTTCGTCGGCGAAGCCGTGGTTGACGTCGCGGTGGTGGGCCTCGTCGGCGCGGACCACTTCGACCACGTCGCGCAGGCGGGCGTCGGCCGGCAGGTTCCAGTAGGCGAGGGCGATCTTGGGCGCCGGCACGTTCTCGCTGCGCCCTTCGTCGATCTCGGCGAGGTAGTGGGTGTAGCTGATCACCGCCTCCTCCTCGAAGTAGCCGACGACGCGGTGTGCGGTCTTGCTGCTGACCAGGTAGAGGCCGAAGAAGAAGAGGTAGAACACCCACTGCACGGCCACGACGACGAAGCGTTCGAACAGGGTGGGCTTGCAGACCTCGATGAAGGTCATGAGGTGCATGCGCTCGTTCTCGGCCTCGTCCATCAGCGTCTTGATCCAGCCGCGGTCGTCTTCCATGCGGCGCAGGCACTTCAGGTGGTTGAGCGTGGCGCCGACCATGCCCGGCACGGCGGCGACGGTCTCCAGCACCACCGCGCGATGGCCGTAGCGCTTGGCGAAGAAGGTGTCGGCGAAGAAGCGCAGCGCCTTCACGAAGCCGTAGGCGATGCGGTCCGAAGCGCCTTTCGGAGCGTGGTGCACGCCGAGGTCGACATCGGCGAGGGCGGCGGTGGCTTGGCCGGGATGGTTCGCGGTCATCGGAAGGTGTCCTGACGGGGCTTTCGTTTGCGTGGTCAGGGAGATACGCCGCCGCGCCTGCCGCCGAAATCCGGGGCGTCCCCTTACGTAGAGGTCCGGAGGACTTGACCGTAGCACGGCAGGATTGGCGGGAACTCTGTCATTCCGGCCAAACCCGGCGCGACGCAGACTTGCGGCCCGATGGAGGAGCATCCCATGCCTGGACGCATCATGGCCGCCCTCGCCGCGGCTCTCGCCCTGGGCTTCGCGGGCGGCGCGGCCGCGAAGCCTCTGGTCGTGATCCTGGCCGAGCCGGACGGCACGGTGGCCACCGACCTGTTCGCCCCCTACGCGATCCTGTCCGAGAGCGGGGCGGTCGAGGTGAAGGTCGTCTCGCCGACGTCGAAGCCTGTGCGGCTGTTGCCGGGCCATGCCTGGCTGACGCCGCAGGCGACCCTCGCGGCGCTCAGCGCCCGCCGGCCCGATGTGGTGATCGTGCCGGCGATGGAGGACGAGGCCGATCCGGCCCGGGCCGCCTGGCTGCGGGAGCAACTGGCTCGCGGCGGCCGCATCATGTCGATCTGCAACGGCGCGCGCGTCCTCGCCAAGGCCGGCCTGCTCGACGGGCGCCAGGCCACCGTCCACTGGTACAGCCGCAAGCCGATGGCCAAGCAGCACCCGAAGGTGAAGTGGCGCCATGACCTGCGCTGGGTGACCGACGGGCCGGTCACCACCACCGCCGGCATCAGCGCGGGCGAGCCCGCGACCCTGGCGTTGTTGGGCGAGCTGGCGGGCGACGAGGTCATGCGCGCCACCGCCCGGCGGCTGTCGCTGCCCCTGCCGAGCGTGCGGCACGACGGCGACGGCTACCGGCTGACGCCGCGCGGCATGTGGACCACGGTGAAGAACCGCACCGCCGTCTGGAGCCGGGAGGACGTGGCGATCCCGCTGTCTCCCGGCTTCGACGAACTGGCGTTCGGCACGGCTCTGGACGCCTGGTCCAGGACCTTCCGCTCGGACGCCTGGGCCACCGGCGCTCCCGTCACGCGCTCTCGCCACGGACTGCTGGTGCATCGGAGCCGGGAGCTGCCCGACCGCTTCGATCGCACGGTCGCCCTGCCGGGACCCGACGTGATGGTCCGCACCTTCGCTGCGGTGCGCAGGGCCTATGGCGAGGAGACCGCCCGCTTCGTGGCGCTGCAGTTCGAACATCCCTGGGGCGCGGTGAGCGCGTGGCGCTGATCACGGCTCGACGGCACGCTTGGCCGTAGGAACGATCCCGGCGCGAAGGGGTTGGCGGGTCACGCTCCGGCATCCGGAGCATCCCCCCAACCAGGAAGGAGCGCGCCATGAGCGAGTGGAACAGGAACGACCGCAACGATATGCGGCGGTTCGAGCGCGAGGACCCGGACCGCGATCGCAGCGAGCGGGATCGCGGCTATGGCGGCGGCCGCGAACAGCGAAGCTTCTATGGCAGCGACGGCTCCTCGCGGCAGGACTCGGGTCAGGGCTACGGCGGCCAGGGCTACGGCTACGGCGGGCGCCAGAACCAGGGCGCGTCGGGCTATGCGCAGTCCGGCCAGGGCTATGGCGGCCAGGCCTATGGCCAGGGCTACGGCGGCGCCGGCCACCCGGGCCAGAGCTACGGCTCGGGAGAGAGCTATGGCCAGTCGGGCGAAGAGTTCGGCCGGCAGCCCTATGGCGGGCGCAGCTTCGGCGGCCATGACTATGCGGCGGGCCAGTCCGGCGGCCATCACCGCGACTGGGGCGAGAGCGACCGGCGCTCGCAGGGCTACGGCCAAGGCGGGCAGGGCGGCTCCATGTACGGCCAATCGGGCTCGGGCCAATCGGGTGCGGGCCAGTCGAGCTACGGCCAGGGCGGCGCCCAGCAGTTCGGCGACCCGAACCAGGAAGTCCGCCGAGTCGCCGACGGCGACACCGGCGCCGGCCACGGCATGGCGCGGATGTTCGGCGGCGGCATGGCCGGCGGCCAGCATCGCGGCAAGGGTCCGAAGAACTACACCCGCTCGGACGACCGGATCCGCGAGGACGTCAACGACCGCCTGGCCGATGACGACTGGCTGGACGCCTCCGACATCGACGTGACCGTCGACAAGTGCGAGGTGACGCTGACCGGCACGGTGACGAGCCGCGAGGACAAGCGGCGGGCCGAGGACGTGGCCGAGCGCGTCTCGGGCGTGAAGCACGTGCAGAACAATATCCGCGTGCAGGCGCAGGACTCGACCACGTCCAGCTATTCGATGCAGGGCACTTCGCCAGCGGGCGGTCCGTCCGAGAACGGCCTGGCCGGCCAGAACTCGGTGAGCGGCACGACGACGGGTTCGACCGGGGCGTCCTCGGGCAGCTCCACGGGCGGCTCGACGAGCGGCAAGGCCAACTGAGGCGCTCCGGCGTCTGACGATCGCGGCGGCCCTTCGCGGGGCCGCCGTTTTCGTGTGCCCGTCCCGACGTCTGGAACCTTGGCCGTAGGACGGAGTTTCGGCAGGCGTCCGGGGAGGATGCGTTGCCCAAGTACCAGTTCGTTCCCATCGCGTGCGATGGCCGCCGCGGCGAGGCCCTCGCTGTCGCCGCCTACGACGACGCCGTGGCCATGAAGCGGGCCCTGGGCCTCGCGGGCCCGGCGGCATGGGACATCTGGCGCGGCGTGAAGCTGGTCGCCTGCGTCGCCCCCGCCTCGGAGGAGACGGCCACGATCCTCTCCGAACTCCAGGCCGAAGCGGCCTAGCGTTTCCTCCCCTCGTCGGTGTCGTAGGGCGTGCCGTCGCGGTGACGGTAGATCTCCTCGCCGGGACGGATGATCATGTCGAGGTCGGGGTAGTCGGCGCCGTCCTCCGCCGGCTTGCGAGACCCTACCTCGAGCAGCACCGCCTCGCGGTCGGAGCGGTTCTGGATGTGGTGCCCGTTGGCCTCGCCGGCCTTGAAGCCCGCGCAGTCGCCGGCCCGCAGGACATGCTCGCCCTCGTCGTCCACCAGCACCACCTCGCCCTCCACGACCCAGATGAACTCGTCTTCCGCCGTGTGCCAGTGACGCTGGCTGCTCCAGGTTCCCGGCGCCAGCCGCAGCAGGTTGACGCCGAACTGCGTCAATCCCGCCGCGTCGCCCAGCTTCCAGCGTTTGCGCTCACGGCAGGGCGCGTCGTGCGGCGGCGGATAAGCCGTGCCGAACCGCGTCGGCGCCTTGTCGATGTCGATCTTGGGCATCAGTCCTCCGGATACGGCCGGCCGTCGCGGTGATGGTAGCCCTGCGGACCGGTGACCATGTCAATGTCGGGGTAGTCGCAGTCGTCCTCGCCGGGACGCCGCGAGCCAATCTCCAGGTAGACCGCGTCGCGGTCGCTGCGGTTCTGCAGGTGGTGGCCATTGGGCACGCCCGCCTTCCAGGCCACGAAATCGCCCGGCCCCAAGACGGTCGCGCCGTCGTTCTCGACCAGGGTCACCTCGCCTTCCAGAACCCAGGCGCACTCGTCCTCGACGGTGTGCCAGTGGCGCTGGCTGGACCACTTGCCGGGCGTCAGCCGCACCAGGTTCACACCGAAGTCCGTGAGCCCCGCCGCATCCCCCAGCTTGCGCCAGGTCGGCCCGAGGCAGATATGCTTGAAGGGGTGCGGATAGCTGCAGCCGCTCCGCACCTCCAGCCTCTCGACATCGATCTTGGGCATGCTTCTCCCTCGCCTCGTATCGAGATGACAGGTAATGCGCAGCCATGAGCGCCGCCATAGATCCCGTCGAGCTGACCCGCGAGCTGATCCGCAGGCCCTCCGTGACGCCGGCTGACGAGGGGGCCATGGACGTGGTCGAGCGCACGCTCGCCGGCCTGGGCTTTTCGTGCCGGCGGATGAAGTTCGGCGAGATCGAGAACCTCTACGCCCGCTACGGGACTGCCCGGCCCAACCTCTGCTTCGCCGGCCACACCGACGTGGTGCCCGTGGGCGACGCGGGCGCGTGGTCGAAGGACGCCTTCGCCGCCGAGGTGGTGGACGGGGTGCTGATCGGCCGGGGCGCCGTCGACATGAAGTCGGCCATCGCCGCCTTCGCCGCCGCCGCCGCCGAGGCCATCGAGGCCGGCCGGATCACGGGTTCGGTCTCGTTCCTGATCACCGGCGACGAAGAGGGCGTGGCGACCCATGGCACCAAGATGGTCGTGGACGCCCTGCTGGCCGAGGGCGAGGCGATCGACCATTGCGTCGTGGGCGAGCCCACGTCCACGGAGTCTTTCGGCGACATGGTCAAGGTGGGCCGCCGCGGCTCGATCAACGCCGAGATCGTGGTCGAGGGAGTTCAGGGCCACGTGGCCTATCCGCACCGGGCGGCCAATCCCGTGCCGGTGCTGGTGCGCCTGCTGGCGGCGCTGCAGGACCGCCGCCTGGACGAGGGCTATCCCGAGTTCCAGCCGTCGAACCTGGAAGTCACCATGATCGACGTGCCGAACACGGCGACGAACGTGATCCCGGGCGTCGCCAAGGCGCGGCTGAACATCCGCTTCAATCCGAACCACACGGGCCGCTCGCTCGCGGAGTGGATCGAGGTCGAAGCGGCCAAGGCGGCCGAGGGCTTCAAGGGCAAGGTGACGGTCACGCCGCAGATCAGCGGCGAGGCGTTCCTGACCGAGCGCGGCCCGTTCACCGAGCTGGTGGCCGCGGCGATCAGGGACGTGACGGGGGCGGACCCCGAACTCTCAACGTCGGGCGGCACCTCGGACGCCCGGTTCATCCGGGCGCTGTGTCCCGTGGTCGAGGTGGGGCTGGTCGGCCGGACCATGCACCAGGTCGATGAGCGGGCGCCCGTGGACGAGATCCGCCGCCTGCAGGCCGTCTATGGTCGGATCCTGGCGCGCTACTTCGCGGCCTGAGGCCTGTCCGGACGAAAATTTCCGAAGTTTCACTTGAGCGCGGGCGGCGTTCGCGCATCCTCCGGGCCATGACCCGACCGCCCAAGAAGAGCGAGTTCCTGGAGGTGCGCATCCCGTACCCGACCAAGGAGGCCTTCATGGCGCGCTGCCGCCAGGACGGCCGCTCGGCCAGCGAGGCCGTTCGCGCCTTCATCGACGGCGAGCTGGCGCCTCGCCCGCGCCGCCGCTTCAGGCCGGCGCACCTGATCGCCGGCGCCATGGCGCTGGCCGCTGCGGGAGCCGCCGCCGCGCCGTCGCTGGCCGACAGCTTCCGCGCCGCCGAGTTCCGCACGATCGACGCCAACCACGACGGCGTCGTCAGCCTGCCCGAGTACCTGCGCCGCTAGCGCAGCGGCTTCAGGCACCGCTCCGGCGCGAGGTTGAGCCAGGTCCAGGGCTTCAGCAGGGCGGCGCCCTCACGCCAGGAGACGATCACGCGCCGCGCCTTGCCCGCCAGGTTGTCGGCCGGGACGAGCCCCACGCCGACGGCTTCGGACCAGCGGCTGTCCAGGGAATTGTCCCGGTTGTCGCCCATCATGAAGTAGCGGCCCTCGGGTACGACAACCGGGCCGAAGTCGTCGCCTTCGTAGCCCTGGCCGCGGTCGTAGGTGATGTAGCTGCGGCCCTCGGCGTTGGTTTCGCGCACCTGCTCGACCATGACACCGGGCGCCTCCGGGTCCTCCACCACGCCCAGCCGCTGCTGCGCCAGCGGACGGCCGTTGACGATCACCTGCCCGCCGCGGACTTCCACCGTGTCCCCCGGCAAGCCGATCACGCGCTTGATGTAGAGCTGCTGGACGTCCCTCGGCAGCTTGAACACCACCACGTCGCCCCGGCGCGGCGTACGGCCGAACAGCCGCCCCGCCGGCAGCGGCGGCGAGAACGGGACCGAGTGCCGGCTCCAGCCGTAGTCGAACTTGGAGATCAGCAGATAGTCGCCCGTCCGCACCCCCGGCTCCATCGAGCTGGAGGGGATGGTGTTCGGCTGGAACAGCACCACGCGGAGGACAAGCGCGATGAGCAGCGCGAGCGTGAGCGTCTTCAGGGTGTCCCACAGCTCGCGGGCGAAGGTGTTCGGGGTGTCGGCGATGTCGGTCATGGCGTCAGCCTGCGCCGGCGCCCCGCGAGGTGGAATCGCGATCCTGTCCGGACGGCTCGCCGTCGTGTCCGGACGCTACTGGGCGGCGAGCCCCGCCACCTTCATCACCACCGGCGGATCGGCGTCGGGGCCGCCGTTCGAGAGCGGGCCCTGCACGACGACCGACCTCTGCACGACCATCTTGGCCATCTCGGCCGGCATATCGAGCCGCACGATCGACACGTGAGAAGCGCCCGGACGCTGGGGATCGCCGTCGACGCCCTGCAGGCAGATGCGCTCCGGCATCACCAGGGCGTAGAAGTCGGTCCGCCGTTCGCGCGCGATCTCCGCATTCGTCGTCTCGGAGCCCGTCTGGGATGCGTCGTCGAAGGCTTCCATCGCATAGACGGTGCCGGAGAGCAGAGTCGTCGCATCGCCGTAGGTTGCGCAGGTCGGGCCGGCCTGCGCGCCTGAGCCGGACCCGACGCCGAAAGCGAGCGCGGCCGCGGCCGCCAGGACGGCGAAACGGATCACCCCGAGGTCCCTTCGTGGAGCTGGCCGAAGGTCGGTCAGTAGGACACCCCTGTCAAATAGAGGCCGTCGGCGGGGGCGACCGGCCCGCACGCCTTGCGGTCGCGGGCCTCGAGCGCCGCCTTGAGGTCGGCCCCGGTCCAGCGGCCCACGCCCACCTCGGCGAGGCTGCCGGTCATGGACCGCACCTGCCGATGCAGGAACGAGCGCGACGCGAACTCCAGCAGCACCTCGTCGCCCTCGCGACGCACGCGCGCCACGTCCAGGGTCTTGCATGGCGACTTCGCCTGGCAGCCCAGGTCGCGGAACGTCGTGAAGTCGTGATGCCCGACCAGCGCCTGGGCGGCCTCGTGCATCGCCTCGGCGTCCAGCGCCTTCTTCACGTGCCAGACGCGCCCCCGGTCCAGGGCGGGCGGCGCCATGCGGTTGAGGATGCGGTAGAGGTAGCGCCGCTCCTTCGCCGAGAACCGCGCATGCCAGCCCTCCTCGGCGACGCTGGCGTCCAGCACCGAGACCGCCTCGGCGACCAGGTGGGCGTTCAGCGCATTGCGCACCACCTCCGGGTTCCAGTCTTTCTCGAGGTCGATGTGCACCACCTGGCCCGTGGCGTGGACCCCCGTGTCGGTGCGCCCCGCCGCCTGCAGCCTGAGCGTCTGGCCGCAGAACCCCTTCACCGCCCGCTCGATGGCGCCCTGCACGGTGGGCAGCGCCCCTTGCGCCTGGAAGCCCGAATAGGGCCGGCCGTCGTACTCGATGAGCAGGCGGTAGCGGGGCATCAGCCGAGCCTGGTCCCGGCCGCCACCGGCGTCCCGCGCAGGAACACCTCGGCGTCCTGCGGACCGCGTCCCTCCCGCTGCACCCGCAGCAGCCGCACCGCCCCGCCTTCGCAGGCCACCAGCAGCCGGTCGTCCAGGGTCGCGCCCGGCGCGCCCTCCGCCTCCTCGAAGCCCGACAGCAGCGCCTTCACCCGCACGGGACCCTTGTCGGTCGGCAGTTCGAACCAGGCCCCCGGGAAGGGCGAGAGCCCACGGATCTTGCGGTCGACCTCGGCGGCCGGCTTCGTCCAGTCGATCCGCGCGTCCTTCGTGCGGATCTTCTTGGCGTAGGTGACGCCGTCCTCGGCCTGCGGCGTTTCGACGGCGCGGCCGGCCTCGATCTCGGCCAGGGTGCGCACGATCAGCTCCGCGCCCGCCGCCGCCAGCCGGTCGTGCAGCGAACCCGCCGTCTCCAGGGCGTCGATGCGGACGGTCGCGGTCGCCAGCACCGGGCCCTCGTCCAGCCCCTCTGTCATCCGCATCACCTGCACGCCGGTGACCTTGTCGCCCGCCATGATCGCCCGCTGGATCGGGGCCGCCCCCCGCCACCTGGGCAGGAGCGACGCGTGGACGTTGAAGGACCCGAGCCTCGGCGCCTCCAGCACCTCGCGCGGCAGGATCTGGCCGAAGGCCACCACCACGGCGGCGTCCAGGTTCAGGGCCGCGAACGCCGCCACCTCGGCCGGATCGCGCATAGAGGCCGGCGTGCGGACGGGAATCCCGCGCGCCTCGGCGAAGGCGTGCACCGGCGAAGGCCTCAGTTCGTGGCCCCGGCCGCGCGGCGCCGGCGGCTGGGAATAGACGCACGCCACCTCGTGCCTCGCCTCCACGATGGCGGAGAGCGCGGAGACGGCGAAATCGGGAGTGCCCAGGAAGGCCAGACGCATGGCCAGGGGGTTTAGCCGCCCTCGCGCCCCAAGGGAACGTCACCGGGAACTTACCCGCAAGCGGGACCGTTCGACGCCCGACACAACGGAGCATCCGCCATGAAGAAGCTGATGGGCATCACCGCCGCGGGCCTGGTCATTGCGCTGGCCGCCTGCAGCGAGCGCGAGCGCGTGGACGCCGGCAACGACGTCGAGGCCGCCGCCGACAAGATCGCCGCCGAGGCGAAGGACGCGGTGAACAGTCCCGAACTCAAGGAAGTCGGTTCCGAGATCAAGGAAGCCGCGGGCGACGCTGGCCAGGTGATCAAGGACGGCGCCAAGGGCGCGGCCGAGGGCGCCCGCGAAGGCGCCGCCAAGGTCGAGGCCGAGAGCCGGGACGAGGCGGGCGACGCCAACCGCGCGGCGCACGACGCCACCCACTAGGGCCTTCGGCGGTCAAGCTTGACGGCGAAAATGCGGCGCGGCCGACACACGCGCGCAAAGCCTGCGGACTAGCTCGTTCCCAAGCTGATCCTGGGGAGGACTGGAACGTTGGTGAGCCGACACGTCGGCCAGGGAGTATTTCGACAGTGAACCGCCGCCCCAACGCCCGCTGGGCGCTCCTGCTCGCCAATACCGCCGTCGCCCTCGCGCTTGCGCCGTCCGCCCTCGCCCAGGGCCAGCCGCCCGCCCTGCCGCAGGAGGAGCCGGCGCCGGTCGAGGACGCGCTCGTGGACGATGAGGGCTACGAGGTCGACGAGCTCGTCGTCACCGCCGCCCGGCAGCTCGCGCCGCGCGGCTCGGTGGTCGGCGACGCCCAGCCCGAGATGACCTTCGACCAGCGCGAGATCCGCGCCCTCGGCGTCGGCTCGGTCGAGGAGCTTCTGGCGGCGCTCGAGCCACAGCTCGCCTCCGGGCGAGGCCGCGCCGGCGGGCGGCCGATCATGCTGGTCAACGGCCAGCGCATCTCCAGTTTCCGCGAGATCCGCGACCTGCCGCCCGAGGCCATCGTGCGGATGGAGATCCTCCCGGAGGAAGTGGCCCTGCGGTATGGCTACCGCGCCGACCAGCGGGTCGTGAACTTCGTGTTGCGCCGCCGCTTCCGGGCCGTGACCGTCGAGGCGGGCGTCACCGTGCCGACCGACGACCATCCGTTCACCCAAGGCGCCTCGTACGACGCGAACCTGGGCGGCCTGGTCATCCGCGACGACACCCGCCAGCAGGTGAACCTCAAGGCCGGGCTGCAGCGGCCGCTCCTGGAGTCCCAGCGCGACATCGTCCGCACCCCCGACGAGACCGCCTTCCGCACCCTGCGGTCGCGCCAGGAGAACCTCTTGCTGAACGGCGTCTACGCCTGGCCGCTGAGCGAAGCCGTGGGCGCGACGCTGAACGGCAGCCTCGAGTGGACCGACTCCACCGGCCGGCTGGGCCAGGACCCAGGCACGCTCGACGCGCTCCGCCGCCTGACCGACACCAACGCCGCCCACCTGGGCGGCGCGGTGAACGGCGCCGTCTCCGGATGGCGCTGGTCGCTCACCGGCAACGCCGACCTGACCGAGACCCAGAGCACGACCGAGGTGGCCTTCAATACCGTGACGGGGCTGGCGAGCGCGCCGAACACCTCGCGCTCCACCGTCACCTCCGCCGACGTCCAGGGCCTGGTGAACGGCACGCTGTTCGACCTGCCGGCCGGCGGCGTGAACACCGCCTTCACCGTCGGCGCCGCCACCCAGAAGGTCGAGGGCGAGTCGCTTCGTTTTGGCGTGACGCGCGAGACGGATCTCGATCGTCAGACCGTCAACGCCCAGGTCAACTTCGACGCCCCCATCGCCAGCCGCACGCGCGGCGGGATAGAGGGGATCGGCGACCTGTCGGTGAACTTCAACGCCAACGTCGAGCACTATTCCGACTTCGGCACGCTGTGGACGCTCGGCGGCGGCGTGACCTGGTCGCCCATCGAGGCCGTGCGCCTCATCGCCTCGGTCACCGACGAGGACGGCGCGCCCACGATCCAGCAGCTCGGCGATCCGATCACGGAGACGCCGAACGTCCGCGTCTTTGACTTCCGGACGGGACAGACCGTCGAGGTCATCCAGTTCTCCGGCGGCAACCCGGACCTGTCGGCCGACAACCGCCGCGTCGTGAAGCTCGGTCTGACGCTGAAGCCCTGGGACGAGACCGACTTCACGATCCGCGCCGACTACACCCGCTCACGCATCCGCGACGAGATCGCCAGCTTCCCCGCCATCACGCCCGCGATCGAAGAGGCGTTCCGCGACGAGAACCGGATCATCCGCGACCCGATCACCAACGAACTCGTGTCGGTCGACGTGCGCCCGGTCAATTTCGACCGTCACGACGAGGAGCAGCTCCGCTGGGGCTTCAACTACTCCCGTCCGCTCCGCAATACCCGCACGCCGGCCTTCGCCCAGCAGCGGCCCCAGGGCGCGGCGCCGGCCGGGGGCGCTGAAGGCGGCGGTCCCCCGCCGGGCGACGGTCCTCGCGGCGAGGCCGCCGGCGGCGGCTTCGGCGGTCCGGGGGGCGGCGGGTTCCGCGGCGGCGGGCGGGGCGGGCGCGGCGGCTTCGGCGGCGGCAATCTCCAGTTCGCCGTCTTCCACACCTGGCGCATCAAGGACGAGGTGCTGATCCGCCCCGACCTGCCGGCGCTCGACCTGCTGAACGGCGACGCCCTCACCCAGGGTGGCGGCTCTCCCAAGCACCAGATCGACGTGCAGGCCGGCGTGTCGCGCAACGGCCTGGGCGCGCGCCTCAACGCCCGCTGGCAGCAGGGCACGACCGTCGACGGCGGTCCCTCCGGCGAATCCCTGCGGTTCTCGGACCTGACCACGGTTGACCTGCGGCTCTTCGCCGACCTCGGCATGCAGCCGATGGCGCGCAACAATCCGTGGATGCGCGGCGCCCGCGTCACCCTGGCCGTGGACAATCTGTTCGACGAGGTGCGCGACGTGCGCGACGAGGCTGGGCTCGTCCCGCTCAGCTACCAGCCCGACCTGGTCGACCCGCTGGGCCGGACTGTCCGCCTCAGCTTCCGCAAGCTCTTCCTGCCCAGGCGCGCCGTCCCGCCGCCGGGACAGACCCAGCGTCAGCGGCCGGCAGGCTAGGCCAGGCGGCGCAGCACCGCCGTCGCCTGGATGTCCTTCTGGCCCAGGTGGATCGCCTCTGCACGGAAGTGGGGCTGGGCGAGCTCGGCGAAACGGGCGCGGGTGGTCCAGGCGGACAGATAGTTCGAGCCTTCCATGGCGTCGTTCAGCACGAAGTAGGGAGAGGCCGCGAGCCCCGCCTTCGCCTCCGGCGGGCCGCAGATCTCCGTGAAGGCCTCGTCGTGGAACGTCACCAGCGCCAGGCCGCCGGGCTTCAGCACGCGCGCCAGCTCGGCCAGCCACGCCCGCGCCAGCGGCTCGCGCAGGTGCGTGAAGACGGAATAGGCATAGAGCAGGTCGATCTCGCCGTCAGGAAGCGCGAGCGGCGGCTTGAGGCCGTTGCTCACGTAACGGCCGGGCAGGTTCTCCGCGCACCAGGCGGCGAGCTTCGGATTGAGGTCCGTGCCGGTGAACCGCCCGCCCGGACGCGTCACCTCGGGCGCCAGCCAGCGGGCGATGCGCCCGCTGCCGCAGCCGAAGTCCAGGACGTGGATACCATCCTCGAACCGCATGCCGTGCTCGCCCGCCATGCGGGTGAAGTCGCGGGCCTGCGTCTCCCCGGTGCGCGAGAACCACTCCGGCTGGACGTCGCCGGTCACCGCCACCCGCAGTTCCGGCGGCGGCATCGGCCGGCCGTCGTCGAACGCCTTGACGGGAACCCTGGCCAGGCGGCGCTCGGCCGCGCGGTAAACGACGCTGATGAGGCCCGTGACCTCCAGCACACGACGCAGGGCGCGCTTCAGCGGACCGCGGCGCACGGGGACAATGCCAGGTTGGGTGGAGCGGCAGGTTCGCGCGACCTCATACCGGCCGACTAGGGTCGCCGTCCGACGCCGTCAAGCTCGACGAGGCTTCAGGCCGCCTTGGTGAGCTTCTTCACCTTCTTCACCGCCTGCTCGCGCTTCAGGCGCGACAGGTGGTCGATGAAGAGCACGCCTTCCAGGTGGTCCATCTCGTGCTGGATGCAGACCGCGAAGAGCCCCTCGGCGTCCTCCTCGACCTGTTCGCCCTGGTAGTTGAGATAGCGCAGCTTTACACGCGCCGGCCGCTCGACCTCGTCGAAGTACTCGGGAATCGAGAGGCAGCCCTCCTCGTAGGGGGCGGTGTCGTCCGAGGCCCAGAGGATCTCGGGGTTCACGAAGTAGCGCGGCTGCTTCTCTTCCTTGGGACCGGCGAGGTCCATCACGATGACCCGCTTGGGCACGCCCACCTGGATGGCGGCCAGGCCGATGCCGGGCGCCGCGTACATGGTCTCCAGCATGTCGTCCATCAGCGCGCGCAGCGCGTCGTCGACCTTGTCGACGGGCTGGGACACCTGCTTCAGCACAGGGTTGGGGACGGTCAGGATCTCGCGCACGGCCATGGGCTGCGAGGTAAGAGCGCTATTCCCGAGCGTCAAGGTCGGATAACCGCCTGGAAGCGCTTAGGACTTCGCCGCCAGACGCACCGTCGGCTGCTCGTCCTCCGACAGCTTCGACAGCGCCCGCACGCCCACCTCGATCGGCGGCAGCTCGGCGATCTCCTTGCCCTGGTGGTCGACCTTCAGGTCCTCGAACCGCTTGGCCTGGGTCAGCACCTGGGTCTCCAGCGAGCCGACGAACCGGTTGTACCGCTCGACGGCGGCGGTCAGCGCCTTGCCCACCGAGCCGGCGTGCTCGCCCATGACCGCGATGCGCTTGTAGAGCTCCTTGCCCAGTTCCGCGATCTTCTGGGCGTTGGAGGCCTGCTCCTCCACCCGCCAGCCGTAGGCGACGGCCTTGCAGAGCGCAAAGAGCGTCGTCGGTGTGACGATGACCACGCGGCGGTCCATCGCCTCGGTCATCAGGTCGGGCGAACGGTCGAGCGCCGCGGCCAGCGCCGAGTCCAGCGGCACGAACATGGCCACGAAGTCGGGCGAGGCGTCGAACTGGTCCCAGTAGGCCTTGGCGGACAGGCCCTGGATGTGGGCCTTCACGCTCGCCACGTGGCGCAGGCCGGCGCCGTCGCGAGCCGCATCGTCCAGCGCCTCCTGCAGCTCCAGGAAGGCGTTCAGCGAGCACTTGGCGTCGATGACGAAAACCCCTCCGCCAGGCAGGCGCACGGTGACGTCCGGCCGACGCCGCCCCTCCTCGGTGTCGGTCGAGGTCTGTTCGTCGAAGTCGTAGCGGGCCGACAGGCCGGCGGCCTCCAGCACGTTGCGCAGGGTCTGCTCGCCCCACCGGCCCTGTACGCCGGCGCCCCGGCGCAGCGCCGCCGACAGCTTGCGCGCCTCTTCCTGGGTCGCGGTCGAGGCCTGCAGCAGCTGGGTGATCTGCTGCTTCAGGCCGCCGGTCTCCTCGGCCCGCTGCTTCTCGACCTGGGCCACCTGCTCCTGGAACTTCTGCAGCGTCTCGGCCACGGGCTTCAGCTGCGCCTCCAGCCTGGCCTGGGCCAGCTGCTCGCGGTTGCGGACCTGCTCCTCGTTCTTGCGCAGGATCTCCTCGGCCACGTTCGTCGCCGACTGGGTGAGCTGGCTGCGCAGCAGCTCGCCCTGCTCCTCCAGCATCCTGGCCCGGAGTTCGGCGGCGGCGACGCGCATCTGCGCCTTGAGGGCCCAGACCACCGCGCCGGCGGCCGTCAGCGCGAGCACCACGACGAGGATCAGCAGCATGTTCATGCTGCGTTCCTATCAGGTTTAGCGAGTCGGTTCTACGCCGGCCGTCGCGCGCGCATGGCTTGGGCGATGGTGCCGTCGTCCAGCCAGTCCAGCTCGCCGCCGACCGGCACGCCGCGGGCCAGCATGCTCACCGTCACCTCCGCGCCCGAGAGCCGCTCGGCCAGGTAGTGGGCGGTGGTCTGGCCGTCGACCGTGGCCGGCAGGGCCAGGATGACCTCGCGCACGCCGCCCTCGCTGGCTCGCCCGACCAGCGGCCCCACCCGCAGCGCATCCGGCCCCACGCCGTCCAGCGCCGAGAGCAAGCCCCCCAGCACGTGGTAGCGGCCGCGGAAGGCGCCCGCCCGCTCCATCGCCCACAGCGCGCCCACCTCCTCGACGACGCAGATCAGCGAACCATCGCGCGTCCCGTCCGAACAGATCGCGCAGGGATCCTGGGTGTCGAGACTGCCGCAGACCTGACAGGTCTTCACCCGCGCCGCGGCTTCCGAGAGGGCGTCGGACAGCGGCAGCAGGAGCTGGTCCCGGCGCTTGAGCAGCGCCAGCGCCGCCCGCCTCGCCGACCGGGGCCCCAGGCCCGGCAGCTTGGAGAGCAGCCCGATCAGCCGCTCGATCTCGGGTCCGGCGGACGCAGCCACTAGGGAACCCGCGTCGCCTGGCTGAACACCACCTTCCAGGCGCCGTCACGCTTCCGCCAGACGTCGATGAAGCGCAGCTTCACGTCGAAGGGCTGGCCGCCGGCCAAGCCCTTCGCGCGCGCCACCCCGCCTAGGATGGCCGTGTCGCCCATCACCTTTTCGACAGGTTGTTCAATCTTGAAGGGTTCCAGCCGATAGCCCGGCGCGACCTGGTCGGCGATGAAGCTCGCCTTGTCCTGCGCCTGGCCCTGGCTGTTGTGCAGCACGTAGTCGTCGGCGATCAGCCGTTCGAGCTCGGCGCGGTCGCTCGTGACCTGCGCGCGGTCATAGTCGTGGGCCGCCTTGGCCAGGTCGGCGGGCAGCGCCAGCGAGGCGGCCGCGAGCAGGGCGAGCAGCATCAGAACTTCGGCATGCCCGGCAGGCCCATGCCCGCCAGCGGGCCCGCGGCCTCGCGCATCAGCTCGGCCTGCTTGGCGTCCAGCTTGCGCTTGGCGTCGGCGTGGGCGGCGACCACCAGATCGGCCACCACCTCGCCCTCGCCGGGCTGCATCAGGCTCTCGTCCAGGTCGACCTTGGCCAGTTCGCCGGTGCCCTTCAGCACCACCTTGACCATGCCGCCGCCGGACGTGCCCTCGACCTCGAGCTCGCCCAGCCGGTTCTGCGCGTCGGCCAGCTTCTGCTGCATGGCCTGCGCCTGCTTCATCAGAGAGTTCAGGTCTTTCATCGCAACGCTACTCCTCGTCGTCGTCGGCTTCCGGCGGGGGCTCGGCGGCCTCGGTCACCTGCGGCTGGACCGTCGTGCGGATGCCGACGATCTCGGCGCCCGGGAAGGCCTGCATCACCGACTGAACGAACGGGTCCTGCTCGATCTTGTCGCGCACTTCCCGCTGCTCGCGCTTCTGCTTCTCCCACAGGCTCTCGGCGCCGCCGCCGCCCTGGGCCGAGATCAGCCAGCGCTCGCCGGTCCATTCGCGCAGGCGCGCCACCAGCCGCTGGGCCAGGTCGCGCGGCGTGCCCGGGGCCGGCTCGTACTCGATCGCGCCTGGCCGGAAGCTGATCGGGCGGACGAACCGCTCCACGTCCAGCTTCAGCGTGATGTCGCGCTTCTGGTCGATGAGCTTCAGCACGTCCTCGAAGCTCTGCAGCGTCACCGCCGGCTGGGCCTGCGCCTGCGGCATCACCTGCCGCGCCACCGCCGTCGCGCCCGCACCCTGCGAAGCCGGAACGCCGCCGCCTCCGCCGCCGCCCGGCGAAGCAGGGCCCAGCGGCTCGCCCGACTGCAGCTTCTTCAGCGCCTCCTCGGGCCCAGGCAGGTCGGCGGCATAGGCCAGCCGGATCAGCGCCATGTCGACGGCCGCCGCGGCGTCGGGCGCCCGGCGCACCTCGTCATACGCCTTCATCGCGAGCTGCCAGATGCGCGAGAGGATGCCGGCCGAGACCGCCGCCCCCACGGCGGCCAGCCGCTGGGCCTGCTCCTTGGGCATCACCAGCGCCTGCGGCCCGATCGTCTTGGCGACGCTGGCGCCGTGGATGTGGTCGAGCAGGTCCAGCATCACCTGGTCGGGATTGGCGCCGTAGCCATACAGCGTGCGGAAGGTCTCGATGGCCTCGCCCGCCTGGCCGCGCATGAGCTGTTCGAACAGGGTGATGGTCTGCGCCCGGTCGGCGAGCCCCAGCATGTCGCGGATGGTGGCCGCCGTGACCGTCTGGCCGGGCTCCGCCTGGACGATGGCCTGGTCCAGCATCGACTGACCGTCGCGCACCGAACCTTCCGCCGCCCGGGCGATCAGCATCAGCCCCTCGGCCTCGACCCGCGCGCCCTCGTTCTCGCAGATCATCTCCAGGTTCTTGACCAGCATCTCGGGCTCGACCCGGCGCAGGTCGAACCGCTGGGTGCGCGACAGGATCGTCACCGGCACCTTGCGGATCTCGGTCGTGGCGAAGATGAACTTGGCGTGCGGCGGCGGCTCCTCCAGCGTCTTCAGGAGCGCGTTGAACGCCCCGGTCGACAGCATGTGGACCTCGTCGATGATGTAGACCTTGTAGCGGGCCTCGACCGGCGCATAGCGCACCCCGTCCAGGAGCTCGCGGATGTCGTTCACGCCGGTGCGGCTGGCGGCGTCCAACTCGAGGACGTCCATGTGCCGGCCCTCGATGATCGCCCGGCAGTGGATTCCTTCCTCGGCCAGGTCCAGCGACGGCTCGTGGACGGTGGCGGTCTCGTAGTTGAGCGCCCGGGCCAGCAGGCGGGCGGTCGTCGTCTTGCCCACGCCCCGGACGCCGGTCAGCATGAAGGCGTGCGCGATGCGGCCCGAGGCGAAGGCGTTGCGCAGCGTGCGGACCATGGCCTCCTGGCCGTACAGGTCCTCGAACCGGCGGGGCCGGTACTTCCGGGCGATGACGGTATAGGCCGACGACTCGGCATCCTGCGAAGCAGCCGCGGGCTGCGAAGCAGGACCGAACATGTCGCCCGTGTTCGGGTCGCGCTCGGGAATCTCTTCGTCGTCCACCATCGCGGCCATCTAACGGGACCGCCTGCCCCTGCGAAAGGGGAAAGCCGAACGAAGGCGGTTCATGTGGGGAATGAGGTGGAGACCGAACGACAACCCGAAGCGGGACCCGTTGTGGCTGCTTCCTTCCGGACCTGACCAGGTTGGCGAGGCGCTCGTCCGCCGCCGATCTCCGGGGCGCTATATGGCGGGTGAGGCGGCTGGGGGCAAGTCCGCTCTCCCCGCTGCAGGGTCACACCACCTCGAAGATGTGGTGCCGCACCCCGTCGCTCAGCCGCTCGCCCATCCCCACCGCCAGCACCGCGTTCAGCCAGTCGTACCGCTTGTCGGAGGTCTCGAAGACCGGCGCGATCCTCAGGCGGTAGCGGCTCACGTCCACATGCGGCTGGGCCGGGTCGCGGAACGCCGCGCCGACGTCCGGCGGGACCCAGGTGCGGCCCGTGTAGGTGACGTAGATCATGGCCCCGTCGTCGGTCTTCCAGATGCAGCGGGCGTCGAACGTCCCGACCGCCGCGCCGTCCGCGCCCACGCCGGCCGTCGACCAGTTGCCGCCGCCCGGCAGAATCTCGCCCTTCAGCCGGGGTCCCTCGAACCGTCCGCCGGTGATGTAGCCGATCCGGCGCGTGGTCCACGCCGAGGCGCCCAGGTCCATGATCCCGCCGACCTCGAAGCGGGCGACGCACAGCGGCCGCCCGACCAGCGCCCGGTCCCCGAACTCGAATTCCGACATCCTCGTCTCCTGATGTTCCGAGCCGAAGCTTAGAATCCGAAGCGTTTGCCGCAAGCCCATCGCGCCGGCGCGCCCGCGCGCCGTCGATCGGGAACCAACGGCCCAGCTTCATCTTTTTCCGCCCTGGACGGCCGCGCTGGTCAGCGGCCGTCGCGGACTCGGAGCGAGAACAGATGGCCATCTTGACGGGCACGGCCGGCGATGACCGGCTGGAAGGCGGAGCCGACGCCGATCTGCTGACGGGCGCGGGCGGGAACGACACGCTCTCGGGCCTGGCCGGCGGCGACGAGCTGGTCGGCGGGTCCGGCGACGACATCCTGGACGGCGGCGCAGGCGAGGACCGGCTGAAGCCCGGGGACGGCTCCAACATCCTGGACGGCGGCGACGGCTTCGACACCGTCGACTACGGCGACCTGACCGCGGCCGTGGGCGTCGACCTCTACACCGGCGCCTGGCGCGACGCCGGCCAGCTCGTCGATCACTACAAGAGCATCGAGAACGCCTTCGGCAGCGCCTTCAGCGACACCGTGCTGGGGGACTGGCGCGACAATATCCTGATGGGCGGCGCCGGCGACGACCGGCTGGAGGGCCGCGAGGGCCAGGACGTCCTGCGCGGCGAGGCCGGGAACGACAGCCTGTCCGGCGGCGACGCCTTCGACGACCTGCACGGCAACATCGGCGACGACACCGTCGACGGCGGCGCCGGCGGCGACTGGGTCGTGGGCGGCCAGGGGAACGACCGGCTGCTGGGCGGGAACGACGGCGAGGCCGACGTCGTCTACGGCAACCTGGGCGACGACACCGGCTACGGCGGCGACGGAGACGACTGGATCCGGGGCGGCCAGGGCTCGGACCGGCTCTACGGCGGCGGCGGCGCGGACCTCATCTGGGGCGACCGCGGCGACGACACGATCGAAGGCGGCGCGGGCGCCGACACCTTCCACATCTTCGGCGAGGCGGGGATCGACCGCATCCTGGACTTCAACGTGGCCGAAGGCGACCGCGTGCGCGTCGAGGCCGGCTACACCTGGACGACGGCCCAGGTCGGCGCCGACGTGGTGGTCAGCGTCAGCGGCGGCGCCACGCTCACCCTGGCCAATGTCTCGCTGTCTGCGCTGGGCGAGGCCTGGATCGTCGGCGGCTAGGGCCTCTCCTCCAGCCGGAAGATGGCGGCCTGGCCGGCTATGGCGCCGCCCAGCAGGATCTCGCCGGGGCGGCTTGCGTCCAGGTCGGTGACATAGATGTTCGAGCCGGAGTCCAGCAGCTTGGATCTCCCGGCGCGGCCGTCGCGATCGAGGGTGACGAGCAGGCCGGAGAAGGTGTCGACGAACGGCAGCACCGCGTAGGGCTTCGCCGTGCGGGCCCTGGCGAGGTCGACGGGAAGATAGTCGACGACATTGGCCTTGCTGGCGGCGACCAGCGTGCGGCCGTCGGGCAGGCCGGCGAGGGCGCGGACGTCGGACGCTCCGAGGCTGGCGTCGGTCCACAGCGTGCGGGACTTCAGGCCAGCGTCGAGGGCGACGACCGTCGCCTTGGCCTCTGCACAGTCGGTGGGGTGCGAGCCGCCGAGGAGGACGGTCCCGCGCGGGCCGGGCGCGGCCGCGACGACGACGAGACCCGGCAGGTCGACCGCGGCGATGCGCGCGCCGGCGTCGGCGTGCAGCAGCTCGGCATGGGTCATGCGCGCCGGCGGACATGCGGGGACATCGTAGTCGTCGACCCACGGGGCCTCGCCCGCGCGCGGGAGCTGGTCGTCGCTCCAGGCGACGAGCAGGCGCTCGCCGACGGCGGCGAGGACCGCGCCGGCGATCTTCCGCCCAGGCGCCTCCAGGGTGGTCAGCAGGCGCGGCGAGCGGTCGGGATGGATGGCGAGGACGTGCAGGCGTCCGCCGCCGGCGTCCGGGGGATCGCGCAGGTTCACCTCGGCGACGGCGACCACCAGGCTGTCGCCCTGTCGTGTGGCGGCAAGCGGGAAGAGGTCGACACGGGCGATGCCTTCGCCGCGCCAGGCGTTGAGCTCCGCGCCCGTCCTGGCGTCCAGCACCTGCAGCGTCGGCACATAGCGGCCCTCGCGGCCCAGGGCGTAGCCGCCCGCCACCAGCCGGTCGTCGAAGCGGGCGAGGATGCGGGATGCGCCCTGGTCGCGGCCGTCGCTCCGCCAGACCTCGGTCCCGCCCTGCGCCAGCCGCACAGCGGCGCCCTGGCGGCCGGAGGCGTCGGCGTCGGAGATCAGGCGGGCGGCCACGGCGTCGCCGGTGCGATCGAGGGCCAGCACCTCGCCGCCCTTCGCCGTCAGCACCTCCTGGCCTGCAAGGCGCAGCCGGGTCTCGGCCGGCGCAGCGGCCCCGCCGCCGTCGCCCAGCACCAGGAACGGCGCCCAGAAGCGCGGGTGCAGGCGGGCGCGGTCGGGGGCTGCGTCCAGGAACGCACGCTGGGCGGCGGCGAGCGCATCGGCGGGGGCGGTCCCGGGGCTCTTGAGGCGCTCGAACACGCCGGTCACCACCCGCTTGCCGGTCTCGGAGTCCACCGGCCACAGCGTGCCGAGGGCGGCGGGAACGCCGGCGACGGCGAAGGCCGAGGCCAGCGCCGGCAGGTCGCGGGCCATCTGGCTCACGTCGAAGTTGGCGGTGTTGCAGGCGGAGAGCGCGACGAAGGCGGCGCGGAGGTTGAGGTCGGCGATCTCGGTCGCGGTGAAGAGGCCGTCATCCAGGGGATCGTCCGAGGCCACGGGCGTGAGCACCAGCGCCGGCTCGTCGAGCCCCTGCAGGTCCTCCCGGATCAGCCCGTGCGTGGCGAAGGAGAGATAGCGATAGGCGCCGGTCATCTGGGCGCGCAGGCTTCGCTCGGTGGCGGCTTCGCCCATCAGCAGGCGGGGTTCGGAGAACCCGCGAGCCGAAGCGAGGAGTTCGTCGCGGGTCTCGGGCAGGGGCGCAAGGGCGGCAAGGCGGGAGCCGCGCAGGATGGCGGCGGTGTCGCCGCCAAGAACAGGATCGCCGACGCCGAGGAAGTCGAAGTCGGCGGCGGGGCTCCGTGGTCCGCTGCGGCCGGCGACGACGACGCCGGCGTGGCCGGCGTAGGCGATGGCGTGGCGGCGCACCAGCCAGTCGGCCCGTGCGAGGTCCCAGCCTCGCTCGAGCTTCGGTGGCGGCGCCGGCAGCAGCACGGCCAGGGGGACCTGGGCGCCGGCCGCACCAGCCAGCCAGAGGATGCGGTCGGCAGGCTTCAGGCACCCGTCGAACGGCTTGATGAGCACGTCATGCAGGCGGACGGCGGCCTCGACCGGGAACTGGACGTCCAGCGCCTCGGAGGGGGCATGGCCGGCGGTGAGCGCCTGCTGGACCAGACGGGTGTCGAGCCGCATGCGGCCGGCGTCGACCGGGGCGAAGCTCTTCGCGACGCCGTCCCGGCGGACGCAGACATAGGCTTGGCCGCCGGCGGCGGGCACGACGGCGAGCGCGGCCTCGTTCGGACCGAGAGACGCCTGCAGGCGGGCCAGCCGGACCACCGGCGCCGGCGTGAGCGTGAGGCCGTCCCGGGCCAGAACCGCCTCGGCCTCGGCCAGGCGCCGATTGAAGTCGCGGAGGCGCAGGCGAAGGTCGGGTGCGTGACGGAGCTGGCCGGGCGCCCCGGCACGTCCCGCGGCCCGGGCCATGACCCGCTGGATTTCGGTCCGCTCCAGTCGATCGCGACGGGCGCGCAGCCTGAGCGCCTGATGGATGGTGCGGCGCTGAAGCTCGTCATGGGCCTGGGCGAGGAGCGTCAGCGCATCGGCGTCGAAGTTCGCGCCCGATCGCCCGGCGAGCTGGGCCAGGATGAAGACGGTCTCAGCATCCAGCGCGTCCGCCTGGGCGAGGGCCTGCTCGACGCGAAGGCGGTCCTCTGCGCTGGGCCGGCTCCAGCGGCGGGCGGCTTGGGGCGCCAGCGCGCTGGCGCGCAGGTCGCGTGCGAGCCCGCGCAGATCGCTCGGCGCGGCCGGGGCGGCTTCGATGGGCTGCTCAAGCAGGCGCGCCTCGGTGCGGCGCCAGAGCTCGGCCTCGGCGCCCGGCGGGAGCAGGCGGGCCACGTCGGCGCCGGCGGCGCGGTAGAGGCCGAGGGCGCGCTCGGCCTCGCCGGCCGCGACCAGCAGGGCCGCCGTGCGCGAGACGGCGACCGCCGCGGCGTCCGGCGCCGCCTCGGGGTTCTGCAAGGCGGCGACGAGGGAAAGCGCCCGGTCCACTGCGTCGGCGAAGTCGGCCATGCGGCCGTCACGCCAGGCGCCCTCGGCGCGGGCGACCTGGGCCTGGAGGTAGGCGGCGCCGTCTTCGGCGTTGAGCGCCGCCGGCGCGGCGGGCGCCGCGACCGCGTGCAGCGGCGCCAGAAACACGCTTGCCGCGAGGACGGCCGCGGCTAGTCTCCCGAAGCTGAGCTTTTCCCCGGGGGGTTGCGTCATGAACTGGGTCCGTGCGGCGGCCGTTACGGCTGCGCTTTCCGCCGCATCATACGCATGGGCCGCGCCGCCGGAAGCCAGGCTTGGGCAGTCCGCCGATCTCGCGGGGGCCGGTGCGGCGAAAGGCAAGGCGAACCTGCCGCAGCTTCCGGCGAGCGGCCTGCGGTTCGGGAAGGCGCTCGCGCGGTTACAGCCGGAGGCGCAGGCGACCACCCGCGGCGCGGCGGAGACGCGGGTCTATCAGAAGGCCTCGCCAGCCGTGGTGCTGATCGTGACGGAGGACGCCCTCGGCTCGGGCGCGCTGATCTCGCCCGACGGCCGGATCATCACCAATCTGCATGTGGTGGAGGGTGCCGAGACCGTGGGCGTCATCTTCAAACCGGCGGTGGAGGGGCAGGCGGTCGGCAAGAGCGACGTGCGGCGGGCCAAGGTGATCCGCCGGGACGAGCTCACGGACTTGGCGTTGATCCAGGTCGAGGAGGTCCCGGCCGGCGTGACCCCGCTGGCCGTCGGCAACTCCACGACCGTTCAGGTCGGCGCCGACGTGCACGCCATCGGCCATCCGACGGGCGAGGCCTGGACCTATACCCGCGGCATCGTCAGCCAGGTGCGCCGCGCCTACAACTGGCAGCCCAAGGGCGACGTGAAGCACGAGGCGACGGTCATCCAGACGCAGACGCCGCTGAACCCCGGCAATTCGGGCGGGCCGCTGCTGAACGACCAGCTCGAGATCATCGGGATCAACAGCTTCGTCGGCGACGGCGAGGGCCTGAACTACGCGGTCTCGGCTGAGGACGTGAAGTCGTTCCTCGCGCGCACCGACGACCGGATGATCCGGACGAAGAACGCCGCCTCCGAAAGGTGCGAGTCCGCCATCGTCCAGGAGCGGGCGACGACCAGCCCGAAGGGGATCGAACAACTGGTGGATACCGACTGCGACGGCAAGGGCGACTCGATCGTCGCCGTCCCGGCGAGCAAGCGCGATCCGATCACGGTGTGGGTGGACGGGGACGGCGACGGCAAGCTCGACACCATGTTCTTCGACGAGCGTCAGGACGGCACGTTCGACAGCGCACTTTACGACAACGACGGCGACGGCAAGCCCGACACCCGCGGCTTCTTCCGAAAGGGGGAGGACGAACCATACCGGTGGGAGAAGATCAATTGACCGAGGCTCCCGCCAAGACACGCACGGCCCAGTGCCAGTGCGGCCAGGTCCGGGTCACCGTGACGGGCGAGCCGGCCATGGTGTCGGCGTGCAACTGCACCTGGTGCCAGCGGCGCTCGGGCAGCGTGTTCGTCGTGGCGTCGCGCTGGCCGCTGGATCAGGTGGTGGAGCGCACCGGCGAGGTCTCGCGTTTCGAACGGCTCGGCGCCTCGGGCGGGCGTGTGACGCTGTCGTTCTGCCCCACGTGCAGCTCGACCATGTGGACCGAGCTGGAGGCGATGCCGGGCGTCATCGGCGTGCCCGTGGGGGCGTTCGCCGATCCCGCGTTCCCCGCGCCCCAGGTCGCCGTCTGGTGCGACCAGAAGGCCGACTGGGTGGAATTCCCGGAGGGGATGATGCAGCTCGCGGACCAGCGGCGGCGGCCGGCCGAGCGCGGCTAGTCCCGCAGCAGCTCGTTGATGCTGGTCTTGGAGCGGGTGCGCTCGTCGACGCGCTTCATGATCACCGCGCAGTAGGTCGACGGCAGCGACGGGTCGTGCGGGTTCGGGCGCGAGCCGGAGACGACCACCGAATAAGGCGGCACCTCGCCGGTGAAGGTCTCGCCGGTGCGGCGGTCGATGATCGGCGTCGTCGAGGTGATGAAGACGCCCATGGACAGCACGCTGCCCTCGCGGACGATGACGCCCTCGGCCACCTCGGCGCGGGCGCCGATGAAGCAGTTGTCCTCGATGATCGTGGGGTTGGCCTGCAGGGGCTCCAGCACCCCGCCCAGGCCCGCCCCGCCCGAGATGTGGCAGTTCTTCCCGACCTGGGCGCAGGAGCCGACGGTGGCCCAGGTGTCGACCATCGTGCCCTCGCCGACGTAGGCGCCGACGTTGACGAACGACGGCATCAGCACGACGCCCCTGGAGATGAAGGCGCTCTTGCGGACGACGGCGCCCGGCACGGCGCGGAAGCCGGCCTGTTCGAAGCGCGCGGCGTCCCAGCCCTCGAACTTCAGGGGGACCTTGTCCCAGTAGGGGCCGGGCTCCATGACCGAATTGGGGTTCAGTCGGAACGACAGCAGGATCGCCTGCTTCACCCACTGGTGGACCGCCCAGACGCCGTCGGCGCCGCGCTCGGCGACGCGGAGCTTGCCGGCGTCGAGCTGTTCCAGCACCTCGCGGACCGCATCGCGCACCGGGCCCGTCGTGGCGGTGTTGAGGCCGTCGCGGCTCTCCCAGGCCTGTTCGATGGTGGTCTTCAGGTCGGACATCAGGCGGCCTCGCGTAGGCGCGCGTTCGCGAGGAACGGCGCGAGCTTGTCTGTGCGGTGGTGGACGAAGGGGGCGGTGGACTGGGCGGCCCAGGGCCCCACCAGGACGGTGGTCATGCCGAGGTCGTGGGCGGGCGCCAGGTTGCGCTCGCTGTCCTCGAAGAAGGCGGTGGCGGCCGGATCGACCGCGTGGGCGGCGGTGATCCGCTCGAAGGCCTGCACCGACGGCTTGGGCTCGTAGCCGGCCGAGCCGATGTGGAAGACGTCGTCGAAGAGGTGAGCGAGGCCCAGGCGGGCCAGCACGCGCTCCGCGTGGACGGCGTCGGCGTTGGTGAAGATCAGCCGGCGGCCGGGCAGCCTCTCAAGCGCGGCCAACAGGTCGGGATCGTGCGCCAGGGCCTCCAGCGACATGTCGTGGAAGATGGCGTGGAACTCCTGCGGGTCGACGCCGTGGTGGATCATCATCCCCTTCAGCGTCAGGCCGTGCTCGGCGAGGTAGGTCTTCTGCAGCGCATAGGCCTGGTCGCGCGGCAGGCCGGTGACCTTCTCCACGAAGTCGGTCATGCGGTCGACGATGGCGGCCATGAAACCGGACTCGGCCGGGTAGAGGGTGTTGTCCAGGTCGAACAGCCAGGTGTCGATATGCGTGAGGTCGGCGCTCACCGGCGGATCAGCGTCCCGGCCCCGTGCTCGGTGAAGAGCTCGACCAGCATGGCGTGCGGCCGGCGGCCGTCGAGGATGACCACGGCCTCGACGCCGGACTCCACCGCGTGGATGGCGGTTTCCAGCTTGGGGATCATGCCGCCGGTGGCGACGCCGTCGGCGATGGCCTGGCGGGCCTCGGCGACCGTCATCTGGCGGATCAGCTCGCCGTTCCGGTCGAGCACGCCGGCCACGTCGGTGAGCAGCAGCATGCGCTTGGCGCCCAGGGCGCCGGCCAGGGCGCCGGCGACGGTGTCGGCGTTGATGTTGTAGGTCTCGCCGGTCTCGGAGACGCCGATGGGCGCAACCACCGGGATGTAGTCTTCGTCGGCGCCGATCAGGGCCTGGATGATCTTGGTGTCGATCCGCTTGGGCTCGCCCACGAAGCCCAGGTCGACGATGCGTTCCTCGTCGGAGTTGGGGTCCTTCTTGGTGCGGGTGACCTTGTCGACGACGATCAGGCGGGCGTCCTTGCCCGAGAGGCCCACGCCGCGGACGTCGGCCTCGGCGCCGGCCTGGGTGATCCAGGAGGCGATCTCCTTGTTGATGGCCCCGGAGAGGACCATCTCGGCCACCTCCATCGTCGCCTCGTCGGTGACGCGCAGGCCGTCGATGAAGTGGCTCTGGACGCCGGCCTTGGAGAGCCAGGCCGAGATCTGCGGGCCGCCGCCGTGGACCACCACGGGATGCAGGCCCAGCATCTTCAGCAGCACGGCGTCGGCGGCGAACAGCTTGGCCACCTCCTCCTCGCCCATGGCGTGACCGCCGTATTTGATGACCACGGTCTCGCGGTCGTAGATCTGGATGTAGGGCAGAGCCTCGGCCAGAGTCCTGGCCGTCGCCCAACCTTGCCCTTCCGTGGTCCCGCTCACCCGCGCGCTCCGCCTGGAAACTGTGGGGGGTCCGATAGCGGACGAGGCGCCCCCTGTCACGCGGCTGACGGCGTGCTAACCCTAGCCAAGCTTTTGGGGAGCTCTCAGGAATGCGTGGGATTGGGATGGCGG
The DNA here is from genome assembly GCF_049445735.1 of Phenylobacterium sp. VNQ135. Taxonomy (NCBI): domain Bacteria; kingdom Pseudomonadati; phylum Pseudomonadota; class Alphaproteobacteria; order Caulobacterales; family Caulobacteraceae; genus Phenylobacterium; species Phenylobacterium sp. VNQ135. The sequence continues at coordinate 72,161 of NZ_JBMSDS010000002.1, read as the reverse complement.
TCGTGGCCGCCGCGGTGGCGCTGGCCGGCTCGGCGCAGGCGAAGACGGTGGCGGTGACGGCGGACCGCCTGCTGGACCCGCAGACGGGGCGCTACGTCGAGAAGCCGGTGGTGCTGATCACCGACGGCCGCGTCACCGAGGTGCGGAGCCAGGGCGACTTCCGCGCCGACGAGGTGGTGAACCTGCCGGGCGTGACCCTTCTGCCGGGCCTGATCGACATGCACGTCCACCTGACGAGCGTGGCCGAGATCGGCGGCTACAACTACCTGGAATACTCCGACGCCTTCTGGCCGGTGGTGGCCACCAAGCACGCGAAGGACACGCTGGAGGCCGGCTTCACCACGGTGCGGAACGTGGGCTCGGAACAGTACGCCGACGTCGGCCTGCGCGAAGCGATCGACGGCGGCTATGTGCCGGGCCCGCGCATCGTGACGGCGGCCTATCCGATCAGCGCCACCGGCGGCCACTGCGACTCGACCTTCTTCCCGCCCTCGATGGACGAGAAGAGCCCCTACTTGGCGGACAGCCCCGACCAGGCGCGCTCGGCCGTGCGGCGGCTGAAGAAGTACGGCGCCCAGGTGATCAAGGTCTGCGCCACGGGCGGCGTGTTCTCGCGCGGCGTCTCGGTGGGCGCCCAGCAGCTCTCGTACGAGGAGCTGAAGGCCATCGCCGACGAGGCCCACATGGCCGGCATGAAGGTCGCCGCCCACGCCCACGGCGCGGAGGGCATCAAGGCCGCGATCCGGGCGGGGATCGACACCATCGAGCACGTGAGCCTGGTGGACGACGAGGGGATCAAGCTCGCCAAGGCGCGCGGGACCTACTTCTCGATGGACATCTACAACACCGACTACACCCAGGCCGAGGGTAAGAAGAACGGCGTGCTGGAGGCGAACCTGGCCAAGGACCGCGAGGTGGCCGACGTCCAGCGCGAGAACTTCCGCAAGAGCTTGAAGGCGGGCGTGAAGCAGGTGTTCGGCACCGACGCCGGGATCTATCCGCACGGTCAGAACGCCAAGCAGTTCGCGGTGATGGTGCGCTATGGCGCGACGCCGCTACAGGCGATCCAGGCGGCGACGACGACGGCGGCCGAGGCGCTGGGCCAGACGGGCCAGGTGGGCCGCATCGCGCCGGGCGCCTGGGGCGACCTGGTGGGCGTGAAGGGCGACCCCTTGAGCGACGTCACCGTGCTGGAGCGCCCGGTGGTGGTCGTGAAGGGCGGCGAGGTGGTGAAGCGCGCGGACTAGATCGTCCGCGCCACCACTTCCTTCATGATCTCGGAGGTGCCGCCGTAGATGCGCTGGACCCGGGCGTCGCGCCACAGGCGGGCGATCGGGTACTCGTTCATGTAGCCGGCGCCGCCGTGGAGCTGGAGGGCGGCGTCGCACACCTCCCACTGAAGCTCGGTGTGGAACAGCTTGGCGGCCGAGGCCTCGGCCGCCGTCAGCTTGCCCTCGAGGTGGCGGGCGATGCACCAGTCGAGGTGGGCCCAGCCGGCCTGCATCTTGGCCTTCAGGCCCGCCATGGTGAAGCGGGTGTTCTGGAAGTCGAAGACCGTCTGCTTGAAGGCCTTGCGCTCCTTGGTGAACTTCACCGCCTCGTCGAAGGCGCGCTGGGCGCCGCCCATGGCCGACACCGCGATGCCCAGGCGTTCCTGCGGGAGCTGGGTCATGAGGTAGGCGAAGCCCTTGCCCTCCTCGCCAAGGCAGTTCGTCAGCGGCACGCGAACGTTCTCGAAGAACAGCTCGGAGGTGTCGGCGCTGTTCTGGCCGATCTTGTCCAGGTTGCGGCCGCGCTTGAAGCCTTCGCGGGTCGCCTCCACCAGGATCAGCGACACGCCCTTGGAGCCGGCGTCCGGATCGGTCTTGCAGACGACGACGATCAGGTCGGCGTTCTGGCCGTTGGTGATGTAGGTCTTGGAGCCGTTGATGACGTAGTGGTTCCCGTCCTTCTTCGCCGAGGTGCGGACGGCCTGGAGGTCGGAGCCGGTGCCGGGCTCGGTCATGGCGATGGCGGTGATGGCCTCGCCCGAGACCATCTTCGGCAGCCACTCGCGCTTCTGCTCCTCCGAGCCGTAGTTCTCGATGTAGTCGGCGACGATGTCGGACTGGAGCGTGATGCCGGCGGACGAGCCGGCGTAGGCCAGCTCCTCGTCGATGACGGCGTTGTAGCGGAAGTCGAGACCCAGGCCGCCGTACTCGGGATCCACCGTCGGACACAGCAGGCCGGCTTCGCCGCAGGCCAGCCAGAACTGGCGGTCGACGATGCCTTCCTCTTCCCAGCGGTCGAGGTTCGGGGTCAGCGCGCGGTCGAAGAACTTCCGGACCTGGTCGCGGAAGACGTTCAGGTCCTCGTCGTAGATCGTGCGGGTGTCGGTGGTGAGCATCTGGGCCTCTGAGATTTCAGGACCAGTTAGCGGGGTGACGCTAGGGCTGCCTAGAGCGCGCAGGCCGCGACGATCTCGGCGCGCAGTTCGGGGATGCCCGTGCCCTTCTCGGACGAGGTGGCCAGCACGCGCGGGAAGGCGGCCGGGCGCTTGGAGATCTTCTTGATCGTCTCGGCGGTGACCTGCCGGAGGTCCGAGCCCTTCAGCTTGTCGACCTTGGTGAGCACGATCTGGTAGGACACGGCGGCCAGGTCGAGGGCGTCAAGGGCCTCGTTGTCGGGCTCCTTGAGGCCGTGGCGGCTGTCGATCAGCAGATAGACGCGCTTCAGGTTCGGCCGGCCGCGCAGATAGTCGCGGCCGAGGTTCTGGAACTTGCGGGCGACGGACTTCGAGGCCCGCGCCCAGCCGTAGCCGGGGAGGTCGACGAGCCTGAGCTTCTCGTCGGCGACGAAGAAGTTCAGCTCCCGGGTGCGGCCGGGCTCGTTGGAGGCCCGGGCCAGCTCCTTGCGGCCGGTGACGGCGTTGATCAGCGAGCTCTTGCCCACGTTGGAGCGGCCGGCGAAGGCCACCTCCGGCAGGTCGGTGTCGGGCAGGCCCGAGATCGACACCGCGCCCATCAGGAAGTGGACGGGATGGGCGAAGAGGACGCGCGCGGCCTCCAGTTCCTCAGGCTTGAAGACCGCGTCGTCGCTCATGTCAGGCCACGGGCTTCGGCTTGCCGGTGAACTTGCGGATGATCTGGTCGATCGGGTTGTCGACCTTGAACCGGCGCATGATCACGTACTGCTGCAGCAGGGTGAGCACGTTGGACCAGGTCCAGTAGATCAGCAGGCCCACGGCGAAGGGCGCCATGATGAAGGTGAACATCAGCGGCATGAACTGGAAGATCTTCTGCTGGATCGGGTCGCCCGCGGGCGGGCTCATCGCCGTCGTCAGGTACATCGTGACGCCGTAGAGGATCACGACGATGCCGAGGTGCAGTGGCCCGTTCAGGAACGCGCCCACCAGCGGCAGGCTCGCCGGGTCCCAGGGGATCAGGCCGAACAGGTTCCAGATGGTGGTCGGGTCGCGGGCCGACAGGTCCTGGATGAAGCCCAGGAACGGCGCGTGGCGCATCTCGATGGTGACGGTCAGCACCTTGTAGAGGGCGTAGAAGACCGGGATCTGCAGCAGGAGCGGCAGGCAGCCGGCCAGGGGATTGACCTTCTCACGCTGGTAGAGGGCGAGCAGCTCCTGCTGCTGCTTGGCCGGGTCGTCCTTGTAGCGCTTGCGCAGCTCCTCCATCTGGGGCTGCACCTTCTTCATCTTGGTCAGCGACTCGTACTGCTTGTTCGCCAGCGGGAAGAAGATGGCGCGCACGACGACGGTCAGCGCCAGGATGGCGAGGCCGAAGGCGCCCACGTAGCGGTGGATGAACTCCAGGAACTGGAAGATCGGCCGCGTCAGGAACCAGAAGTTGCCCCAGTCGACGGCGTTGTCGAAGTGGGTGATGCCCAGCGTCTTCTCGTAGTCGCGCAGCACCGGCACCTGCTTGGCGCCGGCGAACACGTGGGTGGTCTCGCTCGCCTGGCCGCCGGCGGGGATGATCCGGGGCTGGCCCACGAAGTTGGCGTCGAGAACCGTCTGGCCCAGCGCCTCGGTGCGGCGGAACTGACCGGTGACCTGCTTGCCCTGTCCGGGGATCAGGGCGGCCAGCCAGTACTTGTCGGTGATGCCCAGCCAGCCGCTGCTGGAGGTGTAGGCGGGACCGCCGCCGTCCTTGCGCCACTTGCCGTACTTCACCTGGCGCAGCTTGCCGTCGAGCCAGCCGATGGCGCCCTCGTGGACGATCTGGTTCTTGCCGAGGTCGGCGGGGACGCCCTGGCGCTGGACCGTGCCGTACGGCGCGAGCGTGATGGGCTGGCCCGAGGTGTTGGCGACGGTGTCGGTCACCGAGAACATGTAGCGCTCGTCGACGGCGATCCGCCGCGTGAACGTCAGGCCCTGGCCGTTCGCGTAGGTGAGGACGACCGGCTGGCCGGGCGCGAGCTTCGAGCCCTGGGCCAGGGTCCACACGGTCTGGGCGTTGGGCAGGCCGGGCACGTTCTGGCCGACCCAGCCGATCTCGGCGAACCACGGGTACTCCGCGCCTTCCGGGCGCAGCAGCTCGACGGCGGGCGAGCCCTTGGCGACGGTCTGGCGGTACTGGTCGAGGTAGAGGTCGTCGATCCGGGCGCCGCGCAGCGACAGCGAACCGCTCAGCGCCGGGGTGTCGATGGGCACGCGCGGCGAGGCGGCGACGGCCTGCTGGCGGTTCACGACCTGCGGAACCTGGGGCCCGGTCACGTTCCCCCGCTGCGCGGCGGCGGCCGGCGGCGCCTGGCGCGCGAGCTCGGCCTGGCGACGCTTCGCCTGCGGGTCGATGACGAACATCTGGTACAGCAGCAGGAGCAGGACCGCGCACACGACGAAGATGATCGTGTTGCGGGTGTTGTCGTCTCTCATGTCGGGATGGGTTCCGAAGAGGGGAGCGGGCCCGTCACGCTTGGGGGGCCTTGCCGTCGGCGGCGAGCCTTATCAGCGCGCTTTTCACATCGTCAAGCAAACGGGCCCAGGCGCGGGTGGTCACACCGCCGCGGGCGATGAACACATAGTCGTAGCCAGGCCGGGCGTGGTCGGGCAGCAGCAGCCGGGCGGCCTCGCGCATCCGGCGCTTGGCCCGGTTGCGCACGACGGCGCCGCCGATGCGCTTGGTGGCGGTGAAGCCGGCCCGCACGAGGGGTTGCTCGTCGCCGCGAGGCCTCGCCTGCACGACGACGGCCCCCTTCGCGCACGAGGGGGCCTGCGCGCAGAGCAGGAAGTCCGCGCGCTTCTTCAGACGTTCTATGGGAAGGTCGGCGTCCGACATGCGGACACCTTAGCGCAAGGCCGAGCTTAGGCGCTCAGGCGCTTGCGGCCCTTGGCGCGACGACGGGCCAGCACCTTCTGTCCGTTCTTCGTGGACATGCGAAGACGGAAGCCGTGACGGCGCTTGCGCACGAGACGCGAGGGCTGAAAGGTCCGCTTCACTGGGTGGCTCCGGGTAGAAAATCGAGGCGCGGTGGATAGTTGAGGGCGGAGGGCGTGTCAACACCCCCTTGGCCATTCGGCGAGACTATTCCGCCAGAGTCAGCACCAGCGGCCCGCGACGTGTCGCCACGAGGGTGTGCTCGTACTGCACGGTGGGCTCCTGTCCCGGCGGGCGCAACGTCCAGCCGTCCTCCATCTCGTCCACCCAATCGGCGCCAAGGCTGAGGAAGGGCTCGATGGTGAAGACCAGGCCCTCGGTGATGCGGCGCTTGTCGTGGGGCTCGTACCAGGTGGCGAGCTCGGTCGGCTCCTCGTGCAGGCTCTTGCCCACGCCGTGGCTCGCGAGGTTGCGGACCAGGCTGTAGCCGTTCCTGTCGGCGAAGGTCTCGATCGACTTGCCGATCGCGTTGAGGGGAGCCCCTGGACGGACGGCGCGGATGCCGGCCCACATGGCGCGGCGGCCGTCGCGGCACAGCTTGTCGATCCTGGGCGCGACCGGCGGCACCGCGAAGCTCGCCCCGGTGTCGGCGAAGAAGCCGTCGAGTTCGGCCGAGACGTCGATGTTGATCAGGTCGCCGGCCTCGACGCGACGGTCGCCGGGGATGCCGTGGGCCACATCGGGGCCCACCGAGATGCAGGTGGCGCCCGGGAAGTCGTAGCTGAGCTCGGGCGCGGAGCGGGCGCCGGCGTCCTCCAGCATCTTGCGGCCGAGCTGGTCCAGCTCCTTCGTCGTGATGCCGGGCTCCAGGGCCTCGCCCATGGCCTTCAGGGTGCGCGCCACGAGGCGGCCCGCCGCCTTCAGCTTCTCAAGTTCTTCTTCGCTGCCGATGGTCATGGCTTACCTTTACAGATCGGGCCGGATGATTGTCTTGCCGACCACCTTGCGCTGGGCGAGCGTCTCGTACGCCTCGCGCCATTGGTCGAGCGGGTATTCGTGGTGGACACGGGGCTTCACGAGGCCATCCTCGGCCAGCTTCCAGATGGCTTCGTTGTTCTCGCGGCCCTTGTCCGGGAACTGGCGGCCGTACTCGCCGGCGCGGACGCCGATCAGGGAGAAGCCCTTGATCAGCGCGATGTTGACCGGCAGCACGGGCAGGCGCCCCGAGGTGAAGCCGATGGAGAGGATGCGGCCGCCGAAGGCGATGCAGCGCGTCGACTCGTCGAAGACGTCGCCGCCGACGGGATCGTAGATGACGTCCGCGCCCCTGCCCCCGGTGATCTCCTTCACCCGCTCGCGAAAGCCGCCCGAGACGTTGACGGTGGCGTCGACGTCGTACTCGGCCGCGATGACGGCGAGCTTCTCGTCCGAGGCCGAGGCGGCGATGACCTTGCAGCCCAGCACCCTGGCGTAGTCGACGGCGGCGAGGCCCACGCCGCCGGCCGCCCCGTGGACCAGCACCCACTCGCCGGCCTGCGCATCGGCGCACCGCCTCAGGGCGACGTAGGCGGTCAGATAGGCGACCGGATAGCCGGCGGCCTGAGCGAAGGTCAGGCCCTTCGGCTTCTTCCGCAGCGTGGCGGCGGAGAAGACGGCGTATTCGGCGAAGACGCCGCGCCCCCCGGCGCAGACCTCGTCGCCTTCCCGCAAAGCCGTGACGCCCGGCCCCACCGCGTCGACGACGCCCGCCATCTCCATGCCGCCGATGAAGGGCAGCGCCGGCTTGTGCTGGTGCTCGCCGCGGGTCTGCATCAGGTCGGGGAAGTTCACGGCCGCGGCCAGGACCTTCACCCGCACCTCGCCAGGCCCCGGCTCGGGCGTCGGCAGGTCGCGGACGTGGACGCCGGCGTAGTCGGGCCGAAGCTCCCCGACGACGAGGGCTCTCATCCGGCGAGGCGGCCTTCGTAGGCCTGGCGAACCAGGCCCGCGATCTCACGGCTGGCGTCGGCCGCGGCCGGTACGGCGCCGGTGAAGGCGACGAAGGCGTGGGCCAGGCTGTCGTAGCAGCGGTAGGTCACCGGCACGCCGGCCTCGCGCAGCGCCTTGGCGTAGGCCTCGCCCTGGTCGATCAGCGGGTCGAAACCGGCGGTGGCGATCACCGCCGGCGCGAGGCCCGACAGGTCCTTCTCCTTCAGCGGCGACAGCTTGGGATGGGCCGGATCGTCGCCGGGGTTCAGGTAGTGCCCCATGAACCAGTCCATGGTGGCGCTGTTGAGCGGGAAGGCGTCGCCGTAGGTGGTCATGGACGGCGTCTGCGAGGCGACGTCGGTGCAGGGATAGACGAGCAGTTGCAGCACCGGCTGCGGCTCGCCCGCGCGCTTCAGCTCCTGGCAGACGATGGCCGTGAAGTTGCCGCCCATGGAGTCGCCGCCCATGGCGACCTTGCCGGCCGGAGCGCCGAAACGGGTGGAATGCTCGCGGGCCCAGCGGTAGGCGGCGAGCGTGTCGTCGACACCGGCCGGATAGCGGTGCTCGGGCGCCAGCCGGTAGTCCACCGACAGCACCGGGCCGCGGGTGATCCGCGCGAGCACGGTGCAGAAGACGTGGGTGGTTTCGATGTCGCCGATGACGCCGCCGCCCATGTGGGCCCAGACCATCAGGGGCGCGTCCGCGTCCTGGTTCGCGGGCCGGTAGGCGCGGGCCGGGATGTCGCCCGCCGCGCCCTGGACGTAGAGGTCCTCGCAAGCGACGCCGGGCTCGGGCTTGCCGGCGACGGCGCCGATCAGGCCGGTCATGCCCATGCGGGCCTGTTCCGGCGTGGCCTGGGTCATGGCCGGCTGCTTGCGGGCCTGGGCAGCCAGGAACTGCAGGCGCGGGTCGAGCGTGCGGCCGCCGACGTGGACCACGCCGCCGCCCGCCATGAGCCGGAGCACCGGCGCAGGCAGCGACAGGATGAGGCCGGCGATGGCGCGCTGGGCTGCGGGCGAGGCCATCTAGCGGGCCGCCGGCAGGCCGCGCAGGCCGTTCAGGATCATGGCGACGGCGAAGTCCGACGCCGCGGCGGTGTCGATCGGTCGGCGTTCCAGCATCTTGTCTCCCACCTCTCGGGCCACGGCGATGCAGGCGGCGGCCATGTAGTCCGGATCGGACGCCGGTCCCTTGCCGGCCGCGATCGCCTCGAGAATGGCGTCGCGGACCTCCGCGAAGACGGCGGCCATCTCGGGCGTCTCGCCATGCACGTGCGGCTGGTGCTCGCCCGGCGGGCGGCGAGCCATCCAGCTGGAGTGCTCGTCGGCCATGAAGGTGAAGTAGGCGTGGATCGCCTGGCGGACGAAGCTCTCGAAATCGGTGGACTGGGCGCGCAGCGCCTTCAGCATCGGGGCGAAGCGCCGGGCGCCGTCGTCGGCGAGGGCGGCGAACACCTCCTCCTTCGAGCGGTAGTAGTTGTAGAAGGTGCCGGCCGCGAGGCCGGTGCGGCGGATGATGTCGCGCACGGTGGCCGCCTCGTAGCCCAGCTCGCCGAACACCTCGCGCGCGGCGTCCAGGATCGCCTGTCGGTTCTGGACCTTGGTCTGCTCACGCTTGCCGACCGGGAGATAGGCGACTTGGGCCATGGGATGCGCAACGAACTCCGCAGGAAAGATGACGCGCGTCATCATCGCGGGGGAATCCTGAAGCCGCAAGAGCTTACGCCGTACGACGAGATGGTCGTCACACCGTCCGCTGGGCGCGGTCCTTCTCGTTCGTGGAGCGGATCGCGTTGCGGGCGGCCTCCCACTCGGCGTCGCCCCAGGACGCGAGGCGGGCGAAGCCGCCGCCGCCCTGCAGATGCGCGCCGCCGTCGATGGCGATGGTCTGGCCGTTCACATAGGCCGACAGCGGATGCAGCAGGTAGACTGCCAGGTTGGCGAGCTCGCGCATCTCGCCGTTACGGCCGAGCGGGATCATCGGGTCCTTGTCCTCGGCCAGACCGCCGCCGCCGGGGTCGAGCCGAGCGCTCATGCCCTCCGTCGGGAAGGGGCCGGGCGCGATGGCGTTGAAGCGCACGCCGCGATTGCCCCACTCCACCGCCAGTGACTGGGTCATGACGTTGAGGCCGGCCTTGGACATGGCCGAGGGCACGGTGAAGGGGCCGCCGTGCCAGACCCAGGTGGTGAGGATGGAGACGACCGAGGCGGGCTTGCCCTCGGCCAGCCAGCGCTTGCCGGCGTCCAGGGTGACGAAGAACGAGCCCCGGAAGACGATGTTGGCGATGGCGTCGAAGCCCTTGGGCGTCAGGTCCTCGGTGCGGCTGATGAAGTTGCCGGCGGCGTTGTTGACGAGCCCGGTGAGCGCGCCGCCGGACCAGATCTCGTCCATGGCCTCGTGAATGGCCTCGGGGACGCGGATGTCGCAGGCCTGGCCGACGCAGCGGCCGCCGGCGTCGCCGTGGGCCTCGTTCAGCTCGTTGGCGGCGGCCTCGATGACGGCGCCGCGCCGGCCCCAGATGTAGACGTCTGCGCCCAGCATCAGGCAGGCCTCGGCCATCACCTTGCCCAGGCCGGTGCCGCCGCCAGTGATCAGCACCCGCTGGCCCTTCATCAGGCCCGGGCGGAACATCAGGTCTTCGGCCGTGAAGTGGGTCATCGGCGGGCTCCCTCGCGTTTTGAGGAAGTGGGCGGCCCTGACGCCACGGAGGTCAAGCGGGCCTCAGAGCGCCTGGGCCTGGAATGTGGTATCCACCCGCCGGATGAACTCCATCGCCGCCGCCGGGGCGCGGACCTTCCCCTCGTGGATCACGAAGGCGTAGACGTCGCGCGGCTCCTCGGGCGGGCCGGTGCGGTCCAGCGGCTGGAAGTCGCCAGGGATGCCGCCCTGGGCATACGCCCTGAAGCGGTCGGCCCACATGTCGAGGTCCTTGGCCTCGTAGCCGGTGGGGATCTCGTCATTGGCGGACAGCAGTCTCAGGTAGACGAAGTCGGCGGTGACGTCGGGGATGAACGGATAGTTCTCGTTCTCGGAATTGCAGATCGCCACGTTGCGGTCGCGGCAGAGGCCGACGAACCTGGCGTCGGCGAAGGAGGCGTTGCGCACCTCCACGACGTGCTTCAGCGGCAGGTTCTCGAGGCTCCGCGGCAGCAGGTCGAGCCAGGCGGCGAACTCGTCGTAGTCGAACTTCTTGGTCGGCGCGAACTGCCACAGGATCGGGCCCAGGCGGTCGCCGAGTTCGGTCAGCCCCTGGCCCAGGAAGATGTCCATGCTGCCCTTGCCGTCGGACAGCACCTTGCGGTTGGTGCAGAAGCGGCTGGCCTTCACCGCGAACTTGAAGCCGTCGGGCGTGGCTGCGCGCCACTTGGCCCAGCTGTCCGGCTTGAAGCTGGAATAGTAGGTGCCGTTGATCTCGATGGCGGTGAGATGGCGGCTGGCGTAGGCCAGCTCGTCGGCGTGCTTCAGGCCCTCGGGATAGAAGACGCCGCGCCAGGGCTCGAAGGTCCAGCCCCCGATGCCGCAGCGGATTTTCCCTTCGCCGGCCATGTGGCGTCTCCCGTCAGCTGTCGACGGTAGAGGTAGCCGCGGGAGGCGCGGTTCTCAAGATGTTCCCAGATGGAAAGGGCGGCGCCGGAGCGCCGCCCTCCTTGAGTGGTCCTACTTCCGCTGGGCGGCGGTCTTGTCGCGTTCGGCCTTGAACTCGGCGCCCTGCTTCCACTCGGGCCAGCGGCTCGAGTTCGCGAGCTCGGAGCCGAGGTCGTAGAAGACCGAGAGCTCCTGGACCACGCCCGACATGTCCCAGTTGGGATCGAACTCGTCGGCGGGCTGGTGGTACTTGTCGCGGGTATAGGCTTCCGACGCGGCCTTGCCCGCCGCCTTGCCGCCCTTCTCGAGGTCTTCACCGGAGCCGAACGAGATGGCCGGCACGCCGCGCTTGGCGAAGGGGAAGTGGTCCGAGCGGTAGAAGCTGCCCGCCTGCGGGTTCGGATCGGGGCTGAAGCTCATGCCGTACTTGGACGCCACCTTGATCATGTCGTCCTGCAGGGTCAGCGGCGCGTTGCCGGACATGGTGATGTCCTTCGACCGGCCCAGCAGGTTCATGCCGTCCATGTTCAGCACGCCCACGGTGGTGGCGAGCGGATAGAGCGGATTGTCGGCGTAGTACTCCGAGCCCAGCAGGCCCTTCTCCTCGGCCGTCACGGCGAGGAACATCACCGAACGCTCGGGCTTGGGCCCCTTGGCGAAGGCGCGGCCCAGCTCGATCAGCGCCGAGGTTCCGGACGCGTTGTCGAGGGCGCCGTTGTAGATCTTGTCGCCACGCGCGTCGGCCAGGCCCACGCCGAGGTGGTCCCAGTGGGCCGAGTAGATGACCCGCTCGTCGGGGCGCTTGGCGCCGGGGACGACGCCCACGACGTTCTTCGACACGACCTTCTGGGCGTCGACGGCGTAGTCGGTGGAGAAGGTGACGCCCTTCAGCTCGACCGGCTTGAAGTCGCGGGTCTGGGCCTGCTTCTTCAGGGCCTCGAAGTCGAGGCCCGCGGCCTTCAGCATGGCCACGGCGTTGTCGCGCTGGACCCAGCCTTCGAGCGGCGCGTGCGCCTCGGACGGGTTCTTGCGGATGACGTCGAAGATCTCGTTGGTGTTCGAGTTCTTCACGGTGTTCCAGCCGTAGGACGCCGGGGCCGTCTCGTGGATCACCAGGAAGCCGACGGCGCCGCGGCGCGCGGCCTCCTCGTACTTGTAGGTCCAGCGGCCGTAGTAGGTCATGGCCTTGCCGCCGAAGTCGCCCTGACCCGTCTCGAAGTCGGGATCGTTGACGAGCACGAGGGCGATCTTGCCCTTCAGGTCCATGCCCTTGAAGTCGTCCCAGTTGCGCTCGGGCGCGGTCACGCCATAGCCGGCGAAGACGACCGGCACGTCCTTGAGCGTCAGCCGGTCGACGCCGGTCTGGGCGGCGCGGATGGCGATCTGCTCGCCTTGCGTCCAGGCCTCCGTCTTGCCCCCCAGGTTCACCGACACGGCCACCGGGCCCTTGGTCGCGAAGCGGGCGAGCGGGACGTCCTGGGTCCAGGCGCGGCCGCCGTCGGCCTGCTTGTCGCCGGCCGGCTGCACGCCGGCGGCCTTGAACTGCTGGATCAGGTAGGCGACCGTCTTCTCCTCGCCCTTGGAAGCGGGGGCGCGGCCTTCGAAGTCGTCGGCCGAGAGTACGCGGATGTCTTCCTTGATACGGGCGCCGTCGAGGGCCGGGGCGGCGAGCGCGGCGGTGGCGAAGGCCGTGGCGGCGACCGCGCAGAACAGGAGCTTCTTCAAGTCTCGAACTCTGGGTTTGGTTGGAGCTGGCGCGACGCTAATCACGCCCAAGGGGTGCTGACTAGCGCCCAGCCTGCCGGCGGGCGATGAACGCGCCGATTCCGTCGAGAACGACCTGCAGACCCTGCTCGAAACGGTGACGCGGGTCGGTCATGAGATGACGCTGTTCTCGCCAGGCCTCGCCCAGCCGGATCAGGTGCGGGAAACGCTCAGGGTCGAGACGCGCCTGCAGCGCCGGCTCGACGATGGCCACCCACTGTTCGTCGGTCATGCCGCTGCGTTGTTCGGCTTCGCGGGCCTCCCTCGCCTCGTTGAGCGCGCCCTCGATGTAGTTGTGGAGGACGTCGACCAGCAGGTCCTTCTCGAGGTCGGTCAGGCCTGCGCCTTCCAGCGCCGCCATGACGGACTCGACCCGGATCATCAGGTTCGGCCCCAGCGGGGGGCGGTGCAGGGCGAAGCCGAGGAGCCAGGGGTGGCGCTCGGTCAGTTCCCACCGGCCGCGGGCCATGAACTCCAGCGCCGGGCGCCACGAGAGGCCGGGCGGCGCCTGCTCCCCCTCTCCCAAGACCCGGTCGTACATCAGGGCCAGCAGCTCGTTCTTGGAGCGGACGTAGGTGTAGATCGCCATCGGCGAGACACCCACCGCCTGGGCGACGCTGCGCATGGAGATGGCCCCCAGGCCTTCGCGGTCGGCGACGGCGATCGCGGCCTGGACGAGGTCGTCGGTGGAGAAGCGCGGCTTGGGGCCCCGCTTGCCGGGCTCCTGCACCCCCCAGAGCAGCTCGATGCTGCGCCGCGGATCGTCGTCGCCCGGGTGTACCTTGGATTGTTCCTTGCCCATGCCGCTCCAGTAAGCTCGCAACTAACACTTTACATCATACGGAGTTTGAGGCAAACGGCGGTCCGCACGGGATCCGCCAGAGATCCCGGCCGGGAAGCGACGACTAGGAACAGCGAAAGGCGGCGGCGGAGATTGCGCCGGACGCTCAAACTTTGTTCAACCAACGCCGGTCTTCTCCCCAGGGCCTATGATCCAGATGCGCACCGCAGCCTCCCTCGGCGCCCCGCTGGCCGTCCTGGCCGCCCTCTCGCTCGCCGCCTGCGCGACGCCGCGCACCGCCGACGTGAACTTGCCCGGCGCCTATGAAGCCCCGGCCGCGCCGGCGGGCGCGATCGCGCTCGACCAGTGGTGGACCGGCTACGGCGACCCTCAGCTCACCGAGCTGGTGCAGCAGGCGCTGACCCGCAACACCGACGTGCGCACCGCCGCCGCGCGGCTGCAGGAAGTGCGCGCACAGCGCACGAGCGCCATCCTGCAATACCTTCCGCAGGGAGACGCGAGAGGAACGGCCAGCCGCACCCACACCGAGCAGCTCTCGGGGACTGAGGTCGACATCCCGGGCTTCTCCACCAGCGGCACCAGCGAACGCTACGCCTTGGACTTCAACGTCAGCTGGGAGATCGACCTGTTCGGCCGGTCGCTCGCCGCGACGCGGACGGCGAACGCCGAGGTTTCCGCGGCGCGCTTCGCCTTCGAGGGCGCCCGCGCGGCGGTCGCCGCCCAGACGGCCGACGCCTATTTCCAGGCCCGCGGCCTGGCGATCCAGCTGGCCGATGCGCGCGAGACGGCGCGGATCCAGCGCGAGCTTTACGACATCGCCTCCAAGCGGGGCGCGCTGGGGCTCTCGGCCACGTCGGAAGCCGACCGCATCGCGGGCGAGCTCGCCCAGGCCGACGCTCGCGCCCAGGCGCTGGAGGCCGAGCTGCAGGTTCAGAAGCGGGCCATCCTGATCCTCGCGGGCCGGGTGGTGGAGCCGACCGCCAACATCCAGGCGCCGCCGCAAGTCGGCGAGGCGCCGCCCGTGCCCGCCTCCCTGCCCAGCGAGCTGCTGCAGCGCCGTCCCGACGTTCGCGAGGCTCAGCAGCGGGTGCGTTCCGCCGCGGGCCAACAGCGGCTGGCGGCGCTGGCCTTCTTCCCGACCTTCACCTTCACCCCGGGCCTCGGCTGGTCGAAGCAGGAGCAGCCGAACTTCAGCTCCGAGAGCCAGAGCTGGACGCTGGGCGGCAGCGTGCTGCAGCCGATCCTATCGATCCCCCGCCTGATGGCCGAACTGAAGGCCCAGAACGCCCGGACCGAACAGGCGGTCACCGCCTACGAGCGCGCGGTGCAGACGGCTTTCCAGGAAGCCGAAGGCTCGCTGGTGCGGCTGGACGCCGACCGCCGGCAGGTGGACACGCTTGTCGACGGCGAGGCCCGGGCCCGCCGCGCATTCGAGGCCGCCCGCACGGGGTACCAGCGGGGCCTGACCGACATCACCACGCTCCTGAACGCCGAGGCCTCGTGGCGCGCGACCCGCGCCCAGCTGACCTCGGCCCAGGTGCAGGCGCTGCGCCGCTCCGTCCAGGCCTACAAGGCCGTCGGCGGCGGCTGGCCCGCCCAGACCTACGCCCAAGCCCGCCAACCGGCGCGATGAGAGACGGGATGCGACTGAAGTTCACCATTTTGCCGCTGTGCGCGGCGCTGGCCCTGGCCGCCTGCCACAAGCCCGAGCCGGCGCCTAAGGCCGACGACAAGGCCCGCAGCGTCAGCGTCGTGCGCCTGGAGGCGCGGCCGATCGCAGGCTCGGTCAGCGGATCGGGCGACCTGATCCCGCGCGAAGAAGCGGCGGTGGCCTCCGAAGTCACCGGCTTCCGCGTGCTGCGGGTGATGGCCGACGTCGGCGACTATGTCCGCGCCGGCCAAACCCTGGTGCAGCTCGATCCCGCCCTGCTGCAGGGACAGATCGCCCAGGCCGAGGCGCAGGCGGCCCAGGCCGAGGACCAGGCCCGCCGGGTGCAGGGTCTCGATAACCAGGGCGTACTGGCTCAGGAGCAGATCGCCCAACGGCGGTTCCAGGCCCAGGCCGCGCGGGCGCAGCTGCAGGATCTGCGGACCCGACTGCGCAAGACCGCGGTGGTCGCGCCTGTGTCCGGCGTCGTCCTGGAGCGGACGGTGCGGCCGGGCGACCTGGCCGGCGGGGCGACCCAACCCTGGTTCCGCCTGGCCCGCGATGGTCAGATCGAGCTGTCGGCCGACCTCAGCGAGGATGCGCTGGCCAATATCCGGCCGGGCCAGAGCGCCACGGTGACCCTGCCGAGCGGGGCCCAGGTGCAGGGTCGGGTGCGTATCGTCAGTCCGCAGATCGATCCGCAGAGCAAGCTGGGCGAGGTGCGCGTGACCCTGCCGGTGCGCGGCGACATCCGGGCCGGCGGCTTCGCACAGGCCGTGTTCGAGGACGTCTCGACCTCGGTGCTGGCCGCGCCGGAGTCGGCCATCCGCTATGACGCCAACGGCGCGAGCGTGATGGTGGTCGGCGCCGACAACCGCGTGCGTCGCGTGCCGGTGCAGACCGGCCAGCGCGGCTCGGGCCTCGTGCAGATCACCCGCGGTCCGCCGGCTGGCGCCCGCATCGTGCAGAACGCAGCCGCCTTCCTGCTGGACGGCGACCGCGTGCAGCCCGTCGAGGGCGGCCCGGTCCAGGCCGAGGCCAAGGCGCGTCCGGCGGCGGCGAGCGCCAAGCGATGAGCGACCACCACATCCACGCCCCGTCGGGGAGCGGCGGCTTCGCCATCTCGGCGTGGGCGATCCGAAACCCGGTGCCGGTGACCCTGCTGTTCATCGGCCTGGTGATCGCAGGCATGCTCTCCTACGCCCGGCTGCCGGTGAAGCAGTTCCCCAACATCCAGTTTCCCGTGGTGGCGGTGACCGTCACCCAATCGGGCGCCGCCCCCGGGGAAATGGAGACCCAGATCACGCGTCCCGTGGAGGACGCGATCGCCGGGATCACCGGCGTCGACAACGTGCAGTCGGTGGTGACGCAGGGCGTCTCCACCACCTCGATCCAGTTCAACATGGGCGAGGACCTGCAGAAGAAGACCGACGAGGTCCGGGCGAAGATCGACCAGACCCGGATGGTCCTGCCGCGCGACATCGACGAGCCGCAGATCACCCAGGTCGAGATCGACAGCGCCTTCCCGATCATCACCTACGCCGTGGCGGCGCCGGCCATGTCGGACGAAGAGCTGTCCTGGTTCGTCGACGACACGATCAGCCGCGAGCTGCAGACGGCCAAGGGCGTGGCCCAGGTGACCCGCGTGGGCGGCGTCGCCCGCGAGATCAACGTGGTGATCGATCCGGTCCGGCTGGCCGCGCGCGGCCTGACGGCGGCGCAGGTGAACAACGCCCTCAACAGCTTCCAGCTCGACGCGCCCGGGGGCCGGCTCGAGGTGGGCGGCCGCGAGCAGACGGTGCGCGTGCTGGGCTCGGTGGAGACCGTCCAACAGTTGCGCGAGATGACCATCCCCACGGGGACCGGCGGCTACGTGCGCCTGTCCGACGTGGCCGAGATCGGCGACGGCGCCTCCGAGCCGCGCGGCTTCGCGCGCCTGAACGGCCGGCCCGTGGTGGGCTTCCAGGTCGCCAAGACCAAGGAGGCCTCGGACGTCGACACCGAGGACGCGGTCAACGTCAAGCTCGAGCAGATGGAGAAGACCTATCCGGGCGTGACCTTCACCAAGATCTACGCCTCGGTGGACGAGACCCGCGACAACTTCCGGGCCACCCAGCACGTGCTGCTGGAGGGCATGGTGCTGGCCGCCCTGGTGGTGCTGCTGTTCCTGCGCGACTGGCGGGCGACGCTGATCACCGTGGTGGCGATGCCCATCTCGCTGATCCCCACCTTCTTCGTCATGGACCTGGCCGGGTTCTCGCTGAACCTGGTGACGCTGCTGGCGCTGACGCTGGTCATCGGCATCCTGGTCGACGACGCCATCGTCGAGATCGAGAACATCGAGAAGCGGGTGGCCCAGGGCATGCGGCCCTATCAGGCCGCTCTGCAGGGCGCCGACGCCATCGGCCTGGCGGTGGTCGCGACCACCTTCGCCATCGTGGTGGTGTTCACGCCGGTCAGCTTCATGCCGGGCATCCCAGGCCAGTTCTTCAAGGAGTTCGGCCTGACCGTCTCGGTGGCGGTGCTGTTCTCGCTGCTGGTGGCGCGTCTGATCACTCCGCTGATGGCCGCCTACTTCCTGAAGCCCTCGACGCAGCCGCATGCACGCAAGCCCTTCGAAGGCTTCTACCGCAACGCGCTGGAGTGGGCGCTGGCGCACCGGATCATCGCCGCCATCGCGGGCATGGTGCTGTTCATCGGCTCGCTGATGCTGGTGCCGATGCTGCCGCAAGGCTTCCAGCCGGCGGGCGACCCCGACTACATCTACGTCAACGTGCAGGGCCCGCCCGGCGCGACGCTGCAGGACATGGAGCTCGCGACCCAGGAGGTGACCCGCATCATGAAGGCCCAGCCCGAGGTGACCGACGTGTTCACCCAGGTTGGCTCCACGGTGGCGAGCTTCGGCCCCGGCAGCGGGCCCGGGGCCAGCGACGTGCGCTCCGGCACCATCACGGTGCTGCTGAAGTCCAAGCGGACGGTCAGCGGCAACGAACTGAAGGACCGCGTGCGGGCGCAGATCGCAGCCATCCCCGACGTGCGGCTGAACTTCCTGAGCTTCGACGGCTCGTCCGGCTTCCAGCAGGTGCTGACCGGACAGGACCCGGACGCGCTGAGCGCCGCCGCCCTGGCGCTGGAGCAGCAGATGCGAAGCGTCGACATCGTCAAGGACCCGCGGCCGGCGAACCCGCCGGTCGGTCCCGAAGTGGTGATCCGTCCGCGTCCGGACGAAGCTGCGCGCCTCGGCGTCTCGGTGGCGACCATCGCACAGGCCGCCCGGGTGGCGACCGTCGGCGACATCGACGCCAACGTGCCCAAGCTGAACGAGGGCGAGCGCCGGATCCCGATCCGCATTCGCCTGCCCGAGAACGCGCGCGCCGACATCGAGCAGATCCGCCAGCTGCGGCTGCCGACCGCGACGGGCGGGGTGACCACCTTGGGCGCCGTGGCCGACGTGGAGTTCCAGGCAGGTCCCGCCCGGATCGACCGCCTGAACCGCCAGCGGCAGATCACCATCCAGGCCGAGTTGGGCGACGGCGTCGAGCTGGGCGAGGCGACCAAGGCCGTCCACGCGCTGCCGATCATGAAGAAGCTGCCTGCCGGCGTGAAGCCGGGCGCGATCGGCGACGCGGAAGCCATGCAGGAGATGTTCGGCGGATTCGTGGTGGCCTTCGCCACGGCCGTCTTCCTGATGTTCGCGGTGCTCGTCCTGCTGTTCCGCAGCTTCTTCAAGCCGATCGTCATCCTGGCGGCCCTGCCGCTGGCGGTGGGCGGGGCGTTCATCGGCCTGCTGATCTTCAACCTGTCGCTGTCGATCCCCTCGCTGATCGGCTTCCTGATGCTGATGGGCCTGGCGGCGAAGAACTCGATCCTGCTGGTGGAGTACGCCATCGAGCGCGAGCGCGAGGGCATGAGCCAGCACGATGCCCTGATCGAGGCCTGCCGCGAGCGGGCGCGGCCGATCATCATGACCACGGTGGCCATGGCCGCCGGCATGCTGCCGACCGCCTTCGCGCTCGAGAAGGGCGCCGAGTTCCGCCAGCCTATGGCCGTGGCGGTGATCGGCGGCCTGATCACCTCGACCCTGCTGTCGCTGGTGCTGGTGCCGGTGGTCTATCGGTTCGTCGACGACTTCGAGAACTGGATCCGCCCGCGGGCGGCGAAGCTGATCACGCCGCGCGAGGAGCCCCGCCGCCTGGCGCCGGAAGACCGGCTCTAGGCCCCTGTTCAACCTGAGCCTTGGACGCCTATGGTGGTCCGGGGTTCAGGGGGAGCATGATGGCCCGGTTTTCGATCGATACGGCGCTGAAGTCCGGGTTCCGGCTGGCCAGGCGGGAGTGGGGCGCGGTGCTGGTATGGGGCGCGGCCTACCTGCTGCTGAGCCTGGCGATGCAGATGGTCTCCATCGGCGCCGCGCTGCCGGCCTACATGCGCAACCTGCGGGACGATCCCGAAGGCGCCGCCGCGGCGCTGGAGCAGGCCTCGGCCGCGCAGGCTTTCGTGACCCTGCCTGTCGCGCTCGTTCTCGGACTGGCGCTCGGGACGCTGATCTACGGCGCGGTGTGCCGCGCCATGCTGCGCCCGGACGAGCGCGGGTTCTTCTTCATGCGCCTCCAGCGCCGTGAACTCTCCATGCTCCTCACCATGCTGGCGATGGGCGTACTTGCGATGCTCGTCATCGTCCCGATTGTCGTGGTGACCGGCGGACTCGTCGGCGGCGTTTCGGCGGTGACCGGAACACCCGGATGGCCATGGGCCGTGCTGATCGGCGGCGCGGCGACGGCCGGGTACCTCTATCTGGCGGCGCGTTTCTCCCTGGCCTGGGTGATGGCCTGGGACGAGCAGCGGTTCGTCCTGCTCGACTCGTGGCGGCTGACGAAAGGCCAGGGCTGGAGGATGGTCCTTGCCGCGATCGCGCTGCTCTTCCTGCTCCTCATCGTCGCGATCGTCGTCATGATCCCGGTGGCGATCGTCGCAGGCATCTTCTTCGCCGTCGCCGGCATGGCAGGCGGGGCAGCGGCCGCCATCGTGATCTCGCTCGTGGCGATTGCGGGCCTGATCTTCTTCGCCGCGTTCAACGGCGTGTTCGTGGCGGCTGTGGCCGCTGCTTACGTCGAGATCTACCGCGAGCTGAGAGGCGTGGGGCTGCCGGGCGGCGAGACGGCCGAGGTGTTCGCCTAGGGCGGCCTAGAGCTCGCCGCGCAGGATTTGGGCGTAGAGTTCCGGATCCACGTTGCCGCCCGAGAGGATCAGCGCGACGGTCGAGCCCGGCGCGGCCGGAAGCTTGCCCGTCAGCAGGGCCGCGAGGCTGACCGCCCCGCCCGGTTCGACGACCAGCTTCAGCGTCTTGAAGGCGTAGCGCATGGCCTCGGTCACCTCGGCGTCGGTGACGACCGCCACCTGCGCCACCGTCCGCTTGAGGATCGGGAAGTTGATGTGCCCGATCGAGGCGCTCTCCAGGGCGTCGCAGAGGCAGCGGCCGGTGCGCTTCTGGACGACGATCTCGCCCTTTTCGAGCGACTCGCGCGCATCGTCGAAGCCGGCCGGCTCGACGCCCATGATCGTGGTGGCGGGCGACAGCGCCTTCACCGCCGTGGCGACGCCCGACAGCAGACCGCCGCCGCTGATGCCGGTGGCTACGAGGTCCAGCATCGCGCCCAGGGCTTCCGCCTGACGGACGAGCTCGAGGCCGATCGTACCCTGGCCGGCGACGATGTGCGGGTCGTCGAACGACGGGACGACGGTCGAGCCGCGCTCCCGCGCGGTCTCGGTGGCGATGGCCTCGCGGCTTTCGGTGAGCCGGTCGTAGAGCCGGACCTCCGCGCCATAGCCCTTGGTGGCGGCGACCTTCATGGCCGGCGCGTCGCTGGGCATGACGATGACGGCGGGCACGTCCAGCAGCTTGGCGGCCAGCGCCACGCCCTGGGCGTGGTTGCCGGACGAGAAGGCGACAACGCCGCGCCGGCGCTCGTCCTCGTCGAGCTGGACAAGGCGGTTGTAGGCGCCCCGGAACTTGAAGGCGCCCACCCGCTGCAGCGTCTCGGGCTTGATCAGCACGCGGACGCCGACGCGCTCGTTCAGCGCCGGGCTTTCGATGAGCGGCGTCTCGACGGCGACGCCCTTCAGCCGCGCGGCGGCGGCCTCGATGTCGTGCAGGCTGACGTCGGTCACTTCGCGAACACCATGGCGTCGTCGGCAAAGGCCTTGAACTCGAGCGCGTTGCCGGAGGGGTCGAGGAAGAACATCGTCGCCTGCTCGCCCGGCTGACCCTTGAAGCGGATCTGCGGCTCGATGACGAATTTCACGCCGGCGGCTTTCAGCTTCTCCGAAAGATCGTGCCATTCCGGCAGGGTCAGGATGACGCCGAAGTGGCGGACCGGCACGTCCTCGCCGTCCACGGCATTGGTGGAACGGTGGCCGATCTCCTCGGGCGCGAGGTGGGCCACGATCTGGTGGCCGCGGAAGTCGAAGTCGATCCACTCGGGGCTCGAGCGGCCCTCGGGGCAGCCCAGCAAGCCGCCATAGAAGGCGCGGGCCTCTTCCAGGTCGCGGACGGGGAAGGCCAGGTGGAAGCGCGGGATGTTCATGACGCGGTGATAGCGCCGGGGCGGCTTGAGGGCGAGGGCCACTTGGTCTAAACGGGCGCCCGCAATCGATCTCCGCCTCCCCGCCGAGCACCTGTCGAAGGGCCGGGAGGTTTCTCCGGGCAGGTGGAGAGATCGTACCCCATGGCCAACGTGACGGTGATCGGCGCCCAGTGGGGCGACGAGGGCAAGGGCAAGCTGGTGGACTGGCTGTCCAACCGGGCGGACGTGGTCGTGCGCTTCCAGGGCGGCCACAACGCCGGCCACACGCTGGTCGTCGGCGATCAGGTCTACAAGCTGTCGCTGCTGCCGTCCGGGGTGGTGCAGGGCAAGCTGTCGATCATCGGCAACGGCGTGGTCGTCGATCCCTGGCACCTGCTGAAGGAGATCGGGACGCTCGGCGAGCAGGGCGTGAAGATCACGCCCGACCTGCTGGTCCTGGCCGACAACGCCTGCCTGATCCTACCCCTGCATCGCGACCTGGATCAGGCGCGCGAGGCCGCGGCGACCAACAAGATCGGAACGACCGGCCGCGGCATCGGCCCCGCCTATGAGGACAAGGTCGGGCGGCGCGCGATCCGCGTGGCCGACCTCGCCGACCGCGCGGCGCTGGAGGCCAAGATCGACCGCCTGCTGGCGCATCACACGCCGCTCCGCCGGGGCCTCGGCCTGCCCGAGTACGACGGCGCCGCGCTGCTGGCGGAACTGGAAGAGATGGCCCCGAAGATCCTGCCGTTCGCCCGGCCCGCGTGGCTGATGCTGGACGAGGTGGTGAAGGCGGGTCGGCGGGTGCTGTTCGAAGGCGCGCAGGGGGCGCTGCTGGACGTCGACCACGGCACCTATCCCTATGTGACCTCGTCGAACACCGTGGCGGGCCAGGCCGCGGCCGGCTCGGGCCTGGGGCCGAAGGGGCCGGGCTATGTCCTGGGGATCGTGAAGGCCTACACCACCCGCGTTGGGGAGGGCCCGTTCCCGACCGAACTGAAGGACGAGGTGGGCCAGCACCTGGGGACGGTCGGCCGGGAGTTCGGCACCGTGACCGGCCGCTCGCGCCGCTGCGGCTGGTTCGACGCCGCGCTGGTTCGCCAGTCGGTGGCGCTGAACGGCATCGCGGGCGTGGCGCTGACCAAGCTGGACGTTCTGGACGGCCTGCCCAAGCTCAAGATCTGCACCGGCTACGAGCTGAACGGCGAAGCCATCGGCTACCTGCCGGCCGGCCTGAAGGCGCAGGGCCAGCTGATGCCCGTCTATGAGGAAATGGACGGGTGGAGCGAGACGACGCAGGGCGCGCGCTCGTGGAAGGACCTGCCGGCGAATGCGGTGAAGTACGTGCGCCGGATCGAGGAGTTGATCGGCGCCCCGGTCAGCCTGCTCTCCACCAGCCCGCAGCGGGACGACACCATCCTGATGCGCGATCCCTTCCAGGACTGATCCGCGCGGGGTCGGCCGGATTCGGAGTTCTTTTACGAGAACACCGTATTCGGGGGCGGAGAGGTCCCCGTGTTCGACGACGGCAAGGCAACGATGCGGCGGATGGCGCCCCTCCTGCAGAGGGTGCTGATCGTTGATCCGCAGCCGGCCAGCGCCACGCTGATCGGCGAGGCGATGCGCAACATCGCCCGCTCGCAGAGCTGGATCGCCACCACCCCCGAGCGCGGCCTGAAGCTGTGCGAAACGGTCGATCCGCAGATCGTCTTCGTGGAGCTGGCCCTCGCCAAGATGAGCGGCGTCGAGTTCACGAAGAAGCTGCGCCGCAGCCAGATCGCCGCCCGGCAGGTCCCGGTGATCATGATGACGGGCGCCGCAACGGCCGCCGGCATCCTCGCCGCCCGCGACGCCGGCGTGCACGAGGTTCTCCGCCGCCCCTTCACGATGAAGGACCTGCTGCGGCGGCTGGAGGCGGTGACGCTGCGCCAGCGGGACTGGATCGAGGCGGTGGGCTACGTCGGGCCGGACCGGCGGCGGTTCAACTCGGGCGACTATACGGGCCCGCTGAAGCGGCGGTCGGACAACCGCTCGACGCCGGACGCGGCGAGGCTCGCCCAGGCGCTGAAGATCCTGCGCTCGGCGGTCTCATCGTTCGACAGCGACCCCGCCCAGGCGGCGCGGTCCATAGAAGCGCAGGTGCAGGCGATCCAGAAGGCGGCGACCGCCGCGGCCGACCTGAAGCTGACGACGGCGGCGGCCGAACTCGCCCGCTACATCGTGACGTCGCGCAAGATGGGCGTGGCCTTGAACCAGGCGGACGTGAGCAAGCACGCCGCCGCCCTCCTGGCCTACATGCCGAAGGACGACGCGGCGGCGGCCTAGCCTGGATCAGGCGTCGACGAGGTTCCGCTCTTCGGCCGCGGCCCGCATCGACTTCTGCAGCTTCTCGAAGGCGCGCACCTCGATCTGGCGCACGCGCTCGCGGCTGACGCCGTACTGCGAGGCGAGCTCTTCCAGGGTGGTGGGCTCGTCCTTCAGCCGGCGCTCGGTCAGGATGTGACGCTCGCGGTCGGTGAGCTCGGCCATGGCCTCCTGCAGCAGCTCCATGCGGATGCCGCGCTCCTCGGTTTCGGCGATGACGCTTTCCTGGCTCGGCGTCTGGTCGT
This sequence comes from Phenylobacterium sp. VNQ135, assembly GCF_049445735.1. Classification (NCBI taxonomy): domain Bacteria; kingdom Pseudomonadati; phylum Pseudomonadota; class Alphaproteobacteria; order Caulobacterales; family Caulobacteraceae; genus Phenylobacterium; species Phenylobacterium sp. VNQ135. The sequence continues at coordinate 47,907 of NZ_JBMSDS010000002.1, read as the reverse complement.
CGACCAGCCAGTCCTGCCATTCGCTTTCGCTATCCGAACGCAGCGGCGAGTTCAGCGAGGCGTCCCCGCCGGACAGCCGGCGGTTCATCGAAATCACTTCCTCGTCCAGCACGCCCAGCTTGGTGGCGATCTGGCGGACGTGCTCGGGATGCAGGTCGCCTTCTTCCAGCGCCGAGATTTCGGACTTCGCCTTCCGCAGGTTGAAGAACAGCTTCTTCTGCGCCGCGGTGGTGCCCATCTTCACGAGGCTCCAGGACCGCAGGATGTATTCCTGGATCGAGGCGCGGATCCACCACATGGCGTAGGTGGCGAGGCGGAAGCCCTTGTCGGGATCGAACTTCTTCACCGCCTGCATCAGGCCGACGTTGCCCTCGGAGATCACCTCGCCGATCGGCAGGCCGTAGCCGCGGTAGCCCATGGCGATCTTCGCCACGAGGCGCAGGTGGCTGGTCACGAGGCGGTGCGCCGCCTCGGGGTCCTGGTGCTCGGTCCACCGCTTGGCCAGCATGAACTCTTCGTCCTTGGCCAGCATCGGGAACTTACGGATTTCGGAAAGATACCGGCTGAGGCCGCCTTCCGGCGACATCACGGCAAGCGCGTTCGCGGCCATGGAAATATCCCCTCTGGAACGGACCTTCAGGCCGCGCGCCAACCCGACGCGCAAAGGACCATCGCCCCCTCCAACCTCTCAGATAGGTACGAAGTTTCGAGGAAGCTAGACCGTGGGAGACGGCCAAAAAGTCCGACTGCTCTAGTGGGACATTATCTACGCCCCGACTTGGGCGCCTTCAAGGCAGGCTTTCTCACACGCGTTGTTAGCAGAGCTTGCAGCGGAGGCTTTTCCGCACGCCAGTGTCGGAACAGGCGCACGGCGATCGTCCTCGGCTGGAAGGCGACGCCGCACGGGAGATAGGGTCCACGGCGGCGCGCGCAACGGAGACCGACGATGCCGAAGATCACCAACTGCCTGTGGTTCGACACGCAAGCCGAAGAGGCCGCCGCGTTCTACTGCTCGGTGTTTCCGAACTCGAAGATCACCAAGGTGGCGCGCTATCCCGACAGCATGGGAGGCGGCCGCGCCGGCACGGTGATGACCGTCGAGTTCGAACTGGACGGGAGACCCTTCCTCGGCCTGAACGGCGGGCCGGAGTTCAAGTTCGACGAGGCGATCAGTCTCATGATCGACTGCCAGGACCAGGCCGAGGTCGACCGCTACTGGGAGGCCCTGCTGGCCGGCGGCGGGCGCGAGAGCCAGTGCGGCTGGCTGACCGACCGGTACGGACTGTCCTGGCAGGTCGTCCCGCGGCGCCTGCTGGAGCTGACGACCGGGCCGGATCGCGACGCGGCCAATCGGGTGTTCGCGGCGATGATGCACATGGTCAAGATCGACATCGCCAAGCTCGAGGAAGCGGCGGCGGGCTAGAGCCTCGCCAGCAGCCCTTCCAGTCGCGCCATGTCGGGGGGCAGCGGGCTTTCGAACCGCAGCGCCTCGCCTGTCACCGGGTGGCGGAAGCCGAGCACGGAGGCGTGCAGCGCCTGGCGGTTCAGGCCCGCCTCGCGGATCGCGGTCCGCACCACCTCGGCCGGCGGGCCCGAGCCGTACACGGGGTCGCCCAGGCAGGGCGTCCCTTTCGAGGCGAGGTGCACGCGGATCTGATGGGTGCGGCCGGTCTCCAGCCGGCAGGCGACCCGGGCGGCGAGCGGCTTCTCCTGCGGTCCGAACGTGCGCTCGACGGCGTAGTGGGTGACGGCGTGGCGGCCGCCGGTCTTCACCATCGCCATCTTCTTGCGGTCGTGGGTGGAGCGGGCGATGGCGCCCTCGATCGTGCCCTTCAGCGGATGCGGCGCGCCGCGCGTGAAGGCCACGTAGATGCGCTCGATGTCGTGGGTCGCGAACAGCGCCGACAGGCCCTGATGGGCGGCGTCGGTCTTGGCGGCGACGACTACGCCGGAAGTCTCCTTATCGATCCGGTGGACGATGCCCGGCCGAGCGACGCCCCCGATGCCCGAGAGCGTGTCGCCGCAGTGGTGCAGCAGGGCGTTGACCAGGGTGCCGCTCTCGCTGCCCGGCGCCGGATGCATGGCAAGGCCCGGCGGCTTGTCGATGACGATGAGGTCGGCGTCCTCGTAGAGCACCGTGAGCGGGATCGCCTCCGGCTGCGGTTCGGCGGGCTCCGGCGGCGGCACCTCGACGGTGTAGAGGCCGGCGCGAGCCTTCAGCTTGCCGTCGGCCAAGGCTGTGTCGCCGAAGGCCACGCGGCCTTCGGCGATCAGCGCCTGCAGGCGGGCCCGCGACAGGTCCGGGACGAGCGCCGCCAGGACCTTGTCGATGCGCTCGCCCGCCAGATCTTCGCCGACCTCGACGGTCCGGACTTCGCCGGACGCGTCCTCGTCCTCAGAGGCCATGCTTCTCGCTGGCGCCTTCCTCGTGGCCGGCGATGGAGCCGTCCTTGAAGAGGTATTCGCGGAGCTGCTCGTCGGCTTCCTCGTCGTTGCGGCGCAGCCACTCCAGCACCATCGCCGCGTGCTCCAGCTCCTCGCGGGCGTTGTGCAGCAGGATCTTCTTCAGCTCCTCGTCGTCGCAGTCGTCGGCCCGCTGGCGGTACCAGTCGACGGCCTCCAGCTCCTCGATGATCGAGGTGATGGCGTAGTGCTTGTTCAGCGTGTCCCGCGACAGCTTCTCGCGCGGGACGTGAAGGCCTTCCTTCGACATGGACTGTCATGCTCCTGTGGTGTTCGGCCGACTAATACGTGGCGGACGGATCAGGGGGAACGGCTATGAGGCTCAATCGACGCAAGGCCTTGGCGCTGCTGGGTATGGGGGCGGCGGCGAGCGGGCCCGCGCCCGCGGCCGGCTATGTCCCGCCACCCTTCTTCGAGCACGGCGTCGCGTCTGGCGATCCGCTCCACGATCGCGTCGTCATATGGACGCGCGTCACCACAAATCTTGAGAGCCTGACGCTCGGCTGGCTTGTCGCGGAAGACGAGCGGTTCGAGCGCGTGGTGGCGCGCGGAACCGCGGTTGCGGAGCGTGGCCGTGATCACACGGTGAAGGTGGACGTAACCGGGCTGCGTCCGGGGACTACCTACTACTACATGTTCAGCCGCCCCCGCGGTTACGACGGTCCGCCGTCCCAGGTGGGCCGCACGCGCACCCTTCCGAAGGGCGGGACGAAGGACGTCGTGCTCGCAGTGGCGTCCTGCACGCTCTACCCGAACGGCTACTTCAACGCCTACCGCGCCATCGCCGACCTGCCGCGGGTCGACGCGGTGCTGCACCTGGGCGACTACATCTACGAGTACGGCGGCCCCGGCACCTACGGCATGAACTCGCCCGTGGCCGCCGAGCGGCCGCACGACCCGCCGCACGACATCGTCACCCTGGCGGACTACCGGCGCCGGCACGCCCAGTACAAGGCCGATCCCGACCTGCAGGCGGCGCACGCCCGCGCCCCCTGGATCGTCGCCTGGGACGACCACGAGACGGCGAACAACAGCTGGATGCACGGCGCGGAGAACCACCAGCCGGCGGAGGACGGCGACTGGGACGCGCGCAAGGCGGCCGCGCTGCGGGCCTATTACGAGTGGATGCCGATCCGCGAGCCGGGCGCCGGGCAGGACCTGGTCTCCGCGAGCGAACGGGCCTTCCACTTCGGAGACCTGGCCAGCCTGATCATGATCGAGACGCGGCTGGGCGCGCGCGACCTGCAGCTCGACCTCGAGACAGATCTGCCGGTGGTCGACGGCAAACCCGACGTGGCGGCGTTCCGGGCCAGGCTGAACGATCCGAAGCGCCGGATGATGAGCGAACGCCAGGAGGCCTGGATCGGGCGCGAGCTGGCGGCCTCCGTCAAGGCCGGCCACGCCTGGCAGGTGATCGGCAACCAGGTGGTCATGGCGCGCGTCAACGGCGTCACCCGCAAGGACCTGAAGCCGGAGGAAATCGCCGCCGCGACGCCCCAGGCCCTGCAGCGCCTCGACCGGCGCGCCCGGCCCGCCGAGCTGGGCCTGCCGGCGGCGCTGGACATGTGGGACGGATACCCGGTGGACCGGGAACGGCTCTATGGCCTGTTCAGGGGGGCGGGGGCGCGGCCGATCGTGCTGTCGGGAGACAGCCACTCGTTCTGGGCCAACGAGCTGCACGACGCCGATGGCCGCAGGGTCGCCTGCGAGTTCGGCACCACCGGGGTGACCAGCCCCGGAGCCGGCGAGTTCGCGCCCGGCGTCGACCTGGGCGAGCTCATCGCCCGGGTGAATCCGGAGGTGATCTACAACAACCAGGTGGCGAAGGGTTTCGTGCTGCTGACCCTCACCCGCGAGGCGGCCAAGGCCGACATGATCGCGGTCTCGACGATCGTGGCGCGGGACTTCAAGGCCGCGCCGGTGAAGACCTTCGAGGTCGGGACCGAAGGCGGCGGCGTCTCGGCGCTCCGGCAAGGCTGACGGTCCCCGTATAAGCACGGGATCGAAACCCGGGGGTCTGCGCGGCTAGGTTGCACGCGTCAGCACTTAGCAGCCCTCGCTTCGGCGGGGGCTTTTCTTTTGGCCTCCGCAACCCCTCTCCGCAGGCGGAGAGGGGCGCGGGCGCAGCCTCAGTACGCGACGATGTCGCTGTCGAAGAAGCTGGTGACGCCGACGAGAACGACGCCGTTGCCATTGCCGAAGTTCACGAACGTGTCGCCGTCCTGGACGGTCCACGTGTACTCGTCGGCCATGTTGGCCTTCACGAGCAGGTGGTCGCCCTGCTCGCGGTGGAAGTCGTAGATGACTTCCCAGTCGCTGTGCTGGTTGATCACGAAGGCGTCGGCTCCGAGGCCCCCGGTCAGGTAGTCCGTACCGGTGCCGCCGACCAACGTGTCGTTGCCGTCGCCGCCGTCGATGATGTCGGTGCCGTTCGTGCCGTCGCCGATGTCATCGCCGCCGTTGGCGTAGATGGTGTCGTCAGAGTCGTAGCCGACCAGCCACTCGCCCTGATCCGTGCCGTACAGCGTGTGCTTCCAGTCGCCTTGCTTCGGTACCCAGGTTCCCATGGACGTTTCTCCTTGGTTGATGCGCCGTAGAGGTCCCTCGCGGCGCCTCAACTGCGGAGGCGGGGAAAATCATCCTTCACGATCTCGTAATTGCGGCAAGGTTTGCCGCCAGGGGTTGTATTTTCAGCGTCGTTCGAGCGCGAGGCGGACGCCGAAGCCCAGGAAGACGCCTCCGGTCACACGATCCAGCCAGCGCACGACGGCGGCCCTGCGCAGCGCCGCGGCCAGAGGGCGGGTGGCGGCGATCAGGCCGGCGAACCAGAACACGGTCATCAGCCCGTGCAGGGCCGCGAGGCCGAAGATGAAGGGCGCGGCGGGAACGCCCTCAGGCAGGAACTGCGGCAGGAAGCTGACGTAGAAGACGCCGACCTTGGGGTTGAGCAGGTTGGTCAGGAAGCCGCGGCGCATCCAGGCGAAATCCCCGCCGCCGGCCGAAGCGGCGCCGTCCACGTCGAAGCTCTGGCGGGGTCTCAGGACAATGTTGAGGCCGAGCCACACGAGGTAGGCCGCGCCGGCCCACTTCAGGATGGTGAAGGCGAGCTGCGACGCCTGCAGCAGGGCGGCGAGGCCCAGGGCGACGGCCGCGCCCCAGACGAGGCAGCCGGCGATGATGCCGAGGCCCGCCAGCGCGGCCCGCTTCGGACCTTCGACGGCCGCCGTGCGCAGCACCAGCGCCGTGTCGAGGCCGGGCGTGACGGTGAGCAGCGCCGCGGCGGCCGAGAAGGCAAGGAGGGCCTGGAGGATGGTCATGCGCGGCTCCGCCGGACCAGGCGATAGATGTAGAGCATCAGGATCAGGCCGAACACGATGCCGGTGGCGGGATCCAGCCACCTCTCGACCCGGCGGTACTCATGCTCCAGCAGATAGCCGGTGGCGGCGAGCAACAGTGTCCAGATCGCCGTGCCGGCCGTCGTCCAGGCCAGGAACGGCGCATGCGGCATCCGCGTCAGGCCCGCCGGCACCGAAATGAGCGTGCGGACGGCGGGGATCAGGCGGCCGACGAAAACGGCGAGCCCGCCGCGCCGGCGGAACAGCTGCCGCGCGCGATCGAGGTCGTCGCGGTCGAGGGTCAGCCAGCGGCCGTAGCGGCCGATCCAGCGCTCGAGCGTGGCGTCGGGCACGCGGCGGCCCACCTCGTACCAGCCGTAGGCGCCGGCGACGGCCCCGGCGGTTCCGGCGATCACGACGCCGGCGAAGCTGAGATCGCCCCTCGCGGCGGCGAAGCCGGCCAGCGGCATGATGAGTTCCGACGGGATCGGCGGGATGACGTTCTCGGCGAACATCAGGAAGGCGACGCCCAGCAGCCCGGCGACTCGATCACGTTGACGACGAACTCGAACATGGGGGCGGGCCTCAGGGCCGCTTGACCAGCTTGCCGTTCTCGATGGTGCGGTAGAAGCAGGAGCGCTGGCCGGTGTGGCACGCGCCGCCGTCGCCCTGGGGCCAGACCTTCAGCCAGACGGCGTCCTGGTCGCAGTCGATGCGCAGCTCCTCCAGGACCTGGACCTGGCCGGACGTCGCGCCCTTGTGCCAGAGCTCCTGGCGCGAGCGGCTCCAGTAGTGGGCCTCGCCGGTCTCCATCGTGCGGGTGAGCGCCTCGGCGTTCATCCAGGCGAGCATCAGCACCTCGCCGGTCTCGGCATGGGTGGCGACGGCGGCGATCAGGCCGTTCTCGTCGAAGCGGGGCGCGAGCTTATTGCCCTCCTCCAACTGCTTCTGGTCGGTGGCGGTCGGGAAGCTGTTCGGCTGGTTCATGCTTCCCTCTAGACCGCTATTTCCGGTTCACGAAGTCCAGGAAGCGCTGGCGCAGCGTCGGGTCGGTCTTGAAGACCCCGGTGAACTGGGTGGTGATCGTCGAGACGTGGCGGTGGTGGACGCCGCGGGTGGTCATGCACTGGTGAGCCGCGTCGATCAGCACGGCGACGCCCGCCGGGCGCAGGCTGTCGGTGATGGCGTCGGCGATCTGCTGGGTCATGGTCTCCTGGGTCTGGAGGCGGCGGGCGAAGATCTCGACCACCTTGGCCAGCTTGGAGATGCCCACCACGCGGTTCGTCGGCATGTAGGCCACGTAGGCCTTGCCCAGGAACGGCGCCATGTGGTGCTCGCAGTGGCTCTCCACCTCGATGTCGCGGAGCATGACGATGTCGTCGTAGCCCTGGACGTCTTCGAAGGTCCGCGACAGCTCCTTGGCCGGATCGGCCTTGTAGCCCTCGAACCATTCCTCATAGGCGTCGACGACGCGCTTGGGCGTGTCGATCACGCCTTCCCGGCGCGGGTCGTCGCCGGCCCAGGCGATGAGCGTGCGGACGGCCTCCATGGCCTCCTCGCGGCTGGGGCGCTTGACCGGTTCGAGGGTCTCGTCGGTCCCGATCAGGGTCCGGTCGCGGGAAACGGCGTCCATGGAGAGCGGTCTTCCTGAAGGGCTGAGTTGCGCCGGGACGAAGGCCCCGGAAATGACGCGTGCCACCCTATATCCTCACGGCGGGGGCGCGGCGTGGCGTCCCGTCCGGGCGATCTGTATATGGGTCGCAACCCCTTACCGGCAACCGTGCCGCAGCGTTAGCGTGACTGTGACTTCCCAATGACCCTGGCTCTCTACGACACCATGGCCCGCGAGAAGCGGCCCTTCGTCCCCACCGATCCGTCGCGGGTGACGATGTATGTGTGCGGGCCGACGGTCTACAACTACGCCCACATCGGCAACTTCCGCCCGGTGGTGGTCTTCGATCTGCTGTTCCGCGTGCTGCGCGAGCTCTACGGCGAAGACGCGGTGGTCTATGCAGCCAACGTCACGGACGTCGACGACAAGATCAACAGGAAGGCGGCCGACGAGGGCGTGCCGATCGGCACGATCACCGACCGTTACCTCGAGGCCTACAACGCCGACGCCCGGGCGCTGGGCGCCCTTGCGCCGACCTTCCAGCCGCGCGTCACCGAGACCATGGACGAGATCGTCGCCATGATCGGCCGGCTGGTGGAGAACGGCTCGGCGTATGCGGCGGAAGGCCATGTGCTGTTCGCCACCGAGAGCTTCCCCGGCTACGGCCAGCTCTCGGGAAAGCCGATGGACGACCTGATCGCCGGCGCCCGGGTGGACGTGGCGCCCTACAAGAAGGACGCCCGCGACTTCGTGCTCTGGAAGCCGTCGAAGCCCGGCGAGCCCGAGTGGGCCAGCCCCTGGGGGCCGGGGCGGCCCGGCTGGCACATCGAGTGCTCGGCGATGATCGAGGCGGCGCTTGGCCTGCCCATCGACATCCACGGCGGCGGCATCGACCTCGTCTTCCCGCATCACGAGAACGAACTGGCCCAGGGCGTCTGCGCGGCGCATCCGGGCGGCCATGGCCAGACGTATGCCAGGTACTGGATGCACAACGGCTTCCTGAACATGGCCGACGAGAAGATGAGCAAGAGCCTTGGCAACGTGGCCCTCGCCCACGACCTGCTGAAGACCTATCCGGGCGAGGCTCTGCGCTGGGCCCTGCTGTCCGGCCACTACCGTCAGCCGCTGGAGTGGACCGACACGCTGATCGAGCAGGCGAAGAGCGCGCTCGACCGCCTCTATCGGACCCTGGACGACAGCCTGCGCGAAGCCGGCGACGAGGTGGACGAGCCGGGGATCGACCCGGCGGTGGCCCGGGCGCTGCACGACGACCTGAACACGCCCGCGGCCATGGCGGCGCTGTTCCAGATCTCGGACGAGCTCCGCGCGGCGGTCACCAGGAAGGACAAGGCCGCGGCGGCCCGGGCGCGGGCGCGGCTGCTCGGCTCGGCGAACCTGATGGGCTTCCTGGGCGAAGCGCCGCAGGCCTGGTTCCACGCCGGCGCGGACGACGACCTGAAGTCCAAGGTCGAGGGCCTGATCGCCGCCCGCCAGACGGCCCGGGCCGAGAAGAACTGGCCCGAGGCCGACCGCATCCGCGGCGAGCTCGCGGCGTTGAACGTCGAGGTGATGGACGGTCCGTCCGGGGCGACCTGGCGGATCAAGGAGCAGGCGTGATGGCCTTCAACGGCCCCCAACTCAAGGCGACGCCCTTCGGCCGCACCGGCGGCATGGGGCCGAAGATGATGGACCTCAAGACCGAGGGGAAGCCGCCGCCGCCGAAGGCGCCGCGGGGCTATCGCGTCGAGGACCGCATCGGCATCCAGGCGCCGGCCGAGGTGATCTGGGAGGTGCTCTACGACCTGGCGCGCTGGGAGGAGTGGAACCCGGCCTATCCCAAGGCCTCGGGCGTGATCCGCATCGGCGAGCCGCTGACGCTGACCCTGGCCCTGCCCGGTCAGGCGCCGCAGGAGATCCGGCCCCGCGTGCTGGAGTGGGTGCCCAACGAGCAGCTCCACTGGCAGCTCTCGATGCTGGGCGGCATGATCAAGACGCTGCGCTACATCGAGATCGAGGCGCTGTCCGAGACCGGCTGCGTCATCGACAACGGCGAGATCTTCGGCGGTCTGATGGGCTCCTCGCTGGGCCGGCGGATGCAGGGCCCCGTCCGCCGCGGCTTCCGGGCCATGAACGAGGCGCTGAAGGCGCGGGCCGAGGCGCTCTGGCAGGAGCGGCGGCGCGCGCCTACGTCCTAGCCGATGATCGACGACCTCTACTCGGCGAAGCTCCTGCGGCTGGCGGCGGAAATCCCGCACGCCGGGCGTCTCGCCACGCCCGACGGCTCGGCCGAGAAGGTGTCCAAGCTGTGCGGCAGCCGCGTGGTGGTGGACGTCAAGGTCGACGGCGAGCGGGTGACCGACTTCGCCCAGGACGTGAAGGCCTGCGCGCTGGGCCAGGCGTCGGCCTCGGTCCTGGGCGCGAACGTCATCGGCGCCAGCCTTCCCGAGCTGGAAGTGGCCGCCGAGCAGTTCCGTGCTATGCTGAAGGCGGGCGGTCCTCCGCCCGAAGGACGCTTTTCGGATCTCCAGATGCTGGCCCCGGTGAAGGACTATCCCGCCCGCCATGCCTCGACGCTTCTGGCGTTCGAGGCGGCGGTGGAGGCTGTCCGGACCGCGGGCACACGAACTAGCCCCGCCGGCGCGGCTTGATCCTCTCGGCTTGATCCTCTCGGCTTGATCCGTTCGGGCCCCCAGCGTAACGCAGGGCCGAACTCCATAAGCTTCCGCCGCCGGCATGAACCTCTACGAGAGATGCGTCAGAGGGGCGCTCCGCGCCTACAAGTGGACGCTTTCACCCTTGATCGGCCGTCATTGCCGGTTCGCTCCGACCTGTTCGGAGTATGCCGCGCAGGCGCTGATCGGGCATGGACCGGTGCGCGGCTCCTGGCTGACCGTGCGCCGCCTGTGCCGTTGTCATCCCTGGGGCGCGTCGGGCTGGGACCCGCCGCCGCCTCCGCGCCGAAAAGGCGCGAACTGGACGTGTGAGACATGATCGAACTGGTTTTCCCCGACGGCTCCAAGCGCGAGTTCGCCGACGGCGTCACGGGCCGCGAGATCGCCGCCGGCATCTCCAAGAGCCTCGAGAAGAAGGCGATCCTCGTCGAGGTGGACGGCGAGCTGCTGGACCTCGACCGGCAGCTCGACAAGGGCGGGTCGTTCAAGATCCTGACGCGCGAGGCGCCCGAGGCGCTGGAGACCATCCGCCACGACGTGAGCCACATCCTGGCCGAGGCCGTGCAGGAGCTGTTCCCCGGCACGCAGGTGACCATCGGCCCGGCGATCGAGGACGGCTTCTACTACGACTTCGCGCGCGAAGAGCCGTTCAGCCTGGACGACCTGGCCAAGATCGAGCAGCGGATGAGGGAGATCGTCGACCGCGACGAGCCCATCCAGCGCGAGGAGTGGGACCGCGACGAGGCGATCCGGCACTTCCGCGAGATCGGCGAGGAGTACAAGGCCCAGATCATCGAGAGCATCCCGGCCGGCGAGAAGATCACCGTCTATCGCCAGGGCCAATGGAAGGACCTCTGCCGCGGGCCGCACCTGCCGTCGACGAAGCACGTCGGCAAGGCCTTCAAGCTGACGAAGCTGGCCGGCGCCTACTGGCGCGGCGACCACCGCAACGCCCAGCTCCAGCGCATCTACGGCACGGCCTGGGCCTCGGAAGCCGATCTCGAAGCCTACATCCAGCGCCTGGAGGAGGCGGAGAAGCGCGATCACCGCAAGCTCGGCCGGGCCATGGACCTCTTCCACATGCAGGAAGAGGGCAAGGGCATGGTGTTCTGGCACGAGAAGGGCCTGACGCTGTGGCGCACGGTGGAGAGCTATGTCCGCCGCAGGCTGGACGACGCCGGCTATCAGGAGGTGCGCACGCCGCAGGTCCTGGACCGGGTCTTCTGGGAGAAGTCCGGCCACTGGGACAAGTATCGTCCGAACATGTTCGTCTGCGAGACGGAGGAGGGCGAGGAGCTCTCGCTGAAGCCGATGAACTGCCCGGGCCACGTGCAGATCTTCAAGTTCGGCCAGAAGTCCTACCGCGACCTGCCGCTGCGCATGGCCGAGTTCGGCGCCTGCCACCGCTATGAGCCGTCCGGCTCGCTGCACGGCCTGATGCGGGTGCGCGCCTTCACCCAGGACGACGCCCACATCTTCTGCCGCGAGGACCAGATCGAGGAGGAGACGGCCCGGTTCATCGAGCTGGCCAACTCGATCCATTCGGACTTTGGCCTGGAGCGCGACCACATCGCGCTCGCGACCCGGCCCGAGATCCGCGCCGGCTCGGACAAGTTCTGGGACAAGGCCGAGGCGCAGATGCTGTCCGCCGCCCGCAAGGCCGGCGTCGAGCCGGTGATCGCCGAGGGCGACGGGGCCTTCTACGCGCCGAAGCTGGACTGGGTGCTGAAGGACTCCATCGGCCGCACCTGGACGTGCGGCACGATCCAGCTCGACTATGTCCTGCCCGAGCGGCTGGGCGCCGAGTACGTAGCCGAGGATGGGTCGAAGCAGCGGCCGGTCATGCTGCACCGGGCGATCTGCGGCTCGCTGGAGCGCTTCATCGGCGTGCTGATCGAAAACTACGCCGGTGCGTTCCCCTTGTGGCTGGCGCCCGTTCAGGTTGTAGTGGCGACGATCACCTCGGACGCCGACGACTATGCGCGGAAGGCCGCCGAGGAGCTGAAGGCGAAGGGCCTGCGCGTGGAACTCGACCTGCGCAACGAGAAGATCAACTACAAGGTCCGCGAGCACAGCCTCGCGAAGGTCCCGGTCATCGCCGTCGTCGGCCGCCGCGAGGCGGAAGAGGGCAAGGTGGCGCTGCGGCGCCTGGGATCCGACCGTCAGGAGATCCTGACCCTGGCCGAGGCGTCCAACACGCTTGCCTCGGAGGCGACTCCGCCTGATCTTGCCCGCAAGGGGAGCGCGGGGGCGCTCGCGTCCGGTGCGGGCGCCGAGAAGGAGGCTGGATGAACGGGGTCGCCGCGCCCATCGTCGCGTCCGAGCGCGTCGCCATCCCCGAGGCCCTGCGGCCGCGCCGCAGCGTCTCGGTGGTGATGGTCGTCTACATGACGGGCGAGGCGCTGGAACAAAGCCTCGAACGGGTGCTGGCCGATCCTCTCGTCGACGAGTTCGTCCTCGTGGACAACGGCTCCAGCCCAACCGAGGCCCAGCGCCTGCGCGGGCTGGCGTCCCGCGACGACCGGGTGGTGCTGCTCTCGGGTCACGGCAACATCGGATTCGCCCGGGGCGCGAACCTGGGCGCCCGCAACGCGAGCGGAGACCTGCTGGTCTTCCTCAACCCGGACGCCTTCCTGCAGCCGGGCTGCATCGCCGAACTGGTGCGTGAGGTCGAAGGCCGGGCCTCGCCCTGCATCGTCGGCGGCCGAGTGCTGAACGCAGACCGCACCGAGCAGCGCGGCGCGCGGCGCGGCGACATCACGCCGATGAGCGCCCTGCTCTCCCTCAGCCGGCTGTCGCGGCGCGTGCCGGCCTTCCGGCGGTTCGAGGTGCACTGGGAGGAAGACGCCTCGCCCGACAAGGCCGCGTCGGTGCCAACCATCTCGGGCGCCTGCTTCTGCATGCGCCGGACCGACTTCGACGCCGTGGACGGCTTCGACGAGGGCTATTTCCTGCACGTCGAGGACGTCGACCTCTGCTGGCGCGTGCGGCGCGCCGGCGGCGAGGTGTTGTTCCATCCCAAGGCCGAGGTCGTCCACCTGGGCCACACCAGCCTGGCGAGCCCGCTCAAGGTGGAATTCCACAAGGGCGTCGGGCTGGCCCGTTACTTCCGCAAGCGCGCCCGCGGGCTCGGCGAGTACGCCGCCGCGTGGCTGCTCTCGCCGGTGATCGTCGCCACCGCCCTCGTGCGGCCGATCATGTGGCGGCTGAAGACCCGCGGCTGAAGAGTCCTAGGTCCCGTCGGGCTTCGGCAGCGGGAACGGCCCCGCCTTGTCCAGCGACGCGGTGGGCGCCTTGCCGAGCAGGCCCGAGACCCAGGTCCCGATCTCGATGAGCTTGCCGAGATCGTAGCCGGTTTCGAAGCCCGCCCGCTCCAGCATGTAGACCAGGTCCTCGGTCCCGATGTTGCCGGTGGCGTTCGGCGCGAAGGGGCAGCCGCCCAGGCCCCCGACGCTGGCGTCCAGGATGTCGACGCCTGCCTCGACGCCCGCGAAGGCGTTGGCGAGGCCGGTGTTCCGGGTGTCGTGAAAGTGCAGGCGAAGCGGGATCCGGCCGGCGGCCTTGCGCGAGGCCTCGATCCGCCTGCGGACGGTCCAGGGATCGGCCACGCCGATGGTGTCGGCGAGCGCGATCTCGGCCACGCGCAGATCGGCGGCGGCGCGGACGATGTCGACCACGCGTTCCTCGGCCACCTCGCCGTCGAACGGGCAACCGAAGGCGACCGAGACCGTGACGGAAATCGGCGGATCTTCCGGCCTGCGCGCCGCGACGATGGCGGCGAGCGCATCCACCTGCTCGGCCGTGGAGGCGCCCTGGTTGCGGATGCCGAAGCCGTCGGTGGCGCAGACCACGACGTTGGCCTCGTCGCACCCAGCCTCGACGCAGCGGTCCCAGCCGCGCTGGTTCAGCACGAGCCCGATCCGCGAGCGGCCCGAGGTCGTGGGCAGGGCGGCCATGATCTCCTCGGCGCCGGCCATCTGCGGCACGCGCTTGGGATTGACGAAGGAGACCACCTCCATGCGCCGGGCGCCGGCGTCCTCGAGGCGGCGGATCAGCTCGAGCTTCTGGTTGACGTCGAGCAGGGTCTTCTCGTTCTGGAGACCGTCGCGCGGCCCCACTTCCACGATTTCGATCCGGCGGCTCATGGCCTCACCTCACGCGTCTGCCCGCTGCCCGGCGCGGCGGGCATGTAGACCCGCAACGTCACGTCGTCGCCCTTGGAATAGTTGAGGCCGTCGACGCGGGCCACTTCACGCACGGTCACCCCTCTTGCGGCGAGCTGCTCGCGGAAGGCGGCTTCCTCGTGCGCTTCGACGATGGCCGGACGGTTCTCGGCGATGGCCTGGGCGGCCTGATCGGGGCCGTACAGCTCGGTCGGGGTGCCCAGGGCGAAGACCAGGCTCGGCTCGGCGTAGCCGGCGACGGCGATCGGCGCCTCGGCCACCCCCTGGCGGGGCAGGAGGCGGGCCTTCTCCATCGCCCGGCCCACGCGGGCGGACGTCCAGAGCGGATCGAGCCGTGGGACGAGGGCGGCGGCGAGCGCGCCGTGGGCGGCGATCGCCAGGACCAGCGCCGCGGCCGCGCCGCCGCGCGGCGCGCCCTTGATCGACAGGTAGCCGCCGACGAGGCCCGCCGCCACCAGCAGCACGGCCGTGAGTGCGGCGGCCCATCCGTCCGACGCGTCGCCATAGAGACTGAGCAGATAGACCACGCCGCCGGCAAGCAGTGCGCTCACGAGGGCGGCGAGGATGGCGCCGCTCCAGCGGGCCTTCGCCCCGATCGGCTGTGCGAGCGCGGCCGCCGCGAGCCACGCCAGGGCCCCATAGGTGGGCAGCGGATAGTGGGGCAGCTTGGTGGGCGTCAGTTCGAAGAGCAGCCAGGCGGGAACCAGCCAGGCCAGGGCGAAGCGGACGCCGGGCTCGTCACGACGCTTCCATGCCACGACCAGGGCGGCGGGCAGCAGCAGGGTGATCGGGAAGGCCAGCAGCGGCGTCAGCAGCGTGTGGTAGCCGGGCGGGGCGCCGTGGCTCTCCTGGCCGCCGGCCAGCTTGGGCGCGAGGTCTGCGCCGATAGCTTCGCTCCAGAAGCCGCCGTCGGTGGCGACGGTGACCGCCCCGGCCCAGGGGCCGACGACGGCGAGGATGGCGATCAGCCCCCAGTACCAGCGCAGACGGGCCATCCAGCGGACCCGGCGATCCCAGAGCCAGAGCGTCAGCATGGTCAGGGCGATGATCAGCGGGGCGACCGGCCCCTTCACGAGGATGGCGACCGCCAGCGCGCCCCAGAACAGAGGCTCGGTGCGCCGCCCGGCGGGCGGGCCGCCGCGGCTGGCGGCGTAGAGCCGGCCCAGCGCCGCCAGCGCCAGGGTGGTCGCGCCGGCCAGCACCGCATCGGTCTTGGCGATGAAGGCCTCGGTGGAGAGCAGGAAGGTCGCGCCCAGCAGCGCGCCGGCGGCAAGTCCCGCAGGACCGCCGAAGAACGCCGCCGCGCCCCAGGCGCAGGCGGCCGCGGCCAGCATGGCGCCCAGCAGGGACGGCAGGCGGTAGGCCCAGATCTCGCGCGCCTCCGGACTGGAGACGAGGTTGACCGTGGCCGCCTGCAGCCAATGGATGCCGACCGGCTTCTTGAAGCGCGGCTGGTCCTGGAACTGGATGACCACGTAGTCGCCGGTCTCCAGCATCTGGGCCGTCGCCTGGGCGAATCGCGATTCGTCGCGATCGAGCGGCGGCACGGCCAGAAGACCCGGCAGGCCGGCCACGAAGGCGATGAAGGCGGCGGCCGCGGGCCCCCGCCATCCGCGGCTCCAATAGGCGATCAGGCGCTCGAGCGTCATTGCGCCTCTAGTAGCACGATCCGTCCTTCCGCTATGGGGAGGCATGGCCAAAGCGCCCAACATCCCCGAGCCGGCCGTTTCGGTGGTCGTGCCCGTCTTCGACGAGGAAGGCGCCGCGCCCGCCCTGGCGCGGGAGATCGCCCAGGCCTTCGCCGGCCGCAACTTCGAGATCGTGTTCGTCGATGACGCGAGCCGCGACGGCACCCGGGCGGCCCTGTCGGCGCTGAAGGCCGAAATCCCGCAGCTCCGGGTCGTGGGGCACCGCAGGAACGCCGGCCAGAGCCGCGCCATCCGCACGGGCGTGCTGGCCGCCAGGGCGCCGGTGGTCCTCACCCTGGACGGCGACGGCCAGAACGACCCCGCCGACGGCCCCGGCCTTGTGGACGCCTTGACCGCGGGCGGTCCCGACCTGGCCATGGTCGGCGGCGAACGGGTGAAGCGCCAGGACAGTCAGGCGAAGAAGATCGCCTCGCGGGTCGGCAACGGCGTGCGCAAGCGGCTGCTGAAGGACACGGCCAACGACACCGGGTGCGGGCTGAAGGCGTTCCGCCGCGAGGCGTTCCTGCGGCTTCCCTACTTCGACCACATGCACCGCTACCTGCCGGCGCTGATGATCCGGGAAGGCTTCCGTTCGGAGTTCCGGCCGGTCAACCACCGTCACCGGCAGACCGGGCGGTCGAAGTACACCAACCTCGGCCGGCTGTGGGCTTCGCTGTCGGACCTGCTCGGGGTGATGTGGCTGCAGAGCCGGGCCCGCGTCCCGGGCGGCTGGGACGAGCTGTAGGCCGCTTCAGGTGAAGGCGGTGAAGATCAGGGTCACCACGGCCAGGTCGAAGGCTTTCCCGAATGCGCTCAGAGCGAATTGAATCATGACCCGGTCCGTGATCGAAGGTTGCGATCACGGTTAAGCAAGTCCGGCGCCAGCCCATGGCCCTCTTCTTCGATGCGGAATGGTTCGACGCCCGGCTCTCGGAACGGGAGCTCTCGCGCGAGGTGCTGGCGGCCGCGGCGGCCATGAGCGCCGCCGACCTGGCGCTCGTCTTCAAGGACCAGAGGGAACTTTCGGCCCGCGAGGTGGCGGCTTTTGCCGAGCTGCTGGGCGTGAGCGCCGCGGAGGTCGCCGACCGGGCCGGCGTGTCGACGCCACGGCCGGGCGGAGAGGATCGGCTGACCGCGCTGGAGAGGCGGGTCGCGGCTCTGGAGGCGGAGCTGGCGCTCCTGAAGGACTAGATCTCGGTCTTGGCCCTTCGGCCGGCGCGCGCGCGGCGGTCCCTGGAGCCGGACCACTCGACCTTGTTGTACGCGCCGCGGGCGGCCTCGATCTGAGCCGGGCCCGCGCGCAGGCCGCGCTTCTGACCGTCCTGCCCCATCAGTTGTGCGGTGAACGCCGCGTCCGGATCGCCGCCCCCCGGAGGCGGCGTCTTGGCCACCGGCACGACGGCCGGCAGCCGCACGGGCCGGGGCTCGCCCGTCTCCTCGTGCGCATCGTTGTCGGCCCGGACGATCCCGCCCACCTGGGCCGCGCGCCGGATGCGGTCAATTCGGGACATCATACGCACTCAACTGCAAAGCCCGAGCCAGGTTCAACCTTAGAGGATCATCCCTTGGATGCGAGTCTCTCGATCTGAGCCTGCATCTCGGCCATCTGTTTGCGCAGAAGCTCGAGCGCGTCGTCGGCCGGCGCTTCGGTCTTGGGCGGCGGGGGCGGCGCGGCCGCCTCGGTCCGGGCGGCGGGGGCGAAGGCGAAGGGCGAGAACATCTTCATCGCCCGGTCGAAGAGCTGCAGGTTCTGGCGGATCTGGTCCTCATAGGCGCCCGTCATCCCGGCGTTGAAGCCCGGATTGGCTCCGCCCATCGCGGCGATCTGGCTCCGCAGCCGCTCCTGCTGCTGCGCGAACGAGGCCAGGGAGAGCTCCAGGTAGCTGGGCAGGAACGCCTGCATCGAGTTGCCGTAGAAGCTGATGAGCTGGCGGAGGAACTGGATCGGCAGCAGCGACTGGCCCTGGCTCTTCTCCTCCTCCTCGAAGATGATCTGGGTGAGGACCGTGCGGGTGATGTCCTCGTTGGTCTTGGCGTCATAGACGACGAAGTCGACGCCCTTCTTCACCATCTCCGCCAGGTGCTCGAGCGTCACGTAGCTGGACGAAGCGGTGTTGTAGAGCCGCCGGTTGGCGTACTTCTTGATGACGACGCGCTCGCCCTCGGCGGCGCCGGAATCCTGGGTGTCTGCCATCCCTGATCCTTATTCGCAGGCAGGGTTCAGCCCGGCCTCGTTCTGCACCGCAGTATCGCGGATGCGAGGACATAAGCAAATGTCGCGAAACGATTTCCCGAGCAGGCCTTGCCCGCGGGGCCTGGCTTGTCGATAGAAGAAGCCGGGCCGCGTTCGATCTGCTGAGGAGCCCCTGCCATGAGCGACATCGTCATCGTTTCCGCCGCCCGCACGCCCGTGGGCTCGTTCAACGGAGCCCTGGCCAGCCTGCCCGCCCACGAGCTGGGCAAGGTGGCGATCCGGGCCGCCGTCGAGCGCGCGGGCATCCAGGCCACGGATGTCGACGAGGTGATCATGGGCCAGGTGCTGCAGGCCGGCGCCGGCCAGGGCCCGGCGCGCCAGGCGGCGGTGGCGGCGGGCGTTCCCGTCGAAAGCCCGGCGTGGAGCCTGAACCAGCTCTGCGGCTCGGGCCTGCGGGCCGTCGCGCTGGCCGCCCAGCAGATCGCCGAGGGCTCGTCCAAGGTGGTGGTGGCCGGCGGCCAGGAGAGCATGAGCCAGTCGCCGCACGCCGCGAACCTCCGCAACGGGACGAAGATGGGCGAGCTCGGCCTCGTCGACACCATGCTGAAGGACGGGCTGTGGGACGCCTTCCACGGCTATCACATGGGCCAGACGGCGGAGAACATCGCCGCCCGCTGGCAGATCACCCGCGAGGACCAGGACCGCTTCGCCGTGACGTCGCAGAACCGCGCGGAGGCGGCCCAGAAGGCCGGCAAGTTCGCCGACGAAATCGTCCCGGTGACGATCAAGGGCCGCAAGGGCGACACCGTCGTCGACCAGGACGAATACATCCGCCACGGCGTGACGCTGGACAGCGTCTCGGGCCTGAAGCCCGCCTTCGCCAAGGAGGGCTCGGTGACGGCGGCCAATGCGTCCGGCATCAACGACGGCGCCGCGGCCCTGGTGCTGATGAGCGCCGACGAAGCAGCCAGGCGCGGCCTGAAGCCGCTGGCGCGGATCGCCTCGTGGGCCCATGCCGGCGTCGATCCCGAGATCATGGGCACGGGTCCGATCCCGGCCAGCCGCAAGGCGCTGGAGAAGGCCGGCTGGAAGGTCGCCGACCTGGATCTGGTGGAATCGAACGAGGCCTTCGCCGCGCAGTCGATCTGCGTGGTGCGCGAGCTGGGCCTCGACCCGGAGAAGGTCAACGTCAACGGCGGCGCGATCGCCATCGGCCACCCGATCGGCGCCTCGGGCGCCCGGGTGCTCACCACGCTGCTGCACGAGATGAAGCGGACGGACGCATCCAAAGGCCTCGCTACGCTTTGCGTGGGCGGCGGGATGGGCGTGGCCCTCTGCGTCGAGAAGATCTGAGCGGGACGCACAAGCCCCCGCCGCTAAGGGAGGTGACGGATGGCCAGGGTTGCTCTGGTGACGGGCGGGACGCGCGGGATCGGCCGCGCCATCGTCGAGCGGCTCTGCGCCGACGGCTTCAAGGTGGCGGCCGGCTATTCCGGCAACGACGAGGCCGCCTTCGCCTGCGCAAAGTCGCTGGGCGTGATGGTCGTGAAGGGCAATGTCGGCGTCTTCGAGGACTGCCAGCGGGCGGTGCGCGAGGTCGAAGCCGAGCTTGGTCCGGTCGACGTGCTGGTCAACAACGCCGGCATCACCCGCGACGGCTTCTTCCACAAGATGACCCCCGAGCAGTGGAGCGAGGTCATCCGGGTCAACATGGACTCGCTCTACAACATGACCCGGCAGGTCATCGAAGGCATGCGCGAGCGCGAGTGGGGCCGGATCGTCAACATCAGCTCGATCAACGGCCAGAAGGGCCAGCTCGGGCAGACGAACTATTCCGCGGCCAAGGCCGGCGTCATCGGCTTCACCAAGGCGCTGGCCCTGGAGAACGCCCGCAAGGGCGTGACGGTGAACTGCGTCGCTCCCGGGTATGTGGACACCGAGATGGTGCAGGCGGTGCCGCCCAAGGTGCTGGAGGCGATCATCGCCCAGATCCCGGCGGGTCGGCTGGGCCACGGCGAGGAGATCGCCGACGCCGTGTCGTTCCTGGCGGGCGAACGGGCCGGTTACGTCAACGGAACGACGCTTTCGCTGAATGGCGGCCAATACCTCGTCGGCTAACCGCCCTGAGCACGTCCAAAAAGCGCCACGCTCGCACGGCATCTGCTGGCCGATCATGACGGGCGAGCCAGCGTCGAGAAATGCGGTCATCGTGGCGCTCCTCGCAGCGCTCGCGGCCGGATTCGCACAGCCGTCCTTCGCCCAGGAGGGCCTGCGGCAGGGCCTCTTCGGAAAGCACGGCGGCTCGGGCCGTCACGCCGCCTCCCCGCCGATCGCCCGCTACGTCTCGGAAGACGGCCAAACCTTCGTGCTGGACCGCACGCAAGGGCGGCCCCTGCTGAAGTTCGAGGACAGTCCCGAAGTCTGGGCTCTGCAGCCGATGCCCGCGCCGCGCGGCGACGTGATCTACAAGAACGACCTGGGCGAGCCTGTCCTGCGCGCGACGCGACTGGGCGGCGTGACGCTCTTCACCGACCAGCGCCCGGCGGGGGCGGCCGCGGCGCTCGCGGGCGACGGGTCCCCGCTCCGGCTGGCGCCGCTGGGGCCGCAGGCGCTCCTGGAACGTCTGGCGCAGGCGAGCCTCCGGGCCAGCCGCGCCGCCCGCCGCCCGATCCTGTTCGAAGCCGAGGCGACGCCGAACTCCTCGGCGCTGATCGCCGACGCCGCCACCGTGACCAGCGTGGCCGTTGTGCGCATGTCCCGCCGCAAGGACGGCCGCACCATGCTCTCGCAGTTCCGGAAGGTGCTGCTCGTGGAGGGCAAGAAGGCTTCGGCGGTCATCGACGACCAGGTGCTGCGGATCACCGTCTCACCGTCGCAGGGCCTGGCGGGCCGACCCTCTTCGGATCGGATCATTCGGGTGGCGGCCGGAAGCTAGCCTCGGAAGACGTCCTTGGCCGCGCGCACCGCGGCGAAGGCCTTGACGTCGTTCTCACCCGCCGCGCCCACGCGGTCCGCCAGCACCGGCGCCCGGAGGAACGGGTTGGTGGCGCGCTCGAGGCCGATGGTGGTCGGCACCGTGGGCTCGCCGCGCTCGCGGGCGGCGAAGATCGCCTCGGCCCGGGCCTTCAGCGCCGGGTCGTCGTCGACCGACAGCGCGAAACGGGCGTTGGACGCGGTGTATTCGTGGGCGCAGTAGACCCGGGTGTCCTCGGGCAGCGCCGCGAGCCGCTGGAGGCTCGCCCACATCTGCTCGGCCGTGCCTTCGAAGAGCCGGCCGCAACCCAGGGCGAAGAGGGTGTCGCCCACGAAGGCGACCCGGTCGTCCGGATCGAAATAGGCGATGTGGCCCAGGGTGTGGCCGCCGCTCTCGATGACCTGGAAGCGGGTCTCGCCAAGCATCACCTCGTCGCCCCCCTTCACCTCGCGGTCGAGCGGCGCGATCCGGGTGACCTCCTTCGGGCCTACGATCCGGGCGCCCGTGGCGGCCTGGATCTCGGCGTTGCCGCCGGCGTGGTCGGGGTGCCAGTGGGTGTTGAGGATCAGGGCGAGCTTCCAGCCCAGCTTGCCCAGTTCGCGCAGGATGGCCCCGGATTCGGGCGTATCCACGCAGGCCGCGAGCCCCGAGGCTTCGTCGCGGACCAGGAAGCCGTAATTGTCTTCCAGGCAAGGGAACTGGTGGACCGTAAGGGGCATGTTCCGATCTCCTGCAACCGGTTTAGGCTGGCCGTAGGCCCGCGTCGAGCATACCTCGGGGAGAGATGCGAAGGGACGTCCTCGAACTCCGTCGGTTCTACGGCTCGGATCTCGGGCAGGCGGCGCGCGCCATGGTCGAGCGCAAGCTGGTCGAGGCCTGGGGCGACGCCCACGGCCTGGACGTGCTGGCGCTGGGCTACGGCACGCCCTTCATGGGTCCGTTCCGCCCCGCCGCCCGGCGCGTGGTGGCCGCCATGCCCGCCCAGCAAGGGGTGGAGATCTGGCCGCCGGACGGACGTAACCTGGCGGTCCTGACGCCCGAGGACGCCCTCCCCTTCCGCAATGCGTTGTTCGACCGCATCCTGGTCGTGCATGCGATCGAGGAGAGCGCCGATCCCGTGGCCCTGCTGAAGGAGGTCTGGCAGGTGATGGCCCCCTCGGGCCGGGTCATCGTCGCGGTGGCCTCGCGCAACGGGCTGTGGGCCAACACCGAAAAGACGCCCCTTGGCCACGGCCGCCCCTATAGCCGCGGCCAGCTCGCTGAGCTGCTGCGGGAGGCCGAGCTGGAGCCGTCGGGCTGGACCCGCGCGCTCTACGTCCCGCCGGTGGCCTGGATGGCGCGCTGGGCCGAGGGCTTCGAGCAGGCGGGCTCCAGGTTGTGGCCCGGCTTTGCAGGCCTCGTGCTCATGGAGGCGGTGAAGCAGACCTATGCCGTCAAGCCCAAAGGTCATCGCGTGAAGGCGGCCGTGGCCCGGCCGGTGCTTGCGCCCAGCCCGGCGGGCGCGCCCATTTCTCGGGCGCCGGCGGGCCCATGCGCGCGCAAGCCCTTGGCGAGAACCCGTCGAAAGCCTTAGCCTTGCCCCACAAACCGGAGTCGCTCGGCGCATGAAGCTGATCATCGCGGTCATCAAGCCCAGCCGTCTGGACGCCGTCCTCGACGCGGTGACCGAGGCCGGCGCTTCGGGCCTCACCGTCACGGAGGTGCGCGGCTATGGCCGCCAGCGCGGCAAGACCGAGGTCTATCGCGGCGCCGAATACGAGGTGAAGCTGCTGCCGAAGGTGAAGCTGGAGATCGCCGCGCCGGCCGACATCGTCGACGCCGTGGTCGAGGCCATCCAGAACGCCGCCAACAGCGGCAAGATCGGCGACGGCAAGGTGTTCGTCATCGACCTGGAGCAGGCGCTGCGCATCCGCACGGGCGAAACCGGCGCGGCGGCGATCGCGGGCTAGGCCCTCGCCTTCTTCCGCCGGGACTTCGGCTTCTGCGGCGCCACGTCCGGCTTCGGCAGCTCGACCTCGCCGAACAGGTTCTGCGGCACGGGTCCGGACGCGGCCTCGGTCCTGCGGCTGAGCAGGAAGAGGGCGGTCTCGGCGCGCCAGTTCTCCATCGGCCTGGAAGGATCGATCGGCCGGGCGGCCTTTCCTTCGGCCAGGGCCGCGCAGGCGTCGATCCGGAGGTCCAGTTCCTCGCAGAGGGTGGTGAAGTCCCGGAGCGTGCAGAGGTGGATGTTCGGCGTCGACCACCAGGGCTCGGGCAGGGCGCCGGTCTCGGGCATGCGGCCGCGCGACAGCAGCGCCCAGCGGACCTTCCAGTGGCCGAAGTTCGGGACGGAGACCACCGCCTGGTCGGCGATCCGCAGCAGCTCGGACAGCACGTGCCGAGGCTCGCGCATCTGCTGCAGGGTCTTGGACAGGATGGCGTAGTCGAAGGCCCGCGTCGGAAAGTGGTCGAGGTCGCGGTCGCCGTCGCCCTGCACCACGGCCAGGCCCCGCGCCAGGCAGGCGGCGACGCCCTCGGGGCTGATCTCCAGGCCCTGGCCGTCCACGCGCTTCTCGCGGGTCAGCAGCTCCAGCAGCTCGCCCTCGCCGCAGCCCACGTCCAGCACCCGCGCGCCGGGACGCACCAGCCTGAGGATCTCGCGGAAGTCCTCGCGCATGACCGTCACCCAAGGCCCCGGGCCGACGCCTGGGCGGCAAGGAAGCCGCGCAGGGTGGCGTCGAGCTGCGGCTCGTCGAGGAAGAAGGCGTCATGGCCCTTGTCGCTCTCGATCTCGACGAAGCTGGCGCGGCAACCGGCGGCGTTCAGCGCGCGCACGATGTCCCGGCTCTCGGCGGTGGGGTAGAGCCAGTCGGACGAGAACGAGAGCACGCAGAAGCGCACGCCGCGCGCCTTGCGGAACGCCTCGGCCAGGGAGCCGCCCGACTTGGCGGCGAGGTCGAAGTAGTCCAGCGCGCGGGTGATGTAGAGGTAGCTGTTGGCGTCGAAGCGGTCGACGAAGCTCGCCCCCTGGTGGCGCAGGTAGCTCTCCACCTGGAAGTCCGCGTCGAAACCCCAGGAGAGGCCGTCGCGCTGCAGCTCGCGGCCGAACTTCCGCTGGAGCGCGGGTTCCGACAGGTAGGTGATGTGCGCGGCCATCCGCGCCACCGCCAGGCCCTTCTCGGGGCGCACGCCGGCCTTCAGGTAGGCGCCGCCCACCCAGTTCGGGTCGGCCATGATCGCCTGGCGGCCCACCTCGTGGAAGGCGATGTTCTGGGCGGAGTGACGCGCCGCCGCGGCGATGCACACGGCGCTGAACAGCTTCTCCGGATGGTCCGCCGCCCACTGCAGCACCTGCATGCCGCCCATCGAGCCGCCGACGACGGCGAACAGGGTCTCGATGCCCATCGCCTCGATCAGCATGGCCTGGGCGCGGACCATGTCGGCGATGGTGATCACCGGGAAGGCCAGGCCGTAGGGCTCCCCCGTGGCGGGGTTGGTGCTGGCGGGCCCGGTCGTGCCCATGCAGCCGCCGACGACGTTGGTGCAGATGATGAAGTAGCGCTCCGGGTCCAGCGGCAGGCCGGGACCGACGACCCGGCTCCACCAGCCGGGCTTGCCGGTCACCGGATGGGTGGAGGCCAGGTGCTGGTCGCCGGTCAGCGCATGGCAGACGAGCACGGCGTTCGAACGCGTCTCGTTGAGCTGGCCGTAGGTCTTGTAGGCGATCTCGAGCCCGGCGATCTCGCCGCCGGAATCCAGGCGCAGCGGCTGGTTCGCCGGGAACCGCCAGGTCCCGCCGCCGGTCTCGAAGCTTCCCGCGATCTGGGCCTGAGCCGTCATGGTCGCCTTGGACCGCCGGGGCCTTCCCCTGTCAATGGCTTGCAGCCACGCGGGGCTCGGCTAGAAGGCGCTTCGGGCAAGGGTTCCTCATGCAGCGGCTGATCCTCTTCCGGCACGGCAAGGCCGAACCGGACTCCCTGAGCGGCGACGACTTCGACCGCCGTCTGGCGCCCCGCGGGGTGCTGGAATCGGCCGCCATGGGCGCGAGCCTGGCCGACCTGGGCTTCACGCCGGACGTGGTGCTGGTCTCCACCGCGGCCCGCACGCGCGAGACCTGGGAGGCGATGGCCGCGAGCTTCCCGAACGCCGAGGCCCGGTTCGACCCGGAACTCTATCACGCCGACTCCGGCGCCCTGCGGCAGGCGGCGCGGGACGCGGGCAGGACCGCCGGCACGGTGATGCTGGTGGCGCACAATCCGGGCCTCCAGGAGCTGACCCTGCAGCTCCTGCTCGAGGGTTCGGCGCCGAACGACCTGGTCAACCAGGCCTCGCGCAAGTTCCCGCCGGCGGCGACGGCGGTGTTCCTGATCGACGCCAACGGGCGCCCCAGCTTCGACGGCCTCTTCTATCCCGATCCGCCGCGATGACCCGGATCTACAAGATCCTGCCGCGGGCCGATTGGACGCGGGCGCAGGCGGTCGGCCGGTTCGAAGGCTCGGCCGTGGACCTGAAGGACGGCTTCATCCACTTCTCGACCGGCCTGCAGGCGCAGGAGACCGCCCGGCGGCATTTCGCCGGCCAGGACGACCTCGTCGTGCTGGAGATCGAAGGCGACGACCTGGGCCCTGCGCTGAAGTTCGAGCCGTCCCGCGGCGGCGACCTCTTCCCGCACCTCTACGGGCTGCTGGACGTGGGCCACGTCAGGGCGGTCACCGATGCTCCGCTGGACGCCGAGGGCGTTCCGCAACTGGGCCCCTTGGCATGAGCGGGCTGCACGCGCTGGCGACGAGGGCTTTGCGCGGCCTCGATCCGGAGGACGCCCACAGCCTGGCGATACGCGGCCTGAAGGCGGGCCTCGGCCCTCGCACGGGCGCCGACGACCCGATCCTGGCGACCACGCTGGCGGGCCTGGCCCTGCCGAATCCCGTCGGCCTGGCGCCGGGTTTCGACAAAAACGCCGAGGTGTTCGGGCCGATGCTCAAGGCCGGCTTCGGTTTCGTGGAGTGCGGCACCGTCACCCCGAAGCCCCAGGCAGGCAATCCGCGACCGCGCCTCTTCCGCCTGACGGAGGATCACGCGGTGATCAACCGGATGGGCTTCAACAACGAGGGCCTGGAAGCGTTCGCCGCCCGTCTGGCGCGCCGCGGGGCCGGAGTCGTCGGCGCGAACATCGGCGCCAACAAGGACTCCGAAGACCGGATCGGGGACTACGTGACCGGGCTGCGGCGGCTGTGGGGGCTCGCCAGCTATTTCACGATCAACATCTCCTCGCCGAACACGCCGGGCCTTCGGGCCCTGCAGACCAAGGCGGCGCTGGAGGAGCTCCTGGGTCGGCTCGGCGCGGCGCGCGACGCGCTGCCGGCCTCGGGTCGCGCGCCCATGTTCCTCAAGGTCGCGCCCGACCTGGAGGAGGGCGAGGTGGAGAGCATCGCCCAGGTCACGGCCGCCTCCGGCCTCGCCGGGATCATCGTCTCCAACACCACCTTGAGCCGCGCGGGACTGACCTCGCCCCACCGGGACGAGGCCGGCGGCATGTCGGGCGCGCCGCTGATGGCGCTGTCGACCCACGTCCTGGCGGAGTTCGCGGCCGTCTCGGCCGGGCGGCTGACGCTGATCGGGGCGGGCGGAATCGCGTCCGGCGCGGACGCCTACGCCAAGATCCGGGCCGGCGCGCAGGCGGTGCAGCTCTATTCGGCGCTGGTCTTCGAAGGGCCGGGCCTCGTCACGCGGATCAAGCGCGAGCTGGCCGAGCGGCTCAGGGCCGATGGATTCCGCTCGGTCGCCGAGGCCGTGGGTGCGAAATAGCGGAGCTTGAACGGTCTTCGCCGCGTTGCCCTAGCGCCGCTGACGGATTACTCGGAGATCATGGCGGACGCCTCTGCGCGCATGGAGCCTCCCGAAAGGGGCAGGCGCCGCATCTTCTGGCCCGGCGGCCTGTCGGCGCGCCTGCTGGTGCTTACCGTCGTGTTCGCCCTGCTGGGCGGCCTGATCGCGATCCCGCCGACGCTCGCCGCGTATGAGCGCCAGTGGCTGCTGGACCGCGTGCGCGCGGCCGAACTCGCCTCATTGGCTCCCGAGGTGGCGCCGGACCGGGTGGTCAGCGAGCAGCTCAAGACCCAGCTCCTGGAGGGCGCCGGCGTCGAGATCGTGGCCATCTCCGTCGACGGCGTGCGTTCGCTGGTGTTCGCCGGCACGCGGCCGGCCGAGGCGCCCTATCTCGTGGACCTGCGCCCGCGGGCGGCGGGCCTCGGCATGTTCGCGCCGTTCCGCACGATCTTCGGTCCCGAGGGGCGGCGGGTCCGGGTCGTCGCCGAGCCGCGGTTCCGGCAGGCCGAATTCATCGAGTTCGTCGCCGTCGACACCGAGCTGAAGCGGGCGCTGGCGAGCTACCTGTGGCGGCTGCTGGCGATCGTGGCCTTTGTCTCGACCCTGGCCGGCGTGCTGGTCTTCGTGGCGCTGAACCTCTTCCTCGTGCGGCCCATGCAGCGGATCACCTACGCCATGGAGCGTTTCCGGGCCGATCCGGAGGATCCGATGGCGCGGGTGGAGCTGTCCGGCCGCCGCGACGAGATCGGTCGCGCCGAGGCCGAGCTCGACCGCATGCAGGCCGACCTGCGCGCGGCGCTGAATTCCCGCGCGCGGCTGGCGGCGCTGGGCGAGGCGGTCGCCAAGATCAATCACGACCTGAAGAACATGCTCACGGCCGCGCAGATCGCCTCGGAGCGGCTGGCGGCGCTGAAGGACCCGAAGGTCAGCCAGGCCCTGCCCCGGCTCGAACGGGCGCTGGACCGCGCGGTGAAGCTGGCGTCCGACGTGCTGACCTACGGCAAGACCCAGGAGGCCGCGCCCGAGCCGAAGCCGCTGCGCTTAGCGGACGCGGTGGATGAGGCGGCCTTCGAGGCCGGCTTGGCCGAACGCGGCCTGCGGCTGGTCCGCCACATGGACAGTTCGGACCAGGTGCTCGCCGATCCCGACCAGCTGCACCGCATCCTGGTGAACCTGTTCCGCAACGCCCGGCAGGCGATCGAGCATCAGCAGGGACGGCGCAGCCAGGGCAAGATCGAGGTCGCCCTGGAGGCGGCCCCGAACGCCGCGGTGATCCGGGTGTCCGACAACGGGCCCGGCGTGCCCGAGCGGGTGCGCGAGCGGCTCTTCCAGCCGTTCGCCGGCTCGGGGCGGCCCGACGGCGCAGGCCTTGGCCTGGCCATCGCCCGGGAGCTGGCCATCGGCCACGGCGGCGACCTGACCCTCGCCTCCACCGGACCGGAAGGTTCCACCTTCGAGATTCGCCTGCCTGGCGCGCCCACCAGGGCCGCGCCGCGCCGCCGGCGGACGAGGAACCCGGCCTAGGGGTTCAGCGGCAGCGCCACGCCCTCGCGCCGCGGATCGGCGCCGCCACGCAGCCCCTGGGGCGTCACCTCCACGCCGTGCAGGCCGGAGCCCTCGGCGCCCGCGCCGCTCCGCAAGGTCACGCCCTTGGCCGCGAGGCCTTGCGCGATCCCCGGCGGAAACTTGTCCACCTCGGCGGCATAGAAGGTTCCCGACGAGATCAGGTTCGGCAGGGCCAGCGCCTCCTGTATCGGCAGCTTCCAGTCGAGGACGCCGACGAGAGCTTTGAGGTTGTAGGCGAGGATCGCCGGCCCGCCCGGCGAGCCGACCGCGGCCACGAAGTTGCGGTTGCGGTCGAGCACGATGGCCGGGGCCATCGACGAACGGGGCCGCTTGCCGGGCGCCACGGCGTTGGCGACCGGCGCCCCCGTCTTGTCCTTCGGGGAGAAGGAGAAGTCGGTCAGCTGGTTGTTCAGGAAGAAGCCGTGGACCATCCGGCCCGAGCCGAAGATGCTCTCCACGGTCGTGGTCATCGAGACCACGTTGCCGGCGGGATCGACCACCACGAAATGGGTGGTGCCGGCGGGCTCGCGGGTGGCGTCCGGCGAACGCGCCTTGGCGCCGCGCGGCATGCCCGGCTCAGGCGCCGTGGGGCTGGCGACAGGGCCGATCAGCTTGGCGCGGGCGTCGAGGTAGGCCGGCTCCAGCAGGCCCTCGATCGGCACATCCACGAACGCAGGGTCGCCGATGTAGCGGTCGCGGTCGGCGTACATCAGCCGGCTCGCCTGGCTGAACAGGTACCAGCCCTCGGCGTCGTTCGGGTGGACGGCGATGTCGGTGCGCTCCAGCAGGCCCAGGCCCTGGAGGACGGCCGGTCCGCCCGAGGGCGCGCCCGGCGTGCAGACGATGTAGACCCGGAACGGACGGCACAGGGCTTCGCCCTTTCGGGGGCGGTAGCGCTTGAGGTCGTCCAGGCTCAGCGTCCCCGGCAGGGCGCCTTCGCGGACCTTGGCGACGATGGCTTCTGCGATCTCGCCCTCGAGCAGGGCCTTCGGACCTTGCGCGGCGATCTTCCGGACGGTGGCGGCGTAGGCCGGATTGCGGACCGTGTCGCCCTTCTGGATCTTCGTCCCGTCAGGCTTGCTGAAATAGGCGACGGCGTCCGGCGTGGACGCCTGGGGCGAGCGGCTGGACGCCGACATGGCCATGCGGCCGGGCGCCGGGAAGCCCTGGTCGGCCAGGCGCTCGGCGTCGAGGAACAGGCGGTTCCAGGCCAGCTTGCCGTGATCGGCCTGGGCCATGGCGAGCATGGCGACCGCACCCGGCGCTCCCGTCGAGCGCCCCGACAGGATCGCCGTCGCCCGATCCAGCGGCCTGCCGTCCGGCCCGATGAACATGTCTGGCGTTGCGCCGGCCGGTGCGGTTTCGCGGCCATCGTAGGCGGTCACGCTGCGGGTCCGGGCGTCGTAGTAGGTCATGAAGGCGCCGCCGCCGAGACCCGAGCTCTGCGGCTCCACGAGGCCCAGCACCGCCTGCACCGCCACGGCGGCGTCGACGGCCGAGCCGCCCTCGCGCAGCACCCTGAGACCCGCTTCGACGGCCATCGGATTGGCCGCCGCGACCATGCCCTGGCCGCGCGCGGCGGGTGCGGCGACGGGCGCGCTCTCCAAGCGCGCCGGGGGCGACGATTGGCAGGCGGCCAGCAGGACCGAAAGGGCCAGCGGAAGGAAGCGCGTTCTGACGGTCACAGGTCACTCCGGAAGCAGGAGGCCGCGACCATAGCCCCGCCCGCGTGGACAACAAGCGCCGGCTCGTGCGAGGTCGGGACATGGTCGAGATGCGCGCAAGACCCGGGCTCCGCAACCTGATCACCGACGTGCCGGGCCTGAAGGTCGGACAGGCGCATGACGCGCGCACGCGGACCGGGGTCACGGTGATCCTGCCCGATGAGCGCGCGGTGTGCGCCGTCGATGTCCGGGGCGGCGCGCCCGGCACTCGCGAGACCGACGCCTTGGCGCCCGAGAACCTGGTGGAAGCCGTGGACGCCGTCGTGCTGTCCGGAGGCTCCGTCTATGGCCTGTCGGCGGCGGACGGCGTGGTCGCCTGGCTGGGGGCGCAGGGCCGGGGCTACGGCCTCATTCCGGGTGTCCCGCCTTCGCCAGTGGTTCCGGCGGCGATCCTCTTCGACATGGCCAACGGGGGCGACAAGGCCTGGGGCGAGGATCCGCCCTACCGCGCGCTCGGGCGCGAGGCGGCGGAGTCCGCGGCCGCCGAGTTCGCGCTCGGCACGGCGGGCGCAGGCTACGGCGCCATGGCGGGCGCCCTGAAAGGCGGAACCGGCTCCGCTTCGATCGTCGCCGGCGACGGCTACACGGTCGGGGCGATCGTGGCGGTGAATGCGTGGGGCTCGGTGACGGCGCCCGGGGGCCGGACGTTCTGGGCCGCGCCCTACGAGATCGACGGCGAATTCGGCGGTGTGGGCTCGGCAGGCCTGATGGCGGAGCCGGAGGCCTGGGGCCTCGCCAAGCGCCCCGACGCCACCCGAAACACCACCATCGCCTGCGTCGCGACGGATGCGGCGCTGACCCCCGCCCAAGCCAAGCGGCTGGCGGTGATGGCTCAGGACGGCCTCGCCCGGGCGATCCGCCCGGCGCACGCCCCGTTCGACGGCGACATCGTCTTCGCGCTCTCGACCGATCGAAAGCCCCTGGAGGGGCTGGCCGACTTTACGCTTGCGCGACTGGGTTCGCTGGCGGCCGACACGCTGGCCCGGGCCGTCGCCAGGGGTGTCCACGAGGCCACAGCTTGGCCGCACGCCGACGTGCGCTGCTGGCGGGACCTTCCGGCCTGAGGCGACCGCTGTTACACGAGCGCTGCTGTTTCAGGAGTGCATGATGTCTACCGCACGCAAGTTCGTGCTGGCCGCCGGCGTGGCCGTGCTCGCCACCGGCGCCGTGGCGCAAACCAAGGCCCCGGCCCAGCCGCAACAGAAGGTGACGGGCCCCATCGCCACCTATTGGATGAGCGCCGCGACCCAGAGCGGCTTCGGCATGCCGGGCGCCAGCGGCGGTCCGGACGCCGGGGCGATGATGCGCGCCATGATGGGCGGCGGCGGAGCCTCGAAGTCGCTGCAGCTGCAGCTGGGCTCCAGCCAGGCCAATCCCGCGCCGGCCGCCGACCACCTGCCGCCGACGGGCCTGCAGGCGGGCGCCAGGCTGCCCCTGCTCACGCCGAAGCAGACGCCGGCGGTGAAGGAGAACACCCCTGAGGCGTACGTGCCGCCCGAGTACAGGAAGCCGCGCGGCCGGATGCTGATCTTCTGGGGTTGCGGCGAACGCGCCCGGCCGGGCCAGCCGTACGTCATCGACTTCGCCAAGATGGCCGAAGGCAAGCAGAACCCTGCCGGCCTGTTCAAGGGCATCGACTATCGGGCCATGCAGCCGCCGTCGGCCTCGCGCAACAAGACTTATGGCGAGTGGCCGAACGAGAAGACGCGCGACCTCGTGCCGGCGCGCGGCTCCCTGGTGGGCGCCCACACCGTCCGCGGCAACTACAGCCCCGAGATCAGCTTCAGCCTGACGCCCGACCAGGACTTCCTGGCGCCCATCAACCTGACGACCAACCAGAAGGCGCCCGGCGGCTGGGCCAACCTGGGCTGGGGCGCCGTGCCCCAGGCGCGCGCCTACTACGCCTCGGCCATGGGCGGCGACGGCGAGACGGTGGTGATGTGGTCCTCGTCCGAGGCCCAGGCCGCGGCGTTCTCGAATCCCGACTACCTGAGCCAGGGCGACATCTCGCGGCTTGTCGCCAACAAGACCCTGCTGGGGCCGCAGACGACGAGCTGTGCGGTGCCGAAGGAGGTTCTGGACGCCGCCCCGCAGGCGATGTTCCAGCTGGTGGCCTACGGCGGCGAGGCGAACTTCGTCCATCCGCCCCGGCCGCAGGACCCGAAGGTCGCCTGGAATCAGGAGTGGGCGGTGAAGGTCCGCTACCGCTCGGCGACCGGCGGCCTGCTGGGCCAGGCGATGCCGGGCATGGGCGGCTTCGACGCCGACGACCAGGACGCGGCGCCGTCACGCCGCGGCGCGCAGCAGCAACAGCCTCCGAAGGACCCCAAGGCCGAGCGCCGCAAGGCGATCATGCGCGGCCTGGGCGGCGCGGTCGGCGGAGCCCTGGGCGTGCCGATCCCCTGACGCGGGCGGTCTCCGGGTGGCTAGGCGCCGAGGCCGTACCGCCTGAGATAGGGATAGGCGTCCACGTGGTGCGGGCGCGGCTCTTCCGCGTCCGCAACCCGCGTCAGGGGCCACGGCGAGCTGACGCCCGCGGGCGTTGCAACCCAGTTGTCGTCGCCGTTGACCCGGTCGTTCCGCGCCCGCGGACGCGGCGAGCGGCGTGTGCCGAACGGAGAGAAGAACCAGAAGATCTCGCAGCCGGCCGCCTGTAGCGTCTCGAACACCTCGCGACGGCTTTCGGGCGTGGCGGGTTTCTCGATGAACCAGAGGGCTCGACCCGTCCTCAGGATCTCGCTCGACCCCTTCAGCACCTCGGCCTCGAAACCCTGGACGTCGACCTTGATGACCGCCGCGTCGGCGCCCAGCGCGTCGGCCGGGAGCTGCAGAACCGGGGTGAGCGGGGCGTTCTGGTGAAAGCCCGAGTCGCCGAAATTGAGCTTCTGGTCGAGGGGCAGCGTCGGAAAATCGACGATGGTCCGCACGGCGCCGGCGGCGGCGTTGACGACCTCCACGTTCTCCAGGTGGTTCGCATGCGTGTTGGCGGCCAGCACAGAGCAGAGGCCGCGATGCGGCTCGACGGCCGTGACGCGCCAGCCGGGCGCGCGTCTGGCGAAGGGCAAGGCGATCGCCCCGATGTTGGCGCCGATGTCCAGGAATCGGCCCTCTGCGGCCGTAGCCGCCTCGACAAGGAAGTCCACCTCGGGGCCGGCGAACTCGCCATACCTCTGCAGCGCCTGGCCCACGACAGTGTCGCCCTCGGGGAACAGGAACGTCAGCCCGGAGGCGCGGGTGCAGTTCAGCATCGTTCGAGGACCACTCTTAGGACGGAGGATCTGGTAGACCGCGAGCCGGAGCCCGTCGAGATGCCACGCTGCGCAAGGAAACGGTTGAAACCGCCGTCCCACCTCGCTAGATAGCGCCCCTCGCCGAAAGGCATGCGCGCCCGTAGCTCAGCTGGATAGAGCATCAGACTACGAATCTGAGGGTCGGACGTTCGAATCGTTCCGGGCGCGCCATTTTCTTCCCTTAAAGATCAATAAGATAGAGTCCGCGCTCCTGGCTCTCCCCAACCTAGAATAGGCATTAGGTTGGGGTTTAGGTTGGGGTTTACGCCGAAACGGCATGAGAACACCGCCGTTTTCACCCAACGCCTGGTAAGCACACGATCTCCTTCGATCCTGAGATAGCGCTTCCGGGTCCATCAAGACGCGCCCAAGAGGTCGACCTCTCGTCGAAATTTCGACGGACGTTCCGCTGCCGAGCGACCCGATCGAGGCCAGTATTCCTCCGGGCGGCGTCTGCACGAGACGTCGCATGAACCGGTCATGCGCCAACGGTGGAACCCCTTGACGCAACCCCTGGTCAGCGTCTTGGTGAAGCATAGCTTGTGGTCGTAATAGACGCTGATTGCACGGTTCCGTGATCGTTGTTCGAAGATCGCGTGACGTTTGGGTCTCGCGTCACGGTGCGAAAGCCGATGTGCGACGCGCCCGTGTCCGGCGGTCCCGCCTGGCGCGCCGACGGCCGGTAGCGGAAGCAGAAGTCGTCGGCGCATAGGAATGAGCCGCCCTTGATCAGGTGAGTTGCAGCCGCACCGTCGGAGGTGGGTTGGCGCGTCCATTCCCACACGTTGCCCGCCATATCGTAGAGGCCAAAGCCGTTGGCCGGAAAGCAGCCGACGGGGGCCGCCTTGGCGCGATAGCCGTCGGACGCCGCGTCAACGGCGGGAAAGGGACCCTGCCAGTAGTTCGCGCGGGGCGCCTCGGCGGTCGGCGGCGCGTTGCCCCACACATATCGGGCGCCGTCCAGGCCGCCGCGGGCGGCGTATTCCCATTCGGCCTCGGTTGGGAGGTCGCGCCCACGCCAGCGAGCGTAGGCCAGGGCGTCGGCATAGCCGACATGTACGACCGGCTCCTGATCGGCGCCTTGGATCGAACTTCCAGGCCCCCGGGGGTGGCGCCAGTCGGCGCCGTCGACGATGCGCCACCAGCGCGCTGGATCCTCCAGTCGCGGGTCGGCGTCGGCGCCGACGAAGACTAGCGACGAGGGACGCAGCCGCGCGGCATCCATGCCGGGGTAATCACGCGGGTCAGGCTGTCGTTCGGCCAGGGTCACGTAGCCGGTGGCCCGTACGAACGCCGCGAACTGCGCGTTCGTCACTTCGGTGCGGTCGATGCGGAAGGCCGCGACCGTCACGCGCCGTGGCGGGCCTTCGTCCGGCCCCTGCGGATCAGCGCCCATGGTGAACGCCCCCCCGGGCAGCGCCACATCGCCCGCCAACGCCGCGCAATGGCGCGACGGCGGCGCGGCGGCGCGTGGGGGCGAAGCCCGATCGCAACCGGTCGCGACGAGCGCGATGAGCGCGGCGATCGGGCCTGAACCACGCATCCTATTCCGGCGTCGAGAGCGCCCAGTAGATAAACTCGGCGTCCTTCGGCCGCGGCGAGATATCGCCGTCGATCCAGATGCGCCGGCGACCCAGGTGCGGCCAGTTCGGCGTCACCAGTTCCTTGTCGTGCGCATCGACCAGCGCGCGCATCGCCTTGACCTTGTCCGGCATCGCCTCCGCCAGATTGCTGCGCTCGCCCGGATCGGTGCGCAGATTGTAGAGCCAGACCTTGTCCGGGTACTTGCTCACCTGCAGCTTGAAGTCGCCCTGCAGAACGGCGTGGTAGTGCTCGCTGCGCCAGAACAGAGTGCGGCCGGTCAGGTCGTCGCGGCCCTCCGTCATGATCGGCATCAGATTGCGCCCATCGAGCGGCTTGCCGCCCGGGCGCTGGGCCTGGCCGGCCGACAGCAACGTCGGCGCCAGGTCCAGGAGACTCGCCGGCGCTCGGATCACCTCGCCGGCCGGAAGCCGACGCGGCCAGCGGATCATCATCGGGACATTGAAGCCGCCCTGGAAGTAGGTGGTCTTCCAGCCGCGGTTGGGGAGGTTGGAGGTGGGGCTGTGGATGTACGACGCGGCCCCGTTGTCGCTGGCGAAGACGACGATAGTGTCCTGGTCCAGGCCCTCGGCTTCCAGCTTGCGTATGACGCGCCCGATGGAGTCGTCCAAGGCGACGATCATCGAATAGTAGACGCGAAGCTGGTGTTCGGGGATGTGACCCATGCGATCGTAGATGTCCTTCGGCGCCTGCAGCGGATTGTGCGGGGCGTTGAAGGCCAGATAGATCGCGAACGGCCGGTCCTTGTTGCGGCCGATGAAGTCCACCGCCTCGTCGGCCAGTTGATAGGTCATGTAATCCTTGACCGGCTCGACCTTGCCATTGCGCATCAGCTGCGCCTTCAGGCGTTTCCAGATCGCAGTGTCGAAGGTGCTCCAGGGGAGGGGCGCATTGACCATCTTCGGATCGTCGGCCGGCGCCATCAGGGAAGCGCCGCCGGGGAAGATCAACGACTCGTCGAAGCCCCGGGCGGCCGGCAAGAGGTTCGGAGCATAGCCCACATGCCACTTGCCGTAGGCCGCGGTCCGATAGCCCGCCGCCTTCAAGGTCTGAGCCCAGGTCGTTTCGGTGTCGGGGATGCCGCGTTGCTCGGGCGGCGCCAACGGCGGCAGGTCCTTCGCCTGCATGATGTCGCCGGGCTCATGATCGTCGTCGACCTTGCCGGCGGCGCGCTCGGCCAGGGCGTTCTCGATCACCCCGGCGGGCGGGACGTTGGATTCGAATCCGAAGCGCTGCTGGTAGCGCCCGGTGAGCAACCCGGCGCGCGACGGCGCACAGACGGCGTCGGACGAATAGGCCTGCGTGAAGCGCACTCCGTCGCGCGCCAGCGAGTCGATGTTCGGCGTCCGGACCACCGTCTGGCCGTTCAGAGAGATGTCGTTGTAGCCCAGGTCGTCCGCGAGGATGACGATGATGTTCGGCCGGCGCGGCGCCTGGGCCGCGGCCTGAGGAGCCGCGGATGCTGTCGGCAGCGCGACCGCCGCACAAAGGGCGGCGATGCCGCCGGCCTTGCGAATGGATTTGAACACTCTACGCCTCCCTTGAAGCAATTCTTGTGGCCTGGAGCGCTCTGCGCCTAGACCGTTTCGAGTTGTTGATTGGCTGCCGACGGCGTGCGCCAGGCGGCCAGCAGCCGGGCGCGTTCGGCGTCAAAGCGGTCCATCGCAGCGGCCTTCACGTGGCCGAAGCCGCGCACATCGCCCGGCAGGGCCAGGAGCGCCTGGGCGACGTCGCGCGGACGACCGCCCAACCCGTCCAGGACCTCATGCAGGGTGGCTTCGTAGTCGGCGAGCAGCCGTCGCTCGCGCCGCCGCTCGAGGGCGTAGCCGAACACATCGAACGGCGAGCCTCGCAGCCCCTTTAGGCGGGCCAGCACCCCGAACATCGGGAAGACCCAGGGCCCGAAGGCGACCTTGCGGGGCCGTCCGTCCGAACCCTTGGGGGCGATGAGCGGCGGCGACAGATAAAGGCGCACCGCGCCGACGTCGGTGAACTCCCGTTCGAGCGCGCGGCGGAACTCGCCGTCGCTGTAGAGCCGGGCCACTTCGTACTCGTCCTTGATGGCCATTAGCTTGAAGAGTCCCGTGGCGGCCGCCCGGGCCAACTCGGCGTCCTTGGCCGCGTAACGGCGGACCCAAGCGCTGTAGCGGTCGGCATAGGCGCGATCCTGATAGGCTTCCAGGAAGGCCCGGTGACGCGTCTCCAGGACGTCCAACGGCTCGGGCGCCGCCGCCTGGACCTCCGTCGGGTTCGTCAGCGCCTGCAGCGCGGCCTCACCGTCGGCCGCCAGCCGCCGGCCGAGTTCGAAGGCTGCCAGGTTCATCGGCACGGCGGCGCCGTTCAGTCGGATGGCGGTGTGGAGGCTCTCCAGGCTGACGGGAAGGCCCCCGCCCTGCCAGGCGAAACCCAGCATCAGCATGTTCGAGAAGACCGTGTCCCCCAGCAACTGACGGGCGAGGCCGGCGGCCGCGCACCGGGCGATCCCGCCCAAGGCCGCGGCTTCGATCCGCCCGATCACCGCGTTCGCATCGAGACGGGCCTTCGTATCGAAGGTCACGCCCGAGGTCGGCGCAACATCGGCGTTGATCACGGCGCGCGCGGCTGCGCTCAGAAGATCGAGGTGCTCCGGTGTGGCGGCCACCACGGCGTCGCACGCGATCAGCAGATCAGCGCCGCCCGCGCCGATCTTCACCGCGGCGATCTCCTCCGGTGTCCGCGCCAGGGTGAGGTGGCTGGCGACCGCGCCGTTCTTCTGCGCCAGGCCGGTCATGTCGAGTACGCTACCGGCCAGCCCATCCAGGTGGGCGGCCATCGCGGTGACCGCGCCGATGGTGACGACGCCGGTGCCGCCGATCCCGGTGATCAGAATCCGCCGGGGCGCGTCCAACGCAAGCGCCGGCGGCGGGAGGTCCGGCTGGGCCGCCAGCCAGTCCTGCAGGCGGCGGTTGTCGGCGCGGCGGGGCTGGGCTCCCGAGATCTCCGCGAACGAGGGGCAGAAGCCCTCCAGGCAGGAGAAGTCCTTGTTGCAGGCCGACTGATCGATCGCCCGCTTGCGCCCCAACGACGTCTCGATTGGCGTGACCGCGATGCAGCCCGACACCTTGACGCAGTCACCGCAGCCCTCGCAGACCCGCTCGTTGATGAAGAGGCGCTTGGGCGGATCTGGCATCAGCTTGCGCTTGCGCCGCCGCCGCTTCTCGGCAGCGCAGACCTGCTCGTAGATCATCGCGCTGACGCCTTGGACCTCGCGCAGTTCACGCTGGACGGCGTCGACCTCCTGGCGCGCACGCACCTGCACGGCGGACTCGAGGGCCCGCGGGCGCTCGGGCTCGTCGGTCACCACCACGATCCGCCGAACGCCTTCGGCGGCAAGTTCCCGGCAGATCTCTTCGACGCCGAGGGTCCCGTCCACGGGCTGCCCGCCCGTCATGGCGACGGCGTCGTTGTGCAGGATCTTGTAGGTGATGTTGACGTCCGCCGCGACGGCCGCGCGGATGGCTAGGAAGCCCGAGTGGAAATAGGTCCCATCGCCCAGGTTCTGGAACACGTGCGGGCGATGCACAAAGGGCGCCTGGCCGATCCAGGTCGCGCCTTCGCCGCCCATCTGACAGACGGTGGCGGTGTTCCGGTCGGGCATCCGGCTGGCCATGGTGTGGCAGCCGATGCCGCCCAGGGCGATGGAGCCGTCCGGCACCCGCGTGGAGCGGTTGTGGGGACAGCCCGCGCAGAAGAACTCCTTGCGAACCAGCAGGTCCGGGAGCGGCGCGACCGGGGCCGGGCGCGGCGTCAGGTCCGTCCCCAGGCCAGGGTCGAGCGCCGACAACGCCTCGGCGATGAGACGCGGAGAAAGCTCGCCGTGCTCCGGGAGCAGCGGTCGGCCATCCGGGCCGCGCTTGCCGAACACTTTGGGGGCTGCGGCCGCCGCGGCGTCGAACAGAAGCGCCTTCAGCTGGGGCTCGACCAGGCCGCGCTTCTCTTCCACCACGAGCAGGCGCTCGCACGACCCCGCGAAGGCCAGGATGGCGTTGGGCTCGAGCGGCCAGGGCATGCCGACCTTGAAGACGGCCAGGCCCAACTGCTCTGCCCGGGCCTCGTCGAGACCACTGGCGCGCAGCGCTTCGACGACGTCGCCGTGCGCCTTGCCGACCGTGACCAGGCCCAGCCGAGGGGTCTTCGCCCCCCAGACCTGGCGGTCGACGCCGTTGGCCCGCGCAAACGCCTGCGCCGCGGCAAGCTTGGCGTCCACCAGCCGGGCCTCCATGCGCATCTTGTCTTCCGGCCACCGAATGGAGAGCCCGTCCGCCGGACGTTCGTCGCTCTCCGGCAAGCGGATGGGCGGCCGCGCGGCGTAGCCCGGGATCGAGGCGCTGGAATCGGCGACCTGGGTCGTCACCTTCATACCCACCCAGCAGCCTGCGTAGCGGGACATGGCATAGCCCAGGAGCCCGTACTCAACGACCTCGCGCAGGTCGGACGGCGCCAGCACGGGCATCATGGCCGCGACGAAGGCCTGCTCGCTCTGGTGGGCGATGGTCGAGGACTTGGCGGCATGATCGTCGCCGCCGATGGCCAACACGCCGCCTTTGGCGGATGTGCCGGCCATGTTGGCGTGTTTGAAGACGTCACCGCAACGGTCGACGCCCGGCCCCTTGCCGTACCAGAGTCCCAGCACGCCATCGACGCGGGCGTCTGCGATAAGACCGGTCTGCTGTGACCCCCAGATCGCGGTCGCGGCGAGCTCCTCGTTGACCCCGGGCTGGAAGCGGATGTTGCGCGGTTGCAAGCGTCCTTTGGCCGCCCAGAGCTCGGCGTCCAGACGGCCCAGCGGCGAGCCCCGATAGCCAGAGACGAACCCGCCGGTGCGCAACCCTGCGCGGACGTCCCGCTCATGCTGCTCGATGAGCATCCGCACGATCGCTTGCATGCCATTGACCAGGATTCGCTCCTGGCTAAGGTCGTACCGATCGTCGAGCGTAGGCGCAGAGATCACCGGGGCGGACAAATCGCTCTCCAAGAATGCATGCAAAAAGGCTTGTACTATGCAATCTTTTCCGCGATCAAGCGGGTGCAGCACGAGACTTGAGGGAGAGTAAATGATCGCCGCCGAGCGCTACGCCGCCTGCCAACAGCTGATCGCCGAGTTCTGGGGACAGCTCGATCGCGACGACTACGAGGGTCTCGTCTCGCTGATGGTGCCGGATGGCCGCTGGAACCGCGCCGGCAAGTGGCGCGAAGGTGTGGCCGAGGTCCGCGCGGCCATGGACGAGCGCCCGGGGGGCCTCTTCGTGCGCCACGTCATCACCAACCTGCGCTGCGAGGATGGCGCCGATGGCGTGCATTGCCGCTACTATCTGACCGCCTTCTCCAGCCGCAGCGCGAACGCTGGGCCGCCGCCCTATCCGGCTGGCCCGCCGAGCCTCCTGGCGGATTACCACTCGATCTGCGTGGAGACGCCCGACGGCTGGCGCATGAAGGAACTGAGCGGCCAGTTCGCGTTCCGCACCGTGTTGGCGGCGTGAGCCAACCGCCGGTCACCCTCGAGCGCCTGCGGACGAGTGTCTCCGGAGGCTTCTTCGGTCAGGTGCTTAAGGGTGAAGTCGTCTCCTGCTCCGACGGGGTCTGCGAGGTGCAGGTCCCTGTCGGCCCGCACATCCAGCAATACGCCGGCTTCGTGTTCGGCGGGATCGTGGGCTTCATCGCCGATGTCGCCGGCGCGTGGGCCTGCGCCTCCCAGACCGGCCCCAACGTCACCAGCCAGATGAACATCCACTTCCTGGCCCCGGCGAAGGGCGAGCTGCTCCTGGCCCGGGCCCGCGTTGTCCGCCTCGGCCGCAACCTCAGCGTCGCCCAAAGCGAGGTCTTCGTCCTGCGCCACGGCGTCGAACGTGAGGTTGCGCTGGCGACGGTGACAGCTGCGCCTCTCGAACCTCGTCCCGCCTAGGCGCCTTCGCCCGCCTGACACTTCAGATGGTAGCCCCGCGGACCTCTGCTGACGGCAGAGCGGCTGCGTGGCGCGGCCCTAGGTTCCGCAGCGTTTTGCGTTGGCGAGCAGCGCTTCCACGAAGGTCATGATCAGGCGCCCTGCCGGCGCCTCGCTGTCGTTGCTCGCTGCAAGGCGAGACCGGTGCGAATCGGCTTGCGGGCTACTTCAAGTTCTGGTCGAGCAGGTTGGCGAGCCGCGCTGCCGCGAGCGCCGCGCGGGCCTTTGGCATGCACCGGCGCCTGGGCGCTATAATCGTCCGTCAGGCTGAAGGGGCCCGCACCCGGCGAGGCCGTTCGCAACTGCCTTCGCCGGCGCGACGCTCGCGCTCGCGCCGTTCACGGCGCCCAGCTGTGCTTCCAGAACGCGTGCAGCACGCCATCGCAGCCACTGCAGTTCACGAACACCTCGCCGCCGCCCTTGTCGCCGTTGGGCGTCGCGGCGGACAAGCGCGCGACCGCATGCATGGGCTGGTGGAGGTCACCCACCAGGTGGGCGAGCCAGACGACGTGGTAGGACTTTCGGTTCTCCATCGTGCGAGATCTGTCAAGGTTCGCGGAGCGCTGTTCTTCGATTTCCCCGCGGTTCAGGCTGTCGTCGGTGCGAGGTTGTTCCGGCGAGCCGGCGCGTCGGCGGGTGGATCGAAGCCGACAGGCAGGTCGCCGCGGAGTGGCGCTTCCATGGCGACCATCCATGGCTTCCCGGGTTGCTGCAGATTGTCGCCACTCTGTTGTTCGCGCACGCCTGAAGGCTAGGCTTTCAGATCCTGCAGGATGGTGCGTCGGGCAAGCATCAGATGCAGGACCGGCCACAGGGCAATGGCGCTGCACCACAGCAGTCCATAGCGCAGCGATTCAGCGCCGACGTGCCCATACAGGTCGCTGACGAAGCCGATGAACAGAGGCCCCGCCCCGGTGCCGATGAGGCTGGTGAGCAGGGTGAGAACGGCGGCCGCACGGGCGCGCAGGTGCGCCGGCGTCACGCCTTGCACCAGGGCAAAGCAGGGGCCATGGGCCGCGAGGCCGAAGAAGCTCGAGAAGAAGTTGAAGGTCAGCGAGATCGACGCCTGGTCGGCGAGGAGCATGGCGATCTTGAAGGCGAAGGCCAGGATCGCGCAGATGATGGCGTAGGCGATGGCGGTCAGCGGCCCGCGTTTCAGCAGGCGGTCACCGATGTAGCCGCCGAGGAGGGCGCCCAGGGTCGAGGCGAGGCCACTGACGGCGCCGTAGACGAGGCCCACCTGGCCGATCGTCAAGCCGTAGGAGCGGACATAAAAGGAGGGGAGCCACTGCTGCAGGCCGAACGAGACGAACCCTCCGGCGCCGAAGACCAGCACCATGTGGATGTAGGCCGGCCGCGCCCGGATGAGCCCCAAGATGGTGGTGGGCTCGCCGGCGGCGGCCACCAGCGCGGACTTGGGGTCGGCGCCGCCGCGCGGCGGCTCGCGCAGAGTGAGCCAGACCACGACGGCGAGGAGGAGTCCCGGCAGGCCCAGGATCACGAAGGTCTCTCGCCAGCCGAACTGGGCCACCAGCAGCCCGCCGATCATCAGGCCGCACATGGATCCGATCGTGCTGCCCGCGGTGTGGATGGCGAGCGCGCTGGACCGCTTGGCAGGGGGCACGTAGTCACTGATCAGGGAATGTGACGACGGCAGGCAGCCGGCTTCGCCAACCCCGACGCCGACCCGGCACATCAAGAGGTGCAGAAAGCTCTGCGCCGTCCCGCAGATGGCGGTCATGCTGCTCCAGATGACCAACGCGACCGCGATGATGTTGCGGCGGATCGAACGGTCGGCGAGGGCGGCGATCGGGATGCCGAGCGTGGCGTAGAACAGGGCAAAGGCCAGGCCGGACAGGAAGCCCAGCTGCGTGTCGTTCAAGCCGAGGTCTGCCTTGATCGACGGCATGAGGACCGAGATCACCGTGCGGTCCATGAAGTTGAAGACGTTCACCACAGCGAGCAGCACCACGACATAGCCCACATAGGCCGGCGTGAAGCCGGGGCGTGGCTGAGATGGCGCAACGTCGGCGCTCTCAACGTCTGTAGTCACGGCGTCCTCCCAATTTTGGACAACTTGCGATATCCGCACGCCGTTCGCAAGATTGCATGCCGCTCTTTCCTTGACGGTCTCAGACCAGCCTCATAGATTGCATGCAATAAAAGGGAGGTCGCATGCGTCTGATACGTTGCCGCGAGAACGGAAAGGACCGCCTGGGACGCCTAGATGGCGATGAGGTGACGCTTCTGCAGGCGACGGGCGACTGCCTGTCGAGCCTCATCGCCTCCAGGGCGATGGTGAGCGCAGGGCCATCGCGCTCGCTGGGCGGACTGGAACTGCTCGCGCCCATCCGGCTCGGCCGCTTCTTCTGCATCGGCCTCAACTATTCTGCCCATGTGGCCGAAACCGCGCGCGACCCTTCGGAACGCCCATCGGTGTTCCTGCGCTCGGCGGACTCCTTCGCCGCGCCCGGCGCGGCCCTCTGGCGGCCGCACGCGTCGACCCACTTCGACTACGAAGGCGAACTGGGCTGCGTCATCGGCCGCGCGGGCCGCCAGATCAGCGAGTGCGACGCCCTGGACCACGTCTTCGGCTACACGTGCGTGATGGAAGGCAGCGTTCGTGACTTCCAGAAGCACTCGGTGGGTGCCGGTAAGAACTTCGAACGCTCCGGCGCGATCGGCCCCTGGATCGTCACCAAGGACGAGGCTCCCGCCTGGGACGCCATGCGCCTGCGCACGCGGCTGAACGGCGAGGTGGTGCAGGAGGCCGGAACCGACACGATGATCTGGGGCGTGCCGGAGATCATCGCCTACCTCTCGCAGATCACCACCCTCCTGCCGGGCGACGTCATCTCGACCGGTACGCCCGCCGGGGTGGGCGCGCGCCGAACCCCGCCGCTCTGGATGAAGGCCGGCGACCGCGTGGAGGTCGACATCGATGGGGTGGGAACCCTGTTCAACGGCGTGGTCGACGAGCCTGCGCCTGCTGCAATCGCCGTCCCGGCCTAAAGGAGCTGCCAATGCAATGGCCTTCGACCCGTGTCACGCACGTCGGACTGTCCGTCACTGACATCGACCGCTACATCGACTTCGGAGTGAACGCGCTCGGCATGAAGGTCATGAAACGGGCCGCGGGGCGGTTCGCCACGCTGAGCTTCGGCTACCAACACCATGACATCGCGCTGCTTCCGGTTCCGCCCGGCACGCCGAAGGCGCACGGCGCGGGCCTGCACCACATCTGCTTCGACCTGGGCAATTACCAGAACTGGGTTCTGGCCTTCGGCCGGCTCGTCGACGCCGGCGTCCGGGTCGACCGGGTCACCGATCACCGGACCGGCGTCGGTATCTACTTCAGCGATCCCGAGGGCAACCAGTTCGAGTTTTGGTACGAGGCCTTCTCCAGCATGGAGGAGGCGATCGAGAACGGCCGGCTGATGTCCGAGGAGTTCGAGGAGAACTACGTCGGCTATCCGGTCGATCAGGCCCAGCTCTACCGCGACTACCAGGCCATGAAGGCGCGTTGCGATGAGGCGCCGGCCGCGTCGCCGGCGCGCGAACTCGAACCGGCCTGATCGCCGCCGAACGCACGACACGAGAGGGGGACTGCATGAAACTGGCGACGTTCATCGCCGGCGAGCGAACGCGCGTAGGCCTGGTGGGCGGTCGCGGAGTCGTCGATCTGACGGCCCGCGACCCGGCCTGGGTCACGCTTCGCGATATCCTGGAGCGTGGAGAGTTGTCGCTTGCGGCGGCGCATGCCGGCGCCGTCGCGGACTTCAACTTCGACGAGGT
Source organism: Phenylobacterium sp. VNQ135 (assembly GCF_049445735.1). Lineage (NCBI taxonomy): Bacteria > Pseudomonadati > Pseudomonadota > Alphaproteobacteria > Caulobacterales > Caulobacteraceae > Phenylobacterium > Phenylobacterium sp. VNQ135. The sequence continues at coordinate 3,023 of NZ_JBMSDS010000002.1, read as the reverse complement.
CCGCTGGGCGCCCGTGGTGCCGCAGCCGCGCCGGCTTTTCCTCATTCTGCTGAACTACGAGGAGGACCGGATCTCGCAAGGCCGTCCGAAGCTGCTCTATCCGCATCTAATGGCGCGCTTTCCGGACACCCAGGTCGGCCACGGCGAACCCCTGGTCATCCCCAAGGCCACGGCCGAGTTCGACTTCGAGGGTGAGATCGCTGTGATCCTGGGACGTGGCGGGTTCGCCATTCCGCGCGAAAACGCCATGGAGCACGTGGCGGGGTATGCCTGTTACAACGACTGCGCGGCGCGCGACTATATGCGCCACACCCGCCACTTCACGGCCGCCAAGGCGTTCCCGGCCTCCGCAGGCTTCGGCCCGTGGATGACGACGGCCGACGAGATCGCCTCGGTGGGCGACCTCAAGCTCACCACGCGCCTCAATGGAGAGGTCTATCAGACGGGCGCGGCCGACGGCCTGACCTATCCGATCGACGAGCTGATCGCCTACCTCTCGAGCTGGACGCGACTGCATGCGGGCGACGTCATCGCCACCGGCTCCCCGGGCGGCGCGGGCCACACCCGTGTCCCGCCGCGCTGGCTGAAGCCCGGCGACGTCGTGCAGGTCGAGGTGGCGGGGGTCGGGGTCCTCTCCAACCCCTTCGTCGCCCAGGCTGACTGACGTCATGCAGTGTATCGAGGTCGTCGACGGCGGCGCGGCCCTGCAGCTCACCGAGCGGCCCAAGCCGCCGGTTGGGCCGGGCGAGGTCCTGATCAAGGTCGCCTTCTCCGGAGTGAACCGGGCCGACCTGTCCCAGCGCGCTGGCCGCTACCCGCCGCCGCTTGGCGCGTCGGACATCCTGGGGATCGAAGTCGCCGGCGAGATCGTCGCGGTCGGCAAAGCGGCCGGCCCCTGGAGCCCCGGCGACAAGGTCTGCGCGCTCGTCGCCGGCGGGGGCTATGCCGACCACTGCCTGGCCCCCGTCGAACAGCTCGCCCCCGTGCCGCCCGGCGCGACCCTCGCTGGTGCGGCGGCGCTCCTGGAGGCGGCCTGCACCGCCTGGGACAATGTCTGGCGGCGCGGCCGCCTGCAGCCTGCCGAGACGCTGCTCGTGCATGGTGGCGGGAGCGGCGTCGGCGTGGCCGCGATCCAGATCGCACGCGCCTTGGGCCATCGCGTCGTGGCCACGGCCGGCACGCCGGAAAAGGTCGAGCGCTGCCGGCGGCTGGGCGCGTCCCTCGCCATCGACTATCGCGCCCAGGACTTCGTGGCGGAGACCCTGGCCTTCACTGAGGGCCAGGGTGTCGATGTCATCCTGGATCTGGTGGGCGGGCCTTACCTCGGCCGGAACCTGCAATGCCTGGCGCCGGAAGGCCGCCTCTCGGTGATCTCGGTGAGCGGCGGGCCGATCGGCGAACTCGACCTGGCGCTCATGATGCGCCGGCGCCTCAGCGTGATCGCTTCGACGCTGCGCGCTCGCAGTCCTGAGGCTAAGCGTCAGGTGATCACGGAGACCGTCGAGGTCGTCTGGCGCCTGGTGGCGCGTGGTGAGGTGGTCCCAGTCATCGATGAGGTCTTTCCCGCCGCCGACGCCGAGGCGGCCCATGCGCGCATGCGCGCGAGCGCCCACTTCGGAAAGCTGCTGCTGGCCTGGTGAGCCGTGCCGAGACGTCGCTCCGCAGCCGGATGGTTTGACCGGCACGCCTGCGTGCATCGACACGGGGGACAACGAGGGGGCGGCGCTCATCAACGCGCGCCCCTCAACAGCGCCTAATCGGCCGCGGAAGATCTCCAAGGTGCGGGTCTTCAGCACGTGGGCCTGGGGCGCCTGGTGCGGCCCGCCGCGCCGTTCGACGAGCAGCTGGTCGATGCCCCGGGCCGAGCGCAGCAGGGCGGTGAGCCCCACAGGACCTGCGCCCACCACCACCACCACCACCACCACCACCGGAAGTTCCCGCGTCATCGCATTCCACTCCCTGTTGCACGCAATCATGTGGTCTGAGCCGTGTATTCCGGGTGTTGACCTGCATGGCAGTCGCAATTATGCATGCAAAAAATAACACAGCACCTCAGGGGGAGGGATTTTCATGAGAGTTCGCCTGCTCGGCGCCACGGCGTTCGCCGTCGTCTCCGCTGCGGCCACGATGGCCTCTGCGCAACCCGTGCCGAAGAGCGATGCGGGCGTGATCGAGGAACTCGTGGTCACGGCGCGTCGTCGCGCGGAATCGGTGGTGGACGTGCCGGCGACCGCGACCTTCATGGGCGGTGAGGAGTTGCAAGCTCGCGCGGTGGAGGATTCCCGCGACCTGGCGCGGACGGTCCCTGGCCTTACGGTCTCCAACACGGGCGGCCAGAGCAATATGAACATCGTCGTGCGCGGCCAGGGCGGCGCCACGGCGTTCCGCGGCAACGCCGACGGCGCGGTCGGGCTCTACGAGGACGGACTCTACGTGGGTTCTTCCTCCTTCACCCGCCTGAGCTTCTTCGACCTGCAGCGCTCGGAAGTCCTGCGTGGACCGCAGAGCGCCTATTTCGGCCGCAACGCGCTCGGCGGCGCGATCAACCTGGTTCACCAGCGCCCGGACTTGGGCGCGGCGGGCGGCAGCGTCACGGTGGGCTACGGCGTCAGCGACACCTGGACGGGGGACGTCGTCGCCAACCTGCCGGTGAACGACCAGCTGGCCTTGCGCTTCGGCGCGACGTACCTCGACAAGAACAAGGGCTTCTTCCGCAATACGCGGGATCCGCGCACCAACGTTCTGGGCGATCGCTACCTCGACCATGAGGACTATTGGGGCGGCCGGCTCCAGGCGCTCTGGAAGCCCAGCGAGACCTTCAGCGCCCTCGTCCGGGCCGAGTATTTCGACGAGGATTCGCCGGGCCTGGGGCAGTTCTCCTACGACCTGCTGACCATGGCCTGCCCCCAGGGGGTGATCCAAGCTCAATGTTAGTGCACGGCGGGCTCTGACGCCATGTTTGGGGTGGGCGAGCGCGCGCCCTCAACAGCTGGCGCGCTCGCCCATGGCACGATGCCGCCGCT